>NZ_CP018863.1:2400000-3600000 GCF_002849715.1 Arthrobacter crystallopoietes
GCGAAGATGGCCTGGCGGATGTGGAGGTTGAGGGCGTCTGCCGTTTCTCCGTCGAGGCCTTCCGGAGCCTGCGGCAGGTAGCGGAAGACCAAGGTGCTCAGCTGGGCAGGGGCGGCGAGCTCGAAGTCCGGGTCGTGTGCCAGCAGTTCGCCGGTCTGCCGGGCGAGGTCGATCGACTCATCCAGCAAGGCACCGATACCGTCCGGTCCCATGATGCGCAGGGTCAGCCAGAGCTTGAGCGCGTCGAAGCGGCGGGTGGTCTGGATACTCTTGTCCACTTGATTGAGGGACGCTGCGCCGGCCGCGCTCTGCGGGTTCAGATAATCCGCGTAGTAGGCCACGTGCCCCAGCATGGCGCCGTCGCGCACAAGGATGGCGCTTGAGCTAACCGGCTGGAAGAAGGTCTTGTGGTAATCCACCGTGACCGAGTCCGCGGCCCCGATCCCGTCCAGCAAGTGCCTGTGCCGCAGCGAGGTGAGGAGTCCGCCGCCATAGGCCGCGTCGACGTGGAGCCACGCGCCGAACTCCTCTGCCAGCGTTGACAGGGCGGCGAGGGGATCGATACTGCCGAAGTCGGTGGTACCCGCCGTTGCCACGATGGCCAGCGGGACCTCGCCCCGGGCACGGCTGGCCGCAAGCGCCTCTTTCAAGGCAGCCGGGTCCATCCGCTGGTGAGCGTCGCACCCAACCTGGATGACGCCGTCGTACCCCAGACCCAGGAGCGAGGCGGACTTTTCGATGCTGAAATGGCTGGCCTCGGAGGCGAAAATCCGCAGCCTGTCCAGCAGGCCGGGCAGGCGCTCGGAGGCAAGGGCCGGATCTTGCCGAAGCCGGCTGACGGCATGGTTGCGGGCGATCAGCAGGGCCTGCAAGTTGGACTGCGTGCCGCCGCTGGTGAACACGCCATCGGCCGCCGGTCCCAGCGCCAACCGGCCGGCAGTCCAGTCGATCAAGCGGCGTTCCATCAGTGTGGCGCCGGCGCTCTGGTCCCAGGTGTCCAGCGAGGAATTCACCGCCGCGAGGACGGCCTCACCCACGAGCGCGGGGATAACCACCGGGCAGTTCAGGTGGGCCGCGTACTTGCTGTCGTGGAAGTAGACGGCGTCGCGAAGGTAGAGGGCTTCGAGCTCTTCCAGCGCAGCGGCAGTGTCTGCCAGCGGGGCTTCCAGATCGACGGCCTCCACCACGGGAGCCAGCTGTGCCGGCGCGATTCCGGTGAACGGCCTGTCGACGCGGGAAACCTTTGTAGCAACGAGATTGACTGCCTGCAGCACATCGGCCACATAGCGCGGGGAATTGCGGGTGTTGAAGAGCTGGTTGCTGGCGCCGAGGGCCAGTTCAATCCGCGAGCCGAAGTCGGCCCGCTCTTCCGTTTGGGGCAGCAAAGTCATCAGCAGACTCCCTGAGGTAGCCGGGGAAAAGGAACAAAGGTAACCCTTACTTAGGCTTACCTTTGCGTCAAACTTTTGTGCCCTAATTGGTCGGGGCTGAGGAAATCTTGCGACTTAAACGTGGAATCTGCACAGTACATCTTCCGCATCAGCCTCTCCGGGTGGAGAATGCGCGCACGCGAACTGCGCCTATCGAGGGCCGGATGGAATCCGTTTGCCGACAAATTGGCCCCGCCTATCGCGCCGGCCGTCGTGCTGGCTGCGTATTACTGACTGCCCGGTCGGAAGTTGTGAAACAATACACGGGTTCCCGTGATGGCCGGCATACCGCCAGAGCCCGGGACGAAACTCCCCAAGGATAGGAAAATGGCTGATGTCAGCTGACAACAACGTGCCAACCGGAGCGGTGAACCACGCCGACCGGATTGACGACGACGGCGGAAAGCCTGCCAAATGGAAAATTGTCGGCCCCGGGCTCGTCGTTGCGGCGACCGGTGTCGGTGCCGCGGATATGGTCGCCACCCTGGTGGCCGGCTCCCAGTTCGGTTACCAGCTCTTCTGGGCTGTGATCGTCGGTGTCATCCTGAAGATCGTCCTGGTTGAAGGCGCGGGCCGTTACACGCTGGCCACAGGCAAAACCATCTTCGAAGGCTGGCGCACCCTTGGCCGCTGGACCACTTGGTACTTCGGTCCCTACATCATCATTTGGGGCTTCGTCTACGGCGCCACCGCGATGTCCTCGGCTGCCCTGCCGCTGGCTGCCTTGTTCCCGGTGTTCCCGCTCTGGGTTTGGGCGATCCTGATGGGCCTGGCCGGTTTCGCCATGGTCTGGTTCGGCAAGTACGCCACCTTCGAGAAAATCACCGCTGCGCTGGTCGGCATCATGTTCGTGACCGTTGTGGGGCTGGCAGTCATCGCGGTTCCCAACATCCCCGAAATGCTCGCGGGCCTGATCCCCTCGATCCCGGCCGAGGGCGGCCTCCTGTCCACCCTGGCCCTCGCCGGCGGCGTCGGCGGCACCATCACCCTGGCCGCTTATGGCTACTGGCTTCGTGAAAAGGGCTGGTACACGCCCAAGTGGATGCGCGTCATGCGGATCGACAACTCGGTCGCGTACATCATGACCGGCGTCTTCGTGCTGGCCATGCTCATTGTCGGGGCAGAGGTCGTCCGCTCCGCCGGAGTCTCCATCAGCGGCGGCGACGAAGGCCTGCTGGAACTGGCCGGCGTCCTCAACGAACGTTACGGCGACGTCGTCGGCACCGGCTTCCTGGTCGGCTTCTGGGCCGCCTCGTTCTCGTCGATCATCGGCGTCTGGAACGGTGTCTCGCTCATGTTCGCCGACTTCTGGGGCCACATGCGCAAGAAGGAATCCGGCCACCCGGACACCCGCGTGGGCGGCAAGTACTTCAAGTTCTACGTGCTCTGGCTGACCTTCCCGCCGATGCTGCTGTTCATCCTCGGCAAGCCCATCGGCCTGATCCTCGCCTACGGCGTGCTCGGTTCGCTGTTCATGCCGTTCCTGGCCCTGACCCTGCTCGGCCTGCTCAACGGCAAGCGCGTGCCCAAGGAATGGGCCAACAAGCTGCATACCAACATCGCCCTGGGCATCTGTGCCCTGCTGTTCGGCATCCTCGGTGTCCAGCAGCTGGTCAAGGCCATCGCCCCGATCTTCGGCGGCTGACCCCACGGGCAAAATATAGCCTGCTAAAACAACTCTGCCCTGCCGCTACTTCAATGTGCGGCAGGGCAGAGTTGTTTCAAGGGGCCTGCTGGTCGTGGGTGACGATCGAGGCGAGGAATTCGTCTGCTTCGGTCAGGCCACGGGCGGCCTGCTCGAGAATGGCGCGCGCCTCGGTCTCCAGTGTGCGGCCATGGCAGGCGGCCAGCACACGGAGGCCTTCAATGGTGCGCGCATTCAGGTTGGGAATGCTCAGTGTCTCCATGACGCCACCTTCCGTATGGCATCAATGCTAGACCCGGCCTTCCGCGCTGTCACCGGACCGGATGTTGTTACCGGAGCGGATCGAAGGGCCGGATCTCGTCCGGAACATGCCCGGTGGTGATCTGTTCGGCCAGCAGCTTGCCGGTGGCCGGGCCCAGGACGATGCCCCACATGCCGTGGCCCCCGGCGACGTAGACCCCGGGGGAGCGCGTGGCACCGACCACGGGCAGTCCGTCCGGGGTGACCGGCCGTGCGCCGACCCAGATGTCCTCGAGGTTCTCCAGGTCCATGTTGGTGAACAGCGGCCGTACCGAGGCGAGGATGGCGTCGATGCGTCCGGTCTGCAGCGGTTCGTCCGGGCCGCGGAATTCCATCGTGCCGGCGATGCGCAGCCGGCCCTGGTATGGCGTGCACGCCACGCGGCGGGCGGGGAAGTAGATGGGGAATTCGGCGGGATCATCGGTGGCCACACTGAACGAGTAGCCGCGGCCGGCCTGGATCTGCGTCTTGACGCCGAGCGGCTTGGCCAGTTCCGGCAGCCAGGCTCCGGTCGCGAGCACGACGACGTCGGCGCTCACGGGTTCCTGCCCGGCCCTGTCCACGGAGATCCCCTGCGGTCCGTGGCGCAGCGAGCGGACTTCCCCGCCGGTCAGAATCTTGCCGCCGCGTGCCTCTACCGCTTCGGCCAGGGCCTGCACGAACGGGCCGGGTTCCATGAAGCGCTGGTCTTCCATCTCATAAACCGTGGAGACTCCGGCAGACAGCTGGGGCACCTTGACCTGGGGGTTGTCCAGGCGCTTGAGCGGCACGCGCTGGCCTGCTTTCTCCACCTGCTGGATCTCGTGGATGAACGGGCCGCTTTCCTTTTCCTGCTCGAAGCCGATGATAAAGGGGCCCTTCCGCGTCCACGCGTCCACGCCGTTCGATGTCAGTTCGTCGAACGAGTCCAGGGCCATGCGGTCGATCGGGGTCAGCGCGGCCATCGCCTTGGCCCATGCCTTCGTGTTGGCGTGCAGGCCGAAGCGGGCCAGGAACGCCCAGAGCTTCGGATCCAGCCGGGCCGGGATGTGCAGCGGCGCGGTCGAATCGAGCAGCGCCTTCGGGGCGTAGGACCACAGGGTCGGATCGGACAGCGGCATGGCCATGCCGGGCGTCAGCCATCCGGCGTTGCCCCATGAAGCGCCGGCAGCTACACCGGAGCGATCAAGGATCGTCACCTCGATCCCGCGTTCCTGCAGGTGCCAAGCCGTAGCCAGGCCAACCATTCCAGCACCGACAACGACGGCGGTGCGCGGCGACTGTGCGCGTGAGTACACTTTGTTCTCCCTCAAACTATGACTCGTGCCACATGGCATTGACTCCAGTGTGAACAATCTAAAAACAAGTCGCAATTGAATCGACAATGATTCTGCAGGAAGCTGGATTCATGCCGAGTGATTCAACAAAAGCCGGAAGTTATACTCGCCGGCCGAACAACGTTCGACACGTTCAGCATCCTGTCTTGGACGAAACGGACCGCATCATCGTGCAGTTGCTGCAGGCCGACGCACGCACGCCCAACAACGCCATTGCCGCTGCCGCCGGTATAGCGCCCTCCACGTGCCACGGCCGGATCCGCTCGCTCCAGGAGCGGGGCATCATCCGTGGCTTCCACGCGGATGTGGACCCCGCCGCAGTGGGGCGCGGGCTGCAGGCGCTCATCTCCATCCGACTGCAGGCGGATGCGCGGTCCAACCTCACCCGTTTCGAAAAGTACCTGGCCGGCCTGTCCGCCGTCGAGAGCATCTTCTTTGTCACCGGGGACCGGGACTTCATGATCCATGTCGCCGTCGCCGATTCCGAGGCGCTGCGGGATCTCGTGGCCAACAACCTGAGCCTTCGGCCCGAAGTGGCCGGCACCAACACCACGGTGATCTTCGAATACGTCCGTCCGCCCGGCAGCTCGCTCGCACCCTGACGCAGCCTGGCTCACCCCGCCTATTCGACGCGAGACTGCCGATCATCCGGCTATCCCATGCGCGGGCTCGTGAGCGGCGCTTTCCTGCGTCTTGTTGACATGTCAATGAATCTGCCTCTAGGGTAGTTGAAGAATCAACCAACCGACAGAAGGTAATCATGTCCTGGTTCAAGAACCTTTTCCGCTCGTCCAATGGCCGTCGCTCCGCCGAAACCCCTGTTGAGCAGACTCCCGCCCCGATAGCAGCCGAGGCCGCTCCGGCTCCCGCAGCCGAGGCCGCTCCTGCCGAGCGCGCCGCAGGTCTGCCCCGGATCGCCATCGTCACCGGAAGCACCCGCCCGGGCCGCGTGAACGGCTCCGTGGCCGAGTGGGTGCTGGCCCAGACCGCCGGCCGCACCGACGCCGAATTCGAACTCGTGGACATCGCCGACTTCAATCTGCCGCTGCTGGACGAGCCGGCCCCGGCCATGTACCAGAGCTACCAGAACGAGCACACTAAGGCCTGGTCCGCGAAGATCGCCGAATTCGACGGTTTTATCTTCGTTGCCAACGAGTACAACCACACGGTTGGGCCGGCGCTGACCAACGCCCTGTCCTTCTTGAATGTGGAATTCAACAACAAGGCCGCCGGCATCGTCTCCTACGGTTCCATGGGCGGCGTCCGCTCAGCCGAGCACCTGCGCAACGTGCTCGCCGAACTGCAGATTGCCGTCGTCCGCAACCAGGTGATGTTCTCGCTCTTCACGGACTTCGAAAACTTCGCCGACTTCAAGCCGACCGAGCAGAACGCCGGCACATTGGCTCCCATGGTTGACCAGCTGGTCCCGTGGGCCAAGGGCTTCGCCGCCATCCGCACCGAACTGCAGGCCGTCAGCGCCTGAGCGGGCCCGGTCCAGCAGAATAGCTCCGCCCTGCAGCGCTCGTGAAGCGCGGCAGGGCGGAGTTATTTAAAGTACGACTGTGAGACTTTCTTGTAGCTGGTCTGGGACTGGCTGGCAGGATGGGTACTGGCCGTTCCGCCGGCCATGGATGTGACTCGAGCGTACGTTGACCATGAAGTGTCTTGCCGCCGACTTGTCCATCCGTGGCGCGGGCCGGCCGGACCTGTCCGGCCCACCTCGGTAGCTTGATCAGAAGATTGTCCGCCGCCTTGAGGCGCGTGACCCGTCACAGTGCTGTTCCGATGTGTTTCCTACCCGGACTGGTACCGGCCGACAGCGGCCTGACCATCTCCATCACTGAGGAAAGGTGCCGTGACCGCCATTTCTATCGTCGCGCATTCCTACCCGTTTGTCGTGGGCGTCGACACCCACGCCCGCAATCACGTCTACGCGATCCTTGCAGCCAGGACCGGCGAGCTGATCGATACCCGAGACTTCCCAACGACGTCTGCCGGCATCAACAGGGCCATCGCGTGGGTGGCCCGCCGCACCGACGCAGACGCTGACACGCTGTGGGTGATCGAAGGCGCCGCATCTTACGGAGCCGTCCTGGCCGGCGCTGTCGCCGCCGAGGGTTACCCGGTGGCCGAGGCTCCGCGAATGGACGCGAAGAAACGCCACGGCGTCGGCAAATCCGATGCCCTCGATGCGCACCACATTGCCGCAGCCGCGTTGCCGCTGCCACAGGCGAAGCTATGCCGCCCGAGGCTCAACGAGGGGGTGCGCCAGGCCTTGCGGATCCTGGTCACGGCCCGCGACGCCATGAGCGCCGAGCGCACCCGTTCGGTCAACTCGCTCACCGCACTGCTGCGCACCAATGATCTGGGATTGGACGCCCGCAGGGCACTCTCAGCAGCTCAGATCGCTGAAGCGTCGCGGTGGCGCGCCCGAGAGGAGGAACTGTCCCTGACCATCGCCCGGACCGAGGCAACGCGGTTGGCCAAACGTGTCCTCGAACTCGATGACCAGCTCAAAGCCAATGACAAGCAAGTGACCGAGCTGGTACAGATCAGCGAGGCCGCACCCCTGCTGCATGAAAAGGGCTTTGGGTCCGTCACTGCAGCGACCTGCCTCACCGCCTGGTCCCATCAGGGACGGGTTCGGAACGAGGCGGCCTACGCCTCCCTGGCCGGCGTGAATCCTATCCCCGCTTCCTCAGGAAACACCGTCCGGCACCGCCTGAACCGAGGCGGAGACAGAAACCTGAACCGCGCTCTCCACATGGTCGCTCTCACCAAGATGACCCACGACGAGGAGACCCGGAGATACGTGGAGAAACGGCGAACAGAAGGACGCACCGACCGGGAAATCCGCCGATGCATCAAACGCTACCTAGCCCGACGCGTCCACCGCACGCTCAACGCCGCGAGCCCGTGCCTGAAGAGCGCTTGACAGACATAGAAGAGTCGGCGGGACCAGACCGGGTGATCCCCGTCAGTGGCGTGCAGCGAGGATTTCGGATACCGACAGGGTGAAGGCCGGCACCGCAGCTAGAACGGCCACCGTGATAACAACGCGCCCCGCGACGGTGACCCAAGTCTGGCGCCAGCGAGCCTCCCAGTTTGGCGCGGCCCACCGCACCACTGTCCCCGCCAAGGCTGCCAGGATGATGGCACCGATGACGACTCCCGCTGCGGCCGGGGCCGACAGTAAGAGCAACAGGAGCGAGCCGAGCAGCGGCGCGTAGGCCCACAGGTCGCGAGTGCGGCGCAGCAAGGGGATGGCGCGGCTGAGCCGGCCTGCGGCGGCCGCCACGAGCATGCCATGCAGAACTGCGAGCGGGCCGAAGGCAAGGACGGACAGCCATCCCGGTCCGAGAATCTGGAAGTCGCGGTTGCCTGCGCGGAGTGGTTCAACGGCGGACAGCCCCACCAGCAGCAGAGATCCGAAGACCGCTCCGCCCAGCCTGCCAGAAGGCAGCCAGCGCTGCAGAACCGAATAAAGCAGGGCAGTCGCCAAACCGGCAAACAGCCCGGCGAAGACGATGAAGCCGATCGTGCCGTTGAGCGTGATTTCGCCGATCGTTTCATTGGCCTCGGTCAGGCGTCCCTGTTCCTGCGGTGACGTCGCAGCGAGCAGGCGCATGACCAACCGGCCTCCAGCTCCAGCGAGCAGGATTCCCGCGGTGATGCCCGCAGTCAAGGACACATTCGCCCACCAGAGCGTCCGGCGAAAGGCCTCCCAGAGGGGGAAGCCGCCATTGGTCCGGGCAGGGGGAGTGAGGGCATGGCCGCCCCATATTCCGATGATCAGCAGCCCGGCAAGCGCCAGAAGGCCGCAGCCAACCATGACTAACATGCAGCCAGTATCGGTTGCCGGATGATGGGCGTCCAGAGATATTTCGGTCTAGGTTTTCCTCAACCCGGGCGGTGTAGCCTGATGCTCCGGAGTCTGGTCGGCAAACGGCTGTGCGGGACTGACTGCCGCGCCGCGGCAGTCAGTCCCGCACGCGGGCTACAGGTGGATCTTTACGTCTGCATCCGCACGCAGGTCCTTGACCAATGCCTGCGCTGCTTCGCCCTGTTTCTGGCCCTTCAGCTGCTCTTCGAGAGCCGGCTTGGCTTCCTCAAAAGGTGGAATCTCGGCGCTCTGTCCGCCCTCGCCGCCCTGCTGCTTCATCTGCTCCTGCTGGGCCTTGGCCTGGTCGTAGGCCTTCTTCAGCTCTTCTTCCGTGGGCTTGGTGTCCCCGGATTCTTCGGCAACGAGCGCTTCCACTCTTACCTGCTTCTCGATTTCGGACATGACTGTTTTCTCGTCCATGCCCTGGTCCTTCATGGCAGCCAGGAACTCGTCCTTGCTCTTGAGCTGGCTCGACTTCACCAGCTCGTCCAAGGTGGCATCCACTTCCTTCTTGGATGCCTCAAGGCCGCGGTTGTCTGCTTCCTGGATGAGCAGGACCGAACTGATCATGCCATCGGCGGTCTGCTTTTTGAGCTGGTCCTGGTCAAGTTTCTGCCCGCTCATTTGCGACTGCATGGCCATTTGCTGGAACTGGCCTTCATAGGCGGCGACAAAGTCCTTCTTGGCGATCTTTTCGCCGTTGACTTCCGCCACGACATCGGGAACGCCCTCGGTGTCCGGCTTGGGCATTTCCTGCGCCTCCGGATTTGCGCCTTCGGAGGCGCCGCCGCTCGGGGCCGGTGCTTCCTGCTGGGTGCTCGCGCTGTTCCCGGCTTCTCCGGCCGGGGCACTGCAGGCGGTAACGGCGGAAATCGAACCCGCCACGGCCAGGGCCAAAAGCCACTTCTTGCTGCTCATAAAGTCCTTTCCAACGAAGTTAACCACCGACGCTAACAGGCGCTGGCAAATCCATCTCCCAGCCGGCGTTCAGGAATGGCCGGAAGTCCCCGGCGTGCGGAAGCCATAAAACCGCTACTGTCCGGACCTGTGAATACTGCACAGCGCCCATCCTGCCTACCCTTATTTTTCCGCGCGGACGCTGTTAATGTGGAGGTACCGGCCGCCGTCGGTCATGGCCCGCCGGAATGGATCCAGCCGGAGCCAGACGCGCGGCACCAGGAGGAAGTCATGGCATCAAAAGAAGAGATCCAGAAGGAATCGGGGGACGGGGAGCACGCTCTCGGCGTAACGGAGCCGGGCAAGACGGACAAAGACAGCGACCAGCCCCTCGACGAGGATCTGCCCACCGGGCATCTGGAGGCCACCCCGGAGACGGACTGAGCCGAAAAGAAGCTGCACATGAAGGTGCCCTGTACGGTTCGTGTACAGGGCACCTTCTTTCCGGAAACCGGTCAGGTATTCATTCGTGTATCGCCACGATGCCGGACCATGTACGCAACCCCCAGTCCAGCCAGAACCACGCCGACAATGAAGTGCAGCCAGTTGGTAGCCATGTTGAAGGACAGGAAATTGGCCGCGGACTCCAGGTTGATGATCAGGCCATAGATCCACATGGCCAGATACAAGGCGCCTGCCCCAAGCAGGAAGTCCTTGGCCCCGGTGGCCGTGCGGCTCATGGCCCACCCCGCAGCACCGACCACGATATAGACGATGTTCAGCAGCATGGAGATCTGGAATGCGTTGAAGAGCATGGCCTCGGAACCGGCGGCGAATGCCAGCTGGTCATAAGCCATGGTGATGCCTGGAATGAATCCCAGGACGCCGAGAACAATTAGAACAATGCCCGAGCCCATCGCAGCGTTTCGCACATTTCCACGTGAGACATGTGCATGATGCGCAGACGGTGAAGCGGTGGTCATTTCTCCTCCCAAAACTGTGAGTAACAATTTTTCGCCGGGCGCATACCCGGCTGTTGGTAGGGCGTATCTGACGGAGTACCAGCACTTAAATTCTACTGCTGCAGGGGTGCGAAGCATATGGAAAAGTTGCCGCCGGCAATAACGACGGCGGCTGCCTGGCAGCGGTTCCATCGGTCACCGGCGGCGGACAATCGCCTTGAAGACGGTGGCCAACGGCGTAGGCCATAAGTAGGCTGAGTATTACCAGTGCCGCGGCATCGGGTCCCGGCGCCAACCGCACAAAAGGACATGCTCATGGAAACCTGCGATACCTGCGGCAATTCGTACGACAAGACCTTCACCATCACCAAGGGCGACAAAACCGGCACCTACGACAGTTTCGAATGCGCCATCCACGCTCTGGCTCCCACCTGCGAGCACTGCGGCTGCCGCATTCTGGGCCACGGTGTCGAGGCGGGCGAGCGGATGTACTGCTGTGCCCACTGCGCCAGGGAATCCGGGCACCAGGATGTGGCGGACCGCGCCTGAGGCCAACGCCGGCAGTTGCGCGTTGGAACCGGCCTACTAGTTCGATCCGGCTGAAGACACTGCGGTCATGGTAGTTACGGTGGTGGCAGCCATGATCGCCGAAGAGATGGCGTCCCTGACCGCCTTGGAGGCCCAGTCGCCGTCGGTAATTTCCTTCACCCGTTCCTTAGAGACCGGTCCGAAACACTTCTCCAGGATCTTCGTGGCATCCGCCAGTGCGATGACACTGGCGCTGAAGCCGTCGGGCCGGAGACCGGACAGGACGTTGCCAATCCGTTCGCGCAGCTGCTGCTCCGGGACCGGATCGACTTCCGGGTATTTGACGGTGGGAAAGATCCACAGGATCCTGCCTTCTACGCGAGCCACAATGTTCCGATCGGCGAGCAGGTTGCCGACCAGCTTCTTGGGGGAGCGGCTGGCGAACTTCGTCACCCAGTGATCGGTCTTAAATGGTCTGCGGGCGTCGGCGATGAGCTGGAGGAAAGATCCATAACCGCTTGAACTGTCGTCGTCATATCCGGGCGTAGGAACGACCTTCCGGCCCTGGATGGTGATGGCTCCGGTCAGGGCCAGTTCGCTGAGGATGGCTCCGCCCAGGCCATAGCTAAGGGTAGATCCGTCCAGCATTGCCTTGCCGTCTTGGTCCCGTAGGCAGAGCAGCAGGAAGGCTTCGGGAACACTCAGAGGTGAAGAAGCAACCGGTTCCTGGGCCATGAAGCCAGCTTAGCGGCTGCCTGGCCGGTGCGGGCCGGAAATACACACCAGCTGGCCTTGTACAGGCAATCTTTCCGCGGGGCGGGACCAGCATGGCAAACTGTGCGTATGTCATCCAGCGTAGAGAACGAGGACATCCAGGAGAAGGCCGCCCATATCGGGATGCGCCTCGAGGACAAGTGGCAAAGCTGGCGTGAGCGCAAGGCTCGGGGGCGCGGCGATAATGTCACGGTCCTGCCGTTCACCGGCTACGGAACCAATGGCTGGGTCCGGGTGCTCGGACGCGTAGTGATGGCCAAGGAGGGCGCGTTCGAAAACGGGAAGGTTGCCTCGCAGATTCTGGCGGACGGCATCCGCGGCTGGCGCAACTTCATCAGTCCGCCCGTCGCAAACGCCAAGGTCGTCATCGGCATCAATGGTGTGGAGCATGAAGTCACGGCAGACCGCGGCGGCGTTGTCGATTCGCATGTGCCGGCAGAGCTGCCGGAAGGCTGGACCACCGTGACGCTCAGCTGCGAGGGCTCGACCCCGGTGGAGGCTGCGGTCTACATCGTGCCCTCCGACATCAAGTTCGGCATCCTGTCAGACATTGACGATACGGTGATGGTCACCGCGCTGCCGCGGCCGTTCCTGGCAGCGTGGAACACTTTTGTCCTGGACGAGCACGCCCGCAATGCCACGCCGGGCATGGCCGTCATGCTCGAACGCGTCACCCGGGAGCATCCAGGGAGTCCGGTGCTGTACCTCTCCACCGGCGCCTGGAACGTAGCCCAGACCCTCACACGCTTCCTCTCGCGGAACCTGTACCCCGATGGCGCCCTGTTGCTCACAGACTGGGGGCCGACCCGCGAGCGGTGGTTCCGCAGCGGGATGGAGCACAAGACCAGCCAGCTGATGCGGCTGGCCCGAGAATTCCCCGACGTGAAGTGGCTGCTCATTGGCGACGACGGCCAGCATGACGAAGCCATCTACGCAGGCTTCGCCCAGCGCTATCCGGAGCATGTGGCGGCGATTGCCATCCGCCAGCTGTCCGTCAGCGAGGCTGTGCTGGCCGGTGGGCGTTCGCAGGCCAAGCCGGCCAACGCCACGCCCGGCATCGACTGGATCTACGCGCCCGACGGCGCCGGGATCGCCGCCCAGCTGCACGAGCTCGGGATCATCAACGGCTCCTGAGGATGCAACAGCGGAGCCGGAATCGCTCCGGCTCCGCTGGCGGTACTGCCAAGTTGCGCGCTAGGCGCTGGCTGCCGCTTTGACGCGCTTCGGCGTCGTTGTTGGTGTTTCTTCCACGTCTTCCGGGCGCAGGACGTCGTCGATGATGGCGCCGGCGCCGGCTTCGTCCGTGTTCTCGGACAGGGCGAGTTCGGACACGAGGATCCGGCGGGCCTGTTCCAGCTGGCGCTTCTCGCCGGCAGGGGCTACGCCGGACTGCAAGCGGCGGGTCAGATCACGAACAACTTCGCTGATCTTGTAAACGTCCCCGTTGGTGATTTTTTCCTGATTGGCCTTGAAACGGCGGGACCAGATCTCCTTCTCCGTGGAGACCGGGGTGCGCAAGATGCTGATGACCTTCTGCACACCCTTCTTGCCGATCGGCTGGCGTGCGCCGAGGTCCTTGGCCTTGGCGGCAGGTACCTCGATCATCAGTCCATCGTGGTGGACGCGGAACTGCACGTACTTGGTGTCGGACTCGTTAAAGGAGCGGTTGGTAACGCCTGTTACGGTCACTGCGCCGTGCGGCGGGTAGACAAGACTGTCGCCTACGTTAAGCTTCATGAGAATAATGCCCTTTCATGCCATTATGGCAGATACTGCCACATTGGCAGGAGGTGGGCAAACGTGGGATATCCTAGAAACCGGCCGGCGCCATGGGAAGTCCGGGATGGCACCGGAAGGGACGAAAGAGGCGGATGAGGGTCAAAAGCGCAGAAACACGGGCGACGGCGGACCATCCGGCTGCCGTTTCACCTGGTTTGAGGGAGCGCCGGCGGCTGCAAACGCGGGCGGAAATCACCGATGCTGCACTGCGGCTGTTCGCGGAGGGCGGAGTGGCCAGCACTACCGTGGACGATATTGCCGCGGCGGCCGGAGTCTCGGCGCGGACCTTCTTCCGCTATTTCGCCACCAAGGAAGAAGCCGCTTTGCCGGTCCACCAGGACTTTAATGAAGCCATTGCCGCAGGTCTGCCCTCAGTGGATCCGCTGGGCGATGTCCGCGATGAGGTAGACCGGCTCTACGCCCTGACCGTCCTGCCCTACACCGATAATGATTCCCCGTCTGCCCAGCGGATGCTGCAGGTCAGCCAACTGATCCGCAAGGAACCGTCGTTGCGTTCGGCCCAGGTGAGGCAGACGGTGGAACGGACCGAGGACCTGATGGCTGCCCTGAGCGCAAAGTTCGGTCCCGAACGGGCCGACCAGATGGAACTGCGGCTGGCCATCGACATTTCCGGGGCCGTGGCCCGCGCTGCGCTGGACACCTGGGTAGGCCTGCTGGAGG
Organism: Arthrobacter crystallopoietes; assembly: GCF_002849715.1. Lineage (NCBI taxonomy): Bacteria > Bacillati > Actinomycetota > Actinomycetes > Micrococcales > Micrococcaceae > Crystallibacter > Crystallibacter crystallopoietes. The sequence goes on from NZ_CP018863.1 coordinate 2,414,196, forward strand.
CGGGAAAAGCGGCGGACCTGGCAGAGATTTACGGCCAGGCGCGCGCTTTCGCGCGTTAGCGGCAGGACCGGCGGCAAAGCTGGCAGAATGACGATCATGCGAGCTGCCGAGAAAGCCCTCGACCTGCACATCACTATTGCTGGCACGGAACCTGAGATCTGGCGCGACCTGCGCGTGCCTGCTGCGATCATGCTCACGGACCTGCACAAGGTCATCCAGCGGGCGTTCGGCTGGGACAACCGGCATCTGTACATGTTCCGAAGTTCCAATGCCGCGGGCGAGGAGCGCCGGTTCGCCAGCAACGAGGAAACGATCATCGAACTGGAAACCGAGCCGGCAGCGGTCTTCACCCTTGAGGATGTGTTCAGCTCCAAGAGCACCGAGCTGGTTTACGAGTACGACTTCGGCGATAGCTGGCTGCACGAGATCAGCATCAGCGGCCATGCCGTGGCGCCCGCGGGCCAGCTGACCTGCATCGCGGGCGCCAACCGCGGCCCGGTCGAAGACTCCGGCGGAATCGGTGGCTACCGGGAGCTGTGCGAGATCCTGCTGGACCCGAACCACGAACAGCATGACGGCCTGGCCAAGTGGTACTCCTGGGTTACCAACAAGCCTGCCGCACAGTTCGATCCGCAGGAATTCGACCTGGAGAAATGCAACCGGAGCCTCGCCCGGCTAAGTCCCCAACTCGGGGACGCAACGCCGACGCCTGAGGAAATGGCCGCCGTCGTACTTCCCGCAAAGTGGCTGCTGCAGCGCGTCGGCGCGGACGGGCTCGAGCTGACCAAGGATGGTTACCTCAAGCCCGCCATTGTTGCCGAGGTGATGGCCAGCCTTGCCTGGGAAAAGCGCTGGTACGGCAAGTTCAACCGGGAATCGCAGACACTGCCGGTTTTGGACTTGCGTTCTGCGCTGCAGGAATGGGGCCTGCTGCGGAAATACAAGGGAAAGCTGCTGCGGACCCCCGCGGGACGCAAGACGTACGACGACGACGTGCGGCTCTGGAGCCACCTCGCCGACCGTTTCGCGAACCCGCGCACTCCGGCGGAGAAAATGGTCCGGAGGGTCCTCGTCCTTTGGCTGCTGGAGGACCGCGTGCCGTCTTACGACATGCTTGGTGAAGCCGTATCGCAGACGTTGATGAGCGTCGGGTTCCGGATGCCGGACGGCGCCGCTATCCCCGAGCATGATGGGCGGTACCTGTACAACGAATCGCGCCTCATGCTGAGCACCCTCGGCGTTTTCGAAGAGGGAGATTATTTGCTCAGTTCCCCGTCGCCCAGCGAGGCCGGCATCAAGTTCCTGCTGGAAGTCCAGCGGCGGCAGAATGAACATCATGAAGACTGACACCGAAACGGGTGGGAAGCGGCTGAGCTGTAACGTCCCCATGCGCTGGGGCGATATGGATGCCTACGGGCACATCAACAATGTGGAGATCCTGCGCATCCTCGAGGAGGCGCGCATCCACGCTTTCGGCCCGCCGGCGGGGACAGGCGGGCCGGGGCTGGATGTGGACCTGCCTGTATTTTCCGACCTGCCCGATGGGGCCCAGGCGCTGGTGACCGAGCATCGGGTCAAGTATGTGCGGCCGCTGAACTACCGGAATATTCCGGCGCATGTAGAGGTCTGGGTCAGCGCGTTGAAGGCGGCCAGCCTGACCATCGCCTATGTCATTAGCGACCCGGTGACGCAGGACGAGTGCGTCCGGGCCGAGACAACACTGGCGTTCTTCAACGAGGCGGAGCAACGGTTACTGCGTGTTACGCCGGAGCAGAAGTCCCGCCTGCAGCCGTTCGTAGGCGAGGCAAACTTCCGCTGAGCAGGGGCTATGTCCGTGTCGGGCCAGTCCGTGTACACTAGGTCACAGTTGTAGTGTTGCGCATGTACTTGGAACGGCGAACCCAAAGGGCTAGCCGTTTTTTCTGTAGAAGCGGACAATGGACACCGCGACTGGGGCTTCCCGAAGGTCGGGAACAGTCTCAAACAGAAGGATGCATAAAAATGGCAACAGGTACCGTCAAGTGGTTCAACGCTGAAAAGGGCTTCGGATTCATCCAGCCCGACGACGGCAGCGCAGATGTTTTCGCGCACTTTTCTGCGATCAATTCGGGTGGCTACCGGTCCCTCGAAGAGAACCAGAAGGTTAGCTTCGAAACCGAGCAGGGCCCCAAGGGACCCCAGGCAGTAAACATCACGGTCCTCTAAATAAGGATCTGAGGCTTACGGGCCAGGAAACAGGACGGGATTTCCCGTCCTGTTTCTGTTTAAGCAGCCGGATCGTGGCCGCGTTGCAGCCACCCGCAGCCCTTCCGCCGCGCCGAGGAACCGGCCGGAGTGTTGGACAGGAGCCTCGGCGCCAAGCAGACTGTCGATATGGCGTCCGGTGCAGTTTTGCGAATCTTCACTGTCGGCCACGGCACCAGCAGCCGGGACGAACTGGCCGGGCTGCTCGCCGGAGCAGGCGTCGAAGCGCTCGTTGACGTGCGGCGCTTTCCGGGCAGCCGCAAGCACCCGGACATGGGCAAGGACGCTCTGACCAAATGGCTTCCCGACGCCGGTATCGACTACCGCTGGGAGGAGCAGTTGGGCGGCCGGCGAAGAATTCCGGCCGGCGAGCCTGAACCCGACAGTTGGTGGAAGGTGGCCGCTTTCCGCGCCTATGCCGCATACACACGGACCCCTGAGTTCGACGCAGGCCTGGAGCGGTTGCTGGACTATGCGCGGTCGCAGGCGACAACAGTAATGTGCAGCGAAACTGTCTGGTGGCGTTGCCACCGCCGGCTCATTTCCGACGTCCTGGTCCTTCGACACGGTGTCGACGTGCTCCATGTGATGCCCGGCGGCAAACTGACGCCGCACAAAGTGGCAGAGGGAGCCCGCCTAATCGGCAACATTGTCCGTTGGGACGGCCCCGTAGATTAAGCGCGCTCGACTGCACGCATGAACGAACGCGAACGCGCCCGCGGTCTTGGCCTGAATGGCGGCAGTTGCGCCACCATTCCAGCCGAAACCGCGGACGCGTCCGGAGGTCTTGAGCTTAGGTGCTGGTTACGCGAGGACGCTCAGCTTGGAGTCCTTGCGGCCGAAGAGGGCGTGATCCACCGAAACGCGTCCGGGGCCCACCAGTGCAAGAGTCAGGGCCGCGGTGCCAAGGAGGAGCACCAGTTCGTAGCCGCCGTCCATGGCGAACACGCCGGCCGGGGCGTGAACGAGGAACAAGGCACCGAGCATGTTTACGAGCAGCAGGATGGCAACCGGGCGGGTCAGCAGGCCCAGGATCAGGGCGATGCCGCCCGCCAGTTCGAGGGTGGCGACAACCGGAGCTGCGATCTCGGCGGCGGGAACGCCCATCTGGCCGAAGGAGGCCTGGGTTCCGGCGATCGTCCATTCGTTGAACTTCTGCCAGCCGTGGGCGGTAAAGAGGAAGCCGAGGACAACGCGCAGGACAGTGCGGGCGGTAGTAGTCAAAGCGAATTTGTTCATGATGTTTTCACCGTTTCTTATGGTCAAAGTATCGGCCGTCGGGAACGAGCGATAAGCATCAATTGATTGACGCTTCAATAAAAGAGTGACAGAAAAACACTTGAAGTGTCAAGTCAGGTGTCGCCGGCCCGGCTTGCCGGGCTCCAGTGCCGCCGTCGTAATCATGTTGTTGTGTCCTGGCTGTTCCTGAACATCGTCCAGCTTGCCCTGCTACAGTCCGCTTCGGATGCAGTTCGAGAACCAAGGATGAGATGACCAGCACAGTACAGGACGTTCAGGATTTCGCCGTCGAATGGTGGGGCAGGATTGCCGCGGGCTTCCGACAAGGCCCCGCGCTGGATGCGCCGGCGATAGAGCTGGTTCTCATTCTGCTGGCGGCCTTGATGCTCTCCGTGCCGCGTCCCATGTGGAGGTACTTCGGGTTGTTCGTCACCGTGGTCCACGAGCTCGGACACGCGTTTGCGGCGCTGACCACCGGGCGGATCGTCACGGGCATCCACCTGCGCTTTGACCATTCCGGGGCGATGATCAGCCGCGGCTCGGGGAAGGCCGCAGCGGCGTGGACGGGGTTCTGGGGCTATCCGGTTCCCGCCGTCGTCGGAGCCGCGCTGGTGTGGGCTGCTTTCAACGGCTGGTCCTCGCTGGCGCTGTCCGTGAGCGCGGTTCTGCTGCTGGTGACGCTGCTGTTCATCCGGAACGTCCAGGGGGCGGTCATTGCCGTTGGACTGGCGATCGTGTCCGAGCTGATGGTATTTTTCGCGCCGCCCGTGTTCCTCGGGCATGCGACGTTGGCCATCGGGATTGCGCTGCTGGTCGGGGCGGTTCGGGATTGGCTGAACGTCGTGAGCGTCCACACGCGCCGGCGCCAGCTTCTGGGCAACTCCGATGCCTACATTCTGTCCCGGCGCACGGGCCTGCCCTCCGGTGTGTGGCTGGCCGGTTTCGCCCTGGTGATTGCGGCTTCCTGTGCCGTAGCGGCGGGGACGGCCTGGTCCGCCGTCGGGCAGCTGGCCTTCCCTGTCTAATGACGGTGGTTGGTCAAGTAGCCGTCCACCCGCCCCGGCGGACAGCTACTTGACCGGCTGGGAAAGTTCAGGTACCGGGCTGGTCAGCGAGGCTGCGCGGGATTGGATGGATCTCCCTGCGATGGGGGATTGACGGGTGGCCCGGACGTCGCCGGCGATACGGGCGACCCGGTTTGGTGCCGGGTTACTTCCGGCAGATCCTGCGCCACGGAACCAGTGGGTTCTGCGCCGTTCCGCAATGCCTCGATCCGTTGTTCGAGGACCTGGGTGACCGGCAGGCGGTTGCCGTGCTCGCGCTCGTAGGCCAGCAAAGTGTTCACACCCTCCTCGTCCAGCGCCGTTATCCGTGTTGGCAACGTGCCGAGGGGGATGTGGTCATAGTCGGGCAAGGGGAGCTCGTCATGCTTGGGGGAGTCGTTCATGCTTCCTCCTGAGTCGTGGACACCGGAATGAATCGTTCCCCGCCGCCGCTGGTCCGTGAATCAGGACCGTGGCGGAGGTTCCTATAACCTAACAGCGTGCTGGGCCGAAAGTAAGGGTATACACTACCTTGGTCCCCGGCGGTTCAGGGGAGCTGCCGGAGGCCCCCGAACGGCACTGTAAATGCCCGGGAATTATTTAGGCGTTCAGTTCGTTGTGCAGGCGATGTTGAAATTTTCGCCCGAACAGCTAAAATGGGCGCTCACATATAGGTCAAAACCCCAATACCATCAGGAGCACTAAACCCGCATGGCAACCGATTACGACGCACCCCGCAACAAGGACGACGACCAGAGCAACGAGTCTCTGGAAGCGCTGCAGGCGCAGCGCTCGGGTGGTGCAAAGACCGCGCTCATTGACGTCGAGGACTCGGATACCGCCGAAGGCATTGATCTGCCCGGCGCCGATCTTTCCGGCGAAGAGCTTGTTGTCCAGGTCGTTCCGGCACGTGAAGACGAATTCACCTGCTCGTCCTGCTTCCTGGTCCGCCACCGCAGCCAGGTGGCCCGCGAAAAGAACGGCGAACTGTACTGCCGCGACTGCGAAGGCTAAACAGCTTCGGTGCGAATCACCCCAAACCCCGTGCTTATGAGCGCGGGGTTTGTTGGTGAAAGGACACTTTCCAGCCGCCCTCGCGCCGGACATACAAGGTGCTGACCAGGGCCGAATATTCCGGCTGGCCGTCGCGATGGGCGGTAACGCCGTAGGTTATGACCCCTGTCTCCGCAGTGGGCCACAAGACCTGGGGGACTTCGAGCCGGAAGTCCGACCACGGCGCCCCGCTCATGGCCTCGATGGTCAGGCTCCGGTCCGTCAGGCGCGTCCCGCCGGGCAGAAGCATGACCACCTCCGCGTCGAGTACCGCTTGGTAGAACTCGGCCGCGGTCGGACCGCCGGACGACAAGGCTATCCAACCGCGCTCTTCCAATTCGATCAGTTCGTCGCTGGCATCCATGGCTTCCCCCTAGATCCGGTAGTGCCAGCACACACCAGCGGGACCCGCTAGTCAACCACTTCAATGCCCCCCCATCGGGTCGTGCTCGGCATCCACAAAGGCATGGTTGACGAATGTGTATCGGCCGGCCTCCGCGAACTCCAGTTCGACAAACCCGCCTTGCGCGGCCGCGAGGTCAAGGGCCTGTGCCCCGCCCTGCTCTGCGTTACCCGGCTCCAGCAAATGAGCCCCTCCTTTGAATACGGTGTCGAACTGCCCGCTTACCACGTGGAAGCTGCTCGATGCCCGGGCCGCCACCTGCGCCAGGTCCTCGACATATTCATTCATGGGCTCTTCTCTAAATCCAATGTCTTCGTCAAATGAGAGACATTGATCGCGTTGATGGTTATCCACCCCCGACCGTCTTTGTTGTGCGTTCCATCACATGACGGTAGAATCGAATGTATGTTCGAGTCAATCGTTCCAGCAGAGATGGATCCGGTGAAGCCGGTTCCCGGCGATCCGGGTGCCGCCCTGGTCCGCTCAATGATCCTGGAGCTGGCGAACATGGACCCCGACGTCTCCGAAGGCGTACGGATCGACCGGATCGCCGCCCTGGAAGAACTCAAGGCCGCCTCGGCTGCGGGGCAGGCCCGCGAGACCGAGGCGTTTGTGGCTTCCCGGCGGGAGGCCAGGGCAGCGGCCGGGGTTCCGGCGGAGCGGCGGGGCCGGGGCCTGGCGAAGGAGATCGGGCTGGCCAGGAAGGATTCGCCGAACCGGGGCGGCAAGCACCTGGGGATGGCGACCACGCTGATCAGGGAAATGCCGCACGCCTATAGGGCGTTGGCGGAGGGCCGGCTGAACGAGTGGCGGGCGACCATCCTGGTCCGCGAGACCGCGTGCCTGAGCGTGGAAGACCGCGCCCGCATCGACCGGGAGTTGTGCGCTGATCCGAAGACGCTGCAAGGGTGCGGGGATAAACAGATCGGGGCGATGGCGAAGCAGGCCGCGCTGCGGCTGGACCCGTTGTCGGTGGTCCGGCGGGCCGCGAAAGCCGAAACCGAACGCCATGTCTCCTGCCGTCCGGCGCCGGACACCATGGCCCAGGTGAGCTGCCTGGTGCCGGTGACACAGGGCGTGGCCGTCCTCGCGGCCCTGGCCAAGGAAGCCGACCGGCTGAAGGCGCAGGGCGACGAACGCTCCCGGGGACAGCTGATGGCCGACATCTTCGTCGAACGCGTCACCGGCCAGCCCGCGGAGAACCCGGCAAAGATCGAGGTCCAGCTGGTCATGACCGACCGCACCCTGTTCCAGGGCGATTCCGAGCCGGCGCACCTGGCCGGGTACGGCATCGTCCCCGCCCAATGGGCCCGCGACCTGATCCGCACCGAAGACACCGACACCGAGAACGTGAACGGCAGCGCCGGAACGGACACCACAGACGCCGGGAACGGCAGCACAGATCACCTCGCGGTTGGCAATCCGGTACAAAGTGCCGAGGCGGACAAGATCGTTGCAGGTACAACCGAAAGCAGGGAAACGGACGGTGCTGCCGGTTCAGGCCCGCCGGAAGCGGCCGAATCAATACAGGGCGCTGATGCAGAACTCGGCAACGGCGACACGGGCAATGCTGGTACGGCGACAGGGCCTCCCGGTCCGAAGCGAAGAGCCTCCGGCGAAGACGCCGAGGTAGAAGTGTGGGTGCGCCGGCTTTACACGGCGCCGGGCACCGGGCAGCTGCTCGGAATGGATTCGCGGGCAAGGTTGATGCCCGCCGGGATGCAGCGGATGATCCAGGCCAGGGACCAGCTCTGCCGCACACCCTGGTGCGACGCACCGATCCGCCACCACGACCATGTCGTGCCCTGGCGCAACAACGGGCAGACCAGCGAGGTCAACGGGCAAGGTTTGTGTGAAGCGTGTAACCAGGCGAAGGAAGCCGACGGCTGGCACGCCCAAGCCGTCCCCGGACCGCGGCACACGGTGGAAACCACCACCCCGACCGGGCACACCTATCTATCTACCGCACCGGCACTGCCCGGCACACCACCGGCAACCGAGCAACCTGACGAGACGCCAGAGCCGCTGTCAATCTTCGAGCACGCGCTCGGCCGCATCGACTTCCTCTACCGCCCCGCAGCCTGACTAGCAGGCAAGCAGTTAGTCGTTTGCGCTCCTCAGGTGGATGGCTGCTTCCGGCGTCGCCACCCTGAAACTGAAGGACTGCTCAAGATAGAGGTGGACGTTATCGGCGTCGTGATGGTCATAGCCTACGGAGAGGTCCTGCCCGGACTCGAACAGGAAGTCGCCGCCGCGCAGGCTCATCACCACTGCACCACGAACCCCGGGTGCCCACACAATGGGTCCTTCCAGGATCCGATTAAGATGCTCGGCCAGCAGGTAGCCACCGCGCTCAGCTGTCTCAACTACAGCCGTATAGTGTCCGGGTCCGAGAGCGAGGCCGAAGGGGCCGCCGATGCCTGCCTTCAGCAGCACCGCGACAGCCTTAGCAATGCGCTTGGGATAATCGTTGAAGTCTTCAACCCGGGGAACCGGCGGATGCGGACTGGCTTCGGTAATCCCCTCGATGCCCGCCTGCTCCCAGCCGTGGAAGACCGCAACGTTCTCCGCGCTGGCTACTCGATGGGCAGCCTCGTGGAGGCTGCTCAGATCCACGTCCACCGCACCGCGGTCATTATCCAATAGTTCGGAGCGGGAGACACTGAATCCCGCGCGCATTTCGACCAACGGCAGAACGCGACGTCGCCGAGCAGTAATGCCGTTGTCATCGGTTCCGGACAACGGCTCTGTCCGCCCCACGTTCGTGGCCGAATAGTCCCAGCCGAGCGGACCGGAGAAATCGACAAGCTTCCTTGCGCCCAAGGCAACGGTCAGCCGCTGCTTGGCCTCGGTGTCGAGCAGCCGCCAACCGCCGTCGGTAATCGGGGCGTGTTCACGCAGGAGGTGGTTCATCGTCATGGTCGTGACTCCTTCAGACTGCCGATTCCCAGGGACGGATCCGCAGCCGCCGTCGTTGGCTGCGCAGCGCCGGCTCCGCTACCTTCAGAGCCGGCCTTTTCGGCGGCTTCGCCGTTCGCGACAATATCGCCGTCCTGGAACAGGACTCCGCGGGCAATCTCCCGCCACACGGGCTTGGCCCGGAAGAGATGCTCAAGCTCCATGCTGAAGTGCTTGTATTCCTCGGTCAGGGAGTTGTTCATGATGTTCCGGGCAGCGGCGTCCGGCTCCACGGAAATGCGCTGCTCGTACCAGCCGATGGCCTCGGCTTCCTCCGTCAGGTTGGCGCACATCCGGGCAAAGGTGCGTGTCTCGGCAGAGAGTTCCTCTGGCGGCTCGTGGTATTGATCAAAGCCCATCAGCAATCCTTCGACGAGTGTCTGTGGAATGTTTGCTCACTTGCCAGCCTATCGGCGGCGCACCGCCATGACTACCCCGGAATTGCCCGGAGTTCAGCCTTCCCACCCCAAGTTCCGCGCCATCCGCTGCAGCACGTCAAGGGTGGCCTCATACTCCCGATCGGATACGCCTTCGGTGACCTGTTTCCGATTCCGGTCCACCACGTCGCCCAGCAGCGTCAGACTCTTGCGTCCCAGTTCGGTCAGCGAGTATTTGCCGTCGTCGTCGGTGATCCAATTGCTTTCCAGCAGTTCGTCCAGATGCTCGGCCGAGGACTCTTCGGCGGTCTGGGTGAAGAACGGCTTGAGCGATTCGTTTAGCTCCGCCGCCGTGGCGGGGGCCTCCGCCAACACGTTCATGATCTGCCATTGCCGGCGGGTCACACCGTGCTCCTCCACAGTCGCGTCGAACTGCTCGTTGATCAGTCCGTCAACCAGTCTGAGCCAGAATCCAATAGGTCGATTAGCAGCCATGTCCCCACCATACAAAGCCACGTCAAGACCCCAAAGAGTACGACGGCGGTGCCTCCCGCCGTCGTAAGCCTTGCTGGGGTACGGGTCGGCTTATAGCGTGAAGGCGTACCCATCGAGGAGGACCGCATGAGCAATGAGCCGCAAGAGACGCTGGACAAGGAAAACCCGCGGGAGCCGGCCGTGGATGTGTCCACCGAGACCCAGGATTACCCGGGGTTTACCGAGGAGATGGAGCCGCGGCCCGACCACGGCGAAGACAGCTACAAGGGCAATGACCGGTTGATGGGCAAGAAGGCGCTGATCACTGGCGGCGACTCAGGCATCGGCCGCGCGGTTGCCCTCGCGTTCGCGCGGGAAGGCGCCGACGTCGCTATTTCCTATCTCCGCGAGGAGGAGGAGGACGGTCAGAACTGTCTGGATCTGATCCTGGCCGAAGGTCGCACGGCGCTGGGCGTCCCGGGCGACGTGCGCGACGAGGACTATGCGAAGTCCGCAGTATCCGAGACGATCGACGAACTGGGCGGCCTGGATATCCTGGTCAACAACGCCGGCTACCACCTCGGCCAGCCCAACGGCATCGGGGATATTACGCCGGACCAGTTGCGCCGGACTTTTGAAACCAATGTCTACGGCACGTTCTGGATGATCCAGGCCGCGCTGCCGCATTTGAAGCCCGGCTCGGTTATCATCAACACCACCTCCATCCAGGGGCACCATCCCTCCACAAGCTTGATGGACTACGCGGCCACGAAGGCAGCCCTCAACAACCTGACTTTCAGCCTGGCCGAACTGCTGGGGGAGAAGGGGATCCGGGTCAATGCCGTTGCGCCCGGTCCTATCTGGACGCCGCTGCAGCCCGCGACGACGACGCCGAAGAAGCTGGCTTCCTTCGGCGACAGCACGCCCTTGGGGCGGGCCGGCCAGCCGGCCGAAGTGGCCGGCGCCTTTGTCTTCCTCGCCTCCAACGACGCCCGCTACGTCTCTGGCGAGATCATCGGTGTAACTGGCGGCATGCATCTGGCCTAAGGGCAGACGTACGACGTCGGTGGGCCGGGAACGCGACCCGGCCCACCTTCGGCTTCCGGCGGGGCAGCAGCAGCGGCCAGGCCTTGTCCTCTTCCGTTTCCCCGTGTACAAAACAGGGCAGGAGCCATAGCCTAGCTGTAGTCTGCCCATCGCTGTCGAAGGGAATTTAGGCCATGACTTCTGTAAATACTTTCGGTGCACAAGGCACGTTGAACGCCGCCGGAACCGACTATGAAATCTTCCGGCTGAATGCCGTGGACGGCGCCGATCGGCTGCCGTTCAGCCTCAAGGTCCTGCTGGAGAACCTCCTCCGGACCGAGGATGGCGCCAACATCACCGCGGACCACGTCCGGGCGCTGGCCCAGTGGGATCCGGAAGCAGAGCCGAGCACGGAGATCCAGTTCACCCCGGCGCGCGTGATCATGCAGGACTTCACCGGCGTTCCCTGTGTGGTGGACCTGGCGACCATGCGTGAGGCGCTGGAAGAGCTCGGCGGCGACCCCAAGAAAGTTAATCCATTGGCGCCGGCCGAACTGGTCATCGACCACTCGGTCCAGATCGATGTGTTCGGCAACGCCAATGCGCTGGAGCGCAACATTGAGATTGAGTACGAGCGCAACGGCGAGCGGTACCAGTTCCTGCGCTGGGGCCAGACGGCCTTCGACGATTTCAAGGTAGTCCCGCCGGGGATGGGAATTGTCCACCAGGTCAACCTGGAGTATCTGGCCCGCACTGTGATGACCCGCGAGGTAGAGACTGGAAACGGCACCGTGCTGCGCGCCTACCCGGATACCTGCGTGGGCACCGACTCGCACACAACTATGGTCAACGGCCTGGGCGTGCTTGGCTGGGGTGTTGGCGGCATCGAGGCCGAAGCTGCCATGCTGGGACAGCCCGTCTCCATGCTGATTCCGCGGGTTGTCGGCTTCAAGCTGACCGGTGAGATTCCCGCCGGAGCCACCGCCACAGACGTGGTCCTCACCATCACCGAGATGCTCCGCGACCACGGCGTCGTCGGGAAATTCGTGGAGTTCTACGGCGAAGGCGTGGCCGCCGTGCCGCTGGCCAACCGCGCCACCATTGGCAACATGAGTCCCGAATTCGGTTCAACAGCCGCCATCTTCCCGATCGACGACGTAACGCTGGAGTACCTGCGGCTGACCGGACGCTCCGACGATGAGGTCGCTTTGGTGGAGGCCTACACCAAGGAACAGGGGCTGTGGCACGATCCGGCCAAGGAAGTGAAGTATTCGGAGTACCTGGAACTGGACCTCTCCACCGTGGTGCCGTCCATCGCCGGGCCCAAGCGCCCGCAGGACCGGGTGTCGCTGACCAACGCCAAGGCCCAGTTCCACCGGGACTTGGAAAACTATGTCCACCAGAGCGTGGAAGCCCAGGGCGCCACCGTGGACGAGGCCGTGGAGGAATCCTTCCCGGCATCGGACCCGCCCACCTACACGGAGGCCGGCAGTAAGGTCAAGAACGCCCCGCACCTGACCGTGTCCCGGACCGACCCGGATTCGGGCTGCGCGCACAATCCGGTGGAGGTGTCGATGCCGGACGGCCGCCGGTTCGAACTGGACCACGGAGCCGTGAGCATCGCGTCCATCACCTCCTGCACCAACACCTCGAATCCGTCCGTCATGCTTGCCGCCGCGGTGCTGGCACGGAACGCCGTGCAGAAGGGGCTGGCCTCCAAGCCCTGGGTCAAAACGTCAGTTGCGCCGGGCTCCAAGGTGGTCACCGACTACTACGAGAAATCCGGACTGACCCCGTACCTGGAGAAGCTGGGCTTCTATCTGGTGGGCTACGGCTGCACCACCTGCATCGGCAACTCAGGCCCGCTGGAAGAGGAGATCTCGCAGGCCATCGCCGACAATGACCTGGCCGTTTCCGCTGTCCTGTCCGGAAACCGCAACTTTGAAGGCCGGATCAACCCGGATGTGAAGATGAACTACCTGGCGTCGCCGCCGCTGGTGGTCGCCTACGCCCTGGCCGGAACCATGGACTTCGACTTTGAGGACGATCCGCTGGGCCAGGATGAGGACGGCAATGATGTTTTCCTCAAGGACATCTGGCCTGACCCGCTGGAGGTCCAGCGCATTATCGATTCCTCGATCGACGAGGACATGTTCACCTCCAGCTACAGCACAATTTTCGACGGCGACGAACGCTGGCGCTCCCTGCCGACGCCGGAGGGCGCGACCTTCGCCTGGGACGAGCAGTCCACCTATGTGCGCAAGCCGCCGTACTTCGAGGGCATGCAGGCGGAGCCTCAGCCGGTGGAAGATGTGGCCGGGGCTCGGGTCCTGCTCAAACTCGGCGATTCGGTAACCACGGACCATATCTCTCCCGCGGGGTCCTTCAAATCGGATACTCCGGCGGGCAAGTACCTGCTCGAGCACGGCGTGCAGCGTAAGGACTTCAATTCCTACGGCTCCCGCCGCGGCAACCACGAGGTGATGATCCGCGGTACCTTCGCCAACATCCGCATCAAGAACCAGCTGCTGGACGGCGTCGAGGGCGGCTTCACCCGGGACTTCAGCCAGGACGGCGCGCCGCAGGCCTCTGTTTACGATGCCTCGATGAACTACCAGGCAGCCGGTACGCCGCTGATAGTGCTGGCCGGCAAGGAATACGGTTCCGGTTCTTCGCGCGACTGGGCGGCCAAGGGCACCGCGCTGCTGGGGGTGAAGGCCGTCATCGCCGAGAGCTTCGAGCGCATCCACCGTTCCAACCTGATCGGTATGGGCGTGCTTCCGCTGCAGTTCCCCAAGGGGGAGACCGCTGAGTCGCTGGGCCTGACAGGCACCGAGACGTTTGCCATCGAGGGAGTCACGGAGCTCAACAACGGCTCGACGCCGAGGACGGTCCGGGTGACCGCCACGGCCGAGGACGGGACGACCAGAGAGTTCGACTCCGACTTGCGCATTGATACACCAGGTGAGGCCGACTACTACCGGCACGGCGGCATCCTGCAGTACGTCCTGCGCCAACTGGCAGGGTGAGACTGCGGTGGACGGAGACAACGTGGGAAACGGGGCTGAGGATGTCTCCGTCCATGAGTACCTTCAGGATCTGGTGCTGGACAGCGAAGATGTAGGGCAGTTCCTTAACGAATTCGCTCGTTTCGCCGCCAGGAGCCTTTCAGGAACGGAAGCAGAGATCCTCTGCGGTGTTACGCTCCTGCGGCGGAAATCGGCCGCAACCGTGGCCAGCAGCAGTGAACACGCGAAGAACATGGATGAAATCCAGTATCAATTTGGAGACGGTCCGTGTCTGCGCGCCGCCAGGCAAAAGGAAACCATCTATGTAGCCGATCTTAAATCGGACGATCGTTGGCATGACTATGCGGACGCAGTGCTGAAGCACGGAATCCGCTCGGTACTGGCGGTCCCCATACCCCTGGACGGGGAGGCAGATGCCGGGCTCAATCTGTATTCGCATGTAGTCGACAATTTCGATGAAGAGGCGATAAAGGTAGCGGAGACATTTGCCGGACAGGCTTCCAAAGGTTTGTCCCTGTCCGTGCGCCTTACCCAGCAGGCCGAAACGGCGGCGCATCTAAAAGCGGCAATGCAGTCCCGCACGACGATAGACCTCGCCGTCGGCATCATCATGGGGCAGAACCGCTGCAGCCAGGAGAGGGCGTTCGAGATCCTGCGGTCTGCCTCGAGCAGCCGGAACATCAAACTCCGCGACGTAGCCGCCGGCATCGTCACATCAACTGGTCAAAGCGATCCCGCCACCCACTTCGATCCATAAGTTCTGGTCTGGCGACGGGCATAGGCTTACATCTTTCTTTGGCGTGCCCGGGCATGCCACAAAAATCCGTGCCCTGAATGTTATGGTCGTTCCTCCACAAAAATACTAAGTTGCCTTAGCATTAGGAGTGAGCCCAGCTCCGCGTGAATCAATCATTTGCGGCCTACCCGGACCGCAACAGGACAGATTGGAACGACGCAATGACCGCTTCATCAGGCCGCATCGACGCCCGCGGCAACGAGAAAACCAATGTGCAGAAGGCCGCCATGGCCGTCGGGGCCGTATTCCTGTTGGTCGGCATTCTGGGGTTCATCCCCGGCGTCACGACCAATTACGACCAGATGTCCTTCGCCGGCCATGAATCGGAGTCCATGCTGCTAGGCGTTTTCCAGGTCTCCATCCTCCATAACATCGTCCACCTGCTCTTCGGCATCGCCGGCATTGCCATGGCGAAGACTGTTTCGGGCGCCCGCAACTACCTGATCTGGGGCGGGGCCGTTTACCTGGTGCTGTGGCTGTACGGCTTGATCATCGGACACGAAACCGCAGCCAATTTCGTCCCCGTCAATACCGCGGACAACTGGCTGCACTTCGTCCTGGGCGTTGCCATGATAGCCCTCGGCGTCCTGCTCACCCGCAGCCGCTCAGCCGTCCGGCACACCTAGTCCCATCGAAGAACAAGCGGAGCCGCTCGGAAGTGATGGCAGTGCTGACAGTGCTGCCATCACTTCTTGCTGGCCGGCGAAAGGTGCATCATGAAGAGATCCCGGCTGGCGGTGGCCCATGGCCTGTTCAACTTGACGGCAGGTCTCTGGCCGTTGCTGCACTACCGCAGTTTTGAGGCGGTGTCAGGGCCTAAAGCAGACGCCTGGCTGGTCAAATGCGTGGGCGGCCTGGCAGTCGGCGCGGGCTATGCGCAGCTGCGCGGCCGGGCGTCACCGGAAGGACTGGCCTCCGCTCGACGCATCGGGGTGGGAACGGCGGGGACTTTTGCAGCGGTCGATCTGATCTATGGCGGGACGGGGCGCATCAGCCCTGTGTATCTGCTCGATGCGCTTGTGGAAGCAATGTGGCTGCGGGCCTGGGCGAAGGATCTGATGGTCGAACGCTACGACTGCCCCGCCAGGCCGATCGACCAACGACGGCGGATCGGCCCGGCTTCCGTTCTGGATGTCCCGTAGGACGGGCGGCTGCAGCTAGCCGGGGAACTGCACGTAGGGCGCGTCCCCGTCGCCGTCGTTGTCTGTATCGCCGAAGGCTTTCTTTTCCAGCTCTTCCGCCTTCTCGGGATCTCCGCCGTGCGCGCGGTCCTCGTCCTGCTCAAGCCGGCGGGCTCCGCCTTCGGTGTCGTCCTGGTTGCCAATTATCCCGTCCGATGCGCTGTCCGGGGCCTCGGTATTCGGGTTTTCTTCAGACATGTTCTGCCTTCTTTCCTTCGGCTGAGTGGTCTGCGGGTGGGCCTGCACTCCCAGCCTAGGCAGGCCCAAGAAGCCTGCCAAGGGCTCATCCGGGACCGGCCGGAATGAGTTTTGTTACGCGGCTTCGACGCATGGCGGTGCCCGTTGCTCCGGGGGGCGAATTTTCGTACTCTTATTCCGACCAAAAGCTTGGTCATCGGCCTCTAATGGGAGAGAAGCCAATGAAGTACCACACGCAACGATGCGTACGTCTCGACTTTGCAGAAGTCGGAGACGACCATGGCGCTTTCTGACTACGAGCGTCAGCAGCTGTTCCTGCTTGAGCAGCAACTCAGGGCGGATGATCCCGCCCTGGTGCAAACCCTGTCCCTCGCTCCGGCTCCGGCCGTTCCCCATCGCACCCTCGTAGCCGGCTGGCTGCTGGTGCTTTGCGGAGCGACGGCGGTGCTGTGGGGAGCTTACGCCAGTTTCGTCGGAGCGGCCGTTGTGGGCCTGCTGTTCGTCGCGGCCGGTTTGTACTGGGCAGAGAATCCCGGCAGCAGGAAACTAAGAAGAATGTAGTCGCCCGGGTTCGCTCAGGAATCCTCCGTCCGTCAGCCTTTTGCAGAGTCCGCGTCCGGCTCGTCAGGCGTCTGGCCTTGCTCGACGTCAGCCCCCTCGGCTGGTGCCTGCGGGTGCTGCCCGGAATCGGTGGGCCGCTGGGGGCGTTCGCCTTCGGCGGGCATTTCGCTGTGCTCGCGGGGTTCGTTGCCGGACTCGGCTTCCGTCATGGTGTCCTCCTGGTTGCGGTCCCCATTGTGCGGGCTCCGGTCGTTGATTACTGATCCTTCGCGAGCCGGTTGCTTGATTTCTGCAGCCGATCGATGTGCTCCGACGCTTCGGCCTTGGTCAGGTTGGCGGGCAGTTCCTCTCCGGCCTCACGGGCGAGTGTGTCCAGATAGCTGCGTTGGGCGTCGGTCATTGGTTCATCGCCGGTGACCCATTCCTCCGGGTCCCGGTTGATGTCCCCGCCGGATTCCGGCGTCGGGCTGCCGAGGGTTTCTTCTGCCATGGGGCTGCTCCAATCTCGCTGGGTCGTGTGCGTATGCGTGCGCGTTGGGTGGTTAGTGACTCCGGACATGAGGCTTGATCGGTTTGACGGCGGGGAACAGCGCCACCATCTGGGTGGCGAAAATTCGCAGGGCCAGATTGGCCGGCATGCGCGGCTGGCCGAAGAATGTCTTGCCGCTCGGATTCCTGTGCTTCGTTTCCGTCGGTGCCATAGTTCCCCATGCTCCCACCGGCCGTGGGACCTGTCACGGGGACAGTGGGAATCGGCCTATCGGCTGAGGCACTGATCAGCCGCCGTTAGTCGTCGGTATCGGGGCCCTCTGCAGCGTCCTGCGAGTGCGGATGGGAGACGTAAGGGATCTGCTCCAGCTCTCCTTCCACCGCGTCCTCACTGTGCCGGCGGTCGTTCTCCTGCGGAAATACTGGTGTTGTCATGGCTGCTGTCCTCCAGCGGGCGCGCCCGTCGTACGTAGGCGGGCTGATGCTTCCAAGGTACCCCCGGGCCGGATCCAGTTCCACCCCTGCCGGTCCTGGCCTGCCGACGGCCACCTGCCCTGCGGTATCTGACGGTCAGGAACAGCCGGTGGATCGTGATGACGGTGGCAAGCCAGGCAATGCCCAGCGTCCACGCGACCAGGACATCGGTAAACCAATGGTGGCCCAGGAAGACCCGGCTCAGCCCCATAGCGACGGCGAACAGCGCGGCACCTGCGATAGTCAGCACACGGGCATGCTTTGAGCTATGCCTCAGAACCAACAGGTAGGCGACGACGCCGGCGATGACGATCGAGTTGAGCGAGTGGCCGCTGGGAAAGGACGGCGAATGCTCGAAGGGCGCCACAGCCGAGGAAAGCGGCGGCCGGGTGCGGCCGATGACTTCCTTGCCGGCAATAGTCATGAGTAGGGAACCGCCGGCAGCGGCAGCGGTGAGAACCAGCGGTGTCCAGGACTTTCGCTGCAGCGTCAGCGCGAGAAGCGCCAAAGCTGCAAGAACCGTCATGCCGACGCCGCCGCCGAGATTCGTGAAGGCCGTCATCGCCGCGTTGGCTTCCGGCGACCGCAGAGTCACGGCAGTGTCCAATAGTGGTTGGTCCAGCACGGCGACGCCGTCGGATTCGGCAACGGCTTCGTAGACTTCGGCCGAAAGAGCAGTCAGCGCCGTGGCAATGATGGCCCCGGCCGCGAGCGTGAGCATCAGCGCGGTGTGCGGACCGAGCAGGCGGCTGGCCCTTTCCATCGCGCGGGCGAAAAACCGTCCTACCGGTGTCTTCCACCGCGTGAGATCCTTGCTGCCGACAAAACGGTCCTCTGCAAGCTCCGGCGGCTTGTGCCGCTCAGGTGTCATGCCGCCGGTCCTGTGCTGGAACTGCGTACGACGGCGGCGGGAACCTTGCGTGCGCCGGTGCGGTACCACTGGTGCCACAGCAAGATAATGAGTGCGAGTTCAACGGCGCCCCCGGCGTAGTACATGAGTTGACCTCCGGTTTCTGCCTGGCCGGTAGGGACTCCGGCTGGCGGCATGGCGTACAAGCTCTTGGCCAAAACGTTGTGTGCAGCGATGGTCACGACCAGCACAGTGCACCGGTAGCCATGCTTCGGACGATGCGGAGCCGGATCCCGACCCACGATTGCTGCTGTGAAAAGGTATCCGGCAGCCAGCACATGGCCCATGACCAGCCAGTGGATAAGAACGGAGTCCTGCATGCCCTGATAAAGGGCTGTCCGGTACATCACCCACATGCCGCCCACATTCAGTATCGCGGCAACTGATGGATCGGTTAGAACCCGTGCGGGCTTGCTCTTGAGCAGCGCGGACAGCCGCCGGGCCGGAACCACCTGAAGCGTGCGCAACGCCAAGGTGACCGGCCGGGACAACACAAGGAACAACGGCGCCACCATACCGGCCAGCACATGGGCGGCGACGTTCGCGGTGAAATCCTGATGGCCGAGCGCCGCTAAGGGGCCAGCAAAGGTTGAAGCGGCGGTGATCATGCCGAGAATGAAACAGGCCGAGCGGCGCTTCGGCCACGCTCCGGCTATCCGCGGGGAAGCGGCCGAGAAGAGATAGGCGGCGACTGCGACCAGCGCCGGCAGGAAGAGCGCAGCTTCGAGCAGGAAGCCGCCGTGGTCATGCATCGTGCTCCAGGCCGTCCCGGGCCGGCCGGCCGCGGAACAGCAGAATAGCGCCGGCCAGCATCACCAAGACTGCGGTGACATTCCAGCCGACGTCGTAGGGCAGCAGGTCCACGTTGTAGCGGATCTGGTGCAGGCCCAGCAATTTGTGCTGGACCAGGCCGTCGTACAGTTGGAATGCTCC
Source organism: Arthrobacter crystallopoietes (assembly GCF_002849715.1). Classification (NCBI taxonomy): domain Bacteria; kingdom Bacillati; phylum Actinomycetota; class Actinomycetes; order Micrococcales; family Micrococcaceae; genus Crystallibacter; species Crystallibacter crystallopoietes. The sequence goes on from NZ_CP018863.1 coordinate 2,433,584, forward strand.
GGCGCCGATGAGCCCTGCACCCGCCCACAGCCGGCGGCGCAGCTCGTGCCGCCGTCGTAAATCAGCGAACAGGAACAAGCCGGCGATTGTGGCGAACCAGCTGAAGGCATGGAACAGGCCGTCCGAAACGAGCCCGGCCGCTGTGGTGCCGCGGTCGTAGAAATGATGCCAATGCAAAAGCTGGTGGAAAACCACCTCGTCCAGAAAAGCGATGACACCCAACCCGAAGAGCAGCCCGGAAGTGAGGTTCCTCCGCCGGGCTGCAGGAGTCCGCATACTCAGTCCTGCGGGTTCCGTTTCAGCGGATCCTGCTCCCCGGTGGATTCAGCGAGAGCGTCCTCCGGTTTGCGGTCGGCCGCCGGGTCGCCGCTGCCGACGTAGCCTGCGGGAACTGCACCCCCGGCTTTGGTTTGCTGCTCATCGCGGATGTTGTCGGTGTGGTCTTTGTCGTTCACGCCGGTTCCTCGAGGGTGAAGCCGCATTCGCAGCGGTAGGTCGTCACCGGATGCGGCTCGGCCAGCGCGGCGGGATGTACTGCGGCACCTGACGGTTCCGCCCCGACCAGCAGAGGTTCGGTGACGGACAGGTGATCGGCATCGACCACCTGCATCGGCCTGCGGCAGTGCACCCTGTTTCTCATCGTGTGAAGCAGTGATGCGTCCGCGGGAAGGAACTGTGCGAGTGAAGGTGCGCTAAAGGTCGACGGTACTGCGTTCGGTCTGTCAATCATGCTTTCGTTCGTGCCTTCCAAATTGGGGTACTACTAAAGCCAAGCATGCTTATTATGGCGAAGGCAAGCTCGAATCGGCGCCTGTGGATATGCTATGCGGACGCTTGACTACGATGATGGCTTATTTCCACCAAGTCCTGGATTGCCGTTGTTGTCCCCTCCGCTGAGCCGCTTCCTGGCTTCATGGCGGGCGCGCTGGATCTTGTCAGTGTGCTTGCCCTTGGTCGCTTTGTCCGCGGCGTCGGCGGCCCGCTCAACCAGTTTGGCTCCGGCCTGCTTTGTCTTGGGATTCTGCAGCGCCTGCTTAACCTTCGGGTTGCGCGCCAGTTCCTGCGCGATCTTGCCGAACTTGCTGAATCCTGCCATGAGATGTGCCTGCTTTCGTTGCCTCTTCGCCGCGCAGTCCCAGATGACGCGCGGTCCTCCAGCTCCACATCCTAGACAAAGAGTCTGGGGAGTTTCTGGGTGACGGGCCATGCCTGCCTATTGACAGCGCAGATGGGACCTCTGCATTCTGGGCGGACGTGCTCCATTGATGTTCCAGAGGCGATGCCGTCAAGCGGCCAGAGTGGCAGGACAATCGTGAAACGTGACCTCCAGAAACAGCCGGCAGGAAACCGGCGCAGTATCTTGGGCATGGCCGTGGTGATTGCGTTTCTGCTGGTCGCCGGGTGGGGTATGTTCTTCGCCGTCGTATTACCCGGGCAATATGAACTCGCGGACCAAGCACCCTTTGGGCTCGGGCTGGCCTTTACTGCTTTCGTTCTCGGAGCCCGCCACGCGTTCGACGCCGACCATATTGCGGCAGTGGACAACACCACACGCAAGCTCGTGGGGGAGGGCCGCCGGCCGGTGTCCGTGGGGTTCTGGTTCGCGTTGGGCCATTCGACTGTTGTGATCGTTGCCGTCGCGCTGCTGGCCGCCGGCCTGAATCTGCTGGCCGACCAGATCTCCGACGACGATTCAGTGCTCGCCTCCATTACCGGACTCTGGGGCGTTATCGTCTCCGGGCTGTTCCTGCTGCTGATCGGCTCACTGAACCTGTACTCGTTCATCGGGATCGCCCGCATTTTCCGCCAATTACAGAGCGGCGAATATAACGAGGCCGAGATGGAGGAACTGTTGCAAAACCGCGGCCTCATCAACCGCATTCTGGGGCCGCTGGCCCGTCAGATCGATCGGCCCTGGAAGATGTATCCCATCGGTTTGCTGTTCGGACTGGGCTTCGATACGGCCACAACGATCGGACTGTTTGTCATCGGCGGCAGCGCCGCCTTGGCCGCACCGTGGTATGTGGTCCTCGTCCTGCCGGTTCTGTTCACTGCCGGCATGACGCTGTTCGATACGCTCGATGGCATTTTCATGCACCGGGCCTATCAATGGGCATATGCCCGCCCGGTCCGGAAGGTGTACTACAACCTCATGGTCACCGGCATGTCCGTCGTCGTAGCTTTCCTGGTCGGCGGGGTAGGGCTGCTGGGACTGCTGGCAGAGAAAATGCCGGTGCAGAGCGGTCCCCTTGCCTGGGTGGCTTCGGTGAATCTGGAGAACTTCGGCTTCATGATCTGCGGGCTGTTCGCGGTGACCTGGCTGGCCGCCGTCGCGTACTGGAAACTGGGCAAAATCGAGGCCCGCTACTCGCTGCCGGACTGATCGTCCATGACAGCAGCGGCCATTGCCGGGCCTAGACCCCGTGGCTACACTCAAGTTGTACTGCGGTTCGAGTTGCCAGTAAGCACGTCTCTTGAGAATGCTTGGAGTCCGCCGATGTTGCTAAGTACCTTTGAAGTTGAACGCCTGATGACTTACACGGCCGCCAAACTCGCGATGGAGCGGAAGGGCCGTGGGCTGAAGCTCAACCTGCCTGAAGCCACCGCGATTATCACCTCCTATTTGCTAGAGGGAGCCAGGAACGGCGACACAGTTGCGGATCTGATGGAATCGGGCCGTGAAGTCCTCAGCCGGGACGACGTGATGGAAGGTGTCCCGGAGATGCTGGCCCAGGTTCAGGTCGAGGCCACCTTCCCTGACGGAACAAAACTCATCACGGTCACGGGACCGATCCAATGAGGATCACCGAAAACCCGTTCAGCAATCCAGCCCTGACCAGCCGGGAAACGGATGATAATTACAGCCATCCCAGCGACAACCCCGGCTACGACACCGACGTGGTCTATAACCACAAGACGCGTCATCCTTCCTCGGGTGCCAGCGGGACGAGCCAGCCGCGGCGTCCGGGAACCAGCGAACGGCAGTCACCCACCCGGCAAAGCAGCCAGAAAGTGGTGGCTTACGAGCCCATCATCCCGGGAGAAGTCCTTTACGGCGACGAACCGGTGCAGATCAACGCGGGCGCCGAAGTGACCGTCCTGCGGGTCGAGAACACTGCTGACCGGCCCGTCCAGGTCGGATCCCACTACCACTTCGCCGAAGTGAACTCAGGGCTGCAATTCGACCGTGATGCGGCGTGGGGCAAGCGGCTGAACGTCCTGTCCGGCGGCTCCATGCGTTTCGAACCGGGCGCCGCCGAAGAAGTGGAACTGATCCCGATTCGCGGGGCCAGAATCGTCCTTGGCCTCAGAGGGTTGTGCAAAGGAAACCTCGATGGGTGACATCCGGCGTTCAGAGTACGTCGCTTCGTTCGGCCCGACGACGGGGGACCGCATCCGCCTCGCCGACACCAACATCCTCATCGAGGTTGAGGAGGACCGGTGCCGCGGCGGCGACGAGGCAGTTTTTGGCGGCGGCAAGTCGATCCGCGAGTCCATGGGTCAGTCGTCGGCTACCCGGGCCGAAGGCACTCCGGATCTGGTCATCACCGGGGCGGTGGTTCTGGACCACTGGGGTGTTATTAAGGCCGACGTCGGCGTCCGCGACGGGCGGATCGTGGCCCTGGGCAAGGCAGGCAACCCCGACACCATGGATGGGATCCATCCGGATCTTGTCATCGGTCCGTCCACCGAAGTGATGTCCGGCAACGGACTGATCCTGACCGCCGGCACCGTGGACACGCACGTCCATCTCGTCGGCCCCGACATGCTGACCATGGCACTGCAAACGGGCACGACGACGGTGGTCGGCGGCGGTACCGGGCCCACCGAAGGCTCGAAGGCGACTCTGGCGACGCCGGGTTCCTGGTGGATCGAGCGGATGCTTGAGGGCCTGGAGCCCTGGCCGCTGAACGTACTCTTCCTGGGCCGCGGCAACACCACTTCGCATGAGGCCATGTGGGAGCAACTTCGCGGCGGAGCCGGAGGCTTCAAGGTGCACGAGGACTGGGGCGCCACCCCTGCGGTCATCGACGCAGCTCTCCAGGTTGCGGATGAATCCGGCGTCCAGATCGCCATCCACAGCGACACCCTGAACGAATCCGGCTTCGTCGAAGACCTCCTGGCCGCGGTCAACGGCCGGACTTTCCACGCCTTCCACACCGAAGGTGCCGGCGGCGGCCATGCCCCGGACATTATCAGGATCGCCAGCGAATCCTACGTGCTGCCCGCCTCCACCAACCCGACGCGGCCCTTCACCCACAACACCATTGACGAGCATCTGGACATGGTCATGGTCGCGCACCACCTGAATCCGCAGGTCCCCAACGACCTCGCCTTCGCAGAGAGCCGGGTGCGTGAAGGCACCATCGCCGCCGAGGATGTTCTGCAGGACATGGGGGCGCTTTCGATTATGTCGTCGGACGCGCAGGCAATGGGCCGTATCGGCGAAGTCGTGATGCGGACCTGGCAGACGGCACACCGCATGAAGCGCCTGCGTGGTTCCCTTCCCGGGGATGATCGCGCCGACAACCACCGGGCCCGCAGATACGTGGCGAAGTACACGATCTGCCCCGCCGTCGCGCACGGGCTCGAACACGAGATCGGGTCGATCGAGCCGGGCAAATTGGCTGACATGGTGCTGTGGCAGCCGGCGCTGTTCGGCATCCGGCCCACCGCCGTCTTCAAGGGCGGAGTTGCCGCCGTGGCAGCGCTGGGGGATCCCAACGCGTCGGTGCCGACGCCGCAACCGGTTATGGAACGGCTGGGCTTCAGCGCCTTCTCACGTGCGGCCGCGTCCACTTCAGTGGCGTTCGTCGCTCCGGCGGCGATCGAAGACGGACTGGCGGACCGGCTGTCGATCAACCGCCCGCTCGTCCCGGTCGGCAATGTCCGCGGCCGCGGCAAAGCAGACATGCCGGAAAATACGGCCATGCCGCGTATCGAAGTCGATCCGAATACCTACGGCGTCAAGATCGACGGAGAACTGATCGAGCACGAACCGGCCACCGAGCTGCCCATGGCGCAGAGATACTTCCTGTTCTGATGCCGCTCGAAGGTCCTGCCGGAGCCTCTACGCTGCCACTGACGGCGGCGGTTCCCGCCATGCTCTTGCTTGCCGACGGACGGTTTCCGACCGGAGGCCATGCCCATTCCGGCGGCTTCGAACCGGCCGCCGCCATCGACGGACTGCGTGATGTTCCCGGTATGGAGGCTTTTCTGAAGGGCCGGCTCGGAACGGCTGGTCTGGTGTCCGCCTCCTTCGCTGCGGCCACCTGCACCGTCTTCACCCGGATTGGGTCAATAGCGGACGACGGCGGGGATCTCGCCGAACGCTTGCTGACGCTCGATAACGAGTTCGAAGCGAGAACCCCATCGCCGGCACTGCGCACCATGTCCCGGCGGCTTGGGCGCTCGCTCCTGCGGGCCGGGAGGACGGTCTGGCCGTATTCCAGTCTGGAAGCAATCGCCTCAATCCCCGGCAAGGGGTTGCATCAGCCGATCGCCTTCGGCGCCGTTGCCGCAGCAGCTGGTCTCGGTCCTGAGAACGCGGCATTGATCGCCGCCCACGAATCCATTACCGGTCCCGCCACCGCCGCCGTGAGGCTTCTCGGACTGGACCCGTTCCAAGTCAATGCGGCCCTGGCGCGGCTCGGCAAGGATGTTGCCGCCGTGGCAGCGGAGGCAGCAACCTATGCGGATAAACCGCCTGCCGACCTGCCGGCCCGTGCCGGCTACTTGCTCGACATATTCGCCGAACAGCACGCCACCTGGGAGGTGCGTCTCTTTGCCAGCTAAGGAGCCCACAATGCACGACCACGAACACGGACACAGCCATGACCACGGCCATGACCACGAATTGACGCTGGAACCCAGCCGGGAAGGTGCCAATACGCTGCGCGCTGCGCCGGAGCACATCCATATGGATGAGCAGGAAGCCTTGCCCCGGATCCCTAAACAGGCACTGAGAATAGGTATCGGCGGGCCCGTCGGGTCCGGCAAGACAGCGCTGGTCGCCGCGCTGTGCCGCACCTTGAGCTCCGAGCGGGAGATCGCCGTCGTCACCAACGACATCTACACCACCGAAGACGCCGATTTCCTGTTGCGGCACGGGGTACTGCCAGCGGAGCGGGTCACCGCGGTCGAGACCGGAGCCTGTCCGCACACAGCCATCCGGGACGATATTTCCACCAACCTGGAAGCCATCGAGGAACTCGAAGAGAAGCTGCCCCAGCTGGAGCTGATTCTGGTGGAGAGCGGAGGAGACAACCTGACGGCCACCTTCAGCCGGGGGTTGATCCACCACCAGATCTTCGTCATCGACGTTGCCGGAGGAGACAAAGTGCCGCGCAAAGGCGGCCCGGGCGTGACCACCGCGGACCTCCTGGTCATCAACAAGACTGATCTTGCCCCTAATGTCGGCGCGGATCTGGGCGTCATGGATCGCGATGCCCGAGCCAAACGCGGTGAGCTGCCCGTATTGTTCACGTCATTGACGGAAGATCCGGCGGCGACGAAAGTCGCGGAATGGGTCCGGGACCGGCTAGCCGAACACTCGGGATAATGCTGGCCCACGCCCGCCTGACAGCGGACCGTCCGAGGGGACCCGAGGCCAGGGAAGGCGCCACCCGCATCCTGCGGATGCGGTCCCAGGCGCCATTGATCCTGAGGCCCACCCGCCAGAGAGCGCCCGCAGCGCTCCGCCACTGGAATCTGGATCCGGACCGATGCGCGGGCGTCAGCATCGTCGCGGGCGCTGCGGGCCCGCTTGGCGGCGACCATTTGCGGCTGGACGTTGAGGTGAAAGCGGGCGCCTCCTTGATCGTCCGCGCCGTTGCGGCCACCCTGGTGCTGCCTGGTCCGCATGGCCTGGAATCCCGAAGCGAGGTCAATATCAAAGTGGCCTCCGGGGGGACCCTCGTTTGGTTGCCCGGGAAGCAGATCCTGGCCGAGCGTTGTTACCACGAGGCGCTCACCAGGATCGACTTGGAGGATGGCGCCCGGCTCTTCGCACGCGAGGAACTCGTGCTCGGGCGTCACGGCGAGACTCCGGGAGCGGTGCGGCAACGTTTGCGCCTCACCTATGACGGCATCGCCAGCCATGACCAGGAGTTGGCGGTCGGCGAAGGAGCCATCGGCTGGGACAGTTCCGCGGTCACCGGCGGCCGCAGAGCCCTCGGATCGGTATTGATCGTGGACCCGGAGTCAACGGGGCCGGCTGATGCCCAGCCGCCTGCACCGGAAGACGTCCCGGACACGGCGGTGATGGCGCTGGACTCCCGGTCGGTCTTGGTGTCGAGCCTGGCCGAAGACTCGATCCTGCTCAGCCGGCAACTCGACGCAAGTCTCGCCGGATATGTCCGCCAGGAAGAGGCTGACCGAGTCTGACCGCGCGAGGTGTGCATCCTATCCCGTGCGCTTACCCCCGCTGACTTCGGGGAGGAAGCGGGCCGCGACAACGCCGGCCGAGCCCATTATCGCGAGGAACAGCAAAGCCACGCCCGTGCCGAGTTGCGCGAGGGCGCTGCTGATCCCGCCCGTAACCAGAAGCAGTACGCCCATGGCGGTATTCGAGACGGCAACGTATTCCGTGCGTTGGTCTCCCGTAGCCATGTCCACGACATAGGTCTTCCGTGCCACCCGAACGCCGATGTGGTTCAACGCCAGCAGGAAGAAAGCCGCCGGATACAGCCAACTTGAGGTGGCAAGTGAGGGGACTGCGGTGGCGGCGAGCAAGGCAAAAACCACCAACGACGACGCGGCGCAGCCCCACATCATCAGATTCTTGCTGGAGCGGTCGGCCAATCGTCCTGCCAGCCGGCCACCGAGAATCGCGGCCAGCCCGGAGGCGATAACGAACGGTCCGAGCCCGCCCAAACCGCCCGTACCGCGCTCTTCTGCCATGGCCACAATGAACGGCGGACTCAATGCGGATACCAGCAGGAGTCCCCGCACCCCGACGAATCTGCGGAAGGGTTTATCCTCCCGCAGCAGGCTCCAGGAACGCACGAGCCATCCGCCGTCGTCGTTATTTTCTGCGGGGAGCCCGTCCGGTTCCTTGACGCGGGCGAAAACAAGCAGCGCCGCCAGCCAGGCGAGCGCAGCGCAACCAAGAAGAGCGGCCAGCGCGGCCGGGTCCACATCCCCGCCGCCGATGAGCCGGATGCTAAGCCCTACCGTGACGGCAACGATCCCCGATGCGAAGGCCGCGATGCCGTTGATCTGGCCTCGCTGGCCCGGAGGGATGGTGCGGCCCTGAACGTCCTTGGAGGCAATGGAAGCCAAAGCGCGGGCCAGTGCGAAGCCGGCCACCTCAAGGAGAATCGCCGCACCTGCGGCGGTCCCGGTTCCTACGGCCGCGGTGAACGCCATCGCGGCCACCGCGGCAGCCTGTCCGGCTGCCCCGATGATCCAGATCCGTTTCCGCTGCCGGTGCCTGCGCACCCAGGGAGCCAAGGCCGCTTGGGGCAGCATCGAACCGGACTCACGGACCGGGACGAGGAGCCCGATGATCCACGACGGCCCGTCGAGCGAGGCGACGAGCCAGGCCAGTACCGTCGAGGCGTTGACTATCTGGTCGCCCGCATTCTGCAGGGCGTGGGCGACAACGAGACGGAGTCCGTTTCCCGGAACGTTCCGCCGGACATCTTCCGGCAGGCGCGCCAGTGCGTCCTCGTCCGCTTTGATCAATCGGCCGTAGATCTTCGCGCCTGCGCGCCCCATCCGGGATCAAGCCATTCGTACCGAGCGGCTAGCTCGCCTCAGGCATCGTCCGTCTCCGGGCGTGATTCGGACCCGGATCCGGCTTCGGGATCATGCTCCGGCTCGGAGTCGGTCTCCGGTTCGGGAGGCAGCGCACCGCCCTCGCCCTTCCACCGGTGCAGTTGTTTCTCCGGCACCTCGCCCGTGTCGATTTTTCCGGTCCTGCCCGGACCGCTTTCCGGCGTCTTGTCCATGTCCAGACTGTAGGCCGTCCTCGATACGGGGGCAAGGGCTTCGCCGGCTCCAGCGTGGCAGAAGTGCAGGGGGTCCAATAGCCCCGGCTCTCGGACCTACCCCAGCAGATGGGTCAGCTGGCTGGCGGCTGTGGAGTGGGGTCGGCCTCGCCGCCGTTCTTCCGGAATGCGCTGATCATCCCATTCGGTTCCATAAAGGCGTATTTCACTTGGTCCAGGTTTTCGATACCTTGCAGGCGCAGCTGGGCCTCGATTTCCTGCCGGCTCATGAACTCCCTCCTCATGAGGCGTTTGTTCAACTGCCCGTTCTCGATCAGTGGCCTCTTGCTCGGCTTCAGGATCTTCCTGACCGACGGAAACTTGTAGGCCAATGCATCGAGAACAACGCTCCAGGCCAAGATCGTCACCACCAGGATCAAACCGTCCGTGACGGAGGTGGAATCGGGGGCGAAGGCGTGGGAGACGGCTTCGGCGAGCAGGACAATGACCAGGAGGTCCGTTAGCGCCAGGGCGCCTGACTCCCGTTGCCCCGTCAGCCGGAGGATGAAGGTCAGCCCGAGAAAGAGCACGCTGCCCCGCACCACCAGTTCGGCTACGGGAAGGGATGGTTCAAGAATTGAAGCCCAGTCCATGAGGTACCTCCTGCAAACGCACCATGGCAGCGCATTCCCGCATCGATCGTGGGGGATCACTGGCGGTGAGGCGCCGGCCATCCAGAATAAGTAAGTATACTTATGAGATTGCATTTCGGGCCAAACCGCTGATTTGCAGTGCCGTTTTCCAGTGGTGCCGCAGGGCGGGCGTACGCGCCGTGAAGCTACCACAGCCGGGAGGGGAGTTTATGGCAGCAGGCGAAGGCGAGGAGCGGGGGAACCGGACCATTGTCCTGGGTCTGATGGCCGATTCCGGATTGCCGGAACGCGTCGCCAGGCGATTGGGAGATACGCTGCCGGGCGAGCTGTCCGAAAATGTCGACGCCGCAGTCCGCTGGGAGGTGTCCGTCGTCCAAGAGACGCTCCCGCTCGATTCCGATGGCGATATTCCGCTGGAGCGGTATGCCGAGGACCTGAAACAGCGCCATCACTGGGACTTGCTGGTCTACGTGACGGATTTGCCCCGCTATGTCGGAAACGAGCCTCTGGTAAGCGACGTCAACGTATCCCAACAGGTTTGCCTGATCTCGCTGCCCGCCCTGGGCTGGCCACGGGTCCGGCACCGCACCTTGCAGGCAGTGCTGCATGCCGTAGCGCACATGACCGAAGGGTCTTCGGCAGAAGAGCCGGCCGACGGTGAAAGCGCGAACCGGCTCGCCCCGGTGCATGGCGTTTTTTCCTCCGCCAGAGATGACGGCAAATACTCGTACCTGTCGGGACTGCGCGGACGGCTACGGCTCATGTTGGGAATGATCCGCAGCAACCAGCCGGGCCGGCTCCTGCCGTCACTGTCCAGCGCCACGGCTGCCGCAATCGGCACCGGCGCCTTCGGCATCTTCTACGCATCCATCTGGAATATGGCCGATTCTTCCAGCCCACTCCGGTTGGCGGGAATCAGTTTTCTTGCCATTGTCTCGATGACGGCATGGCTGATCGGGTACAACGGGCTGTGGGACCGGCGCCGGCTCCACGGGCTGGCCGGCCAGGCAGGCATGGACAACGTCGCAACGGCCGTCACCGTGGTGCTCAGCGTGGCAGCGATGTACCTGATTCTTTTCGCGGTGCTGTTTCTGGGGTCCTTGGCGGTGATTTCCGGAGACTACCTGCAGTCGCAGCTGAAGCATCCCGTCAGCCCCATCGATTACGCACGTTTGGCGTGGCTCGCTAGTTCCCTCGGCACCTTTGCCGGTGCTCTGGGATCAAGTTTCGACAGTGACGAATCCATCCGGGAAGCAACCTACAGCAGGCGCCAGCAGGAGCGGCGAAAACTCGCTGATAGAACAAGCGATGGCCGGGAGTAACGCCGGTTTCAACCGGCACCATAATAATGACGACGGCGCCAAAGTTCCGGTGCGTCAGCGGCCGGGCTGCACAAAGCCGGATTCATAGGCAGTGATCACGGCCTGCGTCCGGTCGCGCACGTTGAGTTTGGCCAGGATCGAGCTGATATGTGTCTTGACCGTCTCCACACCAAGGTGCATCGACAGGGCGATCTCCTGATTGTTGTGCCCCTGGGCAAGTTGGCGCAGGACTTCCGATTCGCGGCTGCTCAGCCCGGCCTCGGCGATGAGATCCCGTCCCCGGCTGCCATGCCGGGCTACAAGCTCGCGCAATTTCGCCGGATACATGATGGATTCCCCGCGTGCCACCGCGCGTACAGCCTGGACCAGTTCCTCCGGCTTGGCCCGCTTCAGCAGGAAGCCGTCAGCCCCTGCTTTGAGCGCCTCAAAGACGTAGTCATCGCTTTCGAAGGTGGTGAGGATCAGGATCCGCGGGACGTTGTGTTTCTGCGCGTTGGCCAGCAGGGCTCTGGTGGCTTGGATCCCGTCCATCCTCGGCATCCTGACGTCCATCATGACAAGATCGGGTTCCAGCCGGCGCGCTTCGGTCCAGGCCTCGGCACCGTCACCTGCCTCACCGACGACCGCGAGGTCGTCCTCCAGCGCCAGGATGGCTGACAGGCCGGAACGGATCAATGGCTCGTCATCGACGAGGAGAATGCGGATCGGTGCGTTCACCTGCGCCCCCGAACCGATTGCGCCCCATCAGGCTGCCCACCGTCAGGTTGCCAGAAGTCCAGCGGGAAGCTGGCAACCAGAGACCAGATCCCCTTGGTTAGCGACGTTTGCGCGCTGCCGCCGGCCAGCCGGGCACGTTCTGCAATGCCGGCCAAACCACGTCCACCGCCACGAAGCTGCGGGACGCCGGAGACGGGATTGCTCAGGTCAAGGTGCAGCATCCGCGGCTCCGCGCTGATCGTGAGGGCGCATTGCTGCGGACTGGCATATTTGAGCACGTTGGTCAGGCCTTCCTGCAGGATTTTGAACGCGGCGGTGGAGGCTACAGGCGGGAGGCCGTCCAACCGGCGGGCATCGAAGTTCCGCTCAATGTCCAGCCCCTGCCGGGCGAGCATGTCCAAATAGCCTGGCAGCTCCACCAGCGAACCGGCCGCGCCGTCCATCGGTTGTGCGCCGGGGCCCTCCGGTTCACGCAGGATGCCGATGACGTGGTCCAGTTCGGCCAATGCGGCCCGACCCGTGTCCGCCACGGCCTGCATCGCCCGGACCGCGGCCTCCGGGTCCCGGGCCAGCAGCGATTGCGCCGCGGTTGCCTGCAGAGTGGTGACCGTCAAAGCATGGCCCACGGAATCGTGCAGTTCACGGGCCAGCTCGTTCCGCCGGGCACTGGCGCGTGCAGCCTGTTCTTCCAAGGCAAGGCGTTCCGCCGGAGACGGGCCCAGCATGACGCCGGCCCAATGCCGCAGCGCCATGCCCGTCAGGATGGTGAAGATGATGATCCCGGCGCCCAGCGCCAGGGACCAAAGCACCGCCGTCGTGCTGTCGGCGAAGGGGGAGAGGACCGCGGACAGCTGGTCGGAAACCCGGGTTTGGCCGGTCAGCGGCATAACGGACAGCGTCACCATGACAGGAATGGCAAACACCGCCGCGACCAAGGTGAGTCCGCCGGCCATCAGATGCACCAGGTACCAGGCTGCGCCGCGCCAACGCCGGTTGTGGGCAGCACTACCGATCGGCTCGGGCAGCTCGACGTCCAGTAATTCGCGCACCGCGGTGCGTTCCAGGGCACGCGTGACGGACAGCAACGCCGGAACGGTGAGCAGCACAAACAGGAGGATAAAGGCGACGACGGCGGACAGCGAGCCGGCTTCGGGCGAGCCAGCCAGCTGCGTGCCCCAAATGAAAACCGCGATGTAGGGAACGGCGAGCAGGGCGCCGATCATCATGAACACAAAGTGCCTGAAGACCTGCCCTGCCCGTTTGGCCGGTGTCCGGCCGGAGTCCGCCATAGCCCCATTCTTACCCAACATCGTTCCGCGGTCAGCCATCCAGTCCGCACCGGCCACAGGTTCCGCGGCGTTTGAGGTAGTAGGCGAGGGCCGCCGCACCCAGCAGCGGGCCCCAGAAGATCCACAGCGCCGCCGGGGCGATGGTTCCCCAGTTGGTCCAGTCGAAGGGGATGCCACCGGTGTCGCCGCTGAGCCCAAGCCGGATCAGTTCCGCTCCCGCGGGTACAACGACGACGGCGACGAACGACGCCGGAATCACGGCCAGCAGGATCGGAACCCGGCGCCCGCCCAGCAGCGGAACCCAGCGTGGGACAACCGAACCCCAGCCCTGGATCAGGCCCAAGGTCAGGAGCGTGCCGGCGAACGCCATGGACGCCAGGCCGAGGCCGGCATAGACCATGCCGTTCTCCTGCATCCGGCGCAGGAACGCGGAGCTGATGCCCAGCGGAATTCCTGCCGCCCAGGCGAACCTGATGATGGCGTAAACGGCCGGGATGGCTGCTGCGGCAAGGGTCACGGGTGTGCCCCACTTGCCTGCCGATGCAGCGGAAAGCCAGCCACCGTCGTCGTGCTTGCGGCCGCATGTGATGCAGGCACCGGAATGTTTCCGAACGGCCGCTGCAGCGGTCAAAATCCACAGCCCGACGCCGGTGACGGCCGCCAGCTGGTGCAGGAGAACGGGCCAGCCTTGCTCGGGCACCGAGGCCAGGACGCCGGGATCCATGATGGCGTTGACGGCCAGGTAGGGCAGATAGCCGAGCATGGAGAGGATGCGGCTGTCCACAATGACCAGCAGGACCAGCGCAGTGTAGACGCCTGCAAAGGCTGTGGCGGAAATGGCCAGGGCCCGGCCGGGTCTGCGCAGGGCGTGGACCGCGAGGGCAATGAAGCCGCCGGCAACGGCCAGAGCCGGGAGAGCGTAGTTGAGGAGATCGCCCAGCGGCCCGTTCAACGGTGCCACGGCTGCCGGAATCCTCGGATCCTGCAGCGGCAGCCTGTCACCGTTGAACAACAGGAGGGCCGCGATTCCCGCGTAGAGGAAAGCGGCGGCCGCCGTCGCTAGTGGCATCCGGTCCATGAAGCCGCCATCGGCGTCGGTTTTGAGGGGTTGCCACGGTGCTGAATGAGTAGTCATGACTTTAGTCTTCTCGCGGCGAGCCGTCGGATGATCCCCCGGCGGAGCGGACTTGCTCCCCCGAACGGGTGAACGCCGGGAGAGGCAGCGAAGCGGGTGGTCCTTGAACTAAGCCAGCGCGTCCACCATGCTGGCAGTACCGACCCGGACACAATATCTCTTGGCAGAACGAGGGACAGGCTTCCTCGGAAAGGTGCGCCCAATGCCTCGAGTGGCTGTACTGGCAACCGGCGGGACCATCGCGTCGAGCAAGGGTGCCGACGGCACATCGGTAGCCAGCCGGGGTGTGCAGGACCTTGTGGCTGCGCTTGGGGCCGGAGACGTGGCAGTGGAGGCGCGGGATGTGCTCCAGCTCGGATCCTACTTGTTGGCACACCGGCATCTGCGCCTCATCGCCGAAGCCGTCGCCGCGGAGCTGGCCCGCCCCGAGGTGGACGGGGTCGTCGTCACCCACGGCACGGACACCATGGAAGAAACCGCCTACCTGCTGGACCTGGTGCATAACAGTCCCAAGCCCGTGGTGTTCACCGGCGCCCAGCGTCCGGCGGACGCCGCTGATACTGACGGTCCCGCAAATCTGCGCGAAGCCATTGCCGTTGCGGCTGCTTCCCGGGCCCGCGGCCACGGCGTGCTGATCTCCTTCGCCGGACGGATTTACGCCGCACGGGGCACGCGCAAGGCCCATACTGTGGCCCCGGCTCCGTTCCAAACGGCCGACGGCGGTCCCATCGGCCGCATGGACGGAACAGACGTCCGTTTCGCGATGCAGCCCCTGCGGCCGCCGGCGTTGCCCCTGCCGTCAACAGCCTTTGATAGCACGCGGGTGGACGTGGTCAGCGCTTACCCCGGAGCCGATGCCGCGCTCGCGGCCGCCGCAGTGGAGGCCGGCGCCGCCGCCGTCGTTATTGCGGGCTCCGGGGTGGGTAATGGCAACCACGCGCTGTGTGCCTGGGCTGAAGAAGCGGTGCGGGCCGGCGTCGTTGTTGGGCTTTCCACCCGTGTGGCGGAAGGGCCGGTGGTTCCCTATTACGGCAATGGCGGCGGCGCCGACCTGATGCGGGCCGGGGCCGTTCCGCTGGGCTCGCTGCCGCTGTTCCAAGCGCGCATCCTGCTGGCGTTGCTGATCGCCGGCGGCCGTAAGCCCGACGGGCAGCTGCTGGACCCGTACCTCTGAGGAAGGAATGACATGGCAAAGGAAATCTTCGTCGCTTTCGGCATCGAGTGGGCGGAGACGGCCGGAAGCGAAGTCACGCGGTTCCGCCGGCTGTAGCCGGGTCAACCGGCTGGCCGAAGGCATGGACCAGCCATGCACCAAGCTGATCCTGCCAGACCAGGGTGACAACGGCGGCCCCGTCAGCCGGATGGCCGCTGCGACGGGTGGTTCCTGCTGCCCCCGCCGGGAAGATCCGGACGTACGCCACCTCAGGATTTTCTGGCGCGGGCTCGGCCACAGGGGCAGCGTCCCAGTCCGGAATGTCCCGCAGCTCCCCGGCTGCGGCGCCGAAATCCCCCCAGTACTCCCTGGAACCAGGCGTCACCAGGCTTACGAGCGTGTGCCGGAAACGGCCGGGATCCAACAGCGCATCGCAAAACAGCCGCGCGACTTCCGCTGCATCCTGCAGATTTCCCGTTGGGTCCGCCGGCCCGGCTCCGGCCTCGGAGCCGGTCCTGTGGATCCAACGGCTCTGCGGCGGCTGATCTTTGTTCATACGTTCAGCCTAGGACCCGGCCCCGACCGGATAGCGTTCATTTTGCACCGCATTGCCAACCTCGCCGAAAAAGCGGCCTTGCGGGGTGGCGGACGCAAGCGGTCTACATCACCAGCTCGCGGCACTGTGAGGTGGCGGACGCGCGCGGGCTATGCCATCGGCTTGCGGATGGGCCGGTTAAGCAACCGGATGCCGGAGCGTCTGGTTTACGGCGGGATGACGTCCATGCCGGGCCGGTGCATAGGGACGGTGCGGCAGCAGGTGCAAGTATTCGGGATGCTCGTACATCGTCTTCTTGACCAGCGCGTCCATCGGACGCACCATCAGCTGCCGGCGGTGGACACTGTCCAGTGCACTGATGATCAGGGTGGTGTCCAGCTGCTGGTTCCTGAAGCCCCGGTCGATGGTGGTTTTGAGGAACCAGATTTCTGCACCCTTGATGCGGTAGGTCAGGGTCCCGGCGACGGTTCCGTCCGAGAAAATGATGAACTGGGAGTGCGTGGGGTCATCGCGAACGGCAGGCATCAGAGTCTCCTCTTGCTTCCGATGGTGCGCAAGGCGCGCGCCAGTTACTGCATGAGACGCAAAGACCCCGTTGAAGGTTCAGTTGTACAGGAAATTATTTACGACGGCGGCTGCTTCCCTTCGGGCCCGAAGATGAACTCCTCGGCATGGGCCACGGCTTTCTTGAAGGAATCATTGCGAAGGGCCAGCTGCGCGACGTCGTCCGGGGTTTCTGTTTCGATGTACTGCGTGAAACCGGGCCGCAGGACCCAGATGCCGCCGGCGGGCGGCAGATAGAAAACGGCGAAGGACCGGTGCTTGCGGTCATCCTCCCAAATAGGGACGACGGCGACTGCGGCGCCGGTGTCCACATTGATCCACTGGGCACGGGGACGCGGCTGGTCCTCGTCGAACACACTGGGATTCAGGAACGGGGCTGTGCCCTCGCCCCAGCGTTCCTCGAAGCGCTCGTGGAAGATAGGGAACAGGGTTGAATCGTAGCGCCGCCAGTTCGACACTTTGCAGTCCTTTCTCGTGATTATCGGGTTGCGCTAGCCCAGGAACCAGCGCCGGACCAGCAGATCAAACACGTCCCGTGGAGGGCGCAGCGGTGAGACCGGTGGGAACAGCCAGACCGTATCTTCCGGGGACGCCGTCCAGCCCAGGACCACCGGATCCTGATCCTGCACCGTGACCGCCACGTGGCGTCCGCGGGTAGCCGGCTGCGTATCCGGAAGCGTGGAGGCGCGGTGTCGTCCGCGGTTGTCGTAGGCAGCGCGGCGCCGGGGGTCGCCCAGCACGCCATAGGCATCCAGGATGCGGGCCATCCTGCGGGCTGCCGCTCTGGCTGTTTCCGGATCTGCCGAAAGCTGGAGGTCGGGGTGATACCGGCGCAGCAGCAGACGATAGGCTCGGCGGATCTGTTCCTGGTCTGCGTCGCGGTCCACCTCCAGGACCGCGTAAAGATCCTGGTCTTCCATCTCGGTTCTCCTCTGCCTGACTGGCGTCCGCGCGGAACGAGGATGCCCGCAAGGCGATCAAGGCAGGAAGGGTTGCCCTGCAGTCAAGCAGGGCAACCACAGATCCTGCTTCGGTTGTCAGCCTCCTTGCGTACCTCCATATTCCTTGGGCTTACTTGGGATTAGGCGTTGATCTGCTGCTGTGTGTCGCTGCTCTGGATCTCGATCTTGCGGGGCTTGGCCTGCTCACGGATGGGGATCCGCAGAGCCAGCACACCGGCGTCGTAATTGGCTGTGACCTTATCCGTGTCCAACGTGTCGCCAAGGACGAGCTGCCGGCTGAAGGTGCCGACCGGGCGTTCAGCGGCCACTACTTCCTTGTCGTCATCCAGCCGGGACTTGCGCTCGGCGGCAACGGTGAGAACGTTGCGTTCGACATCCAGATCAATGGTTGCGGGATCGACGCCGGGCAGGTCGAGTTCCACGACGAACTCGTCGCCTTCGCGCCACGCGTCCATCGGCATGGCAGCGGGGCGGGTCTGCGATCCGAAGACCTGCTGGGTCAGCCGGTCGAGCTCCCGGAACGGATCAGTTCGCATCAACATGGTTGCCTCCTTCAGTTCTTCTCTTTTAAGTCCGGCAGATTATCTATGTCTGCCGACACAGATATTATGACGCTGCGCTACAATATTTTGCAAGAAGTGCGGAGGAAGAAATTGAGCAAGGACGACGAGCGGCGGCTGCGGGCTGAGCAAGGCGTCTACGGCATCTCGGTGGCCGCGGACCTGGTTGGCGTGGGCCAGCAGACTCTCCGGCTCTACGAGCGCAAAGGGCTGGTGGAACCGGAGCGCACCGAGGGCGGCACGCGCCGCTACAGCGAAAACGACGTGGAGCGGATGCGCCGGATCGGGGAGCTGGTGGACGACGGGCTGAACCTGGCCGGTGTCGACAAAGTCCTGCGGCTCGAGGAGATCAACGCCGCGCTGCAGCGGGAACTGGACGTGGCGAAGGAGCGGGACCGGGGGCAGAAGCGGCCCGCGAACCAGCGCTAGCCTTCCGGCGACAGCCGGGCGGTCAGCGGAGGCTGTCGGTAGCGATGGCGGTGGCCGGCTCGGGGAAATCGACGGCGACGTCCACCTCGTGCCCGAGCGACTGCAGATACACCAGGTGGCTGGCGGTTTCCGCCAAGGCGAGCCGCAGCGAGAACCCGTTGAGGGAAGCCCAGCCGCGGGACCAGGTCAGCTCGCGCGCGACCTCCCAGACCGAGGCCGGAGCCTGCTCCTGAAGGACCAGCCGAACCTCATCCGAGCGGGCCCGGTTGTGGCGTGCCAGCTGGGCCACCCGGCGTGACAGACCGGTAAAGCGGTACTCGTGCGCCGGGCAGACTTCGACGTCGTCGCCCAAATCAATGGCAGCGAGCGAGTCGAAGTAGTCGGCCAGGGGGTTTAGCAGGCCCTCGTGTTCGAGGGAGATGTGCGGGGAAATCCGCGGCAGGACATGGTCGCCGCTGAAGACCAAGCCGTTGTCCTCATCGACCAGGCAGAGATGGCCCGGCGTGTGCCCCGGGGTGGAGACGGCGCGGACGTTCAGCCCGGCGGCCGGAAGCATTTCGCCGGAGACCAGCGGGAGATCAGGGGCCAGCAGCCGCGGCCGGCCGGCGCGGCGGGAAAAGGTCAGCTCCTCCAGCCGGTCCTGCGGTACGCCCCAGTGGCCGAGCCGGAACATGTCCGCCTCGCGGACTTCCTCCACATCGCGCGACGCATCCGGAATCCATTCGTTCCCGCCCATGGCCAGCCAGGCGCCGGATGCGTCTTTCAGCCGCGCGGTCATGCCGTGGTGGTCCGGGTGGTAGTGGGTTACCACGATGCCGGTCAGGTCCGCGGGTGCGATGCCGGCCTGCGCCAGCCCGGCCACCAGTTGCTGCCAGCCCTCGTCACTGTCCCAGCCCGGATCGATCAGCACGGACGCTCCGGTGCCGAGCAGTAGGTAGCTGATCGTGTACCGCAGCGGATTGTCCGGGAACGGTACCGGAATGGACCAGACATTGGGACGCAGCCGTTCCACCGGCGGGAAGTCCTTGGCATGCCACGCCCGGTACTGCTCGTGGCCGGTGACGGTGATGACTGGTTCTTCTGGCATCCGACCAGTCTAGGTCAGCGCAGCACAATCGCTGTGGCCGTTGCCGGCGATGCCCCCGTTTCCACGAAGCCGGAAACATTCGCGTCCGGATGCTTGATGATGTCGGTGATGGAGCCGAGGTGCCGGGACAGGTCCACCTTGTCCTCCGGCGCGGCGAGCAGCAGCTGGAAGCCGAATTCCTGCAGCGCGTTGATGCCGGCGCCGGCATATTCGGAGTTCGCCTGGATGAAGGCCTCGTCGATCATTACCGTGCCGTAGGTGCTGTAACCCTGGCTGGCAATGCCCAGCTGGTAGGCCAGCGCAGCGCCCATAATGAACGATGTGAAGCGCTGGCCTTCGCCGCCGGAGAGCGTGCCGGGCTCCAGCCCGGTCTCGATCTCCCCGTTGGGCCGGTGCTCGTTGCAGCTGATGGTGACATGCTGGCGCACATCCAGCACTGTGTCCCGCCAGTGCTGTTTCGCCGGATCGTTCAGCGCGTCCACCAGGCGTTCCAGCGCCTTGTAGCTGGCAGCCATCTGCTCCGGGGTCTGCTTGATGTAGGCGTTGCCCAGCGCGTTTTTCAGATCCGTGCGGAAGGTTCGGGCTTCCTCCGGAACGCTGGTCCGGACCTCAAGCTTGAGGTGGCTGCCGTTGTCGAAGGGGACATCGTCCAGGATCTGGTTCAGCGGCAGGATCCGCTCCTCGATGGCACGGCGTTCCTCCTCCAGCATCTGCAGCAGATCCGAAAAGCGCTCGTAGGAGCGGTTGTTGAAGTACTCGCGGAACTCCTCTTCTCGCTGCGGCAGGCCCTCGGAAATGATCTCGTGGTACAGCCGCTCATACTGCCCTGCGCTTTCGACGCCGGTACCAAAGGAAGCGCTCAGATGCTCGCCCCAGTCGCGGGCAAAGAATTTGAAGGTATCAGTCAGCGCTGTCTCCGTCTTGTGGAGCTCATCGCTGAGGGTGGCCGCGGCGTCCTTGAGCTCCAGGGCGAGCCGGTGGAAGGCTGTTTCCAGTTCCTCCAGCCCCGTGGGTTCACCCAGCGGCTCCAGGTAGCGGCCGATGGCCTCGGCAGCCCAGTCCGCCGGCGGGTTTTCTTCGGCTCGGCGGGCAGTGTTGTCCCGGGCGGCTTCGGCGTTGCGGAACTGCTTATCCAGCTCCTGCAGGTCGTGGCGCAGCACGGCGAGCCGGCCCACTTTGGCCTCCAGCTCGGACTTGGCGGCCTTGAGCTCGGCGTGGATTTCCGCGAGGGTGGCGCTGCTGTCCACCGCTTCGCGCAGCCGGTCCTGCAGGCCCTCCAGGACCTCGCGCTGGGAGGTGCTGTCGACGTCGGACCATGGACGGGTATCGGCGGCAACCCGATGCAGGGCGTCCAGCCGTCCGGCGAGCACGTCCTTGGCCTTGCTCCGCTGGTCCGCCAGCTCGGCGGCGTCCGCATGCTCCTGCAGAATGCGGACGGCCTGCGCCTCGAGCAGGGCGATCTTGTCCGTGTTGCTGAAGCCGAGCAGGTAGTCGCCCGGATTGACCTTCCGGGTGTCCCGTTCAAAGGTGTTCTTGTTCAGCTTGAGGGTGCCTGCAAGGCTGATCGCCTTGTCCTCGTGGTGCAGTTCGGCATCGGAATCCACGCAGGCGAAGGCGTAGTCGCTGGTGATTTTCTGCTTCAGCCAGTCGCCGGCCTCGGAGTTCTTGAACTCGAGTTTGCCGACCAGGTCCCGGTCTCCGGCGGTTCCGGGGCGCGGGGGAGTGGCGATGTTGATCCAGCGCAGCTTCCCGTGGCTGTCCAGTGCATCGATCGCCTTGGTCACCGCACGGATATCCTCGCCGCGGACCAGCAGCGTGGTGGCCAGTGACCGCAGCGCCTTTTCGGCTGCGGGACGCCACGGCAAGTGCTCCGGGGCGATGTCCACCAGCTCGCCCGCGAACGGCATGTCCTCGGGTGCGACGCCGATTTCGGCGCTGATCTGCCGCCGGGCGGCTGCGCTGGCGCCGTCGATGTTGTTGCCGCGCCGGGCATAGGACGCGATTTCGGCGCGGAGCTTCTTCTCCCGGTCTTTGGCATTGATGCTCGCGGCCACGGCCTCGTATTCGAGTGTCTTGGCGGCAGCGGCTTCGGCGGTGAGTTCTTCGACGGCGGCCGCGGCCTGCAGGCGGGCGGCCGCCAGACCGTCTGCGGACCACTGAAGCTGCAGCCCGGCGTCGTCAATGTCCTGCTGGACCTGGGTCCGGATGCGCTCGCGCTGCTGGAGTTCCACCGAGGCGGCGCGGATGTCCCGTTCCAGGGCTTCGATCGCGCGGCCGCCGTGGCTGGCATGCTGTTCGTCCAGTCGCTGGACCTGCGCCTCCAGGCTCTCCTTCGCCGCGGCTTCCGCCTGGATCTTCAGGGTCTTGGCCTCGCGCTGATCGGCGAGCCTGGCCGTCTCGGTTTCGAGGAGCCCGGCCGCGAGCTGCTGGCGCACCCGGGGCAGCTGGACCTCGGCCAGTTCCCGGTTCCGTTCCAGCTGTTCGCGCAGTTCCCGGTAGCGCAGGTGCTGCGCCGGTACCTTCGCCAGGGCATCGCGCTGGCCGGTGGCTTCTTCCAGCTGGCGGTAGATCCCCCGCAGGTGGCTGAAGTCCTCGATGGCTCCGGCGGCCGCCTTGAGCGTGGACGGGATGTCCAGCACCTCGTAGCGGAAGAACTTATTCACACCCTTGTCCAGACCCTTGCCGTTCTGCAGGGTGCGCAGCAGACTGAAGGCCTTGTCATTATCGATCCCCAACCGGCGGCGGAAGCGCTCGGCGAAGGCCTTGTGCACGTCGAACGCCTCGCAGCCGGGCAGTGCGGCGTGAAGGGAAGTGGGGGAGAAGCGCCGGCCGCCGTGGTTTTCCAGTGCCTCGGTGTCCAGCGGCTTGTTGTGGATGACGTAATGCTTGCCCACCTGGCCTTCCAACCCGTTGGCCGGCAGATCAAAGAGAGCGGAGATGGTGACCTGGCGGCCGAGGCCGTCGTCGAAGACCAGCGCAATGGCTGACCAGGTGGCGCTGGGCCGCTGGTAGGTGGTGCCCGCTGCGGTTTTGGCCTTCCGCCCGCGCATGTAGCTAAACGTGGTGCGGCGGTCCTTGCGGTTGCTGGCCTCGTTGGCGGACTCGTTCAGCCGGGGCGCGGCGTAGAAGATGTGCTGGATGCCGTCGAAGAGCGTGGACTTGCCCACGCCGGGGTGGCCGGTGAGCAGCGTGCCGGCGCGGTCCACGTACATGGTGTGCCGGCCGTGGAATGTGCCCCAGTTGATCACCTGGATTTTGCTCAGCCGGTACTGGCCGGGGTTGATCTCCTCGCCGAGCGGGAGCGTCTGGGCAATGCTCACAGTTCCTCCTCGTTTGCGCTGGTGTTGTTAGGGACGGTGCTGCCGGAAGCATGGCCTTCGGCAGCCGGGGCAGGCAGCTCAGGATCCAGTACCTCCGGATCGAGTGCTTCAGCATCCAGCAGGTCGGGGTCCAGCAGTTCCTGGGCGTCGCTGCGGGCCAGCGCCTCGATGTAGGCCGGGATCTGGTCGATGCTGTCGAACGGCAGTGCTATGGCCAGCGCGTTGCTGACCCGGTACACGGCGGCCAGTTCGGTGGGCAGCAGCAGCTTCAGCGCCAGCAGGCGGGAGAGGGAGGCATCGGTCAGCTCTTCGAGACGCTTGTCGTCCACCGCGCCCGGCTGCCGGTGTTCTTCGAGGATTTCCCGGGCGGCGGCGCGCGAAATGGTGGCGTCGGTGCCGGAACCGGCGTGCCGGTCCAGCAGCAGCCGCAGGCGCAGGGCCAGCAGCGTCTCCTCGCGCCGCAGCGGCTTGCGCGGCTGGATGGCCGTGGTGTGCGGGGCGTCCACGTCGGCCGGGGTGAGCATGGCGATCTTCCGGTCCGGATCCACGGTGAGGACCAGGAAGATCTCGCACAGGTAGTCGGCGATGACCTGCCGGTTGTCCAGCACGGTGGTCCACAGCCGGGGGTCGGCAACGCCGTCGATGTACGGTCCGCGCAGCAGCCGCACGATCGTCTGGCGCAGCTGCAGCGGGAAGGTGCCGGTGTCGCCGTCGAACAGTTGCCGCTCCGCGCGGTACCCGCTTGCGGCGATGTCAGCCTCGGTCTCGGTCATTTGCTCTCATCCTTTAAACCCGTTGAATCTTTGGTGAACGTGACGAGCGGGAGGTAGGCGGTGCGCTCGACGCCGTCGATCTGTTTGTAGGTGAGGACTTCGAACCGGTCGCCGACGTCCTGGTCCGTGTGGCGGGCCGTGAGCACCAGGCCACGGATGGAGTTGATGTGGCGGTGCTCGGGCGGCAGCAGTCCGAACGCCGCGCCCAGCGTGGCCTTGCCATCCTTCGCCGCAGCGGTAGCTGCGCTGATCGCCTGGCGGATGGCACCGGCGTCGGCCTTTGGCGTATTGGGCGTGCGGTGGATGTCCGCGTCGCTGAGCGCCGGCGGCTCCGCAAGCCTGGGCGGCGGGACATGGTCTTCGGGATTGAAGATCCCGATGCCGGCCAGTGTTTCGAACTCCGGCAGGTACAAGTTCACGGGAACTGCCGGCGTCCTGGTTTTCAGGTCCGGCGAGTGGGCCACTGCCAGCTCGGCCGAGCGGATGGCCTTGCGCAGCAGCATCGACTCGCGGAACTCGTCGCTCTGGACGTAGGTGTGCAGGCTCTCGGAGAGGCGGCCGTAGATGGCGTGGACCTCGGAGGCCTGGCGGCGCAGCTCGCGCACCAGGTTGGCCAGCGTATTGCGCTCGTCGGAGCTCAGATCGGAGACGAAATCGCGCTCGAGCACCTCCCGGACAGCCTGGCGGAAGCGGGCCTGCTGCTGCGGGTTGTTCAGGAACTCCGTGAAGCCGCGGAAAGTCTCGCCCTCGGCGGTGCTGCGCAGCTGGCGGTCGCCTTCGAGAACCTGGCCCACGGCGACGCCCTTGGCCACGCTGGACTCCATGATTTCCTGCCGGATGGTGTGCAGCATAGCCTCCACGCCGTCGCGCATCCGTTTGAAGTCCGCCGGCAGGCTGGAGGCCAGGTCGAGGATGCTCCGGGCCGCGGCAACGGAGGTTTCATGCGGGAGGACCGCGGGCTCCTGGCCGGTCTCCAGCGCCTGGATCTGCGCCTGCCGTTCGGCGATTTCCGCCTCGAGCTGGCTGATTCTGGCGGCCGGATCCGGATCCGACTCATGGGCGAGCGATTCAATGCTGTTCAGCAGGGCGCTCAGCCGGGAGCTGTTGAGGTTGGTCCGCTCCTGGGTGAAACCGTCGATGAAGTTCAGCACCCGCTGGGTCTGCGCGGTGGGCTCGTAGACGAACTGGCCGTCCACCATCGGCCGGGCCAAAAACTGGTTGCGCACCCAGGAATCGGCATAGTTGGCCGCCTGCCACTGCTCATTCAGATTCAGGTTCTCGTGCCGGAGTTCCTTCAGGAAAGCAGCCAGCGCGGCGTGGAATTCCTCAAGCGCAATCCGAGGTCGGTTCGGCGTGAACTCGGCCCGGAAGAAGGCGATGGTCCACGGTGCCGCGGAGAGCAGCTTCCAGGCAGGGCTGAGCCTGAAGTCCTTCTGGGTGTGCCAGTTGGAGACAGCTTGTTCAGTGGAGCGCATCAAGAACTTTCTGCCAGTGCCTGGCTGCGAAGGGGACCCATTGATCTTAAGGGATGCAGCTCCGGGTGGCAGAATTGTCCCATGGCCAAGCTGATCTACTCCGGCATCACCTCGTTGGACGGCTACATTGCGGATGCGGAGGGCAAGTTCGACTGGGGCATGCCGGACGAGGAGGTCCACGCCTTTGTGAACGACCTGGCGCGCCCGGTGGGCACCTACCTCTTCGGGCGCCGGATGTATGAGGTGATGGCGGTGTGGGAGGACCTGGCGGATGATCCGGACCTGCCGCCCGTAGAGCAGGACTATGCCCGGATCTGGCAGAACGCGGACAAGATTGTCTACTCCACCACCTTGGATACGGCACCGTCGGCACGGACCCGGATCGAGCGCAGCTTCGACCCCGAGGAGGTCCGGCGGATAAAGGCATCGGCTGAGCGGGACCTGGCGATCGACGGTGCCGAACTTGCCGCGCACGCGCTGCGGGCCGGGCTGGTCGATGAGTGCCACCTGTTGGTCTCGCCCGTGATGGTGGGCGGCGGCAAACGGTTCCTGCCCGACGGCGTCCGGATGCGGCTCGAACTGCTGGAGGAACGCCGTTTCGGCAACGGCGTGGTGTTCCTGCGCTACCACACCGTGCGCGGGACGGTCACCGGGAACTAAGGGGCGGTCACCGGGAGCTGATGGACTCGAACTTCCGGATGGCCAGCGGCACGAAGACCAGCAGCATCACCGCGATGCCGATGAACACGGTGACGAACGGGTGCTGCAGCGTCCATGCGGTGGGTTCGGGGAACTCCGCGTAGGTGTTGCCGAACAGCTGGCGGGCGGAGGCCACCAGTGCGGAGACCGGGTTCCACTCGGCGATGATGCGCAGGATGTCCGGCATGGTGTGGATGGGCACGAAGGCGTTGGAGATGAACGTCAGCGGGAACAGGATCATGAACGAGGCATTGTTGATGATTTCCGGGCTGCGGACGCTCATGCCCAGCAGCGCCATGACCCAGCTGAAGGAATACGAGAACAGCAACAGTATGGCGACGCCGCCGATGAAACCCCAGAACGACGTCGTTACCCGCCAGCCGACCGCCCAACCGGTTGCCATCATGATGAGCATGGAAATGGAGTTGATGGCCAGGTCTCCGTTGGTGCGGCCCACCAAGACCGCGGCCGGGCTCATGGGCAGGGTGCGGAAACGGTCGATGATCCCGTCCTTGAGGTCCTGCGCCATCGCCGCGCCGGAGAACGTGGAGCCGAAGATGACCGTTTGGGCGAAAATGCCGGCCATCAGGAACAACGTGTAGTTGTCGATCGCCATGGCGCCGCCGTAGACCTGGCTGAAGAGCAGCACGAACATGATCGGCTGCAGGATGGTAAAGACCAGAATTTCCGGCACGCGCTTGATCTTGACCAGATTCCGGCGGGTGGCGATCCAGCCGTCGGAGAGGAACTGGCCGAAGCTGCTGCCGGTGCTGGCCAGTGCGGGCGCGGAGTCCGGCCGGGTGAGGGCGGTCATTTCGCGTTCTCCAGTTCCGTCTTGTCGCGACGGGAGCCTGCGCCGGTGTCCGCACCGCCGTCGTCGTCATCATCGGTTTCGGCCTTACGGCCGGTGAGTTTGAGGAAGACATCGTCCAGTGTGGGGCGGCGCATGCCGACGTCGTGCAGTTGGATGTTGGCCTCGCCGAGGTCCGCGAGCACATACTGCAGCGCGCGCGGCCCGTCGGTCACGGGCACTTCCACCACGCGGCCGTCTCCGGAGACCTGGGCCTCGCCCTCGCCGTGCCGGGCCAGAATGCCGCTCGCCGTGCCGGCGTCCGCCTCGTCCACCAGCGTGACAACCACGCGGTGGCCGCCGATCTGCGCCTTGAGCTCATCCGCGGTGCCCTCGGCGATGACCCTGCCGCCGTCGATCACGGCAATGTCGTCCGAGAGCTGGTCCGCCTCCTCGAGGTACTGGGTGGTCAGCAGCAGGGTGGTGCCCTCGGCCACGAGGTTCTTGATCACACCCCAGAGCGCGAGCCGGCTGCGCGGATCCAGCCCGGTGGTCGGTTCGTCCAGGAACAGGATCTTGGGGTTGATCACCAGGGCGCCGGCGAGGTCGATCCGCCGCCGCATGCCGCCGGAAAACCCCTTAACCGGGCGGTTGCCGGCTTCGGTCAGTTCGAACTGGTCGATCAGTTCCTGCGCCCGGCGCCGCGCCGTCTTGGCACCGAGATGGTAGAGCCGGCCGACCATTTCCAGGTTCTCGAAGCCGGTCAGGTTCTCATCCACCGCGGCGTACTGTCCGGCGACGCCGATGATCCGGCGCACTTCCTTCGGCGCGGCGGCGACGTCGATCCCGTCGATATGCGCGGTGCCGCGGTCCGGTTTGACGAGCGTGGTCAGCACCTTGACGGCCGTGGTTTTGCCGGCGCCGTTGGGCCCGAGCAGTGCCTTGACCGTGCCGCGCGGGACGGAAAGATCCAGCCCGTCCAGGGCATGGACTGCGCCGGTTTTCGTCTTGTAGATCTTGGTCAGGCCGCGGGCCTCGATGATCGTCATGGTGGCATCTTAGAAAAGGCCGGGTGGGTTCGGAAAGGGAATTGAGGACAGTTCCGGTCCTCATGCCCACCGGAATCACGATGGTGACGCTGCCGCATAAAGGTGACGTGCGCTGTCGAAGTCTGGGGCCGCCGTCGTACGCCCTTGCTCTTCCTACGGGCTGCCGGTCAGCGAAACCTCCGGGGCAGGCCTCAGCGGCCGTCGGCCAACGCGCCGGCGGACTCCGCCGGTGACGCGCTCTGGCTGTCCGGCGTCTGGCTGGCCGTTGCCGGATGCTCCGGTGCCTCATGGTCTGCAGCCTGGTTGTCCGCGGGCTTGCGGACGAAGAAGGCTGCCGCCACGGCGAAGACCGAGATGATCGCGCCGGCCAGGAACGCGGCACGCACGCCGCCGGCCACCGCAACCGTACCCGCCGAACCGTCTGCGGCGAGGGCGGCGGACTGGATGGACATCACGGTCACGAACAAGGCCGTGCCCACGGCGCCCGCCACCTGCTGGACCGTGCCGATGATGGCGCTGCCGTGCGAGTAGAGTTCCGGCTTCACCGCGCCGAGGCCGGCGGTGAACAGCGGAGTGAAGAGCAAGGCCAGGCCGATGCTCAAGACAATGTGCGCGGCCAGCAGCGTGAACGGGGAGGTGTTCTCGGTCAGTGTGGACAGGAACCACAGCACGACGCTGACCAGCATTGTTCCCGGCACCAGCAGGACGGTGGGGCCGAACCGGTCGTAGAGCCGGCCGACAAACGGCGCCAGCAGACCCATCAGGAGCCCGCCGGGCAGCAGCATCAGGCCGATCTGGAACGGTTCGAGTCCAAGCACCTGCTGCATATAGATGGGGAGCAGGATGATGGTGCCGAACAGTGCGGCCATGCTGATGACCATCAGGCCCACGGTCACCGCGAAGGTGCTGGAGCGGAAGGTGCGCAGGTCCAGCAGTGCGCGGTCCCGCCGCTGGAGCCTCAGCTGGCGCAGGATGAAGGCGGACAGGGCCACGAGCCCCACGCCGAAGGAGATCCACATCGGCATGGCGGACACCGTCTCGCCGGCCTCGCCGGAGCCCTGGCCGACCAGGCTCAGGCCATAGATCAGGCCGCCGAAGCCGAACGCGGAGAGCACCACGGAGAACAGGTCCAGCGGCACGGGCCTCGGTTCGGTGACGTTGTCCACCCGCCGGTTCCCGATGATCAGCATGGCGACGGCGATCGGCAGCACCAGCCAGAACATCCACCGCCAGGACAAGGCGTTGAGGATAATGCCGGAGATGGTCGGCCCGATGGCCGGCGCCACGGAGATGACAATCGAGACGTTGCCCATCGTCTTGCCGCGCTCGGCCGGAGCCACCAGGGTCATCAGGGTGGTCATCAGCAGCGGCATCATGATGGCGGTGCCGGTGGCCTGGACAATCCGGCCCAGCAGCAGGGGCTCGAACCCGGGCGCTATCGCGGCAATCAGCGTGCCGGCGGAGAAGAGCGACATGGCCGTGGTGAAGACGGGCCGGGTGTTGAAGCGCTGCAAGAGGAAACCGGTGATCGGAATGACCACCGCCATGGTCAGCATGAACGCCGTGGTCAGCCACTGGGCGGCGCGCGCGGTGATGCCGAGGTCGTCCATCAGCTCGGTCAGGGCGACGCTCATGATCGTTTCGTTCAGGATGACCACAAACGAGGCAGCCAGCAACAACCGGATAACCCGGTTGTTCCGGCGCTTATGGTCGACGCCGTCGCTTCCCGGTCCGGGTACTGGCGCGGCGCCGGAATTTACGACGGCGGGTTCGGCCGGGGACTGTTGGCTCACGGAAGGTATCCTCAATGGTTTTCGGGGGAAGCGGTGCCTGCGCGAGGCGACGATAGCAAGACTAACCAGCATAGTGGAAGCACTATTCCCGCCGGCTCCCAAAAGGGGTACACCCCACATAAGATGCCCCACTTAACGCGGTATGCACCGCCGGAAAATCCGGCGGTGCATACCTATATATAGGAGCGTGCCTACATGCAGAGTGCGGCTGTGCGGCCGCAGGGCTTACTTGGTGAAGTAGCCGTCTACAGGCATCCAGCTGGTGGGGTGCACCTTGGTGCCCTCGCCCGGGTTCAGGGCGCTGATCATCTGGCCGTCGCCGAGGTAGATGCCGATGTGGCTTCCACCGTTCTGCAGAACCAGGTCGCCCGGCTTCGGGTTGCTGGTCGGGGTCAGGGCGCCGGCCTGTGCGGTGGTGACGCGGGGCAGGTCGATGCCGTGCTGGGCGTAGACCCACTGCACGAAGCCGGAGCAGTCCCAGCCGCTGGTGGAGGTGCCGCCCCAGACGTACGGGGTGCCGACCATGGACTTGGCGGTGGCGACAATGCCCGAGGTGCTGGCCGTGCTGACGGAAGCCGGCTCGATGTTGGCGCTGGCTGCGGCAACGGTGAAGTCTTCTTCCTGCGGAGCGGCGGCGGGTGCCTCGGCCGGAGCAGGAGCAGCATGTGCAGAGTGGTCGGCCGGAGCCTGTGCGGCACCGGAGAGCTGGATGACGTCGCCCGGGTAGATGACCGATTCCCAGCCGAGGCCGTTGGCGGCGAAGACGTCGTTCAGCTCAATGCCGTGCTGCGCGGCAATCTTGCCGAGGGTGTCGCCGGCCTTGACGGTGTGGGTTGCAGCCTCTTCCGAGGCGGCCGGTGCCGGTGCTGCGGCCGGAGCGGCAACAGTCTCAGCCTGGGCCGTGGCGGCGAAGTCGCTGGAGGATACGTCGGCTGCGGCGTTGGCGGGCAGGCCGGCGCCGAGCATCAGGCCACCGGCAGCGGTGACAACTGCGGCACTGCGGCCAACGGTACCTGCGTGGGACGATACGGCCTTCGAAACTCCGCTGAACGGGTTGCTGTGGACCGGGGTGGCACGATGGCGTGCGGAATTGATCTTGAACAAGGTTGTAGCCTCTCCCAATGCCTGCGAGGTAAGCTGTCGGGTTCGGATGGGAGTCACCCGGCCGCGTTCCACCTCGGAAAATCGCTCCGTGGTGAACTGCGGCTTAACCCCAAGGGCTCTGGAGGGAGCCCGATAAACGTGGGTCCCCCGCCTCTGCCATCTGTCTAGCGAACGGACTCGGAACGGTGGCAGAGTTAGGCAAAGCCATTCCGAGGGGGCCGGCCCAGGAAGCGCCGACGTGGTTGCCACCCTACATAACGGATTGATAACTCCGCAAAACGGACACGCCGCCAATGGCGGGTTTCGGGGTGGCTTGGTGCTAGTGGACGGCCAGCGAATTGGGTTCGGGCGGTGGCGTCGTTCCGTAGTAATCTTGCCGGATGATCCGTCGCAGCTTTGCCCTCGTTTTTGTAATGTTTTCCCTGCTCATCACGGGGTGCAGCCAGGTTGAACAGGCCGCCACCGATGCGGCTAACGACGCCGTTTCCGGCGCCCAGGATGCCGCCAGCCAGGCCGCCTCTGATGCTGTGTCAGGAATCACATCGGCTGCCGTCGACGAAGTACTCCAGCAGGTCTGCAAACCTGTGGCGGACGGCACGATCAGCGCAGGAGAGAAGCAACTGCTTGCCGGCCTCGTCGATGCCGCCGAACAGGCCGGCGTGCCCGCCGAAATTACGACGCCGATGGGTGACATTGCGCAGGCCGGAGACCAAGTGCCGGCCGAGTCTGTGAACGCACTGCAGGACGCCTGCGCCAACGCCACCAGCTAGCCCCAACGCCGGCTGCTGGCCCCAACGCCGGCTGCTGGCCCCAACGCCGGCTGCTAGCGCTAGTGCCGGCTGCCCAGCGCTAGCGCAGTCGGAACCACTCCCGGGCGCCGGCTTGGAACCTGGCCGGGTGCAGGGCTGCGGCGTCCTGCGGGATGGCGCCGAGGAACGGCACATCCAGATTCTGCAGGTACCGCAGGTTGTCCTCTTCCACCGCGCTCGGCTCCGCCGGCCAGGAGCCGATGACCAGTCCGGCGGCTGCGAGGCTTCGCGTTCTCAGGGCCTCGAGCGTGAGGAGGGTGTGGTTCAGCGTGCCCAGTCCGCTGCGGCAGACAACGACGACGCCGGAACCTCCGCCGCCGAAGCCTCGACTGACGGAAATCTGCTCATGGGCATTGCCGACGCCGGAGTTCCGCACGCGCGCTGCGAGGTCTGCGAGCGTCCTGCCTTCGTCGTCGAGCTCCACGAGAAGTCCGCCGGCGCCCTCCACCAGGACATGGTCCGATCCCGTGGCGAGTTGCTCGATGTGCCGGACGTGGTCCGCGAGCGGAGGCAGGGCCGCGCTTTGCCGCCCGGCAGCTGCCACCGGGGCCATCGGCTCGAGCAGCCGGATGCCCTCGGACACCGCGGCGACGCCGGAGAGTCGGCGCACTTCGTCCATGTCGCCGGGCTCGCCGTCGGCCACCCCGGTCTGCGTCGGCTTGTAGACCGAAACGGTGCCCGGCAAAGCGGTGGCGAGCGCCGCCGTCGTTATCGTCTTGCCGACCCCGGTGTCGGTGCCGGTGACGAAGATGACCGGCGGCAAGCCGTTCAGGCTGGCCAAACCGGCCGGGGCGGGAGTGTCGGTCACTTTTCCTCCTGTTCCACCGTGACGGTGAGCGGGGTTTGGAAGGACAGCAGGCGTAGCCAGTCCGGATCCGGCCCCGTGAGCCGCACCGCCGGCAGTGCCCGGGCCGTCTCCTCAAGCACCAGGACGGTTTCCAGCTCGGCGAGTTTGGCGCCCAGGCAGCGGTGCAAGCCGTGGCCGAACGCCAGCGAATAGGCGGTTCCGCCTGTGTCCGGAGGATGCTTGCCGCTGAGCTCGAGCAGGATTTCCGCGCCGGCGGGGAGCTCGGTGCCGCCTAATCGAGTGTCACGGGGAACGGCGCGCCGCCAGGTATGCACGGAGGATTCGGTGGCCAGCACCTGCCGCACGAAGGACTTGGCCCCGGAGGGAGCCCTGGAGTCGGCTCCGCTCCCGGCCTCGGCCCCCGCCCCTGCCCTGGCCCCGGCTCCGAGCTGTTGCCAGCGTCCCGGCTCCTGCAGCGCGCGGTAGAAGGACGTGCCGATCAGCTGTGCGGTGGTTTCCTGCCCCGCTATGACCAGGAAATAGCCCAGCGAGCAGATTTCCGACGGCGTGAGCCCGGCGGCATCGAGCACGCCGAAGAGCGACCCGGTGCCGCGGCTGGTGGCCACTTCGCCGCGCAGCCAGCCGTAGAATTCTGCGGCGCTCTCCGCCAGGACCGGCTGGCGGTCCTCGGGCGGCCAGCCCCAGAACAGTTCCAGCGAGTCCCGGCTCCAGCGCTTGAGGACGTCCAGGTCGGGGCACCGGATGCCGGTCAGCTCCGCCATGATGATCGGCGGAATGTGCTTGGCCACCGCGTCGGCCAGATCCGCCGGGCCGTGCTGCAGCAGCTCGGCGGTCTCCGCGGTGCGCACCTGGGTCAGCTCCCGTACCTGCGGTCCGATCGCGGCGACTTTCGCGGGGGTGAAAAAACCGGCCACGAGCTTGCGGACCTGGCGGTGCTTGGCGCCGGTGGCCGAGGCCAGCACCGGCGGCAGTGCAAAGCGGGCGCGGCTGAGGATGCGCAGGGCGGCCGGGGCCAGGGGCACCACGGAGGTCAGCGCGTTGGTGGGTAGGAAATCCTCGGTCCGGCGCATGACTTCACGCACCTCTGCCGGATCCGAAACCACGTGGAAGCTCATCCCGCCCCCGCCCCCATTCTTGCAGCGTCCATTCCGTCTGCCTTGTCCGGCACCATTCCGGCCACCAGCCCGGCGACCAGCCGGGCGGCGTGCTGTACCTGCTCCGGTGCCAGGTCCGCGCGGGCCGTCAGCCGCAGCCGCGAGATGCCGTCCGGCACGCTCGGCGGCCTGAAGCACCCGACCAGGACCCCGGCTGCCTCCAACCGGACGGCGAGTTGCGCGGCATCTTCCGCCCGGCCGACGGGAACGGACTGCACGGCGCCGGCGGCCTGCTCGATTCCGCACACCTGCGCGATGATGGCCGCATTGCCGAGCACGGCCTGCGCCAACGACGGGTCGGCGGCGATGATCCGGCAGGCTTCGGCAGCGGCGGCGGCTGCGGCGGGGGCCAGTCCGGTATCGAAAATGAAGCTGCGGGCCGTGTTGACCAGATGTGCGCGCAGGGCGGCCGGCCCGAGCACCCCGCCTCCTTGAGCGCCCAACGCCTTGGACAACGTCGCCGTGAGCACTACATGCTCGGCACCGGCCAAACCTGCCGAGTGCACGGCCCCGCGGCCGCCGCCGGCGACACCGATTCCGTGTGCCTCGTCCACCACCAGCAGGGCGTCATGTTTGGCGCAGATCCGTGCGGTTTCCGCCAGGTCGGCGGCGTCCCCGAGTACCGAGTAGACCGATTCAACAACGACGACGGCGCGCGGCTGGCTTCGGCCTGCCAGCAACCGGTCCAGCGCGGCGAGATCGCCATGGGCAAACACCTCAACCGGCGAGCGGGAGAGCCGTGCGCCGTCGATCAGCGAGGCATGGCAATGTTCGTCCCGGACGATCAGCGTGCCGGGGCCGCCGAGCGCGGTGAGGATACCGAGGTTCGCCGCGTAGCCGCTGGAGAACGCCAAGGCAGCGGGCTGGCCGGTCAGCCCGCAGAGTTCCTCTTCGAGCTCCGCGTGCACCGGCTGCGTGCCGGTGACCACCCGGGAAGCCCGGGCACCCGTGCCGTAGCGTTCGATCGCGTCGACGGCCGCGGCCTTGAGCCGGGGATCGGTGGACAGGCCCAGATAGTCGTTGGAGGCCAGATCCAGCAGCGTGTCCGGCGCGGCCGAGTTCGTGGCAGCCGAGTCCGAGGGGGCCGCGCTCCGGCCCGTCAGGTTTCGGGCGGTGGTGCTCCGCACCGTGCCACGTCGCGTGCGCACGTGGGCCTGGTCCGTGAGCCACTGCTGCATGGCGCCCATCAGCCGTGCACCCGGGCGACGGCTGCGGTGATGCCAGCGCCGATGGCTGCGAGATCCTCCGCCGAGGAGACATAGGGCGGCATGGTGTAGATCAGGTCGCGGAACGGCCGTACCCACACACCGTGCTCCAGCGCAGCGCGGGTGATGGCGGGAATGTCCACCGGCCGGTCCAGTTGGACCACCCCGACGGCGCCAAGCCCCCGGACATCGCGGACAGAGTCCATGTCGGCAGCGGGTGCCAGTGCGGCGGACAATCCTTGCTGGACGTGCTGCACCTGCTTCCGCCAGTCCGCGGAGTCCAGCAGTTCCAGGGAAGCGGTCGCCACCGCGCAGGCCAGCGGGTTGGCCATGAAGGTAGGCCCGTGCAGCAGCGCTCGGAACTCCGAGGCCGTGATGGCGGCAGCCACCTCGCCGGAGCAGAGCAGCGCGGCGAGGGTCAGGTAGCCGCCGGTCAGTGCCTTGCCCACACACATGACGTCCGGCGCGACGCCGGCCCACTCGGACGCGAAGAGCCGCCCCGTGCGGCCGAAGCCGGTGGCGATCTCGTCGAAGATCAGCAGCAGTCCGTGTTCGTCCGCCACCCGGCGCAAAGCCTGCAGGCATTCGGGGGCGTAGCTGTACATTCCGCCGGCGCCCTGCAGCACCGGCTCCACGATGATGCCGGCCAGCTCCCTGGCATGCCGCGCCGCCGTCTCTTCCAGCTCGGCGATCCAGCCGGTTACCTCGGACGCATCGGCGACCAGTTCGCCGTCGTTGTTCAGCCGCGCCGCCGGCGGACGCGGCAGGAAGTGCTGCTGCGCGACGAGGCCGGGGAACGCTGCATGCATGCCGTCCACCGGATCGCACACGCTCATCGCCGCGAACGTGTCGCCGTGGTAGCCGCCGCGCAGGGCCAGGAACCGCTGGCGGCCGGGCCGGCCCACGGCTGCCTGGTACTGCACCGCCAGCTTCAAGGCCACCTCCACCGAGACGGAGCCGGAGTCCGCCAAAAACACATGTTCCAGCGGATCCGGCGCCAGCTCCACCAGCTGCTCGGCGAGCCGGACGGCCGGCTCGTGGGTGAGGCCGCCGAACATGACATGGCTGAACTGCTCCGTCTGCCGGCGGACCGCCTCGTCCAGCACCGGGTGCCGGTAGCCGTGGATGGCGGACCACCAGGAACTCATCGCATCCACCGCCTCAAAGCGTTCGCCGTCCGAAGCCTGAAGCTGGAGCCGTGTCCCCGACGCTCCGGTGACGGCGTACGGATCCGGGCCGTCCAGCGGGGCATACGGATGCCAGAGCAGGCCGCGGTCGCGGGCGATAAGCGACGGCGCGGCGGCGGCTGACTTGTCCAGAGTGCGTGCAGCGGAGGGTGCCCCGGCGGGAAACTCGACCGGGCTGCCCGGCGCGGCGGCTGCGGTGGCGAGGGCAGTCTCAGACATTGGGGGCGAGTTCCGTGCCGGCGCCGCGGCGGCGGATGGTGACCTGGCCTGCGGAAGCCGGGACACCGCCGTCGTTGTTTGCCTGGGGATTGGTGAAGGGGGCGGATGCAGTGGAGCGGGCGGACCCGGAGGGCACACGGGACTGGGGGGCTTCGATGGACCCGGTGGAAGAATCCGGGCCGGCACCCAGGACCACGAAGCCGTTGTCGGCGATCATGTCCAGATCCGCCTTGGCCTCCTGGCCCTCGCTGGTGAGGTAGTCGCCCAGGAACAGCGAGTTGGCGACCTGCAGGGCCAGCGGCTGCAGCGAACGAAGGTGCATTTCGCGACCGCCGGCCATGCGCAGTTCGGTGGCGGGGCAGGCGAAGCGGATCATCGCGAGGATGCGCAGGCAGTGGGCGGGGGTCAGCAGCCAGGTGCCTTCCAGCGGCGTGCCCTCGAACGGCATCAGGAAGTTGACCGGGATCGAGTCGCTGTCCAGCTCCCGCAGGGCGAAGACCGCGTCGATCAGGTCATCGTCGGTCTCGCCCATTCCCACGATCAGGCCGGAGCAGGGGGAGAGCCCGGCGTCCTTGGCATGCTCGACGGTGCGCACGCGGTCGGCGTATTCGTGCGTGGTGCAGATGTCCGCGTAGTTGGACTCGCTGGTGTTGAGGTTGTGGTTGTAGGCGTCGACGCCGGCGTCTTTGAGCTTGGAGGCCTGGCCGTCCTTGAGGATGCCGAGGCAGGCGCAGACCTCCACCTGCGGGTGCTCGTCCTTGAGGCCCTCCACCATCGAAGCCACGCGGTCGACATCCCGGTCGGTGGGGCCCTTGCCGCTGGCGACCAAGCAGACGCGGGAAGCACCGGCTCGGATGCCGGTGGCGGCCTGCTGCACGGCTTCCTCAGGCTTGAGCCAGGTGTACTTGAGGATCTGGGCGGCGGAACCGAGGCGCTGGGAGCAGTATGTACAGTCCTCGGGACACAGGCCTGATTTGAGGTTTACCAAGTAGTTGACCTTGACGGTGTTGGCGAAGTGCGCGCGGCGCAGCCGGCCCGCGGCGGCCACCACATCGAGGAGCTGCTCGTCGGTGGCGTGCAGGACGGCGAGGGCTTCCTCGCGGGTCAGGGTGCCGCCGGCCAGTTGCCGGTCGGCCAGATCTTGAAAGTAATTGAACACCGTTCAAGTGTGTTGAGGCGCGAGGGTTCTGTCAACAGTATTGAACAGTGTTCAGGATTGTGACGTAGCGACTAGTCGACGATGTCCACGAGCCGCAGATCCCTAAGTCCTGGCCGCCTTTAAGCCGACGGAGTTTCAGCGCTGGGTTTCGGCGTAGAACCATTCGATGTGCTCGCGGAGCAGCTGGGAGGCCCGCTTGCCCTCTCCTGCAGACACCGCAGCCAGGATGCCGTGATGTTGGGTGCGCAGGACGTCGGCGACCGGTTCCCATGCCTCGTCGCTGCGGATCGACTCCGCAACGTAGTCACTGATGGACAGGCGCAGCGACTCCATCATCGCCTCGATGACCGCATTGCCGGCGAGCGAGGAAAGCAGCACGTGGAACCGGGCGTCGAGCGCATGGAAGTCCGCGCGGGCGAGCTCCGGATCGTCCATCAATTCCAGTAGTCCCGCGGCCTCGTCAAGCTTGGCCCGGGTTGCCTCGTCCTCCGGGTCGACGGTGGCGGCCTCCGCGGCTCCGGTCTCGAGCAGGATACGTGTCTGCACGATCTCGCCGACGGTCAACTGGCGGGTAGCCACATGCAACCGCAGTGCGGCGGCCAAGCCGGAGGCGGGCTGGGATATGATGACCGCGCCTGCGTTGGGGCCGGAGCCGGTGGACGTGCGGACCACTCCGAGTACGTCCAGGATGCGGATGGCATCGCGTACGGAGGCCCGGGACAGCCCGTGTTTTTCGGCCAGCGTCCGTTCGCCGGGCAGTTGATCGCCGAGCTTGAGGGCCCCGGAGCGCAGCTCCGCCTCGATACTTTGGAGCACCGCCTCGTAGGCGCGCGGTGCGGGTTTTGCTATCTTGCTGGTCACGGCTTCATCTTCGCATGAGCAGGCGGCCGGGCACGCCTTGCAAGGCATGCCCGGCCGCCGGTGGACGTGTCGTCCTAAGGCAGCATCCACCCCAGGACCGGCGTCGACTGCAGGTAGACGACGATGCAGAGCACCAGCAACATGCCCACGCTCCAGCCAACGACCTTGCGCAGAATGAGGGACTCCTGGCCGTCGAGCCGGACGGCGGTGGCGGCAATGGCCAGATTCTGGGGGCTGATCAGCTTGCCGACCACACCGCCGGAAGTGTTGGCGGCCACGAGCAGGTTCGGGTCAATCCCCGCTTTCAGCCCGGCGGTCTGCTGCAGCTTGGCGAACAGGGCATTGGCCGAGGTGTCCGAGCCGGTGACGGCGGTGCCGATCCAGCCCAGCATCGGAGAGAGGAAGGCGAAGAACGCCCCGGTGCCCGCCAGCCAGGTGCCGATGGAGACGGTCTGCCCGGACAGGTTCATCACGTAGGCCAGGGCGAGCACAGTGAG
The DNA here is from genome assembly GCF_002849715.1 of Arthrobacter crystallopoietes. Taxonomy (NCBI): domain Bacteria; kingdom Bacillati; phylum Actinomycetota; class Actinomycetes; order Micrococcales; family Micrococcaceae; genus Crystallibacter; species Crystallibacter crystallopoietes. The sequence continues at coordinate 2,471,846 of NZ_CP018863.1, forward strand.
GATGGTCAAACCGGCCCAGCGCATGCGGTGGATTGTGCGCGGGATTTCGGCCAGCGCCGTACGCACCCGGAGCGGGTAGCGGCCGGCGCCGTCGAAACGTGAATAGACGACGGCGACGAGCAGTCCGGCAATGAGCAGCAGCGTGCCAGGGTTGGAGAGCCAGGTGAACTTGTAGATGGTGGAAGACACCGGGTCGCCGGCGGCGTCGACGATGTTCCCGTACAGGAGCGGCCACGGTACCGCGATGTCGGTGGAGGCCAGCCATCCCGGGATGTCCACGCCGAAGGTCCAGAGTTTGGCAACGCCGAAGACCACGATGACGAGGAAGTACGGAAAGAGCGCGAGCCAGGTGCGGACCGGGGTTAGCCGTTCGGCGGCAGAGTCCGTTCCGGGCACGCCGCCGCCCTGCATGCCGGATCCGCCACCCTGCACGTGGCGGCCAGCGACCGGCATGCCGCTTCCAGCGACCGGTACGCGGCTCGCGCCGACCGGAACCTCTGCGCAGATGCGTTCACGGGCAGCCGTCCTGCCGCGCGGTTCCCAGACACGAAGGAACGCCACCGCCGCACCCATGGCGACCAACGAGGCCACCACATCCGTGAGTTCGTAGGAGAAGTAGTTCGAGCAAAGGAACTGTGCGATGCCGAACGAGGAGCCAATGACCAGGGCCGCGGGCCAGCAGTCCTTGAGCCCCCGCTTTCCGTCCAGGATCAGCAACAGGACCAGGGGAACGACGAACGCCAGCAGCGGAGCCTGCCGGCCGACTACGGCGCCGATGTGGTCGGCATCCAGCCCGGTCAGTCCCGCGGCGGTGGTGATCGGGATCGCCACCGCTCCGAAGGCGACCGGCGCGGTGTTGGCGACCAGCACGGCGGCGGCGGCGCGCAGTGGAGCCATGCCCAGTGCGAGCAGCATCGTGGCGGTGATCGCCACGGGCGCCCCGAACCCGGCGAGCGCCTCGAGCAGACCGCCGAAGCAGAAGGCGATGAGGATGGACTGCAGCCTGACGTCGCCGCGGCCGATCACATCGAACACCCGTCGCAGGTCTTCGAAACGGCCGCTGATGACCGTAACTTGGTACAGCCACACGGCCATGACCACGATCCAGACGACGGGGAACGCGCCGAAGACCGCTCCGAGTCCACCGGACATCAAGGCCAGCCCGGCGGGCATCTGGAAGGCCAGAATGGCGACGAGCAGTGCCACAAGCAGAGACACCAGCCCGGCCACGTGCGACTTCGTCTTGACGACGGCGAGCAGCACGAAGAAGGTCAGCAGCGGTAGCAGCGAGACTACGGCCGAGAGCGCGACGCTACCGGCTAGTGGATCAGTGGTGGGGGTGAATGTCTCCACAGGTTTTCCTTCGCATGATGGGGCACGGAACCGGGGCGGTGGTCGGACCACTATGGTCTGACCACGCAACAATAGCGCATTTTGGTGTCTTTTGTGAGGGCTGTCACGAAAAAAGGCTGTGACCTGCGACGTTGGCGGCGCGCACCGGTCAGCGGCCGTTACGGCATGATGGAACAGGACTGTGTTTTGACCTTGGCGGATGGATCAGGAGGAATGGATGAGCCTCACCCGGCGGCAGATTGTGGATGCAGCCATGGACATCCTGCGCCATTACGGCCTGGGCGATCTGTCCATGCGGCGGTTAGCCCGTGATCTGGGTGTCCAGCCCGGGGCGCTGTATTGGCACGTGAAGAACAAGCAGGATCTGCTGGGCGTGCTGGCCGAACAGATTTTGGCGGAGGTGGGGGCGGATGCGGATGACCCCGGCGTGTCGGACGGCGATCCGGTCCGCCGGTTGGCCGCGGACATCCGCACGGCGCTGCTGGCCGTGCGGGACGGTGCCGACGTGGTGTCGCTGGCGCATGCGCTGAATCCGGAGGCGCTGCCGGCGATCGCCACCCTGCGCACACTTCTGCAAGGTGCCGGACTGACCGACCAGCAGACGCGCTGGGGCGCGCGCACGCTGACCCATTTCATTCTCGGCGCCGTGGCGGAGGAGCAGACCCACGCCGATCTCGCCGCGGCCGGATTGTTGCCGGAAAACGTGTACCAGGATAACGACGACGACGAGGCTTTCCTCTTCGGCGTGGACGCGGTCCTGGCCGGACTGCGCGCCCGCTAGGAACAGTCAGTCCCGGATGCGGACGGCCGTTTCGCGCAGGTACTGGTCCACCCGGATGTAGGCATCGCGGGTCAGCGCCTTCCATAACTCCAGGGCCAGCCGCGCATCGTCCTCTTCGAGCGCGAGGATTTCGTCGGCGCTGAGCACCATCAGCTCCACCGGACCCACGGCCTTGACCGTGGTTTCCTGCCGGTTCTCGCTGCCCAGTGCCAATTCGCCGAAGGTCATGCCCGCGGAGAGGGTGCTGAGTTTGACCCGCGTTCCGTTCGGTCCGGGCACGGACGTGGTGATCTTGCCCGAGACAATGAAGAACACGCCGCCGAACCGCTGCCCCACGCGGCGGATCACGTCGCCGTCGTCGTACGTTTTGGGCACCATCCGCTGCTCGAGCGCCGCAGCATCGTCCTCGCTGAGGGAGCTGAGGGCGGGGCTGTCCGACGGCCGCACCGCATCCGGGAGCTCAAGGTCACCGCCGTACCGGGCGATGAGCTGGTTTTCGGACCACTCCACCGCGGCGCTGCGGGTAGTTAAGGTCGGGACTTCGCCGTCGACCTCCATGAACGACGCCGCCAGGGTGCCTTCGCCGTCGATCAGCACCAACTGGCGTGCGGCAGCCGTGAGCTGTTCGCGGACATCGGCGAGCATGCGCAGTGCCACCGCGGCCACCTCGTCCACGCGGCGCAGGTCCAGAATGACGTGTTCGACGTCGTCGCTCAAGGCACTGAGCTCGCGCACCACGGATTCGGAGCCGGCAAAGAGCAGGTCCCCGTTCAGCTCGATGACCATGGCCCGGTGGCCGTGCTCGCGCAGCACATCCGCGGCCTCGTCGGTGCGGCGGATGCCGGAGGGGGAGTCCGTGATGTCGTAGCCCGCGCGGATGGCGGACTTGCCGGTGCGGCCGGCGCGGACGAAGTGCAGTTCCATGTCGTCCGAGAGCCGCTGGCAGGTTTCGATTCCGCGCACGCTGGTGCCGTGCGCGTCCAGCGGCGGCGAGTACACCGCCAGCCCCACCTGGCCCGGCAGCACGGCCAGGATGCCGCCGGCCACGCCGGACTTGGCCGGCATGCCCACCGAGCTCATCCACGCCCCGGCGTCGTCGTACATCCCGCAGGTGGTCATGACCGACAACACGCGCTCCACTTCGCCGATCTCCAGCAGGTCCTCGCCGGTCAGCGGGTTGGTGCCGCTGTTCGCCAGGGTGGCCGCCATGATGGACAAATCGCGGCAGTTGACCAGCACCGAGCACTGCCGGAAGTAGTCCTCCACCACCGGGTCCGGGTCGGTTTCGATGATGTTGAACGAACGCAGCAGGTACGCCAGCGCCTTGTTCCGGTGCCCGTGCGCCAGCTCCGATTTGTACACGCGCTCGCTGACGGCCAGGTCCCGGCCCGCGAAGTCGGAGAACATGTTCAGGATCCGGCGGGAACGCGAGTACGGTCCGGCGCTTTTGACTAACGACGTCGCCGCCAGCGCCCCGGCGTTGATCATCGCGTTGGAGGGCCGGCCGCTGCCCTCGGCTAGGGAGATCTCGTTGTAGGCGTCGCCGGAGGGTTCGACGTCGATTTTCTCGTCCACCGCCGCCATGCCGCGGTCCGACAGCGCCAGTCCATAAGTGAACGGCTTGGAGATGGACTGGATGGTGAACTCTTCGCGGGTATCGCCGACTTCATAGACGTACCCGTCCACCGTGGCCAGGCAGATGCCGTAGTTGTTTGGGTCCACGTCGGCCAGCGCCGGAATGTAGCTGGCGGGTTCGCCGTCCTTAATGCGCGCGATCTCCTCGTGGATGTGCGTCAGGTAGCGCTGGATAGGGGAGTCCATACCGCCAGCCTATGTGCCAAGCCGCCGTTCCCCGATATCGCCGGCTCACCGTTCAGGTTCAGCACGGTGCGCCGGTTGCTGCGCGTCTTCAGCTGCCCCGGCTCCGGCATCCGGCAGAAGGAGGGGCCGACGGCAGACAGGAGGGGCAACCGGCAGAAGGAGGGGCTGCCGCGTGCAGCAGCCCCTCAAGGTGTGTCAGTATCGGCCGGTCAAGCTTCCGGCGCCACTATTCGGCCGGCCGGCACCGCTATTTGGTTAGTTGCTCCTCGATCGGTTGCTCCGCCGCGGCTGCCTCAACCTGTGTGGTTTCGCGCTTTTTCAACCGTTTTACGAAGTTGACCACCATGATGATGATGACAAAGGCGAATGGGAACGCGCCGATGATCGTGCCGGTTTGGACGGTATCGATCACGGACGTGCCGCCCAGGGTCAGCAGCGCCACGGTGATGGCCACGATGCTTGCCACCAGTACCACCCGGAAGAGCTTGCTGGGCGTCCGCCCCGAGGAGACGAATTCCGCCAGCGCGTGCACGCCGGAATCCAGGGAGGTGATGTAGTACGTCGCCACGAGGATGGTCGCCACGACCAGCAGGATGGTGCCGACCGCGGGGATGTACTCGAGCATTACGAACAGACCCTGCGAGGTGTCTTCGGCCACCGCAGCCGCGATGGACCCATTGGTCCCGTTGTCGTAGTACAGGGCGGCACCGCCGATAATGCCGATCCAGAGCATCACGATCAGGGACGGAACAACGGTGACGCCCAGGACGAATTCCCCGATGGTCCGGCCGCGGGAGATGCGGGCGATGAAGGCTCCCACAAACGGGGAGAACGCGATGACCCAGCACCAGATGAAGACCGTCCACCAACCGTTCCAGCTGTCCTGCCAGGAACCGATGCCCGCGGCTGCGACGCCGGAGTCCGTCCAGAGGCTCATCGCCAGGAAATTCTGGAAAAATGCGCCGAAGGTCTGCGACAAGGTGGACGCCAGATAGATGATCGGGCCGAACGCGAACACGGCGACCAGGAGCACGATGCTCAGCACCGAGTTGATCTCGCTGATCCGCTTCATGCCCTTGCTGATGCCGAAGAAAACCGACCCTGCCGTGAGGGCCCCCAGTGCCACGATGATTGCAATCCACAGCGGGGCGCTGGCATGGATGCCGGTGATGGCGCTGATGCCGGAGGTGAACTGCAGCGTGGCAAAACCGAACGAGGTGGAGAGGCCGAGCACGGTGGCGAGGATCGCGAGCAACTCGATGACCATGCCGGCGCCGCGGCGGGACTTGCGCGGGAAGATATCGACGACGGCGTCGCGGAACGTTAGCTTCTTGCCCAGGTTGTGGTGCGAGTAAGCCAGGCAGATGGCGACAATGCCGTACATCGCCCAGGCCGTCAGGCCCCAGTGGAAGTAGGACCAGGCCATCGCCCCGTCCACCGGGCTGGCGGAACCGGCCGGGAACAGCGGGTTCTCGTCCTTGAGCATGATGGGCTCGGCAACGGACCAGAAGATTAGTCCAATGCCCTGGCCGCAAGCGAAGAGCATGGAATACCACGCAAATTTGCCATACTGGGGCTTGGCATCCGGTCCGCCAAGGCGGATGTGGCGGAACCTGCCGAACGCCAGCCAACCGCAGACGCCCAGCGCCAGCGCGGAGAAGGCGACGAAGAACCACGTGAAGTATTCGGTGACAAAGGTCCGTGCTGCACCGATGGCGGTGGCAGTGCCATCCGGAACGGCGACGGCGAACGTGAGAATCGAAACCACCAGGACGATGGCGGCGGCCTTGATGACAACGTCGTCGACGCGCCGCTTCTTATCTTCCTGAGGCTCTGGCAGGTTCAGATCAGCGCGGTATTCCACCGGCGCTGCGGGTCTTGTCTCATTTTTGCTCAACGTCATTGTCGATCACATCCTGGAATTCGGCATCGAGGGCGGCCGACATGGCAACGCTTGCACGCTTGAGCAGGATTTCGCCCTTGGTTGCGGTGGCTTGGGCGGCGGAGGACAGGCATCCGGACGCCGGCGTCAGCTCGGGGCGAACCGGCAGAACGTCGTAGTTCGGCAGCACAGCCGGCGGCAGATCTTCGACCTTGTCCATCTCCACCTTTTCCGGGTACAGGTGAAGCATGAGGGATGTTTCGAGGACTCCGCCGTGTTCCAGATCCCAGCCGGTGAAACCGTCGGGGTACAGTTCGGCAATCGTTGCCTCGTCGACGAAGTCCCAGTAGGACAGCAGCATGACCTTCACATCGTTGATCCCGGCCCGCTGCAGTTCGGTGACGGCCAGGTCAACACCTTCATACAAGAACTGGTAGTTCTCGAAATGGCCGTTGATGAAAGCGATTTTCCGCACGCCGTGCCGGGCAAATTCAAGGGTCAGCGTCCGGGCAATGGAAATGACCGTGGACGCATCGAGGCTGGTGGTGCCGGGGATGTGGTTTCCGCCGCCGGAACGCTGCTGGGACTTGTAGCCATAGGTGATGGGGGCCGCGACCAGTCCGCCAACGGCTTCGGCGACACTGCCTGCCATGGCCCGGGAGAGCAGGACGTCCACGTTGAGCGGCATGTGCGGTCCATGCTGTTCGATGGAGCCGACAGGGACGAGGACGGCCGCCTTGCCGTCCGAAATCTTTTCGCGGTAGGTAAAGGAGTCCAACTCCTCCATGTAAACACTGTTGCGCATCGTCTCTCCGATTCTTTGCATGCGGACAGGTGCCCGCCCGGCTGACACGGTTGACGACGTGGCATGCACGCAGCCATGACCGTTCTGCGGGGCGGGCACCTGGGTGCCAGCGAGGGTGCCGGTCCGGGACCGGCACCGCCCGAGGCAGGTTACGCGTCGATGATGTTGTTTTCGGGGCCGAAGCCGAATTTGGTGATGTTTTCGACGTCGCCGTTTTCGCCGATGACGAGGATGTCGTGTTCGCGGTAGCCGCCGGCGCCGGGTTCGCCGTCTTGGACGGTGATCATGGGTTCCATGGAGACGACCATGCCGGGTTCGAGGACGGTGTCGATGTCTTCGCGCAGTTCCAGGCCTGCTTCGCGGCCGTAGTAGTGGGAGAGGACGCCGAAGGAGTGGCCGTAGCCGAAGGTGCGGTTCGGGAGCAGGCCGTGGCCGATGTAGATTTCGTTGAGTTCGGCGGCGATGTCCTTGCAGACGGCGCCGGGTTTGATCAGTTCCAGGCCGCGGCGGTGGACTTCGACGTTGACGTTCCAGAGTTCGAGGGAGCGTTCGTCGGGCTGGCCGAGGAAGAGGGTGCGTTCGAGGGCGGTGTAGTAGCCGGAGGTCATCGGGAAGCAGTTCAGGGACAGGATGTCGCCTTGCTGGAGTTTGCGGGTGGTGGCCCAGTTGTGGGCGCCGTCGGTGTTGATGCCGGACTGGAACCAGACCCAGGTGTCGCGCACTTCGCGGTGCGGGAAGGTCCGGGCGATCTCGTGCACCATCGCTTCGGTGCCGATGAGGGCGACTTCGTATTCGCTGATGCCTTCGCGGATGGCGGCCTTGATGGCCTCGCCGCCGAGGTCGCCGATGCGGGCGCCGTGTTTGATGACCTCGATTTCTTCGGCGGATTTGATCATGCGCTGGCGCATGGCGTCCTGCGAGACGTCTACCAGGGTCGCGCCGTCGAAGGCGGCGGCAATGGACTGGCGGGTCATCAGCGGCAGGGCGTCGTCTTCGACGCCGATGCGGGCGGCCTTCACGCCGTCGCGCTTCAGGGCTTCCTGCAGGCCGTAGTAGAAGTTGTCGCGCTTCCAGTCGGTGTAGACGATGTTGTCGCCGTAGCTGGTGCGCCAGGGCATGCCGGCGTCGATGTTCGCGGTGATGGTGGTCGAGTTGTCCGCGGTGACCACCAGCGCGTAGTTGCGGCCGAAGGTGGTGTAGAGGAAGTCGGAGTAGTACTTGATGCCGTGGTAGCTGGTCAGGATGACGGCGTCGAGTTCCTTCGCGGCCATGATCCGGCGCAGGCCGGACAGGCGGCGCTCGAACTCGGCGTCCGAGAAGGTGAGCTGCTGCTTGGACCCGTTGTGCAGGGTCTTCAGGCGCTCGAGCTCGGCGACGGAGTTGGCGGGAGCAGCTGCGATGGTCATTGAATCTCCTAAAGAATTACGAATTGCGGTACCTAAGCGACTGACAGACAGGTGCAGCCGAAAGGTGATTGTGGGAGGCAGCCACGAAACTGCGATGTGTTCCCGCTGCCCTTACGGACTAGATTATGTGCCCTGCATCACAAAAAGTATGGGTAGAACGTCAAGGGATTAACGGAAGACAGTGGACAGTCTGTAAAGGACTTCGTCCCGCCGTCGAAATCAACTCCCGGCAGTCGCCCGCCTCGCCCGGGTGGTGAACAGTACGCCCGCAATCACCAGACCCGCGCCGAGGATCTGCATTCCCGTGATCGTCTCGCCGAGGAGGAAGTAGGCGCCCAGCATCGTGCCCACTGGCAGGAAGTTCAGGTACACGGAGGCCTGCGAAGCACCCAGGATCGCAACGGCGCGGTTGTAGAGGATCAGCGCCACCACGGAGGGAAAGACGCCCAGATAGACCAGCCCCCACCAATGGCCGCTGCTGCCCAGATCCGGCACCCCCAGGATCAGCCACTCGCCCACCACAAACGGGAGCAGCATCAGCACGGACAGCCCGGTCATGACCAGCACCGAGCCGTAGGACGGGAACAGGTGCAGGTACTTCCGCACGCCGATCGAGTACAGGGCCCAACTGGCCACGGCTCCGATCATCAGCGCGTCGCCGGCATTCCAGCCCAGATCCCCGAGTTGGAAGACCTGCCCTTCCAGTACCACCCAGACCGATCCGAAGAGCGAAAGCGCCACCCCGAAAAGCTGGATCCACCGCAGTTTTTCCCGCAGCAGCCAGGCGCTGAGTGCCACCGTCACCGCCGGGATGGCCGCCTCCAGTACCGAAACGTTGGTGGCCGAGGTGAACTGCAACGCGGCGTACAGGAACGTGGTGAAGGCAGCCACCCCGGTCACGGTCATGAACAGCAGCGGCTTGAAATGCTGCCGGAACAGCGGCGCGGCCTGCCGCGCGCCGCGGTACCCGACAGGCAGCAGGACCACGAACGCAATCGCCACCCGCAGGAACGCGATGGTGAACGGCGGCAGGTCGTCCAGCGCTTTCCCCACAAGAATGTTGCCCGAATAAAAAACCACCACGAGAATGCACATCAGGTAGGCGCGCATCACGGGTCCTCTATGATCAGCAGCAAGGGGCAACCTCAGCATCGCCCGTTGACGCCGCCCGCGCCAAATCGTTCCACCAGCAAAGGAGCCTGACCAGTGGCAGCAGTACTGCTGACCGGCGGAACCGGAGCCCTCGGCCGCGCCGTCGAACCCGCCTTGCTCGAGCGAGGCCACACGGTCCGCCTCCTCAGCCGGCGCGAGCCGCCCGCCGGGCGCGGGCCGGGCACCTGGGTGCGCGGTGACCTCCAAACCGGAGACGGCCTCGACACGGCGGCCCACGGCGTCGACACGATCATCCACTGTGCAACCTCCAACGGCCGCGGCGACATCAGAAGCACCGAAAACCTCATCGCAGCGGCCCGCAAGGCCGGCAACCCGCACCTGATCTACGTCTCGATCGTCGGCGTGGACAGCATTCCGATGTCCTACTATCGGGCCAAATTCGAGGCCGAGCAGCGGGTCGAAACCTCCGCGCTGCCGTGGACCATCCTGCGCGCCGCCCAGTTCCACAAACTCGTTTTCGCCCTGTTCGCCGCGCAACGCCGGCTGCCGCTGGTCTTCGCCCCGGACCTCCTCTTCCAGCCAATTGACGTCCGCGATGTCGCAGCGCACCTGGCGGAACTGGCAGCCGCAGGCCCCGCGGGCAGGGCCCCGGACATCGGCGGCCCGGAAATACTCTCCGCCGAAGAAATTGCCCGCCTGACCCTCGAATCCCTCGGCGTACGACGGCGGGTGGTTCCGTTGCGATTCCCAGGCAAGATGTTCGCCGCGTACAAGGCGGGCAACAACCTCGTCCCCGGAAATCCGGTAGGAAAGCGGACCTTCGCCGAGTTCGCCGCCGAGCAGGTGGCTGCCGGTCCATAACTCGGGAAGCATGCGGCGGACCTAACCGGTGAAGCCCGCAGCGGACCTAACCGGTGAAGCCCACCGCGGACGGAGCATCCGTAGTCCAGATTGTGCCAGTCCAGACCCTTGAGAACTGATCAACCCGAAGGAGAACGATGATCGCAGCCATCCTGCACTCAGCCATGCCAGCCGGACAGCCCGGACAGCCCGGACAGCCCGGCGGGACAGGGCCAACGCGCTATGCCGACGCGAAGCCCCTGGTTATCGAAGAACTAGAGCGGCCCGAACCGCGCGCCGGGGAGCTGGGCGTGTCCATTACGTATTCCAGCCTCTGCCACTCGGATCTGTCCGTGGTCGATGGTTCCCGCGTCCGCCCGCTGCCGATGGCGCTGGGGCATGAGGCGGTAGGGCGGGTAGTTACTGTGGGCGAGGGCGTCAATGACGTCAAAGAGGGCGACCACGTGGTGCTGGTTTTTGTCCCCAGCTGCGGAAGCTGCCGCGCCTGTGCTGCCGGCCGGCCCGCCCTCTGCCACCGCGCCGCCGAGACCAACGGCTCCGGCGACCTGCTGCACGGCGAAGCCCTGCTGAAGACCGCCGAGGGAAAGCGGATCAACCACCATCTGGGCGTGTCCGCCTTCGCGGACTACGCCGTCGTTGCCCGCGAATCCGTCGTCGTCATCAACGATGATGTACCGGACACGGTGGCGGCGATGTTTGGCTGCGCGGTGCTGACGGGCATGGGTGCGGTGCTCAATACAGCTGCGGTCCAGGCCGGGCAGTCTGTTGCGGTGTTCGGCCTTGGCGCCGTGGGCCTTTCGGCGGTCATGGCGGCCAGCCTGGCCGGGGCCAGCGACATCATTGCGATTGATCCGAATCCGGGCAAACACCAGCTGGCCTTGGACTGCGGGGCCACCGCCGTGGGAACGCCGGACGACGCCGGAGAGCTGATCGCCGAGGCGACCGGCGACGGCGTCGACGTCGTGGTGGAAGCGGTCGGGTCCGCCAAGGTCATCGCTTCCTGCCTGGAGCACGTCACCCGCGGCGGTGCCGTGGTCTCCGTCGGCCTGCCCCACCCCTCGGCCGAGCTGACGGTCCCGGCCCTGCAGTTCGCCGGGGCGGGCAAGCGCCTGCTCGGGTCCTACATGGGCGACGCGGTGCCGGAGCGGGACATTCCGCGGTACCTGGAGCACTGGCGGGCGGGAAAGCTGCCGGTGGAGCTGCTGTACACGGACACCAAACCGCTGCGCGAGATCAATGAAGGCCTGGATGCGCTGGCAGCGGGGCAGGTGGTCCGCCGCCTCTTCCAGGCCTGACGGCTGCCTAGAAGCCCCTCGCCACCGCGGCGGCCGCGCGCAGCCAGGCACGCTGGGTCTCCGGCTGCAGGGCGTTGAACCGGATGGGCCCGTTGACCAGCGCCGGGTCGTACGGAATCCGGACTACCTCGCGCACGAATTCGCGGAAACCGGTCTCGATCCGGTCCGCCTCGATCTTCGCGCGCTTGCGGGTCTCTCCGGTCATGCCGCGGCCCGCGTCGGTCGATTCGGAGACAATAACGACGGCGTTGCGCGCGAGTTCCGCTTCATGGTCACCGCGTGCCGCGAGGGTCTGCAGGGTGAGCCGCGCGGCCTCGGCCCGGTCTTCCATCGCGGTCACCGGCACCACCAGCTGGTTGGTGTGGTCGATCATCCGGCGCCAGTTGGCGGAGCGGGAAGTGTTCCCGGAATCCATCACGATCAGCCGGTAGTACTTGCAGGCCACGCGGTGCGCGATGTCCACTTCCTCCGCGGTCACCTCGTGGTCGCCTTCCTCGTTTTCGTCCGAGCGCAGCACATCGAACTTGTCCGCCGCCTGGTGATGGACGTAGTGGGCAAGATCGGCCGCGTTGGATTCGGGGGAGAGGAGCTTGCTGGATGAGTCCACCAGATCCAGCACGCTCGAGGCATGCGGGCCCTGCTCGGTGCGCCAGCCCAGCGTGCCCTGTGACTCGTTGTTGTCCCACGCCAGCACCGGCCCGCCGCCGTAGCGGGCCAGAATGGCGCTGAGCATGACCACGGTTGGAGTCTTGTTGGCCCCGCCCTTGCGATTGACGACGGCGACGGTCCGCGGCCCCGGCCAATGCTGGCTGACGAGCTGTATGTCCGCCCGCTCGGCCAGCTCTTCCTTGGACGGTTCCACCCGCACGCCCATTTTCGCCAGCACGCCGCGCCAGCCCTTGGTGGCGGGCTCCTTCGCCGAGCCGGTGACCAGGAACGACGTCTCCCGAAGATCCCGCCGGCGCCGGGCCTGCACGCCCTCCTGCGGCTGGGGCCCCTGCTCGGCGTCCGTGGCACGTGGCCCGGAATCCGTACCAGCTGCCGGTTTCACCTCAGCCGGCGGGGGAGAAGTCTGAAGGTAACCCGCCTCCCGCGGGGACGCCGGTTCGCCGTCGTTCTGTTGCCTGCGCAGCCGCCGGCTGGGCGGCTGGAACTCGTCGGTGCCGGTGGTGTCCGGGTCAGAACGTTCTCCGGCGTCGTTGGTCCGAGTGGCAGCATCAGCTGCCGGAAAGTCCGGAACTTGCCTGGTCATAGCCGTCCTATCATCCGGGGAGGTGAAATGATTTACTACTGATCATCTCCGGCCTGCTTCAGATGAACAAATGAAAACGGCAGTAAAGACGCATCTGTGGATAGTTCTGCCCATGCGGGCGCGGCGGGGTTTGCGGCGCTTAGCGCCCGTTGTCGCCGAGATCATAGCGGTACGTGCGGGCGCGCATGCCGTCCCGGGTGGGGTGCTCGTCCACCGCGCTCCAGTTGAGGCGTTCATAAAACGGTGCCGCGCTGCCTTCGCCGAGCAGTGCGACCAGTTCCGCCCGCGTGGCCCCTGCAGTGTGCGCATCTTCCAGGAACCGGCTGAGGAGTTCCTGGCCGGCGCCGGTGCCCCGGGCAGCGGAGTCAACGGCAATGGCAGTAACGACGGCGATCTGCCCGCCGGAAGCAGCGGTGGCCTCAGTCCTGGCGGCCGGTACGGCGGTGGGGGTGCGGCGCGATTTCGGCGTGAGGATCCGCTTGAGGTAGGCCCGCCCGCGGGTACGGACAAAGTGGGCGCCAAGCCGGGGCCGCTGGGCCAAAGCCAACAACCCTGCCAAGGCAAGCCGGACGCGGTGGCGGCGGACGACGTCGTCAATATGGCGGAATTGATCGGTAGAGCCCACCAGGAAGCCGACGGCCTGCGCGCCCTGGTCATCAACGCGCTCGGCCACCAAAGCAATGCCAAAGGGCGAGTCGAGGAAGCTCGCATGCCAGCGGCGTACAAAGCGCTCGCCCATCTGCGGGAACAGCCCGTCGGGCACGTAGCGGCACTGCCAAGCCGCCATGGTGGTGAGGTCGGTCGGCGTGGCCGGGCGCACGGTTACGCTCGGAACGTCTGGGGCAGGCAAATTAACTCCTGGGACGGGGAGGTGGCCAGCACCGAACGCGGTTGTATCAATTGTCGACTGCAGACGGCCCACTCCTCTTTCTTTGATGACGTCTCATCTAATGTCTGTGCACAGTGTAAACGACCAACCTTTCCGCAAACTGACAAGCTCGGCAAGGCAGCCGCCGGACCCCGCCAAACGCCCCTCCCCAAGCGGCCCGTCCGCTCCTACACTTAACGCTTGGGGCGTGGACCGCCCGCGCCTTTCAGTAATCGGGTTCATTTACCAGAATGCAGGTGAGCGCAATGACTGGACGTGTAGTGCATTTCGAGATTCCCGCGGAAGACGAGGAACGGGCAAGGAACTTTTACAACGCGGCCTTCGGCTGGAACATCCAGCCTATGCCGGAAATGAATTACAACATCGTCATGACCACGCCCTCCGATGACCAGGGCATGCCGAAAGAGCCGGGCGCGATCAACGGCGGTATGTTCCGGCGGGAAGGCGAGCTGAAGACACCCATCATTACGCTCGACGTCGAGGACATCGATGCTGCGCTGGAGAAGGTGGGCAGCCTGGGCGGGTCCACGGTGGAAGCCAAAATGGCCGTCGGCGACATGGGGTTCGCGGCCTACTTCCGGGACAGCGAGGGGAATCTGATGGGCCTGTGGCAGACAGCCGCGGACTCCGGCGGTTAAGGGGCAATCCGGCGGTTGCCCTTGCGGGAACTGCGATGAATGGCAGAATCGCACTCATGAAGCTCCACCTGCCGCTCGCATGGCCCGCAGCGCCGCCATCGCACGCCGGCGTGGTGCTGCGTCCGTTCCGCGATTCCGACGCGCACCTCGCGGCCGAGCTCACGCAGGATCCGTACATTCGACTGATCAGCACCATTCCGGTCCGGCCCACCGCGGAAGAAGCGATGGAGTGGATCCTGCACCAGAACGGGCGCTTCACCGAGGGGATGGGCTACTCCTTCGCCATCGCCGACGCCGCGACGGACCGGGCGCTCGGCCAGATCGGCATGTGGCTGAAGGCGGTGGAAACAGGAAGAGCGACGGCGGGATACCTGGTTGCGCCGCCGGCACGCGGCCGCGGCGTGGGTGCAGCGGCGTTGTGCGCGCTCACCGCCTTCGCCTGGACTCTGCCCGTGCTGCACCGCGTGGAGCTGTACATCGAACCGTGGAACACCGGGTCCATCCGCACGGCCGAAGCCGCCGGCTACCAGCGCGAAGGACTGCTGCGCAGCCACCAGAGCATCGGCGGCGAGCGGCGGGACATGCTGCTCTACGCCGCTATCCGGCCCTAGCGCGGGCGTGCCTCGTGGTGGGCCCGCCCGTGGGAGCGCCGGTCCTCTTTCATCTCGGCCTCGAACAGGTGCCGCTTACCTTCGGCGAGCTGATCGCGCGCGGCCTGCTCCACTGACTTGAACGCGGCGTAGTAGTTGTCGTCGTAGTCTTCGACGATCTGGAACGTCCACCGTCCGGCGATCACGTTCCGCCCCACAACCTCCTGCTCGACCCGGTCGGCCAGCTCGCCGTGCCCGGCCTGGCGCAGGAGCTCCGCGGCCTCGCCCAGGGCCAGGTCGGCCTTGCCGGTCAGGCGGTGGAAGCCGTACAGATAGCCGCGGGCGTGTTCAACGACCTCCAACGCCTCGGACAGCTTGCCCAGCGCTTCAACGGTTGCGTCATTCGTGCCCGCGGGGCGGCGGTGGGCATGGTCAGGACCATCATACGGAATGCTCGTCATGGGGAAATTATTACCGCTGGAAGCGCAAAGTGCGACGCCGGCGCCCAACTTGGCACCGACGTCGCACTTGGTTTTTTGGTTTCGTTGGAGGGACTACGGCAGCTGCGGGTCCACGCCGTAGTGCTCGGCCAGATCGGTGATCACGGCGTGCGCGCCCTGGATGCTGACCGAGGCGACGAAGGTTTCGTCGTCCACGTGGACAACGTCGCCCTTCAGTCGCTCCCACAGCGGGTTGGACTCGAAGGTCTTCTGCTGTTCGCGGGAGGCGTCGCCCTCGGCGCCCGAAGGCGTCCAGGCGCTGACCATGACCAGGCCGGCGTCGGCCTTGAGGATCTGCTCCTCGGAGAGCGGGACGAAGATGGATTCGGTCGTGTCCGGCGCATCTTCGGGGCGGGGGATGTTCATATCGGCCATGATCTCGCCGATGAATGAATCGGTGGAGTACAGGCGCGCGGTGTCCTCGCCGGCGAAGCGCAGCAGTGAGTAGGTGGCTTCGGGGTTCTTCGCGAGGATTTCCTCGCCGACCTTCTTGGCGCGCTCTTCATAGCCGGCCACGAGCTCTTCGGCCTTGTCCTTCTTGCCCAGCGCCTCGCCGAGGAAGACCACGTTTTCCTTCCACGTGGGCCCGGTGCTGACCGAGAAGATGGTCGGCGCGATCTTGGAAAGCTGGTCGTAGAGCGCCTCGTGGCGGACCTGCGCGGAGACGATCACGTCCGGCTCCAGCTCGAGGATCTTTTCCAGATTCGGCTCGGCGAGGGTGCCGACGTTGACCGCATCTGCGGTGGCTGCGTCCACGTCGCCGAGGTAGTCGGCGAACGGATCGCCCGGATCCTGCCGGTACTGGACGTAGCCGACCAGATCGGCCTCCAGCAGCAGGGCGGCATCGATGTAGCTCGGGTCGAGCGCGACGACGCGCTTCGGCTCGGATTCGATGGTGGTTGAACCCATGGCATGTTCCATGGTCAGCGGGTAGCCGGAGCCGCCCGCAGGAGCGGAGGCGGCGCTGTCTTCGGTGGCGGCAGGTGCGCCGCAGGCGGCGGTGCCCAGGAGCGAGGCGCCGGCCACCAGTGCCAGCAATTTGGTCAGAACGGGTGTTTTCATGCGAGTCTCTTTCACGGTCTCAACGGCCTAAGCCGCGTAACTTAGGTAAGGCTAAGCTTGTCTCCGTCGTAGACTGTAGCAGTCGAAAAGACCGACGCTCCAAACCTCCCGTAATAGAAGGCGCTCTTGAAAACTGTCGATGCACCGGCCACGGGCACAGACTCCATTCCGGCTGCCGGGCTGCGCGAAACCGCGCTGCGGCTGCCCGTGCGCAGCGGAAAGGTGCGGCTGCGCTGGCTGGCCGCGGCCGTCGTCGTACTTTGCGCTGCAGTGGTGGCCAGTGTCTGCATCGGCAGCCAGCCTTCGTCGGTGGCGCAAGCCTGGCATGCGGTGGTGACGCCGACGGGAACCAACATGGACGTAACCATTCTGCAGCTGCGCTGGCCCCGGACGTTGACCGGGATTGCGGCCGGCATCTGTCTCGGCGTGGCCGGGACGCTCTCGCAGGGGCATACCCGCAATGCCGTGGCGGATCCGGGTCTGCTGGGCATCAACCAGGGGGCGGCGCTGGCCATCGTGGCCGCGACTGCCATCGCCGGGACCATGCTGCCGCTGACCCAAGCCGTGCTGGCGTTCGGCGGCGCGCTGCTGGCCAGCGTGTTCGTGTTCCTGATCGGGACCGCCGCCCGGCACGGCTCCACGCCGATCACGCTGGTGCTGGCCGGCGCCGCGGTCACCGCGCTGTGCACGGGGCTGGTGACCGGGATCGTCCTGCTGAACGAGGCGGCCTTGGACACGTTGCGCTTCTGGCAGGTGGGCTCCATCGCCGGGCGCAACGACATCCTGCCGGCCATCTGGCCCTTCCTGCTGGCGGGCCTGGTGCTGGCGGCGATGAACATTCCGGCACTGAACGCGCTGGCGCTGGGCGAAAACACCGCCCGGTCGCTGGGCATCTCGGTACTGTGGGCGCGCTGCGCCGGCATCGCCGCGATCACGCTGCTGGCCGGATCCGCCGTGACCATGGCCGGCCCGATTGCGTTCGCCGGGCTGCTGGTTCCGCATATCGCCCGGGCCATGGTGGGGGCCGACTACCGCTGGCTGCTGCCGGCTTCCGCGGTGACCGGCGCCGCGCTGCTGCTGCTGGCCGATACCGCCGGACGGGTCATCGCGCGTCCGGGCGAGCTGTCCGTGGGCGTGGTGCTGGCCGTCATCGGCGCGCCCTTCTTTGTCTTCCTGGCCCGCCGCCGCAAGCTGGTGACCGTATGAGCACCGTCACCCGCGACGGCGGCAACCCCGTCCGTTCGCTGCGCGTGCTGCGGGCCGGGCCGGTCTCCATCCGGGTCAGTCCGCGCGGGCTGTCCGTGGGCGGGGTGCTGATCCTGGTGCTGGTGGCGGCCATGGCCATCCACGTGGCCAACGGCGGCACCCCGCTCGCCCTGCTGGACGTGCTGCGCGCGCTGCTCGGAGACACGTCCGATTCCAAGGTCCATCTGGCCGTGACCGAGTTCCGCGCGCCGCGGATGGTTGCCGCCGTCGTCGCCGGTGCCTGCCTCGCCGCCGCCGGAGCCATCACGCAGACCGTGGCCAGGAACCCGCTGGCCAGCCCGGACGTGCTGGGCGTAACGGCCGGGGCCTCGCTCGGCGCCGTCACGGTGCTGGTGGTCGCTGGCGGCGGGAATGCCGGACTGAGCGGGCTGGCCGCAACGATGGGCATGCCTCTGGCTGCCTTCGGCGCGGGCGTGCTCAGCGGCGTCGCGGTCTACCTGCTGGCCTACCGCGGCGGGATCGACAGCTACCGGCTGGTCCTGGTGGGGCTGGGCATCAACGGTTTTGCCGTCAGCCTCACCACTTGGCTGCTCACCCTCGGCGACGTCAGCAGCGCTGCCCAGGCGCTGACCTGGATGACGGGTTCGCTCAACGGCAAGGACTGGGCGCTGGTGCAGCCGATGGGGGCCATCGCCGTGGTGCTGGTGCTGGCCGCAGTCTTCTGCGGGCGGTGGCTGCTGCTGACAAGCCTGGGTGAGGACACCGCCGTCGGACTTGGAACCCGGGTTGGTGCGGTGCGGCTGACGGCCCTGACCATCGCGGTGCTGCTGGCCTCGGTGGGCACCGTGGTCGCCGGGCCGCTGGTGTTCGTGGCGCTCGCCAGCCCGCAGATCGCGCGCATCCTGACCGGTTCGGTGGTGCCCCCGGTGGCAGTTTCCGCGTTGGTGGGCGCCGTGTTTGTGCTGCTGGCCGACACCGTCTCCGCCAACGCCCTGAGCGTGGCGCTGCCCGTGGGCGTTGCCACCGCGGTGGTCGGCGCGCCCTATTTGATCTACCTGATTCTGCGCTACCAACGGAGGCTCACATGAGCGCGCCCAGTACCGGCGGGCGGCTGCGCGCCGACGCCCTGACCCTCGGCTACGACGGCCCCGACATTGTCCGGGAACTGTCGCTGACCGTGCCCGACGCCGCCATCACCGCCGTGATCGGGCCCAACGGCTGCGGGAAGTCCACGCTGCTGCGCGGGCTCGGCCGGCTGCTGGCGCCCCGGTCCGGAGCGGTCACGCTCGACGGCGAACCCCTGGCCAAGCTGTCCACCCGGCACGTTGCCACCAAGCTGAGCGTGCTGCCGCAGACGCCGGCCGCGCCGTCCGGGCTGACCGTTGCGGACCTGGTTTCGCGCGGGCGGCACCCGCGGCAGAAGTGGTACCAGCAGTTCTCCGTGGCGGACGAGGCCGTGGTCCTCGACGCGCTGGCGGCCACGGACAGCCTGGAGCTGGCGGACAAGCCGCTGGAGGATCTCTCCGGCGGCCAGCGGCAGCGGGCCTGGATCTCGATGACGCTGGCCCAGGAGACCGACATCCTGCTGCTGGACGAACCGACCACCTACCTCGACCTGGCGCACCAGGTGGAGGTCCTGGAGCTGGTCCGCCGGCTCAACCGGGACCGCGGCCGCACCGTGGTGATGGTGCTGCACGACATCTCGCTCGCCGCGCGCTACAGCGACCACATGGTGGCCATGAAAGACGGCCGGATTGTCGCGCAGGGAACCCCGGCTGAAGTCGTCACGCCGGAACTGCTGCTCGAGATCTTCGGGCTGGCCGCCCAGGTGGTGCAGGAACCGACAGCCGGACGGCCGCACGTCATCCCCCTGGGCGCCGGCGTCTAACCACACTCAAACCGCCGCCGCACCGTCGCACCGCCGTCGGACGCGGACGTCGGGCCGTCGGATCCGGAGCGCCCCGCAGCCGTGCCGCTTCCCTAGGGGTTCCGCGCGCCGAAGGAGGTGGAGACTGCGAAGTCCCCGCCGACAATGTAGCTGCGGCGGTACTCGAGCGGGCGGCCTCCCGCATAACCCACGCGGTCGATCAGGAGCAGAGCCGTATCAGCGGCGCACTGCAGCGACCGGGCCTGTTCCTCCGTGGCGATGACGGCGGTGAGCCGTTCTTCGCCGCCGTCCAGCGAGATCCCGCACGCTTCCTCGAGTTCCTGGTACAAGGCAGTGTTGGAAAAGTCCCGCTCCAGCAGCGGCCCGACCTGTTCGGCCGGCAGCCAGACATCATCCAGCGCCAGCGGAACGTCGTCGGCATAACGCCGTCGCGAGAGGTGGAACAGTGGTTCGTCCGCCGCAAGCATCAACCGCTGGGCTACCGCTTCGTTTTGCTCCACTTCCTGGGCCAGGACGTCACTGTAGTGCTCCATTCCCGCTTCCTGCAGTGTGGCGAAGAGGCTGTACACGGGACCGTAGGCTGTGCTTTTCCCCGCAACCACCTGCGGCAGGGCAACCGGCTTGCGGCCGCGTTGCGCGGTAACCAGCCCGGCCTCGCGCAGGGGCCGCAAGGCCGCGCGGATGCTGCCGCGGCTGGCACCGTATTCGTTGGCCAGGGCCAGCTCGCCGGGGAAACCGGTGCTGAATTCGCCCTTCTGCAGCCGGCGGTGCAGATCCCGGCTTATGGCTTCCCATAGCGGAGTTGCAGGCGCGGTGCCGCCGGGTTCGGAAGCTGAAGGTTTTGCCTGGTCCTGCCCGGTCACGTAGCCTCCATTGGAGAAAATGTATAAACATTTGCGGCCATTTCGGCCGCACGAGGAGCCCGAATGCCGTCGCACAAGCCAACTGCCCCAGCCAGCAACCCCCGCAACCGCAACTTTACCGTGACGGCCACGGTCCTTGGCGTGGCCGTGCTCCTGCTGTTCGTCGGCATCTTCGCCTACCAAGGGGGTAAATCGCAGCAGGCCGCCAGCGCCGGTCAGGGTGAACCGGCCGGAGCGAACGCCCAGCAGGGCAGTGCCGGCGGACTGGACATGTCCCGGCGCATAGCCGATGACCCCACTGCGCTGGGCGCCGTGGACGCCCCGGTGGTCATGGTCGAATATTCGGACTACCGGTGCCCCTTCTGCGGCCTCTTCGCGCGCGACCCGCTGCCCGTCCTGGTGGAGAAGTACGTCGACAGCGGAGAGCTGCGCATCGAGTGGCGCGACCTGCCGGTCTTCGGCGAGGAGTCGATGCAAGCAGCACTGGCCGGGCGTGCCGCGGGGGAGCAGGGCAAATTCTGGGAGTTCAACAAGGCCGTCTACGCTGCCGCACCTGAACGAGGACACGCGGACCTGAACCGGGAGCGTCTGATCGGGTTCGCCGAGCAGGCCGGAGTGCCGGATATGAAGAAATTCGAGGCGGACCTGGACTCGAAGCAACTGCGTGAAGCGGTAGTCAAGGACGCGCAGGAAGCGGCCTCCCTCGGAGCCACCGGAACACCTACCTTCCTGGTCAACGACACCCCCTTTGTGGGTGCCCAGCCGCTGGAGGCGTTCGAAAAGGCCATCGACGCCGAGCTGAACGAAGCGGGAAGCAAGTAATGGAAATCGGTTACGCCGGAGCCTTCCTCGGCGGAATGCTCACGCTGCTCAGCCCGTGTTCGGCGTTGCTGCTGCCGGCGTTTTTCGCCTACGCCTTTTCCACCAAGACACGGCTGGTTGCCCGGACGGCGCTGTTTTATGCGGGCCTCCTTTCTACCCTGGTGCCGCTGGGGGTCTTCGCCGGGGCGCTCGGATCCCTCGTCACCCAGCACCGCCATGTCCTGGTGGCGGTGGCGGCCACCCTGGTGATCCTGCTCGGGGCGGCGCAGATCCTCGGCCTCCGGTTGCCCGCCGCCATCCGGAGCAATGCGCAAGCAGGTTCTTCCGGTCTCTCTGTTTTTGTCCTCGGGACGGTCTACGGTGTCGCCGGGGTCTGCACCGGGCCGATCCTCGGCTCCATCCTGACCGTGGCAGCAGTCGGCAGCAACGCCATGTACGGCGGCATCCTGCTGGCGATTTATGCGCTCGGCATGGCGCTGCCGCTCTTCGCGCTGGCGCTGGTCTGGGACCGGCTGGGTATCAGCGGGCGCCGTTGGTTGCGTCCGCGCCCGCTGGTCATCGGCCGCTGGTCCAACTCCTGGATCATGGTCCTTTCCGGGATCCTCTCCATCGGGATCGGAGTCCTGCTGCTGGTCACGGACGGAACGGCAGGCCTTGGCGGCGTGCTCAGCGTCGGTGACCAGTTCCTGCTGGAAACCACGGTCAGCGGCGCGGCGTCGGGCATCTCCAACGCGGTCTTCGCCCTGATCGCGGCGGCGGTGCTGGCTGTCGCCGTCGTACTGTATCTCAGGAGCCAGCGGGCCCAGCGCGCAAGTGGCGGCTTCGCCTCGGTTGGCCCCGCGGCCCGGAACGACGAGGAAGAGCGATGAGGAGCGGCCTGGCGTCACTGAAGGCTGCGCTTGCGCTGTGGCCGCGCCGGCGCTGGCTGGCCGCGCTCGCTGCCGCCACCGCCACGTATGTAGTGGTGGCCGTCCCGACCGATCTGATCGACACGCCGTTTTTCGGCCGCGAGGTAGCGCCGACCTGGTGGTCCTTCCCGGTCCTGGCCATCACGGCCGCGCTGGCAGGTTTGGTGGCCGCGACCTACGTGGCGCGACTGCCACAGGCGTCACCGGAGCGCGGGCAGCGGTTCGGCGTCGCGGGCGCCATCGTCTCGTTCTTCGCCGTCGGTTGCCCGGTCTGCAACAAAATAGTGCTCCTGGCCCTGGGCACCTCCGGGGCCATGCAATATTTCGAGCCGGTCCAGCCGCTGCTTGCAGCGGCATCGATCGGCCTGCTGGGCGGGGCGTTCTACCGGCGTGCCACGTCCGAAGACCGCTGCGCGGTACCGCAGAAAACAACGACGGCGGCACTCACCGGCCGCTGAACCTCCGGCCGCGGAACGTCTGGCCCCGGAATCTATCCCGGGGCACCCTGCTTTTCGGGGACGGCCAAGGCATAGACGGTCCGCTCCTTCGTCGGGAACAGGGCCGTCCCATCGGGCAGCAGGGACACCGGGAGGACATAGTCGCCGGTGTCCAGAATGGCGCCGGAGTCTATGTCGATTTTGGCCGCTACGCCGTCGAGCTCGGCGTACGCCCCGCCCGGGCCGGCCGCCGTGATCCTCGCGCTGCGGGCGAAGCTCTTGGTCCATAAGGTGCCCGCACCGGGCCGGACAGCCGTGATCAGCTGCGACCCGTCGGTTAGCTCCGACGCCAGCAGGACCGTGCCGGAAGACCCGTCAGTCACTGCCATCCCGGCCGGGGATCCGGCCAGCTGTCCCAACGGTTCGCCGGTTCGAAGATCGTAAACAACGTCCTGAGGCTTCATGCCCTGCTCCTCCCATCGCAGCACCACGACGCCCCCGGTGGCCGGCCCGTAACTGCCAGTGAACCGGACCTTCGCGCCCGCAGTTGTCCCGTTCGGCCGACGGAGTTCGTCCGCGGACCACAGGGTGCCGCGGGAACCGGTATCGACGGCCAAGAACTTGGATTCGGTGCCGATCAAGGCCGCGCCGTGGTGTTCATAGAGAGCCGTTTCGCCCGCCGGGGTTTCGACGACGCTTCCGGTGCCCGCGTCCAGCAACGTGCCCGGCGTGGTGCCGGCCGTGAGCGCCTTCGGCGTGTTGGCGAAGATGAGTCCGTTTCCCGCGGAGGGGCCGGGAACTTCGGTGGGTCCCCACAGCACATCCCCGCTGCCAGCAGAGAAGGCGGTGGCCGTCGTGAAGCTGACCGGACCCTGCCCGTCTTGTCGGGCGTCGGAATCAAGAATAACGACGGCGGGCTGCCCGCCAACGCTGGTCAGCACCGTGCCCACACAGGACGGATTGGTATCGACGCGCCAGAGGGTGCCCTCGGCGTTGAAGCCGTAGAAGCTTAACGATGATCGGCCGTCCCGGGGGAAGGCCGAACCGATGAAGGTGGCCCCCGCGGCCGCCGGGGCACTGTCGATCCTGACAGCCGAAGTCACCTCGAATCCGGGGAACAAGCGCGCACCATCGGTTGAGGCGGTTGAGGCGGTTGAGGCGGTTGGGCCGGTTGAAGCGAAGGGACCAGTGGGCGGCTTGCCGATATCCATGCGGTGCGCGGTGGGCAAGGTGGTGTCCGGTGAACAGGCTGCAACACCGAGCACGGCAACAAGGACGAGGCCCGCAGCGGCTCGCCGTCGTGAATGTCTATACATTTCGACGGCCACGCTACCATGCACAGGGAAGGCTTTTCCCGCCCGCGCATCGCGCCGGCTCAGAACGGACCAGGAGGACCCATGCCCACAGCGGACAGCCCCATGCAAGATGCCCGTGCCGAGTCCAAGTCGCCGGGCCTGCTGGTCCACGGCGCGGGACCCGGCGCCCAGGATTGGCTGCCGGGCGTGCTGCGCAGCGCAACCAACGCGGCAGACGCCCTGCCGGCGGGGACCGCCATTGAAGTAGTCATCCAAGGCCCCGGAGTAGCCCTGCTCTCTGACGGATCAGGGTTCGCCGACGAAATCACCGCCGCGCTGGAGCGGCAAATCCGGGTTCTGGCCTGCGGAAACAGCTTGCGTTCGGCCGGCGTGCCGTCGGACCAACTGCTGCCGGGCGTCGCCACAGTCCCGGCCGCCATCGCCCACCTGGCCAGCAGGCAATGGGAAGGCTGGGCCTACGTCCGGCTCTAGGAGCGGCCTAGTTCGCCAGGTACGGGTAGTCCGTGTAGCCTGCAGCGCCGTCGGTGTAGAAGGTCTTCGAGTCCGGATCGTTCAGCGGGAGGTTTTCCTGCCAGCGGCGGGCAAGATCCGGATTCGCGATGGCAGGGCGGCCCACCACAACGCCGTCGGCCAGCCCGTCGTCGAGGATCGCCAGTGCTTCTTCGCGGGTGGTAATGACGCCGAAGCCGTTGTTGAGCAGCACCGGACCGCCGAAGCGCGCGCGCAGTTCCTGGACCAGTGCACCGGCCGGTTCCTTGTGCAGGATGCTCAGGTAGGCCAGGCCCAGCGGGGCAAGGCCGTCCAGCAGCGCGGCGTAGGTTGCCCGAGTCTCTTCGGCGTCGAGCTCCAGGGCGCCCTGGACATTGTGTTCGGGGGAGATACGGATGCCCACCCGGTCCGCACCGATCTCGGCGGCAACGGCGGCGGCAACCTCAATGACGAACCGCGCGCGGTTCTCCGGCGATCCGCCGTACTGATCGGTGCGCTGGTTTGAGCTCGGGGCGAGGAACTCGTGCAGCAGGTAGCCGTTGGCCGAGTGCAGTTCCACGCCGTCCAGATCCGCTTCCACCGCGTTCCGCGACGCCAACACGAACTCGTCGATGATGCCCGGCAGCTCATCGGTGTCCAGGGCGCGGGGAACCGGGAACGGTTTTTTGCCCTCGTAGGTGCGGGTCTCGCCGTCGATGGCAATGGCGCTGGGCGCAACAACCTCGTGGCCGCCGGTGGTGGCCTCGTGGGTGACGCGGCCGGCGTGCATGACCTGGGCGACGATCCGTCCGCCGTCGTGATGGACGGCGTCCGCGACAGCCCGCCAGCCGTCGATCTGTTCGGGCGTGACCAGGCCCGGCTGGCGCTGGAAGCCCTGTCCCGCGTAGCTCGGGTAGGTGCCCTCGGTGACGATCAGTCCCAGCGACGCGCGTTGCCGGTAGTGCTCGACAACCAGCGGTCCCGGAACGCCGTCCACGCCGGAGCGCATCCGGGTCAGCGGCGCCATGATGAGGCGGTTGGAGAGGTCAAGGGCGCCGACGGACAGCGGGGTAAACAGGCTCACAAAGGTCCTTCTTCTCAGTAATGCTTCCGCAGGAGGCAACCGAGCAGGCCGAAAAGTTATTCCGCCCCGGCCGCCTAATCCTCGTAGAAGGTCTTCGCCGGCCCCTGGTCCAGCGAGGTCACTATACCCGCGGCGACGTCGCGCAGCTTGATGTTCCGGGTGCTGGATGCGGTCTTCAGGATCTCGACGGCGGACTCCTGGCTGCACCGGTTCTGGGCCATGATGATGCCCACGGCGACATCGATGTCCGTCCGGGAGACCAAGGCAGCCTTCAGATTGTCGGCGGTCTCGGCGAGGTGGGTGAAGCGGACCGCCAGCATGAGGCCCAGCGACGTCTGCCGCACGAACTGCTCAACCAGCTCAACGGACTTCTCGTCGAACCGTCCGGGCCGGTGCGAGTAAAGATTCAGGGCTGCCTTGGTGTCTTCCTGAAGGTGGAACGGAACGGCAAGGATGGATCGCACACCAAGCTGGAGCACCGCCGTCGTATATTGCGGCCACCGCTCTTCCGTCTGGAGATCGGCAACGAGGACATTGACCTGCTCCCGCGAGGCGGTCATGCAGGGGCCGTCGCCGAACGCGTACTGGATCTCGTCCATGGCCTGCGCGTCTTCGCTGCTGCTGGCCACGGTGGCGGACCTCTTGTGCCGGAGCAACGTGATGCCGGTGAGGACCTCGTCGCCTGGGGTGGAGAGGCTGGAGGAGGACAGGCGCGCCAGCCCGTCGAGGAATTCCCCGACGTCGGTGCTGTTGAGAACGAGCTCCTGGAGGTGCTGGCTCAGGTGGGTATCGGTTTTAGCAGTGGACTCAGTGCTCAAGAACGTTGGCGCCGTTTCACTCATGCACTGCGCGGGCGTCCAGCCCTCGAAGAGCAATCCAAAACGGCCCGCTGCTGAACCGTACCGAAAAAGTATAGGCCAACGGCAACGCATCCGGCGGCATACCGCCCCGTGGCGGGAGTAATGCCGGACACATGGGCGGCGACATATATTCAGGCGTCTACTCAGGCGTCGCCCCCGTTGCCGAGGACAGCCCAGGCGAAGGAACCCAGCTCCAATCCGTCACCGCCCACCTGAACGTCGCCGCCGCTGGCGAGAACCGCGCGGTTGCCCGCAGGCGCATCGATGCTCACGGGACTGTCGGCGAGGTTGAGCGCCACCGTGAGGGAATGCCCGTCGGCCGCCGCTTCATACACAACGTGCGCATTGGCCAGGTCCAGAACCCGGGTGCGCGCCCGGTGCAGCCAGGGATGACGACGCCGGACGCCGATCAGCTCCTGGTGCAGCCGGTAAATGTCCGCGCCCAGGCTGCTGAGCTCCGCCGGACTGTCCGGAAAGGCCGGCCGGACGGCGTCGTCCCCGCCGGCACGGTCCTCCTTCACGCCGCGGAACGCCTGCTCGTCGCCGGCATAAATGGACGGCGTGCCTCCCAGCGTCAGGAAGATAACGACGGCGTGGGGCAGCAGCGCGGTATTGTCCAGCCGGCTGGCGAGGCGGGTGACGTCATGGTTGCCCACGAAGGTCATGGGCGCGAAGGACTCGAGGAAGGCGTTGTGCCGGTCCAGCGCGGCGGACAGTTCGTAGAGGTTGACGTCGTTGAGCGAACTCCAGACGGCCTTCCACAGCTCGTACTGGGTCACCGAGTCGAGCTCTCCTTCGGCTACCGCGGCTGCGTAGTCCCCGTGGATGAACTCGCCGACGAAGTATGCGTCCGGATAGTCGGCGCGGACCGCGTCCAGCACCGGCGCCCAGAACGACGGCGGAACCGCATAGGCCGCATCCAGCCGCCAGCCATCCGCGCCGCGGGCCAGCCAGTACTTCATCACCTCGACGACGAAATCGCGCACCTGCGGTTCTGCGTGGTTCAGGGCGACCAGGTGGTGGTGCCCCTCGAAGTCCTCGTAGTCCGGCTCGGCGCCCGGGCTCCACTTTCCGGCCGGCCAGGAAAGCCTGAACCAGGACGACGACGGCGCTGCCGGCCCCTCGCGGAGGACCTCTTGGAACCGGTCAAAGCTGCGGCCCACATGGTTGAAGACGCCGTCTAGCAGGACCCGCGGCCCGCGCGAATGGGCCGCGGCAATGAGGTCCTCGAAGTCGGCTTCGTCCCCAAGGCGCGGATCGATGCGGAAGTAGTCAGTGGTGTCGTAGCCGTGGGTCTCGGCGGCGAAAATTGGTCCGAGCGCAATTCCGGAAGCTCCCAGCTCCACTACATAGTCCAGCCACGCAGTCAGCCGCGGCAGCCGGTGCTGAACCTTGCTGCCGGTCGCGGGAGCGTCCCGTTCCGCCCCGACGAATCCCAACGGGTAGACCTGCCACCAGATGGCGTTTTCGACCCAAGCCGGCCTGGCCATGAATGCCTCTTTCCGCTGAAGGATGCTACCTCCGGTATTGTGTCAGCAATTGGACACAAAGACTCCCGAAAGTTCTTCCCACACGGTAGTTTCAAGAGTACGATCGTAGGTCCCGCGAGGAGAATTATGGCTCAATCCGTCATAAGGGCGACGGCATGATCCGGCTCCGGCAGCTGGCGCAGGCCGCGTCCGTTCTGACAACCCCGTTGGCTCCCGAAGATATTCTGTCCCTGTTCAACCCGGTGTTCTCGGCCCGCCAAATGCGCGGCGTGGTGACCCGGGTCGTACCGGAGACAGCCGGGTCAGCCACCATTTATTTCCGCCCCGGCCCCGGCTGGCAAGCCCACCAGGCTGGCCAATGGGCGCGCATCGGCGTCGAACTGGACGGCGTGCGCCACTGGCGTTCCTATTCGCTGAGCACTGCCGCCGGCGAGGACCCGGCCATCACCGTGACCGACATCGGAGCGGTCTCGGGTGCCCTGGTGCGCAAGGTCAAACCCGGCGACGTGCTGTTCCTGGCCGCGCCGCAGGGTGACTTTGTCCTGCCCGAACAGCCCCGGCCCCTGCTGATGCTTACCGCCGGCAGCGGCATCACCCCGGTCATGTCCATGATCCGCACGCTCGTGCCGGCCCGCCCGGACGCAGACGTGGTGCTCATCCACTCGGTCCGGACCCCGCAGGACAGCATCTTCGGGGAGGAACTGCACGAACTGGCCGACCAGTTCCCGCGCCTGCACGTCCTCCACTGGTTCACCGGGGAACACGGCAGGTTCGATTTCAGCTCGCCCGCCGAGCTGGACCGGCTCTGCCCGGACTGGCGGGAACGCGCCGCCTACGCCTGTGGCCCCGAAGGCTTCCTCGATGAAGCCGAAGCGCTCTGGGCGCGCGAAGCGGCTGCGTCCAAAACCGGCGTTCCCGCGGTGACCGGCGCCCTGACCATTGAACGCTTCAGTACCGGCCTTGCCGGCGGCGAAGGGCACGACGGCGGCCTAGTCACCTTTGAGGCGTCCGACCGCGAAATCGAGGCGGACGGAAATACCCCGCTGCTCGACGTCGGCGAAGAGGCCGGTATCCTGATGCCCAGTGGCTGCCGGATGGGGATCTGCCAAAGCTGCCTCGCACCACTGCGCGCCGGACAAGTCCGCGACCTGCGGACCGGCGAAGTCCTCGGCGAACCCGGCCAACTCATCCAGACATGCATTACGGCAGCCGCCGGACCTGTCAACCTGGATCTCTAAGGAGGAAAATTATGGAAAGCGTTTCCACTACGGCCACAGCCCGCAGAACCGGTGCGCTCGCCGCATCAGGGCATCCACTGGTCCGACCGCCAGCGGCCGCCCATCTCTCCGATGAGCAGGTTGCCGAACTCGGCCGCGAGCTGGACGCCATCCGCGACGAAGTCATCGCCGAGCGCGGTGCCTCTGATGCCGCCTACATCCGGCGGGTGATCAAGGCCCAGCGCGGACTCGAGATCGCAGGCCGCGCGGCACTCCTGGCCGGGCGCAACAAGACCGCGTGGGTCACCGGCACCACCCTCCTGAGCTTCGCGAAGATTCTGGAGAACATGGAGATCGGCCACAACGTGCTCCACGGCCAGTGGGACTGGATGCGCGATCCGGACATCCACTCCACCACCTGGGAATGGGACTTCGTCACCCCGGCACGTTCCTGGCAGCACACCCACAACGACCTGCACCACCGCTGGACCAACGTCATCGGCAAGGACAAAGACGTCGGCTACAACCTGCTGCGCATGTCGCCGGACCAGCCGTGGCGGCCCTTCAACCTGGGCAATCCGCTGTGGAACGCGATCCTGGCGCCCGTGTTCGAATGGGGGATCGCCATCTACGACCTGGAACTGGTGGATTACCGCGAGGGCACGAAGTCCAAGGCCGCTCTCGTCAGGGATCTCAAGGCCATGGGCCGCAAGGCCCTGCGCCAGTTCACCAAGGACTACGCCGCAACGCCGATCGTGGCCATGGTCACCGGCTCCGGCAAGCAAGCGCTCTGGGGAACGCTGGCCGCCAACGCCGTCCGCAACGTCTGGGCGCATGCGGTCATCTTCTGCGGCCACTTTCCCGACGGGGCGGATACCTTTACCGAGGAAATGGTCGACGGCGAAACCCGTGGCGACTGGTATGTGCGCCAGATGATTGGATCGGCAAACATCTCCGGTTCCAAGTTCATGCACCTGATGACCGGAAACCTGTCCCACCAGATCGAACACCACCTGTTCCCCGATCTGCCCTCCAACCGCTACATCGAGGTGGCCCCGAAAGTACGCGACATCTGCCGCCGCTACGGATTGCCCTACAACTCCGGCCCCCTGTTCAAGCAGGTCGGCTCCTCCTGGGCGAAGGTCTTCAAGTACGCCCTCCCGGACAAGGCTGCGCCGGCTTCCTGACTAAACTTCCTGACATCGGCTTGCTGACACCGGTCCGCGTTTTCTTGTCCTTCCTCTGCACTTCTTGACTTTCCTACCCGGCAGGAACAGTGTTTGTGCAGCGCCGGAAAAGCCGCAGCGGATAAAACCTGCAGCAATGGGTTGCGCTGGGGAAGTGTGGCGTGTCATGGAATCCACCGGTACGGGTCAACGAACAGGCAGGCAGCCCGGCGGAGGCATCCGCCGGGTGACCGGAGGGTTGTTCATCATCAGCGCCCTGACCTTCGCCGGGGCGGCCACAGTCCTATCGGCGACGTTCGATTGGCCGGATATCCTGCGCGAGCCGACCGCTGTAGTGCTGCCGGCCTTTGCCGCCGGAGGCCCTGGCCTGGTCTGGACCTGGTTTGCGACCGCGTGGACGTACGGCATTCTTGCCGTTCCGATCCTGCTGCTGCCTGCCGCCCTGCGCAGGAGCGAGGACCCTGCGCTGCGCGCGGCCACCTACTTTGGTGCCACATCCGTGGTGCTGTCGCTCATCGGATTTCTGCGCTGGGTCTTCGTCGTGCCGCAGCTGGCCGAGGCTTACGTTGCCGGCGACGCTGCCACCAGGACCGCGGTGGACGCCGCCTGGACTGCCCAGCACCAGTTCGGCGGCGCGCTGCTCGGCGAGCACCTCGGCCAACTGCTGGTCATCGGCTGGACCATAGCACTTAGTGCGGTCATCCTGCGCAGCCGCGTCCTGCCGCGCTGGCTTGGCGCCGCCGGCCTAGTCACCAGTGCCCTTTATCTGCTCAACCAGGGTGACATCCTGGCCACTGCCGTGCCCGGTTTCCCTGTCTGGGACCTTGCAGGGCTGATTGGCAGCTCAACGTGGGGACTGTGGGTTGCCGTCCTCGGCGCCGTCCTCCTGCTCAAACGAACGACGCCGGCTCCGATCCCGCAGTAAGCCCGACGGCAATCAGCCGGTGTGCCGTCCCGTGAGCTTGTCCCGGAGCCGGTCGACCATGCCCACACCGGGGCCGACGGTCTTGTGGAACAGCTCGGAGTGCGGCGCATGCGGGTGCGGTCGGGTCGGGGCCAGTTTCTTGGCTTTCTCGACCTTTTCACCCAGATCGATGAGTTTCTCGGCAGGGATGTGGGCGCGTAGCTGGGGGAATTGCTCGGACTCCTCGTCCTTCGCATGGTGGCGCAACTTCGCCTCCAGTTCGCGGATTAGTTCCATGAATTCCGGATCAGCGGCGTTGACGTCTTCAACCTGCTTCATCAGGCGGACTATCTCGTCGTGCTCTTTCTTATCGTGCTCGACCTCTTTCGTACCGTTCGGCACGTGCTCTTCTACCGCCGGGTAGACGAACATCTCTTCGGCGACGGCGTGGCGCATCACCTCTGCGATCACGGTATCGGCCAGATCCCGGCGCTGACTGGGATCGGATGTGCCCTCGATCTGTCCGATCAGCGCGACCATCTCCTGGTGGTCGGTCGTGAGGATATCGACGACATCCGTGCTTGTTGCACCACTACTGGACTCGGTCATGAGACGTCCCTCCTTTGGGTCGTTGCTCCCGTGCATTGGCAGTAACCGCCAACGTACCACCGCCCAACAGCAAGATCTACGCCTGTCCTAATATGGGCGTTCACCCCGGAATTCAAGGGCCCACGAGCGACGATAAGCTTACTGAGCAGTAGGCTGAGTTCCATGCAGAAGCCCCTGGTCCACGAAAAGACTCCGCTCAAAGTCGTCATGGTCGCCATCGTTGCGGCGCTCGGCGGTTTCCTGTTCGGCTTCGATAGCGCCGTGATCAACGGCGCCGTCGACGCGGTGCAGCAGCAGTTCGGACTGGGCAGTGTACTGCTCGGCTTTACCGTCTCCTGCGCACTGCTCGGAGCGATGATCGGAGCCTGGCTCTCCGGCCCGCTCGCCGACCGCCAGGGCCGGGTCCGGGCGATGCTGGTGGCTTCCGTCCTCTTCACACTCTCGGCCGTCGGCTCCGGCCTCGCCTTCGGCGTGACCGACCTGATCATCTGGCGCTTCATCGGCGGCATCGGTGTCGGCATGGCATCGGTTCTCGCCCCGGCCTATATTGCGGAGGTGTCGCCCGCGCACAGCCGCGGCCGGCTCGGTTCGCTGCAGCAGTTGGCCATCGTGCTCGGTATTTTTGTGGCATTGCTGACTGACGCGTTCCTGGCCGCAGTTGCCGGCGGGGCGGGGGAGCCGATGTGGTTCGGGCTGGAGGCCTGGCGCTGGATGTTCCTGGCCGAAACTGTTCCCGCCGTGCTGTACGGGCTGCTGGCCCTGCAGGTACCCGAATCGCCTCGCTATTTGGTAGCCAAAGACGAACTGGTGGGCGCTGCCAAGGTGTTGCGCGACGTCGTTGGCCTTAACGGCAAGCAGGCGGTGCAGGACAAGATCCAGGCCATCCGCGAAACCATCCACAGCGAGGAACGGCAGGGACTCAAAGACCTGATGGGCGGCAAGGGTTGGCTGCTGCCCATCGTGTGGATTGGCATCTTCCTGTCTGTATTCCAGCAGTTCGTCGGCATCAACGTGATCTTCTACTACTCGACGAGCCTGTGGAGGTCCGTGGGCTTCAACGAGTCCGATTCCTTCAGCATTACCGTCATCACCTCGGTGACCAACATCGTGGTAACGGTGGTGGCCATCATGCTGGTGGACAAGGTGGGGCGCAAGCCGCTGCTGGTGGCTGGCTCGATCGGCATGTTGCTCTCGCTTGGCGTGATGGCGCTGTGTTTCAGCCAAGCCATCGGGACTGGCGAAGACGTCACCCTGCCGCAACCGTGGGGTGTCGTGGCATTGATCGCGGCCAACCTGTTTGTGGTTTCCTTCGGCGCCACTTGGGGACCCGTGGTCTGGGTCTTGCTGGGGGAGATGTTCCCCAACAGGATCCGTGCCGTGGCGCTCTCCGTCGCCGCGGCCGCGCAGTGGCTGGCCAACTTTGCGATCACCACCACCTTCCCGTTCCTCGCGGATATCGACCTGACGCTGGCCTACGGACTGTACGCGTTCTTCGCGCTGCTGTCCCTGGTGTTCGTCTGGAAGTTCGTGCCGGAGACCAAGGGTAAGGAACTCGAGGCCATGTAGCCGTGCCCGGTTTCACCAGGGTGGTTCGTTCGGTTGCAGCGGCCAGTCGTCGAAGGGCCGGTTCCAGTCTTCCGGTCCGCCCTGCAACGGCTTGTCGGCCGGTACCGCCTTCTTGGCAGCCTCGGATACGAAAGGTATTTGGGCCGATTCGGACGGCGTCGGAACGTACTGTGCCGTGGAATGATCCGGTGTCGTGGCGCTGTCAGCCGTGATGAGCGGCAGCAGTGTTTCGACCTGTTGGCCGGGTGGGCCGGAGCCAGGTGTTAGTGAGGGTTCTGCCGGTGGAGGTGGAGACTCCAAGTCAGGTCCTTGTCCATCGGCCGCGAATCTTGGCGTGGCGTCGGGCAGGGAGATACCGGCGAGTCGGTAGCGGTTGCGGCGGGGTTTTTGGTCCGGGTCGATGTAGCGGGGCGGGATGAACCAGGGGATCCCGTCCCGGATGTCGATTTTCCAGTTTTCATCGTGCAGCAGATGGTGGTGGTACGAACACAAAAGACAACCATTGTGAACTGACGTTGGGCCGTCGTGCTTTTCCCAGAATTCGATGTGGTGTGCTTCGGTCCAGGGAGCGGGCATGGTGCAGTCGGGGAAGGTGCAGCCTTTGTCGCGGGCGACGAGGGCGCGGCGCTGGGCGGGGGTGAACAGCCGTTGGGCGCGTCCGATGTCGAGGATTTCGCCTTTGCCGCCGAGGACGAGGGGGATGAGGTCGGCGTCGCAGGCGATTTTGCGGACGGTTTTGGGGCTGATCAGTCCGCCGAACACCGCGTCGGCGGAGGCGCCGAGCTGGTCCACCAGGTCCTGGTAGTCCAGGCTGATCATGATCTGGGGGCGGTGGCCGCCGCTGGAGGGGAGTTTGTCCGTGGACAGGGCGATCTGGCAGGCGCCGACGAGGCCTTGCAGCAGTTTCTGCGGCCGGGTGGGTCCTTGCCATTCCGGTTCCGGTCCCGCTCCGCCCGTGTCGGCGGTGTCCGCGGGGGTGCCGCCGGCTGTTGCAGGGTCTGCCGGGGTGCGGCCGGCTGTTGCGGGGTCTGCCGGGGTGCCGTCTTCCGAAGCGAAGGTGGTTTTGACGCGCGGGTTGGTCGCGGCGTTCATGACGGTGACGAGGTATTCGTATTGTTCCGGCGTAGCGGCGATGTCCAGGCGGTGGAGGCCCTGG
This sequence comes from Arthrobacter crystallopoietes, assembly GCF_002849715.1. NCBI lineage: Bacteria > Bacillati > Actinomycetota > Actinomycetes > Micrococcales > Micrococcaceae > Crystallibacter > Crystallibacter crystallopoietes. The sequence goes on from NZ_CP018863.1 coordinate 2,506,075, forward strand.
CGTTTGCCGCGGTAGAACACGCCTTGTTTGGCGCGGAGTTGTTCGTCGGTGGGTTCGAGTCCGTCCGGGTCCAGGATGGCTTCCCAGCGTTTGATGATTTCGCGCAGGCCGTCGATATCTGATTCGGTGGCCTGCTGGGTGAGCTGCTTTTCCATCGCGGCCAGGCCCGCAGGCGGTGCGGTGGGGCGCACGCGTTCGAGGGCGTCGCGGATGAGGGTTGCGGCCTGGCCGCTGATCTTCGAGGAGGTCAGTGCTTCGCCGAGGCGTTCAAGTTTCGGGGGTGCCTGTTCTCCGGTCATCAGGGTCGATGGCATGGTGCTGGAGCCGACGCGGAGCCGGCGTTTGGCTTCGCCGCGGCTGATTTTGAGTTTCTGGCGGAGGTATTCGGCGGCGTCCTTGTATTCGGGCTTTTTCGGTTTGCCGTCCTGGCCGGTGCCCTGCACCGGGTCGGCCCAGGGGATGCGCTGGTCTGTTTCGCCTGTTTGGGCGATGTTCTGCTGGTCGACGGCGTGGGCGCCGATGACCTGGAGTTGCTCGACGGTTTTGGAGATCTCTTCGATGCCGGCAACGGTGGCGGCGAGGTCTTTGGGGGATTGCAGGAGCCATTCCTGTTGGAAACTGGCGGAGAAGTCCTGGAGGGCGGCCTGCACCGAAGCGAGGAAGCCTACGGGCTCCTGATGCGCTTCGACCGGTGCGATTGCCATACACCCAACGCTATAGAACACGTCTTCTAATAGCACGGAAAAAGCACCAATGTGGAGGACTAGTGCTGGGTGTACCCGTGGCTTCGGTGGCGCGCTCAATGAGTTGTGCGGGGTGGTTCGTTCGGATAAAGAATGAAAGTTGGCGTCGGAGGGATGCTGAAGGGGCGCGCGGGCGAAACGGTTCCCCTGGGACCCGCGCCCCACTTCGATTCAGCCTCGTCGGCGGCCGAACACCAGCGACGCTACAGCCGTACCGGCGGTGACGGTGTAGACGGCAGGCCACGCGCCCATCTTCTTCGCCAGCGGGTGGGAGGCGCCAAACGCAGCCAGGTATACGCCGGTCAAAGCTGCGGCGGTGCCGGTGCCAGCGTCGCGCTTCCATAAGGCGAAGGCAGCCGCACCTGCGGCGGCGAGCACGGCGCCGCCGAGCGGACGGTTCTTGGTGGCGCGGGCGGTTTGGAAGCCGCCGATCAGTCCGGCGCTCGTGACCAGCGGGGTCAGCAGGGAACTCATGGAATCTCCTTAGTCTGGGGCGATGTCCTCCAGCCTATCTGGAGCATAGACTGCCCCTATCTAACGGAACTTCCAAAGGACCCGATATGGGAACCGTCAGACGCCTGGCCGCAGATCTGAGGCTCGCCGACCTCGGCCGCGCCGTGAGTATTGTCGGCTTCAACCACGACGTCCACGCCGGCACGCTGTCCGGCTTCATTGTCCGCCGGACCAAGGATGTCGTGGACATCCACCTGGACGGAATCCCGGAAACGGTTGCCGTGTCGCACGAGGCGATAGTCCTGATCCTGGAGCCGGACAGGGAGCAGGAAACTGTGCCGGTGTTGGAATCAGGCGGGGAACGGGAGGGCGGTCCCGACGGATAGAGCCAGCCGCGCAGGTCGCAGAGGTTGGAGAGCCAGCCGCGCCGGACGCAGGGGGCTGATTGAGCCAGCCAGCCCGGACGCCAAGGTTAGTCGACGGCGTTGCTGTTTTTGCCGGCGTCGTTGTTCTTGTCGCCGTACTGGTGCTTCGCCTCTTCGGGGTTCACCGCGCGTTTAAGCAGGGCCGGGATCACCCAGAGCAACGCGAGCATGACCAGCAGGACGCCGCCGCCCACGTAAATCGCCACCTGGTCGCCCGCCACAACGTCGAGGATGAAGGCGACGCAGCCGGTGGCCATCAGCCCGATGCCGAGCACGGCCAGCTTCACGATGCGGTGCCCGTGCGCCACGGTGGAATCCTTCACATGCAGGCCGAAAAGCTTGCGGTGGATGGCTACGGGCGTGAGGATCAGGCAGGTCAGCAGGCCGGTGAACGTCAGCAGCGCAACGTACAGGCCGACCTGGTAAGGTTCCAGGTCCTCGAACCGGGCCTGGAACGGCAGCGTCATGAGGAAGGCGGTGATGATCTGCGCGCCGGTCTGCATGACGCGCAGTTCCTGCAGCAGATCGTTCCAGTTGCGGTCGAGTTTCTCCTCGAACGTCTCCCGGCGGCCCACCGAATCTTCGTACACCTGATCGTCCGTAGCCATCTCTCAAACTTACCGCCAAAGTACGACGGCGGAGGGTAAGTTCCAGCGAGGATTACCATTGGCGTTATGCCAAGTTCTGATTCCGAGGGTCCGTCCACGCCTGCTGCCGGGGGCGAGGCCGGGCGGGTGTCTGCCGAGGCCGGGCGGGTGTCTGCCGAGGCCGGGCAGGTACCGCCCGGCGCCGGCTACCCCGGGCGGGAGCTGATGCTGCTGCTGCAGAGTTTCACCACGGAGACGGACCGCTACATTGATGCGATGGGGCGGCGTTACGGCATGCATCGGACGGATCTGATGGCGTTGTCGGCGGTGCTCGAGGCGCAGCGGGAAGGGCGCACGGTCACACCCGGCATACTCAGTGCTCAGCTGTCGCTTAGTTCGGCGGCGACGACGGCGCTGGTGGATCGGCTGGGCAAGGTGGGGCATATGGTCCGCGAGCGCAGTGGAACCGACCGCCGGCAGGTGCAGCTGGAGATCACGGACAGCGCCCGCACTACCGGGGCGGAAATCTTCTCGCCGATGGTTGAAGAACTGATCCAGGTGGTTTCGCGGCATTCACCCGAGGAGATCGAGTTGCTGTCCACTTTCATGGCAGAGCTGCGCGACGGTCTGGTCCGGGCGCGGGAGAAAGCCGTGCGTCAGGAACCGAGCAGTTCCGGTTCGGCCGCGGCCAGCAGCGGCAGCTGAAGCACTAGCCACGGGCTGAAGGCCCACGGTGCAGCGTCCACCGCGCGGACGAGGGCGGCAGGGTCAGTCCAGCGCCACTCGCACACCTCGTCCGGCGTCGGCTGCGGATCGGTTTCCAGCATGGCTGTGTAGACCGGGCAGATTTCGTTCTCCACCACGCCGGAGGCGTCCAGTGCACGGTAGCGGAAGTCAGGCAGGACCGGCTTCAGCCCGGAAACGGCGACGCCGAGTTCCTGCGGAGCCCGCCGGATCACCGCTTCCTCCGTGGTTTCGCCCGGGGCCGGGTGGCCGCAGAACGAGTTGGTCCAGACGCCCGGCCAGGTCTGCTTGGTCAAGGCCCGCCGGGTGACCAGGATCTGACCGTCCGGGTTGAAGAGGTGGCAGGAGAAAGCCAGGTGCAGCGGGGTGGCCGCCGTGTGCACTCCGGACTTGTCGGCCACGCCGATGGCGGCGCCGTCGTCGTCAACCAGGACAACCTGTTCCACAGTGGACTCGCGGGACGGGAGATTGTTCATACCGGCCATCTTCCCATCTTTCCCGGTCATCCAGAGATGGACGTGCTGCTCCGATATGCTGCTGCGCGTTGGATGATGTTGCGTGCCATGGACGGAAAGATGAGCCCGTGGAACGGAAGCACCAGCCACCAGTAAAGCTTGCCGGACAGGCCGCGCGGGAAATAGATGGCGCGCTGGCGGTAGATGGTGCCGGTAGCAGCGGCGCCAGCGCCGTCTCCGGCGCCGTCGTCTGAGCGGGCGGCCAGTGCGGACAGTTCCAGCCAGGCCTCGCCCGGCACCCGCATCTCGGCGCGCAGCCGCAGTACCTTGCCCGCGGGCGAGTCGTCAATGGCCTCCACTCTCCACCAGTCCACGGCGTCGCCCACGACCAGCCGGTCGGCATGCCGCCGCCCGCGGTTGTGCCCGGCGCCGCCCACCAGTTTGTCCAGCACGCCGCGGATGGCCCACGCGGCGGGCCAGGAGTACCAGCCGTTGGACCCGCCGATGCCTTCGATCACGCGCCACACGTGTTCCGGCGGCACGTCGGTGCTGCGTGTGCGCTCGTCCACGAAGACGGTCTGCCCGGCCCACTCGGGATCGCTGGGCAGCGGATCCGAGGGCGGGGCCTGCGAGGCGTTGGTCCAGCTGGTCTCCACCTCGCCGCTGGCCATCTTGCCCAGCGCCAACTGAACCGCCGAGCGGTAGCCGGTCAGTCCGCCGTCGGGCTTTGGAACGTAGTTGTCGATGTCGTGCTCGGCGGCCACGGCGTCGTGCTGGAGGGACTCCACCAGCGGCACGGCCATCGAGTGCGGGATCGGGGTGGTCAGCGCCACCCACCAGCCGGCCAGCTTCGGCGCGGGAATGGGCAGCGAGTAGACCCGCCGCCGCGCCAGCCCCGCCTGATGCGCATAGCCGTACATGATGCCCGCGTAGGTCAGCACCTCGCGCGAACCGATGTCGAAGGTGCGGTTCAGGCCCGCCGGCACCTCGGGCGCATGCACCAGATAGTGCAGCACGTCGCGGATGGCGATCGGCTCGATCTTCCGCCGCACCCAGCTCGGCGCCGGCATGACGGGCAGGTTCTCCGTGAGATGGCGGATCATCTCGAAGGACGCGGAGCCGGAACCAATAACGACGCCGGCCTGGAACACTACCGCGGGCACGTCGCCTTCCAGCAGCACACGTCCGACGGCGGTACGCGAGCGCATATGCCGGGAGAGTTCAACGCCCTCCGGATGCAGCCCGCCCAGGTAGACAATCCGCTGGACGTGGGCGCGCGCAGCCGCGTCGGCAACCGTCCGGGCCATCTCGAGTTCCTGGCGCTCGAAGCCCTCGCCGGAGCCCATCGAATGGACCAGATAGAAGAAGGTCTCAACGCCATCGCACGCCCGCGCCACGGCAGCCGCATCGCCAAGGTCACCTTCGACGATCTCCACCTGGTCGTGCCACGGGACGGCCTCGAGCTTCGCGGGGGAGCGCACCAGCACGCGGACTTGGTAGCCGGCCTCGAGCAGCCGCGGCACCAGCCGCCCGCCGATATAGCCGGTGGCGCCGGTTACCAGTACCCGTTGTGTCATATCCACCGTTTCCTTCAGCCTCGCAGTTGGGAAGATGATCGGCCATGACCATAGTTGCACGCCAAAGCGCTAAGCTTGCTGATTAGTTCCGGACAATTGGCCGGGCGAGGCAGAAAGAAGCCCCTCAGTGTTCGAAGCGCCCAGCATTCTGTTCTTCGAGGCAGGCCTCGCGGTCTTCGCCGCGGCGATCCTGCCCAAACTCCTGCGCAACATGCCGCTCTCCATGCCGATGGTCTTCCTCGGCGCCGGAATCCTCGCTTTCACCTTGCTCCGGAACCTGCCGGACCCGGATCCGGTCAAGTACGCCGAGTTCACCACACATCTGACCGAAATCTGCGTCATCATCTCGCTCATGGGTGCGGGGTTGGCGCTGGACCGGCCGTTCCGCTGGCGCGAATGGTCCACCACCTGGCGCATGCTCGGGATCGTCATGCCGCTGTGCATCCTGGTGGTGACGCTGCTGGGACTCTGGGTGCTGGGCCTCGGGCTAGCCGGAGCCATCCTTATCGCGGCGGCGCTCGCGCCCACCGACCCGGTGCTGGCCTCCGAGGTCCAGGTGGGCGAGCCTGCCGACGCCGAAACCGACGCCTACGAAGACGAGGTCCGCTTCGGCCTGACCTCGGAAGCCGGCCTCAACGACGGGCTGGCGTTCCCCTTCGTCTATCTGGCCATCGTGATGAGCCTGGTCGGGACGGCTCCGGAAGCCTGGTTCCCGCAGTGGTTCGCCGTCGACGTGCTGTGGCGCATCGGCGTCGGCGTGCTGCTCGGTTTCGGCACCGGCAAACTCCTGAGCCGGATCTTCTTCGCGGCACGGTACAAGAGCCTGCGGCTGTCCGAACATTCCGAAGGTTTCGTGGCGCTCGCTGCCACATTCCTGGCTTACGGCGTTGCCGAGATGGTTGAGGGCTACGGCTTCATCGCCGTGTTCGTCTGCGCCGTGACCATCCGCTCTGCCGAACACACCCACGGCTACCACAAGGTGCTGCACAGCTACGTGGAGCAGCTCGAACGGCTGATGACCGTCGTCATCCTGGTGCTCCTCGGCGGCGCCATCGCCCGCGGCCTGCTGGCAGGAATCGGCTGGACCGAGGTGCTGGTGGCACTTGCCTTCCTGATCCTCGTCCGTCCGCTGGCCGGCTGGCTGGGCCTACTGGGCAGCAGGCCCGGACCGCGCGAACGCCTCGCCATCGCCTACTTCGGCATCCGCGGGATCGGCTCCCTCTACTATCTGGGGTATGCCCTCAGCCACGGGGAGTTCGACGCCGAAGCGCGCGAGCTCTGGGCCGTCGTCGGGCTGGTGGTGGCGATGTCCATCGTCCTGCACGGTGCTACCACGGCACCCCTGATGAACCGGCTGGATGCGCTGCGCAAGAAGGAAGCCGTGCGGAGGTTCGGCGACGAAAACCAGGCCCCCAACACCACGGTGTGACAAACAACGACGGCGGCAAGCGCGTTGCGCCGCCGGGTCACCTCCCGTCACAGCTCGAAACCGAGATAATAAGCATGCTGAATTTCGCGCTGAGCTAATTCGTCCGTATTCCGTGGACGGCCGGGCAAGGGCTGGTTAGGTTGGAGGAAGTGGCGTGCCGATACGCGGCGCACCCAGTAAGGAGGTTTTTGATGGCTGCAAAGGACCGATCGAAGGCAGGCTTTACGGTACCGGGACTCTCGCTCGAGGATGGCTACAAGGTGGGCGAAACGCTGCAGATGCGGCTGCACGCCCTGAACGACCTGCAGCTGACCCTCAAGCACGCACACTGGAATGTGGTGGGCCGCGATTTCATCGGCGTCCACGAAATGCTCGACCCGCAGATCGAACAGGTCCGCGCCATGGTCGACGCGGTCGCCGAGCGCATGGCCACCCTGGGTGTTTCGCCCAACGGGCTGCCCGGAGCCATGGTCAAGGCTCGCAGCTGGGACGACTACTCCATTGACCGAGCCGGTACCGCAGAGCATCTTGCCGCGCTGAACGTCGTCTACAACGGCGTGGTGGCGGACCACCGCAAGGCTATTGAGACGGTCGGCGAGCTTGATCCCATCACTGAGGACATGCTCATCGGCCAGACTGCGGAGCTGGAACTCTTCCAGTGGTTCATGCGCGCGCACCTCGAGAACGCCGGCGGCGACCTCTCTACCGAGGGCGCCAAGACCGAGAAGGATGCAGCCACCAAGGCGAAGTCTAAGGACTCCAAGTCCAAGTAGCCGCGCGAAGCGCCTGCCGGCCAATTTGTTGACCGCGGGACGCTGAACGCAGGAACCAGGCCCGGCGGCCCCCCGGATATTCCGGAAGGGGGCGTCGGGCTTTTGCCTGCTGTTGCGCTGCCCCTACCCCTCGGCGTTGATGAAGCCGACGATGATTGCCGTCCACCAGGCCGTCTGCGAGATCAGCGCGCAGGAAACCATATGGAACCGCTGCCCCAGCGGCAGTTTCGCGAAGGTGGTGCTCGGCGGCATCTTGACGAGCCGCTTCATCAGCGGAATCAGCATGATCCCGTTCAGCGTCGCGATCAGCACCGCGGCAAGTTTCACCTGCGTCAACGGCTCGGTCAGTACCGGGTTCAGGAACACCCCGGTAGTGAGCAGGCCCGCGAGTCCGCCCCAGATCAAGGTCCCCGCTGCCCCATCCAACCGGATGGTTTCGCTCAGTTCCCGCCGGCCCAGCAGCCAGAGGAAACCGTGCCAGTCCACCAGGATGATGGCGCCGAAAGCCACCACCAGGGACAAGATGTGCAGAACCAAGGCGATGGTGAAGACCACGCCCTCCGTCCGCACGATGGATGAAAGGTAAACCGACAATGCCCACGCGACCACACCGGCGAAAACAAGTGCAGCCACCAACTTCCTGATGTCGCTCTCCGTGGCCGTCTTGCCCAGCCGGCGGTTTGCGGTTGCAAAAGTGCCCATAACGATCCTCCAGGGTGACGTTTCCGAGCCCCCTGAGACTGAGCAACAACACCTCCAGATTGAGAGACGCACCAAACCCGCCAGCGGTTCAATACATTAATCGATGTACTATGGGCTTGTGGAGACCATCGTTTATTCTTCGGTGCTGTCGCGGTTCTGCTACGCACTGTCAGACCCGACACGTGCAAGGATCTTGCTGGCCCTGCATGATGCGCCCACCTATCCGAGCGACTTGGCGGAACTGATCGGCGTCAGCCGGCAGAGCCTGTCGAACCACTTGGCCTGCTTGCGCGGCTGCGGACTGGTGGTTTCGGTCCCCGAAGGCCGCCGTGCGCGCTACGAACTGGCCGATCCGAAACTGGGCCACGCGCTGACGGACCTCCTGGGTGTAGTGCTGGCTGTCGACCCGGCCTGCTGCAGTAACAGCGATGCCGAGGGGTGCTGCTGATGCCCGCCCTCAAGAGCGATTCCCGGCTGGTACCTTCCGACGAACGACGGCGGGTGCTGTCCCGGCGCATCCGGTTCTTCGTCGCTGCCACGATCACCTACAACGTGATCGAAGCAGTGGTGGCGCTCGCGGCCGGCACCGCAGCCTCATCCAGCGCACTGATTGGCTTCGGCCTGGATTCCATCATCGAAGTTTCCTCGGCCGCCGCCGTAGCGTGGCAGTTCGCCGGCCGTGATCCGGAAGCGCGGGAGAAGAAGGCCCTGCGCTTCATTGCGTTCTCCTTCTTCGCGCTGGCCGCCTTCGTCACGGTCGACGCATTCCGGTCCCTTATGGGCGCACGCGAACCTGACCATTCGAGCGTGGGCATCGTACTGGCCGCCGTCAGCTTGGCGATCATGCCATTGCTGTCCTGGGCACAGCGCCGCGCCGGCCGGGAACTGGGCTCGCGTTCAGCCGTAGCCGATTCCAAACAGACCCTGCTTTGCTCCTACCTGTCCGGTGTGCTGCTGGTGGGACTCCTGCTGAACAGTTTGTTTGGCTGGTCCTGGGCTGATCCGGTGGCCGCCTTGGTCATCGCCGCGATCGCTCTGAAAGAGGGGCTGGAGGCGTGGAAAGGCGACGCGTGCTGCGCCCCGGGATTCCACTTTGATGTGGATAGCGATACCGAGAATCACGCGCCTTCGGCAACCACGCTGTCAACCTCGGCCCAAGACGCCAGTCCACGCCCCAACAATACGAGCCTGAAGCTAGCCGCCAAGCCGGACTCCGGCAGCTGCTCCTGCTGCAGTCACGATTAGACTCATCCCGAGAAGCTCGCGAAACCCAAAGGAATTACCCCGTGACAGCCAAGTCCTCTATCAGCCTGCCCAACAAGATTGCCATCGGTCTCATCGTCGCCACCGTGGTGGTGGTTATCGGCATCGTGGCACTCATCAACACGAAGGACGCCGCTACCCAAACAACACCGACGGAGGCCGCAGAGGTAATGCGTGCCGACAGCCACCGGCTGTCCACTGCCGAGGATGAAAAGGCAGTCCTGGTCGAGTTCCTGGACTTCGAGTGTGAATCCTGCCTCGCCGCCTACCCGTTCATCGAGGATCTGCGCAGCACGTACGAGGGTGAGCTGACCATCGTCAACCGCTACTTCCCCCTGGCCGGCCATCCGAACTCTATGAACGCGGCCATTGCCGTTGAAGCAGCGGCAGCACAGGGCAAATTCGAGGACATGTACCACCGGATGTTCGAAACCCAGAAAGAGTGGTCCCACTCCGCCGAATCCAGGGCAGCCACGTTCCGCGGCTATGCCGAGGACCTTGGCCTTGATATGGCAGCTTACGACGACGCCGTAGCGGATCCCGCTACCGCTGCCCGCATCGAGCAGGACAAGAATGACGGCACCGCCCTCGGCGTTTCTGGCACGCCGACCTTCTTCCTCGACGGCAAGCTCATCGAGCCATCCAGTCTCGAAGAGTTCGAACAGCTCGTGAAGGATGCCATCGCGAACTAACCGGACCGTCGGAGCCAACTAGGCCGGGGAAACTCCCTGGTCCAGTCAGCGCAAAGGGCGGCCTCCCTGGAAGGGAGACCGCCCTAGGCGGCAGGACCGGAGATTAGCCGTCGAGTGCGGCAGTCTTCTCGGCAGCCTTGGCGGCCTTCCACTCAGACTTGCCCTCGGCCTTGATGTCCTTCCAGTCGGACTGACCCTGGGCCTTGGCGGTCTTCCACTCAGCATCCGCTGCGGCCTTGACGTCCTTCCAGGATGCAGGGGCCTCCTCAGCGGGTGCTTCTTCAGCCGGTGCTTCTTCAGCCGGAGCCTCGGGTGCTTCTTCAGCGGGTGCTTCTTCAGCCGGAGCCTCGGGTGCTTCTTCAGCGGGTGCTTCTTCAGCCGGAGCCTCGGGTGCTTCTTCAGCCGGAGCCTCGGGTGCTTCTTCAACCGGTGCTTCCTCGGCCGGTGCTTCGTCAGCCGGAGCCTCGGGTGCTTCCTCAGCCGGTGCTTCTTCAGCGGGTGCCTCGTCGGCCGGAGCCTCGGGTGCTTCTTCAGCCGGTGCTTCGTCAGCCGGAGCCTCGGGTGCTTCCTCGGCGGGTGCTTCTTCAACCGGTGCTTCCGGTGCCTCGGGTACCGGGACCTGGGGTAGTTCCGGAGCCGGTGCCAGTTCCTCGCCCGGCGTGGGGAGCGTCGGGTCGGCGATAATCAGGGGTGAAAGGTACACGTTCTCGGCCGTGATTGACGCGAACGTGCCTTCCGTTTCATTGACGGCCGGGGCCGGCGCTGCTCCTGTAGCGTTCGGGTCTTCGACGGCCGAAGCAGCTCCTGCTCCTGCGGTGGTCACAACTCCTGCGACAACCACAGCTGCTGCAAGGCGGCCGGTCTTAGCGTTCCGAAACGTCATTTTTGCTCCAATTCTTTTGGGGATTGTTGCGGTTTAAGCGTTACATCGGAGCCCCTGCCACTCGCAAACCTTGGAAAAATCGGGGTAATTTGCGGAAGGGATTTGCGTAATGTGCGCACAAGCCAGCCGAACTATGCCACCATCTGCCCCTGCACCGGTTGAGCCGCAGAAGTAGTTACAAAGTGCTGGAGCGTGAATGCGGAACGACTGCAATGATGGAGCCGTGATTACTGAACACGCGCTGTTGCCGGTCCGCCCCGGCCAGGAGGGTGCTTTCGAAGCGGCCTTTCGGGAAGCTTCGGCCATCATCTCCGCCATGCCGGGCTTCGGTGGGCTCTCGCTGTCCCGCAGCATTGAAGAGGGCAGCAAGTACTTGCTGCTGGTCGAATGGGACCGGCTCGAAGACCACACCGAGGGCTTCCGCGGATCCGCCGAGTACCAGCAGTGGAAGAAACTGCTGCACCATTTCTACGAGCCGTTCCCCACTGTGGAGCACTACTCGAAGGTGGTTACGGCTACTTAGCCTCGACCTCCACGAAGACAAATTCGCCCGGCCCCGGGTTCACCACGTTGTGCTCGCTGCCCGCGGCCCTTGTGTAGGACTGCCCGGCGGTCAGCTGGTTCACGGAGTCGCCGTCGTTAGTCTGCAGTTGCAGTTCTCCGGTAGTCATCGGCACGACGACGTAGTCCAGCTCGTGCCGGTGCCAGCCCGTCTCGGTGCCGGGCGGGAACCTCCACTCGGTGACGCGGAACTGCTCGTTGTCGATCTGGACCGTGGCGATGGCCTTGCTGCGCAATCTGTCCTCCAAACTCCCGTGCAACTTCACTATCCCTGCAACTCCCAACTTACTCAGTGCCAAGGGGGAAAGGCCGCTGATGCCGCGGTGCCGGTAAGGCATATCCGGCAATCGCGGCGTCAGCGGCGGCTCCTCGGTTCGCGTCAGACTGCTAGTCTCCGGCGAATGAAGGCGGAAACCTGGTCCACCACGATGATGAGGATCAGGACCACGATGATGTGGGTGAGCATCTCGTCGAATTGGAAGGACTTGATGGACTGGTTGATCAGCAGCCCGATGCCGCCGGCCCCGACGAGTCCGAGCACCAGGGATGAACGGACATTGACGTCGAAGCGGTAGAGCAGCAGCCCGATGAACTGGGGCGTGGCCATGGGAATGGTGGCGTTAGCGACTTGCTGAAGCCGGCTGGCCCCAGCTGTGCGCAGCGCCTCCTGCGGGCCTTGGTCGATTTCCTCCATTGATTCGGCCCACAGCTTTCCCATGACGCCGGTGTTGTGGCAGATCAGGGCCAGCACACCGGCGAAGGGTCCGAGGCCGACGGCGGTAACGAATATCAGCGCGAAAACGATGTCCGGTACGGCGCGGAAAAAGGACAAGACGGAACGCGCAGCCTGGTAGATCGCCCGGTTGGGCGAAGTTGCGTTGGCCGCCAGAACTGCCAGCAGCAAAGCGGTGGGGATGGAGATGGTTGTGCCCAGGAGCCCGATCCACAGCGTGACCAGGGTGGCCTCAAGGCTGGGCTTCAGGACATCCTGCCAGTTCAGGTCAGGAGGGAAGGCGTCGCCGATGAAGCGGGCCATGCCCTCCCACCCCTGCACCAGCAGCGCGGGCCGGAAGCCGGTGCTTTGGAAGGCCAGGACGTGCAGCACGACCAGTACGACGACGGCGGCAGCCAGGCCACTGCGGCGCAATCCACGTGCCGGATCAGCGGGGACAGCCAGCTTCGCTACGGTGCGGCTGTCGGCGTCGTCGTTCGCCCTGTTCTTCGTGTTGATGCTCATGCTGCCTCACCGCGATCGGGGGAGTACAGCAGATCCTGCATGTCGGAGGTCAGGTTGCCGACCGCGTCGTTGAAGATGATTTTGCCCTTGAGCAGGCCGATGGCCCGGTCAGCGTGGCGCAGTGCCAGGTCAGGCTGGTGCAGTACGGCGGCCACCGCGAGGTTTTCCCGGTGGGCCAGATCGCCGAGCAGGCTCATGACCTGCTCGGCGGCATGCGGATCCAGCGCGGAAACCGGCTCGTCCGCCAAAACTACCTGAGCTCGCTGGCAGAGCGCGCGGGCCAGGGCAACGCGCTGCTGCTGGCCGCCGGACAGCCTTCCCACGCGGTCCAGCGCACGGTCGGCCATGCCCACGCGGTCCAGACAGGCCATGGCTTCCTCTTTCAGGCCCTTGGGGAAGAACGCCGGGCTGAGCGAGCGGGCGGCGGACAGGCGGGCGAGTCCTCCGGCGCAAACGTTTTCCAAGGCCGAGCGCCGCGGCACCAGGTGGATTTTCTGGAAGACCATGGCGGCATGCCGGCGGGCGCGGAGCAGGTGCTGGCCGCGAAGGCCGGACAGGTCCGAGCCGGACAACTCGATGCTGCCGCCGTCCGGTTCGGTCAGGCCCATGACGCACCTGAGCGTGGTTGACTTGCCCGAACCGTTGGCGCCCAGGAAGGCGACCAGTTCGCCGGCGCGGACGGAGAAATCGATACCGTCAAGCACGGTGCGGCCGGAGAACTGCTTGGTCAGCCGGGTGACGTTCAGCAGCGGTGTGTCGAACGGGTCCAATGGTGCCGGCATTTCAGCCAGACAGGATGTGCCGGTTTGGTGGGAGGTGCGGGCTTTCATCAGGCGTCCTCCTCCGTCAGGCCCATGGTGTTGGCCAGCTCGAAGAGCGGCTGGTACGTCTCCTTGGACACCTCGACCATGGGGCCGGGAGGCGTCACGTCCAGGAAGGCGCCGACCTCGGCGATGGCTTCGGGCGGGAGGTTGAGCAGGGCGTCCTTGACCGCTTGTTTGAATGCCGGGTCGGCATCGCCGGCTACCGTGATCGGGTCATTGGGGATGGTCGCCGATTCCCAGAGCTGGCGGAAGCCGGACTTGTCGAAGCTGCCTTCGGCTTCTGCCGTGGCGAGCGTCTGGGAGTTGATTTGTGCGGCGTCGACGGTGCCGTTGACCAGGGCCAGCAAGGCTTCCGGATGGCCGCCGGCATAATTCATGTTGAGCTCGGCTTCCTCGATGCCGGCCTCCCGCAGGGCGAAGCGGGGCAGCACGTCGCCCGAGGTGGAGCCGACGCTGCCCAGCGCCAGATCCTTGCCGCGGAGGTCCTCCACCGTCTGGATCGGCGAGTCCTTCGGGACCCAGATGCCGCCGGTGTAGCCGCTGAGTTCGCCGTCGGAAGTGCCGAACGAAGCCAGCGGCTCGGCGTTGGCCTGCTGGCTCGCGAAGACGTAGCCCAGCGGGCCGAACTGGCCCAGCTGCAGCTTGCCGTTGCGCATGGCGAGCACCTCGGCGGCGTAGTCCTCGACCACCTGCACGTTGACCGGGCAATCGAGTTCCTCGGCCAGTGCGTTGGCCAGGACGCGGTAGGCCGGTTCCAGTTTCGCGGGATCTTCGTAGGGCTCGATGCCGAACTGGATGGCGCCGCCGGGGCAGGTGGCGGAAGCCGTGCCGGCCTCGGCGGCATCGGAAGAGGCGCCGCAGGCGGTTAGCGTCAGGCTGGCGGCGGCGAGGGAGAGGAAGGCAAGCGGTTTGAGTTTGGGCTTGGAGGGCATGGGGAAGTCCTTTGGGTTGGAAGAGTTTGCGGTGGAGGGAGGTTAGGACAGCGTGACGAGGTTGCGTTCGGCCAGGCCGAAGGACACGGTCATGCCGATGCCGGAGGTGACGGACACTGCCGTGACGCCGGGCGCCATGGTGCGGACGAACAGCGGGGCGGTATCGCTGGAGGCATAGATTCCCAGCCAGCGCTCTTTGACGGTCAGCTCGTCGAGGCCCAGGACGGATTGGATTTCCGCAAGCAGCCGCGAGCTGGTTGCCTCGGCCAGGAAAGGATCCTGCGTGAGGTGGTAGCTGTGTGAATCGCCGAGCAGCAGCCTGCCGTCCGGCCGCTGGGTAAACATGACATTCGCGCCGACCTCCAGCAGTTCGGGTGCCGTGGCGGCAACCTCCTCGCGCAGCGCCTGGGCCGAGGGGACTTCCGTGAAGGCGTCGTAGCGCAGCATGGAGGTTGCGGTGAGGACGGCCGGTTCCAAGTCGACCCCGGCGGGAGGTTCGGCCAGGGCCATCTGCAGGGCGCAGCGGCGGATGCCGTGTTCGGCGGCGGCCTCCGGGAACAGATAGTCCACATCGTGTCCCACACAGACGAATACCCGGTCCGCCTCAAGGACGCCGCGGTTGGTCCGGACCGCCGCTGTCCTTGTTGCCCCGGCCTCGAAGCCGGCGGCGGAGGTGTTCCACAGGACCGTGACGTTTGGCTGCTGCGACAGCCAGCCGGCCAGTTCCGCGACAGTGGTCCGCGGGTCCACCCGCAGATCGTCCCGGAGCCAGGCGCCGCCAAGGATCGATTCGCTGGCAGCGCCATCGGTGCGGAGCCTGCCCCGGACGTCGTCGGCGTCCAGCATGAGGATTTGGCCAGGCTCGCGCAGGTCGGACAGTTCCTGCAGGACTGCCAGTTCGGTCGCCGCACGAGCAACGACGACGGCGCCGGATTCCGCTGCCCAGAAACCGGCCCGAGCGGCAAAATCGAGCCAGTGCTTTCGCCCGGTTTGGGCCAGTTCGTACAGTTCGCCGGACTGCGCCGTAATGCAGCAGTGGCCGAAATTGCGGATGGACGCACCGACTGCACGGTCGTCCCGGTCAATGACGGTGACCGTGAGTCCGCGGTCGGCGGCCAGCGCTGCGTGGGCCAGGCCTATGATGCCGGCACCAACGATCAGGACGTCGGTGGATGCTGGTGGGAGAGGGGTTCCGGTGTTCACGCTTTCGATAGTGGCGGCACCGGAGACCGGTGATCAAGCCAGAACGGCACTTGTATGGACAAGTTCACCAAGGCTTTCTTTTCGGGTGGTTCTGTTCACGAGAAGTTCACCATCCACCGCGCCAAATCAAGCGACCTGCAGCACTCCAACTTGTATTATCAACTTGTGAACAACCTCCCCGGCCAGCCCAAACACCAGCAGTTGAGCGCAGAGTTCCGGCACCGCATCACCACCGGTGTGTGGCCGGAAGGGTTCCAGCTTCCCAGCGAGGCGGAGCTCTGCCGCGAATTCGGGACATCCCGCGGGCCGGTCCGCCAGGCCCTGTCCACGCTCCGCAGCGAGGGCGTGGTGACGGGCGGACGCGGCCGGCCGCCCATGGTGCGCGGCGCCGTGCAGTCACAGTCGTTTTCAACCTTCATGTCCTTTACCGAGTGGGCGTATTCCATCGGTATGACTCCGGGGCAGCGGACGTATGAGATTGCCCGCCGGCCAGCCGGCCCCCAGGCGGCCGAACAGCTGGACCTGGAGGCCGGGACATCAGTGGTCGAAGTGCTCCGGCTGCGCCTGCTGGACAACGCACCCGCGATGATCGAACGCACCAGTTTCGTGCTCGACGTCGGCCGGCTGCTCTTTGACTTCGACGCCGACAGCGGCTCCATCTTCAACTACCTGCGAAGCCAAGGAGTAGACCTCAGCCGCGCCCGCCGCACCATCGACGCGGTCGCCGCCGGCCCCGAGGATGCCGGCACGCTTCAGGTCGCTGAGGGCACGCCCCTGCTGCGCGAACGCCGGCTGACCTCGTCGGCGGACGGCCGCCGGGTTGAGTATTCGGAGGACCGCTACCTGCCCGCCCTGACCAACTTCACCATCGAAAACACCAGTGAACACCGCGCCACCCTGGTGCGGATCGCCACCTCTGCTTAAGGAGCCGAAATGATTGAACTCGCAGTATTCGACATGGCCGGAACAACCGTCGACGAACACGGAGACGTCTACACCGCACTGGAGAGCAGCGTCCGCGAAACGGGTGTCGAGGTGTCGCCGGCGCACCTGCAGGAGTGGATGGGGGTGGATAAGACCGAAGCCATCGCGGCGCTCATCGAGCTCGGCGGCGGCGTCGCCACCCCGGAACTCGTTGCCCATACTTTCGACCGCTTCCGCGAAATCCTTGCCGCAGCCTACGATGCCAACCCGCCGGTAGCACTTCCCGGCGTGGAAGATGCCCTTCGCGAGCTCAAATCCCGCGGCATCAAGGTGGCCCTGACAACCGGCTTTTCCGCCGATGTCGCCGGCCCGCTGCTGCAGGGACTCGGCTGGGGCATCGGCGATGACGAGCTGCTGGACGCCGTCGTTACGTCGGATCAGGTAGCCGCCGGCCGTCCCGCGCCCTACCTGATCCACCGGGCCATGGAGCGTACCGGCGTCCATGATGTGCGCAGGGTCCTCTGCGCCGGCGACACCGCGGTGGATCTGCTCGCCGGAGTCAACGCCGGCGTGGTCGCCGTCGGTGTGCTCACCGGCAAGCTCGGGCGCGACGAGATGGCGCGGAACCCGCACAGCTACATCCTTGACGGCGTGAAAGATGTCCCGGCGCTCGCCGAAATGCAGTCCGCCTAGCTAGGCTGTGGTTGATGGACACCAATGAGATTCTGCTGCAGCGTGCCGGCCGCCTCGGGCACATCATCCTGAACCGGCCCAAGGCCATCAACGCGCTCAATGACTCGATGATCGCCGCGATCACGGCCGCGCTCCAGGAGTGGGCAACGGACGACGGCGTCGAAACCGTCCTGCTCTCGGGTGCGGGTGAGCGCGGGCTGTGCGCCGGCGGGGACATCGTCGCGATCTACCGCCACATCCAGGCCGGCGCGGACAAGGAGGTGTTCTGGGAGGACGAGTACCGGATGAACTCGCTCATCTCGCGCTACCCCAAGCCGATCGTCGCGCTGATGGACGGCGTGGTGCTCGGCGGCGGCATTGGCCTCTCCGCCCACGCCTCGCACCGCGTGGTGACCGAACGGACCACGGTGGGCATGCCGGAAACGCGCATCGGATTCATTCCCGACGTCGGGGGCTGCTTCCTGTACTCGAGGGCACCGGGGGAGCTGGGCACCCACTTGGGCCTGACCGCCGGAACCGGTACCGGAGCGGACGCGATCCTGCTGGGCCTGGCCGACTACTTCGTTGACAGCGCGGACCTGCCGGAGCTGGCTGCGGCGCTCGCCGACGCCCCGGCGGACGAAGCCATCGCGAGGTTCGCGCGCAAGGAGGTGCCGGCGTCGGGCCTTGAAAAGGAACGGCTCTGGATCGACGCCTGCTATGCGTACGACGACGCCGAAGAGATCCTCGCCGCGCTGCAGGAATCCGGCGAACCCAACGCCCGGGAGGCAGCCGCGGAGCTCGCCGCCAAATCGCCGACCTCCGTGAAGCTCACGCTCGAGGCCCTGCGCCGGGCACGCAGGATGGACACGCTCGAAGAAGTGCTGGACCAGGACTACCGCCTCGGCATCCGCCTGCTCGCAGCGCCGGACTTTGCCGAGGGGGTCCGTGCACAGGTCATCGACAAGGACCGCAACCCCAAGTGGAAGCCCGCCACCCTGGCCGAGGTGGACCGCGGGACGGTGGAGTCCTACTTTGCTGGCCTGGGCGAGGACGAACTCGGACTCAGTTCCGCGCAGATGCCGGCCGGCCGAACCAAGGCGTGATCCGCGGGCGGCGGTAGTGGGGCCGTCGTCGTCGTTATCAAAACGTGATCTAGTATGGAAGGCGGCCGGGACTCAGCCCGCTGCCAATGAGGAATGGAGTTTCTTTGTCCACTCGTACCGTACTGAAACGTGCAATCGCCGCCACGGCCCTCGCCACCGGCATCGCTGCCCTGGGTGCTACTGCGGCCAACGCGGCCGGCATGAACTATGTGTATTGGGAGCCCTCCTACATGCACTGCAAATGGAAGCAATGGACCGCGCAAAACGAGGAAGGCACCACGCTCCTTCGGGACTGCACGGAATCGAACGGCCAGTGGTACTTCACCACGCTGGAGTAAGCGGCCGCGGTTGCGGCGCTGTGATGATGGACACGGGCGGGATATAGCCGCTTGTCTTCAAGTACTTGAAGTTCCTATCGTTGATGTTGTGAGCGCACCAATCATCCGGCACACCTACTCGATCAAGGAGGCAGCGGCCCTGACCGGGCTGCCGGCCAGCACCCTGCGCTACTACGAATCCATCGGTGTCATTACCCCGATCCGTCGCGGCGCGAGCAGCAAGCACCGCGTCTACACGGACGACGACCTGGACCTTTTGACCTGGGTGTCGTGCCTGAGCGCGACGGGTATGTCTGTCGCCGACATGCGCCGCTACCTCGCGAACGGAGACCTCGGGCCGGCCGCTGCCCCGGAGCAGATCGCGTTGTTGAAGGCGCAGCAGGAGCAGCTGGAGGACGAAGCGAGGTCCATCGCCCTGCGTAAACGGTACGTCGCGCTGAAAATCGACTACTGGCAGGCAGTCCACGCCGGTGACGGCGCCAAGGCCGAAAGGCTCTCGGACGAGGCACGCACGCTGGCCGAAGACCTCAAGAAAACCAGGAAACAGTAAACAACACGCCCCTCAATTCGCGGACCCCATGGTCCGCCGATCCGGCGTGCCCAAGTCAGCCCCCTAAAAGGAGCAAACACATGACCACCATTGCCCACGCCTACGCATCCCCCTCACCGGACGGGGACCTCGTCCCTACGACCATCGAACGCCGCGACGTCGGACCGCACGACGTCCTGATTGAGATCAAGTACTCCGGCATCTGCCACTCCGACATCCACACCGTGCGCGGCGAGTGGGGGCCGCAGGCATACCCGTTGGTTCCCGGCCACGAGATCGCCGGCATCGTCACCGAGGTTGGATCCGAGGTGACAAAGCACGCCGTCGGCGACCGGGTCGGCGTCGGCTGCATGGTCAACTCCTGTGGCGAGTGCAAGAACTGCAAGGCCGGCGATGAGCAGTACTGCCTCAACGGCATGGTGGGAACCTACGGCGTGACCGACCGCGACGGCACCATCACGCAGGGCGGATACTCCACCCACGTAGTCGTTACCGAGGACTTCGTGCTCCGGATTCCGGACGGCATCGAACTCGACGTCGCCGCCCCGCTGCTCTGCGCGGGCATCACGACCTACTCGCCGCTGAACCGGTGGGGCGCCGGCCCGGGCAAGAAGGTCGCCGTCGTCGGTCTTGGCGGACTCGGCCACATGGCCGTCCAGCTCGCCCACGCCATGGGCGCGGAAGTCACCGTCCTCTCGCAGTCCCTCAAGAAGCAGGAAGACGGCCTCCGCCTCGGCGCGGACCGCTACTACGCGACCAGCGACGAGGCCACCTTCACCGAACTGGCAGGCTACTTCGACCTGATCATCAACACCGTCAGTGCGTCGATCGACATCAGCGCTTTCCTGGGGCTGTTGACCGTGGGCGGCGCCATGGTCAACGTCGGCGCGCCCGCGGAGCCGCTGCCGGTCAACGCCATGGCCCTTATCGGCGGACGCAGGTCCTTCGCCGGCTCCATGATCGGCGGCATTCCCGAAACCCAGGAAATGCTCGATTTCTGCGCTAAAAAGGGCATCGGGGCCGAGATCGAACTCATCTCCGCCGACAAGATCAACGACGCCTACGAGCGCGTCCTCTCCTCGGACGTGCGCTACCGCTTCGTCATCGACGCTGCCACCCTCGTATAACGCAGCGGCATAACCCGGAGCGTGGCGGATTCCTATCTGGCTCGCCACGCTCCTGAGGGATTCTGTTTAGCGGACTTGAGGCCGCTCCAGGTAGGCTTCCAGGTTCGCCAGTGACGAGGCCAAACCGGCTGCATGGTCTTCTGCGGAAATGCCGGAAGGGACATCGTCGGCGCGGATATCCACCCGCGTTCCCTCGGCCACCGGCGTAACTTCCCAGGTCATCGTCATCGTGCCGGCGTAGGCCGGATCATCCGATTCGAAGTCGACCGCCTGCACAACCCGGACGCCCCGAACAATCTCGACAAAACGTGCCTCGACGACGTCCGTGTCGCTCGTGGCCTTGCCTGCTGCCGTCGATGGGTCCGCATAGGTGAGGACCAAACGGTAGGAGCCGCCCGGCCGGGCGTCGAACCGCTCGAAGGTGCCGCTCATGCCCTCCGGCGGTAGCCAGGCCGCGAGCGAATCCGGATCGACGAGTGCGGAGAAGACTCGGTCAGGCGGCGCCGCGACAACGCGGTAGGCCTTGTCCGTGCGTGACATGGTTCCATCGTAAAGCCCCCCTGGCCTCCTGGGACCGGGGCGGGGTCGGACCGGAATCGAGGCCGGGCGGTACCACGACGAATGGCGTCGCTAGGGGTGCTTACGCTTCCAGACGGCGTGGCCCCAGCAGGCGGCCGCCACTAGGACGATGCTGACGAACAAACCGAGGCTGAAGATTGTGCCGTAGCGCCTCTCGTCCGCCAGGCCGGCGGTGAAAAAGGTGAACAGCGAGCCGCCCAGGAACAGCGAGAAGGCAAACAGGGACACGCTCGTGGCGCGTGCCTGCGGGGCGACGTCTGTGGCCCAGCCCTGCATGGAGGAGTGCAGGATGGCGTTGGATGCGCCGACCAGCAGGGCGGTCGCGGTCAGCGCCGCGGGCAGTTGCGATAAGGAAGAGGTCAGGTAGGCGACGACGAGGACCAGTCCGCCGAGGGCCATGAGTCGAGTGCGGCTGAAATGGCGGACCAGGCGCCGCATCAGGCGGGCGCCGAGGATGACCCCGATACCGTAGCCGGCCGCGAGGACGCCCGCCAACGTGACCCCGATGCCGGCATTTTGCAGCGCCGGGACGAAGTAGGTCAGGATACCCATGAGCACTGCGCCTTCCAGGGCTGCCAGAGCGTAAACGCCCAGCGCGGAGCCGGAAAACGCCAGGCGGAAGTTGGCGCCGCCGCGGTGGGCCGCCCCATCGCCCGCCACCCCGCGAAGCCAGATCAGCAGGACCAGACAGCCAAGGGCCGGCAGCGCGAAGACCAGCCGCCAATCGAGCAGAGCGGCCAACGTTCCCGCCGCGAGGGTGGCGATGGTGGTTCCCAGTGACGAGTAAATCTGCAGGTCGGAGAGGCCGCGGGCGCGCTCAATCCCGGTCCGGGTATCACCCAGGATGGTCAGCAGGGTCGGATACAACGCCCCGGCCATCAGCCCCGTGAAGGCCCTAGCCAGGAGGAGCGGGAGGTAGGCGCTGAACAGGGTGCTGGCTAACGCGCCGACCAGGACGCCCACCAGGGCCGTGCGCAGGACGGCCATGCGGCCGAACCGGTCACTGAAGAAGCCCCACACCGGCTGCCCCACCGCGTAAAGCAGAGCGTAGGCCGCCACGAGTTGGACGGCCTGGCCGAGGGACATCTCCGTCCGCTCGGCAAGCACCACCAGCATGGGCGGAGTGGCAAAGCGGTCGAAGAAGGAGAGGAAGCCAACGGATCGCAGAACGGAATCTGGCACGCGTGCCCGCGGCTTGCCGGACTCTCCAACGGAACCGGACGCGTGCGCCATCATCTGTTCAGTATTTCCTTGTCTTCGTGCGGGCAAGCTGAACTGCCGGGCTATTCCTCTACCGGGGAGTCGGACGGAATGACGATAGTGGACAGCACCCGCCGTTTCCGTTCCTTGCCTGGCGCGTTAGCCGAGTACCTCTGCACCACGTCCCGCATCTCGACGGCGAACTCTTCGAGCTCGCTGTCGGTCAGCCATAGGGCAGTCTGCCGATAGCCTACGCCGTCGCGGACCAGATCCACCTTGCCGCGGTCCAGCGCGCCGTCAATGTACCGGTCGAAAAGTGCCAGCAGCCCGGCGGTAAAACCCATGAAGGCCTTGCGGTGATCCTCCGGCGACATCGAGGCCAGAGCATTCGCGGAAAGTTCGGTGGCTGCCAGGTCCAGGGCATATGTCCGCTCCGTGGTGCCCCTGACCTGACGCTCCTCGACAACTGTCAGGACACCGGCCTCGGCGAGCGTGCGAATGTGCCGGTAGAGCGTCGCGGGCGGCACATCGGGCAGCTGCGAAGCCATGCCGGCAGTGGTCAACGACCGACCGCCCAAGAGTGTCTGGCAGATCCGCAGCCGCACCGGATGAAGGACAAGGTCTGCACTGGATCGGTTGGCCATGCAGCTATGTTCTCACTCTTGACAATGTTATCGCAATTGATAATAATAGTCCCGTACACACCAAATACGGGAGTTGGGGGAGAGGTAATGGCACGGTTGGCCGTGAACAACGGAGCTGTCCTGGTGAAGCTCAGCCGAGGGGAGAAGATCGCCGGTCTGCTGACGGATCTGACCATTCCTGCCGCTGCGGTGGAAGACGTGCTGGTCCTGAAGGACGGCTTCGCCGGTGTCACCGGCATGCGGGCGCCGGGCCTGGCACTACCAGGCCGCGTGCGCATCGGAACCTGGCGCGGCTCCCGAGGGAAGACCTTCGC
The DNA here is from genome assembly GCF_002849715.1 of Arthrobacter crystallopoietes. Classification (NCBI taxonomy): domain Bacteria; kingdom Bacillati; phylum Actinomycetota; class Actinomycetes; order Micrococcales; family Micrococcaceae; genus Crystallibacter; species Crystallibacter crystallopoietes. The sequence continues at coordinate 2,529,012 of NZ_CP018863.1, forward strand.
CGTCGTCCATCAGGGAAGGCCGGCCGTGCAGCTGACGCTGAAGGACCAGAAGTACCGCCGTGTCGTCGTCGAGGTCAAGAATGTTGAAGACGCAACGAGGCAGGTGCGGGAGGCCGCTGGTTTGGACGAGAGTGCGGCGCCGGTTCTGGAAGACGCCACCTTCCGGTCGGACGGCTTGAACCTCGCCGGAACCTGGACCCTCCCGGCCACCGGACCGGTGATGGGCCTCGCCCTCCTGCTCCCTGGGTCCGGCGAGGTTGACCGCAACTCGGACCACCGGCGCATGCCGCTGGGCGTCACCCGCGATCTGGCCGAGGCGCTGGCACTGGAGGGCATCGCTTCCTTCGGCTACGACAAGCGGGGCGTCGGTGCCTCCGAGGGCTCCTTCCTTGCCGCTGGCTTCCACCATAATTACGACGACGCTGCGGCGGCCCTCGAGCTGGTAGCCCGGCGCTCGCCGGAGCTGCCCGTCTTCGTGGTTGGCCACAGCGAAGGTGCCTTCCACACCACCGCGCTCGCTGCGCGCCATCGGGAGCGGGTTGCCGGCGTCGTCCTTCTCTCCGCCTCGGCGCACAGTGGCCGGGAAACCTCCCAATGGCAGGTCGGCCAGATCGCGGGCGCGCTGCCTGCCTTCCCGCGGCTGGTGCTGAAGCTGCTACGCACGGATCTGGCCAAGCAGCAGCGGAAGTCCATGGTGAAGCTCCATGCCTCGGACCAAGATGTGCTGCGGATGCAGGGCCGGCGGATGAATGCCCGCTGGATGCGCGAGTTCCTCCAGTTCGATCCGCTGCCGTTCCTCAAGCAACTGGACATGCCGGTACTGGCTATCAGCGGCGGCAAGGACCTGCAGGTCAACCCCGCCGACCTGGAGATCATCGCTGACGTGGTTCCGGGGCCGGTTGAGACCAAGTGCATTCCTGACCTGACCCACCTGCTCCGCCGGGATCCGCGGACGCCGATGCTCAGCGACTACAAGCGGCAGATCCGTGAGCGCACCGATGCCGAGGTCCTGGCGACGGTGGCAAGCTGGATGCGGACCCAGGTGCTGGCCACCGACCTGCCATCGAGCAAAAAGCAGTAAGGGCTGGTGGCTACTTGGTGTGGCTACTTGGTGGCGTTGTGTGCATTCACGCGGCCATGGGCCCAGTGGGTGCCAGTGCCAGAGATTTTGTCGGCAGTTGATTCAATATTGGCGCGAACGGACGTGTTGGTGGCGCCAGGATGTGAGCTCCAGGCAAGCGCGGCTGCGGCAGCGACGATTGGTGAGGACATGGAGGTGCCGTTGCCTACGTCGTAGCCCCGAGAGCGGTTGTGCTGCCTGGCCAGAACAAAGTCGTGGTTCGGGAAGGTGGAGTAGACATTGACCCCTGGCGCGGCGACGTCCACCCACTTGGCACCATAGGTTGAGAAGGACGCTTTCGCGTCGTTGTTGTCGGTTGCCGCGACCGCAATAACGTTAGGATATGCGGCCGGGTAGATCTTGGACTGACTGCCGGTGTTACCAGCTGCGGCAACGAGCACAGCACCTTTGTTCCAGGCGTTGTTGACGGCAGCTTCCAGGGTCCGTGATGAGGTTCGCTGTCCGATGCTCATGTTGATGACCTTGGCCCCATTGCTGACGGCCCAATTGAGAGCGTTCGCGATGCCGGATGTAGTGCTGACCCCGCTGTCGTTGAGAACTTTGCCATCCAGGATCGTGCAGCCCGGGCATACACCGGCGACACCCTCCGTGTTGTGGACGCCGGCAACAATGCCGGCGACATGGGTGCCGTGGCCGTAATTGTCTTCACCGGCTACCCCATTGCTGAAGTTGGCCCGTGCAACCACCTTGGATGTGATGTCGGGATTGTCGCTTGCGACACCCGAATCGAGAACCGCAACTTTTATGCCCCCACCGGTCGTGACGTTCCAGGCTTCGACGGCGTCCACATCAGCGTCCACTTTGCCCCCGGCTACAGATAGGTCCCCGGCAGTGTTGGTGAATGACTGACCCTCGTTGTACAGGGCGTATTGCCGCGGGAAATACTCATCAGTTGTAGCGGCAGTAACGAGCTCGTCCGGCTCGGCATACTCAACCGCCGGGTTCCGGTCCAAGGCTTGGATGAGTTGGGATTCTTTACCTGCCGGTACTTTGATGAGGCGGGCGCCAGTGCTGCCGATACCTGGGCCCTCGCTGAGGCCATGCTGGCGCAGTACGTCGGAGGCAGTACCGTGGTCGCGGAACTTGACGATTATTTGTCCGGCGACGGGTGATGATTCGGATGCTGCGTTGCCGGGGGCTGCCAAGGTGACTGTGCCTAATCCGATGATTGCCGCTGTGAAGCTGGCGAGCATGACTTTTTTCATGAAGCTATCTTGCTCTTGTCGCCACTGGTTGGATAGCCCAAGGCGTGACCCCTAATTTGGGATTCTTCGGCCCCGACCCCGCGCCGGACTACCTCTGAGCCGGGCGACGGCGGGACGTCCACCCTTGCTCATGCAGGCGTTCGAAACCGTCCAACAGCAGATCCAAAGCGAACTCGAACTCGAACTGGTCGTCGCAGCCCTGGCCGACCACGGATTCGTCGTCGTGGTCCGCCCTCATAGCGATCGCCATGACGTGCGGATACTTCTCGGCCATCGCGTGCAACATGGCTGGCGGGATTTCCGCCGGGGCGGTGGCGGAGTCGTCGAACACTTCCTGCGTGAAGCCCCACATCCGGCTCCCCAGCGCGTGCATTACGTGATGGGTCAGATCCACCGAGAACCCGCCAGCCCGGAACATCCCGATCATGGCGTCCATATACTCCAGCACCACGGGCGACTTGTTCGTCCGCGACTCGATCACCCGGCGTGCCCACGGGTGCCGGAGCAGGATCCGCCGCGCGGCGAGGACCCGATGCCGGACCGTGCTCTTCCAGTCCTCACCACCTGCCCCTGTGTCGACCTCGCCAACGATGACGTCGACCATGCCGTCCAGCAGCTCTTCCTTGTTCGCGACGTGCTTGTACAGCGCCATCGGCACCACGCCCAGCTCCTGGGCAAGCTTCCGCATGCTCAGCGGCTCGACTCCTGACACATCCGCAAGAACGACGGCGGCACTCAGCACACGTTCCCGGCTCAGGGGAGTGCGGCGTACGGTTTCCGTCTGCTCGGCCATCTGTAATCCCCTTCTTTGGGCAGCCAATTTCTATTGACAAGTGTACGCCGTACACCTAACTTTAGTTGCATCAGGTGTACGCCGTACACCAGCGACAAAATCGGACCGGTTCTCAAGGCCCATCCAGCGAAGGATTCGAAATGAACGCCAGCAGAAAGACTGCGACTGTGGTGATGGGGACGGAAATGAAGGAAAGCCTCCGCGTCCGTCGAAGCACTCGAGGCCGGTGGCTCGTGCCCGCCGGCTTGATCTTCGTCAGCCTCATCCCGGTGTTCTTCGGGACGGCCCGCCTCGCTGAGCTGACGGGAGGGGCCGCAGTGACACCGGCCAACCACAGGTTCTTCGACTCGCCCCTCCCGGTGCTGATCCACATTCCCGCCGCCATCGTGTACTCCCTGGTCGGGGCGTTCCAGTTCGTTCCCTCGCTCCGTCGCGGCAAGCGCGGCAGACCCAGTTGGCATCGAATCGCCGGGCGGATTCTGGTACCCGCAGGCCTGCTCGTAGCACTGTCCGGTCTGTGGATGGCTGTCTTCTACGACCTTCCGGCAAGCGACGGACCGCTTCTGCTCGTTTTTCGATTGATCTTCGGTTCGGCCATGGTGGCGAGCATTATCATGGGCATTCTCGCGATCCGGCGTCGGGACTTTTCCGCGCACGGCGCGTGGATGGCACGCGGCTACGCCATTGGTATCGCCGCGGGAACCCAGGCACTCGTGAGCATCCCATGGCTGCTCCTAGTCGGCCCGGCCGACGTGCTGACCCGCGCACTGCTCCTCGGTTCGGCATGGGTGATCAATCTAGCGATCGCCGAGTACTTCATCCAGCGTCGCGCCCGCCGGGCCGCGCGAACAAACCACGTATCCAGTCCGCTGGGCACGCCTGCGGCAACAGCCTCCCGCTGATCACTTGCTGCGATCAGCGCCGTCCAGCTACATACCGGGCATGTCGGGCGACATGTCCGGTTCCATGTTCTGCGACATTCCGGGGGCCGGATGTAGCCCGGGCAAAAGAGCCGGATTCGCCGGAACAAGCACGGCGAAGACAATCAAGGCGACACCGGTGATCTTGCTGAAAGCGATCCCATGCGACCAGGTCTTTTCCAGCAGGATTGCCGCGGCTATGACCGCCATCCACGCCAGATTCATTGTGCCCACCAGGATCAGCACAACCATCATTCCCCAGCAGCACCCCACGCAGTAGGTGCCGTGGTACAAACCAACCCGGATGTCGCGGAGGGGACCTTTGTATCTGGAGACGTGGAGGAGGAATGCGAGCGGGGAACGGCAGTGCCGCAGGCAGAAATTCTTTAGCGGGGTCAGCTGGTAGATCCCAGCTGACACGAGCAGACCTGCTCCTATCCACGGGGCCGTGTCCGGCACCTCCGTGGCTAGCATCCCGAACACTTCAGCCGCCCCGTAGGCAATAAGGCCAAACAGAATCCAGGTCAGCAGGTAGCCGATAAGCAGGGCGGCAGAGCGCGCAGCTCTGACCCAGACGTTCTGAACGGTTCGAATCGAGCGAAGATATGCGGATAGAAGGGGTGCCAAAGCGGGGAACATCATGGCGGTCATCATGAGTGTCCAGCCAGCGAGGAATCCCGCTAGGCCGATCCCCATCGTTCCGGGACCGGCTGGCATTCCGCGCGCGGCGAGGACCGTGAGATACCAAGCCACGAAGGCGCAAGCAATCAGCACCACTAGACCCGGATGTGGCCGGGCCAAGATGGTGCCTGCAGAACCTTTATGCTGACCAGGCGAAGGGAGCTGAGAAGGAGTTCTTGCCGGCATTGTCCCAGCTCATCCCGAACACATCGACGCGCCCTTTGCTGGCCGTACCGGCTGCCAAGGTGTCGGCTGGGAAGCCCACTCCGCTAACTTTGATGCCCTTCTCTGTAGGATCCATGGGCGAGACGAAGTCCTCCACCGCAACATCCAAGGCAGTGCCGACCTTGACCTGGTGCTGGCGTCCGTTGTCGGAGTAGGTGATGTCCATAGACTCCGAGCCCGCCATCTCACCAACCAATTGACCCAGATCTTCCATCGGGCCACCCAGTTGGCCGCCGAACACTGCAGCGAGAGCTTCGGCCTGCTCCTTGGAGGCTGCCGAGTCCAGGAGTAAGCCGAGTTTCCAGCCTCCCTCGCTCATGAGTGCAGGCGCATCGCCGACGATGCAGACATTCAGGCCGCCAACATCGACCCCGTTTACTTCGCCGGTATCTACATGGAACGCCAGCGCAGCATTGCAGCGCTCGTTGTCGGCTGGGGCGGTAAGGCCCGAAGTCGAGCACGGACAAACCATGTCGCAATTGCAGTTTTCGAAGTATGTACCTTCAACATGCCAAGCCATTTTGAGGCCCCTTCCGCAATAAAAGGCATCCCCGCTATGAATTTTCCTCTCGGCCAGAAGTGGAATCAAGGCATTTTCGTCTAGTTAGGCGGCCAGTAGAAGGTTGTTCCGCAACGACCGGCGTTCACCGGCGGCAGGAGAATCTGACGGCGGCAAATACTCACGACGGCGGCGCTCCAGCCGCCGCTGCCGGCCAGGCGAGGGCAGCCGCGCGCCCTTCCTCCGATTGCACCTCGCCCAGGCAGCCACAAAGTTCTGCAGCGAAGTCGAACCACCGCGGGACCACGGGTAGAAGTGATCGCCGTGCTCGGCAGGACGCGAACAACGACGGCGGAACCCGGCTTCCAGCTCGCAAAGCCCACCGGCGCGGCCCATGCCATCGCGGCGCTGCTGCCGGGTGAACCGGCGCGCCGGATCGCGCCGTCGGGCATCTTGAGCTGTCATGATTGCGCCGACCACTGCGAGCAAGGCCATCGCAACCACAGGAGCTACGGCAACGGGCACGACCTGAGCCGCCAACCCGCCCAGCATGTCCGCTGGGCCGGTAGGCGTAGCTGGCACCTCGGACTCCTGCAGTGCAAGGAGCATGGATGCCAGCAGCCATAATGTTGCGGCGGCGCGCACAACCTGCAGCAAATGGCGCGACCAATAGATGCGAGCGAGTTCAGACATTTTCCCCCAACCAGAACTGTTCTCGGGCTATTCAACCAAGAACAGTCCCAATCGGGGAATCAGGCATACACAGATGCTCGCTGTGTCCTAGTTTTTCGGGACAACCAACTCATGCTGGTGCACCTTGGACTCCTGCTCGCCCAGGATGCCACCGGCAAGCTTTAGGGTGTCGCCCTCCTGCAGGTAGGGGAAGCGTCCGGACATGGCGACGCCTTCCGGAGTGCCGGTGTTAATGAGGTCGCCGGGTTCGAGCACCATGTACTGGGACAGCCGGTAAACCAGTTCGACGGCGTCGAAAACCATGTCCGTGGTGGAGCTGTCCTGGCGCGGATTGCCGTTGACCCAGGTCTGCAGCCGCACGCCGGCATCACCGGCCGCGTGGACTTCCGCCGCGGGGACAAGCCACGGCCCAACCGGGGTGAACGTGGGGCATGACTTGCCCAATGTCCACTGCACACCCGAATGCTCCAGTTGGAACTCGCGCTCCGAGATGTCGTTGGCCAGTACGTAGCCGGCAATGCAGTCAACCGCGTCGGCCGGGGAAGCGAGGTAGCTGGCGCGCCGGCCGATCACCACGCCGAGCTCCACCTCCCAGTCCACTTTTTCCGCGCGCGGCGGGATGACGACGTCGTCGTTTGGGCCGATCACCGTGTTGGGGTGCTTGTAGAAGACGATGGGCCGCTCGGGAATGGGGTTGCCGGATTCGGCGGCGTGGCCGGCGTAGTTCAGGCCGATGCCAAGCACGGCGCCGGGCCGGGCAATCGGCGCGCCGACGCGCAGGCCGGCAGTATCAAAGGGCGCCAAGGCTTCGAGCGGCAGCTCGTCCAGCCGGTGTGCCCAGGTTTCCAGGAACGCCCCGTCGATATCGGCGGTGACCGGCCGCAGGTCGTACGTCTTCCCCTCCGTGGAGACGAAGACGGGTACTTCCTGTCCGGCTTCGCCGATGCGCATAACTTTCATGCGGGGTCCTTTCGCTGGGTTCTGGGATCCGCGCCGGGCAACCACACCGAGCCGGCAGTCGTCGGCAGCAGTGAGCCGCCGAAGTCCTGTTCCATGATATGGAAACTAATTCTCGCTACGCGGTAGGGCGACTTTATCCAGCGTCGCCTGGTGCGTCAAGTTTTCCGGAGCTTCAGGGATTCTGTCGTTGCTGTTCCTGCAAGGCCCTGCGGTAATCGTCCGGGAACTGATCGTGGTACTTCTCAACATGGTGTGCGGACTGCGCGGCCGCCTGCTCCGGATCACCGCTGGCAATGGCTGTCCAGAGTTCCCGGTGTTCCTCGATCAGTTCGGGCAGGTCGGTGGCGTAGCGGAGCAACCAGTTCATCCGCCCCTGCAGTGGTTCCAGCGCGGTCCGCAGGAAGTCATTGTCCGCAATCCGGGTGATTTCCTGATGGAAGGCGCTGTTGGTGCGGAGGGCTTTAAGCAGTGACCCCTCGGCGAAGTGGCGTTCCGCCTCGTCAAGATGGCCCTTTAGTCGGTCCAAGTCGTCGGGGGTTGCGCGGACCGCCGCGAGCCGGCAGGCCAGCACCTCCAGGGAATGCCGGACGGCAAAGAGGTCTTCGACATCTTTCTCGCTCAGGCTGCTTACTTCCGCACCTCGGGCCCCGCGATCGCTCACGAGGCCTTCCTGTCGGAGCATTCGCAGTGCCTCGCGGACTGGAAGGCGGGAAACGTGGAACTCGGCGGCAAGGTCGCGTTCCACCAGCGGGGTGCCGGGGACATAGCGGCCCTCGAAAATCCTCGAACGGATCGCATCGCGCACAGTATCCCGAAGCGGTTTGTCCTTTTCGGAGGTTCCACCTGTGCGACTCATCGTTTTCTCCATTCGATCTCCAGAACCGCAACACGGGCCTAAGCGGTTGGGGTAAAAACAAAGCCTTGCGATCGCAAAAAGCGTTTCGGAATCTCCTCTTGGGATCCCAAAATCCTAGTGGCGCCGCCGAATGCGGTCAAACAAAACTTGGCTTCCTGCGCATACAGAAGTGGCGACCTTAGCTAGCGATCAAACGAACGACGACGGCGGCCGCTAACGTTCCGTCCGGACCGCCACTTTTCGTTGGGCGCACCCGCCACTGAACCACTGCCCGGCAGTGCGTTCAAACCGCCGTCTGGCCTTCAATGGCGCGGCTTTGGGCTTTATTCGCATACCAACGCCGTGATCCCGCGGTAGTCCGCCGATGGGGCCTTGACCGGGGCCTCCGCTTCCTTGACTGTGATTGGTGTCACCCCTAACCTTATTTCAATTCCTGAAAACAATTTTCCGCTCTATGAAAACAGGTAGCAATGACTGCATTACAGGACCAGAGGTCAGCGTCGACCGCACTGCCCCTGAGCACCCGTCTCTACAACGAGGATCTGGCACCCACCAAAAAGGCAGGCCGCACGTGGTCGGCCTATAACATTTTCACCTTGTGGGCCAATGACGTCCACAGCCTCGGCAACTACGCCTTCGCCATCGGGCTCTTCGCCCTGGGGCTGGGAGCGTGGCAGATCCTGCTGGCGTTCCTCGTCGGCGCAGTCCTGCTCTTCCTGCTCCTGAGCCTCTCGGGCTTCATGGGGGAGAAGACCGGTGTTCCCTTCCCGGTCATGAGCCGCATTGCCTTCGGCATCCACGGCGCGCAGCTGGCCGCCGTCGCCCGTGGCGGCGTGGCCATCGCCTGGTTCGGCGTCCAGACCTATCTGGCCTCCGTGGTCCTGCGGGTGATGCTGACGGCCATGTTCCCCGGACTGGCACCGCTGGACACCAACAACTTCCTCGGCATGTCCACCCTCGGCTGGATCTCCTTCGTGGCGCTCTGGATCCTGCAGGTCATCATTGTCAGCTTCGGCATGGAAATGATCCGCAAGTACGAGGCCTTCGCCGGCCCGGTCATCCTCGTCACCATGCTAGCCATCGCGGTCTGGATGTTCATCGAGGCCGGCGGCTCCATCGCCCTCTCCACCAACGAGAGCCTGACCGGCGGCGAGATGTGGCGGCAGATCTTCGTGGGCGGCGCCCTCTGGATCGCCATCTACGGCACGTTCGTCCTGAACTTCTGCGACTTCACCCGCTCGGCCACCAGCAAGAAGGCCATCACCCGCGGCAACTTCGTCGGCATCCCGCTGAACATGCTCTTCTTCGGCGCCATCGTCGTCGTACTTGCCGGTGCGCAGTTCAAGATCAACGGGCAGATCATCGAGAGCCCTTCCGACATCGTGCAGACCATCCCCAACACCTTCTTCCTGGTGCTGGCCTGCCTCGCGCTGCTGGTGCTCACCGTGGCCGTGAACCTGATGGCCAACTTCGTGGCACCGATCTACATGTTCACCAACCTCTTCCCGCGCCGACTGAACTTCCGCTCGGCCGCCATCGTCAGCGCCGTCATCGGCCTGGTGATCCTGCCCTGGAACCTCTACAACAACCCGGTAGTGATCGTGTACTTCCTGGGCGGCCTCGGCGCCATCCTCGGCCCGATCTTCGGCGTCATCATGGCCGACTACTGGATCATCCGCAAGGCGCAGATCAACGTCCCGGACCTGTACACCGAGGCAGCCAACGGCGAGTACCACTACAAGCGCGGCGTCAATCCGCGGGCCATCATTGCCCTGGTGCCGGCCGCCGTCATCGCGATTGTGCTGGCTCTGGCGCCTGCCTTCAGCGCCGTCGCCGGGTTCTCCTGGTTCTTCGGCGCAGGCCTGGCCGCGGTGTTCTACCTGATCGTGGCCGACCGCACGGCTCGCTTCCGCGACGTCGACGGCGAAGCACTCGCCGTCGCCAGCGCCCACTAGCGTTCACTAACAACGACCAATCCCTATCCAGCAGGAGAATTACTGTGCGCATCCTCGTCGTGAATGTGAACACCACCGAGTCCATGACCGAAGCCATCGGCCGGCAGGCAGCCGCCGTGGCCTCGCCGGGCACCGAGATCGTTCCGCTGACCCCGCTCTTCGGCGCGGACTCGGTGGAGGGCAACTATGAAAGCTATCTGGCCGCCATCGCGGTGATGGAAACGGTCCGCAACTACCCCGAACCGTTCGACGCCGTCATCCAGGCCGGCTACGGCGAGCACGGCCGCGAAGGCCTCCAGGAAATCCTGGACGTCCCGGTCGTGGACATCACCGAAGCCGCAGCCAGCACCGCGCAGTTCCTCGGCCACAAGTACTCCGTGGTCACCACCCTGGACCGCGCCGTCCCGCTGATCGAGGACAGGCTCAAGCTGGCTGGACTCGACGCCCGCTGCGCCTCCGTCCGCGCCAGCGGCATGTCCGTCCTGGGCCTGGAGGAGGATCCGGATGCGGCTGTCAACGCCATTGTCGCGGAAGCCGCCATCGCCGTCGCCCAGGACAAGGCGGAAGTGATCTGCCTCGGTTGCGGCGGGATGGCCGGCCTCACCGAGCGCGTGATCGAGCGGACCGGAGTGCCCGTTGTCGACGGCGTTGCTGCCGCCGTCACGATCGCGGAATCCCTGGTTCGGATGGGACTAACGACGTCGAAAATCCGCACCTATGCGCCGCCGCGGCCTAAAACCTTCAAGAACTGGCCGCTGAGCTCCGTCCCGGTGCTCGCCGGCCAAGCCTAACCAGCAACGCGAACCACCTACCCGAACTACCCACAGGATTGCAGAACCATGACAGAAACCATCAGCCGCGCCGCCTCCGCACCCGCCGGCCCCGCCACCGCCTATGACCTGGTTATCCGCGGTAACCGGATCATGACCACCGCCGGCGAAGTTGCCCGCGAAGTCGGTATCCGGGACGGAAAGATCGTCGCCATCGAGCCCCTGGGCAACAACCTCGAAGGCGCGGAGGTCATCGAGCTCTCCGCCGAGGAAGTCCTGCTCCCGGGCCTCGTGGACACGCACGTCCACGTCAACGAGCCCGGCCGCACCGAATGGGAAGGCTTCGCCTCCGCCACTCGTGCAGCTGCCGCCGGCGGCGTCACCACGATCATCGACATGCCGCTGAACTCCATTCCGCCGACCGTCAACGTGGACGCGCTCGAGCAGAAGCGGGCCGCGGCACGCGAGCAGGCGTTCGTCGACGTCGGCTTCTGGGGCGGGGCCATCCCCGGCAACCAGGGCGACCTGCGCGGCCTGCACGACGAGGGCGTCTTCGGTTTCAAGTGCTTCCTGCTCCACTCCGGCGTGGACGAATTCCCGCACCTGGAAGCGGATGAGATGGAATCAGACATGGCCGTCCTGAAGACCTTCGACTCCATCATGATCGTGCACGCGGAGGACTCGCGCGCCATCGACCGCGCGCCCACCGCCGAGGGCGACCACTACGACAAGTTCCTGGCCTCCCGCCCCCGCGGTGCCGAGAACGTCGCCATCGCCGAGGTCATCGAACGCGCCCGCTGGACCGGCGCCCGCGCCCACGTGCTGCACCTGTCCTCCTCGGACGCGCTGCCGATGATTGCTTCTGCAAAGCGCGACGGCGTCCGCATCACCGCCGAAACCTGCCCGCACTACCTCACGCTCATCTCCGAGGAAATCCCGAACGGCGCCACCGCGTACAAGTGCTGCCCGCCCATCCGCGAGGCCGGCAACCGCGAACTGCTGTGGGAGGGCCTGCTGGACGGAACGATCGACTGCATCGTCTCGGACCACTCGCCCAGCACGCTGGACCTGAAGGACCTCGAGAACGGTGACTTCGCAGTCGCCTGGGGCGGTGTATCCTCGCTCCAGCTCGGCCTGTCGCTGATCTGGACCGAAGCCCGCCGCCGCGGCATCACCCTGGACAAGGTCATCGACTGGATGTCCACCAAGCCGGCCGCGCTGGCAGGCCTGAACTCCAAGGGCAAGCTCGCGCTTGGCTACGACGCCGACCTGTCCATCTTCGCACCGGACGAGTCCTACGTAGTGGATCCCGCCAAGCTCCACCACAAGAACCCCATCACCGCCTATGCGCAGAAGCCGCTCTCCGGCGTGGTCCGCAAGACCTACCTGCGCGGACAGCAGATCGACAGCCAGACCCCGGCCGGACAGTTGCTCCGCCGCGGCATGGCCTGACCCAACCACCAGGGCGGCTGCTGCACATCGAAGTACAGCAGCCGCCTCGACACCACGAAAGGCAGCAAGTCCCATGAGCAGCTCCACGGCGAGTACCCTGATCAACACGTTTGCCGTCGGCGACGAGGGCGTTGCGAGCTGTGAAGATTCCACTTGCCTCTACTGCAACGGCCCGGAGACGGACTGATCCTGCGGCCGCCCCGGCGAAAGGATCATCGGTCCCCGCGGAGATCATCCCCCGCGAAGATCGGCGAGTATGTCCTCGCTGCTTTCATCTAGCCGGGTTCTGGCAAGCAGGGTGAAGTCCACCGATCCCGTAGACGCGGCAGGACGGACGGCACCTCGGAGCAACAGCCGTTCAAAGGCTGAGGACGACGGCGGGATAAGCGTCGCCGCGACCTCGCCCTTGATTGTCACGTCGATGATCTCCCCGCTTTTGACGCGCTCAAGGATCTTGCGGCTCTCGTTGCGAAGCTGACGATGGGGAATGGTAGTCATGCTTGACACCTCCGTAGCAGGGGTTGCAACTGTAGCAAATCCGCCGAAGCATGACTCTGCCGGCACCTTCGGAACAGGCTGCACGGCGACGTGCAGCAACCGCCGTCGGCGTCCCACCGTTCAGGTTTCCTAACCGGTACCCGTCGAAAACAGTTGCTGTACCTGATGCGAGGTCACCGGCATGCTGGACTATGGAAGCAGCACCCAATTCAAAGTCTAGAAAGGTACCCACATGAGCAACTCAACGGCGAGTACTCTGATCATCACTTCGGCAGCTGGCAACGGTCCGGCACGGTTCTTCAATGCGGACGCCATCGGCCCGTACGACGCAACCTGCGAGGACTCGACCTGCCTCTATTGCAACGGTCCAGAGACGGACTAAGCGCCTACTCATTGACCGGTCCGGCCTCTGCCGGAAGGTTGCGGATGCCCCACGCCGAGACGAGGCCTCCGGCGATGGCGAGGATGGCGACGACCGCGAGTACCCGGCGGAAGCCGTCGTCGTCGAGCACGGCCCCGAGAATGACGCCGGCGAATGCCACGGCGATCAGCCCGGCGATGCGTGAGACTGCGTTGTTGATGGCGGATCCGATTCCGCTCTCGCCAGGACCGACAGCGGAGAGGATGGCGGAGGTCAGCGGGGCGACCGTGATGGCAAGGCCCAGCCCGCAGACGAGTAGACCTGGCAGCAGCTGTGTCCAGAAGTCCACCGGGATTCGCACGGCCGTCATCATCAAGTAACCGGCACCGATCACCAGCGGACCCACCGCCATAAAGATACGCGGGCCGAACCTCCCCGCCAGACCACCGAAGGTGCCGGATAACAGCAGCATCAAAATTGCAACGGGGATGGTAGCCAGCCCGGCTTCGGTTGCGGAGAACCCGGCGACCTGCTGAAGGAACAGGACTACCACCAGCATGCCCAACGACAGCGCGGCGTAGATGAGCGCTGTGGCGATGTTGCCGATCCCGAAGTTGCGCATCCGGAACAACCGCAGCGGCATCATCGGATGAGCGGTGCGGTTTTCCCACCAGAGGAAGAGTGCGAAGGACACCACCCCCAAGGCCAAGGAAACTGCGACGCCGGGATGGCTCCAGCCAAGCCGTTGCTGCTCGATCAGCGCAAAGACCGTTCCGCCCAAGCCGACCGCGGCCAGCACAGCGCCAACCACATCCAGCGGCGGCCGGCCTTGCACGGAAGTCTCTAGCTTGAGCCGCCCGAGAATTACCAGGGTGACGGCAATGGGGAGCACGTTGATGGCAAAGATCCAGCGCCAGTTAAACAGGTCGACCAGAAGCCCGCCGAGCAATGGTCCCGCAATGGCGGAGGTACCTGTCCAGCCGGCCCATAAACCGATGGCCCTGCCCTGGGCTGCATCCCTGTAGGAGGACATGATCAGCGCCAGCGAGCTCGGCACAAGCAATGCGCCGCCGATACCCTGGACGGCACGCGCTGCAATCAGCACGCCGCCGGCCGGCGCCAGCGCGCAGGCCAGGGACGCCAAGCCGAACAGGACCAGGCCCAGCCGGAGTATGCGGACCCTGCCGAACCCGTCGGACAGGGAGCCGGCAATGAGGATGAGGGCGCCGAGAGTCAGAAGGTAGGCATCGACAACCCACTGCTGCAGCGCCAGTCCACCGCCCAGATCATCGGTCATCGCGGGCAGCGCGACGTTGATAATCGCACCGTCGAGGAACGCCACGAACGAGGCCAGGATCGCGACCCACAGCACCGGGCGGAGCGCAGGATCGAGGCGGACCGCTGCCTTGCGCTCCGTGCGAGAACGCTTGTTCATTCCTGCCTCGCTTCCGGATCGGCTACCGAAGCCGCCGCCGGGATGCCGCGGCAAAGCGTTGCTCCAACTCTAGCGAGGATTCACGACGACGACGGCGTACAGGTCTGCGTTATGGACCACGCCTGGCCAAGCTTAGTTACTTTGGCAGGCATCACGTTCTGGTCCATGCACGAGCTCGTGATTGGGCGTATCTGCTGCCGGACGAGGCGTTTCGGTAGGGGCGGAAAGCTCCCTTTCAAGCCGATGCGCCACAAGGGCGGCACCTGCCCCCATTGCTGCGAGAACCGCGGCGGAAGTCCAGGCGATGGTGGGGCCGAAGCCGGCGAACACGATGCCAAATGCCAGCGGACCAAGGGACCCGCCAATGTAGGTCCCGCTTTGGGCGATGCCTGTTGCGCGGGCCGTGAAGGGGTGGGAGCGGTGCGAGACGACATAGTGCACGAGTCCGTTCCATCCCCAGCCAAAGCCGAAGGCAAGGATGCAACCGGCCGCGAACGCGATTTGGTTTCCCGAAGCGATGGCAAGCAATCCCGCGCATCCTATGGACAGCATGATGGCGACGGTCCCCATCGAGCCGCCGATTCCCCTATCCGCTGCCATGCCGAACAACGGTCGCGTCAGACATCCCGTCGCGCTGCCCACGCCGAGCAGGAGTCCTGCCGTTGCGACGTCGAAACCTGCTTGGGTCGCGGAGATGACGGTGAAGGCGCCCAGGGCGTTTGCTTGGGCCGAGCCCATGGCGGCGGCGATGGCGGTGACAATCAGGAAGGACTTTAGCTTACGGGGAAGCGGACCTGATGCCGATCCCGTCAGCCGCCGCGGGTTACCCGCGGCCGAAACAGCCTGCCGTTTTCCGGGTACAAGGCCGATCAGTACGGGCACCAGCAGGAGTGCGAAGGCGGCTCCGATGGTGAAAGTCCATTTCCAGCCGACCGTTAGTGCGAGGACGGGAACGGACAAGCCAGCAATCATGGTCGCTGCCGGAACGGCTGCCTGTTTGAGGCCGAAGGCGAAGGCGCGGTTCCTGACGGCAACCTGGTCAACAATCAGTCCGTTGGACGGCGGATGCCCGAGGGCATTCGCTACGCCGCCCACTGCGAGCCAGACGAACAGCCAAGCCCAATGCGGGGTCGCGAAGGCGATGCCTGAGAGCGCGGCAAGTCCGCCGACCACGGCCACGAGCATGCCTTTCCGCGCCCCGAGCCGTTGCGCCACACGGCCGGCCGCCGGGGACAACAGGGCGGATACAGCCCAGAAGACGGCGACGCCGGCACCAAGTATCGCCGTGCTCATGCCCAGATCGTCTTCCAGCTGCACAGCCAGTCCGCCCACGAGGAACACGGGAAGCACAGCAACAATGGTGGTGGAAGCAGCCATCACGGTGGCCAAGCGTCCCGGGTGCCGGCGCGGCGAGGGCATTGGGAGCCCGTGTTCCTTGCCCATTTGTTCTTCCTGTTTAGGGGTGCAGATGACAGCCCGATCTCCGGGTCAGGCTGGTTCGGAACCTCACCCGGAGAAGACCTCGCGGACGAAGGCTCGGCATTTCGCCGCCCTAGAGCCAGCCTGGAACGAGTACGGTGAGCCAGGCCAGACCCGGCCCGACGGCGACGACGATTCCGGCGTAGACGAGCATCTGGCGGTAGAACTTGTCCCGGTCCTGGTCATCGACGTTGGCCAGGACGAGGGCGCCGTTGGTTGAGAAGGGGCTGACGTCCACCACGGTGGCTGCGATTGCAAGGGCTACGACAAAGCCAATCGGCTCGATGGCCCCGGACTGGAGGAACGGTACCGCAAGCGCAATAGCGACGCCGATGATGCCGACCGAGGATGCCATGGCGGAGGTGATGCCCGCCAGGTAGCAAAGCAGGAGAGCCGCGACGAGTGGAATGCCGATGGCAGCGATGCCGTTGCTCACGAACTCGATGGTGCCGGCAGTCTGGAGGACATTGACGTATGTGAGGACGCCGGCCACGAGGATCACCGTGGACCAGCTCACCTTATTCATGGCGTCCTTGGCGGCCTTGGGGGAGAATACGGCCAGGACGGAGGCGATGCTGAGCGACAGAATGCCGACGTCGATTCCGAATACAGCCGTACCGAGAGCGAGGGCAGCAAGGCCCACGAGAGTCAGCTTCTGGTACGGAGTTGCTTTCGGCGCGACGGACGAGGGAGCCGGTGCCGGCGCGGTCGGCTTGGTCAGGACGGCGGTGCCGCCCGTGGCGACACCGGTTCCACCGGTTGAGGGCGCAGGTGAGGCCGAGGATCGGCCGGCAGCAGTTCCTCCGACAACTTCCCCGTCTGCAGAAACCCGCAGCCCCCTGAGTTTGCGTCCGCCCATGGTCAGGTAGACAACAGCGCCGATCAGGGTGTTGAAGACCAGCGGGACAAGGAAGAGCGCGATGGGGCTGACGGGCAGCCCTTCCTTCTCGAGGTAACCGTTGATGAAGGCGCCGTAGACGCTGATGGGGGAAAAGGCCCCGGCCAGCGCGCCGTGGACCACCATCATGCCCATCATGAGCTGGTTGATCTTGTACCGGCGGGCAAAGGGAATAGCGAGAGGAGCAACGACCGCCACCGCGAAGAGCGCACCGACGGAGATCAGGACGGCGGAGAGGGCGAAGAAAATCCATGGGGCTGCGGCGACTTTGCCGCGAACCGCACGCATGCTCCACTGCACCAGCAGGTCGATACTGCCGTTCTGCTGGGCGAAGCCGAAGAGGAAGGTCAGCCCCATCAGGACGAGGAAGAGCTCCCCGGGGAAGCCTGCAACGACGTCGTCCGTTGTCATCCCGACGAGGGGGACGCCGACGGCGAAGGCAGCGACGAAAGCCAGCACGCCCATGTTGACCGAGCGGACGGTGGCCACCAGGAACAGGAGGGCCAGGACAATGATCGAGACAATTTCAGGAGTCATAGTTTTCCCTTGAAAGAGCGGGATGTGAAATTGCATACATTGCATGCAATCCGGACAACCGTAGCATAAGATGTGATGCAGGACATAGCGCCTGCTGTTCGTCTGCGGCGGGGTACTAGCAGCTAGAGGAGATTCGGCCAGTGGCAACCACGACCAATGAAGGCGCGGTGGAGTTCATCCGCTCCGCCATCCTGCGGGGTGTTTATGCACCAGGGGAACGGCTGAAGGAATTCGAAATCGCAGAGCGGACAGGCACCAGCCGCACGCCGGTACGCGAGGCATTCCGGGTGCTGGAAGCCGAAGGCCTGATTGAACTGCTGCCGGGCAGGGGGGCAAGAGTCCGGGTCTACAGTGCCGAAGATGTTGCCATCATCCACGAAATCCGCAGCGTTCTGGAAGGAAAGGTCGCGAAGCGTGCCGTAATGCATGTTTCCAACAGTCACCTCGTGGCCCTCGAAGCCAGCTGCGACCGATTGGAAGCACTTCCCGCCGGTGCTGTCGCGGAATGCGACGAGGAAAACCAGTTCTTCCACGGGCTCATCTTCGATGTGGTGGGCAATGACCGCCTGACGCACATCGCCCGGCGCCAGCTAGAGGTGCCGCTGCCTTACAAGCAGGGCTACTGGGGCTCCGAAGAGGTGAAGCAGTCTTCCGTCACGGCCCATCGCGAGGTCTGTGCGGCACTTCGTGCCGGAGACGGCGACGCTGCCGAGGACGCCATGCGCCGGCATGTGCTCGCCGCCGGCGCCGGGTTGACGCAGGATAGCTCGAGCCCGGCGTCGGCCTTGGCGGCATCCGCCCGCTGACCAGCTGACTCCGCTTGCAGGCCAGGAGCCGCCACCCTGCCGAAGAGGGCAGGGCCGTTCTGTTTCCTTCAGGCGGGCTTCGGGTCGTAACCGAGGGCGTGGCTCGCAGCCTCTGCGGCCTTCGCTACCACCGGGCCTAGCCGCTCGACATCGCCGGGCCCGACCCGCTGCGTTGGGAAGCCTAGCCCCAGCGCCCCGGCCAGGTGCCCTGTGTGGTCGAAAACGGGTGCGCTGATTGAACCCACGTCGTCGTGGCGTTCGCCGAATGCTGCGGCGTAGCCTCGTTCACGTGTTTCCCGGCTCTGGCTGTCCAGTTTGTCGAGGCTGTCGGGGGTTGCCGATGTGAACTTGGCCAGCTCCGACCCAGTGATCGCGTCACGGGCTTCGGGATCATAGGCCAGGAAAACCTTCCCCGGGGCTCCGGCGTGAATCGGCATGACCTGGCCGACGAGGAACGGGCGCATCACCACATGGCGTGTCTCGGCCACTGCAACGATGGTGCGGAAGGCGCCGTCTCGGACGTAGAAGCAGGCGCTTTCCCCGGTTTCGTCACGGAGCTGCTGGAGTATGGGTTTGACCAGGCGAACGACGTCGAGCCCCAAGGTTCCGGGCGTTGCCCACCTCACCAGGCCGATCCCGATCCGATATCTGTCGCCGTCTCGATCGAGGAATCCCTCGCGCACCATGTTCTGGACGAGCCGCTGGCAGGTGCTCGACGGCAGGCCCGTCTTGCGGATGATCTCCTGCAGTGTGGGTTCCGGTGCCTCGATGGAGAAGCAGTTCAGAATCTCCGTCACTTTGTGGAGCACCAGAATCGGCGCCGATCCCTTGTTGCTGTCCGCTGTCACGCTCATGTCCCTTGCCCTGCACAGTTCTCTGCCAAATGCTGGCCATCTTATCGCTCACAGTGCAAGTGATTCTTCGAGCCCAGGTCGGCTGCGATGAATGTGACCCAGTTGACATCTCTACCGATGAACCCGCATCATGGTTTCCGATCCCACGAAGTGGGTTTTCTGAAAGTACTAGCAGCGTGGAGAAACCTGTGAGCACCCCTGACATCGCTTGTGAAGCCGTTCCCGCCCCGAAGCAAAGCGGCCTGTCCCGCATCGGACTCATCGTTCCCAGCTCCAACACCACCATGGAGACCGAACTGCCCGAACTGTTCCGCCGGCAGACCGAAGCCACCGGCCACAAATACACGTTCCACTCCGCCCGTGCCGGCATGAAGAACGTGAACAAGGAAGAACTGCTGGCCATGGTGGGCAAGGCTGCGGATTGCGCCGCGGCTGTCTCCGACGCCGACGTGGATGCCATTGCCTACGCCTGTCTGGTTGCCGTGATGGCGCAGGGCACGAACGCCCATGTCGGTTCCGAAGCGACCATCGCCCAGGCGGCAGAGGACAACGGGCACCCGGCAGCAGTCACCAGCAGCGCCGGCGCACTGGTCCGCACTCTGCAGGAGATGGGCGTTGAAAAAGTCGCCATGGTCACGCCCTACATGAAGCCGCTGACCCAGATGGTCCGCGAGTACATCGAGGGCGCAGGCATTACCGTTCTCGACGCCGTCAGCCTCGAGGTCGCCGACAACCTCGCCGTCGGTTGCCTGGATCCGCAGAACCTGCCGGAGATCGCACGGAACCTGAAGCGCGACGGCGCCGACGCGATTGTGCTGTCTGCCTGCGTGCAGATGCCGTCACTGCCGGCCGTGCAGGCCGTCGAAGACGAGCTCGGACTGCCGGTCATCACCGCCGCGACGGCGACCGCCTACGAGATTCTCAAGTCACTGGGCCACGCGCCCGCCATCACCGGTGCCGGCAGCCTGCTGTCAGGTGCAGGTGTCAAAGTCCCCGCACAGATCTAAACGGTATCCGCCATGTCATTGTCACTCATTGCATTCGCCGTCCTCATCGGCGCATTTGCCATCGGCTCCTTCACCCGCATCAACGCCGGTCTCATCGCGACCGTTGCCGCCTTCGGCGTCGGTACGCTGGTGGCGGGCCTGTCGGTCAAGGACGTCATCGCGCAGTTCCCCGCGGGGCTCTTCTTTATCCTGGTCGGGGCAACACTGCTCTTCGCGATCGTCCGGATCAATGGAACCATCGACCTGCTGGCCTATTGGGCAGAGTTGCTCGCCGGAAACAGAAGGTTCCTGGTCCCGGTCCTGATGTTCCTGCTGACCGCCGCCCTGGCATCAGCGGGTGCATTTACCCCGGCGGCCATCGCCATCGTTGCTCCGGTGGGGCTGGCGCTCGGGTCCAGGTTCGGCATCAGCACCCTGTCGATGGGTCTTGTTATTGTCCAGGGCGCCAACGCCGGTGCCTTTTCGCCGGTGAATCCCTTCGGCGTTCTCGGCAACGTCATGCTCGACGACGCCGGCGCCGCAGAGGATTCGCTCAAACTCTACGTGTACTGCTTCCTGTTCAACGCGGTACTGGCAGTCATCGCGTATCTGCTGATCGAAAGGATCATGAAGAAGCGCGCTGCCCGGGCGGGAGACTCCGGATCGGAAACAAGCCTGACCCCTGCACCCGGGGATGCCGGGTCGACTGGAGGTGCACTCCCGTCCGGATCGGGTACCGGAACTGCTGTCTTGACGGCACCGGCACCCACCGGCGTTGTGACCCCTGCAGCCGGACGTCCTGAAAAAGTTGCTGCAACGCCTATCCGGATCCTGACGCTGGCCGGAATCGGCGCACTGCTGGTCCTGACCACCGTCTTCGGGCTCGACGTCGGCGTAGCTTCCCTGGTTGTCGCCCTGGCCCTGATCGTTGTCAATCCCGGCGTACAGAAGCCCGCCGTCGAGAGTATGCCCTGGTCGGCCATCATCCTGGTCACGGGCATCGTGACCTACGTGGGTATGCTGGAGGAAATGGGCGCCTTGGAAGAGCTCCAGGCAGGAATCGCCGGCCTGGGCAACAGCAGCGTTGCTGCCCTGATTACCAGCTACGTGGTCGGCATCGTCTCGGCGTTCGCTTCAACCACCGGCACACTGGGAGTCATCAGTCCCATCGTTACTCCTATCGCACTTGATCCGATGCTTACGCCCATCGGTGTTGTCACCGCAATTGCGATCAGCTCCTCGGTGGTGGATGTGAGCCCGATGTCCACCAGCGGTGCATTGCTTATGGCTAGTGCCCAGCCGAAGGACGAGCGCATGTTCTTCCGCGCACTGCTGCTGTGGGCCATCGCCATGATCGTGGTCGTGCCACTGCTGGTGTGGTTCATCTTCGTCCAGCTCGGCATCGGTTAGGCCGTATAAGAAGCCGCATAAAAAGGGGAGGGCGTCCGGATCAGACCCGGACGCCCTTTCGCCGTCGTTCCTAGAGCGCGGAGCCGGGACGGAAGTGCCCGGGCCAGTCCGCCTTGCGTATCCGTTTGATCTCCCGCACCTCGCCCATGGTTCCCCATTCGTCCAGGCCCAACCGGGACAGCGGCGCGAGCTGGTCTATCCGCGGGTGCATTCCGTCCAGAACATCTGTCGTCACCACAGCATGGGTGACGACGCCGAAAACCAGCGTGCAGTCGCCCATCGGCATCAACTGGTGGAGCTTGCATTCCAACGCCACCGGCGATTCCTTGACCCGGGGCGGCTTCACCGTGAAGCTCGGCTCACGCGTCAGCCCCGCGGCGTCGAACTCGCTGACGTCGGGCGGGAAGTTGGTTCCTGTCGCGTTGACCTCGGCCATCAGATGGGCGGGGGTCAGATGGACCACGAATTCCTCCGAGGCCCGGATGTTGCGCAGTGAATCCTTTTCGCCCACGGACGTGAACTGGACAATCGGCGGATTCACCGAGGCAACGGTGAAGAACGAATGCGGTGCCAAATTGTCCACGCCCTCCGGCGATGTACTCGACACCCAAGCAATCGGCCGGGGGACCACCACAGCGGTCAACAAGCGGTAGAAATCGCGTGACGATATTTCTTCAGGGCTAAAGTCCGTGCGCATAACTCCACGATAGCTACCGCAGATGAGGCTTGGTGCAAACCAGATCGGACTCCCGGTCACTGAGAATCTCCCTGTGGTGCTGGTCTCTAACTTCGGATAGTGGAGGCAAGTCATTCGACAGTCTCGCTGAAGGAGTCATCATGCAGAACGCTGCGCAAACCAACCCACAAAAGTACGACGCAGTGGTAGTGGGCGCTGGCCTGGCCGGTGTTTACGCCCTTTACAAGCTGCGGAACCAAGGATTGTCGGTCCGTGTACTCGAGGCTGGCAGCGGAATCGGCGGCACCTGGTACCACAATCGCTATCCCGGTGCCCGGTGCGATATTGAATCGCTGGACTATTCCTACTCCTTCGACAATGAACTGCAGCAGGATTGGAGCTGGACCGAACGGTATGCCTCGCAGCCGGAGATCCTGCGCTACATCAACCACGTGGCGGACCGGTTCGACCTGCGCGAGCACATCCAGTTGGATACCAAAGTCACTTCAGCGGTTTTCGACGATGCTACGAACACGTGGACCGTCGGCACCGACGCAGGTGAGCACTTCGAATCACGGTTCGCGGTGATGGCTACGGGCGTCTTGTCCGTTCCCCAGGTCCCGTCCACCACGGGTCTGGAGGACTTCCAGGGAGAGTGGTATCACTCAGGGGACTGGCCGCATGAGGGCGTGGACGTTCGCGGCAAGCGTGTCGGTGTGATCGGCACGGGCTCGTCCGGAACGCAGATGATTCCCATTCTGGCGGACCAGGCCGATGAGCTGCTGGTATTCCAACGGACACCCAACTTCTGCATGCCCGCGCAGAACTATCCGATCAGGCCGGAAGTGGAACAGGAATGGAAGGCCACCTATCCGGAGCGCCGCGCGTTCGCGCGCCAGTCGGGCTTCGGGCACAACCAGGTCACCAACCCGAAGTCCGGCAAGGAAGTTTCGGCGGCGGAACGGCTGGCTGAACTCGAGAACCGCTGGGACCTGGGCGGCCTGTATATGATGCGCGCGTTCAAGGACATTCTGGTGGACAAGGAAGTCAACGACGAGGCCTCCGAGTTTGTCCGCGGGAAGATCCGCAGCATCGTTGCCGACCCGCAAACCGCTGAAGCTCTTTCCCCTCGCCACCTGCCGATCGGTACCAAGCGGTTGTGCTCCGGCACCGGCTACTACGAGACGTTCAACCGGGAAAATGTCACGCTGGTCAACGTCAGGGAGTCGCCGATCGATCGGATTACCGCCACAGGAGTGCGTACCGCGGACGCTGATTACGACGTCGATGTCCTCGTCTTTGCTACCGGTTTCGATGCAATGACCGGCGCCCTAAACCGGCTCAATCCGGTGGGTCGGGACGGACGACAGTTGCGCGACCACTGGGCCGCTGGACCGCAGACCTACCTCGGCCTGACTGTTAGTGGATTCCCCAATATGTTCATCATCGCCGGCCCCGGCAGCCCCTCGGTATTCAGTAACATGGTCACCTCCATCGAGCAGCACGTGGAGTGGATTGCGGACGCCATCGCCCATCTGGACGGCAACGGGTTTGACACCATCGAGGCGAGCCCGGAAGCGGAGGCCGAATGGGTCCGGCACGTGAACGAGGTGGCCAACAAAACCCTTTACCGCGACTCGAAGGCAACGTGGTTCTACGGCGCCAACATCCCGGGCAAGCCGGTGGTTTTCATGCCGTACGTCGGTGGCGTAGGAAATTATTGGAACCGGATTACCGCACTGGCCCAGGCCGGATACACCGGCTTTCTGCTCGACGGCAGGGAGAGCGGATCCGAACCCACTGAGCCCGTCGAGCTCGCCAACCAGGTCCACGCGGCAGGGCAGGAGGAAAAGGCGGCAGCTCGTGCCTAGCCAGGAACCGCCGCCGTTGTTTGTAGCGAGGAAGCGTCGGCTAGTGGTGGGACGGGGACCAGCCCAGGGCCCGGGAGATTCCGGCGGCCGCTATCTGCACGGCAGGCAGTGCCATCCTGGGCGTCTTGCCGTCGTTGGGCAGCAGCACGGAGAGCGCTGCAATTACGTCGCCCTCGGCGTCGCGGACCGGCATGGCGATGCCGGAGACGCCTTCGTCGATCCAGCCGTCCATCCGCGCGTAGCCTTGGCGCCGGATCTCCGCGAAGATCCGGCGGAAATCAGCTGTAGTGGACGGTGTGAAGCGGGTGTATTGCGGCAGCTCGGCGGCCAGGATGGCTTCCTGCAGTTCACGGTTTCCGAACGCGGCCATGACCAGGCCGGGGGAGGCGACCACGGCAGGCAGCCTGCCGGCAATCCTGGTGATGTTGACGACGGCGTCAGGAGCGGACAGTCGTTCAATGTAGAGAATGTCCGTACCGTCCATGACGGAGAGTTGGGTGTGCTGGCGGATGGCGTCCTGCAGGTCCTCCATGAAGGGCAGTGCTGTATTTCGCAGGCTCAATGTCTTGGACTCGCGCGAGGCCAGCTCCCACAAACGTACTCCGGTCTGGACGCCGCCGTCGGACTTGTCCAGGAAGCCCACGTCGATCAGCTCGTTGACCAGACGATAGGTGCTGGCCGCGGGCAGCCCGGTCCGCCGGACAATCTCGGCAGGCGTCAGCGTGGACTTGCCTTTGTCGAACGCTTCAAGGACCTTCACGATCCGGCTCAGCCCGGTTTCGCCCGGCGTGGTTCTCTTCACAACATCATGGTGGCACACAGGAGGAAGACCGAAGATGGATAGCAAACTGCAGGCCCTGCTGGCCTCGATGCTGGAAGCAGGCCGCCGGCCCGTCAGCGAAGGAACACCGGAGCAAGCACGTGCCCAGCTGGCCGCACGGAAGCAGGTTCCGGGCCGTGAGCTTCACCGGATTTACGACGAGGCCGTTCCCACCTCGGGCGGGACGGTCCCAGTCCGCGTCTACCTCTCCGAGGCGGATGGGGCAGGCACTCTTGTCTATTTCCATGGCGGCGGCTGGGTGATGGGCACGTTGGACAGCTTCGACAATGTGGCCCGCGAACTCGCCTTCCACAGTGGAGCCCGCGTGATCAGCGTGGACTACAGTCTGGCCCCGGAGAACCCCTATCCGGCCGCCCTGAACGACGCCATCGATGCCATTGAGTGGGCCGCGGAGCAGTTCCCCGATGAACCGCTCGCCCTGGCCGGAGACAGCGCCGGCGGAAATCTGGCCACAGTCGCCGCGCGGAAGATTCAGGAGCGCAGCACCGCGGGCATCTGCGTCCAGCTGTTGATGTATCCAGTGACGGACAGCGACGCTAACCGGCCGTCCTATCTGGAGGAACCTCCGGTTCCCACCCTGTTCTCGGGGGCGGAGATGAGCTGGTTCTGGGACCATTACGTGCCGGACGCGACGGCACGGCAGGCAGCGGAAGTTTCCCCGCTGCGGGCCGAGTCTCTGGCCGGAATGCCTCCCACAATCATGATCCTGGCCGGTCACGATCCGCTGCGCGATGAAGGCCTGGCCTATGCCCGGAGGTTAGAGGAGCACGGCGTGCCCGTCGAGCTGACGATGTTCGAAGGCATGTGCCACGGCTTCGTCGGGCTGGCGGGGGCGGTCGACCAAGCGGAGGAAGCGCTGCGGCTGGGCGGTGAGGCCGTGCGGAAGCACCTTGGAGCCGCTGTGGTTTTCGGAAACTCGATCAGCAGGACGGAAGGCGTGTAAGTGGACCTGCTGCTTGAGGGAAAGACAGCTGTGGTGACGGGCGGCGCATCCGGCATCGGCGAAGCCATTGCGCGCACTCTGGCGGCTGAGGGGGCTGCAGTGGTCATCGGGGACGTGGACCGGCGGGCCGAAAGTGTGTCCGCGAGCATCAACTGCGACGGCGGCCGCGCGTATTTCGTTCAGGCAGACGTGACGGATGAAACCTCCGTTGCCGTCCTGATGGATGCGGCTCTTGCTACCTTCGGCAGCCTGGATGTGCTGGTGGCTAACGCCGGCATCGCGGAGCAGAAGGCTCCGGTACACGAACTGGACCTAGCGGCTTGGCGGAGGGTCATCGACATCGATCTGACCGGAGTGGCCGTCTGCAATAAATACGCTGCCGGCCAGATGGTGCGAAGCGGCGGTGGATCGGTGATCAATATGGCGTCGATTCTGGCTCACGTGGGCCAGGCCAATAGCCAGGCGTATTCTGCCGCTAAGGCCGGCGTCGTTAATTTCACCCGCAGCGCCGCGCTGACGTACGCGCAGCAGGGCATCCGCTTCAATTGCGTGTCGCCGGGCTATGTGGACACGCCGCTGGTGGCCGCCTTGCCAATAGAAACCCGCGCGCAGATGCTGACCCGCCAGCCGATCGGACGGCTGGCGCGGCCGGCGGAGATCGCCAACGTCGTGGCGTTCCTGGCGAGCGATAGGTCATCTATCATCACCGGCGCCTGCATTAATGCAGACGGCGGTTACACCGCAATCTGACATCCAGTCGGCGGAAACGACAATTCCATCGTGGCGGTGTCTGCCCGAGATTCGTCCTGCCGCTACAAATATAGGAGCAGTAATGAACAGCAAGCCCGTGCAATGCGACGTTCTTGTCATCGGGTCCGGTGTTGCCGGACTGGCGGCAGCGATCAAGGCGGCGAAGCAGGGCCTGAGCGTGATCGTGGCCGAGAAGGAGCAGTATCTTGGCGGGACCACCGCGATTTCCGCGGGCTGGGCGTGGGTTCCCGGCAACAAGCAGGGTGTGGCCCAGGGCGATACCCGCGAAGAGGCGGAGACTTATTTGAGGAACCTAGCCCCGGATACCTTCAATGAGGCAGGGGTGAAGCAGTTCCTGGACACCGTGCCGGAGACCCTCGAGTTCTTCGAGAACGAGACCGAGGTCAAATTCGTCTACCCGGAAAAGGCCCCGGATTACCAGATGGATTTGCCCGGTGCGCGGATGTCGGGGCGGGCGATCATCCCGCAGGACGTGGACGCCCGCATTCTGGGGGACAAGCGCCTGCTGATGCAGCCGTACATGAGTTCCTACACCGTGTTCGGCTACATGCCGCAGGTCGGCCCGGACATCAACGAGTTCTTCCACGTGAACCAATCGCTTAAATCCTTCACCTACGTAACTAGGAAGCTGCTCCGTACCTGGATCGACACCGCCCGGTATAAGCGAGCGGTGCTGCGCTCGAACGGAAACTCGATGATGACCCGAATGGTCAAGAGCGCAGATGACCTGGGCGTGCGGCTATGGGTGAACAGCCCGGCGCTCTCCCTGCACAAGAACGACGACGGCGTCGTCGACGGGGCGGCGCTCGGGGGCGTACACGCCGGCCGTGTGCACGCGAGACTCGGCGTCATCCTCGCGGCCGGCGGTTTCTCCGGCAACAAGGAACTGCGCCGGCAGTACTTCCCGCATGATCCCAACGGGGACAACCACTTCACGCCCACCATCGGGCACGGCGGCGATGCCGTCACTCTGGCCCGTAAGGCCGGCGGATACATCGACGACTCCGTCTACTCCGTCGGGTCCTGGGCCCCGGTGACGGTTTTCAAGTACCTCAACGGCAGGCAGCGATTGTTCCCGCATCTGCGGGCCATCGGGCTCCCGGGGCTGATCGCGGTGGACCGCGACGGCAACCGGTTCGGCAACGAAGCGCTGAGCTACCACGACTTCGGCGGACAGATGCTTGCCCATATGAAGGGCCAGACCGAGACCTCTGCGTGGGTGATCGCCGACGCGAAGACCATGCACAAATACGGTATCGGCTACGCCAAACCATGGCCAATGCCGCGCGGCTATTTCTACAAGACCGGTTACCTCGTCAAGGGCGACTCCCTGGCGGATCTGGCGCAGAAGATCGGTGTCGATGCCGACAATCTGAAGGCCACCATCCGGGACTTCAACAAGGGCGCCGATGCCGGCGAAGACCCGGCCTTCGGCCGCGGTTCCACGCTGTACAACAACTTCCGCGGCGACATGGAACACAAACCCAACCCGAACCTGGCCCCACTCGATGAGGGCAAGTTCTATGCAGCGAAGATCCAGATGGGTGACCTCGGTACCTTCGCCGGGCTCGGCATCAACGATCGCTCCGAAGTAGTGACCGAGGCAGGCGAAGCTGTGCCGGGACTGTATGCAGTGGGCGCTGCCGCGGTGTCCGTCTTCGGTGGCGGCTACCCCGGCTACGGCTCCCACATCGGCCCGGCCCTCGTCTTCGGCTACCGCGCCGGACGCGACATCGCCAAACACGCCGCAGAACGCGGCGCCACCCGCATCTGAATCCAGCTTGGAGATGGTAGCCAGCAGTGACATGAGCCACAAATATTCTCGGTCACCGGGAATCACTCTTCGTACTCGGAGCTTGAGATCCCACTCTGGAAGAAGTTCCGCAGAACAGCAAAGTCCGGCCCTTGTGGCCATCAGTTGGGGCCGCAGATGCACAGTGGCATCCGCGGGTAAGAACAAACTTGGAGGAAACATGAGCGTTAAGGCTCTGAAGAAGTGGGCCGGCGTCGGCATGGCGGCCGCATTGGTCGCCGGTCTTGCTGCCTGCGGCTCGGACGGCGAAACCGGCACACCCGCCGCCGGCACTGGTGACGGACCGGAACAGGCGACTATCGTCGTCGGCACCCAGACCTTCGCCGAGCTGGCCCCTCTGCACATGGCCATCGAGCAGGGGATTTTCGAAAACCACGGGCTGACCGTGGAACTGGCAGATTCCACCGGTGGCGGTGCCGGCCTGATCCCGGGCATGGTGGCCGGTGACATCGACGTGGTGTACAGCAACTATGTCTCCTTGATGCAGGGGGCTGACAAGGGGCTGCCGCTGCAGGTCATCCGCGAGAATGACCGTCCCGGTGTGCAGGCGCTGTATGTGACGCCGGAGAGCGGGATCAAGGAGCCCGAGGACCTGGCCGGCAAGACCATCGCCGTCAACGGCCTGGGCAACATCATGGAGCTGACCTCCCGTGCGGTCCTTGAATCCCACGGCGTCACGGACGCAAAGTTTGTGGAGATCCCGCCGCCCAACATGGAAGCTGCGCTTGCACAGGGTCAGGTGGACGCCGCCTGGCTGGTTGAGCCGTTCGTGACCATTGCTACCGGCACCATCGGCGCCACGCCCGTGGTCAGCGCCTTTGAAGGACCTACCGAGAACGTCCCGGTGGCCGGCTGGGCCGTGCGGACGGACTTCGCCGAGCAGAACCCGAAGACCGTGTCCGCCTTCGTGGACGCGATGGACGAGGCCATGGCCATCGCCGTGGATGACGAGCAGGCCGTCAAGGACTCCCTGCTGACCTTCACCGAGATTCCCGAAGAAGTGGTGGCCAAGCTGAATCCCATCTCCTTCGCCGAGAAGTCAGATTTCAGCAAGCTCTCGGATCTGAACGAGATCATGCTGGACCAAGGGCTCATTGAGAAGCCAGTGGACCTTGAGGAGTTCGTCGCCGAGGTCCAGTAGCCTCCTGACAACGAGTAAGGGTGCGTTGCCGCTGCGAAGGTGGCGGCGCACCCTTCTCTCATGGGACCAATGACATCAGCAACAGGGATGCCGGAAACGGCCCATCAGCCCCGAGGACGTGCTTCGATGAATCTGTCACCCCAGCTTGGCAGTACACCAAGTGGACCGCGCATCGCCGTACTTGGCGGCGGCATCGGCGGACTCGCAGCGGCCGCTTTCCTGCATAGGGCAGGCCTGCACGCGATTGTGTTCGAGCAGGCTCCGGCCCTCGGCGAAGTGGGCGCCGGCCTGGTTGTCTCGCCCAACGCAATGCGCCTGATCCGCAGGCTCGGCCACCTCGACTCATTCTTGGAGGAAGCGGTCCCGCTTGAGGTGGGCTGGGAGTTCCGTCGCTGGGAAAACGGCGAGGTCCTATCGGCTGAACAGCTCACCGCTCGATGTGAGGACCTGTACGGTGAACGCACTTACGTGGCACACCGGGCAGACCTCCTCAGAGCTCTAACAGCGGCAGTACCTGAGGAGTGGCTTCGTCTGGGCAAGCGGTGCATTGACGTCACGCAGCATTCAGCTGGTGCGGAGCTAAAGTTCGACGACGGCACTGTCTTCAGTGCCGATGTTGTTATTGGCGCAGACGGCGTGCATTCAGTCGTCCGAGGCACCATCGCTCAAGCCGAACCACCCGAGTACTCCGGCATGTGCGCGTACCGTGCGATCGTGCCGGCTGAGGCCGCCCCCGAGTTTGCCCGCTGCCCCGCACAGACGCTGTGGATCGGACCGGACCATCATCTGGTGCACTACCCGATCTCAGGCGGCAAAGCCGTCAACCTCGTCGCCTTTGGCCCGGCTGGCGATTTTACCGAGGAATCATGGAGTACAAAGGCGACCATCGAAGAGTTTCTCGCTGAGTTCGCCGGCTGGGATCCACGGCTGACAGACCTCATTCGAGCCGGGGGCACACCCGGGCGATGGGCACTGCTGGACCGCGCCCCGTTGAAGCAGTGGTCGCACGGCCGGATCACGCTGCTCGGCGATGCGGCCCATCCGATGTTCCCGTTCTTCGCCCAAGGTGCCGCCCAAGCCATTGAGGATGCCGCTGTTCTGGCCCAATGCCTGGCAGCGGATCCGGATAGCCCGGCAAGTGCGCTGAAGGCCTACGAACAACTGCGCATCGAACGGACCACCAAGATCCAGCAACTCAGCCACGCCCGCAAGGACATCAACCACCTGCCGGACGGTCCTGCCCAGCAGGAGCGCGACGCCGCCCTGGCTCAGGGCGATCCACTGGTCAAGAATGGCTGGCTTTACGGCTACGACGCCGAACTGCGGGGCAAGGAAGCATATGCCGCGATCGCACCGGGCCCGGAGCTGGACTGAACAGGCGGTGCCGGCCTGCTAGTTTGTGGTCATGACAGAACGCGTAGGACAACTCGCATCAATCTCGCTCGACTGCTCGGACACCGACCAACTCGCAACCTTCTACTCGCGCCTTCTGGGCCTTGAGGAAGCATTCGCCACTCCGGACCGCGGCGTCGTCGCACTCTCTGGAGCAGGCCCCATGCTCACGTTGATGCGGGTCGACAGCTATGCTCCACCCTCCTGGCCGGAAGGTCCGCAGCACCAGCAATTCCACCTGGACGTTGCCGTCAGCGAACTGGAGCCCGCCGTCGCGAGTGCAATTGCCTTGGGCGCCACGGAGGCGGAGCACCAGCCCGCTCCCAACCAGTGGCGCGTGCTCGTCGATCCCGTAGGACATCCCTTTTGCCTCACCGTCGTCTGTCCGGACTGAGACTTTCCAGCGCTATCCGGTCGGCGCCGGTGCCGGTTCATCAGCTGGAGCCGGCGCGGGCTCCTGCTCTGGTGCAGGTGCGGGTTGCGGCGTGCTGGTGGTTATCGGCGCCGGGGGAGAAGTAGCCGTTCCGGGCTCCGGTTCGCCGCTAGGCTCTTGTGCGGGTGCTGGTTGAGGCTCGTTCTCTGGGTCCGACGGAGGTATTGCATCTGACGACGACGTCGGGTCAGAGGTGCCAGGCTCAGGCGGCGGATTGGTGGATCCCGGCGCCTCCTGAGGCTCACCGTCTGAGTCTTGCCCCGGAGTGGGCTCAGTGTCTGGCTCTACCTCTGTGTCAGCATCGGATTCCGCTTCAGTGCTGCTGCTCCCGCCGCTGGTGGCAACGTCCTTTTCTATGATGCCGAGAATGCGCGCCTTGTAGTCGTTCAGGCGGCCTTGGATCTGGTCCAGGGGAACATCCTCGAGCGACCGGCCGTAGGCGGCTATCTCCTCCCACAGCGCCGCGAGCTCATCCATACCTGCATCGCTCAACGGACCGTCAAGGGTGAGGACAAGCTGGCTGGCCAGGGCGTAGGTGAGGCATTCGACGCAGTTGTAGTTGGCCGCTGCCGAAAGGTTTTGCGGCACCACAACGTCGGCCTGCCCCAGGACCAGGACAACTTGGAATCCGACGGCGACGGCGGTGCAGTCGCGGCAGGAGGCAAAGGCGTAGGCCTCGTTGGTGGTATCCACCGGCCCGTCATCGGCCCAGACCAGGGCGAATGCGACGTCGTAAACAACCGATCCGTCCTCGGTGTTGACGGCAAGGGCCTGGTTGCCGTCTTCCTCGGGAGCCAGCGGTTTGTCGAAGGGGAAGACCCAGGCCGGGGGCGCATCTGCGACGGCAGGTTCAACAACGGTGGCGTCAGAGCCGCCGTCGTTCGCTTGATCTTCACTGGTTTCCGCGGTGCCGGTCTCTGTCCCCCCGGCCTCGTTGTTGCGGGGAACGAGGACCATCGCCAGTTGCGGATTCTCCGCGGTGGGGAGGTCAGTACCGGACGCCCAGGCCGTGACAGTTTGGCCTGCCCGACCCTCGGTAAGTCCGGCGGAGGAAGCCGGGGTGAGGGAAGCGGTTGCATCTAACAGGGTTCCGCGTTCATAGGGCTGGACCGGGCGGTAGGCTCCATCGTCGGGCCACCAGGCCCAGGCAAGACCGGCGAGAACGGCAGCCGCGGCGGCAATGGCGGTAGCGCGCCGAAACGGCCGGCCACGGGTTTTCGTCCAGACCGCGGTGGCGAGCTGCCGGGCCAGGCGCAGCAGGATGTAGGCGATGCCGAGGATGGGAAGTGCGACGGCGGTGATGGCCAGCACCCGCACGGCCATGCCAGCCAGGTCGCCGTCGGAGCCGGCCTCCGCCAGCAGCCGCTGTTGTTCCAGGACGCTGGCCCAGGCCGTGCCCAGGACCCGGGGAAGCGAGACCACCATCATGACCAGGCAGAACAGGAGCAGCGGAACCGTGACCAGGACCCACACGGTCACGACGGCCCTGGCCCACGGTTTGAGCAGCTTGGGCTCGGGGTCGGACCAGCGCCAGGGCAGCAGCCCGATCAACGTGGGCTTGATCCGCTGGAACAGGTCGGGAACCCCGGTCGCGTCGGCGAGGATGTGGTAGCCGTCGAATCGGACCAGGGGCAGCAGTTGGCGCACCATCTGCAGTATCTGGGTCACCACCACCAGCAGCAGCGCGTCGAAACCGGTGAGCCACCAGATGCCCATCGTGCCCACCACGACGATGGCGTTGAAATACAGGCCGCCCAGATCCGTGCGGATCCGACCGCCGCGTCCGAGCCGGTAGGAGTCCGTGACGTCGGTATAGAAGGCAGGCCAGATCAGGTACAGACCGACGCCCATGGCGCCCGGGGTTGCTCCGCCGCGACGGGCCGCGGCGGCATGGCCGAACTCGTGGAAGCCGGCCGAGAGGATGGTGATGGCGAAAACCAGGAGCAGCAGCCCGGGGTTGGCGAAGGCTTCATGCGTCGCCGACCCAAGGCCCTTGACCAGCAGCACCCACCAGCACGCCACAAGGAAGGCGGCTGTTACGGGCAGCGCGATCAGCGGATGGAACAGCGCGGCGAACGGAGCCGTGAGCTTTCGGGTCCGTGCAGGATCGGTGACCGTGTACCGGAAGCGCATGCCCAGCAGCGGACTGGCTTTCCTGACTTCGGGCTGTGTGCCGTCCGCCAGCCGCAGTAGTCCCAGCGGCAGCAGCTGCTTCTCAATCAGGGTCTGCACGTTGCCGGCAGTGATCAGCCTGCCGCTCCGGGCGCTGGCATGTTCAGCGACCTGCTTGAGGCTGCGGGAGCCGTCCACTCCCGCCAGAACCGCGTACAGCAGGGGAGTGAGCTGGATGGTCTGGCCGTCTGCGCGCCGGACCAGTGCGGGCGGCTCCCGGTAGCCGGAACCCTGTGCCGGTCCGAGGAGCTGCACGCCGTCGGCCAGCGCCGGGACTTCCACGGAAGCGGGTGCAGCGGACGCGGCATCGGGCAGCGGGCCGCCCGTGGCTGGCGGCCCGCTCGGACTCATGCTCATTCAGGGACTATTGTTCGAGATCGGACTGCTGGTCGGCGCTGGCCTCGGCGGCACCGTCGATCTGCTGGTTGATGATGGCGTCCTGCTGCGCCACCGCGGTCGCCTCGCTGTCCACCGAGCCGATGTTGGCGGCCACCGCGGCGTCGATGGGCGCGGCAACGTTGGCGTTGGCAGCAACAGCGCCGTTAATGGGGGCAGCAATGTCGGCGTCCGCGGCCAAATCCACGTTTACATTGAGCAGGTTCCCGTCAAGCGTGGGCCCAAGGTCCTCGGTGATGGATCCGGCATCGGGCAGCGTGCCGTCGGGCAGTAGCGCCGGGTCAGTGGCTTCCTGTGCGCTGACGCCCTCCTGCAAGGGCGCAGCATCGCCGACGGCGGCGTCCGTTCCTGCAGCGGAGCCCGCAGTTGTGTCGGCGCCCTCCACCGTGTCGTTGCTTTGGTCGATGGTGCTGTCCTGCGTGGATTCGGCGGTTGCATCGGCCGTGATGCCCTGGTCGATGATGACGCCCTGATCGGAGAGCGCCTGCGAGGTGGAGCCGGACGAAAGAATGTTGGCCGAGGCAGCGGCATCAATCGGCGCCGCTACGTTGGCGTTAGCCGCCACGGCCAGATCAATCGGCGCGGCTGCATCGATGGCCAAGTCGAGATCCGCATTCAGATCGAGAATGGACGCGACTTCCTTATCCGGCAGTGCGGTGCCGGACTGGGATTCGAGTTCCTCCGGCGACAGCGGGGTGAGGTCCTGTTCATTGCTCATCAAAATCTCCGTCTCCGGCGCAAAGCGCCATCCGTTCCGGCCACTGGCCCAAACATGCCGATTCCTGCTAAATAGCCCGGAGATGCCCGAGCCCTAATTATTGGAAGCATACTGATGAATCCTTCCATTGTGGCAGCACAGGCAGAAATTGTGTGGGGCCACCGCGATAACGCCACGATCGCGGCGGCCCCATTGGCAGGCTTCGCCCTATCTAGGATTTACGATGGCGCTTGTGTTCGCCGGCTTAAGCTCGACACTCTCGAAACATCCCAATCGCGGCGCCTCACTCGTGCCCGGGGCGACGAAACGTCCTCACGAAATTGTCTTCAAACCCGCGCTGTCCAGATAATCGGCATTGGAGGTGTACCAACTCGTATTTCGTGTGTGATCGTCGTCAGATCCATAGGGAAGATAGATGACCATACCTTGGCGCGCTCTCGTCAGCAGGACTCTATAGGCGTTTCGGAGGAAATCTCGGTCCACATTCTGTCTAATTTGTTGCCACCGGGCGCCTGCGAACTTCCAATGCTCGAAGTGCGATCCATTCCATCTGTAGTCAATATCCCAAGCCACAATTGTCCAATCGAGTTCCAGGCCCTGGACGTCGAACTCCGTTCCGACGAGTTCCAAGGCGTGAGATGAACGAACGTCTGCGGGCTCGTTGAGGAACCATACGGCAGGATCGATCTTGTTCTTCACGAAGATTCCCTCAGGAAGGAGCCGGTACGCCTTCGAAGATGCGAGAAGACCGCTAGATTCTGTCGGTTTCCGTTTATTTTGAATCCAAGTCTTTGCCGCTGTTAGATCGCGCGCGACAACGATAGGAAAAAGTTCATGGGTCCGATAAAAAATCTCTGCCGCTGCGTCGGGATCGCCATGAACAAGATGGTGTACCCCTTCTGAAATCAGTTCAGATCTAAACGAGCGCTGGCTCGTTCTAAGGTGCAGGGTGGGTGAGACTTCCACGTTGACACTGGAATAGTGAGCGAGGTCCACGGGAGTCCCCATCGATTTTGGATCTTCCACCTCTGGGGCCACATAGATTTTCCAGTTGGAATGCTTACGATCGAGCGCTTCGATCCAGCCGTCAAGTCCGGCTTCGCCTGCGTTTATTTCCTGGCCACCACCTACTAGGGCAACTATGACCGCCCAATCATCATGACGATCCATCACGCTTATTAGAAATTCAGGCTCAGACTGGTCGAATCCTGCAAGTCGCTTCTTGGTTTGCATGAACTTTGAAGTCTGTTCGCGATTCCATGCCCTTTGAGCTTCATCAAAGATGACGACGTTCTCGACAGGAGGGCGTGTATCGCGCACGTACTCATCCCGGAAGTGATGGATGTTCTGAACGTAAGCAGCGGCACGGCGCTGGCTGTGGGCTTTTGTGCATCCTAGGCGCCGAGATTCATCTCTCGCCAACGCCTCTTGTATCACAGTAACCAGTGGGCCATTTCCAGACAGGTACACTGCGTGCTCGGTGTCCGATGCCTTTGTCATGGTGGCGATATTCAAGCCGACCAGAGTCTTGCCAGCACCGGGGACTCCTGTAACGAAAGCTATGCACTTATCTCCGCTCATGCGAGCGGAGTGAATAATGCTTTGAACGTATTCGGAAGTTTCGGCCAGCCCAGCTTCGTCTGCTTCCGAGCGTGTGATGTCTTTGACGTCGTGCCCAGCGTAAAGAGCTTGCGCGGCCTGGACAATGGTCGGCGACGGATGGTAGCTGCCATCGGCCCAGAGTTCCGCAGCGACCAAAGTCTTGGCCTCTGCTTGTGCGGGGATCATGGTCAAAATTGAGTGAAGATTGTTTCCGTTGCTTTTGATTGGCGCCGCTATAGTCTCGGGGTCCCAAGTTATGTTTACACTCGTATTGGGAGCCAGCGTCGCGACAAGTACTGGCACAATCGGGAGATTGTGGCTGCTCTTGTGAAAATACTTGAGATCCAACGCGTACCCGAATGTTTGCTCGAGGTCCTTGGACTCGAAATGGCCTGCGCCGACCTTGAACTCGATTACAAATATAAAACCGTCGAGGACAATGACAGCATCCGCTCGTCGTCCCATCCGTGGGATCAGGAACTCTAGAAAGATGTGGCCATGTCGAAGGTCTTGGAGCTGTTCCTTGAGCATCCTGATTTCGCTTGCCCACGCTTCTGCCTGTTCAGAGTTGGTGTCAAAGCCGTGAAAGTAGGTTAGTTGACCTACAACAGTCGTGTCCTCTGTCCGCAAGAACTCGTCAACTGAGCTGCTGTACAGGGATCGTTGCCCTCGCCCTCTGACGACGATGCTTCGGGCATCCGGAACTTGATTTTGGCGGCCTGATAAGACAGGGAGCATCACTGGTCCACTCCATAAACGAGTTCACTCAGCGGGATACCAAGACCATGGGATAGGCGCAGAAGTGATGTAAGGCTAGGGTTCCGTTCCCCGCGCTCAACTGCGCCTACGTAGGTGCGATGGAGCCCACACCGCTCCGCGAGCTGTTCTTGCGAAATCGAAAATTGCCTACGTATTCGTTTTAGGTTGTCGCCTAGAGCACGTAGGGCAGAGTCGTAATTAGCTATATGAGTCGAATTGTTTATGGGCACAATAAGATTCGATTTGATTGCTACTCATAAGTCGACAGTCAATAAGTAGCATCACGAGTGCATCTGATCACATTGAAGGGGCTGTCTGGCCACACGATTCATTTGACAGCCCTCAATGTGGACAGCGAAATCTCTCCCCGTCGATTTCGTGCCCCTCCGCCTCGGCTTACTCTTCCACCCGGTAGAGTAAGCCTTGCCAATCGTCAGGTGCTCAGAGCCTGCAAAGAGGTCCTTTGCACAGTTCTACCAGGGTCTCCGGCAGTTGCCCCATAGACTGACTTGGCCGCGACCCTCCCGGAAACCAGCGAACCTGGCCCACTACAGAACTATGGGCGCTGGCGGCGGTCCTGCTGACGCTGTCACTGACATCGTCACCAATACCCACTGAATCCCCAGCAAAATCCGAAACTATTACTAACTACAGACCCAGACAAAGCCGCTTAAGAATTCCACACGCCGTAGCCGTTCTGATGGAGTGTATTGTGCCAGTCAGAGCGCTTCTTCGTAGCCCATTCTTCATCGATGCTGAAGGCGAAGGTTAACTCCCTTCAATGTATTGAACAAAACCAAGGACGTGTCGAATCCTCTGTGTTGCGAATGCGCATAGAGGCCATATTTAGCAGTTCCACGTATATGCAACTGAAGGTCATGTCTGAACGTAGAAAGCAGGCGCACCTGTTCGCCGTCGACTAGAAGGCCAAGTACTATCTTTCGGGCTCCTGGCATGATGATCCGTGTCTTTTTGTGGTGCAATAGGAAACCGTGTCTATGAACGGCGTTGCGTACCTGCTGGGCCAAGGCCGCTCCTTAGCCTCTATCGAATGTCGTTCCAGCAGAAAAATGATGTCATCGGAATATCGCGTGTAAACTAAATTGCTTTCGGCCGCCAATGCGGCTAGGTCTGCATCCAGGTCCTTAGCTATGGCATTCGCGAGGGCACCACTGGTCGGCGCGCCCTGAGGTAAGAAACCGGGTTCCTTGCCTGAATAGGCCGTAATCGGACCTCGGACGCTGCCTGTCGGATCCCGTGTTTGATGTTGACGAGTCGTGATGCGTGCGAGTTCGAAAGAGACAAGCTTCGAGTATCCCAATCCCACAAATAGGCGGTACACTCTTTTTCAGAATTGGAACCAAAGAAATCGTGTAAATCGAACTTGACTAGCCACGTGGCGCCGAGATGTTATTCGGCGCACGAACGGATGGATTTCCTTTCTGATAGGCAAAGCTGCTAGTTCCCTGTTTTAAGCTGTTGAGCGCGTTATCCAGTAGCCACCGCTGCACTTTCATTAGGCCCTTCTCCGGTGCGGAGATTTTTCTGAACGATCCCGGGTTTTTCTCCGCTCCATATCACGGATCATGAGCCCTGAAGAGTCCTGGCTCTGGGCAAGACGCACAGTGGGCATGACTCACTCTGCGTACCGTAAAGCAGTGTTGGATTGAATGCCTTGAGGTTTTGCAGGATTTGCAAGTGTGGTTCGCGATGATCCACGCCACCTTGACTAGTAATCAGCTAGGACCAAGCGACGACGAGGCGGGCGGCTTGGTGGGGGATGGTGACGTCGATGCCGGTGAGGTCGGTGAAGCGGCGGAGGCGGTTCATGAGGGTGTTGCGGTGGCAGAAGAGCTGGTCGGCGGACTGGGCGATGCTGCCGGTGGCTATGTAGGAGCGGACTGCCTCTTCAAGCCGTGCTCGTTCCACTGGTCCGGCTTGGGCAAGCGCCGCTTCGACATCCGGTACTACGGGGACGCCGGTCTCGGAGAGGCGGTGGCGGGCAAGGCGTGCCCAGGCGTTGCGCATGGTGAGCGCTTGCTGGTCGCTGTCTTCGACGAGGGAGGCCAGGGCGCGGGCTGCTTGGGCGGCGACGCGTAGGTCCGCGAGGCCTCGCACCTGTTCAACCAGTCCGCACCTGATCTGCCGGACCTGTTCGATGGCTTCGCGGACGGCGCTGCCGGGGCGGTGGTCGGCGGCCCAGAAGGCGACGAGCCCGTCGGGCAAGGGGTGGGTGAACATTTCTGTACCACGGCGGGAAGCCGCGGCGATCACCACACGGAGGGCGGCGGCGTCGTCCGTTGTTGCTGCCGCCACGACGAGGGGAGCGTCCTGATCGATGCCGAGCTCGTCGGCGATGCGGGTGAGCATCTCGGGCGCCGGGCTGACCGCGCCGAACATGGTGGCGACGTGGCCCTGCCGCACGGAGGACGCTTCCTGGGCCATGCGTTGGCGTTCGGCGATGTAGGTGGCCTGGGTTTGGGCGGCGTAGGAGTCCACCACCTGCCACACCGTCTCGGCCCGGCGGACGAGCAACTCGGCGTCGCTTGGGTCGGCGAGGGCCATGAGCTCGCCCCAAATGACGGTGAAGTCGATCCGGATGGCCGTCATGAGCGACTCCACGGGGATGCCGGCCCGGGCGCGCGAGACGCCGACGTCCAGCGAAATGTTCTGCCGTTCGGCCACCAGGCGGTCGCTGTCGGCGCCGGGGCGCAGGCTTTCGATCAACGACGCGAACGAGGCGGCGCCGGTGCGGCGGATCTCACTGGCCGGCAGGACACCGTCCCGGTAGTCGTCGAGCTGCAGCACGCGTTCGATGAATTGGTCCGTCAGCACGTCCACTGACAACTGGTCCAGCAGGCCGTTCCAGCGGGCGGCCGACGCGGCGTCGTCGTCGTTCTTTTGTTTCCTGGGTATTGCCATGGTGTTATCCGCCCCGATTTTTGTGCTTTTGCACATTCTAGCCGCCGAAACCCGCGACTTTTCGTGCGGGTGTGATGCGGCGCACTCTGGCAGGCTGGATGCATTCCAGTCCGTTGCGCACCGTTCGGCACAACGGGCAGT
Organism: Arthrobacter crystallopoietes; assembly: GCF_002849715.1. NCBI lineage: Bacteria > Bacillati > Actinomycetota > Actinomycetes > Micrococcales > Micrococcaceae > Crystallibacter > Crystallibacter crystallopoietes. The sequence continues at coordinate 2,569,017 of NZ_CP018863.1, forward strand.
CCGAACACCAAGCGTGGAGGCACCATGTCAGAAACCCTGAACCTCGAGGCCGGGGCCACCCGGCAGATCACCGACAAGGAGGCGATGAAGGTCTCCATCGGCGCCCTCATCGGCACCGCAATGGAGTGGTACGACTTCTTCCTCTTCAGCGCGGCGGCGGCGCTGGTGTTCAACGTGCAATACTTCGCCAACGAGAACGCCACGGCGGCGGCGCTGGCTTCCTTCGCCACCTTCGGCGTGGGCCTGGTGGCCCGTCCGCTGGGCGGCATGTTCTTCGGCGCGATGGGTGACAGGATCGGCCGGCGCAAGACCCTGATGGTCACCATTGTGGGCATCGGCGCGGTGACCGGGCTGATCGGCCTGCTGCCGACGTACGCCGCCATTGGCATTGCCGCTCCGGTGCTGCTGGTGCTGCTGCGCGTGTTCCAGGGCCTGTTTGTCGGTGGGGAGTGGTCCGGCGCGATGACCATTGTGGTGGAGAACGCCCCGCTGGAGCGCCGTGCCCGCTACGCCGCCATGCCGCAGATCGGTTCGCCGATCGGCACCATCCTGTCCTCCGGCGGCTTCTTCCTGATGACGCTGTTCTTCTCGCAGGAGAGCTTCAACTCGTTCGGCTGGCGCATCCCGTTCCTGGCCGCCATCCCGATGCTCCTGATTGCGCTCTACATCCGCAGCAAGCTCGAAGAGTCCCCGGTCTTCACCGAGCTGATGGAGCACGACCAGGTGGAGAAGGCTCCGATCCGCACCACGCTGCGCGAGTCCTGGAAGCACATCATCATCGGCATGGCCGCGGCCCTGCTGGGCGTCGGCGGCTTCTACCTGGTCACAGCCTTTGTGGTCTATTACGGCGTGGCCATCCTGGGTTACTCGCCTCGGCTGATGCTGCTGGGCGGCATGATCGCCGCCATTGTGGAAATCCCCATCCTGATCTTGGGCGGACGGCTGGGCGAGCGGTTCGGTTGCAGTCGCGTGATCCTGGTGGGCGGCATCGCCTCCGCCGTGGCCGCGGTGCCGTCCTTCCTGCTGGTAGCCAGCGGCAACCCCGTGCTGGTGGTCATCGGCATGGTGCTCGCGGTGGCGACGCTGTCCTTCCCGTACGCGGCCTCCGGCACCGTGCTGACAGGCCTGTTCCCGGCCCGCACCCGCTACACCGGCGTGGGCTTTGCGCAGAACACCGCCGGCATGCTCTCCGGCTTCGTGCCGCTGCTGGCCACGGGCATGGTGGCCGCCGCGGCAAACCACTGGTGGCCGGCCGCCGCGATGCTGGTGTTCCTGAGCCTGTTCACCGCCGTCGCCGGTGCCGTGGCCCCGCGCATGAGCGTGGACCTGCCCGGCTTCAAGCACTAAATTCAACGTACGACGACGACCTCCCGCCGACGCTCCTGACCCGCTTCCTGCGTCGACCTTCCTGATGAAAGAGCTCCACACTATGTCCCAGTCAGCCGGCCACCTGATAGTCCGCCAGCTTGAGACGCACGGCGTCCGCCGCGTGTATTCCGTCCCGGGGGAGAGCTTCCTCGACGTGCTGGACGGGCTGCACGATTCGCCCGTGTCCACGGTGGTCTGCCGCCAGGAGGGCGGCGCCGGTTTCATGGCGCTGGCCGAGGGGCGCAAGACCGGCATCCCGGGCATCGCGATGGTCACCCGCGGGCCGGGCGCGGCGAACGCGATGATCGCCGTGCACACCGCCTGGCAGGACGCGACGCCGCTGGTGCTCTTTGTCGGGCTGATCCCGGTGGCGGACCGGGGGCGGGATTCGTTCCAGGAGTTCAGCCTGGAGGGCTGGTTCGCCACCACGGCCAAGCGCGTGGTGGTGCTCGACGACGAACACCGCGCCGCGGAGACGGTGGCCGGGGCGATGCAGCTGGCGGTCTCCGGCCGGCCCGGGCCGGTGGTGATCGGGCTGCCGGAGGACGTGCTGGTCCGGCTGACCGACGCCGACGTGGTTCCGCCGCGCGCGCTGGCTGCTGCCGTGCCGCCGCCGGCCGCGATGGAGGAACTGGCGGGCCGGCTGGCCGCTGCCGCACGACCGCTGATCGTGGTGGGCGGGGACGGCTGGGGCGACGACGGCGGGAAGCTCGCTTCGTGGGCGGCCGAGGCGCAGGTTCCGGTGGCCGCGGACTGGCGGGCGTACGACGTCGTTCCGCACGGTTCTCCTGCTTGGGCGGGTTGGCTGGGCTACGGCCGCGCGGACACGCTGGCGGCCCGGCTGGACGAGGCTGACCTGCTGGTGTTTGTCGGCTGCGGGCGGACCGATGTGCTCAGCGACGGCTACACCAAGGGGTTCAAGGCGCCGACGGTGCTGGTGCTGCCGGACCCGGACGCCGCGACACATTCGGGCCGGATCGACCTGCACCTGGCGGTGCCGCCGTCGTCGTTCGTTGGGGCCTTGCCGGCTGCCGCGGAGGCGCGCGGAAGCCGGGGGAACGGGTGGATGGAAGCGCTCGCCGAGGACCAGCGCCGGTACGCCACCCCGCGGCCGGACCACAGCCCGGGCGTGGACCTGGGCGTGGCCTTCGGCGTGCTCGAAGACCGGCTGCCCGCGGACAAAGTGGTCACGTACGGCGCCGGCAACGCGACGCTCTGGGGCCACCGCTACCTGACCCACCACGGGGTCGGTTCGCTGATCGGACCGCGAAACGGGGCCATGGGCCTGGCCGTTCCGGCCGCCGTTGCTGCGTCCTTGATCGAGCCGGAGCGGCAGGTGGTGGCGGTCTGCGGTGACGGCGACTTCCTGATGAACGCGCAGGAGCTGGCCGTGGCGGCGGCGCACGGTGCGGCCCCGTTGGTGATCGTGGTGGACAACGGGATCTACGGCACTATTGTGCTGCACCAGCGGCGGGAGTATCCGGACCGGCCGTCCGGCACCTCGATGGTCAACCCGGACTTCGCCGACTGGATCCGCAGCTTCGGCGGGCACGGCGAACGGGTCGAGAAGACCGAAGAGTTCGGGCCGGCGCTGGAGCGTGCGCTGTCCAGCGGAAAGCTGGCGCTGCTGCACCTGGTGACCGATCCGGAGACAATGCCGCCCGGGACTGCGAACGCGCCGGAAGAGCTAGCCGAGGTTGCCGTGGAAGAAGGCGCGCGATGAAACTGGACCTGATCCTGTGCGATGCCGACATCATCACCCTCGAGGCCGGCCGTCCCCGTGCCACATCCGTGGGCGTGCTGGGCGGGCGGATCGCTGGCTTCGACGAAGAGCTTGAGGGCTGCACGGCCGAGCGGGAAGTTTCGCTGGGCGGCGCCACCGTGGTGCCCGGTTTCATCGACGCCCACTGCCACACCACGTGGTGGGGGCTGGGCCTGGGCGCCGTCGAACTGGAGCAGGCCCGCGGCCTTGAGGAACTTTATGCACTGCTCGAAGCCGAGGTCCGGCGGCTGGATGCGCTGCCCGGCGGCGCCCCTGACTCCTGGGTCAACGGCACCGGCTTCAACCACAAGCACCACGGCGGGGCCTTCCCGGACATCCGCCGGCTGGACGAGATCACGGGCGACCGCCCGCTCTACCTGCGGCACGTCTCCGGGCACCTGTCCATCACCAACTCCGCCACGCTGCGGTTGGCCGGCGTCTTCGAGCCCGGCTTCGCCGATCCCACCGGCGGTGCGGTGCTGCGCGGGGCCGACGGCTATCCGACCGGCGTGGTTGAAGAGTCAGCACAGCAGCTGATCCAAAACCTGCTGCTGCCGTATCCGGTGGAGGGCATCGTCGAGGCGCTGGACGCGGCGACCACGCGCTACGCCGCCGAAGGCATCACAAGTTTCACCGAGGCCGGCATCGGTGGCGGCTGGATCGGGCACAGTCCCGTGGAAGTGCAGGCGTATCTGACCGCGAAGCGCGCCGGCAAGCTCCACGCCCGCGCCCAGCTGATGCCCGCGCTGGATTCGCTGCGGCCGATCGAGGCGAACGCGGCGGACATGCACGGCACGGGTTCCGGCCGCGGGCTCGACCTCGGCGCCGTTGCGGGCTTCGGCGACGAGTGGGTGTCGCTGGGGCCGGTGAAGGTGTTCATGGACGGCTCCCTGCTGGGCGCGACCGCCGCTGTCACCGAGGACTACTGCGGACACCAGCACAACACCGGCTATCTGCTGGATTCGCCCGAGGCCTACCGCGAACGCGTCGACGCCGCCTACCGGGCCGGCTGGCCGATCGCGCTGCACGCGATCGGCGACGCGGCCATCGACCTGGCCACCGAGATCATTGTCGGCTGCCAGGAGCGCTACGGCCGGAACCACCTGCCCAACCGGATCGAGCACTTCGGCATCGCCCGCCCTGACCAGCTTGCCCCTGTCGCCGCCGCCGGGATTGCGGTCGCTCCGCAGGCCGCCTTCATCGGGCCGCTGGGCGACCAGTTCGCCGCCTTGGTGGGGCCCGAGCGCGAAGGCTGGTTGTACCGGGGGCGCTCGCTGGTGGACGCCGGCATTCTGGTGGCCGGCAGCTCCGACCTGCCGGTGGCCGACAACATTGTTCTCCGCGCGATGCAGTCCTGGGTGGATCGGCGCACGGAACAGGGCAAGATCCTTGGGGGCGCGGCCGAGGGCCTCACCGCCGAAGAGGCCCTGCGAACCTACACCGACTGGGCCGCCCGGGCTACCGGTACCGCCGACCAGAAGGGCACGCTGCGCCGGGGCAAGCTGGCGGACTTCGCGGTGCTCACCGGGTCGCCGCTGGACGCGCCGGACATCTCCCACCTCGAAGTGCTGGCCACGATCGTCGGCGGCGAATTCAGCTACGACAGGTTGGGCGCACGCACAGGTGCAGGTCCGGCTGTCGGCTCTGCTGCTGGCCCAGATGCCGGCCGCACTGCCAGCCCCGCGCCTGAGTCTCTCTTCGCGCCCGAGCCCGGCGCCGCCGTCGTTCGCTGATAAACATCTGCACGTCAGACCGAGCCGTTAGGATTCCACCCATGACCACCACCTCCGCCCAGCCCGCCCCCTCCGTCTCCGGCGACGATGCGGGCGCCTTCCTGCACGACTTCCGCTCGATGAGCACGTTCGGGGCCACGCCCGGCGGGGGAGTGGACCGGCAGGCGGGGACGTTTGCCGACGGCCAGACGCGGACGTGGTTCCGCGGGCTGGTGGAAGGGCACGGCTTCGATGTCCGCTACGACGTGGTGGGGAACCAATTCGCGCTGCTCGAGCTGGCACCCGGCGCCCCGTACATCGCGGTGGGCTCGCACCTGGATTCGCAGCCGCTGGGCGGGCGGTTCGACGGCGCCTACGGTGTGCTGGCCGGAGCCCACGCGGCGATCCGGCTCAAGCCGCGGCTGGCGGCAGAGGGCACCGAACCGGTGTTCAACATCGCCGTCATCAACTGGTTCAACGAGGAAGGCTGCCGCTTCAAGCCCTCCATGATGGGCAGCTCCGTCTTCACCGGCAAGCTGCCCGCCGAGCAGGTTCTGGCCACCACCGATCCGCACGGCACCACCGTCCGCGAGGCGTTGGAGGCCATCGGGACGATCGGCGACTTTTCGCTGGATGTGGCCGCGTACCTGGAGATCCACATTGAGCAGGGGCGGTCGCTTGAGGACGCCGGGCTGACCATCGGTCTGGTCGAATCCACCTGGGGCGCGAACAAGTATGAGTTCATCGTGCACGGGGAGCAGGCGCACACCGGCGCCACCGTGATCGCCGACCGGCACGACGCGCTGCTCGGGGCCTCCTCGCTGGTGGTCGCCGCGCGGGAGATCGCCGACGAGTTCAGCACCGAGGAGCATTCCGTCATTACCTCCTGCGGGGAGTTCACGGTCTACCCGAACTCACCCGTGGTGGTTGCCAGCCGGGTGGAACTGCTTGTTGACGTGCGCAGCACCGACCCCGACGTGCTGGCTGCCGCCGATGCAGAACTGCACCGCAGGGTGGCGGAGATCGAGCGGAAGGCGAGCGTGCGGATCGAGCGCGGCGCCGAACATGTCTGGGCGGCCAAGGCCTACGACGAAGCGGGCATGCGCCTCGCCGCCAAGAGCGCCGAAGCCCTGGAACTGCCGTACGGAACCGTCCGCACACTGGCCGGGCACGACTCGACGAACATGAAGGACATCGTCCCGACGATCATGCTGTTCGTCCCCAGCGTCGAGGGCATCTCGCACAACGAGAAGGAACTGACCAACGACGACGACATGCTCGCCGGCGTGGATCTGCTCACCGAAGTGCTGGGACGCGTGGTGATGGGAGACTTCGTCTCGCCCAACGCCTCGGGAGACTGACAAGCGGTTCCGGTGCGGCGCTGGCTAAAAAGGGCGCCCCTGAAGCGGCATGTCGCAATATCTCCGGTGGGATCATCGAATCGGGGGATTTGCAGCCAGCGAAGGAGCGGATAATGGCACGCGGATCGGGAATTATCGAGCGGTTCTACCGGGAAATCATGGAGGGAGGGAACCTGGACCTGATCGACCAGCTGGGCAGTGAGAGCTACACGGACCACGAGGAGCCTATGCCCGGCCAACCGTCCGGTCTGGACGGCATCAGGTTCTACGTTGACACGTTCAGGAAGGCTTTTCCTGACATCAAGGTGAAGACTATCAATCCCACGATGACTGATGGGGACCTGGAGGCGGCCCGGGTCGTCCTCACCGGCACCCACAAGGGCGAACTGATGGGGACTGCCCCCACCGGCAACACCGTGGAGTTCGGGGGCATCGACATCATCCGTGTTCAGGACGGCCAAGTAGTCGAGCATTGGGGAGCGACGGACATGCTGAAACTGATGCAGCAGATCGGCGCCGTTCATTTGTAACCAAGGCGCGACGGCGGGAGAGCCGGCGTTGAACTGCACCCGGAAAGTTGGACCCGAAATTTAGAGTCTGCTTTTCCGAGGTGCAGTTCCTTATGCGACGCAGTTCGCTAGCGGCACCACATCCGTTCTCTCGGTAGCTGAGATGGAAGGTGGAACCACGCCGCGGGTTTAGGGTGTCGGGCGCTCCGCGCCGGTCAGGGCGCTGAGGCCTCGGGCGCCTTCTTCATCGAGATAGTCGGCGAAGTAGGCGGCGATGGCATTGCGGGCGGTATTGCCAGCTGCAAGGGCGTCGCCCGCGGCGATGGCCCGGAAAATCGCGCGGTCCCGCTCCACGGCTCCTTCCATGGCCGCGGTGGAATTGCCGGAGCGTTCCATCCGGTCATTCATGAGGTTGAGGATGGAACCGGCTACGGCTTCGCCGCAGATCCGCAGCAGACTGTTGTGGCTGGCCTCCCAGACCGCTGCGTGGAAGTCCAGGTCGGCGCGGTTGAAGCTGTCCGAGCCGTTGGCGACTTCCGCTTCCATGCGCTCGACGGCGTCGCGCATTTTCTCGACTTGTTCCTCCGTATGCAGGGCGGCGGCCAGCTGGCAGGCCGAGCTCTCCAGCACGATCCGGAACTGTACAAGTTCGGACAGGGACAGCGAGGCGATGCGGGCCATTGTGGTGAAGGAACGTCCGAGGCTGTCGGGGGAGACGGCCAGAACCTCAGGCCCGCTGCGTCCACCGGGGCGGGACGCGATCAGGCCTTGGCTTTGCAGCACACGCAGGGCTTCACGGATGGTGGGGCGGCTGACCGAGAACTGCACCATGAGCTCGCGTTCACTGGGAAGGTGCTGGCCCGGCTCGATCTCCCGGGACAGGATCGCCTCTTCGATCTGCTGCACCACGCGTTCGTAAGTCAGCGTGGGCACGGCCGGCGTGAAGGTCAGCTTGCTCATGAGGTGCCTTCCGTCGTCGTAATTTGCGGCCTCTGTCAGTAAAGATTGCCCTCGAAACGAGCTTTACGCAACTGGTAAGACCATGTAACTAGGTAGAAATATAGACATGGGATGGTGTTGGATAGATCACATCACTGAAGTGTCGTTCCTAATCGATGGAGAACGCTATGCGCCTGAGTAAGAATTACGGCCGTGCGGCAGTTGTACTGCTGGCCGGATCGCTGTCCTTGACTGCCTGCTCGGCCGGGTCCGGGGGCTCTACGGCCGACGGCGCTGCGGAGAATACCGCCGTCACGGTGGCGTTGACTGGGGAACCGGTGAACCTGGACTTCACGACGACGGCGGGCGCGGCGATTCCCCAGGCGCTGATGTCCAACGTGTACGAAGGGCTGGTGGAGATCGACCAGGAGGGCGAAATCCAGCCGCTGCTGGCGGAGTCCTGGGAACTGAGCGAGGACCGCAAGACCTACACATTCAAGCTGCGCGAAGGGGCAACGTTCTCCAACGGGGAGGCCTTTACCGCGGAAGACGTAAAGTTCAGTATTGAACGCGTTCAGTCCGATGCCTGGGTCTCCAGCCTGAAGGCCAAGATGGACGTGGTGGATTCGGTTGAGGTGGTCAGCGACACCGAAGTCGCGGTCACTCTCAAGCAGCCCAGCAACGCCTGGCTGTTCGACATGGGCACGCTGGTGGGCGCGATGTTCGACCCGAGCGGCGTGGATGATCTGGCCAACACCGCCATCGGCACCGGTCCGTACGCTATTGAGGCGTGGAACCGCGGCCAGTCCATTGAGCTGGCGGCCCGCGACGACTACTGGGGCGAGAAGCCCGGTGTGGAGACCGCATCGCTGCGCTACTTCGCGGACGCCGTCGCTACCACCAATGCGCTGCAGTCCGGCGACGTGGACGTGGTCTACAACATGCAGGCACCGGAGCTGCTCTCCAGCTTTGAAGGCGACGACAAGTTCCAGGTTCTGGAGGGCACTTCCAACGGCGAGATTGTCCTGTCCATGAACAACAACGAGGCACCGTTCGACGACGTGCGCGTCCGCCAGGCAGTGATGCATGCGATCGACCGCCAAGCCGTAGTGGACACGGCGTGGAACGGCTACGGCACCGTGGTCGGCGGCCCCGTTCCGCCGACGGACCCGTACTACGAGGACCTCAACGACGTCTACCCGTACGATCCGGCCAAGGCCAAGGAACTGCTGAAGGAAGCCGGCGCGGAGAACCTGAACATCACCTTCACCGTGCCCACCCGTCCCTATGCCACCGCCGTCTCCGAGATCGTGGTGTCGCAGCTAGCCGAAGTGGGCATCAACGCGAAGATCGAATCCTCCGAGTTCCCGGCAGTGTGGCTGGACGAGGTCTTCACCAAGCAGGACTACCAGATGTCCGTGGTGCTGGCCGTGGAGAGCCGGGACGTGTTGGCGATGTTCAACAACCCGGACTACTACCTGGGTTACGACAATTCCAAGATCAAGGAGAAGGCTGCTGAAGCCGACGCTGCCGACGAGGCCGGCTACGTCTCGGGAATGCAGGACGTGGTCCGCACCATCGTCGACGACGCCGCTGCCAACGTTCTGTTCATCTTCCCCAACATTGTGGTGGCCGATGCGAACGTAACCGGGATCCCGGCGAACTCCGTGACCGAGGCGCTGGACCTGACCAACATCGGCTGGAAGTAAGCTCTACAACCTCGAGTAAGGAGGGGCCGGCGTGGCAATCCGTTTGCTGATCAACCTGGCCCGGTTTGTGGTCACCTACCTGGCCGCTACGGTGCTGGTGTTCCTGTTCATGCGCACCATCCCGGGCGACCCGGCACAGATCGCGCTGGGCGTGAACGCCACGCCGGAACTGTTGGCCCAGACCCGGGCGGAATTCGGCACGGACCGGCCCCTGATCGTGCAGTACTTCGACTGGGCTTTCGGGCTGCCCTTCGGTGACTTCGGCATCTCCTATGTGACCCGGCAGGACATCAGCCCGCTGGTGCTGGACCGGGTGCAGGTAAGCCTGATACTCGTGGTGCTGGCGATGATCGTCGCGCTGCTGATCGCTATTCCGTTCGGGACCTACGCCGCGGTCAAGCACCGCAATCCCAGCGGCATTGTCATCAGCGGGATCAGCCAGCTGGGCGTCGCGGTGCCGAACTTCCTGGCGGGCATCCTGCTGGTGGTGGTCTTCGCCGTCGGGCTGGGCTGGTTCCCCGCCAACGGCTGGACGCCGCCGGGGGAGGACTTCGGCGACTTCCTGTCCCGGGTGTTCCTCCCCGTGCTGGCGCTGGCCTCCGTGCAGGGCGCCATACTGACCAGGTACGTGCGCTCCGCAGTCATGGAAGTGATGAGCGAAGACTACCTGCGCACCGCCCGGGCCAAGGGCCTTGGCAAGCTGGAGGCCTTGGTCAAGCATGGGCTGCGCAACGCCTCCATTCCGGTCCTGACCGTGACCAGTGTGCAGCTGGCGGCACTGATCATTGGAGCCGTGGTGATCGAGCGGGTCTTCGTCATCCCCGGTCTGGGCTCGATGTTGCTGGACGCGGTGGGCAACCGCGACCTGCTGACCGTGCAGTCCGTGGTGATGGTGCTGGTGGCCATCACCCTGATCATCAATCTGGTGGTGGACGTGCTTTACACCGTCCTTGACCCCCGCATCCGGAAGAAGGCGTAATGACTGCCGAGCCCGCCGTCGTCGTCCGCAGTTCCCGGCGCAAGCCGGCACCCACCCTCCTGATCGGCGCATCCCTGGTAGCCGTGGTGGTGTTGGCCGCGCTGGTCTCCCTGGTCTGGACTCCTTACGACCCGGTGCAGGCGTTTCCCGCCGACCGGCTGCAGGGTTCCAGCGCCGAGCATCTGATGGGCACGGACCTCTACGGGCGCGACGTGTTCTCCGGGATCCTGTACGGGGCGCGGATCACCCTGCTGGTGGGGCTGATCGCCGTCGGCATCGCGCTGGTGATCGGCACGCCGCTGGGCATCCTGGCCGGCATGCGCGGCGGTGCCACCGAAGAAGTGACGATGCGCGGGGCGGATATTCTGCTGGCCTTTCCGGCGCTGCTGGTGGCCATCATGTTCGGCGCCGTCTTCGGGGCGAGTACGCTGACGGCGATGCTGGCCATCGGGATCGGGTCCATCCCCGGGTTTGCGCGGGTGGCTCGCAGCGGCACGCTGCAGGTGATGAGCACCGAGTACGTGCTGGCGGCGAAGGCCTCGAGCCAGAGCGCGTTCCGGATTGCGCGGCGGCATGTGCTGCCGAACATCGCCGGCATGGTGGTGGTGCAGTGCTCGGTTTCCTTCGCGATCGCGGTGCTGGCCGAGGCCGCCCTGTCCTTCCTGGGCTTAGGGACGCCGCCGCCGGTGCCGTCCTGGGGCCGGATGCTGCAGGAGTCCCAGCAGTTCCTGGGCACCTACCCGATGCTGGCCGTCTGGCCCGGCGCGGCCATTGCCGTGGCGGTGCTGGGCTTCAACCTGCTGGGCGACGGACTGCGCGATAAGTTCGACCCGAAACTGAACGGAGAGCGCTGAGCATGGACAGGACTGCGAACAACGGCCGGCTGCTTGAGGTGGCCGGACTTTCCGTCACCACCAAGGACCGCACCCTGGTTTCGGACTTCAACCTGGTCATGGACCGCGGCGAACGGGTGGGGCTGATCGGCGAATCCGGCTCCGGCAAATCCATGACGACGACGGCGCTGATGGGCCTGCTGCCCGAAGGTGTGCGGGCGAGCGGCTCCATCCGATTGGCAGGGCACGACGGCGACCTCGTCACCGCTTCGGATAAACAGCTGCGTCGGATCCGCGGGAATGACATGACCATGGTCTTCCAGGAACCGCTCACCGCGCTGAATCCGCTGATGAAGGTCGGCCCGCAAGTTGCCGAGATCATGCTTAAGCACAAGTCGGTGTCGGGTCGGGCGGCGGCAAGTGCCAAGGCGGTGGAACTGCTGGCAGGGGTGAAGCTGCCGGATCCGGGCGAGGCCGCAAAAGCGTATCCGCACCAGCTCTCCGGCGGGCAGCGCCAGCGCGTGATGCTGGCCATGGCGCTGGCGAATGACCCGGCCCTGCTGCTGTGCGACGAACCGACGACGGCGCTGGACGTCACGGTGCAGCGCCAGGTGCTGGACCTGATCCTCGAATCCGTGCAGCAGCGCGGAACCGGCCTGCTCTTCATCACGCACGATCTGTCCGTGGTGGCCAACGTCTGCGACCGGGTGCTGGTCATGAACAACGGCCAGGTGGTGGAGGAAGGCAGCACCGAGGACGTGTTTTCCCGGCCGCGGCACCCCTACACCCGGGGCCTGCTGGCCGCCTCTGACCTGGATGCGACGGATGCGGACGGGCGCCTCTTTACCGTGGCCTCCGCGGCGGCATATGTGCCTCCGGTGCCGGAGCAGGTCGTCGCCGAGGTTCCAAAGGCCGCGTTGCATGTGCCTGAAGCTGGGCCTGCTGCGCGGGCAGAGGATTCCGTCCCGGCTGCCCCTGACTCTGCGGAGGTGCCGGTTGACCTCGGTGAGCCAGCGCGAACGGAACCGTCGATAGCGGAGCCTGCCGCCGCCGTCGGTAGTCCTGTGATCAGCGTCAAGGACCTGGTCCGGACGTACCAGCGCCAACGGACCAGTCTGTTCGGCAAGCCCACCGAGGTGCAGGCGTTGCGCGGTGTGTCCTTCGATGTTGCCGCCGGTCAACGGTTCGGCGTGGTGGGCGAGTCCGGTTCCGGGAAGTCCACCTTGCTGCGGATCCTGGCAGGACTGGACCAGCCGACGTCGGGCAGCGTCCGGGTGGCCGGCAATGAGGTGGCAGGCGCCAAGGAAAGCGAGCTGGCCCAGCTGCGCCAGCAGCTCCAGATTGTCTTCCAGGACCCGATGGGCTCGCTGGATCCGCGCATGCGGGTGCAGGACATCATCGCCGAGCCGCTGTTGGCCCCGGGCCAGAAAGTGGACAGTGCCAGGCAGCGCAAGCTGGTGGGAGAGATGCTCTCTGCCGTCGGCCTCCCGGTGGACGCTGCCGAGCGCTTCCCGCACCAGTTCTCCGGCGGACAGCGCCAGCGGATTTCCATTGCCCGGGCCCTGATCTGCCAGCCGCGCGTGCTGGTGGCGGATGAACCCGTCAGCGCACTCGACGTCTCCGTGCGGGCACAGGTGCTCAACCTGCTCTCCGACCTCGTGGACGAATACCAGCTGACCCTCGTATTCGTCTCGCACGACTTGGGCGTAGTCCGCTACATCTGCGACAACGTTGTGGTCATGAACAAGGGCCGGATTGTGGAAAGCGGCAGCACCTCGCAGATCTACGAGGCACCCCGGCACGAGTACACCCGGACCCTCGTTAACTCCTCCATGTCCCTTCGATCCGAACTTGCCACGCGCGAAGCCGCGCTGTCCCGCTGAATCCTCTCGGAAGGCACTCATGTCCCCGCTATCTTCAACAACGCTCCACGACCTTTCTGCCCGGGAACTCGGGGAAGCATACGCCGCGAAGGAACTCTCCCCGGTGGACGTCGCCGATGCGGTGATCGCGCGGATCGAAGAGCGGGAGCCGGTTCTCAACGCCCTCTACCAGTTCGAACCGGAGGCTGTCCGCAAGGACGCGAAGGCCAGCGAACGGCGCTGGCTGGAAGGATCACAGCGCGGCCCCCTGGATGGCGTACCGGTGTCGGTGAAGGAAAACATCGCACGGGCGGGCGTGCCGATGCCCTCCGGAACGGCGCTGTCCAACCCGAAGGTGCCGCAGAACAACTCTCCGATTACGGACCGGATTCTTGAGGCCGGGGGCGTGATCGTCGGATCCACCACTATGCCCGACTGGGGCATGCTCTCCTCCGGCGTTTCCAGCCTGCATGGCATCTCGCGCAGCGCGTGGAATCCGGCCTGGACCACGGGCGGCTCAAGCTCCGGCGCCGGGTCCGCGGCCGCAGCAGGATACGGCCCGCTGCACGTGGGCACGGACATCGGCGGGTCCATCCGGCTGCCGGGTGCGTGGCAGGGCCTCGCGACGTTGAAGCCGAGCGCCGGCCTCATCCCATTGGATGTTCCCTACATCGGCCGGGCCGCCGGTCCGATGGCCCGAACCGTGGCCGACGCCGCGCTGTTCATGACCATTCTGGGCCAGCCGGATATCCGCGACTACACCGCCCGGCCCTACCCTCCCATGGACTGGACCGTGGGCGACTTGGACGTGTCCTCGCTCAAGGTGGCCCTGCAGACGGAGGCGAACGCGGGAGCTGCGGTTGATCCTGAGGTGCTTGCGGCCGTGAAGGCGGTGGCCGAGCACTTCGCGGACGCCGGCGCCCATGTGGAGAGTTTGGAACCGTTCATCGACCAGGACATGCTGGACCGGCTGGACCGGTTCTGGCGGACCCGGTCCTGGGCGGACTACCGCGAACTCCCCGCGGCCGAGCAGCAGAAGGTCCTGCCGTACATCGCCCGCTGGTGCCAAGGCGGTTCGCAGTTCGACGGCGCTGAAACCATTCGAAACTTCGGCAGTATTGACCAGATGCAGAAGGCGACGATCGCGGCCACGGCCGAGTACGACGTCGTTATCTCGCCGGTCGCACCGATGGCTGCCTTCCCCGCCGAGCAGCCCATGCCGGTGGACGATCCCGACCGGACGATGGCGCACATCGCCTTCACCGTGCCGTACAACATGTCCGGGCAGCCGGCGGCCACGGTCAACTGCGGTTTTACCTCCGACGGGCGGCCGATTGGCGTGCAGCTCTCCGGCCGGGTAGGCGCGGACGACGACGTGCTGCGAGCGGCGGCATGGTACGAAAGCGCACGTCCTGCCGTAGCGGTTCCGGACTGGGGCAGCCTGGATTAACGGCCTGCCTGGCAGCCGCGTCAGCGAGAGTGGTATACGACCACTAGATCCGAGATTTCAACGCTCCCTTCGCCCTGGACCGCGATTGTTAGCACGTTGTCAGTGTCTCTCAGATGGTTTCCGGGAATAACCTCATGCCATGATCGCGGTCGAGTGGCTTCTGGCTCCGGGGGATCAAAGTTGTAGTCGACGATGTGTTCGTGGTCGTTGAAATGCATCAGTAAACGAACCACATTATTGACCTTGAGCCGAAAGAGCAGAAGTGCAGAGCGGCTCCTTTCAACTCCATGACAGTCGATGTTCTTGATGTGCAGGTCACTGATGGAGTTGTTTGCCGGGTCAGGAAGAAGAAAGAGATCGTCGCGGATGGCGACGAACTGAGCGAAGCTTGGCATGGTCGCACCTAACTCTAGTTCTGCCGATGCAATAGTCTGCGCCTGAATCCAGACCCTGACAAGGCTTGCGATCAGGCGCAAATCGGCGCGTCTACCGGGAGGTGCAGCAACCTATTCCGGCGTACCGAACGAGGCCAGCGCCGCCAGTGCCTCACGATCTGCGTCCTGGAGCAGATGCCCGTAGTACTCGAAAAGGCTGCTCCGGGCCAGGTGCTCGGCCAGATGCGCGTCGCGGTTGCGGATGGCGTCGAAGACATCGCTGTGGTGGGCGATGGTCCGCAGCATCAGCTCGCGGTCATCCCCGCTCTCCTGGATGGACGACGTGATGAGCTCCTCGATGGACTGGCGCACGGCTTCGCCGGAGATCTGGATCATTGTGTTGCCGCTGGCCCGGGCCACTACATCGTGGAAGTCCAGGTCTGCCTGGCTGAAGGCCTGCTGGCCCTGCTGCCGGGCTTGGCGCATCCGGGCCATCGCCTTCTCCAGTTGCAGCAGGTCCGCCTCGGTGCGCCGGGTTGCCGCCAGAGAGTTCGCGGCGGACTCGAGGGTCATACGATAAATCAGCAGATCGGACAGGCTGGACGAGGACGCCTGCGTCAGCCGCGTCATGAGCTTGCGCAGCGGCGCGGCGGTCGGCGCGAGGATGACGGCGCCCCGCGGATCGCCGGGACGTGCCGCAACGAGGCCGCTGCTTTCGAGGACGCGCATGGCCTCGCGGACGGAGGAGCGGCTGACCTCGAAGCGGGTGACGAGTTCACGTTCGCCAGGCAGTCTGTCGCCGGTTTTTAGCTCACCGCTGAGAACCGCTTGTTCAACATGCTGGACGATCGCTTCGAAAGCGCGCGCTTTCGGCGCCGACTGCGCCGTTGGTGTCTCGCCCATCAACGTGCCCTCCCTGAAATCTCCCGATCCAGTCTAGGAATTCGGCGGGTCGAAGCGGCCGTCTACCGCGGTCCAGCCGCCGTCCACCATGAGCACTGAACCCGTCACGTAGTTGGAGGCGTTCGAGGCCAGGTACACCACGGCGCCGGCGAGCTCTTCCGGCTTGGACCAGCGGCCCAGTGCGCCCTTCTGGGCATAGGCGTTGTACCACTCGGGGTTGTTCTTGATCTGGGCGGTCAGCGGCGTCTCGACCACGCCGGGCGCGATCACGTTTACGCGTACGCCATCGGGCCCGAATTCGGCGGCGGCGGTCCGCGCTAGCTGCACCAGAGCGGCCTTGGTTGCCGCGTAGACTCCTTGCCCCGGCTCCACGACGTAGGCGCGGATGGAAGCGAACCCGATGATGGAACCGCCGCCATTGGCCGCCATCTTGGGCGCAAAGGCCTGGATCAGTGAGAAAGAGGAGCGCAGGTTCAGGTTCACCACGCGGTCGAACTCCTCCATGGTGTAGTCCGCGATCCGCTTGCGTACGTTCATGGCGGCGGTGAAGACCAGGGCGGAAATGTCGCTGAATTCATCCGCCGCGGCACGGACAGCATCGAGGTCCAAAACGTCCAGCTGGGTGGCGATCGCGGAGCCGCCGATCATGGCGGCAGTCTCTGCCGCCGTCGTACTATCCCTGTCGGCACAAACGACGGTGGCGCCGTGTGCGCCGAGGGCCAGGGCTGCCTCGCGGCCGATGCCGCTGCCGGCGCCGATCACCAGGACGCGGTCGCCGGAAAACTGGAAGAGCTGGGTGTAGTCCATTCGTGGATCCTTCGTGGAGAGCGGGGCTTACGGTCTGATCATGGCCATGCGGGTCACGGTGAATTCCTCGATGGCGAAACGCGGTCCCTCGCGACCGATGCCAGAATCCTTCACCCCGCCGTAGGGCATGATGTCGGACCGAAACCCCGGAATTTCATTGACGACGACGCCGCCGACTTCCAGCTCGTTGACGGCGCGGAAGGCGGTTTCCAGCGACTTGGTGTAGACGGCGGCCTGCAGGCCGTAGCGCGACTGGTTGACCAGCTCGATCGCCGCGTCCACGTCCGAGACGCTCTGCAGGCAGACCACAGGCCCGAAGATCTCCTCGCACCACAGCTCTGCATCGGCGGGGACGTCTGCCATCACAGTGGGCTGGATGCTCCGGCCGACCCTTTGTCCGCCGGCCAGCATCCGTGCACCGCGGGCGGTGGCGTTGCCGATCCAGTCCATGATGCGCTGAGTGGAGGCCTCATTGATGACCGGGGCAACGCGGGTATCCGGCGAACGGGGGTCGCCGACGGTCACCTCACCCAGCCGGGCCAGCAGCGCCTGCTCGAATTCGGCCGCGATCGGCTGCTCCAGGACAATCCGCTGGACGGAAATGCACGCCTGGCCATTGGCATAGAAGCCGCCGCGGAGCACTGCATCGACCGCGTCGGCGATGACGGCATCAGCGGCAACGATGAAGCCGGTATTGGAACCGAGCTCCAGCACGGCCTTGCGCGGTGCCGCGTTCTTCGCGATCTGGTGGCCGACCGCCGCCGAGCCGGTGAAGGAAACGACGGCGGCGCGTGGGTCGCCCACGAGCGTTTCGCCCACCTCGATGCCGCCGGTGACCAGTTGCACGGCGGCGGACGTGACACCGTGGTCGGCGAGGACCTCGCGGATCAGATGCACCGCCCACAGCGTGGCCAGGGGAGTATTCGGGGCGGGCTTGATGATGATCGGGCAGCCGGCCGCGATGGCCGGTGCGAGCTTGTGGCTCGCCAGCAACAGCGGATAGTTGAAACCGGCGATGCCAACAACGACGCCGGCGGGTCGCCGCGTCCAGTACCCCACCATGCCCTCGCCGAGGGGCTGCAGATCCAACGGCACGGTTTCGCCGTGCGTGTGGGCCACTTCCTCTGCCGCTGCGGCCCACGTAGTCAGGGTCCGGGCGACCTCGGTACGGCAGTCGACCAAGGGCTTGCCGGTTTCCAGGACCAGCAGCTCTTCAAGCTCGGTGCTGCGGGCGGCAAGCGCATCGTGGACCGCCATCAGAACCGCACGCTTCTTGCCGGCACTGAGCTTGGCGGTCTCGGCGGAGGCCTTTTCTGCCGCATCGAGGGCCAGCCGCGCATGCTCCACGGTCCCCACCGGCGCCTTGGCCACCACCGAGCCGTCGAAGGGGAAGACCACGTCTGCGCTGTCTTCACAGGGCGCCCAATCATCACCTACAGGTAGTCCGTCCGGGTATGCGTTCAAGTAGGGGGACACCATTCCTGCCTTCGCCGTTGAGGTCGTGGTCTGCGTTCAGCTGGTCTGACCAGTAGATGCACAAGGTTAGCCAGAGCAGGAGTACGCGGTCAATCAGTTTCACTATTTCCGGTTGGAGTGGCGTCATTTTTGCCGCAACCGTTGACAAGTTTCGGATGGCCGGGAACAGTCGGAGCCAACAACTCTCTTCTGGATCCCGGCTTTATCAGCAGGTACTCCAGCCGACCCACGGACGGTATCGATGACTTCGGCATGGCGCAGCAGCGTCTCCCTGGTGGAGGAAACGGCCGCGCTGATCCGCGAGCGGGTTTTCGCCGGCCGCTACCAACCTGGGGAGCGGCTTACCCAGGCCGGTCTCTCCGCCGAGCTCGGACTTAGCCGGACCCCGCTGCGCGAAGCACTGCGGGTGCTCGAACAGGACGGGATTGTTGTCCTCGATTCGGCGGGCAGTGCTTCCGTGGCAACGGCCACTCCTGCCCAGCTTCAGGACGCCTACGTTTTCCGCGAGGCGTTGGAAACTGCTGCCTGCCGGCCGGCCTGCCCGCGATTGACTCCCGGGACGCTGGCGGAACTGGACCGGCTAATCGACGAGCAGCGGGGGGCTGCCGGACCGCGGTTCCATCGACTGGTTTCGCGCTTCCATGCAGTCCTGCTCGAAGTCTCCGGCAACAGCTATCTGCAGAAGCACGTGAGCCTGGTTCGGATGACGGAGGAAGTGTTCCGTCCAAGCTACGGACTCACCGCGGAAACGGCGCTGGACACCGTAGGTGCCCACGCCGCCGTCGTAAATTCCTTGCGGCAGCGTGCGCCGGATGAGGCGGAACGGCACATCCGCACGTACTTGGCCCAACAACTCGACATCATGATGCAGCAGGAAAGGCAGCCCCAGTGAGAACCCACAACATCGCCGTCATCCCCGGAGACGGTATCGGCCCCGAGGTGATGGACGCGTCCCTGATGGTGCTGGCGGCCGCGGAAAGCGCGTTCGGCTTCACGGCGGAACTGACGCAGTACGACGCCGGTGCCCAGCATTACTTGCGCACCGGCGAACTGTGGACTTCGGATCTCGAAGAGCGGCTGCGCGGACACGACGCCATCCTGTTCGGCGCCATGGGGGATCCCGCCGTCAAACCTGGAATTTTGGAGCGTGGGTTCATTCTTGCCATGCGGAAGGCCTTCCAGCAGGCCGTGAATCTGCGCCCGGTCAAGCTCTACCCGGGGGTGGCGACGCCGATCGCCGGACTGACTCCGGAGCGCTGCGATCTGGTGATCGTAAGGGAAAACACCGAGGGCGCGTATGTGGGCCAAGGCTCCACGGTCCATGCCGGGACGCCCAATGCGGTGGCCGTGCAGGAATCCGTCAACACGCGTCCCGGGATTGAACGCGTGGTGGACTATTCATTCCGGCTGGCGTCCAGCCGCCGCGGGAAGCTGACGCTGTGCCACAAGAAAAACATCCTGATCGAGGCGGGCAACCTTTGGCAGGACACCGTGGACGATCTCAGCGTCAAGTACCCGGAGGTCGAGGTGGACTACGTGCACGTGGATGCCATGTGCTTCCATCTGCCCGTGGCACCGGAACGCTTCGACGTTGTGGTCACGGACAACCTCTTCGGCGACATCATTACCGACCTTGGAGCCGTCATCCAGGGCGGGCTGGGCGTGGCCGCCAGTGCGAATCTGAATCTGGATGGCTCGGCGCCCAGCATGTTCGAAGCGATCCATGGTTCTGCCCCGGACATCGCGGGCAAGGGCTGGGCCAATCCCGTGGGCGCGGTACTCTCCACCGCAATGTGTCTGGCACAGTTGGGCGAGCAAGAGGCTGCGCTGGCCATTGAAGCCGCCGCCGTCCAAGTTCTCGCCGGCCTGCCGGAGCTCTCCGGGCCGGGCATGGGGACCGACACCGCCGGTGTCGGCAAGGAAATCGCCGCCCTGGTTGGAGCTGGCCTGCCGCCGGTTGCCGGCCGCTCGGTCATGGAGGATCTGGCCGGTTTGAAGGTGAAATAGCCGAATGCCCAAGCCCTTCACGCTGATCCAGCTGCGCTACTTTGCCGTGGTGGCCGAGACCGAGAACATGACGGCCGCGGCCCAGCGGCTGAACATCACCCAGTCGGCGCTGTCCAACGCGATCTCGCAGCTGGAGCAGGAGCTGGGCGTGCAGCTGTTCATCAGGCTTTCGCAGCGGGGGCTAAGGTTGAGTCCTTCCGGCAAGCAGTTCGCGCAGGAACTGCCGGCGTTCCTGGAACATGTGGATTCGCTGTACGAATCGGCCCGGGGGCTCGCGGAGAACCTGACGGGGGAGCTGACGGTGGGCATCTTTACGCCCTTGGCGCCGTTCCGGGCGCCGGTGATCCTGCAGGCCTTCGAGCGGCAGTATCCGGATGTGCAGGTGTCCTTCCTTGAGGGCGACCAGGAGTTCCTGCGCCGGTCGCTGCTGGAGGGGCACTGCGAGCTGGCGTTGATGTACACGCTCGGGCTCGGCGGAGGAGTCAGTACCCAGTTGGTGGAGCGTGTTCCGGCGCATGTGCTGGTCCACGAGGAGCATCCGCTGGCGGCGAATCCGGAGCAGGGGGTGGCGCTGCGGGACCTCGAGCAGGAGCCGATGATCCTGCTGGACCTGCCGCATACCCGCGAGTACTACCTGCAGCTGTTCCAGCTGGCGGGGGTGAAGCCGAACGTCCGGCACCGGGTGTCCGGCTACGAGACCGTGCGCTCCTTCGTGGCCCGCGGGCACGGGTACTCGCTGCTGAACCAGCGGCTGCACCACGATCTGACCTACGCCGGCGGACGCGTGGTGCCGCTGCGGCTCGTGGACGAGGTGCCGGGCATCGAGGTGGTGCTGGTGCGTCCGGAGGGGATGCGGGCGACCCGCCGCGCGCTGGCATTCGAAGCCGTGTGCAAACAGTTGTACGGCGCCGAGCGGTAGGTGAGCCGCCGCCGTCGTACTTCGCATCGAGAACATCGATAAGAGTTGCAGAAATAATGAATTAGACAGCTGTGAGCGCTATCACACAGACTGGAATGCATCCCGAAGAGGTCTCCCCAGCGGCGGTCCTGAATTCCGGCAAAGACGCCGTGGACCGGCCCGACCTCAGCAAAAACACACAGGAGGAACCGCAGTGCGAGTTCACCAGTCATGTTTCCGCCACGTTCTGCAAGACCCCGCCGGCCCCGGCAATTCACGCTCCGAAGGGTGGCAGCGATGACCACCAAAGAAACCACCGTGCGGCCCGGAGCCGCCAGCGCCGCGGCCTTCGCGCAGTCCGGCAAGACCACCGGGATGCAGAAGCGCGTCCTGGCCGGCGGCAGCGTGGGGCAGTTCATCGAGTTCTACGATTTCGCCCTGTACGGGCTGTCCGCAGTGACGCTTTCGCAGCTGTTCTTCCCGGGCGAGAACGCCCTGATCGGCCTGCTGGCCACGTTCGCCACCTTCGGCGTCGCCTTTATCGCCCGTCCCATTGGCGGCCTGTTTTTCGGCCAGCTGGGCGACCGGATCGGCCGGCGCAAGGTCCTCTACATCACGCTGGTGACCATCGGCGGGGCGACCGCAGCGATCGGCCTGCTGCCGCCGTACGCCGCGGTGGGCGCGCTCGCCCCGGCGCTGCTGGTGCTCTGCCGGCTGCTGCAGGGCTTCTCCGCTGGCGGTGAATCCGTGGGCGCGCCGGCCTTCGTGTTCGAGCACGCCCCGGTCAACCGCCGCGGCTTCTGGCTCAACATCACGCTGGCGGCCACCGCGCTGCCGTCCGTGGTGGCCGGCGCGATGATCCTGATCCTCAGCCAGAGCCTGTCCGACGATGCATTCTTCGCCTGGGGCTGGCGCATTCCGTTCCTGCTGGCGCTGCCGCTGTCCCTGTTCGGCGTGTGGATCCGCTCCAAGACCGAGGAGTCCGAGGCCTTCAAGCAGGTCGCCGCGAAGGCCGAGCAGAAGGAATACAGTCCCATCCGCGACGCGTTCCGCGAGAACAAGGTGCGGATGCTGCAGGTCATCTTCGTCATGGGCCTGACCGCGATGGGCTTCTACTTCCTCTCCGGCTACTTCGTCGGCTACGTGCAGACCACCGGCAACCTCAGCCGCGAGGCGTCCCTGATGGCCAACGCCGCGGCGATGCTGTTCTACGCGCTGCTGCTGCCGATCGGCGGAATCATCGGCGACCGGGTGGGCCGCAAGCCGATGCTGGTCGCCGGGTCCGCCGCGATCGCCCTGCTGGCCTTCCCCTGCTTCATGCTGGTGACCAGCGGTTCCTTCGGCCTGGCCATGCTGGGACAGCTGCTCTTCGTGGTCCCGCTGTGCATCTACGGCGGCGGCTGCTACACCTTCTTCGTCGAGATCTTCAGCACGAAGACCCGCTTCACCTCCGCCGCGGTCAGCTACAACCTGGGCTACGCGCTCTTCGGCGGCACGGCCCCGTTCATCGGCACCGCCCTGGTCACCGCCACCGGGATCGGCTTCTCGCCGGCGTTCTGGCTCTGCGGGGCAGCGGTCATCGTGTTCCTGCTGCTCACGCTGACCAAGGTCCCGGAAACCCGCGGCCGCCTGGGCTGACGAAGAACGACGGCGGGAGCCCGCCTTCCGCCGTCATTCTCTGCCAACGCATTTATCACCTTCACGCTCATCGCCTTTGCCCTTATCGCCTTCGCCGGCCTGTGCTGCCGGTCCCTCAGCCTTACAGGAGTTCCACCATGACAGCCGAAGCCTTCCTCCAGGACTTCCACCACGTGGCCACCATCGGCGCAACGCCGAACAACGGGGTGCACCGCCAGGCCGGCACCGACGAGGACCGGCAGACGCGCGACTGGTTCGCCGGGTTCGCGGCCGAGCACGGCTGGGAGGTGCGGGTGGACGGCATCGGCAACATGTTCGCGCTGCTGGAATTCCGGCCCGGGGCGAAGTTCGTGCTGATCGGCTCGCACCTGGACAGCCAGCCGCTGGGCGGGCGCTTTGACGGCGCGTACGGCGTGCTCGCCGGGCTGCATGCCGCGGCCCGGATCGAGGCGAACGTGCGTGCCGGCGGAGAGTTGCCGCCGTTCAACCTGGCGGTGGTCAACTGGTTCAACGAGGAGGGCGGGCGGTTTGCCCCGTCGATCATGGGCAGCTCGGTCTACGCAGGGATCATGGACCGCGGGCAGATGCTGGACGTGCGGGACCTGCAGGGTGTTTCGGTGCGCGAGGCGCTCACGGGGATAGGCTACCTCGGCACGGACGAGGCGCCGGAGCCGGTGAGCTACGCGGAGATCCACATCGAGCAGGGCCGCATCCTGGAGCGCGAGGGCCTGACCATCGGCGCGGTGGACTCCAGCTGGTACACGCAGAAGCTGGACATCGAGGTGCTCGGCGAGCAGTCCCACACCGGCGCCACCGCGATGGCGGACCGGCACGACGCGCTGGTGGCGGCGTCCAAG
The DNA here is from genome assembly GCF_002849715.1 of Arthrobacter crystallopoietes. NCBI lineage: Bacteria > Bacillati > Actinomycetota > Actinomycetes > Micrococcales > Micrococcaceae > Crystallibacter > Crystallibacter crystallopoietes. The sequence continues at coordinate 2,592,461 of NZ_CP018863.1, forward strand.
ATTGTCCTGATGGTCCACGATGTCACCGGGAACTTCGAGGAGGAAGCGCTGGTTTCCTCGGTGGGGCAGCTGACACTGGAGCCGAACTCGCCCATTGTGGTGGCGCGCCGGGTGCACCTGGTGGCGGACCTGCGTTCCAACAGCCCCGAGATCGTAAAGTCCGCGCGGGACAGCCTGCTGGCGGACGTCGCCGCGCTCGCCGAGGAGCACGACATCCGGATCAACGTGAAGGACTTCGACATCCGCGCCAATCAGTACTACCCGGAATCCGGCGTGGAGCTGACCGAGAAGATGGCGGCCAACCTGGGCCTGGGCGTGCGCCGGATCCAGACGATGGCCGGGCACGATTCGGTGGCGATGAACCGGATTGTCCCGTCGGTGATGATGTTCATTCCGTCCGTGGACGGCGTCTCGCACTGCGAGCGGGAGTTCACCACGGACGCGGACATGCTGGCCGGGCTCGACGCGCTGACCGAGGTGGCGCTGGAGCTGGTCAACGGCGCGCTGCTGGACGGGGGGTCGATCCCGGCCGCCGAAGGCGACGCTACCTCCGCCGCCGTCGTTGCCGATTCCTCCGGCGCCGTCGCCACCGCAGGAGCCACGGCATGAGCAAGCCGCATTACCTGAGCGCGGTCGAGGCGCTGCGGCTGTTCCGTTCCCGCGATCTCTCCCCGGTGGAGCTGATGGAGTCCGTCGTCGAGCGCACCGCGGAAACCAACGGGACCGTCAACGCGTTCACCGAGACCATGTTCGGCGACGCCCTCGCCGCCGCCCGAGACGCCGAGCAACGCTACCAGCGCGGGGATTACGACGGCGGGGGCTCGGGTTCCGCTGCCGGTTCAGCCCTGCTGGGCCTGCCCATCGCAACCAAGGAGAAGCATGCCATCGCCGGACGCAGCCTGAGCCAAGGCCTGCTGTCCTGCGCTGACGACGTCGCAGCTGCCGACCATCCGGTGGTCGAGCGGATCAAGGCCGCGGGCGGAATCATCCATGCCCGGACCACGTCGCCCGAGTTCAGCTGCGCCACCATCACGCACAGCCCGATGTGGGGCGTCACCCGGAACCCCTGGAATCCGGAGTACTCGCCGGGTGGGTCCTCAGGTGGGGCCGGCGCCGCGCTGGCCGCCGGCATGGCCACGCTGGCCACGGCGTCGGATATCGCCGGTTCCACCCGGCTGCCCGCATCCTTCACCGGGAACGTCGGGTTCAAGGCACCGTACGGACGGATCCCCGGGATGCCGCCGCTTTCAAATGATTGGTACCGCGGCGACGGGCCGATGGCGCGCACGGTCGCTGACACCGCGCTGCTGACCAACGTCATGTCCGGACCGCACCCGATCGACCACACCTCCGTGGGTCCGGCCGAACCGTTGCCGCTGGAGTTCGGCCCGGTCGACGGCATGCGCATCGCTCTGTGCGTCCGCCTCGGCGACTACCCGGTCATGGCCGATGTGGAAGCCAACACGCGTGCCGTCGCCGCTGCGCTGGAAGCAGCCGGCGCCGTCGTCGTTGAAATCGACCTGCCCTGGTCCAGCCGGGAGATCAGCGAAACCATCTTCACGCACTTCGGCCACCTCCTCGGTACTGCGATGCAGGAAGCGACTGCCGGCAGCGAGGACCAGCTCGCCCCCTACACCCGCCGCTTCATGGCCGACGCCCGTGCCGCCGCAACGCGCAACAGCCTGCTCGACGGGCTGAAGGCCGAGACGCGCATCCAGGCGCAGCTCGCCACCGCCATGGCCGGGTTCGATGCCCTGCTCTGTCCCGCGTCCGCGGTCTCGGCGCTGAAGGCCGACGAGGATTACCTCGACGGGATCGACGTCGGGGGAGTGCACCTGGACCACTACTGGCAGGCGCACATGACCGCCCCGTTCAACATCAACAACCGCTGCCCGGTGCTCGCCGTCCCCAGCGGACTGTCCGACGTCGGCGTGCCCACCGGCGTGCAGATCGTCGGCCACCCCTATGACGACCTCACGGTCTTCCGCGTCGGCGCCGCCGTGGAGCAGGCCCGCCCCTGGGCCGGAAAGCTGCCACCGCTGTAGGGCTGCCGCTGGCGCAGGAGATCCGTGTTGTTTACATCACATGCAAAGCATGCTTACATTGATTGCACGTTCCATGCGGGGGAGGGGGACAGCCATGGGAAACCGCCTAGCGAAGCCAGCTGCTGTCTCTGCCCGCGTTCTCCTCGCCGCCGGTCTCGGCGCGCTGGGATGGACGTTCTTTTCAACAACGACGGCGGCTGCTTCCGACGAATCCGCCGGTCTGACGGCTGTCGAAACGGCGCTTCAAGCAGCGGAAAAACCGGCCGCAGAATTGACCGATCCCGCAGTTGCAGCGGTCAACGCAGTGGTCGGTCAAGCCACTCCTGATCCGTCCGGGACCCCGGCGCCTGCAGCCCAGCCGGCTCCGGCTGATCTTGGTGTAATTCAGGAAGTCGGGGCCGCCGTCGAGGATGCCGCACCCGTAATCGAGGCCCCGGCGACGGAAGCCGTCCAACCGGTCGTGCCGGCGGCGGAGACCGTGGTCCAGGAACTGGATGCCACGGTGGAGCATCTCGATGCAGCCGTGCAGGACGCAGGTCTGCCCGCCGTCCTGCCGGAGCAGCCCCTGAATACTGTCACTGACGCCGTCGTCGGCCAGTTGGATGGTGCCGTTGACGTTGTCACCGCCCCCATCGAGGTAATCACTGCTCCTGTTGAACAAGTGCTCGAACCGGTGACCGACGAACTCAGCCCCGCCGTCCCGATTTTGCCCGAGTCTCCAGCAGTTCCTGTCACGGACTCGGAGCCTGCCCCCGCAGAGCCAACACCGGCCGAGCCTGCAGCGGAGCCGGTGCCTACCCAGGCAGAACCTGCCTCGCCGGTTGTTGAGACGAGCCCGAAGAAACCCTCTGGCTCGACTGGAGTCGAAGAGGCGCCAGACCGGACAGCAGGCCAAGAAATTTCATTCCCCTCGGATGGTCCGGAAGGATCCGTTGGGGTTGCGGAGGCCGTCGATCTCCAAGCTCAGCCTCCCAGCATGGACATTGTGCAGCTCCCGGCACCCGATGCTGCTGCCGGCATCAGCCGGGCCACTGAAGTTCCTTCCCCAACAGCGGGGCCAATTCCGGTGGCTGCGTTCCCGGCCACGAGCGGTGGTTCGTCAGGTGGTGGCGGCGGTGGATCTGCCGGCCACGGATCGGCGGATGCTTACCTGACGGGCGGGAAATACCAGTGGGTCGCCGCTGGCCTGGCCCACAGGGCCGAATCTGTAGCTCTGCCTGCGTCGCCGGTGTTTGATCCCGGCTCGACGCCTGACTGATCTTCTTCCTGCTGCGCCGGGCTTCCGGCGGCCGGTTTCTGCAGGTCGATCCCCAGCGCCCGCGTCCATGTCGCCGCGCCAACCGGTCCGAGCAGCTAACCCTTTCTCCCCTTAGGCAGCGCTTCTAGCAGCCCTGGATATCCATCCGTGGCTACATCGTGCCCTCCTGACCTCTGGTTTACAGCCGTGCCGGCCGTCTGCCTGAAGTGTTTGCGTGGCAATCGATTCCCGTCCGCGTCTTGACGCGGACCCCTGAACATCTAGCGGGATATCCTCCGCGGCCTCCCCGAACCCCTCGAAAGGGTGAATTCAGATGACTAAAGCTTGGGATTGGTGAAAACAGACCAGCACCGCATTCCGCGCCCGTCTACGGAATGCGGTGCTGCCTACCCGCTGGACTCCGCCTCCTCGATAGCGGTGCGGAAGATCGGCAGGCTGCGTTCAATCATGTCTTCGTTGGCCGTCAGCGATATGCGGAAGAAGCCCGGTGTCTCGAACATGACGCCCGGAAAGACGAAGACATCCTTGGCCGCCAGTCTTTCGGTGAAAGCCATGTCGTAGGGCACGGGGGATTCCATGTAGAGGTAAAAGGAGCCTTCCGATCTCTTCGCCTTGTAGCCCATCCCTGCCAAGGCATCCACCATGACGTCGCGTTTGCGCTGCAACCGGCCGACGTCGATGGAGAACGTTTCCAGCTGCGGCAGCGCATATTGAAGCGTCGCATTGGGATAGACCCAGCCCGTGGCCAATTGCAGTGCCTGGATGACAGCCTGGAGCTGGTCCCGGTCGGGCATCGTGGGCGGAAGGGCGAGGTAACCGATCCGCTCGCCGGGCGCGAGGTGGGTCTTGCCATACGAATAGGCCAACAGTGTGAACGGGTAGAACTCCACCGGACTGTGAAAGCGCAGGCCGTCGTAGACGATCCGGTTGTAGGCCTCGTCGGAGACAAGGTAGATGCGGCGGCCGTTCCGGGCCGAGGCCTCCTCCAGCAGCGCGGCCAGCCTGGCCAGCAGTTCCGGCGGGTAAATGCGGCCGGTGGGATTGTTGGGCGAGTTGATGATCACCACGTGCGTCCGCGGCGTGATGGCCCCGGCGATCGCGTCCAGATCGAGGTCGAAGGTTTCGGGATTGATCCTGACCTTCACTGGTGTCAGTCCGGACTCCACGAGGATCGGCTCGTAGCAGAACCACGGCGGCAGGCTGTAGATAACCTCGTCACCGGGGTCGGTCACGGCTTTCAACGCCAACGCGATGGCAGTGAAGCCTCCGGTGGAGAGATAGATGTGCTCGGGCTCGAAGGGCACGTCCAGGAGCCGCTGCAGCGAAGCCGCCGCAGCATCCTGGGCCTCCGGCAGGTTGGTTTTGTACGCGAACCACTCGTTGTTCCGCGGTGTCAGCACGTCCCGCAGCGCAGTCACGTACTCGTCCTGAGGCATCTGGTGGGGATTGCCGAAGCCGAAATCGCAGGCGGTCGGCTCGAACTTGCGGCGCGCATAGAGCGAGTTGTTCAGGAACGTGTTGATCAGTTGGTAGGACGGGATGGCTGCGATGGCCGCTGCCCGTTGCGAAGCTGCAGTTCCCGGTGCCCCGGAAGCGTGTACGCCGGATTGTGCCGTGGTCATGGGATTGTCCTTCGATGCCGTGCCGATCGGGTCGGCGGACTGATGACTTCCCGTGCCGGAGCCCCCAGCGGCGGCGGTACGTTATATGTTCCTCCGGACCATCCCTACAGACAACGCATTCCCATTGCCCGGAGAACCCCCGGATTACGCCACCTCGTGCCAGGCTGCCACGATGCCGGGAACGGCACGTTCGAGTTCCTCGTGCGGAAGCGCAAACGGGGTGCGGATCCAGTGTTCCAGTCCATGGTCTTCGACGGCGAACACGGATCCGGGAGCCAGCAGGACCCCGTGCCGTGCGGCGGCCTCGGCCAGGACGGTCGAGCGGGGCGCTGGCAGGTTCCACCATAACGACAGCCCGCCGGCAGGCAGGTTCGCCTTCCAACCGGGAAGCTGATCGCTGAGTGTGGCATGAAGCCAGTCCCGCTCCGCGCGGATACGCTTGCGGGATTCATCGGGCAATCCGTTCCCGGTCTGCAGCATGCGCGTGAGGACCAGCTGTTCGAGCACGGGCGCGCCGAGGTCCAGTGAAGTGCGCATGCTGGTCACTGCGCCCTGCAACGACCTGGGGCAGCGGATCCAGCCCAGCCGCAGGCCTCCCCAATGTGATTTGCTGGCGCTGCCGATGGAGACGATGCGATCCGAGTATACGGCCATCGGTTTGACGTCGGGCTCGCGGTCCCACCAGAGATCGACGGCGGTCTCATCGACGATTCCTACCGTCTTGGCTGCATCCAGCTGCCGTGCCCAGCGTTCGCGGCCTTCGTTGTCCAGCAGGGTTCCGGTGGGATTGTGGAAGTCGGGCAGGCAGAGCATCGCCGCCGGTTGGATCCGCCGCAGCGCCTGGCCCACCGCCTCCAGATCCGTTCCGTCCGGGCCGATGGGAACGGCGGACACCCGCGCCCCGTGGTGCCGGAGCGATGCGATGGTGTTGGGATAGCTTGGACTTTCCGCCAGCACCCGGGAGCCGGGAGGCAGTACCGCGCGGATCACGGCGGCGAAGCCGGCCAGAGCACCATTGGTAACGACAATCTGTTCCGGCGAGGTCTCCAATCCGCGCTGCCGGTACATCCGGGCGATCTCGCTGCGCAGCTCCGGCAGGCCCAGCGGGAAGTAGCCCATGCCGGAAATGTAGGCAGGCAGCTGAGCCATGGCCGCTTCGTAGTGCTCCACCATGCCGACAGGCGCGGATGGCGCGGCACAAGTCAGATCCACCGCATGGCGCCCGGCTGCGTCCAGCTCGATGGCGCCGTCGGGCATCGGTTCCTGGCCACCCGACGCCGGACCGCCGGGAACCGTGATGACGGTGCCGGAACCCTGGCGCGCGGTGGCGAAGCCGCGGTCCCGCAGCTCCGAGTAGGCCCGCGAAACCGTGGTGCGGCTCAGGCCCAGCTCCGTGACCAGTTCGCGCTCGCTCGGCAGGACCGTTCCGTGGAGCATCCGCCCATTGGCCACCAACCGGCGGATGCCGCGGGCCAGCGAGGCGTACGCGGGCCCTTCCTCCGCCAGCGGGCCGATCATCGAGTGCAGCCGCGTGGCGGAGACCCGCCGGTTCTGTACATCCATGTGGCCATTCTCTCGCAATTGGCTATTTTTTAGAAGGCCACTTTGAGGGAGTATTGATGCCATGAGCACGGACGCAAGCCCCGACACCACCACTGATCTCAATACCCAGCCAACGACGACGACGGCGGCCGCAGCCAAGCGGCGCTTCAGGGGCGGCAGCATCGAGCTCAGCAATCTCAGCCCGCTTGAACAGCTCAAGGCGGGGCGCCTGCCGCGCCGTTTGGTGCAGCTGTTCATCGGCCTGAGCCTGTACGGGCTGGCGATGGCAGCGTTTGTCCGGGCCGGCGTCGGGCTTGATCCCTGGGACGTGTTCCACTACGGCATCGCCGAGCGGGTCAACCTCAGCCTCGGCACCGTGGTCATTATTGTGGGCTTCCTGGTCCTGCTGCTCTGGATTCCGCTGAAGCAATGGCCGGGACTCGGTACCGTCGCTAACGTCGTCTGGATCGGTGTCGCCACGGATGTCGGGCTGCATTTCATTCCCGCGGCAGATCATCCCGCCAGCCAGTGGGGCCTGTTCGCCGTGGCGCTGGTGTTCAACGGGCTGGCCGGAGCGCTCTACATCGGCAGCCAGTTCGGCCCCGGGCCGCGCGACGGGCTCATGACCGGATTGCACCAGCGCACCGGACTCAGCCTGCGGCTGGTCCGCACCGGCATCGAACTTGCCGTCCTGGCCGCCGGTTGGCTGCTCGGCGGCATCGTTGGTTTCGGTACCCTGGCCTATGCGCTGCTGATCGGGCCGTTCACGCAGTTCTTCATGCGCTGGTCTATCGTGCAGCTGGACCGTCCGTCCCTCGAACCGGCGGCGAAGCAGTAGCCTCGCTGCCGCCTTGGCACTAACGTCCAGTCACGGCACGGACCATGCCATCGAACGCGGACAGGCCAAGGTCCCCGTGCATGGCAGTAATCGTGACTTCGGTGTCAGCGCCGGTCTCACTCCCCACATCCAAGTTCCGCATCACGATTGCGAAGCTTTGGTTGCCGTCCTGCAGGCTGATCATCTGCCCGGCGCGAAGCAGGGACCCTTGGGAATACGAGATCCGCAAATTGCTGTGCAAGTCCCGATTCAGCGTTTCATTGACGGTAGTTTCGTATCGCGTGATGCTCCTTCGCCGAAGCGTGATTCCGCGCAGGCAGGCAAGGATCATGAGTGCAAAGACGATCAGGCCGGAAACAACACCTGGTACACCGACGACTGGGGCAACAATCTGGCAGATGACAGCCGCCATGGCGAGTGGTTTCATCCCCTGCATTGCGCTAGGGCCTTTGCAGACCGGAAGGCAGAGAACGGCGGTCACCGTCGGTTCACCGGCGTCGCTCGGATTTCCCTTTTCTATCATGACCACTCCTTCAACTCCGCCAGGGCTTCAGCTTCGTGAACGAGCCGCAGCGCTTCGCGCAGTTCGGGCTGATCAGTATTCGCCGCATTCGGCAGCGGTTCCCCAATAGCGGCGAGCGAGGCCAGATGGGCGTGTCCCTCAGCAAGTTGTTGGGCCACGTCCAGCCGATGACGAGCAGCGAGAAGCTGGTCGCGCACGACTTCCAGTTTGTTGGTCCGCTCGAGTTCCTGACAGTACCGCTCACACCAAAATTCCCGGTTCGTCCTAACGGTGTTGAGCATTTTCGTTCCGGTTTCAAGCAAACCGAGGACACGGGGATCGCTCTGGTCGGCGCTCCGCAGTGTCTTCAGGCTTGTTTCGTACCCTCTGGTGATTGCGTCATAGTGGCCGTAGGTGGCCCGTGCCGATTCCAGCGCAGGAGCGAGCTCGAATGTAGTAGCGTCGATCGCGTCGATAGCAGCGTTGAGCCGCTGTCTTATCTGGGTAGGACTGCCGGTGGCCTGGCTGCTGGTCTCGCGATAGATCACAGCTTCACCCAATCCAACTGCCGCATAATGACCCAGAAGTGGTCCAGGGAGACTTCCGCAGGTACGCCCATCGTCAGACCTTGGTGACGGTGATGGTTGTTTTGGCGCAGGAATCGGCGTACCTGATCAGGGCCTTCTTCTCAGTACTGTCCACCTTGAGCCCCCAGCGGACCTTCATCGCCACCCAGTCCGCCACGTACTTGCAGCGGTTCTTCGGCGGCATCCACGCCTCTGGACCCTTGGCTTGTTTTGCAGAGTTCAGAGCGGACGTCTGGGCGCTGAGTGCCCGGCCGTCGCCGAGGTCGTTGTAGAAGGCGACACGACGGGACTGGGACCAGTAGCGTGCCCCGGATCCCCAGGCTTCATGCACCGGGACAAGGTGGTCGATCTGCACCGCCGACGCCGAGTAGTGCGTGCGGTTGTCCCAGTTGGTTACCCATTTGCCTGTGCGGACCGTGCACCCCTTGGACGTGGTGTACTTTGTCCGGACCTTGGACTCCTGGATCAGGACCTCGGCCCTGGTGTTCTGGCAGTCCCGGTTCGTGTCCTTCCAAGATCCGAAGTAGCGGTCCCGGTCATAGCCGGTGTTCCGCTCCACGGCCACCGGCAGGGCACGTGCAGCCGACCGCAGTGACGCCTTATAGACAGTGGCTGCCTCGGCCGGAACGGCGAGTCCTGCAACCAGAAGAAGGGCTGCCACAACGGCAGCAAGAAGTTTCCCCAACATAACAAGTCCCCAAACTTGATAACCCCAAAGCACGTAATGCGTGCGGTTATACGATACAGGTCAGGGACGGTTTGCGATATGCCTACCGCGGAGCGATCCGCTGGTTGCCGCCCCTCTGGTTGCCCGGACTCTGGAGCCCAGGCAACCAAAGCGGCGGGCGGTTACCGGAAGGCAGGCGTGCCGGTGATCTTGTTGCCCAGGATCAAGGTGTGGACCTCGTCGGTGCCTTCGTAGGTGCGCACGGATTCGAGGTTATTGGCGTGGCGCAGCGGCGAGTAGTCCAAGGTGATGCCGTTGCCGCCGAGCATGGCCCGGGCGTCGCGGCAGATCTGGATCGCCTCGCGGCAGTTGTTCAGCTTACCGACGGAGATCTGGTAGGGCTCGAGCGTCCCGGCGTCCTTCAGGCGGCCGATCTGTAGCGCGACGAGCATGCCCTTGTTGATCTCCAGCGCCATGTTGACCAGTTTTTCCTGCGTCAGCTGGTACCCGGAGAGCGGCTTGCCGAACTGCAGGCGCTCCTTGGAGTACTCCAGCGCTGCTAGGTAACTGTCGCGGGCTGCGCCCATCGCACCCCAGATGATCCCGTAGCGGGCTTCGTTCAGGCACTCGAACGGTCCGCGCAGGCCTTTCGCATTCGGCAGCATCGCCGACGCGGGCAGCCGCACGTCGTCCAGCGCGATGTCGCACTGGATGGAGGCGCGCATCGAGAGCTTCTGCGTTATCGGCGTTGCGACAAAGCCCGGCGTATCGGTCGGAACCACAAAGCCGCGGACGCCGTCGTCGGTCATCGCCCAGATAATCGCGACCTGCGCCACCGAGGCCAGGCCGATCCAGCGCTTGGCGCCGTTGATGACCCAGTCGTCGCCGTCGCGCTTTGCAAAGGTGGCCATCGAACCCGGGTCCGATCCCGCCGTCGGTTCCGTCAGACCGAAACAGCCGATCGCTTCGCCGGCAGCCATGCGCGGCAGCCACTCGTTCTTCTGTTCCTCGGAGCCGTGCTTGGCGATGGCGCTCATGGCCAACGAACCCTGAACGCTCACAAAAGTGCGCAGGCCCGAATCGCCTGCTTCCAGCTCCAGCGCGGCGAGTCCGTACTCCACCGAGCTGCGGCCCGGGCAGCCGTAACCCTTGATGTGCATGCCGAGCAGCCCGAGTTCGGCCATTTTCGGCACGATCTCCAGCGGGAACTCCGCTTTCTCGTACCAGCCGGCGATGTTCGGCTTGATCTCGGAATCCACGAAGGACCGAACGCTATCGCGGAGGGAGAGCTCCTCGGGGGAGAGGAGGGAGTCGATGGATAAAAGATCTGCGGTCATGGTTCTACTTTCCGTTCGAGGTGGTGGTGAGCGCCGCGAAGGCCGCATCGTTGTGTTCGCCGAGCAGCGGCGGCAGGCGCCGGTAGCTGGCGGGGGTTTCGGAGAGCTGGATCGGGTTGGCCACTTGGTGGCTGGTACGCGGGCCCGCGCCGTCGTTCATTTCGACGGCGGGGTCCAGGCCCAGCTCCTCGGCCAGCTGGAGCGCTTCCACAATGGAGTTCACCTTTCCGGCCGGCACGCCTTCGGCGCTGAGGTCGCCGGCCCACTCCGCCGCAGGACGTCGGACCAGCTGTTCCTCAAGGAGGGGCTTGAGCTCGCCGCGGTGGGCGACCCGGTCCGTGTTGGTGCGGAAGCGCGGGTCCTCGGCCAGCTTAGGCACTCCGAGCACCCGAACCAGCCCGGCGAACTGCCGGTCGGTGCCGACGGCCACGGCCAGCGGACCGTCCTGGGTCCGCAGCGTCTCGTAGGGCGCGATGCTGGGGTGGGCGTTGCCCATCCGCTGCGGTGCCTCGCCGGTGGCCAGCGTGCTGGACGCCTGGTTTACTAGCCCGGCCAGCAGGGAAGACAGCAGGTTAACGTCGATCCGCTGCCCGCGCCCGGTGGCGTCCCGGTGCCGCAGGGCCGCGAGAATACCGACGACGGCGTTCTGCCCGGTGATCACATCCACCAGTGCCACACCCACCTTGCTCGGCTCGGAGTCCATCGACCCGGTGACGCTCATGAGCCCGCCGACGGCTTGGACCAGCAGGTCGTAGCCGGGCAGATGCGCCCCCGAAGCACTGCCGAAACCCGTGATGGAGCAGTAGACCAGCTCGGGCCGCTCGGCGTGCAAAGTCTCGTAGTCCAGGCCGAACTTCTGCATGACGCCGGGCCGGAAGTTCTCGATGACCACATCGGCCTGCAGAGCAAGGTCCCGGGCCCGGACCAGACCCTCCTCGGTGCGCAGGTCGCACACTACGGAGCGCTTGTTCCGGTTCACGCTTGAGAAGTAGGTGCCGACGCCGTGCTTGTCGACCGGTGGGATCCAGGCCCGCGTGTCATCCCCGGCCGGGCTCTCGACCTTGATGACATCCGCGCCGAAGTCGGCAAGCATCATCGAGGCATACGGCCCGGCCAGGACGCGGGAAAAGTCCGCCACCCGGACGCCCTCCAACGGCGCTGCTCCCTGCGCAGTACCGTGCTTCGGCCCACTGTCAACGCTCATTCCGCGTCATCCTCCTAGTTCGGTGCTGTGGCATCAGTTGGCTGAGGACACTGGATTGCTCAATGTGCCCACACCGGAGACGCGGCATTCAGCCGTATCCCCTGGCTGCACATGGATGGCACCGGGGGTGCCGGTGGAAATGATGTCGCCCGGGTACAGCGGCATCACCTTGCTGTGGAAGCTGATCAGGTACTCGGGGCTGTACCGCATGTGGGAGACGGTGTTGGTCCGCCGTACCTCGCCGTTGACCACAGTGGAGACCTGCACGTCCGCGAGCGTCCCGTCGCCGACCGCCTCGGCCAGCGGGACAATCCGCGGGCCGAAGGAGAAGAAGCCCGGGAAGTTCTTGGCGCGGGTGAGGAAGCGCGGGTTGCGCTGCAGGATGTCCTCCGCCGTCTGGTCCAGCACCGGCACGACGCCGGCCACATAGTCCAGCGCGTCCGCCACCTCCACATTGCGGCAGTACCGGCCAATAACGACGGCGACTTCCGCCTCGGTCGTGGTCCGCTCGCTTTGCGCCGGGAGGGGAATGTCCTCGCCCGGGCCGATCACCGTGTGGTCGGCCTTGATGAAGGAGGCCGGTTCCTCCGGCACGCCCTCGGAAAGGTCGGACGCGTGCTCCACGTAGTTCAGGCCGATGCCCCAGATCATCCGCGGGTGCCGGTAAGGCGCACCGTAGGTGGCGGAGTCCGGGTCGCGGAACGCGCCGTCGTCGGTGGTCTCGGCCAGGCTCTCCAGCTTTTCCAGCAGGTCTTCGGCGAGGATGTCGCGGACGTCGCCGGTGAAGCCCGGGATCAGATCGCGGACCAGTGCCAGGCCACGGCGCGGGTGGACAACCGCGGCGAGTTCGTCCGCGCCCTCGCGGACCGAGCAGAGGTGCAGGGTGTGGTGCATAGGGTTCTCTTTTCTAGTAGGAGCGGACCAGGCCGCCGTCGCAGCGGATCTGCTCGCCGGTGACGTAGGCCGCGGGCGCACCGGCCAGGAAGGCGACGACGGCGGCGAATTCCTCCGGCTTGCCGTACCGGCCTGCGGGGATGGTTGCTTCGGAGGACTTGCGCGCTTCCGCGGGCGTGGCGCCCGTCCGCTTGGCGGCCGCGATGTCGAGAGAGGCCACCCGGTCCGTGTCGATGCGGCCGGGGAGCACCATGTTGACGGTAACTCCGTCCGCTGCCACTTCGGCGGCAAGGGTTTTGAGGTAGCCGGCAAGCCCGGCCCGGCCGATGTTGGACAGCGAGAGATTGGGCAGCGGGCTCTGCACGCCGCTGGATCCCACCGCCACAATCCGGCCCCAGCCACGCTGGCGCATGCCGGGCAGTACCAGATTGGTAAGGCGGATGTGCTGCAGCAGCAACTGGTGCACGGCGGCCAGTGCCTGCTCGTCCGTAATATCGGCGGCGCCGCCGGGCGGCGGACCGCCGCCGTTGAGTACCAGCACGTCGATGGGCCCGAACGCCTGTTCTGCCTGCTCGACCAACCTCGCAGGCGCGCCCTCTTCATTCAGGTCCATCCCGATTCCGACGGCGGAGGGCAGCTTGGCTGCCTCGGCCTGCACCGTTTCCTGGCGGCGGGCGGCGAGCACCACGTTGGCGCCTTCATTGGCCAGCGCCCGCGCGATGGCCAGTCCGATCCCGGCACTCGAACCCGGAATGAGTACGTTCTTTCCCTTGAGCCCGGTATCCATCAGAAAAGCTCCTTTACGGCGTCGAGGTGGGCATCGATCATGTCGGCCAGTTCCTGCGGCAAGGTCGGCGCCGGCGGCCGTACGAGCGCTTCGGCAATGATGCCGCGGCGCTTGAGGATCTCCTTGCGCAGGGCCAGGCCAATGCCCGGCTGGCCCTCGAAGTTCGCCAGCGGCAGCCAGGGCGCGAAGACCTCGCGGGCGGCGCGGAAGCCGCCGTCGGCGTGTGCCGTGATGGCCAGTTGCAGTGCCTCCGGGTGCGAGAAACCCGTCATGGCGCCGGCCGCCCCGGCGGCCAGTTCGTCGATAAGCCCGACGCCGCCGAGACCGCCGAAGACGGGAACGCCGGTGGCCCTGGTGAGCTGCGCGATGGCGGCCGCGGTCGGCGGTGCCTCGGACTTCACCGCCACAATGAAGGGGCACTGCGCCACGGTAGCCAGCACCTGCGCCGTGCTGATCTTCACGCCGGAAGCCGCGGGATAGTCCTGCAGCACGATGCCGGCGCCGGTGGCCTGATGGATGGCGTGCAGGTGTGCGCTCAGGGTCTCCGCATTGGGCGTGTTGACCTGCACCATGAGGCCGGCCAGATTTCCTCCCGCGGCGCCGATGGCGGTACGAGCCTGCTCGATCGCCACATTGGTGGTGCGGGCGGAAAGCCCGACGACGAGTGGCGTTCCTCCGGCTTCCTCGGCGACCGTTTGTACCGCGACTGCCTGCTCTGCTGTGTCGAGGGCCGCGCCTTCGCCGAACACGCCGAGCACCACCACGCCGGCGGCCGGGATGCGCGTGTAGAGCTGGACCTCGCGGCGCAGCGATTCGGTATCGACGGCGAACTCGGTTCCGGTGAAGGGGGTCGCGAGGACACCCCACAGGCCTCGGGCTAACGGAGTAGTGATCATGGGGTGGGACTGTCCTTTCGGTTAAGGGCCATGGAGACGATGTGTTCGGCGATCGCGAGGGAGGAGGTGGCAGCGGGGGAGGGGGCGTTGCGGACGCTCAGCACCGTCCCCTGGCGGGTGATCCGGAAGTCATCCACGAGCGAGCCGTCGCGGCCCAGTGCCTGGGCGCGGATGCCGGACGGGCCGGGAACGACGTCGTCGATTGTCAGTTCGGGAACATACTTGCGGGCTTCGGCGACGAACTTCCGCTTGCTCAGCGAGCCGATCATCTCCATCGCGCCGGTGCGCCAGTGCTGCTTGGCGAAGGCGCGGAAGCCGGGCCAGGCAAGGGTGTCGGCGAGATCGCGCGGGGAGACGGTGGTCCAGCCATAGCCTTCGCGGGCGAGGGCGAGGACCGCATTGGGCCCCACCATCACCTCACCGTCCACGCGCGGGGTCAGATGGACGCCGAGGAACGGATAGCGGGGATCGGGCACCGGGTAGACGAGGCCCTTCACCAGGTCCCGCTTCTCGGGACGCAGCAGATAGTACTCGCCGCGGAAGGGCACGATCTTGGGTTCATCATCGTCGCCGGCCAGTTTGGCCACGCGGTCGGCATGCAGGCCGGCGCAGACGATGACGGAATCAAACGCCTCGGTGGTTTCCGCTCCGTTGTGGCAGCCGGTCAGCACCGTTTCCAAGCCGCGGCGGGTGAGCGCGGTGACCTCGAAGGAGGTGCGGACGGTGCCACCGGCGGCGGTGACGTCGTCGGCGAGCGCGCGGGTGATCGCGCCGTAGTCCACAATCGCCGTGTGGGGTGAGTGGAGGCCGGAGGTGCCCTCCACATGGGGCTCGATCCCGCGGAGTTCGTCCCGGTCAATGATCCGGACGTCGGGGACGCCGTTGGCCTGCGCGCGGGCCATGATGTCGCCGAGCCGGGCTTCCTCGACGCTGTTCCGCGCCACGAGTACCTTGCCGCATTCGTCATAGTCCAGGCTGCGCTCGCCGCAGTACTCCTGCAGCAGTTCGACGCCCCGCCGGCACAGCCGGGCTTTCAGCGAACCCGGCGTGTAGTACAGCCCGGCATGTACCACGCCGCTGTTCCGGCCGGTCTGGTGCGCGGCCAGCGTGGGCTCCTTCTCGAGCACGGTGACCTGGGCTTCGGGCTCCACGGCCAGCAGCCGGCGGGCCACGGCCGCGCCTAAGATGCCGCCGCCGATTACTGCGTAACGGGTTCCTGTCATCGGGTTTCCTTCGGTGACGTTGACTTGAGTGTTGAGGTTGGGCTGACGGTTTTGCGGCGCAGGGTGAAGACCGGCATGCCTCGTGATTTGCGGATCAAGCGGCGCCCGATGCGGAATGTGATTGCCGCGGCCAAGGCGACCATCCCGGCCACAACCCAGGCGGTTGAATAGGAGGTCGCGCTGACGAGGAAGCCGAACAGCAGTGGGCCGACAGCAGAACCGAGCGAGAGGCCGGTCTGCACGGCGCCGGTGGCGGATGCTGCCGCCAGCCGGTTGTCGCGGACGACGGCGAAGTGCAGCAGTCCGGTCCACGTCCAGCCCGCGCCGAAGGCGAGCAGACTGCCGATGACGATCAGCGGGTGGGAGCCGACGCTCAGCAGCAGGTAGCCGAAGACACCGGCGACGAGCAGGTTCGCGATCAGGATGTAGGGGCTGCGGGTCGGCATGCGGTCCATAAGGGCGCCGAGGAAGACCCGGATCAACAGGCCCAGCAGCGCCGCTCCCGCAAAGAGGAGGCCTGCCGCGCTGGGCGAGATCCCGGCCTGCACGGACGAGTCCACGAGGAACACGCCCAGCGAGGTCGCGGCGGCCGCCGCGAGCCCGCCGGCCAGGGTGAGGACCACGAGTCCGGCACGCGGGGTGCCGCGGTCCTCCGGGTGCCCTGAAGCCTTGGCTGGACCTGTTGCGCCCTGTCCACGGGCGAGTGCCCAGACGGCGAGGGCCGCGGCCACAACCGCGCCGCAGAAGAACGCGTACCGCCAGCCCAGCACCAGTCCAATGGTCGGCACGGCCAGCCCGCCCAGAATCGACGCCGCCGGGATGGCCGACTGCTTGATGCCGAAGGCCAGGCCCAGCCGTTTGTCGCCGATGCTCCTGGAGATTCCGAGGTTCGCGGCAGGCTGGGCCATGGAGTTTGCCATGCCCCCGATGAAGAGCGCCGCCACCAGGATAGGGAACGACGGCGCCGCGCCGGCTCCTGCCAGCGCGAGGACCGCCAATCCGGCCGAGATCGCCATGCCCCGGCCGGCGCCCAGCCGCTGGACTACGCAGCCGAGCGGCCGGGCGAAGATGCCCGATACGGCAAACAGCGTGGCTGCCGCGATGCCCATCAGTGCCGGTCCCAGGTTCAGGTCGTCCCGGATCTGTACTGCCAGCGCGCCCAGGAGGAATGCGGGCAGCACGCCGGTAGTGGTGACGGAGACGGCCTGCAGCAGCGTGACGACTGGCCGTCCGGTCGGTGCAGCGGTCACGGTGTGCTGGCCGCCGCCGGTGCTGCGGGCTCGTCATGGGAGCGCCGCTTGATGCGGATGACGTGGAGCAGGAGCCCGACGGCGATGGCGCCTGCGCCGACGGCCAGGAACATGGGCTCCATGACCAGCAGCGGCAACGAGCCGAGACCGATCACCGCGCGCTCAAGCCAGTTCGCCGGGCCGATGATCCAGCCGCCGGTTGCCACGGCCAGCGCCGCAACCGCGGTCGCCGAAACAGCCAGGGCCAGCAGCACGGTACCGATGCCGCCCTGCATCAGCAGGCCGATCCCAGGTCCCGACAGCACGAAGATGAACGGGACGAGGAAGGCAGAGAGCGTGTAGCGCCAGGTCAGCCACATCGTCGGAATGGGCTTGCCGCCGGTGATGGCTGAGGCGGCGAACGGCGAGAGCGCGGTCGGCGGCGACACTTCGCTGAGCACGGAGTAGTAGAAGATGAACATGGCTGCGGCGAACGCGGGCACGCCGACATCCTGAAGCGCGGGGCCGATGATCACCCACGAGATGATGAAGCTAGCGGTGACCGGTACGGCCAGCCCGAGCAGGATCACCGAGATGGCGGAGAACAGCGCCGTCAGGAACAGGCTTCCGCCGGCAAAATCCACGATGATGTTCGCCAGTTTCAGGCCGAGGCCGGTCAGCGTCATGACACCGACAATCAGGCCGGCCGCCGCCATGACGGGGATGACGGACAGGGCGCCGGTGGCACCCGTTGCCAGGGCGTCCCAGATCCGCTTCGGGGTCATCCACGACTCGCGGTCGAAGAAGCTGAGTACAAAGGCGAGCATGGTCGCGTACACCACGGCCCGGAACGGGGTCATGCCCAGCGCCATGAACACGACAATCGCGATCAGGGAGCTGAAGTGGTAGCCGAAGCGCAGCAGCAGCTTGCCAACGGGCTTGGCATCGAAGTCGACCGCCTTGGTCTTGAACCGCCGGGCGTCCATCTCGATGGCCAGGATGATGCCGAGGTAGTACAGCAGGGTGGGAATGGTGGCCCAGATCAGCACTTCCAGGTAGGACACGTTCAGCAGGGCGGCGATGATGAAGGCCGCGGCGCCAAGGGTGGGAGGAGACATGATCGCACCGATGCCGGCCGCGGCCAGGACCGCACCGCCGTGCTCCTTGGGGTAGCCTGCCTTACGCAGCAGTGGCCAGGAGATGCCGCCGAGGGTGACCGTGGTGGCAACGCCGGAACCGGAAACGGTACCGAGGAGGAAACCCGCCAGGGTAACAGTACGTCCGGGGCCGGAACGGGACTGGCCGAAGGCCGAGAACGAAAGGTCGATGAAGAATTTCGTGGCTCCGGAGGCGCCGAGCACCGCACCGTAAATGGTGAAGAGGATGATGTAGGTGGCCGCGACGTCCGTGGGGACACCGAAGATGCCTTGCGTGCCCATCACGTTGTGGCCCACCAGACGGATCCAGCCGAACGCCGACGTCTGGAACGGGTCCGGGAAGTAAGGGCCGAAGTACGCGTAGGCAAAGAAGAACATCACCACGGCCGGTACGAGGATGCCCACGGTACGGCGGCACGCCTCAAGCACGAGCAGGATTGCGATCGTGCCCATGATCAGGTCGAGGTAGGTGGGAATGATGGCGCGCCGGAAGAAGGCATCCCAGTCGGAGATGATGTACAGGAAGGGAACGATCGCGACGATGGCGAGTACCCAGTCGACGATGTGCGGGTTATCCGCTCGGCCGCTTTCCTGCGCCTGGCTGGTCCTGCCCCATCCGCGGTAGACCAGGAAGGTCAGCGACAGGCCGAGCATCAGGAACGCCGGCAGGTAGAACTGCGTGGCCATGGGGTTGAACACCCAGTAGAGGGCGAACAGCGACAAGGAAACCCCGAGGACCTGGACCACCAGCTTGGGCTTGCCGCTCAGATGCCGCGCCGGCTTTTCGGCCTCGAATTCGGCGATCAGCGCCTCTTCGTCGATCGAATCGTTCCCGGGATCGTTTTGTGCTTTCACATTAAGCTCGCTGTTGGCTTCGTCGTTCGACTCATGCGGGTCCTCATGGTGCGCGTGCCGTGGATCTTCCGGCCGCGATGCACGCGCGGTCACGGCTCCGTTGCCGTCGGGTCGCTCGGTCATGGGTTCTCCTTGATATCTAGCACAACGTACGGGTTGTCATTCCCGACTAGCTCCCACAGGGCAAGCGGTGGCTGTTCCGGGACGTGGAGGGTGCGCTGTCCCAGGTCGGTGGCAGCAATGGAGAGCGTGTCGAATACCACCGGACGTGAGGGGTCCGGCGGCACCACATAGTTGCGGCGGTCGCCTGGGGCAGCGGACGCGGGGGCTCCGGGAACGCCGTAGTACTCCTCGAGAACCGCCAGCTGGTCAGCTGCGATCTCCATCAAACGGTAGGTGCCGTCCGGCTGCACCTTGTAGCGTTCCTCCGCGCGGGAATGGTAGATCGAGTTGCGGTAGCTCACCGCAAAGGAATCCGCGGCCAGCGGAACCCGGGCCAGCTCGCCGTCGTCGTTGCTGATCACCAGCGTGCGGCCGCTTTCGCCTTCTCCGGAGGAAAAGGCGAAAGCGGCGGCCGACACCGCTCCTAGTACGCCCAGGCACACTAGGACGGTAACCACGACGGCGAGCGGACGGCGCATGGGGTGCTAGCTTCCAGCCTGGTCGAAGTAGGTCTGGGAGCCGGGGCAGGTCTCGACGAAGGGCACGTCGCCGGCGGTGGCTGCATCAAGCTCCTCCGCGGCAGGGTGGACCTGGATAAGCTGTTCCTTGTTGTCGAAAATCGCAGCGGTGATGTTCTGCTGGAGCTGCTCGTCCATGGCAGCGGAGGCAACCAGGATGTTGGGCGAGGCCACCACGGGGATGGGCTCCGTCTGGCCTTCGTAGGTGTTGGCCGGGATTTCCTGCTCGACGTAGTACTTGCCGTACTCCTCCGCCATCGGCGCAGCGTATTCGCCGATCGGGAGGATCACCATGTCGCCGTCGGCAGCGAGGTCGATCAGGGCACCCGTGGGGAGGCCGCCTGACCAGAAGCCCGCGTCGATGGTGCCGTCGCGAAGGGCTGCCACGGTCTCGGCAACGCCGAGCTGGCGGCGGTCGATGTCCTTTTCCGGATCGAGGCCGGCCGCCTCCAAGGTGCGGATTGCACCGACCTCGGTTGCCGAACCCGGTGCACCGACGGAGACAACCTTGCCCTTCATATCTTCGACGCTCTGGATGCCGGTGCCCTCGACCGTTACCGGCTGCAGGAAGTTATTGTAAATATTGCCGAGCGAGCAGATGTCCAGGGGGTCGCCCTCGAAATCGCCGGTTCCTTCGACGGCGTCAGCGACGACGTCACCCACGGAGAAAGCAAGCTGCGCTGCGCCACTCTTGATCAGGAGCATGTTGTCCACGGAGGCGTTGGTCTCCTGGACGGTGGCGTCATAGCCCTCAACGTTTTCACGGATGACGGTCGCGAAACCGCCGCCCAGCGGGTAGTAGACGCCGCCGGTGCCGCCGGTGGCGATGGACAGCGTGCCGCCCTCGCCCGACTCTGCCCCGCCGCCTCCGCCGCCGCCCTCGGGGGCCGGGCTGCCGCAGGCGCCCAGGAACAAGGCCGGCGCCAGGATAGCGGCGGCGGCGAGGCGTGACCGGCGGACCTTCTTTGAGGTGCTGGGCATAGTGTTCTCCTTTTTGATGGTGATGGTGATGCGAGCGGTTACTGTGAAACAGGGTCGGCCGGGATTGGCGCGTCGGCCACGGCCAACAGTCCGGCGAGGGTCCGGTAGTAGCCCACGAGGACTGTCAGTTCGACGATTCCCTGGTGTCCCAGGTATTCGAGCGTCTGCGCGTGGACGGCGTCCGGGATGCTGGCCTCGCGGAGCAGTGCACCGGTGAACAGCAGCGCCGCCGATTCACAGCCGGACGCACTTTCGGGGAGGACTCCGGCGCGGAGCTGGTCTAGTTCGGCTGCCGTGACGCCCACGGCAAGGGCCACCCGGCTGTGCGCGTACCACTCGTACTCTGCCTCGAGGGCGACGGCGACGGCGCAGATCACGAGTTCGCGGGTTCGGTCCGGGAGCGTGCCGCCGAAACGGAGCGCAGCGCCGAGGGCCTGGACGGCGTTGCCGATGGCGGGAGAATGCAGAAGCGCATTGAACGGGCCGGCGAGGGCGCCGTCGTCGTACATAATCCGGAACGGGCCGTTGGCCCGCGGCGGTGCGGTGATCTCCTCGTAGAGCCGCCGCTGGCTCTGGTCCATCGAATCGGGCTGCAGCAGCGGGAGGCGGTTAGACAAGGGTGCGGCCTCCATCCACGTACATGACGTGCCCGGTAACAAACGACGCCTGGTCCGAGGCCAGGAAGAGAACAGGACCGGTGAGGTCCTCAACCGAGCCGAGGCGGCCGGCCGGGACCAGCGACGTGTAGTGTTCGCGCACGCCGGGCTTGTCCAGGTGCGTGCGGGTGAGGTCGGTTTCGGTGTAGCCGGGCGCGATGGCATTGACCGTGACGCCGGATGAGGCCCACTCGCGCGCCATGACCCTCAGCAGCTGGTTGATGCCGCCCTTGCTGCTGGCATAGGAGCCGTGGTCCGGGTGGGCCAGCAGGCCGGAAACAGATGAGCAATAAATCTGGCGGCCCCAGCCGGCGTCGACCATGTGCCGCCCGGCGGCCCGGCCGAGGCGGAAAGCGCTCGAAAGATTGACGTCAAGGACGTGGTCCCAGTCATCGTCGGTGGTGTCCAGGACCGGTACCCGGTGGTTGATGCCGACGGCGTGGACCAGAATGTCCAGCCCGCCGAGCTCCTCGACGACCTGGGCGACGGCATTCTCACAGCCAGTGGTGGTCGAGAAATCGGCGGCGACGGGATGGTCAAAGCCGGCCAACCGGGCTTCATCGAGATCGGCGACGGCGACTTTGGCGCCCGCAGCTGCGAAGGCTCTGGCGCAGGCAGTGCCGATGCCGCCGGCACCTGCGATCAGCACACGGCGGTTGGTCAGGCCAAGCCAGTTCTCCACGGAACGTTCCCCTCAAATCGGTGTCCTCGCGCATCACAGGACCGGGGTACCTCAGGTCACTATCAAAAGCGATGCGGCTCACACTTCGTTTGCTTCATTGGAGACTGTATCCAATTTAAGGTTATTTGTAACCCCTGTCACATAATCGTTACGTAGGGGGCCAACCGGAGTCAACGTTTGCGGGCCCATGCGGTTTCCTGGCACGGGCGGCGCGAAGCGGGCAGTTACTGCCGGCTCAGGAAGGCTTGCAACGCCTGGACGGCGTGGTCGCGATGCTTGTTGAGTTCGCTGACGAGGCGCTCGGCGTCCCGGGCGGCGAAGGCATCGATGATGAGGTTGTGCTCGTCCTCGACTCGCTGCCGGTTGGTCGGCGCACCGTAGTAGATGAAGCGGTAGGTGTCGGTCGCATCCCAGAGGACCTGGATCAGCCGCTCAAGCCGCGGCATCCCGGCAGCCGAGAAGAGGACGAAATGGAAGCGGCGGTTCGCTTCGGTCATCGGCAGGATGTCGGCCGCGGCGCTGGCGCGCTCTACTTCCCGGGCGGCTTCCTTCATTGCTTGCAAGTCGGATTCTCCCGCTCGTTCCACTGCGGCGTGGGCGGCTTCCGTTTCCAGTAGTTGGCGGATGCGGTACACCTCGAGCAGGTCTGCGAGGGACAACTGGGCGACCTTGTAGCCACGGTGGGGCTCGTAGACGATCTGCCCTTCACCCTCAAGGACCTTGAAGGCTTCGCGAAGCGGGACCCGGCTTACGCCCAGGCGGTGCGCGAGAGCATCCTGGCGCAGCGGTTCGCCGGCCTTAACCTCGCCGGCGATGATCATGCGACGCAGTTCCGCCAGCGCGAAGGCCTGGGCCGTGGGCGGACGCTTTGCGGACGTGCCGGACATCCATACCTCCCAATCATGCGTCACGGTTCCGTGTTCGACGACTCTAACCCAACACGGCATCCATAGTTTGCACGATAGTGAAGGCCCTTATCTGCAAGGTACGGGAAGTGCCGGTTGTTGGGTCAGGACTGGTAGTCGTACCAGCCGCGGCCGGATTTGCGGCCGAGGCGGCCTCGTGCGACGAGGTTGGTGATGGCGGGGTTGGGGCGGTCGGCGTCGTCGTTGGTTTCGGCGTAGGTGGCCTGGGCGATGAAGTCGATGACGTCGAGGCCGACCATGTCCATGAGTTCGAAGGGTCCCATGGGGTGGCCGAGGGCGGTTTTGGCGGTGGTGTCGATGTCTTCGAGGGTGGCGATGCCGGCGGCGTGGAGGGCGAGGGCTTCTTTCTGGATGGCGCCCATGAGCCGGTTGGCGACGAAGCCGGGGATTTCGCGGTTGATCAGGACGGGTTCCTTGCCGAAGCGCCGGGCCAGTTCGAGGGTGGTGTCCACGGTGGCCTGGGATGTTGCCTCGTTGCGCACGACTTCGACGCATTTCATCACGAGTGCGGGGTTGAAGAAGTGCATGTTGCAGACCTGTTGGGGCCGGCCGCTGGCTTCGGCTACCTTCGACGATCCGAGGGTGGAGGAGTTGGTGGCGAGGATGGCGTGGGCGGGTGTGAGTTCGCCGAGCTGGGTGAAGATGTGCTGTTTGAGTTCGAGTCGTTCGGTGGCGGCTTCGATGACGAAGTCGGCGGTTGCGGCCGCTGCGGCGAGGTCGGTGCTGAAGGTGAGCCGGCCGAGGGCTGCGTCGGCGTCCTCCTGGCTGGCGCGTCCCTTGGCGACGTTGGCCTGCATCCGTGACGTTAGCTGTTCCTTGGCGCGGGCGAGCATGTCTTCGGCGATGTCCTGGACGGTGACGCGGTAGCCGGCGAGGGCGGCGACCATGCCGATCTGCGAGCCCATGGCGCCGGAGCCGATGACCAGAATGTGCTTGATGTTCTCGATCGAGGGATTCATGCGTTCCTTAGACTCCGGCCGTTCCGCCACGAAGGTAGACGGTGGTGGTGTGGGTGAAGAATTCCTTGGCCGCGGTACCCTGTTCTTTGGGGCCGTAGCCGGACTTCTTCGCGCCGCCGAAGGGGACGTGCGGGTCGGCGCCGGCGGATTCGGAGTTCACGTGCAGGATGCCGACGTCCAGGTCGTCGATCGCGTCCAGCGCGCGGGTGACGTCCTGGGTGAACAGGGCGGCGGAGAGCCCGAACTCGCTGTCGTTGGCCAGCTCGAAGGCCTGCTCTACGGAGGCTGCGCGGCGTACGGCCAGCACGGGCCCGAAGAGCTCCTCGCGCCAGACATCGAGCTCCCGATCCGCGGGGATTTCCAGGATGGTCGGCGGGATGAAGTAACCGGAGGCGAGATCGCCGTCGTCGTACTTCTGCCCGCCGGCGATCAGCCGGGCGCCCTGGGCGAGCGCGGTGTCGATGCCGTCCCGGATGGACTTGCGGGCGCCGTCGTTGACCACCGGGCCCATCTGCACGGTTGGGTCGGCCGGGTCGCCGACCGCCAGCGCGTTGGCTCGTTCGGCCAGGGTGGCGAGGAATTCGTCGGCGATTGCCTCGGCCACGATCAGCCGCGAGGTGGCGGTGCATTTCTGCCCGGTGGAGCGGAACGCGCCGAGCATGACCTGTTCGGCGGCGAGTTCCAGGTCCGCGTCGGCGAGGACGACGGCGGCGTTCTTGCCGCCCATTTCCGCCTGCACCGAGACGCCCCGTCCCGCTGCCTCGGCGGCCAAACGGCGGCCCACGCCGGTGGAACCGGTGAAGGTCAGCCCGTCCAGCGCCGGATGCTCCACGATGGAGCTGCCCATCGAACCCGGCCCGATCAGCAGGTTCAGCACGCCAGCCGGCAGGCCCGCGGCCTCCAGCGCCTGGGCCAGCCGCAGCGCCAGCAGCGGCACGGTGCTCGCCGGCTTCCAGACCACGGTGTTGCCGTAGGCCAGGGCCGGCGCGATCTTCCATGCCGGAATGGCGATGGGGAAGTTGAACGGGGTGACCACGCCGACCACGCCGAGCGGCTTGCGCGTGATGAGGATCTTTTCGCCGCGCCGCGGGGAGGAGAAGATCTCCCCGGCGGTGCGGTCGCCGTCGTTCCCGTAGTAACGGAAGATCTGCGCCGCCCGCAGCACCTCGCCCCGGCCCTCGGCCCGCGTCTTGCCCTCCTCGCGGGCCAGCTCCAGCCCCCAGGCTTCCGCGTTCTGCTCAATAACGACGGCGGCGCGGAGCAGTACCGCGCCGCGCTCGTGTGCCGGGGTGCGTGCCCACTCGCGCTTGGCGGCCACGGCGGCGGTCATGGCCTGCTCCACTTCGGCCGGTCCGGCCTGCAATCCCTGCGCGACGACTTCGTCCGGTCGCGCCGGGTTGTAGCTGGTGATGGGGGAGCCGGTGCCGGGCACCCAGGCGCCGTCGATGTAGTGCTGAAGCTGTACCGGGGAGGTCATGCGCTCTCCTTCAAGTAGCGGAGGGGAATCAGGGAATGGGGGTTACCGGAAGGCGGGTAGGCCGGTGATCTTCTGGCCGAGGATGAGGGTGTGGACTTCATCGGTGCCTTCGTAGGTGCGCACGGATTCGAGGTTGTTGGCGTGGCGCAGCGGCGAGTAGTCCAGCGTGATCCCGTTGCCGCCCAGGATGGAGCGGCATTCGCGGGCGATCTCGATGGCTTCGCGGCAGTTGTTGAGCTTGCCCACGGAGATCTGGTGCGGCTGCAGCTGCCCGGCGTCCTTGAGCCGGCCCAGGTGCAGGGCGAGCAGGAAGCCCTTGTTGATCTCCAGTGCCATGTTGACCAGCTTTTCCTGGGTGAGCTGGTAGCCGGCCAGCGGCTTGTCGAACTGCAGGCGTTCCTTCGAGTAGTCCACGGCGGCCTGCCAGGCGTCGCGGGCCGCGCCCATGGCACCCCAGATGATGCCGTAGCGCGCCTCGTTCAGGCACTCGAACGGGCCGCGCAGCCCCTTCGCATTCGGCAGGACGGCGTCGGCGGGGAGGCGGACGTCGGTCAGTTCGATGTCGCACTGGATGGAGGCGCGCATGGAGAGCTTGGGTTCGATGGGGGTGGCCTTGAACCCGGCGGTTTCGGTGGGGACCACGAAGCCGCGCACGCCGTCGTCGGTCTGTGCCCAGATGATGGCGACCTTGGCCACGGACGCGAGACCGATCCAGCGCTTGGAGCCGTTGAGGATCCAGTCTTCGCCGTCGCGGCGGGCGAAGGTCTTCATGCTGGAGGGATCCGAACCGGCCGTGGGTTCGGTGAGCCCGAAGCAGCCGATCGCCTCGCCGGCGGCCATCTGCGGCAGCCATTCCTGCTTCTGCGTTTCGGAACCGTGCTTGTAGATGGCGCTCATCGCCAGCGAGCCCTGTACGGAGACGAAGGTGCGCAGGCCGGAGTCGCCGGCTTCGAGTTCGGCGCCGGCGATGCCGTATTCCACTGCGGAGCGGCCGGCGCAGCCGTAGCCCTCCAAGTGCATGCCGAGCAAGCCGAGCTTGGCCATCTCCGGGACGATTTCCAGCGGGAAGACTGCCTTCTCATACCAGCCGGCGATGTTGGGCTTGATCGCCGAGTCCACGAAGGAGCGGACGTTCTTCTGCAGCAGCCGCTCCTCCTCACTCAGCAGGGAGTCGAGGGCAATCAGGTCATGATCCTGGGACATGGTTTTCCTTTTTTGATCAGGGGCTAGGGACGTACGACGGCGGGGGTCAGGCGAGTGCCGGGGCGGCGGCTTCCGTTGCGGTTGCGTCGCGGCCGGCCGCGACGTCGACGATGGTCTGGCGCAGGACCGCCAGCCCGTCGCGGAACAGTTCGTCGCCGATGACCAGCGGCGGCAGCAGTCGGATGACGTTGCCGTAGGTCCCGCAGGTTAGCGTCAGCACGCCCTGGGCGTGGCAGCGGGCGGAGATCTCCTTGGCGAGGTCCGCCCGGGGCTCCAGCGTGCCGCGGTCCGCGAACTCGAGGGCCAGCATGGCGCCGCGGCCACGGAACTCTGCGACCACGTCCGTCTCCGCGACGAGCGGCTCGAGCACTTCGCGGGCGGCGGCTTCGATGGCGCGGGCGTTGGCCAGCAGTGTGCCGTCCTCGAACGCCTCGAACACAGCCAGGGCCGCCTCGCAGGCAAGCGGGTTTCCGGCATAGGTGCCGCCGAGCCCGCCGGCGTGGACCGCGTTCATCAGGTCCGCGCGCCCGGTGACCGCGCTGAGCGGGACGCCGTCGGCCAGGGCCTTGGCGCTGAGCGTCATGTCCCCGGCGATGCCCTCGTGCTCGCTGGCGAACAGGGTTCCGGTGCGGCCCATGCCGGCCTGGATTTCGTCGATGACCAGCACGATGCCGTGCTTCGTGGCGATCTCGCGCAAGCCTTTCAGGAAGCCAGGGGCGGGAACAATGAAGCCGCCCTCGCCCTGGATGGGCTCGATGACCATGGCGGCAAAGCTCTCCGCGCCGTACTCGGCGAGCGTTGCTTCGACGGAGGCGAGTGCCGCGGCGGCGACGTCCGCGCCCGAGGCGGGAACGCCGTCGTCGTTGGTTGTTGCGGTTGCAGAGGCCGCGGGGCGGAGCGGATTGGCCGAGGCGGCGCGCACCACCTCGGTGGGGAACGGGCCGAAGTTGAGCCGGTACGGGTTCTCCTTGGCGGTCATCGCCATGGTCATCAGCGAGCGGCCGTGGTACG
The DNA here is from genome assembly GCF_002849715.1 of Arthrobacter crystallopoietes. Lineage (NCBI taxonomy): Bacteria > Bacillati > Actinomycetota > Actinomycetes > Micrococcales > Micrococcaceae > Crystallibacter > Crystallibacter crystallopoietes. The sequence continues at coordinate 2,619,679 of NZ_CP018863.1, forward strand.
CCTCGTCGAAGACCAGCACCTTGCTGCGGCCGGTGGCGGAGCGGGCGATCTTGACCGCGTTCTCCACGGCCTCGGCACCGGTCGAGAAGAGGGCGGTGCGCTTCTCGAAGTCGCCCGGCGTGTGCTCGTTGAGCCACATGGCCACCTGGGTGAAGGACTCGTACTCGGTGACCATGAAGCAGGTGTGCGTGAAGCGCTCCAGCTGCGCGGCCACGCGCTCGCGGACCCGCGGGTTGCTGGCGCCGATGCTGGTCACGGCGATGCCGGAGGCGAAATCGATCAGCCGGTTGCCATCCACGTCCTGGAGGATGCCGCCGTCGGCGCGGTCGATGAAGACCGGCAGGGCGATGCCGAAGCCGTCGGTCACATGGGCCTGGCGTTCGGCGTGCAGGGCCTGGGAACGCGGGCCGGGAATGGCGGTGGCCAGGTGGCGGGACTGGGGAAGCGGAGTGAGGCTGGAAGTCATGGGACAAAACTAGTCATTTGCGGCAGGCGGTTCATTGGACAAACTATCCAGAAACCCGGATTCTATAGTCACTACTATCCAAACCTGGCCGCATTGCCGCGTCCGAGGTCGAAGGGAGCACCGTGATCAGTCTGGCGCAGCTGTGCGGGCAGCTGGGAAGCGACCTGGTGCCGGAGGGCGGCGGAGCCGTGCCGCGGCGGCAGATTTCCGGCGTGCACATTTCCGAGCTTGAGGACCCCACGCCGTATCTGGAGGGCGGGGAACTGCTGCTGACCACCGGCATTCCCGTCTCGGCCGGAGCGGAAAAGACCCGCGCCTATGTCCGGCGGCTGGTGCAGCGGAACGTCGCCGCACTCGGCCTGGGCCTGGGCGCCGGGGTCGACGAGGTCCCGGAACCGCTGGCCGAAACGTGCGCCGAGGCGGGACTGGCGCTGCTGCTGGTTCCCGACGGCACCCCCTTCATGAACGTCTCGCGCGCCTACTGGGATCTGGTGGGCAAGGGCGGGCAGGCCGACCTGGCGGCGAGCCTCGGCACGCAGACCGCCCTGGCCCGCGCGGCCACGCGGCCGGACGCGCTGGCCTCCGTGGTCAAGGCACTCGCCCAGGCCCTGGGCGGCTGGGTGGTCTACCTGCCGGCAGACGGGGGAGTGGAGACCCTGTGGCCGGACACCGTCAGCGGCGTGGTTCCGCTTCTGCGCGAGGAAACAGCCCGTTTCAACATGGCCGGAACGCAGTCCGCCGCCACCTTCCAGCTCTACGGCACGGACGTGGTGGAATACCCCGTGCTGGTGGGCCGGTGCACCGCGGGGTACTTGGCGATCGGCGCAGGCCGGAAGCTGGGCAAGACGGACCGGCAGATCATCCTGACCGTCTGCGTGCTGCTCTCGCTGAAGGCACAGCAGGACCAGGAGGCGTCCGGCGCGTCGGCGATGATGGGGGCGGCGGTGGCCAAACTGGTGCTGAAGGGGTACGTGGACGCCGCGCGCGCCCTCGCCGCCGACCTGGAGCTGGACGGCATGCCGGGACAAATCCGCCTGCTGGTCCTGCGCGGAAGCCAACCGGAAGCCGGGGCACCGGGCGATGCCGCGGCGGCCGTGACGGCGCTGCGCGAAGAGGAACCGTGGTCCGGACTGGCTGCGGCCGTCCGCAACTGCCGGCTGCGCTATACCGCCGACGGGTTCACCTATTTCCTGCTCGACGCCGGCAGCCAACCAGTCGCCGGCGCCTCGTCCGGTTCACGGGAAGCACCGCCGGAAGGCATGTCCGCAGCTATCAGCCTGCCGTTGCCGCTGGAGCAGGCGTCCACCGCGGTGGCCGAGGTGGTTGCTGCGGCGCGGCGGGCCGACGACGGCGTGCTCGCCCAGGTCAAGGGCGGGCTCGACGCCAGGGCCGAGGCCTGGGTGGCCGCGCTCGCCGGCTACGCCCGCGCGGACCTGGTCCAGACGGTCCGCTCCTACCTGCGGCACCGCGGCCAATGGGAAATTACCGCGCGCGACCTGAACCTGCACCGCAACTCGCTGCGGCACCGGATCTCGATCGCGGCCAAGCTGATCGACGCGGACCTGGATGATCCGGACGTCGCGGCCAACCTCTGGCTGGCCCTGCGCCGCACCGGCTAAGGCAGCGGTTGAAAAACCAGGACTACGACGGCGGGAGGCGCCCGCCGTCGTCGTCCTTGGGTTTCGTGGATGGTCAGTTCTCCTTGAGCCAGGCCCGGACGACTTCGTCATGTTCGCCGAGTTGGGGCGGGGCGGCGGTGCGCGGCTGCAGCGGGGGAGTCCAGGTGGCAGGGTGGCGGACCTGGCGGCCCACCGCAGCGCCGTCGGGGGCATGAACCTCTATGGTCGGGTTTAGGCCCAGTGACTCGGCGAACTGGAGTCCGTCGTCGATCCCGGCCACGTGGCCGGCCGGTACACCGGCGCTGTTGAGCTTGTCCTGCCAGATCTGTGCTCCGGCGATCGACAGGGCCGCCTCCAGGATCGTGACCAGTTCCGCGCGGTGGGCCACACGGGCGCTGTTGGTGGCGAACCGCTCGTCGTCGGCCAGCCCGGGGGAACCGATCACGGCCGCGAGCTTCCGGAACTGCCCGTCGTTGCCGCACGCCACTGCCAGCGGCCCGTCCTCGCACTGGAGCAGCTGGTAGGGAACGATGGACGGGTGCCCGTTGCCCATCCGGCCGGGGACCTTGCCCGCCCCAAGGTACGCCTGGGCCTGGTTGGCCAGCGCGCCCTGAAGGCTGGAGAGCAGGTTCAGCTCCAGATGCGCCCCGCGCCCCGTGGCGGCCCTGGCATTCAGTGCCGCGAGCACGCTGATGGTGGTGTCCTTGGCCGTGAGTACGTCCACCAGGGCAACGCCGGCCTTCATCGGGCCGCCGTCCGCCTCGCCGGTGATGCTCATGAGCCCGCCGAGCGCCTGGACAATGAAGTCGTAGCCAAGCAGATCCGCGCCGCCGCTGCTGCCGAAACCAGTGATGGAAGCGTAGATCAGCCCCGGGTTTTCGCGGCTCAGGTCTTCATAGCCGAGCCCGAGTTTGTCCATTCCTCCGGGCTTGAAGTTCTCCACGAGGACGTCGGCCCGGGCGGCGAGCTTGCGCGCCAGCTCGAGGTCGCCGTCGTCCGTGAGGTCGAGGCAGACGGACTCCTTGTTCCGGTTCACGCTCTCGAAGTATGTCGCTCCCGTGGCCGAGTACGGGGGACCCCACTTGCGGGTGTCGTCGCCGGCCCCGGGCCGCTCTACCTTGATCACCCGGGCGCCGAGGTCGGCCAGGGTCATGGTGGCCAGCGGGCCGGCGAGGACGCGGGAGAAGTCCGCGACGACGATCCCCTCAAGGGGCAAAGTGCCGGATGTAGCGGGGTCGGGGGAGCCGGTGGTAATCATGGAATTCCTTCTGACGGTGCGGCGGTAAATTTGTTGTCGGGAGCCAGCTGTGCAGGTCAGCGACGGCGTGCGGCCAGTCTTGCGTGCAGTTCGTCTTCGGCGTTCGGGCCGCCCTTGATGCCGGCCGGAATGCGGAACAGGAAGATGGCACCGAGGACCCACCATAGGCCGAACAAGGTCCATGGGGCGCCACCGATGGAAGCGGGCATGCCCGGGATGTACAGGCTCAGCAGTCCGGCGCACAGCAGGACGGAGGCGCCGCCGATCCAGATGCCGCCGTTGCCCTTCCCGCCGACCCGCAGAGGGCGGTCCATTTTCGGCTCCTTGCGGCGCAGGATGACAAAGGCGATGCCGACCAGCAGGTACGCGATGACGATGCTGGGGGAGCCGGAATCAACGAGCCAGCCGAGCATCGCCGTGCCGAAGAACGGGGCCAGGACGGAGAGGCCGCCAATGAAGAGCAGCGCGTTGACCGGGGTACGGAACTTCGGATGGAGCTTGCCGAACCACGCCGGCAGCATGCCCGACTTGGCCATGGCATAGAGCAGCCTGGATGCGCCCATCAGCAGCGAGTTCCATGAGGTCAGGATGCCGGCGATGCCGCCGGCAATAAGGACCTTGGCCATGAGATCGGAGTTGAACAGGGCGCCCATGGCGTCCGCCGTGGCCAGTTCCGTTGCGGCCAGTTCGGACGCGGGCATGGCCGACGAGGTTGTCAGGATGACGGCGACATACCAGACGGCCGCGATCAGCACGGAGATGACCACCAGCTTGCCGACCTTCTTCGCGGGGATGTTCACTTCCTCCGCGGACTGCGGGATCACGTCGAAGCCCACAAACATGAACGGCACAATGACCAGGACGGCGAAGAACCCGGCCAAACCGTTGTTGAAGAACGGTTCCATGTTCTCCGTGCTGCCGCCCGTCGTGGAGCCGAACAGGAGCAGAGCGCCCACCGCGAAGAGGAACAGGATGACGAACAGCTGGACAGTGCCGGCGATCTTGACACCCAGGATGTTGATGGCCGTAATAACGACGGCGGCAATCACGCCTACCAGCGCCCAGCTGAGATAGACCTCGGCGCCGGCAACTTCCCAGAGACGGACCTTGTTCAGCTCCGGGAAGAGATACAGCGCGGTCCGCGGGAGCGCCACCGCCTCGAACGCCACAATGGTGATGTAGCCGCCGGTGATCGCCCAGGATCCGATGAAGGACCAGCGTGCGCCCATCGACCGGAGCAGATAGTTGTGCTCGCCGCCCGCAAACGGCATGGCCGCCACGAGCTCAGCGTAGGTCAGCCCGACGACGGCCATGATCACGCCGCCGGCCAGCATCGCGGCTGCGGCACCGAACGTGCCGGCTCCTTCAATCCAGCCGCCGGTCAGGACAACCCAGCCGAAGCCGACCATCGCCCCGACGCCGATGGCCAAGGTGTCCCAATTACTGAGGACGCGCTTGAGCTTGGCTTCCGGAGCCCGAGTTGTTCTGTTGGCCAGCCGTTCGGTCATAGTTCCATCCCTTTGTTTGACTGCGCCCAAGCCTAGTGACCTGCAACACAGGCTGAATTGGATAATTTGTCCAGAGTGTTGGTCGAACTGTCCGGGGGACTAGGATTTTGCCCATGCAGGACGCGCAGGTTCCTCCTGATTGTGCGGGCCGGCTGGACGGGGCGGACGCGGAGAGCCTCGCGGCGGAGGCCATTCTGGCGCGCCTGCAGGGGTTGTCGCCGCTACTGGGCCGGGACACGGACGGCGACCACATCGAACCCAAGTCCCCGTTGTTCCTGCTTGATGAGCGGTTCGCCCCCTCCTACAGTGTCAGCCGCATAATCCGGCAGTCGCTCTCTGCCGTGGCGGACAACGCCAACGCGCTGCGGCGGCTGGTGTTTGTCGAAGATCCCGACGGCCCTGACTATTACCGGCAGAACACGCATGCGCCGTACTCGCTCGTGCGCACCATCATCGAATGCGCGACGACGGTCCTTTGGGCGCTGCTGCCCGAAGACGGGCGCGAACGCTCCCGCCGCACGCTGGTGCTCATCGCCCGGGAGGTCTTCAACGCGTCATCCTTCTGGGATGCCTACCTGGAAGAGTTCCGTCCCGGCGAGCATGCGCCTGCCGTGGAGTACTTCGACGGACTGCGCCAAGCGGTCAATGATGCGGCGCAGTCGATGGGGCTCCCGCCGGTCTTCAGCCGGAAAGCGAGCGGCAGTTGGGGCTATGCCACGAAGAACCGCACGCAGACGGCCATCCTGAAGGACTTGCGCGCCGACGGCGATGTGCCGGCCGAGCTGATCTTTGTCTGGCAGTTTTGCAGCGGATACTCCCACGGACTGGAGTGGGCCGCTTCCATTGGAAACAGCTATCCCGACCCCGGCCGTGCACCTGGCCCGGAGCAGCTCCCCGCCGGGAGCATGGAGCAGCTCCGCCGAATCTGCGATGCCGCCTTCGACCTCGTTCCCCGCGCCTGGGGAGCCTACGATCTGAGCCGCCGCGCCTGGCCCTTGCTCTGAGCGTCAGGGCGAAAAGAAAAAATACAGCGGAAACGAAGCTTTTCGCTGGACCGGTTGGAGTTGTGATCCGGCTCTTTATCGTGCCCGTTGCCTTGGAAATACCTTGATTTCGAGCGGAAAGACGGACACGGGCCGCGTTGCCCCCAAAGATGCCAGCATTTACCCCTTGCCAGAATAAACATTCATTTGTAGAGTTTTTCAGTGATCGCGGTCACGTGAGGTGCATCACGGCGGGGACATGGGGGTTCAGCGTTGATGTACCGGCCGCTTCCATCCGACTTACTGCCTTGACTCACCGTTCAAGAAGGAGAGCAATGTCTGCCGAAATGACGAAGCCCGCTGGGGAGGCCGGCATCGATGAAGATGCCGCGCACCTCGCCAGCCTTGGCTATTCGTACGATCAGCAATTCAAGCGCGAAATGACGTTCTGGGGCAACGTGTCCCTGGGCTTCACCTATTTGTCCCCTGTTGTCGGTATCTATTCATTGTTCGCGGCCTCGCTCGGCATCGCCGGACCGCCCATGTTCTGGTCGCTGATTATTGTCGGCGTCGGCCAGTTGCTGGTCGCCACAGTCTTCGGCGAAGTCGTTTCCAACTACCCGGTGGCCGGCGGCGTGTACCCGTGGTCCCGCCGGCTTTGGGGCCGCAAATGGGGCTGGATGAACGGCTGGGTGTACCTGTGCGCCCTGCTGGCTACCATCGCCAGCGTTGCCTATGGCGCCGGGCCCTTCCTTAGCTCACTGCTGGGGATGGAGAGCAGCGTCAACTCCGTGATCATGGCCGCTCTGGCCGTCATCCTGCTGGCCACCGTGCTGAATCTCGGCGGCACCAAAGTCTTGAACAAGGTGGCCATGCTCGGCCTGCTCGCCGAACTGGGTGGCGCTCTGGTGGTCGGCATCTGGCTGATGGTAGCGGCCCGCGAACACGATCTGGGCGTCCTGTTCCAGAGCTTCGGGGCAGGCGAAGGCAGCAACTACTTCATCGCCTTTGCCGCGGCCGGCCTCATCGGCATCTACCAGTACTACGGCTTCGAGGCCTGCGGCGACGTCGCCGAAGAGGTCCCGAACCCCGGGCGCACCATCCCCAAGGCCATGCGCATGACCATCTACATCGGTGGCTTCGCGGCGATGTTCGTCTGCCTGTCCCTGATCCTCGCGGTCCCCGATTTCGGCGCAGTGATCAGCGGCGCCGACCCCGATCCGGTGGGCAACGTGCTGCTCTCGGCCTTCGGACCGGTCGGCTTCAAGGTAGTGCTCGCCGTCGTACTCATCTCCTTTGTCTCCTGCGTCCTGAGCCTGCAGGCTGCTTCCTCCCGCCTGGCGTACTCGATGGCCCGCGACGGTATCCTTCCGGCCAGCAAACTGCTCAGCAAGTTCAGCGAATCCCGCCACGTTCCGCCGTATGCCCTGCTGCTGGCCGGCCTGGTTCCGGCACTGATCGTGATCGGCTCCAAGGTCTCCGAGGATGCCCTGATCACCATCATTTCCTTCGCCGCCATGGGTATGTACATGGGCTTCCAGATGGTGGTGCTCGCCGCGCTGCGTGCCCGGCTCAAGGGCTGGAAGCCGCGCGGCGCCTTCCAGCTGGGCGCCTGGGGCACTCCGGTCTACGTGGCCGCACTGGCCTGGGGCGTGCTCGGCATGGTGAACATGGCTTGGCCGCGGACCCCGGAGGCCGGCTGGTTCTCCAACTACATCGTGCTGATCTCGGCGGTCGGCGTCGTCGTAATCGGCCTGGTCTACATGGCGTGGAAGAAGCCCTACCTCAAGGGTGACGCGCCCTTCGGGGATGCCGTCCCCTCCGCGCCGGCACGTTCCCTCAAGCCCTAACGCGGTTGCCGCGCCCTTCAGTTCCATCAGCAAAGAAAGAAACAGGTTCCACATCATGAGTACGCCTACCGTCCAGGTTCCCTACCTGAACATCTCGGATCCATCGTTCGCCATGCAGTCCGAAGAGCTGCGCGCGGCCCGGGAGCAGAGCTGGTACGCACGGACCAACTATGGCATCGCCGTGCTGCGGTATGACGAGGTCAGCAAGCTGCTCAAGAGCCCCAAGCTCTCGCAGGGCAGCGCCAAGTGGCCGGCGCACAACGGCGTCCACGGCGGGCTCTTCTATGACTGGTGGACCAAGAACCTGCTGGTACTGGAGGGCGAGGACCACCACCGGATCCGGCGCCTGCTCAACCCGGCCTTCTCGCCCCGGCTGATCAAGGACCTGGTGCCGCGCTTCCAGGCCCTGGCGAACGAGCTGATCGACGCCTTCATCGACAAGGGTGAATGCGAGTTCATCCGGGACTTTGCCGAACCGTATGCCACGCGGGTGTTGACCATCCTGCTGGGCATTCCGGAAAGCGAATGGCCGACGATTGCCCGGCTGGCCTCGACCGTAGGACTGGCACTGGGCGTGACCTTCAAGCAGGACCTGGCGAAGGTGGACGCCGCCGTCGCCGAGCTCTACGAATACGCCGAGGAGCTGATCAAGGACCGCCAGGCCAATCCGGGCGAAGACTTCGTCAGCCGCCTGGTACTGGCCAACCGCGACGGCGACCGGCTCAGCGACGAGGAGCTGCGCAACGCACTGGTGCTGCTGATCTTCGGCGGCATGGACACCACGCGCAACCAGCTCGGGCTGGCCATGCAGTCCTTCATGCACAACCCGGAGCAGTGGGAACTGCTGGCCCAATGTCCGGACCTGGGCGGCAAGGCCGTGGAGGAAGTCATGCGTATCAACCCCACGGTCACCTGGGTGACACGGGAGGCAGTCGAGGACTTCACCTACCAGGACCTGTTCATCGAAAAGGGCACCACCGTCCACCTGTTCACGCAGTCATCGGGCACCGACCCGAAGGCTTTCCCGAACCCGGAGATGGACCTGCTCGGCGAGCACGCTCCGCACTACGGATTCGGCGGCGGCGTGCACCACTGCCTGGGGCACTTTGTGGCGCGCGCGGACATGAGCGAGGCGTTGCCGCTGCTGGCCAGCCGCATGGCCCAGCCGCACCTGGCCGGCGGGGACGAGTGGCTGCCGGACTCGGGCAACACCGGTCCGATCCGCCTGCCCATCGGCTTCACCAAGCGGTCCTAGCGGCCCTGAAAACCTGCAGACATCTTAGGAAGGACAAATCTGATGAAGACCATCGACGTAGACCGCAGCCTCTGCGACAACCACGGCCAGTGCGCCATCGCCGCGCCGGATGTGTTCCGGATGAACGCCGACGGCGAGCTCGAGTACGAGGCAACTTTCGACGACGGACTGCTGGACGAGGTGGAGGAAGCCATCGACGTCTGCCCGGTCCAGGCGATCTTCCTCAAGGACTGACATGAGCCGCAGAATTGTCATTGCAGGAGCCTCGATGGGAGGACTGCGCGCCGCCGAACAACTGCGCGCAGCTGGCTGGGACGAAGAGATCGTCGTCGTTGGCGATGAGATTCATCCGCCCTATAACCGGCCCCCGCTGTCCAAGGACCTGCTCGCCGCACCCGGTTCCCGCGAGGAGGCGCTTGCCGCGGTACAGCTTCGGCAACGCCGCACGGCCACCGATATCCGATGGCGGCTCGGCGCCGCGGTTACCGCGGCGGACCTCGCTGCCCGCACCCTGACGCTGGGCACTGGGGAAGAGCTGGCGTACGACGGATTGGTGATTGCCACCGGTCTCCGGCCACGGCGGGTGCCGGTTCCCGGACCCACTGCCGGCCGCCATGTGATCCGCCGTCTCGAGGACACTTTGGTGTTGCACGGCGAGCTCAAGCCCAAAACCAGGGTGGTGGTGATCGGCGCCGGTTTCATCGGCTGCGAGGCTGCCGCGACTGCGGCCGGTCTGGGCTGCCAGGTCTCGCTCATCGAGGGGACCGGCGGCCCGATGGAACGCCCGCTCGGCCGCGAACTGAGCGCCGGTATCCGCACCTTCCTGCAGACGCACGGCATTGATTGCGTTGCCGGCAAACGGGTCACCGAGTTCCTCGACGTGCCCGGAACCTACACGGAAGGCGCCGGGCGCTGTGCAGGTGTCCGGCTCGAGGACGGCACGGAAGTAGCCGCCGACGTCGTTATTGAGGCCGTCGGCTCGCTCCCGAACGTCGAGTGGCTGGCGGGAAACGGACTGGACCTCAGCGACGGCGTGCTTTGCAACGAACACCTCCAGGTGCTCGGAGCGGAACACGTGGTTGCGGTGGGCGACGTTGCCCGCTACCCGGACCGTCGCGCCGGAGGACCTGCCCGCCGCGTTGAACATTGGGCCACTCCGGCCGATACGGCCAAAATCGCCGCGCCGGCACTGGTGGCGAGGCTCAAGGGCGATGTTGTTCCCGAGCCGGCGGCACCGTTGCCGTCTTTCTGGACCGACATCTTCAAGACCCGCATCCAGGGGGTCGGCAGCCCCGCACTGGCCGACACCATCGAGGTTCTCGAAGGAAACCCGTCCCGCCCTTGGGAGGGAACCGCCCTGGCTTACTACCGCGACGGCCGGTTGATCGGCGCGGTGACCGCAGCCCTGCCGGCGGACCGCCAACTGCACTACCGCAAGCTCGTGAACGAATCCGGCATCCCCGCCGGCGCCAATCTGGCAGCCGTCTGACCGGCATCGCACACTGACGAGAAAGAAGACCATCATGACACTCACCCCCGTGCGGCCCGATCTGGCCGCCATCGACCTGCAGCAATCCCTCAACGACCGCGGTGCCTTCGCACGGCACCAGGAGCGCAACCTGCGTCCCGAAACCGTGCGCGAGCTCGGCCGCAAGATCGAGGAGGCCGGCGTCGAGTATGTGTACTACGCGCTGCCGACCATCGGCTCCCGCATGGTGGCCAAAATGGTCCCGGCCAACCACTTCAAGCGCAACCTGGAAAAGGGCATCTGCTTCCACCGGACGGCGCTGTCCGACTTGCAGAATGACCGCCACGGCAACCTGATCGGCGGCGGGATCGAGGCGCGTGAGTTCTGGGCACTACCGGAGCCCGATACATTCGTGGTGCTGCCGTGGGACACCTCGGTGGCGCGGATCTTCTGCACGGCCTACGAGCCCCCGCACCTGCCGGAGGTCGGCGGCCGCCTGCTCCCGATCGACACCCGCTCGCTGCTGATCCGCTCGCACGAGGCCTTCACCGCCGGCACCGGCTTCGAGGTCCGCTCCGGAACCGAACCCGAGATGACCTGGGAGGGCCCCGGCCTCGAAGTGGTCAAGAAGCCCGGCACCAGCCCGGCCTACCAGGTGGAGAACCTGGAGCGGATGCGTCCGATCTACAAGAAGCTGGTCACCTACGCCAAGGCCATGGGCCTGGACATGATTGAGGGCGACTACGAAGACGACGGCCAGCTCGAGCTCAACTGGATGTACGACCGGGTGGAAAACACGGCCGACCGGCTGGTCACCTACCGCCAGATCTGCAAGCAGGTGGCCCGCGAATTCGGCGTCACCGCCAGCTTCATGCCCAAGCCCTACAACGGCCAGATGGGCAACGGCTGCCACCACAACCTGAGCCTCTGGGACGGCGACACCAACGTGATCGAGGACGACGGCAGGGTGGAACTGCACGTTTCCGAGACGGCTAAGCACGCCATCGGCGGCCTGCTCACGCACGCTCCCGGTTCGATGGCGGTCATGGCCAGCACCGTGAACTCCTACAAGCGGTTCTGGGACGCCGGCCAGTTCGCTCCCAGCACGGCGAACTGGGGCCTGGACAGCCGCGGCTGCCTGGTGCGCATCTCCTCCAACGGCCGGATGGAGTACCGGGTCCCGGACGCGGCAGTGAACCCGTACCTGTCCCATACGCTGCTCATCGCCGCGATGGAGGACGGCCTGAACCGCCGGCTGGATCCCGGGATGCCCGACGACGGCGGTGCGGACGTTCCGGCCCTCGGCGGCCAGCTGCCGCTCACCCTGGGCGACGCGATCGACGCCTTCGTCTCCGACACCTACCTCACCTCGGCGCTGCCGGCGGACCTGGTATCGATCTACACGCAGCTGAAGCAGGAGGAATGGGCCCGCTACTGCGGCGCCATCACCGAATGGGACCGCGAGATGTACTGGGAGACCATTCCGTGAGCCGCGTCGAGACTCTTTCAGCGGGAATCCTGCGCCTGGCCTGCATCGACTCCGAGGCGCCGCCGCTGTTCAACCTCGTTGACGACGCCGGCAACCGCCGCGGGTACGAGCCCGAGGCGGCCGAGCTGGTGGCTTCGGTGCTCGGCCTGCGCATCGAATGGGCCTACCTCGACTGGGACGACATGCTGCCCGCCGTCCGCGACCACCGCGTGGATGCGGTCTGGTGCGGCCAAGGCATCATCCCGGAACGGCAGGAAGTGGTGAACTTTACCGACCCGTACGCGGTGTTCGACGAGACCGTGCTGGTGCGCAAGGGCGATCCTGCCCGTTCGCCGGAGGACCTGGCCGGCTACAAAGTGGCGGCCATCGAAGGCAGCGCCAACATGAGACTGGCCGTCACCTTCGAGGGAGCCGAACCGGTTGCCTTCACCGGGGCGGACGTGTTCGGCGACATGCTGGCCGCCCTGCGCAACGGTGAGGTGGATGCCATGGTGGACGACGACGTCGTGACCGTGCCGCTTGGCGAAGACCCGGCGTACGATGTCGCTTTTACGCACCCCACGGGTAACCGGTGGGGGATCGGTGTGGCCAAGGACAACCCCTTCCTGCTGGCCGAGCTCAACACGGCACTGGCAACGGTGGTGGCAGACGGGCGGCTGGAGCGGATCTGGACCAAGTGGATGCCGCACCTGCCGTACCCGCTGGCGGCGGAGGTGGCCGTATGAGCCGCCCCTTGATCGGCGTTCCGGGCATGTGGTCCAACTCCGTCCACGGCCTGCGCTTCGATGGCGTTGCCGTGGCGGCCAAGGTGCTGCGCTGCATCGTTGCTGCCGGCGGGGAACCTGTCATCATGTTCCCGGGAAGCGGTGACAGCGCCGCCGAGCAGGTTGCCCGGTTCGACGGCGTGCTGCTTCCCGGCGGCGCCGACGTGGCACCCGAGCTCTACGGCGCAGAACCGGACGAACATTACTGGCCCACCGACTACTCCGGCCAGGACGCGTATGAATCGGCCATCATGGCCGCCTGCCTTGAAGCGGGAGTCCCGCTGCTGGCGATCTGCCGCGGACTGCAGTTGCTCAACGTATCCCGGGGCGGGACTCTGCTGCAGCATCTGGAACCGGGAACCGTGCAGCATAAGGATGCGATACATCCGGTTGCAGTTTCGGAAGGGTCATTGCTGGCAACCGTGGTCGGCAGCGGGCAGGTGGATGTCTCCTCGTACCACCACCAGGCCGTGGGCGCACTCGGTGACGGGCTGGAAGTGACGGCGACCGCAGCGGACGGCGTGGTGGAAGCGCTCGAAGTGCCGGGAGCTTCCATGCTCGCCGTCCAATGGCACCCGGAAGACACCGCAGAGACCAATCCCGCCGACCACGCGCTGTTCGTCTGGATTGTCGACGCAGCCAGGCAGCGCCGTGACGCGGCTGCCGCCGCAGAACTGGCAGGTGCCCGGTGAGTGGGCTGCGGGTCAACCCCGCGGACGTGGTTCCCGCCGCCTTCGAGCACCTGCCAGCAGACGCACCGCGCGTCGCCGTCGTCGTTTCACTGACGTTCCTGGGGATGACCCAGCAGACGCTGGAGCTGATGGAGCGGTTTACGCGTGTTGCGTTTGAAACGCTGCTGGCAGCTGGAGCCCGGGCCGAGCTGGTGGACAGTGCGGCGGAACACCTGACTCCCGAAGCGGAGCTGGCCAAGTACGACGGAGTCCTCTTCCTGGGTGGCGGCGACGTGGACGCATCGCTGTATGGCCACACCGGACCGGTGCCGAACTCCTACGGAGTCGATCTGCGGGCGGACCAGTACTGTGTGGACCTGATCCACGGTGTGCTGGAGCGGGACCAGCCGTTGCTCGCCATCTGCCGGGGGTCGCAGTTGCTCAACGTAGCCTGCGGCGGCACGCTGATCCCTGATCTGGATCCCTGGCATCTGCACCGCGGGGGACCGGGACAGCCGATGTTCCTGGACGAGAAAGTGAACCTGGCTCCGGGCTCGAAGGTGGCGGCCATCCTTGGCCGTCCCACGGTGAGCGTGCGCTCGGGGCATCATCAGGCGGTGGGAACCGTGGCAGCTGAACTGAAGGTTGCCGCGCTGGCGCAGGACGGTGTGGTTGAAGGTACGGAGCATCCGGGCAAGACCTGGGTGGTCGGCGTGCAATGGCATCCGGAGGATTCGGACGGGGACGCGAATGATCGATCCCTGTTGTTCGAAGAGTTCGTGCGCCAGAGCAGGCTGAATCCGGCGGCTGCGCCCGACAGGCCGCAGGAGCCGGCCAACGCCTGATCGGTTGATCTGCGCGGTTATCCGGCCGCGCAGATCAACTGCAGGTTCAGGTTGGGGACGTTCAGCGGTATGAAGCAGAATCCTTCCGGCGCTGCCTTGATCCGTTCCCCCACAATGAAGCGTCCCGAGTTTCCGAGGATCACGCGGTTCTGGCCATTCAGGATGGCGGCATCTCCAGGAATCCGGCGGACGATCGGAATGAACTTGTTTTCGATGTCGCGGATCCGGATGTCGCAGCCGGTTACACCGATGAAGGTTCCATGGACATAGGTCGGCACGGCATGAGTCATGATGTATTCGTCGAAACCGAGATAGTCAACATAGGGTCCGGCAACGGACTGCCTGCCGGTCTTGGCTGCGATGGAAAACCAGGGGAGCTGCTCATAGTCGTAGAACCGTTCGCCCTCGGGAGCTAAATCGAAATCCAGCTTTTCGATATTCCCGGAGTCAGTTCTGAACCACCATTCCAATACTCCCTCCGCGTCTTTGATTGCCGAGATCGAAAAGATTACTCCGGCCCCGACAACAATGTCGTGGGAATTGAGGAATGCGCTGGATATTTCGCGTAATCCGGTAATGTCTTTTGGCGATATTTTTATGCCTGCGGGAATTTTTCCTTCGAGCTGTTTTTCCACCGTGTGAGCGGTGTCGTATAGGTCCTGGTACAGCTCATTGAGCCATGCCTCGATGGCCGTCGCACTGCTGATGGCGCGGGGTGAGGCGGGCGCGGTCATGAGATCTCCTGTTCATCGCCTGCATGGGCAAGCGTGAGCTTGGTGTCAATGAGGTGGTAGGTGTTCCGCCGGATATGTTCGACAACCAGGCGCTGCGCGTCGTCTGGTTCGTCCGCCCTGATCGCATCGACGATACGCACATGCTCACGGGCGGCCGTGGCCGGGTCGAAAACACCGGCGATGGGACTCCACAGAAGCTGGCCGACCTCGGATTGCAGCCGGATCTCCAGGCTGGTGAGCCGCGGAGACTGGGCGACCACGGCCAGTTCAATGTGGAAGCGGCTGTCTGATCTCGCCTGAGTTTCCGGGGAATCGGCTCCGGCCAGTGCCTTCGCCAGCTGTTCCAGCCTGTCCAGATCCTTGGGATGCGCGCGATCGCACGCCAGACGGGCCGCTGCTGCGGCCACAGCGGTTTGCTCGTCGCCGAGATCCCGTAGATCGGCGATGGAAGTATCCCGGAGATATTTCCGCAACTGCTGTTCCTGGGCAGCCGGCGACTTCACCACGAACGTTCCGCCGTTTCGGCCCCGGCGTGTTTCAACTACGCCCCGCTCCCTTAGTTCAGCGAGGGCTTCACGCAGGGTCGCTCCCGCAACGCCGAACATGTCGGAAAGCTCGGACTCTACGGGCAACCGTTCGCCGACGCGGAGCATGCCCAGGGCAATTGCCGTGGATATCCTCTGGACTATGGCCTCGGACCGTTCCTTTTCAGGCAGGGAGCGATAAATCTGGGACTGCAGCGCCGGCGGTGATGCCACGATTCTCTCCCTTCTGCGGAGCGACAACTGAATGTCGGGTTTCCGGCGAATCACTTATGGGGCATTCTACTTTATCGCCGCCGGCGTATATCAGCCATTCGGCAGCGAAAGACATATCAAGAAATGTCTCGTAATTGCTGGATGTGAACTCTTCCTGCCGATATTTTTGAAATCATGACTTACTACAAGAGTATAAATCCTGCTACCGGCGAAACGCTGCAGGAATTCGCTGCTGCCGCCGATGAAGAAATTTCCGGGTCACTCAAGAAAGCGCAGACCGCCTACGACTCATGGCGGCAGACGGCTGTTCCGGAGCGAACTGCAGTGCTGCTGCGCGTAGCCGAACTCTACCGGGACCGCCGGGATGAGCTGGCCAGAATCATCAGCCTGGAAATGGGCAAGCCGGTCAGCCAGGCCAAGGGCGAAGTAGGACTGGTCGCGGACATTTACGAGTACTACGCAACCGAAGGTCCGGCGTTCATGGAAGATGAGCTGTTGACCGTCCGCGGCGGCGGA
This sequence comes from Arthrobacter crystallopoietes, assembly GCF_002849715.1. Lineage (NCBI taxonomy): Bacteria > Bacillati > Actinomycetota > Actinomycetes > Micrococcales > Micrococcaceae > Crystallibacter > Crystallibacter crystallopoietes. The sequence goes on from NZ_CP018863.1 coordinate 2,635,863, forward strand.
GAGGCAGTTGTCCGTTCGGCCCCGGTCGGAGTGCTGCTTGGCATCATGCCGTGGAACTATCCCTACTACCAGGTGGCCCGGTTTGCCGCTCCGAACCTGATGCTGGGAAACACGATCCTGCTCAAGCACGCGCGCAACTGCCCGCAGTCGGCGATCGTGATGGAAGAAATCTTCCGTGACGCCGGGTTGCTCGACGGCGCTTATGTCAACATTTTTGCGACCAACGAGCAGGTCGCTGAAATCATCGCTGATCCCCGCGTCCAAGGCGTCTCCCTGACGGGCAGCGAGCGTGCAGGGTCCGCAGTAGCGGAGGTGGCTGGCCGTCACCTTAAGAAGTATGTGCTCGAGCTGGGCGGAAGCGATCCGTTCATTGTGCTGGACTCCGAGGACCTGGACGCAACCGTCAAGGCTGCGGTCGGCGGGCGCATGAGCAACGCCGGCCAGGCATGCACTGCCTCCAAGCGGTTCATCATCGTCGAGGACCTCTATGAAGAATTCGTGGATAAATTCACCGAGCGGATGGCACGGATCGAGCCGGGTGACCCACTGAAGCCCGAAACGCGCTTCGGTCCCCTGTCGTCGCAGACTGCCGCCGAAGAACTGATCGAACAGGTTCAGGATGCGGTGGGCAAGGGGGCTGTACTGCTCACGGGCGGCAAACTTGTCGAAGGACCGGGAGCGTACGTGGAACCGACGGTCCTCACCGGCGTGAAGCCCGGCATGCGCGCCTACTCGGAAGAGCTCTTTGGCCCCGCCGCGGTCGTCTACAAGGTTCGGGATGCCGAGGAAGCCATCGAACTGGCGAACGGGTCGCCCTATGGTCTCGGTGGAGCCGTCTTCAGCGTTGATGTAGAGAGGGCCAAGGAAGTTGCCGACCGGTTGGACACCGGCATGGTTTTTATCAATTCTGTGGCAGATTCACAGCCTGATTTGCCTTTCGGCGGCGTCAAACGCTCCGGCGTTGGCCGCGAGCTGGCGAAGTATGGCATGGCCGAATTCGTGAATAAGAAGCTCATCCGCGTGCCTGCTGGTAGTTAACGGAACGGCCGTTGAAGCTGTAAATCAGCTTCAACGGCCGTTTTCTGCCCAGTGTCAGGTTAATGTGTTAGACCTGCGACTGCAGCGTATTATCACGAATCCGCAGCCGCAAACCAGCATAAATGGAGGCAGCGAGCAGCGGCGTGACCAGCGTTCCCACAGTCGCTCCCCAGGCCAATCCGGACTGGATCAGGCCGATACCGATAGCTGCTGAAACACACCATGCGGCGACGCCTGCGGCGTTCACCCTCGGGAACGAACTGTCGGGCAGGCGGCCAGGTTCAGCGGGTCTGCCGGAGCGCCGGTCCAGAGCAATGTGCGTCAGGGCTATCGCCACCCAGCCTGTGACCAGGGCGCCCTGCCAAGACAATGCGACGAGCAGGTACTGGACAACGGGCAGCAGCATCAGCAGGAAGATGATGACCGCGCCGAGTAGGTTCCAGATAATTCCCGGCAGCTTCACTTTGAATGCCCGCTCGCCGAACTCCCGCAGGTTCGAGATGCCCAGAGCATAGTTCGCGGTGTTGATCCGCGTTTGCGAAACAAAGACCACCAGCAGGCCGAACAAGCCCATGAGGGAAACCAGACCACCGGCTACACCGGTTTCGGTGGCCTCCAGCCCCGGAATGGTGAAGGTCAGGAAGATTCCGATCAGGGCGTTGGCGCCGAAGGCCAGCGCATAGAACAGCCAGCCGAAGGTGTACCGCTTGTGGAACTTCTCGTCCTGCGGCTTGCCCAGCGCGGCGAAGTCCATGGTGTACATCATCAGGATCCAGACCCCCATGAAGGCGGCGTAGGTGCCGAGCCAGCCCGGCCCGCCGTCGGCGAACCGGAGTGCAGGCACCGAGTGAGTGAGCCAGTTGTCGGAGAAGCCGTGGGCTGTTCCGGCCCAGATGACCGCGGCAATGAGACCGCCCCAGTACACGGGCAGGAGCCAGCCGTTGATTTTGTCCAGCCAGCGCTGGATTCCGCCGGCCACCAGGGGCAGGGTGTAGAGGACGACGACGGCGTACCAGAGTGCCATTGGTCCGCCGAACTGCGCTTGGAACGCGAATGCGAGGATCGCGCCTTCGAAGACTGCGTAGTAGATCGCCGTGGCGGCAAAGATGATGGTGGCCAGCAGCGCGCCCGTACGGCCGAGGAGGCTTCGGGAGAACTGGGCGACGGTCAGGCCGTTGCGCAGCGCGTAGCCGGCCAGCACTCGGTTGATCATTCCGTAGCTGAGGATGGTCAGGCCCAAGCCGATCAAGGCATCTCGGGTCCCGTAGGCCTGGGCGAGGGCGGCGCCGATGTAGACGAAGAACATTGCGCTGACCAGCCCGTACCAGGCCATGGTGAGTGAGCCGCGGCTCATGCGCGTTGAATTGCTGGTTTCCTGAGGTAGTGCTTCGGTTGATGACACGGTTGTCTCCCGTAAGCGGGCATGGCGTCAGGAACAGACGTCCCTGACGCCATGCGGTGAGGATGGATTGCGGCCTTTCGGCCGGGTGGTTAGTGCCAGTGGGCGGAGGAGCGCCGGCCCATCAGCTCGCGGTACTGCTCTGTTGTGGTGGGGTAAAGTTCGCCGGTTCCCCAGTCGAGAATGACACCGTAACGACGGATTACGTCGAGCATGTGCAGTTCGCCGCTCTGGTACTTTTCCGCGATAACGGCGGCGTCTTCGGTCAACCATCCGAGGCGGTGGGTACGGATGTCCGTGCGAAGCATATCGCTGGCTGTTTCGTCGATCTCGAACTGGTCCAGTTCGGCGTCGATCTCATGGACGACGACGCCGTAGTCCGCCGCCGCGCGCTCGATGGAAACGTAGCCGTCAATGACATCCTCAAGGACCTCAGCATATGGGCGCTCCATGGGGTCGCCGTAGCCGCCGCCGCCAGCGGACGGCCGGGTGAACGAGTCGCCGGACTGGATCGGCACCGAAGAGAAATTGGAGCCGAGGAAACGCTCATCCGCCGTGCCCTTGTTGAGCCAGACGCCATGGGGAATGGAAGGCAGGCCGCCTTCGATACCCCAGGTGATGGAACGGGCGCGGTCGCAGCAGTAGCTCATTACGGTACTGGTGGCATCGGTGAGGATGCCGCCCTTCTCGATGCCGAGCCCGCCCCGGAAGCGTCCGGGCCCGCCGGAATCCACGGCGATCTGGTGCGTGGTGGTGAGGACAGGGGAGAGGCGTTCCTGGCCTTCCACGGGCTGCACAGCCAGGCCTGGTCCGAAGACGGGGGCGGTGGCGCTGGCGCCGTCCTTGCTCGCCCTGCCGCCCCAGCCGCCGGCCATCCAGTCGTACCACATGAAGTAAGGGTTGTCGGATGTGCGGTTATCCCGCCCGCCGACCAGCAGATACTCAAGGTTGAAGGCGCAGGCCATGGCGCGTTCGGGCATGATCCGGGACCACAGTTCGAAGATTCCGTTCATGAGTTTTTCATAAGGGCCGGAACAGAAACCCGTGACGGCGTAGGGCCAGCCGGCATTGACCACCGTTCCCTCGGGCCCGATCTCCGCATCCACCGCGGCGTAGAAACCGGAGTTGAGCGGCACGTCCGGGAAGAAGGTCTTGGTTCCCGCGTAGATGGCGGAGTGCGTGGTGCCATAGCCGGAATTGAGGAACGTTTCCACGGCCGGGGCTGACCCGGTCAGATCGTAGTGGATACCCTTGCCGTCGAGCGTCAGCTTGATGTGGATCGGCACCAGGCCCTCGCCCTTGCCCGGGTCGAAATCGATGTAGTCCACGGTTTCCCACTGGCCCTGCGGCAGGCTCTCGAGCCGCCGGCGGACGATCCGCTCGACATAGTCCTGCGTCTCCTGCATAGCTGCAACTACGGTGTCCTTCGAGTACTTGTCTACCAGGCGCAGTACCTCGCGCTCGCAGACCGCTGTCGCCTCGGACTGGGCCTGAAGATCTCCCATGGCCTGCTGCGGCGCCCTGGTGTTGGAGACCAGCAGTTGCGCCACGTCGTGGAGGAAGATGCCCTTGCTCCAGATGCGGACCGGCGTGATGCGCAGACCCTCGCCAAAATGTTCCTTCGCGTTGACGTCGAATGATCCCGGGACGTTGCCGCCGATATCGGCCCAGTGGCCCTTGTTCTGGGCGAAGGCAATCACTTCGCCTTCGGAAAAAACCGGCCTGATGAAGCTCACGTCGTTAAAGTGGGTGCCGCCGCGGTAAGGGTCATTGATGGCGAAGACATCGCCCGGGTGGATATCCGTACCGAACTCTTCGAGGATGGCCTTGCACTGGAAATGCAGCGTCCCCACGTGGACGGCGATGTCCCCGCTGCCCTGCATCACGGTGTTGCCGTTGGCATCGCAGAGCGCGGAGGAAAAGTCGCGCGAGTAGATAACGAAGGAGTAGCAGGTGCGCAGTATCTGCTCGCTCATCAGATCCACACTGGTGGCGAAGGCGTTCTTGAGGACTTCGAAGGTGACGGGGTCCAGGCCCGAAGCCAGGCGTGCTGCGGAATGCGCGGAATGGGTATCGGGTGCCAGTATCGTGTCAGTCATTACTTGGCCTCCTCGTTCTTGAATTCGGTCAGGTGGATGCGGATGTTCAGCCACTCATCGATCTCGGCGGTTGTCCGCGGCGGGACCACCGTGGTGGAGTCGAGCTGGTCGATGATGGCTGGCCCGATGAACGTGGCGCCAGCGGGCAGGGAGGAACGGTCGAAGACGGGCGTCTCCACCCAGCCGTCCGAACCGAAGTAGACCGGCCGCATGGATTCCGGATTGCCCGGGTCGGCCAGGAGTTCTTTCTCCGGTGCGAACGAGGGCTTGGGAGTCTTGCCGATGGCGGACAGCTGCAGCTGGTAAATCTCCACGGGCTGGTTGTCCTGCCGGAAGGCGAACTCCCGTTCGTGCTCCTGGTGGAAAGTCTGGATGGCTTCCTCAAGGGCGCCCTTGCCGGAGCCCATGGGAACGGCGAGCGAACGCCACTGCCCCTGGTAGCGCATCGAGATGACCCGCTGCAGCACAGAGTTTTCCTCATCGACGCCTTCATGGCGCAAGCGCGCGGTGGCCTCGGTTTCCAGGTTCAGGAACTGGGCTTCGAGATCCTCCGGGTCGGCTTCGGAAGCCAGCGCCGTATACATGGCGGAGAGGTCGTGGCGGATGTCCACCAGCAGGCAGCCCATGGCCGAGGTAACACCGGGGCTCGGAGGTACGACGACGGTGGGAATGTTCAACTCCCGTGCCACCTCAGCGCCGTGCAGGGCGCCGGCTCCGCCGAAGGCAATGAGCGCAAAGTCCCTCGGATCGTAGCCGCGGCGGATGGAAATCAGACGGACCGCGTCGGCCATGTTGGCGTTGGCGACTTGCAGAATTGCGTGGGCAGCCTCTTCATCGCTCATGCCGAGCGGACCGGCGATGACGCGGTTGACGGCGTCCTGGGCGAGGCCGCGGTCCAGGTTCTTGGCGCCGCCGGCCAAGGTAGTGCCCAGTCGGTTCAGCACCACGTTCGCATCGCAGTTGGTCGGCTGGTCGCCACCGGTGTTGTAGCAGGCAGGCCCCGGGTCGGCGCCGGCCGACTGCGGTCCGTTCCGGAGGGAACCCGCAATGTCGATGTGCGCCAGGGAGCCGCCGCCAGCTCCGATGGTCAGCACTTCGATGCTGGGGAACACGATCGGATGGCCGTATTCGACCTGCCATTCCTTGGTAATGCGCAGCTCGCCACCGGATACCAGCGCAATGTCCGTCGACGTACCGCCCATGTCGAGCCCGACGGCATTCTCGTAACCGCATTGCTGTGCAACGTGCTTGGCTGCAATGGCTCCTGCGGCAATACCTGAAGCGGCGAGCCGTACCGGATAGCGCTTCACCATGCGCGGCGTCATCGATCCGCCACCGGAGTGCAGCAGCAGCAGGTCGCCCGTGTAGCCGCCGCCCTTGAGTTCCTCCGCCAACCGGTTGACATAGCCGGAAACCAGCGGGGCGAGCACCGCATTGGAGACGGCGGTATTGAAGCGGTCGTGCTCGAAAATCTCCGGCAGGATCTCGGCTGACGTTGAGACCGTTGCGTCGGGGAGTTCCTCCTCCAGGATTTTCCGCATGCGCACTTCGTTCTCGGCGTTGGCATACGAGTTGATGAAGCAGACCGCAATGGTAGTGACGCCGCGCTTGCGCAGCAGGGCGGCAAGGCGGCGGGCATCGTCTTCATCCAGCGGCGTGACGATGTTGCCGGCATAATCCACCCGCTCGGTGACCTCGAAGCGGTCCCGGCGGCGGATGTAGGGGCCGGTGACGTCGTTGTAGGCGTCCCACAGGTCGTCCTTCGTGCCGTCGCGGATTTCAATCACGTCGCGGAAACCCCGGGTAGTGACCATGGCAGCTGTCGGAAAGTTGCGCGTAATGAGCGCGTTCGTGGCAACGGTGGTCCCGTGCGAGAAGAGCGAGACGTCTGCCAGATTGATCTCGGCACGTTTGACGCCGTTCATGACGGCCAGCATCGGATCCGCAGGCGTGGAGGGGACCTTCGTGACCCGCATGCGTTGTGTTTCTTCGTCGAAGATGCAGACGTCGGTGAACGTCCCACCAACGTCGACGGCGACTCGGACATTAGCCATCTTGTGATTCCTCCAAGGAAGTGGTTTTGCGTAGCCACTACGATCCAGTGTGACCCAGCTCTCTGTCACTGGAGGAATTGAAATACAATGGAAAGCACGATTGTAGTTTTTACAATGACCGCGCCAACGCCTTTTATTCGGCACCAACGGCAAACTTTCAAGGAAGCATTCGATGGACGCAAGGCCGGCACTTTCACTCTCCGATGTCGTCGCGGAGGCCGCTTTGGGATTGCAGGCTGTCGTGCCGGGGGACCCGAACGCCGTCGTTATTGGGGCACATACCAGCGAGATCCACGACCCGGCGAAATGGCTTGAACCCGAAACCGTCATGCTGACCACGGGACTGCGCTTCGTCGGAGCCGAGAGCGACTCAGGGCTGGCCGATAAGCTGGTAACGGAATTGAAGACGGCCAAGGTGGCGGCGCTGTTTTTCGGGGTGGGAGTGTACTTTCAGGACGTGCCCCGCACGCTCACCGCTGCGTGCAAACGAGCGAATTTCCCGCTGTACACGGTTGCGGCGGAAGTGCCCTTCCACCACATCGAGAATTTCATCAACCAGTCCAAACTTTCGCCGGACTCCTATGTCCTCAAGCGTGCCATGCGGCTGACGAATGACCTGCTGCAAAGCGTCTCCGCCGAGAACCCTGTCCAGGCGCTGATTGCCAGGCTCGGTTCGGTCTGCCGCGGAACCGCGGTGTTGTATGAGGACTCCGGCCGGATTGTTGAATCAACGGGCGAAGGCCCGTCTCATCTGATCTGGAACGAACTGCGGGATGCAAAGCAGGTGTCGGACCGGATGTCCATTGGCCGCTGGGAGGTCATGGCCCGCCCGCTGGTGCTGCGTGGTAACGGCTACTGGCTCGCGGTCGCGAGCAGGAACGCCGGCGTGATCGACGAACTGGGCGAGATGCTGCTGGAGACAACCCAGCGCCTGCTCGGCGCGATCAACGGCATCAGCCAGTTCTCCGTTTCGAAGGAACGCCATGAAAACGCCCAGTTGCTCAGTATGCTGCAGGACGGCATTCCGGTGGCAAGGGAATACCGGCACTGGGAACGGATGCGCACCTTTCGGTTTGTGCCGTATGAGCGGGTCCGCGCCGTCGTTGCCGCCAACCTGGAGCAAGAGCCGATCGCAGCTCCGATGGTTGAAAGACTCCTGCAGAGGGCGGCAGTCAGCGGTTTGGGTCTGCTGCTCGCGGAAAACGGTCGGACGCCGGAAAGCCCACCGGGATTCCATGCGCTGGTTTCGGACTCCGCAGCTCTCGAGGCTTGGCTGGGTTTGGCGGAGGATGTGTTCATTGGGCTTTCCGAGCCCTTTTCGGATCTTGCCACCACACCCGACGCCTTCCGTGAGGCCGAAACGGCCGCCGGAATCGCTGGCCGGAGGGCGAGAGCGGCCGGAGCGAACGGATCCGGCGGCCGATGGATCGTACGTTTGGACGAGGTGGACCCAGTAACGTGGTTGCTGGCCAGACGTCAGACTCCGCAGGACTCGGACAAGCTGGGTAAGTTCGCCCAGGGGCTTGACCGGGACCCGGAGCTCAGGCAGACGGTCCTGTGGTATCTGGCTCGCAATCTGGACATCGCGCAGGTTGCCAAGGTGCTCTTTGTCCACCCGAACACCGTCCGGTACCGGTTGAAAAAAGCCGAGGACCTTGTCGGAGGTCCGCTCTCCAGCCCGCGGGTCATCGCGAATCTTTACCTGGCCTATCACGAGGACATCCTCGCGCTTGAAGAGATCGTCCTGGTGTGAGGGAGGCGCTGGGGCGTTCGAAAAGCGTGCGCGGTGTAGCTTGGGATTAGCCAATGACCGTTTTCCGAGGGGAGCCTTGACGATGACCGATCTTTATCTGTCCGGAGATCCGGTTGCTGATGATCTGCTGAACGCCAATCCGTTCGCCCTGCTCACGGGAATGCTGCTCGATCAACAGATCCCGATGGAAGTGGCCTTCAGCGGTCCGGCAAAAATGGCCGACCGTCTCGGCGGGCTGGACGCGCAGCAGGTCGCCGACATGGATCCCGACGAGTTCCTCGAAGTGTTCCGGCAGAAACCCGCCGTTCACCGGTTCCCGAAGTCCATGGCTGGCCGCGTGCAGGATCTCGCACGCTCAATCGTTGAGGATTACGGCGGCGATGCGTCGGGCATCTGGACTGCCGGAAATCCGAGTGGTGCCGAGGTGCTTGCCCGGCTGAAAATGCTGCCCGGGTTTGGCGAGCAGAAGGCGAAGATCTTCCTGGCGCTGCTGGGCAAGCAGTTTGGGCTGGAGGCGCCGGGCTGGCGGGAGGCAGCAGGGGATTACGGGCGCAGCGATGTCGCGATGTCGATCGCCGACGTCACCGGTCCGGAGTCTCTTGTCGCAGTGCGCGCATACAAGCAACAGCAGAAGGCGAAGAAGAAGTAGCGGTAGCTCTGGCCTTGCCCGATGAAAGATTCCGCCGTCAGTTCAAATTTTCGCCGAGCAGGCCGTATTTCATGATCACGTTGCCCTTGCTGGTGATCTGTGAGTCCTGCAGGAACAGGCGCGTTGTCGGATCCTCGGGTTCGAAGAGGCGCTTGCCCTTGCCGGCGACGACCGGATGCTGCATCAGCGTCAGTGAGTCGAGCAGCCCGGCGAACAGCAGCTGGCGCACAACAGAGATACTGCCGCAAACGGCTATATCGTCGCCGTCGCCCTTCTTGAGCTCGCGCACGAAGTCTTCCAGTCCGCCGTCGATTAGCCGGGAGTTCTGCCACTCGAGGTTGCCGCTGAGCGTCCGGGATGCAACAAACTTCTCGATCGGGTTGATGAAGTCGGCGAACGGGTCCGAGGCGGTGGGCCAGTAGTCGGCCCACTGCTCGTAGGTCACCCGGCCCAGGATCACCGTGGAAGTGCTGTTGATGAAGTCGCCCAGGCCCGCGCCGAGTTCATCATCGAAACTGTCGAACTGCCACTGGTCCGGCGCTTCGACCACGCCGTCGACGGAGTGGAAGAGGCCTGAGGTAACTTTCCGCATGAGTATTCTCGTTTCTGCTGCTGGCTGCCTGGATCGGACTGTGAGTAGAACTGGCTGGTCGCAGGCTAGCGGAGCCGGGTGGGAAGGACAATACTTGGGGCATGGCACGCCCAAACGTCCCGCCCAATACCGTTACTGTCTTTACGGATGTGATGTGCGGCTGGTCCACGCTGGCCCTGCACCGCTTTTACCAGGCTCGTGACGCGGCCGGATTGACCGGCCGCCTGCATGTTGACCTGCAGCTGTTCCTGCTCGAGGACCTCAACCGCACGGCCCTCACAACCCGGATGATCGAACCGGAGAAGTCCGCCATCAACGCGCTGGCTCCTGAGCTGGAGTTCAAACAGTGGCAGCGCGATCCCTACGAGTGGCCCGTGACCAGCCTGCCGGCCAACGAAGCGGTCCACGCTGCCAAAGAACAATCGCTCGCTGCGGCGGAGGAACTCGACATGGCGCTGCGGCTCGCGTTCTGGCGGGACAGCCGCTGCATCAGCATGCGCCACGAAATTCTCGACGTCGCAACGGCGTGCAGTGCAGTCGACGTCGACAGGCTGCGCGACGCTTTCGACACTGGTCGAGCACGAGGACCCATGATGCAGTCCTACTTTGCCCACCGCGACGAAGTCCAGGGCAGCCCGCACTTCTTTCTCGCCGACGGTACGGATGTGGCCAATCCTGGAATGGAGCTGCACCAGGAAGACCAGGATGGCGCCGAAGTTCCGGTGGTCGACGACGACGAGCCCGGCGTCTACGACGGGCTGGTCCGGCACGCGGCGGCGGCCGGCGTCGGATAGCCGCACGAGGTCCATTGCCCGCATAACGGATTGAAAACGGCCTGCGGGGTTGTGGGGCGTTGCAGAGCTTGGCAGAGTGGTAATCGTGCTGATGGAACGGCGCAGACAGCCTCACAGCAGGACAATCAGGAAAGCGGGTACATCATGCAGATCGACAAGCAGCAGATCCTCGACCTCCTCCGGTCTACGGGCGACACAGGCAAGGCCGACCAGGCGCAGCAGGAGCTGCCTGACCAGGTAGACACCGAACGTGATTCCGGACTGCTATCCAAGCTCGGGATCGACGTCAACGACTTGCTTAGCAAACTCCCCGGCGGACTGGGCGAAAAGCTCGGCGGCCTCGGAGACAAGCTCGGCGGCTTCGGCCGCTGACCCAACAGCCACCATCTAAGCTCCGGCCCGGCACACCGCACGATAGTTGGGGGTGTCGGGCCGGCCTCTCCCATAAAGTTGCCAGGCGGAGGAGTTGCCATGCTGATCCTGTTCGGCTTCAGCAGGAGGCCGCGCGTGCTCGCCACCCGGCCGGGCACTTGCCCGTTCTGCGGTGTGAGCGGGCCGCAGCGCCTCATTGAGGAAGCCGGCAAATTCTCCCTCTTCTTCATCCCGATCTTCACCACCAGCCGCCGCTATTACTCGGAGTGCCTGCATTGCGGGCGCCACAACGAGATCTCCCGGCAGCAAAAGGACGCGCTCCTGCGGGCCTGACGCGCTTCCCTCCTCGGGCCTGACGCGCTCCCGCAGGCACAGCAGCGTCATTTCGCGGTGGCGGTACCCATCACGAGCGGGTTGAGCGGCTGCCATTTCGGCCCGATGAAGAACTCTTCGTCCAGCTTCACGGTAAAGCCGGCGGTGGCCATGGCTCCCACGGTGTCGCGGTTGGGATTGCAGCCTTGGGCGGCGAAACGCCAGACCGGGCGGACCAGATCCTGCACCTTGGCATGAACACCGAACCCGCGGACATGTTCCAGAAACAGCAGTTTTCCGCCGGGCTTGAGCACCCGCCGTGCCTCGGCCAGGGCGGATGCCTGGTCCGGCACCGTGCAGAGCACCAGAGTGTAGACCACGGCATCAACGCTGGAATCCTCTGCGGGAAGCCGGTCCGCTTCGCCGTCGTCGATCGTCACGTCTGTCGTAGCGGTGCCGATTTTCGCTTCCAGCCGCTTGCGCATATCCGGGTCCGGCTCCACCGCAACAACAGTGCACGACGGCGGGAAATGCGGCAGGTTGGCCCCGGTCCCGGCGCCGACGTCGATCACCCTGCCCTGCAAGCCGGACAGCAGCGCAGCCCGGCGCCGACCGAGGACCTGGGACTCGGCGAAGCGCGTGGCGGAGTCGTAGCGTGCGGCAAAGAACGCGCTTTTCAGCCCCACGGTGTACCCGCCTTCCGTCGAGCAGCCGCCGTTTGCCCGGCGGGCGTGCGCCGCTCAGTAGTCATCGTCGCGAACATCTTCGTCCCGGTCCGCATCAAATTCGGCTTCATCGTCCTGGGCCCCGGCGGGAGCGGGACCGAGGGCGGCGAGGACTTCCTTGGCAACGGCCTCGCTGGACTGCGGGTTCTGCCCGCTGATGAGGTTACCGTCGATGACCACATTGCTGGCCCACGCGGGACCCGCCTGCACAATGGCGCCGTTGGCCCGCAGCGTCGACTCGACCAGCCAGGGTGTGTTGTCGCCGGTGCCGCCGCCGAGCTCTTCCTCGTCCGTGAAAACGGTCAGGCGCCTGCCCACAAAGGCGAATTCGCCGTCGTCGTTCCTCGCGCTGAGCAATCCGGCCGGGCCATGGCAGAACGGGGCGATGATGATTTCCGCGCGGTCCGCCTCGGCCAGCAGCCGGCCCAGATCCGAATCCGTGGCGAGGTCGGCCATGGGGCCGTGGCCGCCGGGCAGCACAATCGCGTTGTAGTACGTGGGGTCTACCTCGGAGAGCACAAAGGGGTGCGAAAGCTCGGCGTCGATCTCCGCCAGATAGGCGGTGAAGTCCTCGGCCTTCTGCTGGCTGCCGGCCGACTCCGCGGTGAGGCTGATGGCATCCACCGTAGGCTTTTTGCCGCCGGGCGTCGCGATATTGACGGTGTGGCCGGCTTCGCTCAGGAGACGGTGGGAGACCACCAGCTCCTCGGCCCAGTAGCCGGTGGGGTGCTCGGTGCCGTCCTTCATAGTGAGCGAGTTTGCGGCCGAGACGACCATAAGGATCCGTGCCATGCTAATGCTCCTTGCGCCGGGATGGATATCTCCACCGTGCCACAGCGGCGGCGCCGGCAACAGGGTGGGAACCGGCACTCTTGTTTTCCCCAACGTTGCGGTGGAAGTATTCGACCATGAATACGTCCCTGACTATCGGTTATGCCGCGATGCTCGAGCAGTTCCACCCGCGCGCGGCAGTCGAGCTCTCCGAATATGCCGAGCAGAAGGGCTTTTCCGGCGTGATGGCGGCGGATCATTTCCAGCCGTGGGTGCCGGCCCAAGGCGAATCGGCCTTCGTCTGGAATGTGCTCGCAGCCCTGGGGGAACGGACCACGGGGGACATCGGGCCCGGCGTCACGTGCCCGACCTTCCGCTGGCATCCGGCGATAGTAGCGCAGGCCTCGGCGACGCTGGCCGCCATGTATCCGGGCCGGCACTGGCTGGGCCTGGGATCGGGCGAGGCGCTGAACGAGCACATCATCGGGCAGTACTGGCCGGAACCGCCGGAGCGCATCAACCGCATGTTCGAGGCGATCGAGATCATCAACAAGCTGTTCACCAACTCGCTGGCGGGCAAGGATGTCCGGCACAACGGCGCCTACTACAGGATGGAGTCCACCCGCTTGTGGACCATGCCCGAGGTGCCGCCGGAAATCCTGGTGGCTACCGCGGGCCCGGTCACGGCCAAGCGCGCGGGCAAGCATGCCGGCGGGCTGATTACCGTGGGGGCGCCGCTGGATAAGGTGGCGATGCTCTTCGACCGGTTCGACGCCGGCGCCAAGGAAGCGGGCAAGGATCCGTCCCGCATGCCGAAGGTGCTCCAGCTGCATCTGAGCTGGGCCCCGACCTATGAGGAAGCGCTGTCCAATGCCATGATCGAGTGGCCCAACGGCGGCATGAAGTTCCCCAAGGGGGACATCCGGTCCCCGTTCGAACTGGAGCAAATGGCCAAGCTGGTCCGGCCGGAAGACTTCGAGGGCCGGCTGCTCATTTCCGAAGATCCGGACGTGCACCGCGCCTACATCCAGAAGTTCGCGGACCTGGGGTTCGACCGGATCTACCTGCACAACGTCGGCCGCAACCAGCGCGAGTGGATCGACGTGTTCGGTGCCAAAGTCCTCCCGGCGCTGACCCGATGAGCCTGCGCGCGCTGTCCGTTTTCGCTATCGAGGGCATCGGCGAAATCACCGCTGGCGACGATCTGGCAGCCGTCATCCATTGCGCCCTCGGCGGGGAACTGCAGGACGGAGACATCCTCGCGGTTACGTCCAAAATCGTCTCCAAAGCTGAGGGCCGGACGCGGTCGGCAGCGGACCGCGAGGAAGCGATCACGGCGGAAACGGTGCGCGTTGTCGCCACGCGGGCGCATGCGAACGGCGTGACCCGGATTGTGGAGAACCGGCTGGGCATCGTCTCCGCCGCGGCCGGAGTGGACGCCAGCAATACGCCCGAGGGGACCATCCTCCTGCTGCCCGTTGATCCGGATGCATCGGCGCACCGGCTCCGCGTCGAACTGCATCGGCGCTGCGGCGTGAACGTCGCCGTCGTCATCACGGACACCCTCGGCAGGCCCTGGCGGAACGGGCAGACGGACGTAGCGATCGGCGTTTCCGGGCTGGCGCCGCTGGCCGATCTGCGCGGTTCGGTGGACAGCGCCGGCCGCCGGTTGTCCGCCACGGTCACCGCCGTGGCGGACGAGATCGCGGCGGCGGCGGACCTGGTCAAAGGCAAGACCAGTGGCTGCCCGGTCGCCGTTGTGCGCGGGTTGGGCGGCCTGGTTTCGGCTCCAAATAACGACGACGACGACGACGGCGCCTGCCCTGGCCACGCGGGTGCGGCCGCTTTGATCAGGTCCGCCGAACAGGACATGTTCCGGCTGGGCACGGCTGAAGCGATGGAGGCAGGCCGGCAGGAAGGCCTCAAAACCGGACGCCGAGAGGGGTTCGACGCCGGCCGGCGGGAAGGCTACCGGCAGGGCTATGAAGCAGGACTGGCCGAAGCAGCCCGCGGCCCAGCATCGGGCAACGGGCTCAAGGCCACCAGCGGCCTGCCCGTGAGCGGGTGCTCCAGCACTACGGCGTCCACTCCGTAGACCCGGCGGATCAGGTCCGGCGTCAGTACGTCGATGGTGGGACCGGCCGCTTCGACTTTGCCCTCCTGCAGGACGATCACCTGGTCGCAGTAGGCGGCGGCGATGTTGATGTCGTGCAGCGCGGCCAGGACCGCCACTCCGCCGGCCGCCAGGTTCCGGACCAGCTCCATGCTGGCCAGCTGGGCGTTGACATCCAGATGGTTGGTCGGCTCATCGAGCAGCAGGACCTCGGGCTCCTGGGCGAGGGCTTTGGCCAGCTGGACACGCTGGCGCTCGCCGCCGGACAACGTGGCGTACTGGCGTCGCGTGAAGCTGTCGAGGCCCACCGCGGTGAGGCTGCGCCGGGCAACGCCCAGATCCTCGTCACTGGTGCCCGCCAGCAGGGAACGGTAGGGCAGCCGGCCCAGCAGCACGACATCCAGCACGGTCAGCGGCAGGTCAGTGTCCGCGCTTTGCTCCACGAAGGCCAGCCGGCGGGCCCGCTCCTTGCGGCGCAGGGCATGGAGGTTGGAACCGTTCAGCTGGACGGAACCGGTATGCGGCACGGCGACTGCGCCCAGCAACTGCAGCAGGCTCGATTTTCCCGCGCCGTTGGGACCCAGCAGCCCGGTTACGGTGCCTGCCGGTACGTGGCAGTCCACGCCGCCGAGAATGAGCTTGCCGCCTGCCTGGTAGCCGAGGCCCAGCCCTTGCAGCGAAACGCTGGGCGGCGCGGCGGGAGAAGCTGGCGTGTTCGGGGCGACGGAACGCTGATCTGAGGTCAAGGGCTGGGTAGGACTGGTTGTCGGATTCATGAGGCGTTCCTCCAGCGCCAGAGCATGATGATGAAGACCGGCGCTCCCAGCAACGCGGTAATGATGCCGACCGGGATTTCGCGCGGATCGAACAGTGTCCTGGCGAGGGTGTCGGCCCAGACCATGAACAGGGCGCCGGCCAGGGCGGAGAGCGGAAGCAGTGCCCGGTGCCGCGCGCCGGTCAGCAGCCGGACGGCGTGCGGCAGGATCAAGCCGACGAAGCCGATGGAGCCGCTGACCGAGACCATCGCCCCGGTGAGCAGGGCCGTTCCGCCCAGCAGGAGCCAGCGGATGGCGGTCACGTTGAGCCCGAGGGCCGCTGCGGCGGTGTCGCCGAACGCGAAGCCGTCAAGGATCCGGCCGGCCAGCAGCACCGGCGTCCCCGCGACGGCGAACGCTACCCCGGTGATGGCAACGGAGCTCCACGTTGCGGCCGACAATGAGCCCATCATCCAGCTGAGTACTTCGCGGTAGGAATCGCCCTGCGCGGAGAAGAAGATGATGAACGAGGCCAGTGCGGAGGCCAGCGCGGAGACTGCCAGCCCGGCGAGCACCGTGCGGGTCGGAGTGATGACGCCCAGGGCCGAAGCCAGTCCGAGGGTGAGCGCCATCGCGGCCATCGCCCCGGCGAACGCGGCCACCGGCAGCAGTACTGCGGCGCCCAGCAGGAGGACCGCGACGGCGCCGAGCGAAGCCCCGGAGCTCAGCCCCAGCAGATACGGATCGGCCAGCGGATTGCGGGTGAGGGCCTGCATGACCGCGCCGCTGACGGCCAGGCCGGCTCCGACCAGCGCAGCCGTGAGCAGCCGGGGCAGCCGCAGCTCCCAGACAATGCCGTCCTGGATGGCAGTCAGCTCGACGGCGACGCCGAGGTGCTCCGGTTGGAGGCCCAGGTGCCGGAGGACGGAGCCGAGGACCTGCAGCGGCGACAGGTTTGCGGGACCGATCGAGACGGCGACCAGCACCGAGCCGACGAGCGCCATCAGCAGGACCGCGCCCCACAGCACCCCGGACATCGGCCGCTGATCAGCCAGGTTGCGGGGCCGCCGGTTAGGACTGCGGCGAGGCAGCCGGCCCCGGCCGGACGCGGAACCGGCAACGGTGGCGAGCGCCGTCGTCGTTATCTTGTGGCCGGGGTGCTCGCGCAGGCTCATGGCATATCCAGTTCCGCCAGCTGGTCCACTAGGGATTGGACTGTTTCGACGCTGCGGACGCCGGCTTCGGAAGCGGCGAAGGGGACCACCAGGTACCGGCCCTCCTTGACCGCGTCCAGCTGCGAGATCACCGGGTGCGCCTCCAGCACGCCGATCTTCTTCTCGGTGCTGCCCCAGCTGGAATCCACCAGCACAATGACGTCCGGATTCCGCTCCGCGACAACTTCCCAGGACAGCGGGGACCAGGCCTGGTCCACATCCGCGGCCACGTTCGTCAGGCCCGCCGCCTCCATGACCAGCTGGGGAGCGCCGCTGCCGCCGCCGACAAACGGGGTGTCGGAGCCGGAGCTGTACCAGAGCGCGGAGAGCTCCCGGCCGTGCGGCTCTATTGCGTCGAGTTGCGCCCGCTGTCCGGCGACGAGTTGCTCAGCCGCGGTGCCGGCGTCGAAAATCCGGCCCATCTCCCGGATGCCCGCGAAGATGTGCTCGAAGATCAGCGGAGCCGGCCGGTAGCCCGGCTGCTGGCACGCCGCAGGCGAGACGTACGTGTTGACGCCGAGCTTGGCCAGGGCCTCGCGCTCGCCGGCGCCGTCCGCGGAGAAGTTCGATTCCCACCCGGCGTAGACGAAGTCCGGCTCCAGCGCCAGCACCGGTTCCTGGGCCGGCAGCTGTTCGGAGATCACGGGGATGTCGTGCTGCCACCGCTCGGGCACCGGGCCGTCCGCGAAGGCCGTTCCCACCATCCGCTCGCCCAGGCCGAGGGCGAGCAGCAGTTCCGTGCTGGTGGACTTGATCGTGACGGCACGCTCCGGCGGCGCCGTGAAGGTGACCTTGGTGCCGCAGTTATCCAGGGTGAAGGGAAAGCCCGGCGGTGGGGCGCCGGCTGCGTCCGGGCCAGCTCCAGGGGCCGGACCCGCGGTGTCCGGAGCGGAGCCGGCCGGGGCGGGGCCACCGCACCCGGCGAGCAGCAGCGAAGCCGCGGCCAGAAGGGGCAAAACGGAGCGTAACGAGGCGGGATTGCGCATGGGACCTCGGTTCGTCAGCCAGGCGCAGTGGTGTTGGCAGCCAGCGCGCCGGGGCGCTGTTCAAAGGAACCGGCGACAGCCGGTGACCGGCGGCCCAATTCCAGGCCGTGCGGGCCGGTCATACGCAACCGGTGGGTCCGAGACCGAGTATAGGCCCCATTTAAATTCCATTGGAGGTTTCGGACTTCGGACCATGGTTTTCCAAGCACGGTGGGGCTATCGTTTCAGGCACGTGACGGACGTTGAGCCCAGTCTTAAGGCATATCGGAGGCAGTCGATGACAACGGTTAGGGCAGCACTCACACAGACCACCTGGACCGGGGACGAGGAGTCCATGGTCAGGAAGCACGAAGACTTTGTGCGCAAGGCAGCGGCCGAGGGCGCCCAGGTGATCTGCTTCCAGGAACTGTTCCACGGGCCCTACTTCGGCATCGTCCAGGACAGCAAGTACTACGACTTCGCGCAGCCGGTGCCGGGTCCGTTGACGGAGCGCTTTGCCAAGCTGGCCGCCGAGCACCACATGGTCATCATCCTGCCGGTCTATGAAGAGGAACAGCCAGGCATCTACTACAACACCGCCGCGGTGATCGACGCGGACGGGACGTATCTGGGCAAGTACCGCAAGAACCACCTGCCGCATGTGGACAAGTTCTGGGAGAAGTTCTACTTCCGGCCCGGAAACCTCGGCTGGCCGATCTTCGACACCGCGGTGGGCAAGGTCGGCCTGAACATCTGCTACGACCGGCACTTCCCGGAAAGCTGGCGGGCGCTAGGCCTCAACGGCGCACACCTGGTCTTCAACCCGAACGCCTCCAAACCCGGACTTTCCAACCGGTTGTGGGAACTGGAACAGCCTACCGCCGCAGCCGCCAACGGCTACTACGTGGTGGTGCCGAACCGTGTGGGATCGGAAGCCAACGAGTTCGGCGACGAGGCGGTGAACTTCTACGGCACCTCCTATGTGGTGGACCCGCAGGGGAACTACGTGGGCGAACTGGGCAGCGGCAGCGAGGAGGAACTGCTGATCCGCGACCTGGACATGGACCTGATCCGCACCGCCCGCAATAGCTGGCAGTTCTACCGCGACCGCCGCCCGGACGCCTACGGGCCGATCGTTGCACCGTAAGCCGCCCGGCCCCAAGAACTTGGCAGGAGGAACCCGATGTCTACAACCCTGATTACCGGCGGGACCGTGGTCAGCTCGACAGGCCGCAGCGAAGCGGATGTACTGATCGACGGCGAAAAGGTCGTGGCCGTACTGGCGCCCGGTTCCACCCTGCTGGGCCATGACCTGAAGTCCTCGGTGGACACCGTGCTGGACACCGCCGGCAAATACGTTGTCCCCGGCGGGATCGACGCGCACACCCACATGCAGATGCCCTTCGGCGGCACCGAAGCGAGCGACACCTTCGAAACCGGTACGCGGGCCGCAGCATGGGGAGGTACGACGACGATCGTGGACTTCGCGATCCAAAAGTACGGCGAACGGGTGATGGACGCGCTGAACGCCTGGCACGACAAGGCGTCCGGCCAGTGCGCCATCGACTACGGTTTCCACCAGATCATCGGCGACGTGAACGACGATTCGCTCAAGGCCATGGAGGGCCTGATCGGCGAGGGGATCTCCAGCTACAAACTGTTCATGGCGTACCCCGGGGTTTTCTACAGCGACGACGCGCAGATCTTCAAGGCGATGCGCGTCGGGGCGGACACCGGATTGATGACCATGATGCACGCCGAGAACGGTCCGGCGATCGACGCCATGGTGGCCGAACTGCTGGCCCAGGGCAAGACCGATCCGTACTACCACGGGGTGGCGCGGGCATGGCAGATGGAGGAGGAAGCCACCCACCGCGCCATCATGCTGGCCAATCTCACCGGCGCCCCGCTGTACGTGGTCCACGTCTCGGCCAAGCAGGCCGTGGCCCAGCTGGCGGCGGCCCGGAACAACGGACAGAACGTCTTCGGCGAAACCTGCCCGCAGTACCTGTACCTCTCGCTGGAAGACCAGCTGGGTGCGCCGGGTTTCGAAGGGGCTAAATGGGTATGTTCCACGCCCCTGCGGTCCAAACTCGAGCATCACCAGGACCACATGTGGCAGGCGCTGCGCACCAACGATCTCCAGATGGTCTCCACCGACCACTGCCCGTTCTGTATGAAGGGGCAGAAGGACATGGGCCTGGGGGATTTCTCCAAGATCCCCAACGGCATCGGCGGGGTGGAGCACCGGATGAACCTGATCTACCAGGGCGTGGCGGACGGCAAGATCCCGCTGGAGCGCTGGGTGGAAATCACCAGCACCACCCCGGCGCGGATGTTCGGCATGTACGGACGTAAAGGCGTCATCACCCCCGGTGCCGATGCCGACGTCGTTATTTACAACCCGGCAGGGCATACGTCGCTCGGGCTGGAGAAGACCCACCACATGAACATGGACTACTCCGCGTGGGAAGGCTTCGAGATCGACGGCCACGTGGACACCGTCCTGTCCCGCGGCCGCGTCATCGTCGACGACAACCAGTACCTGGGCAGCAAGACGCACGGGCAGTACCTGAGGCGTGCTCCCAGCCAGTACCTGATCTAGGAGCGCCATGGAATTCGGAACAGTCCTCCAGTGCAACCCGCCGGCAGCCCGCACCGTGGCGCTGGCGAAGAAGGCCGAAGAGCACGGGTTCGACTACGTTTGGACCTTCGATTCGCACCTGCTGTGGCAGGAGCCCTACGTGATCTACAGCCAGATTCTGGCCGAGACCCGCACCATCAAGGTGGGCCCCATGGTCACCAACCCGGCCACGCGGGACTGGACCGTCACGGCGTCCACCTTCGCCACGCTGAACCAGATGTACGGCAACCGGACGGTGTGCGGAATCGGCCGCGGCGACTCGGCCGTGCGGGTAATCAACGGCGCGCCGACCACCCTGAAGACACTGCGCCAGGCCGTCCACGTAATCCGCGAACTGGCCAACTCGCGCCCGGTCGAATACAACGGGGCCACCCTCCAGTTCCCGTGGAGCATAGGGTCCGAGCTGGAGGTGTGGGTTGCCGCCTATGGTCCGCTGGCGCTGAAGCTGGCCGGCGAAGTGGGCGACGGCTTCATCCTGCAACTGGCCGATGTGGACATTGCTGAATGGATGATCCAGACCGTGCGCCAGGCAGCCGCCAATGCGGGACGGGATCCGCTGGCCGTCAAGTTCTGCGTGGCCGCGCCGATGTATGTGGGCCAGGACTGGGAACACATGCGCGACCAGTGCCGCTGGTTCGGCGGCATGGTGGGCAACCATGTGGCGGACATCGTGGCCAAGTACGGCTCGGACTCCGCGGTGCCGCAGGCCCTGACCGATTACATCGCCGGCCGCGACAGCTATGACTACAACGAGCACGGCCGCGCTGGCAACACCCACACATCGTTTGTCCCGGACGAGATTGTCGACCGGTTCTGCGTGCTCGGCACGGCGGAGCAGCACATCGAGAAGCTGGAAAAGCTCAAGGCCCTCGGCGTCACCCAGTTCGCCGGCTACCTGCAGCACGACAACAAAGAGGAGACGCTGCGGGTCTACGGCGAAACCATCATGCCCGCGCTTCGCGAGCACGTGGTGGCCAAAGCAGAAGCGGATCGGCCTGACCTGACCCGGCAACAGGCCTCCACATAACGGCGGCAAACAGAGTACGACTGTGAGACTTTCTTGTAGCTGGTCTGGGACTGGCTGGCAGGATGGGTACTGGCCGTTCCGCCGGCCATGGATGTGACTCGAGCGTACGTTGACCATGAAGTGTCTTGCCGCCGACTTGTCCATCCGTGGCGCGGGCCGGCCGGACCTGTCCGGCCCACCTCGGTAGCTTGATCAGAAGATTGTCCGCCGCCTTGAGGCGCGTGACCCGTCACAGTGCTGTTCCGATGTGTTTCCTACCCGGACTGGTACCGGCCGACAGCGGCCTGACCATCTCCATCACTGAGGAAAGGTGCCGTGACCGCCATTTCTATCGTCGCGCATTCCTACCCGTTTGTCGTGGGCGTCGACACCCACGCCCGCAATCACGTCTACGCGATCCTTGCAGCCAGGACCGGCGAGCTGATCGATACCCGAGACTTCCCAACGACGTCTGCCGGCATCAACAGGGCCATCGCGTGGGTGGCCCGCCGCACCGACGCAGACGCTGACACGCTGTGGGTGATCGAAGGCGCCGCATCTTACGGAGCCGTCCTGGCCGGCGCTGTCGCCGCCGAGGGTTACCCGGTGGCCGAGGCTCCGCGAATGGACGCGAAGAAACGCCACGGCGTCGGCAAATCCGATGCCCTCGATGCGCACCACATTGCCGCAGCCGCGTTGCCGCTGCCACAGGCGAAGCTATGCCGCCCGAGGCTCAACGAGGGGGTGCGCCAGGCCTTGCGGATCCTGGTCACGGCCCGCGACGCCATGAGCGCCGAGCGCACCCGTTCGGTCAACTCGCTCACCGCACTGCTGCGCACCAATGATCTGGGATTGGACGCCCGCAGGGCACTCTCAGCAGCTCAGATCGCTGAAGCGTCGCGGTGGCGCGCCCGAGAGGAGGAACTGTCCCTGACCATCGCCCGGACCGAGGCAACGCGGTTGGCCAAACGTGTCCTCGAACTCGATGACCAGCTCAAAGCCAATGACAAGCAAGTGACCGAGCTGGTACAGATCAGCGAGGCCGCACCCCTGCTGCATGAAAAGGGCTTTGGGTCCGTCACTGCAGCGACCTGCCTCACCGCCTGGTCCCATCAGGGACGGGTTCGGAACGAGGCGGCCTACGCCTCCCTGGCCGGCGTGAATCCTATCCCCGCTTCCTCAGGAAACACCGTCCGGCACCGCCTGAACCGAGGCGGAGACAGAAACCTGAACCGCGCTCTCCACATGGTCGCTCTCACCAAGATGACCCACGACGAGGAGACCCGGAGATACGTGGAGAAACGGCGAACAGAAGGACGCACCGACCGGGAAATCCGCCGATGCATCAAACGCTACCTAGCCCGACGCGTCCACCGCACGCTCAACGCCGCGAGCCCGTGCCTGAAGAGCGCTTGACAGACATAGAAGAGTCGGCGGTGCGCCTCAGCGCGCGATGGTTTCCTTGTCGGGCTCCACCGCGTCCGGCCGCAGGCGTGCCGCGAGTTCGCCGCGGCTGTGGACGCCGACCTTGGCGAAGACGGACTTCAAGTGGTCCTGCACGGTATGCGCCGAGATGAAGAGCCTGTCCGCCATCTCCGCCGTCGAACGCCCGGCGATGACCTCGGCACAGATGTGCCGTTCACGGGGCGTGAGTCCGTAGGCGGCCAGCAGGAGGGCGATCAGCTCCTGTCCCGCGGCCGGCTCAATAACGACGGCGGTCGAGGCCTCCTCCGCGCCGATCAGCAGGGACGCGTGGAGGATGGCCCAGTGCCCGCGGGCATCGCGCAGCTTCGCCCGGACTTCCAGTTACCTCACCTGGCTGTCATGGTGCCATCATTCGCCAGACTGATCGTGGTGCCGAAGCTGCTGCTGGCGTCGCCAAGCACGCGGTGCAGCCAAGCGGCGTCATCCCCTGTGGCCCGCTCCAGCCGCATGCGCCGGGAGCGCATGGGCACAAGGCGCAGCTCGTGCAGTTCCCGGGTGCGCGTGTCCACGGTGACGAAGTACAGGAGGCGCAGGTCGTCACGGAACTGCTCGTAACCGCTGATGCCCTCGTAATCGTTGATCAGGTCGCCGCAGCCGTACAGGATCGGCTGGCCGCGGTAGACCTCGATCGGACGCGGATGGTGCGACGAGTGGCCATGTACTATGTCGATGCCGCCATCGATCAGCCGGTGGGCAAACTGGACCTGGCCGCGGGGAACGGCGTAGCCCCAGTTCGAGCCCCAATGCAGGGAGGCCACAGCGAGGTCGCCTTCCCGCTTGGCGGCGTGCACGCGTTCGATGATCAGTGCTGCACTGTCCGCGGACAGATCCGGCAGCAGAGCCACGCCTGGCCGGTGGTCACCGGCGGCATTGGCGGGGGAGATGCCGCTCGACTCCAGTCCGGCCGACCAGATGAGCATCCTCCCGTGACCGGTGCTCAGCACCGCCGGGTTCCACGCTTCCTGGGCGTCCCGCCCTGCACCAGCGGTTCGGATACCTATGCCGTGCAGCACGTCGACCGTGTCAGTCAGGCCGGCGACGCCGAAGTCCAGCACGTGGTTGTTCGCCAGCACACAGACATCGATGCCGGCGATAGTGAGACAAGCGATGTTGTCCGGGCGCATGCGGTAGTGGATGCCCTTGCGCGGGGCGAAATCGCCGTCGTTGGTAATGCTGGTTTCCAGGTTCACCACCCGCGCATCCGGCGCGGCTTCGCCGATAATCTCCAGCGCATCGCCCCACGGCCAGTCCGGCTCCACCGGTCGGGGAATGGGACCGTTGGCCGCTTCGGCCAGCGCAACGTAATCCCGAGCATTGCGGATGTACCCCTCGCGCAGCTTCGGCGATCCCGGGCTGGGCAAGATCTGGTCGATACCCCGACCGGTCATCACGTCTCCGGCGAGGAACAGTTTGATCGTGTCGGAAGCCATCAGCGCCACCCGTTCCCACGGCCTATCTAAAACCACTTTAGCGCTGCCCCTCCGGGATTCCCCTGTTGAAAATGACCGACGCCCATACCGATTGCCGAGTCATACTAGAGGCATGAGGACCGTGGTTTCCATGCCCGATAAGACCTTCGAACGCGCAGAAGCTCTAGCGAGTTCCCTTGGCCTGAGCAGGTCCGAGTTCATAACGCGCGCTGTTGATCGCTATGCCGATGGACTGGAACGTTCGTCGCTGACTGCTCGGATCAATACAACTATCGAACGATCTGGAATCGACGATCGCCATCGTGGGAACGGGTCATTCCACCTTGTCCGCTGATGGTGAAGATTGGTAAATGCAGGCCAAACGCGTCGTCCAGCCCGGCCGCTAATGGAGCAGCCGGGCTGAACGAGTTTGCCGTTCGGTCTTCGCTTAGGTTTCTGCGGGGGCGAGGACGATGTCGAAGCGGGTGCGGGCCCAGGTTTGGTTGCCGAGGTCTCGGCCGTCGGGGGTGGGGGTGCCGGCAGGCTGCTGGTCGAATTTCTTGATCAGGGAGTCTTTGACGCCGAACACGCTGTCGCCGATCTCGATCTGGGGGTCGCCTTCGACGAAGATGTGGGTGACGAGGGTGCGCAGGTTCTGCGCGGTGACCATGAAGTGCAGGTGTGAGGCGCGGACGGGGGAGCGGCCGGTAGCTTCGAGCATTTTGCCGACGGGCCCGTCGTGCGGGATCGGGTACGGGGTAGGGGTGAGTCCCCAGAAACTGTAGTTCCCGTTCCCATCGCTGTAGAGGTGGGCGCGTCCGGCGACGCGTCCGTCGGTGTACTGGACGTCGTAGAACCCGTCGTCGTCGGCTTCCCAGACCTCGATCCGCGCGTTCGGAACCGGTTTGCCAGCGGTGTCCTTTACGGTGCCTTCGACCCAGCAGGGCTGGCCGGCGGCGCCGCCGGCGATGTCCCCGCCGATCGGGATCTCGGGGGCGTCCTCGGTAAAGAACGGCCCGAAGACGGTGGCCTCGGTGGCATCCCCTACGGCTTCGTTGTTGACGGCGATGGTCTGCATGGAGGCGCCGAGGACGTCGGAGAGCAGGATGAATTCCTGGCGTTTGTCGTCGGTGATGTGGCCGGCGGCGGTGAGGAATTCGATGCCCTTGTTCCATTCGTCCTCGGTGAGGCGGACTTCGCGAATGAAGTTGTGCAGGTGCTTGGTCAACGACTGCATCAACTGCTTCAACCGCTCGTCCTTCGCGCCGTCGAAGGACGCGATGACGGTGTCGACGAGCTGCTGCTCGACGGCGCGCTGTTCTGGGCTGATGCCGCTGGTTCCGGTGGTGGTGGTTTCCGTCATGGTGGTTCTCCTAAAACTTTGTGCGACCAGGTGCGTCCCGGTCAGAGGCCGGGGGTGGTGCCGGCGGTGGCGGCTCGGAGCAGTTCGGTGAGGTTCTGCTCGGTAGGGGTGCGCGGGTTGGATGCGGGGATGATGGGCAGGATGATGTCGACGGCCTCGGGAATGTTGTCTTCGGTGAAGCCGTAGTCCTTCAGCGCCTTGGGTGCGTCTAGGGTTGCGCGGAGTTTGTTGAGGCCTTCCACGGCATCGTTGGTGC
This sequence comes from Arthrobacter crystallopoietes, assembly GCF_002849715.1. NCBI lineage: Bacteria > Bacillati > Actinomycetota > Actinomycetes > Micrococcales > Micrococcaceae > Crystallibacter > Crystallibacter crystallopoietes. Next base: position 2,661,631 of record NZ_CP018863.1, read on the forward strand.
CGAAGGCCGCGGCGATCCGGTTGGCGGCGTGGGGGGCTTCGGGGGCGTTGAACGCGAGCACGTAGGGGAGCACGGTGGCGTGGGTCTGGGCGTGGGGCATGTTCCAGGTTCCGCCGAGGACGTGGCAGATCTTGTGGTGCATGCCCGAGCCGGCGGACGCGAACGCGACCGCCGCCAGGTACGCGCCGTAGAGCGCCTGTTCGCGTCCCTCGGGCCCGGAAGGATCATGCTTCACTGCTGGCAGGCCCTGGTTGAGGGCGCGGATGCCTTCGGCAGCCAAAGCCTGGTTGATCGGGTCCACGCGGGGCCCCCACATGGAGTCCACGCAGTGCGCCAGGGCGTTCAAACCGGAGGCCACCGAGAGGTCCGCCGGCAGCGAGAGGGTCAGTTCGGCGTCGTAAATCACGGTTGCGGGAAGGACACGGTCGTCGATGCCGGTGCTCTTGCGCGCCGCTTCGGTCAGGCCCCACACGTTGGTGGCTTCGGACCCGGCGTACGTGGTGGGCACGGCGATGATCGGCAGGCCCGATGTGAGGGCGATGGCCTTGGCCAGGCCGGTGGTGGAGCCGCCGCCGACGCAGACCAGCAGGTCGATGCCGTGCTCCTGGGCTGCTGCGCGGGCTTTTTCGGCCTTCTCGATCGGCACGTGCGGGGCGACGTCGTCGTAATCCAAGGCCACGCTGACGCCAGCGGTGACCTTCTTCGCGATCGGGGCCTCGAACTCCGAGGCGATCACCATGACCTTCCGCGCACCGAAGCGCTCTACTTCGGCGGCCAGGTTCTCCGCGGCCTTGCCGGAGCCGAACAGCACCCGCTGTCCTAGGGTCACGTGTTCAAAATTCAGGCTCATGCTCAGGCTCCTCGGTTCAGGATGGCGGAAACGGTGTCCAGAAGCGCGGCTTCCGGGTTTGCGGGCAGGCGGTCGGCGCGCCAGCCGATGTGCTTGTCCGGGCGGACCAGCACGGCACCATCTTCTTCCACGCCGCGCAGCTTCGACCAGTCGAAGTAGAGGTCCGTAATGTCCTGGCCGGGGCCGATGACTACGGTCTTCACCGTGACGCCGAGCTGATCGCTGACCTTCTGGGCTGCGGTGGTCCAGTCCTCGCCCGTGATGCCGGTGAAGAGGGTGAACTGGCCGTACGGCGCCAGATCGTGCGTGGAGTATTTGCGGGCATTGTCGCCCACCCAGGCATGCGGCAGCCGAACGCCGGGGTGCGTGGACGGTTCATAGTAGAGTTCCGGATCCCGCTGCGGCGCCGGCTTGGTGCTGCCGTCACCGACCACCGCCGAGGAGACGTAGTGCTGGCCGAGCTCCACGCCGTGCGCGTTGAACTCGTAGTTCTTGATCTCCATGGCCTCCTGGACGGCCCGGCGCTTGGCTGCGCCCTCGGGCGTGCTGTCCTTGCGGGATTCGATCAGGGCGAGCATTTCCTCGGGGGTCTCGGCCTTGTCGATGCCCAGTGCCTCGAACAGCTTCACAAACTCGCGGCCGGACTGGTTGGCGCGGGTGACAATTTGCTTGGCCACCGGGGCTCGTTCGGTTGAGTAGGTCTCCAGCAGTTCCTCGCCGGCCTGCCCGTTGAGGACGGCGGCCAGCTTCCACGCCAGGTTGTAGGAGTCCTGGATGGAGGTGTTGGAACCCAGGCCGTTGCTCGGCGGATGCTTGTGGACGGCGTCGCCGGCGCAGAAAACGCGGCCCTTCTGCAGATGGGTGGCGTACTGCTCGTTGTTGCCCCACAGCGAGATGCCGGTGATTTCGACGTCGAGGTCCGGCACCCCGATCAGGTTGCGGACCACCTGGCGGGCGTCCTCTTCGCTGACCTCTGGGGTTCCCTCGTTGATGTCGAAGCCCCAGACGATCAGCCACTCATTCCACGGCCGCACCATGCGGACCAGGCCCGCGCCGATGCCGCCGATGTTCGAACCGGGCTGCACCACCCAGTAGAGCACGGACGGCCGGTGCCCCACGAGCTCGGCGATGTCCGCCTTGAAGGTGATGTTCATCGACCCGGCGATGTCCATCTGGCCCTCGTAAGGCAGTGCGATGTCCGCGGCCACCTTCGAACGCGCCCCGTCCGCGCCGATCAGGTACTTGGCGCGGATGGTGTACTCGCTGCCGGTGAGCCGGTTCAGCACGCGGACGCTGACGCCGTCGTCATCCTGGGTGTGCGAGAGGTACTCGGTAGAGAACTGGGTCTGGGTACCGCGCATCGTGGCGTTCTTGACCAGGATCGGCTCCAGGTACGTCTGCGGGATATCGCAGTTCAACGACGGCGAAGCCAGCTCGTAGTCCGCGTGCCGCGCCGGGTGGTTGCCCCACGTGAGGATGCGGCCGATCTCCTCGCCTGCGATCGAGGTGCAGAAGACGGTGTCGCCTATCATGTGGTGCGGGGTGGCATCGGCGAGGACCTGTTCCTCGATGCCCAGGTCGCGGAAGATCTCCATGGTCCGCTGGTTGGTGATGTGCGCCCGCGGCGTGTTGGCCGTCCAGCGGTACTTGGTGATCATGATGTTGGGAACACCGAGTGAGGACAGGAACAGGGCGGCCGAGGAACCGGCCGGGCCGGAGCCGACAATCAGCACATCCGTCTCGACGACGTTGGAATCCGGGGTTTCGGTCTCAGCGACCCCGTCGTTGAAAATCACCATTGCTTTTCCTTTGGTTCAGTAGCTGGGCTTTGAATCCCCTGCCTTCGAGTGTTACAGCTCACAGCAGCGTTCTGAATGCGCGATCCTGATCATGGCGGAAAGCAGCAAAAACACGGCGGATTCGATCAAAACAAGTCAAAAGTACGACGTCGGTGCCTCCTTGGGATGGCAGGAGGCACCGACGCTGGCCAAATGTTAGTTCGCGGCGCCCCAGCCATCCCTGACCTTGGCTGCCACCAGATCCATGGCCTCGGCGCTGGCCGGCAGCACATTCACCAGTGAGAAGAACAAGTGCATTTGTCCCGGCCAGCGGCGGTGCTCCACCGGCACTCCGGCCGCCCGAAGGCGTTCTGCATAAGCCTCGCCTTCGTCACGGACCACGTCGTGTTCGGCCGTGATCACCAAGGCCGACGGCAGGCCCGCCAGCGATTCATGGCGTAGCGGGGAAGCCTCCGGATGCAGCCGGTCCTCCGGGGCGGGAACGTAATGGTTCCAGAACCAGTCCATAAACTCGGTGGTCAGGAAGGACTGGTTCTCCGGCTCAAGGTACGAGCCACGGGTGAAGTCATAGTCGGTCACCGGGTAGATGAGGATCTGGCCGGACAGGTCGGGGCCGCCATGGTCACGCGCACGCAGCGCGGTGACCGCGGCAAGGTTGCCTCCGGCGCTGTCCCCGCCAATGAACAGCGGAACCTGCCTGCCGGCGATCTGCTCGAGCTGCGACGCCGCCCACTGTAGCGCGGTCCAAGAGTCCTCCACCGGCGTCGGGAACGGGTGCTCCGGTGCTTTGCGGTAGTTCACGAGGACGACGGCGGCGCCGGACTTTTCGGCCAACTGGCGCCCCAACGTTTCATAGCCTGCGATGTCTTCGAGGACCCAACCGCCGCCATGCAGGTACACGATGGCTGCGGAGGGCTGTGCAACGGGAACGTGGACGCGCACCTGGAAGGTGCCACCGTCGTACCCGTTGAGAGTGTGGTCTTCGCTGCGGTGCATGTCCGGGCCCTCACCGTAGAGGTCCTTGAGACCGCTGCCGGCTATCCGGGCTTCGGCGGGGGACAGTTGCCACATCGGTTTGGCATCCGGGCCGGCGGCTTCCGCCATGCCGGACAGGAAGCCCAGAGTAGCTTCGTCAAGTGCCATGATTTTTTTCCTTCTCAACGGTTGTGGATCAAGCGAGCACGGACTGCTCGCCGAGGCGGTGCCAGGCGCGGTTGTGGTAGACCAGCGGATCGGGGGTTTCTTCCGGTTCCGGCGTCTGCACCTGCAGCACCTGTACGGCGACGACGGTCGAGTCTCCGGCTTCCATGCGCTGCACAATGCGGCCGCGCAGCCAGGTCGGGGCTTCGGCCAGGACCGGTTCACCGGTGACCAGCCTGGACCAGCTGTCGTTGTCCGCGAAACGGTCAATGCCGGCGGTGGCGAACGTCTTGGCGAGGTGGACGTGGTCCGCGCCGAGCAAGTGGACCACCACCGTCTCGGCCCTGGCCAGTGCCGGTGCGGCCGAGGAGTATGCCGAGAGAGAGAACACCAGCAGCGGGGGATTCGCAGATACCGAGATGACCGAACTGGCGGTCAGCCCCACGGGCCCGTCGCCGGGATCTGCGGTGACGACGGCGACACCGGCCGGGTGGTTGCGGAAGGCGGCCTTGAACCGGTCGGCGGAGAGCATGTCCTCGAAGGCGCCCTCCGCTACCCGTTGCATGGCCTGGCCCCGGCTCATTTCTGTGCCCCGTTCTCAACGAGCGAGAAGAAGACCCATTCGGCGTTCTTTGCCAGCCCGGAGAGCATGCGGCCGCAGGCCTGCAGGACCACCGGTCCGGAGGTCATGTGCTGCGTGCCGGCATGCATGTCACGGAAGAAACGCTGCAGATCTCCCTCGCGCAGGGCGGCCGTAGCCGCCCACTTGTACACGCTCATGCAGACTTCGTGGGCGGACCAGGTGGCGTTGTTCAGGGCCAGCCGGGTGAGGGTCTCCTGCTCCGCGGAGAGGATTTCGCCAGCGTCCAGTGTGGCTTCGTTGTCCGACCAGACATCCATGACGAAGGCGCGGGCGGAACGCAAGGTGGCTTCAGCCTTGGCATATTCTGCGGCGAACTGGTCGGTGTCGACACTGGCGCCCGGGGCTCCGGATTTCTTCTGCGCCAGCATCTTCATTTCGTCCAGCATTCTGCGGCCGACACCGAGCGCCCAGCCGGCGTGGTTGATGCCGGACATGTTGGCCAGACCCATCCGGTACAAGGCGCCCCCGTGGACCGATTCCTTGGTGGCAACGTTGTAGGTGTAGGCCTGCGGGACAAACAGATCCTTGGTGCTGTAGTCGATGCTGCCGGTGGCCTTCAGCCCCATGACGTCCCAGTTGTCTACGATCTGCGCCTGTTCCTTGGGGAAGGTGAAGATCAGGGCCTCGCCTGTTTCCTCAACCAGGGCGGCAGTGTGGATGTGGCTGGCGAGCGGCAGTCCCGAGGCAAAGCTCCATGAGCCGGAGAGGAGGTAGCCGCCGTCGACCTTTGTCGCCGTACCCAGGCGGGTGCCTTGGCCGGCCATCAGATGATAGCCGCCGTCGGCGAACAGCGCGTCCGTGGCTTCGGCACCTTGGTACGCGGCAGTGGTGCCGGTGATCATCTGCAGCGCCATGACGGCCCAGCCAGTGGAGGCGTCCGCATAGGAGAGCTTTTCGATGACCTCGATGACCTGGCGCGGTGAGGCCTCATAGCCGCCGAGGTCCTTCGGAATGCCGAGCCGGAAAATGCCGGCGTCATGAAGTGCCTGGGCCGCGGTTTCAGTGAGGTGGCCCAGCTCTTCATTGTGCGCGGCCTGGGACATCAACAGCGGCGTAATTTCCTCAATGCGTTCCAGCAACTCAGAATGTTCGCTGCTCACGTGCAGTTGGCCGGTGGTTTCTGTGATGGTTTGCGACATCGCTTGCTCCTTTGCCCGATGGGGGATGTGATGTGCATCTCATCGTGGCAGGAGGCGGCCGCTGCGTGCGCGAATGGCCGAACCAGGCAAAATGTTTGTCCGGCCTGATCAAAGGCCGGGAATCAGGCGCCGGTGATCAAGCGCCGCGTGCCTCCCGCGGAGTGCAGCCGTACGCCTGCTTGAAGGAGCGGGAGAAGTGGGCAGCAGAGGCAAAACCTGTCGCAGCGGCAATAGTGCCGACCTGCGCTGACCGGAGCTTGGGGTCCGCGAGCATTTCGGCAGCGCGGCGCAGCCGGATAGCTAGAACATCCTTGCCTACGGTGGTGTCATTGGCAGCGAAGACCCGCGCCAGATGGCGTTCGCTGATGCCGATGCCGTGCGAGATTCGGGAGGCGGATAGGTCGGCCTCGTGCAAGTGGTTCCGGATATATTCACGGGCGCTGAGCAGGTAGCCGCCGGTGATCGAACTCGGATGATTGCCGATGATCAGGTCGAAGAGGTCAAGGCAGCCATCTTCCATCGCGTTCGGGTTCTCCGGCGGTGCTTGCAGCGCATGGTGGATGGTGGTCACGGCAGTGCGTGTATGTTCGGTGAGCGGGCTGCCGGGGCCGGCGCGCAGTACCAGGGGAGCGGCCAGCCCTGATTGTCCGGTCCGCTCACTGTAGAGGCTTCGGGGAACATCGAGGATGATCTGGCGCATGTTGGTCGAGAAGCCGTAGATGAACGGCTGGTCGGCATCATAAAGAATGGCATCTCCTGCGGAGAAGGTCTCACAACCGCCGGAGTGGTAGTAGAACGCCTCGCCTTCGAGCAGAAGGCAGAGCGGCAGTGTCTCGGCCGGAACAGTGCGGATATTTTCCTGGGAGCGTTCGACCACGTGGTCATTGCCCCTGATCTCCGTGAAGCGGAGCCGGGGCATCCGCAGGTTGCGCTGCGCCGCCACCAGGCCGTCGGAGGCCAGTGTCCGGCAGCTCAAGCCGATCAGTGAGCGCTTGTTGTAGTCCTCCCAGAGGGGCAGCCGGTCCTGGAGCGGTACCCGGGCGGTGGAAAAAGCCGTGGTCACGGCAGCGGCGGAAGTGGTCCCCAAACTCAAACCAACTCCTTCGTCAGGTGATTGAGTTGTTCAACGATACCTGTGATCCATGCCTCAGGAAATAGCCTTCGGGGTTTGAACGATCTATTTGCCCTCGTAGGATCCGTACTGCGGAAGCCCTGCGGTCTCGTAGGTATGGATCGCCATTCCGGCGGGCGTGACCTGGTGGCGGACGAGCTTCAGGCCGGCGGGAGCGCCGCCGTCCGGAAACAGACGCCGACCGCTGCCCACCACCACCGGGGCGATGACCAGCCGCACCTCGTCGATCAGTCCCGCGGCGAGCAGCGACTGGCCCAGCCTGGCGCTGCCGTGGATCTGCAGCTCCCTACCGTTCTGTTGCTTGAGTTCAGCTACCTTTGCGGGAATGTCGCCCGACAGGATTGTGCTGGGAGTCCAGTCTGCCTTGGTAAGGCTGTTGGACGCAACGTACTTGGGCACGCTGTTCATCTTTTCCGCGAAGAGGTCGTCGGGATCGGTCATGTTCGGCCAGGCCTGCGCGAACTCCTCGTACGTGCGCCGGCCCAACAGCAAGCCGTCTGCCTCCGCCAGCCAATCAGCGGCTTGCTGCATGAAGGTCTCGTCCATGTGAGGGACGAACCAGCCACCCTGGGTGAAGCCGCCGCTGGTGTCCTCGTCCGGTGAACCCGGGCCCTGGGACACGCCGTCCAGGGACAAGAATTCCATGAGGGTCAGTTTCACTGGTACCTACTCTCAGGCAATACGACGCCGGTTCACGATGGAGATGGGTCAGTGCGCAGCTTTGCGAGCCTGCAGCGGGCTGACACCAAAGAGTTCCTTGTAAGCCCGGGAGAAGTGCGCCTGCGAGGAGAAGCCGAGTTCCGCGGCAAGCCGGGCCATAGGCTGCCGGGGGTTGCCTGGATCCGCCAGCAGGCGCCGGGCCAGCTGCAGCCGTTCCTCCCGGATGAACCGCACCACGCTGATGCCTTCCTGCGCGAAGACTCTTGAGAGCTGCCGGTCGCTGATCCCAATCGCCGCGGCCACCAGCGGAGCCGACAACTGCGGGTCGCGCAACCGCTGCATTATGAAGGATCTGGCGGCAGCGAAATGGCCGGTGCCGCCGCCGTCGTCGCCGTTGACCAGGATGCGGAACAGGTCCAGGGCCGACGCTTCCAGGCCGGCGCCGTCCGGCTCCGGATCTGCCAGCGCGCTCTTCATCAGACCCGCCAGCGCGTTCGCGTGTTGTCCAGCCACCTCGGAGCTGCGGAAGTCGAAAATCTGCGGTCGGCCCAGGCTGCTTCGGCCGGAAATTTCCTTATAGATCGGTCGCGGAATCTTCAGGGCCAGTTCACGCAATCCGTGCGAAAACCCGCGCATGAACGGCTGGTCCGCGTCATACAGAACGGCTTGGCCCGGGCGCAGCATCTCGCAGCCGTCCCGGTGATAGAAGAAGGCCTCGCCGTCGAGGTTGAAATAAACAACGACGGCGTCCGCCGGGTTCGCGGAAATGTAACTTTGGGTGCGCTCAACCACGTGCGGATTGCCAGCCACATGCGCGAATTGGATGCGCGGAAGCTGAAGGTTGAGCTCCGTTGCTTCGAGCGCCGCCTCGCTGAGCGTGCGGCAGCCGAGGCCGATGAGCGAGCGGGCATTATGGTTTTCCCACAGTTCCACGCGACGCGGCTCGGGCAAGCCTGCAGTCGAAAAGCGGACCACCCCTTGGGATGGTCTCGTGAGAGATGATTTTCCCGTGGCAACCCCCGCCAACGGGCTCCGTGTGAGCCGGGTCATACCAGTAGAGTGTACGGCGGTCCGGCCCGCAGGGCTAACTGCTGGTTGACATGACCAGGTCGACGAAGCGCTGGGCTGCAGGCGTCAGCGTCCGGTTTTCCGGCCACACCATGGTGCCCTCGAGCGGGTGAACAGCCTGGCTGATTCGACGGATGACAATGTTTTCGCCAGCCAGTTCCGCTACTGCGCTTGGCATGATACTGATGCCCATGCCTGCCGCCACTAGGGGGATAGCTGTCTGGAGGGTGGCCACCGTGCGCACGGTTGCGGGGCGCATGCCCATGGCGGCCCAAACGTCCTCGATCAGTTCGATCAGGCCGGGAAAACCGGCATAGCGCTGCGGAACCATCCAGGCCTCGTCCATCAGGCTTGAAAGATCGATGGTTTCCGGAGCGTCACGGTGGCCAGGCGGCAGGACGGCCACCAGCGGCATCTCCTGGACGAGCGCCACACGGAGATCCCCTGCGGTGCTGTCCCGCAAACTGCTTGTGTTCCCAGTCGCAACGAACCCGACGTCGGCCAGGCCGGAGCTGACCTGGCTGAGGACTTCGGCCGGAGCAGGGTCGGAAAGCTCCACTTCAACCCCGGGAGCTTGATCCGCATAGTTCTTGAGCAACGGGGGAAGCCCGGACCAGGAGAAGGACGGAACGGAGGCGATATGCAGCCGTCCGGTGAGTCCCTGCCCGAGTGCCTTGACATGGTTCTCTATCCGGCTTGCCCGCAGGATCAGTTGGGAGCCGTTGGCCGCCAGATATTCCCCGGCCTCGGTTTTGCTGACTCCGTGCGCGTGCCGCTCCAGGAGTTTGGCGCCGAGCTCCTTTTCCAGCTGCGATACGGCGAGGCTGAGCGGCGGCTGCGTCATGTGCAGCGCGGCGGCGGCCTTGGAGAAGGAGCCTTCTTCAGCGACGGCCAGAAAGTATCGCAGTTGGCGCAGGTTCATATACAGATTCTATATAGGCTGCGCTCAAAAGAAGTATTTGCTGTATGAGGGCCGCTCCGTCACACTCGTTTGTGATCAGTATCACGGCCGCTCGACGGTCGTTGCACGAACTCAAAGGAGAGGTGCATATGCAAGCCAGAATCATCCTCGCGCTGCTGGGCGCGATGGCGTTACTGCTTTCAGGCTGCGGAGTCGGCCAGGGAAGTGCAAAAGAAATCGGCGCAGGGGAGCCGATCAAAGTGGGCGTTATCCCGGTAGCGGACTTCGCCCCGGTCTACATCGCCCTGGAGGAAGGCTACTTTGCCGAAGCGGGGCTGAACGTGCAGACCCAGGTCATGCAGAACGCGGCCGCCATTGCACCATCGGTGATCAATGGGCAGCTGCAGTTCGGCACGTCCGCCACAACACCCTTTATTGCCGCTGCGCAGAAGGGGCTACCGGTTCAAGCGGTGGCTAACGCTGCCGATGTTGCGAAAGACCCTGACAAGGACGTTTCGGCCCTGTTGGTCGGTGAGGACTCGACGGTGCAGCGTCCGGCGGACCTTGAGGGCAAGACCGTGGCCGTCAACGCCCTCTCCTCGATCCTGCACATTGCGGCGGCGCAGAGCATTGAAGCCGACGGCGGCGACCCGTCCAAGGTGACGTTCGTGGCCATGCCGCTGCCGGACATGATGACGGCCCTCAAGCAGGGCCGCATCGACGCGGCCAGCGTGGTGGAGCCCTTCGCGACGATCGGTGCTGCCAACGGCGCGCGCGCCATTGCCCACCCGTACACCGACGCCATGCTGTCCGGCGGCACCTTCGCGCTGTTCTTCACCGCGACCCCGTTTGTGGAGAAGAATCCCGAGCTGGTGGAAAAGTTTGTGGCCGCGCTGGAGAAAGGCAGCCGCACGGCAGCCGAACACCCGGAGAAAGTCCAGGAAGTCCTTATCAAGTACGGCAAGCTCAAGCCCGAGATTGCCGCGTCCATGCTGCAGCCCGGCTACGGAGTAGGGGTATCCGCGGAAGCATTGGATACTGCCGCGGGCGTCATGCATGAGCTCGGTTTCCTGGCTGAGACGATCAAGGGAGCGGACGTGATCCGACCATGAGCAACGCAACCCATACACTTTCCGCCCCGGCCAGATCCGCCAGGCGCAGGCCGGGGACGGGCCTGAGCCGACGTTGGCTGGGAGCCGGCACCGTCGTCGTACTTTTCCTGCTGTGGGAATTAGCCAGCGCCACCGGTGTCCTGCCGGCCGCTTCCCTTCCGCCCGCCAGCGATGTCATCGTGGCCTTCGGCGCGCAGCTGTTTGCAGCCGGATTCTGGCTGGCGCTTTGGGACACCCTGTCCATGGCGCTGCTCGGTCTGGTACTGATCGTCCTGATCGCTGCCCCTATCGCGCTGGTCATCGGGCTCTCGCACTGGTGGCAGGAATCCACGTGGTTCGTGCTGGAGTTCCTGAAGCCGATTCCTCCGGTGGCGCTGATTCCGCTGGGGCTCCTGTTGTGGGGGCCGACGCCGGGGATGAAGTTGTTCCTCATCGTCTTCGGGGCGATCTGGCCGCTGCTGACCCAGTTGGTCTACGGGTTCAAGGAAGTGAACGGGGTGGCACGGGACATGGCCAAGAGCTACCGGCTGGGATGGTGGCTGACGACGTCGAGGCTTGTTTTCCCGTCGGTGCTGCCGTTTGCCACCACAGGGCTGCGCATCTCCGCGGCCATCGCCGTAGTCATTGCGGTGGTGACGGAAATGATCGGCGGCGCCGCCGGCCTGGGCCAGAACATCGTGGTGGCGCAGTCGGCGAACGCGCTGGCCGAAATGTACGCGCTGATCATCGCCGCCGGCCTGCTGGGCCTGGGCATCAACCTGATGTTCCGTTTCGGGGAGAAGCCGCTTCTCTTCTGGCACCCCTCCATCCGAGAGGCAGGAAAACTGTGACCACCCTCGACACACCCGTGACCGCTCGGCCGGTTCGCGCTGCATCCCGCCTGCGCCGCAAGAAAGGCGCCGCCCGCCGGCCGCTGACCGGCTGGCGCCTGCTGCTGGTCCGCAGTTGGCTGCCTGTGCTGCTGGTTTCTGTCTGGGCGGTGGGTTCAGCCGGCAGCACCTCCCTGTACTTCCCCTCAATGGCAACCATTCTGCAGACCCTCCAGCAGGACCGGATCGGGCCGGGCTTCGTGGAACATCTGGTGCCCAGCGTGCTGAAGTTCCTGACCGGTTTCCTCCTCGCGGGCGTGCTGGGTATCGGACTGGGCCTGGTGATCGGGATGTTCCCGCTGCTGCGGGCGGCCACCGAGCCGGTCATCCAGTTCCTGCGCTCGCTGCCGCCGCCGGTGCTGCTGCCGATCGGCCTGCTGGTCTTCGGCATCGGCCCGTCGATGAACATTGCGATCATCGTTGTCGGCGCCATCTGGCCGACGCTGCTCAACACCATCGACGGCGTCCGCTCGCTGGACCCGCAGCTGGGCGAAATGTCGCGCAGCTACAAGCTCAGCCCGCGGCAACGGGTACGCTACGTCATCCTGCCCAACGCCGGCCCGCAGATCTTCGCCGGGCTCAGGACAACGTTGCAGATGTCGATCATCCTGATTGTGGTCTCGGAAATGGTGGCCTCCACCAACGGCATCGGCTACTACGTCCTGAACTCGCAGCAGACCTTCGCGGTTGCTGAGACTTGGGCAGGAACCCTCATCCTCGGCCTGCTTGGGTATCTGGCCAACCTCCTATTCATTCGTCTGGAAAGGTACGTGCTGCGCTGGCAGACGGGCCTTCGGGCAAGCACAGGAAGCGCTTCTTGATCATGACTGAAACAACTCTTAATTCCCGTACCGCTGGCTCCGCTGATGGCGACGTCCTGCTGGAATTGGAAAACCTGCAGAAGAGCTACGGCGAGAACAGGATCCTGGCCGGCGTCGACTTCAGCATTTGCCGAGGCGAATTTGTCTGCGTGGTGGGCCCTTCCGGATCCGGCAAGACCACCTTGCTCAGGTGCATGGCCGGCCTGCTGGACCCCAGTGGCGGCCGAACCGTTTTTGAAGGGGATGAAGTGCTGGAGCCGCCGGCCAAGCTCGCCGTCGTGTTCCAGGACTACAGCCGCTCGCTGCTGCCGTGGATGACGGTGGAGCAGAACATCGAGCTGCCCATGCGCAACAAGTTCCCGAAGACAGAACGTCCGCAGCGGATCGCCCAGGTGCTTGAATCGGTAGGCCTGGCCGGCAAGGGCGGGCTTTATCCCTGGCAGATGTCCGGCGGCATGCAGCAGCGCGCGGCCATCGCCCGCGGCCTGGCGTACCAGCCCGATGTGCTCCTGATGGACGAGCCCTTCGCCGCCGTCGACGCGCAAACCAGGATCGACCTCGAGGATCTGGTCCTCAAGGTCCGCCGCGACTTCGACACCACCGTCGTCTTCGTCACGCACGACATCGACGAGGCGGTGTACCTCGGAGACCGGGTGATCGTGCTGTCCGGGGCGCCGACCACGGTCAGCGAAAACATCGAGGTGCCGCTGCCGCATCCACGGCACCAGGTCACAACAAAATCGCTGCCCGAGTACGCGAAGCTGCGCAGCCGCATCTTCGAACTCATCCAGAACGCCAAATCCCACGCTTCCATCCGCTGAAAGGACCATTCCCATGAGCAGCCAGTATGTGCCGTTGACTGCAGAGCAGGCCGCCAAGCACCGCACCCGGGTGACCCTCCTCGGCACCGCGGGCGGACCGCCATGGTGGGACGGCAGCGACCGCAGCGGAATTTCCACCGCGATCACCGTCAACGACTCCGTCTACCTCATCGACTGCGGCGAAGGCTGGGGACCCCAGTTCCGCAAGTCCGGCCTGGGCCCTGCGGGCTTCCAGAAAGGCCTCGACAACATGAGGGCAGTCTTCATCACCCACCACCATTCGGACCACATGGTCGACTACCCGAACCTGTTGCTGCTGGCTTGGCACAACGGGTCGGACGGACTGCAGCGGCCCATCAAGGTGATCGGCCCAGGAGACCGGGGCACGCTGCCGCCGATCTTCGCGGAGGAAAAGCGCGAGCACCTGCCCGAAGTGTTCAACCCGGATTCGCCGACGCCGGGACTGGTCGAGTCAACCGAACGGCTGTTGCAGGCCTACGCGCTGGACATCAACGATCGCATGCGCGACAACGCCAAGCAGGACCTACGCGAAATCTTCGAATTCGAGGACATCCAGCTGCCGGCGGATACCGGAAGGGACCCCAACGGGGACCCGACGCCGGCGATGGAACCGTTCGAGATCTACCGGGATGAGAACGTGCGTGTCAGCGCGATTCTGGTGGACCACCGGCCGGTCTTTCCCGCCTTCGCTTTCCGCTTCGATACCCCTGACGGATCCATTGTGATTTCCGGTGACACCGGGGTTTGTCGGAACCTGGTGAGGATCTCCGAGGGCGCAGATATCCTGCTGCATGAATGCATCGACATGGACTGGGTTGACGGTTTGATGGGCCCGGACTCGCCCAAACCGGACCCCAACCTGATGCAGCACATGCTGGCAGCCCACACCGCCATCGAACAGGTTGGACCTCAGGCCGAGGCAGCGGGCGTTAAGACCTTGGTCCTGACCCATCTGGTACCTGGTAACACTCCAGTTGAGAAATGGGAAAAGGCACAGGTCGGCTTCTCCGGAAACCTCGTGGTGGGGGAGGACCTGATGCACTTCGGGCTAGGCGCGGCTGCGAACAGCTGATTGCCGCAGACAACGAGCCGTCGATTTCTACAGCAGTGACGACGCCGGTGCCTCCTCAGGAGGGCACCGGCGTCGTCATGCGGATCAATGCCGACCAGTGGCCGGTCACTGCCCATGTTTCGTTGGCATATGACGCTTCAGAGGGCAGGATGGAGAGCATTGCCGGCGTCACACGCGGCATGCGTACTTCCAGCCAGAGAGGTTCTTTGTATGGTTTCTTCCATTGCACTTCCCCGCATTATGCGCATCGGCGGCGGAGCTGCCGGCGAGCTCGGCAGCGTTCTCGCAGGTTTGGGCCTGTCCAGGCCACTGCTTGTCACGGATAAGTTCTTGGCCAGCACCGGTGCAGCTGGCCGGTTGCTCGCCAACCTCGGGGACGCTGGGCTGGTTGGTGCGGTGTTTTCCGAAACTGTTCCGGACCCGACCACCGACTCCCTGATCGGAGGGCTGGAAGCGGTTGCCGCCCACCGTGCCGACTGCCTCGTCGGCTTCGGCGGCGGAAGCCCGATGGATACGGCCAAGGCTCTGGGGCTGCTCTCGGCGCAGGGCGGCCAAATGCGTGACTACAAGGCACCGCGGAACAACAGTGGCCCCGCCCTGCCGGTAATCGCCATCCCGACAACTGCCGGAAGCGGATCCGAAGCCACGCAATTCACAGTCATCACGGACAGCGCGACTGACGAGAAAATGTTGTGCACGGGCTTGGCTTTCCTGCCCGTGGCCACGATTGTCGACTACGAGCTGACCCTCTCGATGCCTTCGAGGCTGACCGCAGATACCGGGGTTGATGCGCTCACCCACGCCGTCGAGGCGTATGTCAGCAGGAAGGCGAATGCTTTCTCAGATGGCCTGGCTTTGACCGCTGTCAGCACCATCGGCCGGAACATCCGCCGGGCGTATGCGGACGGGGACGATCTGGAGGCACGGGAAGCCATGATGTTCGCTGCGACGCAGGCCGGCATCGCTTTTTCGAATTCCAGTGTGGCCCTGGTGCATGGCATGAGCAGGCCGATCGGGGCGCATTTCCACGTGGCACATGGCCTGTCCAACGCCATGCTGTTCCCGGCAGTCACGGCCTTCTCCGTTGAGGGCGCGGTCGGCAGATATGCAGAATGCGCTCGTGCCTTCGGAGCCGCCGGCCGTGGGGATTCCGATGCGCTCGCCGCTGACAAGCTGGTCGAAGCCCTTGCCGTCCTCTGCAAGGACCTGGATGTGCCGACGCCGCAGAGCTACGGCATCGACCAAGAGAAGTGGAATGAACTGAGCCCGCTGATGGCACAGCAGGCGCTCGCTTCCGGGTCGCCGGGCAACAACCCCATCGTTCCCACAGCAGACCAGATCGAGGATTTGTACGCACAGATTTACAGCTGAGACTCTTCCTGCAGACATAGTAGGGTGCAGGAAATCTTCCTTGGCCTGCGGAGCGCCGAATAGCTGAACTTCGGATTATCAGGGTCGGCTGTGCGACCTGAGCGGTTGATTCAAGGCTGACTCACGGAGCAGTTGCAGTCGAAGTTTGCGCGCGGTCTCCATGTGCTCGCGGGCAATTCTGCGCGCGGCGTCGGCATCCTGGACTTCGATCGCGTGAATCAGCTCAGCATGCTCGTCGAGCGACTCCGGCCAGCGGTTGGACATGGAAAGCGTTGAACGCGGAGCATGAACGAGATGCGTGGAAAGGCGCTCGAGCAGGTCCTGGAGAACGGGATTGTGCGTGCACTCCCAGACGGCAGCGTGGAACTCCAGATTAGTGATGATCCGGGTGTGGTCGTCAGGATCGCTAAGCTCGCGGTCCCGCTGCAGAAGTGCTTCGAGCCGCATGAGGTCGGTGAACTGCCGCGACCGTGCAGCCTGTCCGGCTGCTTCTTCTTCGAGCAGGATGCGCATGTCGTAGATCTGCACGACCTGCTGCGGATCCACTTGTGGAACCTGCAGGCCGCGTGCCACTCGTTCCAGCAGGCGTTCCTGCTGGAGGCGGGAGAGCGCCTCCCGGACAGGTGTCCGGGAGACGCCGAACCGCTCGGCAAGGGTTACTTCGCGCATGGAGGTGCCCGGCTGGTGCACTCCGGACAGGATCTCGCTGCGCAGCGTGAGAAAGATGCCCTCTCCGTCCACGCGTGCTGATGATGCTGTTTGCGTCACGATGGTTTTCCTTGCATTTATTGCGGCGTTCGGATGCCCGTTTGCTCCAAACTTTACGCCAAGCTGCCGGCCCGTCGCCCGAACACGCATCCGGCCGCGAGGCCCGAACCGCCGGGGTAGTTGCCGCTGAACAGGCCGCCGAGCATTTCACCGGCGGCAAAGAGGCCATCGATGTGTTTGCCTTCTTCATTGAGCACCCGGCCGAAGGTGTCTGCCTTGACGCCGCCGAAGGTGAAGGTGATACCGCAGGTGACGCCGTACGCGTAGAAGGGGCCGGTTTCGATCGGCGAGGCCCAGTTGCTCTTGACCGGCTCGATGTTTGCGGCTCGCTTGTCCTTGATGTTTGGATCCAGGGGGATGTTGCGGTCGATCGAGTTATTGAAGTCCGAGACGGTCTTCTCCAGGCTCTCCACGTCAATGCCCAGTTTGGCTGCCAGCTCTTCAAGGGTATCCGCGATGACCTCGGAGACATCGGGCATTTCGTACTCTTCGCTGCGGAGCATCGGCCGCAACGAGGCATCGAAGATCTGGTAGGCGACGGAGCCGGGCTGCTTGAGGATTTCCTTGCCGTACTTGGCATAGGTGTAGTTGCGGAAGTCGGCGCCCTCGTCCAGGAACCGTTTGCCCTCGGTATTGACGATGATTCCCAGCGGGTAGCTCTGCCTCGTCAGCCTGTTGGTCAGTTCACGGTTGCTTTCGTTCTGGGCGGTAAACGCGTCCCACTGCACGCTATGACAGGTGGCCCAGTCGCCGCCCTTGGCTGCCCCGATGTTCAGCGCGGCGGCAATCATGTCACCGGTGTTGTACGGCGTGCCACGGACCTTCGCGTTCTCCCAGCCCTCGCCGAGGTGCTCCTTGCGCCATTCGGGATCGGCTTCGAAACCACCTGCAGTGAGGACCACCGATTCCGCCAGGATTGTCTTCTCGCCGTCGACGGTTTCAACAACGACGCCGGCGACGCGGCCATCGTTGACGACGAGGCTTTTCGCTGCATGCCCATAGCGGACGTCGATGCCGAGTTCGGCGGCAACCCGGGTGTGGTCCTCGATCAGGCCTTCGCCGCCGCCGACGTTCCCCACGTGCAGACCGCCCCAGAAAAGGTAGCTGCCGTCGGGACGCTCGTAGGCCTGGCGCTCGTACATGAGCCGGTACTTCAACCCGAGGCTGTTCAGCCAGCGCAGGGTGGACTGGCTTTCGGACACGAGCACCTGGGTGAGCTCAGGGTCGTTGCGGCCTTCGGTGACCTTTGCCATGTCGGCGGCGTATTCTTCGGCCGTGTACGGCGGAACAACGGTCATGGCGTGCCGCTCATCGGGTTCGACCAGGCCCTGGAGATCATCCAAGCCATTGTGGGCAATCCGAGTGGCGCCTGCAGTGTAGAAGCTGTTGCCGCCTGCCATGTCGCGCTCGCCCTTTTCCAGCAGCATGACTGACCGCCCACGTACAGCTGCCGCGTGAGCCGCCGTGAAGCCGGCATTTCCTCCGCCGACCACGATTACCTGGACGGTCTCTGTCTGCGCTGAAGATTCAGCATTAGATTTCTGCGACATAATGTCTCCTATCTGGTTGTGTGTACAACTGTATACATCGATCCAAGTTCCGGCAAGAGCCATTTTCTCGACGATATGCAGCATCCCTGCGCGGTTTTGCGATCAAGCGATGGATTGCCTGAGGTTCAGGCCTTGCGGTGACTCAGGTCACTGTGCAAAGCTGTATTTTATTGTGTACAACGGTATCCACCCAGAATGGCCGCGGATGCCGCTACAAACCAGAACTGTCCAACGTGGCAGTCCGACTCGTCCCACTTCGTTGGATGGAACGGAAAACATGAAAAAACCAATACGCACAGCGCTCTTCGGAGTCCTAGTGGCCGCGGTTGCCGTGCCGGCCTTTGCCAATGCGGCAACGTCAGGTGGCGTGAGCACCGCCCGGAGCAAGCTCACGTTGATTGCCCCAGCGGCGCCTGGCGGCGGTTGGGACGGTTTCGCCAGGGAATCACAGCAGGCCCTGCGCAGCGACGGGATTGTGAATAATCCCCAGGTCATCAATGTGCCGGGTGCAGGCGGCACGATCGGCCTGAGCCAGTTCGTCCAGACTCCCGGCCGTGAAGATGCCCTGCTGGTCACCGGCGGGGTGATGGTCGGTGCCATCGAGCTCGCCGATAACCCCGAGTCCATGGACGACGTTGTTCCAATCGCGCGGATGGCCGATGACTTTGCCGCGCTTGTGGTGCCGGCAGATTCCGAGTTCCAGACCTTGGACGATTTCATCGCAGCTTGGAAAAAGGATCCCGGAGCAGCCTCCATCGGTGGCGGCTCCCTCGGATCCATCGACCACCTGCTAAGCGGCATGCTGGCCAAGGAAGTCGGCATCGATCCCAAAGAGGTCAACTATGTTGCCTACTCCGGTGGCGGAGAAGCCCTGACCTCGCTCTTGTCACATACAACGGCGGCCGGCATGTCCGGCTACAACGAAGTCAGCGACCAGATCGAGGCCGGCACCCTTCGCGCCCTGGCGATCTCGTCAAAGGAGCGGCTGGAAGGGGTGGACGTTCCGACGTTCCGCGAGCAGGGGTACGAGGTGTCCATGTCGAACTGGCGTGGCATCGTCGCGGCACCGGGCATCAGCGCCGAGGCAAAGGAAGAGTTCATCCAGATCGCCACCGAAATGCGCGAATCCGATGAATGGCAGGACGCAGTCAAACGCAACAGCTGGACCGACAGCTTCGCCACCGGCGAGGAATTCGAACAGTTCATCGACAGCGAAGTAGCCACAGCCCAGGAAATTGTAAAGGACCTCGGACTATGAGCATCACCCAGGAACAACCTGTCCGTACTGAAGCGGCCCCGGCGCCGGTGAAGAAGTTCACCACCGGACGCAGCGAGTTCGTCGTCGTCGCACTGCTCTATGCGGTGGCAATTTTCCTGACGATCGGCACCGCCACGATGAACGTCCAGGGAAACTCGGCGCCCGGGCCGCAATTCTTCCCCATACTCGTATGCATCACGCTGTACGTCACGGCCACGGTGCTGGCGATCCAGATTCTCCGCCATCCGCGTCTGCCGGATACGAAGGCCCATCCCGGCAGCGGTGACTTCTCCGCCGACATGCTGCGCGACCTTGCCCACCTGCCGGAGGGCGAACAACAGACCAGGACTTCGGGCGCCGGGCACCAAGGCAAGTGGAAGACCTACACGGACTGGAAAACCGTGGGGCAGGTTGTCGGCGGCGTCGTTGTCTTCACTCTGATTCTCAAAACCGTTGGATGGATAATCAGCGCAGCCCTGCTGTTCTGGATTGTTTCCCGAGCCTTGGGCAGCAAGCGTCCGGTGTTTGACCTGGGCATCGCACTGGTCTTTTCCTCCGCAATTCAACTGGCTTTCAACGCCGGACTGGGCCTGAACCTCCCGGCCGGATTCCTGGGAGGGATGCTCTGATGGAACAGTTAGCACTTCTGTCCGAAGGGTTTGCCCAGGCGCTTACCCCAATGAATCTGGTCTGGGTGCTTGTGGGCGCCATCCTTGGCACCGCCGTCGGTGTCCTTCCGGGGCTCGGCTCCGCCATGGCCGTGGCGCTGCTGTTGCCGGTGACGTTCTCGCTGGAACCAACCGCAGCATTCATCATGTTCGCCGGTGTCTACTTCGGCGGCCTCTTCGGCGATTCGACGTCGGGCATCCTATTG
This sequence comes from Arthrobacter crystallopoietes, assembly GCF_002849715.1. Lineage (NCBI taxonomy): Bacteria > Bacillati > Actinomycetota > Actinomycetes > Micrococcales > Micrococcaceae > Crystallibacter > Crystallibacter crystallopoietes. The sequence goes on from NZ_CP018863.1 coordinate 2,681,500, forward strand.
AATACGCCCGGAAACTCTTCGGCCATCGCGTCCACGTTCGAGGGGCACCGCATGGCGAAGAACGGCCAAGCGGCAAAGGCGTTGGCCACGGCTGCCATGGGAGCGTTCATCGGCGGCCTGATTGCCACCACCCTGGTGGTGTTTTTCGCCCCGACGCTGGTCAAGCTCGCCACCGTCTTCGGTCCGGCCGAATATTTCGCCCTGGCGGTCTTCGCTTTCCTGGCGATTTCGGCGGTCGTCGCCGAATCAGTGATCAGAGGCATCGCAGCTCTGGGCATTGGCCTGGCGCTCGCGCTCGTTGGAGTTGACGGACCCAGCGGTACGGCCCGCTTCACACTCGGCATGCCGCAGCTGTTCGACGGCATTTCCGTCATCGTCATCACCGTTGGACTGCTGGCATTGGGAGAGGTCTTCCACATTGCTGCACGGATCCACCGTGATCCGGCAGCCACGCAGATCACGGCCAAGGGCAAGGCCCGGCTGGGACTCGCGGACATCAAGAAGGCGCTGCCGGCATGGTTCCGCGGCACGGCCTTCGGCGCACCCTTCGGCCTGATCCCCGCCGGAGGTGCGGAAGTTCCGACCTTCCTGGCCTACGGTACCGAAAAGCACCTCGCCAAGCGGCGGGGCGACAAGGAATTCGGCGCTACCGGATCCATCCGTGGTCTCGCGGCCCCGGAAGCGGCTGCGAACGCCACGGCCGGTACCGCCATGGGTGCGCTCCTGGCGCTGGGCCTGCCAACTTCCGCTACGGCGGCGATCATGCTGGCCGCCTTCCAACAGTACGGAATGCAGCCGGGGCCGCTGCTGTTCGAGCGCAGCGGCGACTTAGTGTGGGCGTTGCTGGCCTCGCTGTTTATCGGCCTGGCCATCCTGGTGATGATCAACATGCCGTTTGCAGCGGTCTGGGCGAAACTGCTGACCATCCCGAAGCACTATCTTTATGCTGGCATCACGGTGTTCTCGATGCTCGGCGTCTACGCCATCAGTTCGTCGTTGATCGACCTGTGGCTGCTCATCGGGATCGGCCTCGTGGGATTCATGATGCGCCGGTACAACATCCCGCTGGCACCGGTGCTGATCGCCGTGATCCTCGGCCCCATGGCGGAAACGGAACTGCGGCGCGCGCTCGCCGTCTCCGAGGGCGACCTCGGGATCCTCATCGGCAGCCCGATCACGGTCACCCTCTACCTGGTCCTGGCAACGGCACTCGCTGTGAGTGGAATCCAGCACCTGCGGCACCGCCGGAATGCCAGCGCTGAGGAGGCCAAAGAAGACGCACTGGTCTGACTCACCCCGCGGGCTGGACGCCGGTGCCCGGGAGCCGGACGGTGAACTCGGTCTTTCCTCCGCTGCTGCTGACGGCGACGCGGCCGCCGTGGGATTTCACGATGGCATCCACGATGGACAGGCCCAGGCCGTGGGTGCCGCTGCGGTCGGAGCGGGCGGTGTCCGCCCGGGTGAAGCGGGAGAAGATCTTGTCGATGAATTCCGCCGGGATGCCGGGCCCGTCGTCGGCCACTGTCAGGACGGCGGCGCCGGGTTCGGCGGCGAGCGAAGTGACCACGGTGGTTCCGGGGCCGGTGTGTTTATGCGCGTTGGTCAGCAGGTTGATGAGGACCTGGCGCAGCTGCCCGGGGTTGGCCCGCACGGTCACGGGATCATCGGGCAACTGCAGGACCCAGCGGTGTTCGGGTGCGGCGGCACGGATGTCGCTGACGGACTCGACCACCAGCTGGGTCAGGTCGACGTCGTGCTGTTCCGCTTGGTGTCCTTCCTCCATCCTCGCCAGCAGCAGCAGGTCCTCCACGAGTGCCGTCATGCGTTTGGACTCGGACTCCACGCGGGAGATGGAGGAGCGGCCTTCCTCGCTGAGGTTCTCGGTCAGCCGGATCATTTCGGAGTAGCCGCGGATGGCGGTCAGGGGAGTGCGCAGCTCGTGGCTGGCGTCGGCGACAAACTGGCGCAGCTTGGTCTCGCTGCGGTGGCGGGCGCTGAACGCACCGGCCACGTTGTCGAGCATCAGGTTGAAGGCATGCCCCAGCCGTCCCACTTCGGTGGCGGGGACCGCAATTCCGGCCGGAACGCGTTCGGCCATGGCGACTTCGCCTTCGCCCAGCGGCAACCGGGAGACGCGGGTGGCCACGCCGGAGAGTTGCTCCAGCGGGCGCAGGGTGCGGCGGATAATCAGCGTGCCCAGCAGCGCCGCCGCGGCCAGGCCGGCCGCGGAAACCACCGTCATGGTCCGGGTCAGGGAGGCGAGGGTTTCCTCCTTGGCTAGCAGCGGCAGGCCGGTAACGATGGTGTACTCGCGTTCCGGGTTGTAGGTCGCCACCAGCCGGTAGTCGCCCACCGAGAGGGTGCGGTCAACCGGCGGAACGTCCAGGGCCAGGTCGTCGAGGATCTGCTCATCCGCCTCGGTCAGCTCCTGCCTGCCGCCGTCGGGGGTAAAGATGCCGGCGCCGCGGACCCCGCGGTCGCCGATGCGGGCGTTCAGCGTTCCCGCCCGGGTGCCTGGTCCGGCCAGCGGATCCGCAGCATTCTCCGCAAGCTGGCCGCCGCCGTCGTTCTCTTCGTCTTCGTCATGGTGGTCTTCATCGTCCGGGTCCCGGCGGAACTCTTCCTGCGACCGGTTGGCCCGGGCCGAGGCCTGCGCCAGTTGCTCGTCCAGCTGGCCGGTCAGGAAGGAGGTCATCGCGGCGTGCGCGGAGAGGCCGACGGCGAGGCAGATCGCGGCCAGCAGCGCCAACGTGATCAGGACCAGCTTGGTGCGCAGCTGCCAGTTGCGGAATGGGGCCCAGCCGCCGCTGCGCCGGTGGCCGGGCGCAGGCGCCGACGGCGGGCGGGAAGGCCGCTTGTCGCTCTGCATGGGCTTCTCTTCCAATCTGACCGACCCACTGATGGGATGTAGTAACTGTAGTGGTTACTGTTGTCTCAGTATCCGCGCAACTTGATACCAGGGGGAGTAGCCATGGCCGCACAGGATCCCACCGAGCTGGTCAGCGGGCTGCCCAAACTGAGGCATCCGGACGGCAGCGCGGTCCGGGCGCTGGTGGTTGATGATGAGCCGCAGCTTTCGGACCTGGTGCGGATGGGACTGCGGATGGCCGGCTGGGACGTGCACGTGGCCCATGACGGACCGTCGGCCGTGAAAGTTGCCCGCGATGTCCGCCCGGATGTGCTGGTGCTGGACGTGATGATGCCCGGGTTCGACGGCGTGGAGGCGCTGCTGAAGATCCGGGCTTTTTCGCCCAACGTGCCGGCTTTGTTCCTGACTGCCAAGGATGCCGTGGCCGACCGGATCACCGGCCTGGCCGCGGGTGGGGACGACTACGTGACCAAGCCGTTCAGCATGGAGGAACTGATGCTGCGCCTGCACCGACTGGTCCAGCGCTCGGGCGTGGCGGCAGCGGCGTCGGCCGAACTGGTGGTGGGGGACCTGGTCCTGAACCTCGATACGCGCGAGGTTACCCGCGCCGGGACGGACATCCAACTCACGGCGACGGAGTTCGATCTGCTGCATTACCTGATGGACAACGCGCGCACGGTAGTCAGCAAGAGCCAGATCCTGGACCACGTGTGGAACTACGATTTCGGCGGCCAGAACAACATCGTTGAGCTCTACATTTCCTACCTGCGCAAAAAGCTCGACGCCGGCCGCTCGCCGATGATCCACACGGTCCGCGGCGTGGGCTACGTTCTCAAGCCCGCTGTTTGAGGGCTGGACGGAGGGAAGCAGTTCGGCCGGTCCGGCGATGGGCACCGGACCGGCAGGGCTGCCGGTCCGAAGGGGGCGGTTCGGACCGGCAAGAGTGATGGTTACCGCGGCTGGGTGATGAATGCCAGGAGATCCGGAACGACCGGCTGGATTTTCGTCACCCAGAAGTAGACGCCGCAGGCGATCAGGCCTATGGCCACGATGGTCCAGGTGAACCACGATGATGACCAGAAATGCCAGGGGTTCCCTGCCCCGGGGGAGCCCGTAGTACCGGGGGATTGGATGGTCCTGCTGGTCCGGCGCGTCGTGGCGATGGCTGGTGCACCGGGCTGCCGATGTTTGCTTGTCATGTGTTAACGGTGGAACTAGGGCATAAGTGGGTGCTATGGCGAACCTGTGAACGGGCTGTGCCTTCGCCGTCGCCAGCCGCTGGGCTGCAGATGCCCTTCCCTGCCCTTGAAAAGGGCATCTGCTGCCCATTCGATGGCGGGGGATTGAGGAGGAGTTGAGGAGGGATTGAGGAGGCGCGGGGGATCAGGTCTGGATACTGATGGTGCCCGCTGCGCCGTCGACCGTGATGGTGTCGCCGGTGGTGATGCGGGTGGTGGCATCGGGAACGCCGACGACGGCGGGGATCCCGTACTCACGTGCGACGACGGCGCCGTGTGAAATGGGGCCGCCCATCTCCATGACTAGGGCGCCGGCGGTCAGGAACAGCGGGGTCCAGCCGGGATCGGTGGACGGGGCGACGAGGATTTCGCCGGGCTCCAGGTGGGCGCCCGCCGGGTCCAGGATGACTCGCGCCTTGCCGGTCACGGTGCCTGCCGAGGCGGGTGCTCCGGTGAGCGTGCCGGGCGGAAGGTGCGTTGCCGCCGTCGTTGTTGCGGAAGCGTGGCCCATGGCGGCCTCGACGTCCGTGCCGTCGGAGAGGAGGAGGCGGGGGATGCGGCGGCGGCGCAGTTCGCGGTTGTAGGTGCGGCGGCGTTCGGCGGCGAGTTCGTTCAGGTCCGCGCCGCGCAAGCCCACGCGGGCTTCGGCGAGGTCCAGGAAGAAGATGTCCTCGGGGCTGGCGATCCGGCCCTCGTCTGCCAGCACCGTTCCCACCCGCTTGAGCTGGGCGCGGAGCGCGGCGAGGGCCACGATGAGGCCGAACTTCGGGTACTCGCGCCGGCCCGCGGTGGCCCTGACCCGGCGCAGTCCGTAGGCCACGAGCCTGCCGCGGATCCTGCCTTTGGCCCGGGCGCGGTGGGTCAGCTCGGCGACCTTGGCTTCGGCGGTGGCGGCGGCACGGGCGAACTGCCGGTCCGGTGCCTGGTCCGGATCGCTCAGGCGCAGGTAGTTGGCCAGCACGTTGATGATGTGGGCCGGCTCCTCGGACCAGCGCGGGATGCCGATATCGATCTCCGCCACCGCGCGGTGGCCGTACTTGTCGAGGAACGCGGCCAGCTCGTGCTGGGCGGTCGCGGGGAGTGAACCTTCGGCATAGCGCCGGGCGAGCTCCTGCGGGTCCTCATCCTTGAGGGCCCGAGCTGCCTCGGCGTCGTCGCGGATGATGGTGGCGGCCTGCCAGAGCTCCAGATCCATCTGCGTGGTGACGTTGTCGGGCAGCCCGCGCAGGACCGCCTGCAGGTCGCCGGGCTGCACCAGCTGACCCAGCAGCCAGCGCACGATGCCCAGCCAGATGTAGCCGGCGGCCGGCGGCGGAAGCTGCTTGAGCACGCCAGGCGTGATCATCCCGGCGAGCATGCGTTCGACGAAGTCCAACCGCCGGGCGGGCGTGGCCGGCTCCGGCAGTACCAGCATCCGGCGAAATTCCTGCTCGGCCCGCCTGCTGCGTTCCAGCGCGGCCGCCGGCCGGACAAGGCCGTGGAGTACCCGGGGAATCATCGCCAGCTGCGGCACGGACTTGAGCGAGCCTCTTAGTGATCCTCGCAGCGCCCCCTTGAGCGCGCCCAGTTTTGGCCTGCTGATGATGGCGAACCGCGGATCCTCCATCAGGTACCGCAGCGCACCGACCGAGCGGGCATCGGCCGCCTTCATCGCGGCGGGGATGATTTGCCGTCCGGCCTTGCTGTGCAGCACCGGCGTCACATCGACGAAGAGCCGCAGCCCGGCCTGGCTGTAGCTGAAGGGGACCGGCGCCCCGTAGTTCCCGCCGGCCGGGCGGTAGGCGTCGGCCAGCACCTGGAACGCGGACAGCCCCATCGGCGTCAGCGGCCGGGTGAGCCCCTGGAGCAGGCTCGCGCACAGGTAGGCGCGGGTCCCGCCGTCGCGACCCTCGCCGTCGCTCGCGTTCCCGCCGCCGCCCGCGCGGCCTGTATCCGCGGGCGCGGGCAGCGGGTACAGCGTGGTGATGGGGCGCGACTGCACCAGGTGGATTGCGCCGTCGGGCCCGATGGCCCACTCCAGATCCTGCGGTTCGCCGAAGTGTTCCTCCGCGCGGGCGCCCAGCGTGGTCAGCGCCCGGATCTGCTCATCGGTCAGGCACGCGTCGCCGCCGCCGGCGGGGTTGCTGCCCGGCGTCCGCTCGAGTATCCGTCCGCTGGCGGTGTCCACCACGAACTGGTCCGGATTCACCGCCCCGCTGACCACCGCCTCGCCCAGCCCGGGCGCCGCATCGATCACCGCCTCGTGCCGCCGGCCGGTGAGCGGGTTGGCCGTGAACAGCACGCCGGAAACCTCGGCGTCCACCATCGTCTGGACCACGACGGCGATGCTCACCGAACGCTGGTCGATGCCGTTATCGCTGCGGTAGGCAACCGCCCGTTCCGTCCAGAGCGAGGCCCAGCACCGGCGGACCGCATCCAGCAGCGCGTCCTCGCCGGCAACATTGAGGTAAGTGTCCTGCTGGCCGGCGAAACTGGCCTCCGGCAGGTCTTCGGCGGTGGCGGAGGAACGCACCGCCACGGCCAGCTGCCGCCCGGCGTCGTTGTTCGCGAGCTCCGCATAGGCAGCGCGGACGGCCTCGGCGATGTCCTCCGGCATAGGCGCGGCTTCCAGCGCGACCCGCGCACGTTCCGCCATACCGGCCAACGCGGCCGCGCCTTCGGCGGAAGTGTCCCGGTTCCCACCCGCGCTTGCCCCGGCCCCCGCGGCTGTCTCGAGCTCCGCGAGGATCGCATCCAGGCCCACTTCCGCCGCGACCCGCTGGTACGCCGTCGTCGTAATACAGAATCCGTCCGGCACCGGCAAGCCCGCGGCGATGAGCCCGCCGAGGTTCGCGGCCTTCCCGCCCACCCAGGCGAGCATCCCGCCGTCGAGCTTTGCCAGCGGGAGGACGGTTCCGGGCCGGTCCAGCAGGTGCCGTGCCGTGCTGTTCATCATTCGGGCTCCTCTAAATCAGATCGTCCTAAATCAGATCGTCCATCAGCCGGGCGAGGATGTCGTTCATGGCCAGCAGGCCGATCAGCTTGTTGCCCTCCACCACCACCATCCGGTTGAGGTGGTAGCGGCTCATCAGCGCGGCGGCCTGGTGCACGGAGAGGTCCTCGCCCACGGTAATCACCGGTTTCGACGCGGCGTCGTACACGTTGAGCAGGTCCACATCGCCTTCCTCGGCGACCACGGTGCGCAGCAGCTCGTTGTAGGTCAGCAGCCCCCAGGCATCGTGCGGGTGCTGGCGTTCCACCACAAGGCTTTTCACCTGGCGGGTTTTCATCACCGACAGCGCATCGCGCAGGGTGCTGAACGGGGAGATGGTGACGATGTTGCGCACCATGACGTCCTTGACGGTCAGCATGTGGTTCCTCCTGTGATCTCGTGTCCTCTAACATCATGTGTCTTCATGGCGCATGTGCTCCTCGAATTTGGCTACTTGGCGCAGGTCGATCCCGGTCAGGTGCTCGATGGGAATGCTGAAGGCGAGGCCGCGGGAGTTGCCGTCGTTGACCAGGATGGTGTGCAGTTCCTTCAGGATCGAGGTGGACAGGTGCGAGCCCACCACCATCAGCAGCACGGACTGCGAGCCCTCGAACGTCAGCCCGAAGAACGTCCGCTTGGACTCCCCGCCGATGCCTTTGCCCGGCAGGATGGTCACACCCGTGGCGCCGGCGCGCTGGGCGTGTTCGATGACCCGGTCCTCCAGATGGTCCGGGGCGATCACGACGACGGCGGTGAATTTCATGACGTTTCCTTCCGCAGGGTGGGAATTCTTTCCAGGAGCATGGCGTAGAGCAGGACGGAGATGATCGGGAAAATGGACGCGAAGGCGATAAGCCCGAAGCCGTCCATCAGGGCATCGCGGCCCTCCAGTGCGGTCGCCAGCCCGATGCCCAGGGCGGTCACGAGCGGGACGGTGACTTCCGACGTCGTGACTCCGCCGAGGTCGAAGGCGAGGGCGACAATGTATTTGGGCGCCAGGAAAACCAGGACAACGACGACGCCGTAGGACGCCATGACGTAGTAGTGGAATGGCCCGCCGACAAGGATGCGGTAGACGCCCAGCGTGATGCCGGCGGCCACCCCGACGGCGACGACGATGCGGATGGCGGAGCCGTTGAGCCTGCCGCGCGAGGCGTCCTCGGCCTGATTGCCTATCGCCACCAGCGCCGGTTCGGCCATGGTGGTGGCGAAGCCGATCAGCAAGGCGAACAGCAGGATAAGCGCCGGCACGTCGCGCTCGATCAGTTGCTCCGCCATCTGCGTGCCGATGGGGAAGAGCCCGATTTTGAGCCCGACGACGAAGGCGTAGAGGCCCACCAGGACCATGACGAAGCCGACCAGCACGCGCACCGGGTGGGCGATCTTGTGCTTGAGCACCAGGTAGTGGAAGAACAGGACCACCAGCACGATCGGCAGCACATCGCGCACGGTCTCCGCGAGCCCGAGGGCGAAGTCCGCCGCCCAATGGCCGGACCCGGCTCCGGGTGCGGCGGCAACGGCTCCGGTGTTGCCGAAGGTGTAGACCCAGACCCCGTATAGCTGCACACCGATTATCGGTACCATCACGCATAGTGCCACCAGGCCGAACCCATCAGCCAGCACGCTGCGCCCCCGGATCGAGTTGGCCAGGCCCAGGCCGATGGCGGCGATCATCGGCACGGTCACGATGTTGGTGGTGACGCCGCCGGAGTCGTAGGCGAGGCCGACAATCTCCTGCGGCGCGATGAAGGTGGTCGCCAGGGCCAGCGCGTAGCCGCCGATCAGCAGCCGGTGGACCGGCCAGCCCCGCAGGATGCGCAGCAGCCCCAGGACCAGGACAAGACCCACGGATACCGCGACGACCACGCGCAGCGTCAGCCCGTTGATCCGGCCGTCGCTGACAATCTCGGCCTGTTCGGCGACGGCGATCAGCGCGGGCTCGGCGACGGCGGCGGCAAACCCGATGGCGAAGCCGAAGGCCAGCAGCGGCCCCAGCGCACCGCGGCGGGTGAACTGGTTGGCGATGTTCTTGCCCACCGGAAAGACACTGAGGTCCAGGCCCTGCAGGAACATCGCGATGCCCACGCCCACAATCAGCAGCCCGACCACCAGCTGCAGGGGATCTTCGGGCAGCCCGCGGAAGACCACCAGTTGGAACACCGCGACCACCGCAACAATAGGCAGGAGGTTCCTCATCGCCTTCAGGAATTCGCGGGCGAAGCCGGTGAGGTGTTCCATCTCGTCGAGGGGACTTGCCTACGTGGCCTGCGCGTCCTGCCCGGTGTCCGACCACAGCACGTCCAGGTTGCGGAAGACGGGCGGCCCGTCGCACAGGGCGGCGAACTTCTCGGCGAATTCGGAAGTCTCCGGACGGGCCGAATTTTCCATCGCCGACTCATACGAGTCGAACTCCACAATGGTGTAGTAGCTGCCGGGCCGGTCCCGGTCCGCGGTAACCTTTACTCCGCGGAAGCTGGCAGGGGTGCTGCCTTCCGACCTCGACGGCGTCCCTAGTTTTTCGATCTCCTCGATGCGGGAGGTCTTGAACTCGATGATCTGCACAAACCCAGCCATGGCGGTTCCTTGTTAGCGGTGGATGCTGATGCAGATCACGCTAGACCCAGCGGGGGAGCGGGGCAATAGTTGGTGTCCCGGGCCACCAGGTGGCTGACCGCCCGGGACAGATCCCCCCAACAGCCACAGATCGAGCGAACGGTCCCGATCAATGGATGCCGGTCAGGAGTGGGGTCCTTCCCGGCTCCTTACATGATCGGGGCAGCACCCGTTGCTGACGCTCAAGGAAAGCTCAAGTTTTGTGCAAGAAACCGAAATCCGCCAACTGTACGATGTTCCAGCGGCCTACCTGCTGCCGCTCTCCCGGGCTGAACCGCACGGAGGCGTCCGCTGCCAGCTCATCCAGCACCCCGCCGTGAGCCGCGTCCTTCCACTCCGCTGGGGGCATGTACGTGTGCACCAGCTCCCAGTTGCCCTCAAGCAGCTCGTGGTTATCCAGCGCCTCGGCCAACTGCGCCGCCAGCAAACCCTCGGCGCCACGGTAGACGAAAACGGGAGGCGGGGCGCCGCCGTCGTTGTTGGGGGTTTCTGCTGCCGCGAAATACTCACCCTGAATGCTCATGCGAGCAGTGTAAGCACACAAATAACGACGGCGACAGGCCCTCCCGCGCTTCGGCGCCAGCTCGACGTCACACTAGTTGGCAGCCCTGACGCTCGCCCCAATTGTCCAGACACTGTCTGGACGATTGGGAGTCTGTCAGCTCTTGCCGAGGAAGCGCAGCAGGGCCTCGTTGACCTCGGCGGCGTGCGTCCAGAGCAGGCCGTGCGGCGCGCCCTCGATCTCGACGAACTCCGCGCTGGGCAGGGCCTTGGCGAACTCGCGCCCGGTGGCATCGATGGGCAGGATGTTGTCCGCCGTGCCGTGCACGATCAGCGCGGGCACATCGATCTTGGGGATGTCCGCGCGGAAGTCGGTCAGCCACGTCGGCTGCGCGGCGACCGAGGCAACGGCGCCGGAGCGGGCGGCGATGTTCCAGCTCGCGTTGACATGCTCCTGGCTCAGGCGCTCGGTGCCCAGGAACGTGTCGGAGTTGTAGAAGTTCTTGAAGAACTCGGTGAAGAACGCATACCGGTCCGCCGTCACCGCCTGGCCCAGCCCGTCGAACACCTCCTGCGGGACGCCGGTGGGATTGTCCTCGGTCTGCAGCAGGAACGGTTCGAGCGACCCGAGGAACGCGGCCTTGCCGACCCGCTTGGAGCCGTACGTGCCCAGGTAGCGGCCCACTTCGCCGGTGCCCATGGAGAAGCCCACCAGCACCACGTCGGTCAGGTCTAGGGTCTCCAGTACCGTGTTCAGGTCCGCGGCGAAGGTGTCGTAGTCGTAGCCGGTGGTCGGCTTGCTGGACTGGCCGAAGCCGCGGCGGTCGTAGGTGATGACGCGGTAGCCGGCCGTCAGCAGCGCGGCGGTCTGCTTTTCCCAGGACGAGCCGTCCAGGGGATAACCGTGGATGAGGACAACGGGCTGGCCGGCGCCGTGGTCCTCGTAGTGCAGTTCGATCGTGGTGCTGTTCTCGGTTCCAACCTTGATGTAACCCACGGCAGACGTCCCTTCGACAGATGGAATCGGGGGTTTCCCCGCACTGCCCGGCTTAGGCCCCGCGCGGCGGCAGGGTCACGGCGGCGACCTCCTGCACCCGCGGACGGTCGTGGTCCCCATTCTCGACGATGCCGGTCTGCCACCAGAACTTCAGCCCGTCCGGAGAGTCTTCGAGGCCGGCCAGGTTGTTGTCGAACCACGGCCCCTTGATCGTCTCCCAGCGGAACGGCGGATCCGGAACCTTCGCCGACCTCGCCATCAGGGCGCCCACCGGACCGGCGACGCCGTAGGACATGATGGCGGTGAACGAGCGGATCAGCCGTGGCAGGGGATTGCGGATCGGCGAGCAGACCGCCTGCACAATCCGGCTGCCGGCGGGCCGCTGGACCTCGGCGACGTAGGAGAAGTGCACGTCGCCGGACAGGAACGTAACGGTTTCCGGTGCCGGCCCGCGCTGACCGTCGGCCACCTCCAGCACCATGGCCGCCACCTCCTGGAAGCTCTTCTGGAACGCGCCCCAGTGTTCCAGGTCGATGGCCTGGCGCAGTTTCTCCCCGAGCTTCGCCGCGGGCTTGCCCCAGACGCCTTCGGAGAGCGCCTCGTTCCAGGACTCGAGATGGTGCAGCCCGGTGGGCAGCAGGAACGGCAGCGAGGTTGCCACCAGTACATGCCGGAAGCCGCCCTGCAGCCGGCCGTCCAGCCACGCCATTTCCTTGCCGTCCAGTAGCGAACGGTGTTCGGGCTCCAGCACCCGAGCCGCGCGGGAGTCCAGCACGATCAGCCGCACGCCGCCGATATCTCGCGAGAAACTCCACCGGTAGCTCTCAGGATAATGGTCCGCCTTCTCCGCAAAGGCATCCAGCGCCTCGCTCAGATCCAGTTCCTCCTCGCCGCGATGCTTCGCAATCAGCCGCCAAACGACGTCGTCGGCCCTTTGCTGCGGAGAAAGATTGCCCAGGTGCTGGTAGACCCAGTACGAGGCGAGCCCGGACACGATCCTCCCGTGCCACCACGAGGTCTCCTGCATCTGCTGCTTCCAGGTCAGCGAGGCATTCCAATCGTCGCGGATGTCATGGTCGTCGAAAATCATGGCGCTCGGCAGGGTCGAGAGCAGCCACCGGTTGGCCTCGTCCGACCACGCGAGGGAGTAAAGGTGCGCGTACTCCTCGTAATCCTTGAGCTCCTCGCCGGGCGGCTCGCTCATGTCGCGGCGGGCCTTGATGAACTCCTGCATCTGGTCGCTGGTGGAATCCGCGTAGACCTGGTCGCCCAGGAACAGCAGCAGATCCGGCCAGGACACGTCGCCGCCCTTGGCCATTTCCAGCGCGTAGGCGCGCATCGAATCGACGCCGTGGGTGCGGTTGCCGTTCTTATCGTGCGGGACGCTGGTGCGGCAGGTGCCGAATTCCAGCCGCAGCGGTTTGTCCGGCTTCAGCGTCGCAATGCACGACGGCGGGAATTCGGCTCCCGTTGCCGGCCAGACTTCTTCGCCGTCGATCTCCACTGTGTAGGGAGTGACGCTGCCCGGCTCCAGGCCGGCTACTTCCACGAGCGCATAGTGGTGGTGGTGCACGGCAAAAGTCCGCGCTTCCCACGATTGCCCGCCAGCCCGGACAGCAACCCGCGCGGCGTCCCGCGTTTCCACCCAGATGCTCGCGGTCGTCTGGTCCACGTACCGCATCATCGGGCCGAGCACGAGGGGCGATGTCGTCATGCATCATTTGTACCTGCCTAAGCGGCCCGCGGCTACAAAAACGGCCACCCTAAAATCGACCGCCCCAGCCTCCGCTGTCCGTGCCGGTTATGCCTCAGTGCGCAAGGAGCTCAGGAGTCCTCGCCTAACTCCCTGCGGGCTTCCTGCTCGTCGATAATTCCCTTGGACAGGAGCCAAGTGACGGCGTGGTGGCGCATGCGCTTTTCGTGGAAGGCGTACCAGTCTTCCTGGACCTGGGGGTAGCCGTACAGCGCGTCCTTAAAGTGGCGGAACGGACGCTTCCTTTCGATGGCGTGGAACAGGGCGGCGCGCGCCTTCTCGTCCTCGAGAGTGGCGATGAAGTCCTCCATATCCCGGTAGCCCCGGTGCGAGTCGGCCATTTCCACAGCCACATAGCCGCGTTCCTCCAGTTGCTCCGGTAACAGGCCCTCGTCCACCATGTCGCCGGTCAACTCCAGCCCGCCCGTGTCCGGATCCAGCCACCACTGCATTTCATAACTGGCGTTCTCCATCGCCGTGGTCAGCATGTCCAGGTCAATGTTCTTCAGGCTGAGCATTTACTGCCTCCCTTGAATCGCGGCCGAAGCGTGGACAACAGCGTACTGCCGCCAGCTCCTACCGGTAGATTTCCCGACGATGGCCGACCCCGAGAACGAGGATGACCAAAGCGCCGTCTGTGATCTCGTAAATGATGCGGTAATCGCCGGTGCATATGCGGTATGCGCCGCTGCCGCCGACCAGCCGTTTCGCTGCAGGCGGCCGAGGGTTGTGTTGGAGCAGTTCTATGGCTGCGGCAACCCGGATTCTGGCCTTTGCATCAAGCTTCCGAAGCGACCTCTCCGCGGCATGGGTCAGCGTGACCTGATACGTTCTGGTCACTCAAGCCCGAGGTCTGCTTTGGCGTCTTCCCAAGGGATGGACCCCCCTCGGCGCGGGCTTCGCGCGCGGCTTTGAGATCCTCTGCATCTTCCAGCGCTTCCAATGCACGTTCAGCAAGCTCGGCATTCATGAGGACTACAGCTTCTCGTCCATGCCGGGTATTGGACACGGGCTCTCGTGACGCCTTGTCTATCGTTTCGCTCCAATGCAGGCGAGCAGACATGTACAAAACGTACAATCACCGTGTCACGCAATCAAGGCTCAGCGCTCCAGCTTGAACTCGTCCGCCAGCGCAATCCGTCGGCCCCTGATCTGCGAGGGCGCGATTTCCACGTAGGTTGTCTTCACCGACGCTGTCCACGGCCGCAGGGACAGTTGCTCCGCCGTCGTTATTTCTGCTTCGGTAATGAGCTCACGGGCGGTGCCTTTGACCACCACGCTCCAGACGGAGTGGAGGGAGCGGCCGTCCGCCTCCAGTGCCACCTTGTTATTGATGGCCATCGAAACCAGCTTGGTGCCCTGCATGGTGCGGATCAGGATCCGGCGGTCGTGGGCCAGGAAATTGACCGGGTACAGCTCCGGCTTGTCTGCCACGCTGACCGCCAGCCGGCCCAGCATCGTGCCGATCAGCAGGTCCCAACACTCGTCCTCGGTCAGCTCGATGACGGGATTGTCCTGGTCAGGAATGGCGGGAAGACCGGCGGATGGAGCGCTGCCGCCTGAGGCCTCCTCCGCATGGATGGTTGGCGGTGGGCCATTGGAGCGCCGGGTCATGGGTACTTCCTTTCGGCAGGCCAAGCTGGCTCAGTCATTGTTTTCAGGCCCGACGGCGATGCGCCGCCCCGTGAGTTCCGATGGTTCCAGTTCCAAATACAGCACCCTCCGCGTGAGGGTCCAGGGCCTGAGCTTCCGGCGCTCGACCGCCGCAATCTCAGCCGGACCGGTCAGCTCGCGGAGCGTGCCCTTCGCCATCACGCTCCAGACCGATGAACCGCTGCGCCCGTCCGCCTCCAGCACTACCTGGTGCTCGGCCCGGCGGACAATGTCCCTGACATATTCGGAGCCATGCAGCAGAATGTTCTTTTCCGCGGCCCAGAAGTTGACCGGAATGACGTCCGGCTCGTTGCGGTAGCTGACCGCCAGCCTGCCCAGCGTCGTGCCCGCGAGAAGTTCCCAGCATTCGTCCGAGCCCAACCGGAGGGTCGGATTGCCGGCGTCGGGCATCCGCAGATCTTCGCTCATGGCGCCACTTTGCCATGAACCGGCCGCGCTGGATAGGGGAGCCAACGTCAGTGGCCCGCCGGGCCAGTCACTGTGCTGGCCTCCCGTAGCGAACGCCGGGAACAACGACGGCGGCCGCTCACCCGAGAAGGGTGAGCGGCCGCCGTCGTCCGTCAATTAGATTGGATGGATGAACGCAAAGCCCATAGTTACCGTCCTGGCAGGGGACCGGCCCGTCATCGGACTGGAGAAGCTGCAGGAGCACGCGGAGCTCAGGATCACGGACATCGCGGGCCTGGGATCCGCGCTGAACGGGGCGGACGTGCTGTACATGTGGGACTTTTTCGCTGAGGGACTGCAGGATGTGTGGCCGAACGCGGACGCGCTGAAGTGGATCCACGTGCCGGCGGCCGGTGTAGACAAGCTGCTCTTTCCGGAGCTCGTCGAATCGGACGTGGTGGTCACGAACGCCCGCGGTATCTTCGACCGGCCGATGGCGGAGTTCGTCCTGGGCGGCATCCTGCATTTTGCCAAGGGCTTCGGACTGGCCGGGGAGCGGCAGCGCCGGCAGCACTGGAAAAGCTGGCCGACAACGGAGGTTGCCGGTGCGCGGGTGCTGGTAGCAGGTACCGGAAGCATCGGCCGTTGTACCGCCCGGCTCCTGCGCGCCGTCGGAATGGACGTCGATGGCATGGGCCGCACCGCCAGGGCCGGGGATCGCGACTTCGGCACGGTGCACGCCAGTGCGGACTTTGCCAAGGTCGCCGGTGGCTATGACTACGTGGTGCTCGCCGCCCCGCTGACGACGGCGACAGAGCGGATGGTCAGCCGGACAGTCCTGGAAGCGATGAAGTCCTCTGCCGTGCTGGTCAATGTGGGCCGGGGCAAGCTGGTGGACCAGGACGCGCTGGTCCAGGCTCTGCAGGCTAGGCGGTTGGGCGGCGCCGTGCTTGACGTCTTCGAAACCGAGCCGTTGCCCCAAGACCACGAGCTGTGGCAGTTGGACAACGTCCTCGTCACTCCGCATATGTCCGGTGATTCGCAGAACTGGCTGGACGAACTGGCCGCGCAGTTTGAGAGCAATTTCCATGCCTGGCGGCAGGGGAAACCGCTGGCCAATGTGGTGGACAAGCGGCTCGGCTTCGTTCCGTCGGACTGCTAACCAGGGGTTAGGTGTGCGTCAGTGGTGTCCGTCATCTGAGTCGTCTCGTTCGTCTTCCCGCTGGTCCCAGGCTTCGTCTTGCTGGTCCTCCCATTGATCCCAGGACTCGTCCTGTTGGTCTTCCCAGCGATCGTGGACTTCGTCATCCCAACTGTGCCGGCCGTCATCGTTGTCCCAGTGTTCCCGGTCCACATTGTCCTCGGAGTTCCGCCAGTCTTCCCCATCATTGGAGAAGGTGTCCTCGCGGGCCGGAGCTTCCGGGATTTGGGCCACGTCCGGCTGGACGGTTTCCCCGGCCAGCGCCTCCAGATCGTTGCGGACTTGGGCCAACGCCTTCGCAGCTTCCTGCTGCATCTCCGCGGCGATATGCCCATTCGCGGCCGCCTTGTCCAAGTCGCTGTCCAGCAGGTCAACTTCGTCCAGGGCCGTGGAAAGGTTCTGTTCTGACGCAAGCTGCCTGATGGTGCCGACCCGTTCCTGCAATATATCGAGGGCAGTTGCGGCTGCATCCTCCTGCTGCGCGCAGCCTGCCAGCAGTGCCGTGGCGGCTACGCCGGCCAGAAGCGTTCGGGTGAGGGCTGCCGGCCGGTTCATGGTGTGAGGCTTTCTTCGAGTTGCTGCAGATGCTCGTCCAGTTCCGCGGGCACTGCCGGAGCGGGCGTTTGCGCGGGTATGGACCTCCCGGAGGTGGCGATCACGGCGCCGAAGATCAGAGCCGCAACCAAGAGGAGCAGGGCCGCTGCCGCAAGGCCGAGTTGGAGCATGGGCGGCTTTCGTTTGCCGCGGGTGCGGACGACCGTGGAGCCGGCCCGCGCCGATCGCTCAAGCCCATTGACTGGAGCCGGTTGCCGGGCCGGCCTTTCCGGCAGCTCCCGCCAGGGCAGGCCTTGGGTGGCATTGGTCATTAGGCTCGTCTTCAGGACGGGCAGGGCAAGGTGTGCTGTCGGCGGTTCGGCGCCGAGGCGGGTGGCGGCCGACGGCATGGCAGCGGCAACGGCACCGGAACCAGCTCCGGCGGAGGGTGCCTCGCTGCCGGAAACCTTGCGCAGGGCCTGGGCGGCCTCGACCGCAACGGGCCGATGCCGCGGATCCTTAGCCGTCATGGCTTCAAGCAGTCCGGCCAGAACCGGGCCGAGGTTCTTCGGTATTCGTGGCGGGCGTACCAGCCTGGCTCTTGCCGATGCCAGGGGCGGGCCGGGGTACTCCAGTTCGCCAGTAAGGCACTGCAGCAGCACCAGGCCAAGAGAGTAGACGTCCGAAGGAGCACCAACCGCAGCGCCGGTCACCTGTTCGGGACTGAGATAGCCGGCGGTGCCCAAAGTGGTCCCGGAAGAGGCCAGCGGCGTTCCGTTGATCATTCTGGCAATGCCGAAATCAGCCAGCTTGGGGTGGGGAGCTTCATCGTCAAAGTAGCGGGCCATCACGATGTTGCCCGGCTTCACATCCCGGTGGACGATGTTGCGCCGGTGGATGTAATGCAGGGCGGAAGCCAGTTCGGCGCCGAGCCGGGCGGTTTCCAGATAATCCAGCGGACCGGCGTCGAGGTAGCGTCCGAGGTCCACCCCCGGGATGAGTTCCATAACCAGCCAGGACACCGTCCCGCCGTCGAAAGGGGAGCTGCCGGCGTCGTAAAGCGTGACGAGGCCCGGGTGGTTCAGCCGGGCCAGCGTCGCGATTTCTTCCTGGTGCCACCGGAGGCGTTCCGGGTCAACGGGGTCCGGACGGTAAACCTTGAGGGCCACCTCACGGCCAAGGACTTCGTCAACGGCACGATAAACCGTACTCATGCCGCCGATCCCGATGACCGGACCCACTCGGTAACGGCCGCCCAGGAGGGTGTCCGGGATACCCGGAACCAGGTGGTCCGTCATCAGATTCCCCGTCGTTCCCGGCGGGGTTCTGGTGGCAAAGACGCCGTCTTTAGCTGTCATAGCCGTCCGCTCCCTGCAGCCAGAAATGCTGTCTGGCCCTGCTCGCGTATTTCCCCATGCGGGGCTATGAGTAGGACCTTAGGCGGCCAACCTATGAAGAAGCTGTGACAGTCCTTTGTTCCGTTTCAGGCCTTGGCTGCCGTGTGCCCACGTCCCAGCAGGAGACCGAGGCCGAGCATGGCGATACCGAGGACAAAGTGCAGCCAGTTATCGGCCGTGTTCAGCGGGACGAAGTTGGCCGGGGACTCGTGCCCGATAACCAGCCCGTAGATCCACAGCACTAGGTAGATGGCTCCACCCCAGACGAGGTAGCTCCGGGAACCGGTCCAGCTGCGCGACAGCGCCAGACCGACGACGCCGAAAAGCAGGTGCACGATGTTATGCAGGATGGAGACCTGGAACAGTCCCAGCAGCATGGCACCGGACTGGTGACCGGCGAAACTGAGCTGATCGACCCCGCTGGTAATGCCCGGAACGAAGCCCAGGATCCCGACCAGCAGGAAGACCGCACCGACGGCCAAAGTTACTGTCTGAACGCTGGTCCGCCTGCCACCACGGATGCTGGTTTGATCTGACGTAGTCATGATGCTCTTCCTCTCTGATGGACTTGCTTCTCGACGGCCACGTAGTAGTCGTGTGGACTCGCCTGTCCAGTATTCGGAGCAGACGCGCGGGCGGTTTGGACCTTCTTTGAAAATCCGGCCAATACTTTTGGCCGGCGGCTACGAATACCGGGTGTGAAGAAGCTCAAGAGAATCCCGTTGTCTGTCCTGACCGCAGCGCTCGCCGGACTGGTTTCGGCCGGAGTGCTGCTGGGAGTCGCCCAGCTGGCCGGCGTCTGGTTCCGTCCGGCCGCTTCGCCGCTGGTCGCTCTCGGCGCTGCGTTTATCGACTTCACTCCGACCTGGCTGAAGAATTTTGCCGTCGAAACCTTCGGCACGGCGGACAAGACCGTCCTGTTCATCGCGATGGGCGTGGTCACGGCAGTACTGGCCTGCCTGGTCGGACTGCTCGCCCGGCGCCGCTGGACGTGGGGTGCCGCGGCAGTGATACTGCTGGGCGCAGTGGTGGGTACTGCCGTGATCACCCGGGCGGGAGCTGGTGTCCTGGATCTAATCCCGACGGCGGCAGGAACCCTGGCCGGACTCGCTTCGCTGCGGCTGCTGGAGCGACGCATACCTGAGGCAGGAGAAATCAGGACGGCGACTGCCGCAGCTGGTCCGGACGTTACGGTCGCCCCCGCTGCCTCCGGCACTCCCACAAGGCGTTCCTTCTTTGCCGCAGCGGGTCTGCTCGCCGTGACCGCCGCAGTCGTGGGGGCCGGCGGCACCGCGCTCGCCGGCCTGCGCAACAGCGTGGAGGATTTCCGTAAGGCGCTCCGGCTGCCCTCGCCGTTCCGGAAAGCAGAACCGCTGCCGGCCGGTGTCCATGCGCCGGTAGATGGCGTGGTCCCTTTCGTCACGCCCAATGCGGACTTCTACCGGATCGATACGGCGCTGGCCGTTCCCCGGGTTGATCCGCAGACCTGGCAGCTTCGCGTGCACGGCATGGTGGAGGAGGAATTCACCATGTCATTCCAGGAGCTGCTGGATTCCGAACTGCTGGAGTCCTATGTGACGCTGACCTGCGTCTCCAACCCCGTCGGTGGCGACCTGGCTGGCAACGCCAAGTGGCTCGGCTATCCGCTGGCGAAGGTACTGGAACGCGCCCGCCCGCTACCAGGCTCGGACATGGTGCTCTCCACCAGCGTCGACGGCTTCAGTGCCTCGACACCGCTGGAGGTGCTGCGGGATGGCCGGGACGCGTTGCTCGCGGTCGGCATGAACGGCGAACCGCTGCCGCTGGACCACGGTTTCCCCGTGCGGATGGTGGTACCCGGGCTCTACGGCTTCGTGTCGGCCACCAAGTGGGTGGTGGATCTGGAGGTCACAAGGTTCCAGGACAAGACCGCCTACTGGACGGACCGCGGCTGGTCGGAGCGCGCCCCCATCAAGACAGCATCGCGGATCGAAGCCCCGCGGCCGTTCGCACGCGTGCCGGCAGGAAAGGTTGCCGTCGGCGGCACCGCCTGGGCACAGCAGCGCGGCATTGAACGGGTGGAAGTGCAGGTGGACGATGGACGCTGGCAGGAAGCGGAGCTGGCCGCCGAAGCCACGGTGGACACCTGGCGCCAATGGTCGTTCAGCTGGCAGGCCGAGCCCGGGCAGCACTACCTGCGGGTCCGCTCCTACGACGCGGTGGACGGACTGCAGACCGATGAGCGGGCGGATCCGATTCCGAACGGCGCCTCGGGCTGGCATTCCATCAGCGTCACGGTTGAGCCCTGACCGGATCCCAAAGATTTTTCGGAACACTTCCAATCCATTCCGGCAGCGGTTCCGAATACATCATGACAGCCCGGAAGCGTTGCTTCCGGAACAGGAGGCGGCAGCCGCCGCGCCACCCTCAAGGAGAAAAGCCATGTTGAAGAACAGCAGCAGGAACTTTGCAGCACTCGGAATGATCGCAGTGGCGACCCTCGGCCTGTCCGCCTGCGGCGGCGGATCCGAAGATGCGGACAACGCCGGCGCGGCTCCCGAATCAACCACCGGAGCCGAGGCGACCGCAAAGGAGTCCATGGCCCCGGAGTCCGGCGAAGCGATGGATCCCGCCGCCAACCTCGTCGGCCCGGCCTGCGCCGACTACGCAGCCGCGGTGCCGGACGGCGCCGGATCCGTGGCCGGCATGGCGCAGGACCCGGTTGCCGTCGCCGCCTCCAACAACCCGATGCTCACCCAGCTGACCGCAGCCGTCTCCGGCGAGCTGAACCCCAAGGTCGATCTGGTGGACACGCTGAACAGCGGCGAATTCACCGTCTTCGCACCCGTGGATGACGCGTTCGGCGCGATCCCCGCCGAAACCCTAGAATCCCTCAAGACCGACGACGCCACGCTGAGCACCATCCTGACCTACCACGTAGTGGAAGGACAGCTGAGCCCGGACGAGATCGTCGGTGAGCACACCACCGTGCAGGGCGAGTCCCTTGAGGTCAGCGGCAGCGGCGACGAGTTGATGGTCAACGACGCCAACGTTGTCTGCGGCGGCGTCCAGACCGCCAACGCCACGGTCTACATGATCGATTCGGTCCTGATGCCGCCGGCCAAGTAGCCGCAAAACTCCGCTGGGGGGAGCGGAAGGGGGGAGAACGACGGCGGCAGCCCGCCTGCCGCCGTCGTTCATCGGGAAAAATTGCAGGGCCGACACAGGAACCAGGGAGGTGCGGAGTGTCCGACGGGCGTGAGAACCTTGAAGCCATGCGATTGCCATGGCTGCGCCCCGTGGGGCCGGACGCCCCGCCGACACAGGAGGAGCTCATCCGGCGCGTAGCGCTGGGGGACGAATCCGCGTTCGAATCGCTCTATGACTCGGTGTCGCCCACCATCTTCGGGCTGGTGCGCAGGGTGGTCAGGGACCCGGCGCAAAGCGAGGAAGTCACGCAGGAAATCTTCGTCGAAATCTGGCAGAACGCCGCCCGGTTCGACGCGGACCGCGGCAAGGCCCTCTCATGGATCCTGGTGATCGCCCACCGGCGGGCCGTGGACCGGGTGCGGGCCAGCCAGGCCAGCATGGACCGGGACCTGCGCCAGGGGGCCAAGGAATACCAAGCCAGCTACGACGACGTCGCGGATACAGTTGAACTGCGGCTGGAATCCGAACGCGTGAACAAGGCGCTCGCCAGCCTGACGGACAGCCAGCGCGAGGCGATCACGCTGGCCTACTACGGCGGCCATACCCACCGGGAGGTCGCCACAATGCTGCACATTCCGGTGGGAACAGTAAAGACGCGGATCCGCGATGGCATGATCCGCCTTAGGGACAAGTTGGGAGTGGCGTGATGGACGAGCAGCTGCATCTGTTGACCGGCGCGTACGCCCTCAACGCCCTGGACGACGACGAACGCGATGCCTTTGAACGGCATACCCTGGGCACCGTGGACACCCGCGAGGAAGTCCGCGGACTGAGCGAAACCGCCGCCATGCTGGCCTACGGCACACCCGCCGTCGCCCCGCCGCCGGAACTCAAATCCAAGGTCATGGCCTCCATCCGCAACACCCGCCAGCTCCCCGTGGACGCGGTGGTCGCGGACCTCGATACCAAGCGGCTTGAGGGCGGAGAAGCCCGAACCGGTCGCAGGGCCCGTGTCAGCGGCAACGGCCGCAGTTCTGACCGTGCCAGGGCCAGAAGTACGACGGCGGTGCGTTGGCTAAGTGCCGCGGCCGGGGTTTTGTTGGTAACCACCGCCGCGCTGGGCGGCTGGGCCGTGGGCGTTTCCAATGACCAGGAACGGACCGAGCAGCGACTGCAGGCGCTGGCCGAGCAGCAGAGCCAGGTGATGTCGGTCCTGACGGCGCCGGACGCCAAGATGATTCCGGGCCGGATGCCGGACGGCGCCGCGGTGACCATCGCCTTGTCCGCGCAGGCTGACAAGGGCGCAGTGATCACGCACGACCTCCCTCAGCTGGAGCAGGACCGGACCTACGAACTCTGGCTGATCTCGGACGAGGGCGCCCAGCCCGCCGGCTTGATCCAGGCGGACGCCGCAGGGCAGACCAGCATGAGGCTGCTGGAAGGCGTCTCCGGTGCCACCCATCTGGGCATCACGGTGGAACCTGCCGGCGGATCACCCCAGCCCACCACGGATCCGATCATGCTGCAGGAACTGTAGGCGGATCCAGCCTGGCTACCAGCCGTTAAACGCTGCGGGCGGTCACCGAAAAGGTGACCGCCCGCCGTCGTAAGCCGGACCGCGCCGGGGCTTAGTAGGCGCGGACCCGCTGCTCGACCACGAGGTGGATGAGTGCGAAGGTCTTCTGCTCGTCGATCGCCTTCAGGGCCGCTTCGAGTGCGGCGGGCACATCGGCGTCGTTCTCCACCTTGATGCCGAAACCACCGAAGGCCTGGGCCATCAGCGCGAACTCCGGGTTCTTCAGCTGGGTTCCGGAGATCCGCTCGGGGTAGTGCCGCTCCTGGTGGGTGCGGATGGTGCCGTATTCCTGGTTGTCCATCACGATGACCAGCGGCGTGGCACCGTACTGTGCCGCCGTGGCCAGCTCCTGGCCGTTCATCAGGAACTCGCCGTCGCCGGCAATGGTCACCACACGGCGTCCGGGGTGCGCCAGCGAGGCGGCAATGGCGGACGGGATCGAGTAGCCCATGGAACCGTTGCGGGCGCTGAGCATCGAGGCGTACTGCTGGGTGGGGAAGTAGCGGTGCGCCCAGTTGGTGTGCTCGCCGGCGCCCAGCGTGACCATGGCGTCTTCGGGCAGGTCGCGGACCATGTTGGCCATCAGGGTGTCCATCCGGGCCTGGCCGGCCGTGGGCTCGGCCGGCGGCAGGGCGGCGAACTTCTCCTGCTCGGCGCGCATCCGTTCGGTCCAGGTCTTCCATTCCGGCTTGACCGGCAGGTCCATCATCACGAGGTCGCGGACAAAGACATCCGGCTTCGCCACGATCTGGTGCGATACTGCGCCGGAACGGCCGCGCAGCGACGGGTCAATGGTGACGAGGAAGTTCTTCTTCGACCAGTCCTGGCGGACCAGGAAGCCGTCGGTGATGACGTCGCCGGGCACGGTGCCGACGAAGATCAGCAGGTCCGTTTCCTCCAGCAGGTCGTACGTTGGCTTGGGCCGGCCATAGCCGATCGGACCCACGTAGGACGGCGAATCGAAGGGAACAATGCCTTCGCAGCGCCACTCGGCGGCGGCGGCAATATGGTGGTCTTCCAGCCAGTTGGACAGCGCCGTCGCGCCCTCCTGGGTCCAGTCATTGCCGCCGACAACAAAAAGCGGCTTCTCGGCATCCTTGAGCGCGGACTTCAGTGCCTTCCAGTCGGTGACGGTCATGCCGCCCTGGGCCACGGGGATTTCGGGGTGCAGCGTCGGCTCGATCTGCTCGCGGATGATGTCTTCCGGCAGACCAACGACGACGGGGCCCGGGCGTCCGTTCATCGCTGCGAACATGGCTTCGGCGACGATTTCGGACGCGCGCTCGGCGTGGTCCAGCACCATGACGCGCTTGGCGCCGGTATCGAACCAGGACTTGATGTCAAACTCCTGGAAGGCCTCGCGGTCCCGGTGCTCGAAGGGAATCAGCCCGACGAAGAGGACCATCGGGGTGGAGTCCTGCCATGCCGTGTGCAGGCCGACGTGCGCGTTGGCCGCTCCAGGACCGCGGGTGACCATGGCGATGCCGGGCACCTGGTTCATCTTGCCATCGGCCTCGGCCATGTAGGCGGCGCCGCCTTCGTGGCGGCAGACCACGGTCTCGATGTCGGACTCATGCAGGCCGTCGAGGACATCCAGGAAGCTCTCGCCGGGAACCACATAGGTGCGCTTCACCCCGTGTGCCACCAGCGTGTCCACAATGACGTGCCCAGCTGACTTCAGCAGCGGCTGCTGCTCCTTGGCGTCGGCTGGTTCCACGGTCAACTGCGTCATGGGTGTCCTCTTTCATCTTTGAATGAACAGTTTGGTCGATTCGTCAATGTGCGGTCGCATGGATTTTGCACATTGCGATTGAGCAAAAGTTACATCACTAACGGCGTAGGACGTCAGCGGGCAGGACACAGTGGGGTAATGAATGTGAATCGCGGCACTTTGGGTTGTTTTCGCTGATCGTCGCGCTCCGGTGGGCCGGAAGGCTCGCTTTAGCCGATCGGCTCAAAACGATTGGGGTCCTTAACATCGTGGCAGTGTGCCAGGACCTCGACGGCGCGGGGAATGTCCTGGTCCCTGAGTGCCTGGAGGATTCGGCGGTGGTCGTGGATGACCTTGGCCTGGTGTTCGGGGCCTTGGCGGTAGGTGAGGGTGATGCGGTGCTGGATGGGATGGTTCCAGATCGACGTGATGACGCCGCGCAGGTAGTCGTTGCCGGAGGGCTCGACCAAGGCTAAATGGAACGCCCGCCCAAGCCTGAAGAGTTCTGCGCTGTCCTCTGGATCGACGATTTCCGTTTCATCGATGAGGCCCTTGAGCCGCACCAGCTGCTGCGGCGTATAGGCGCCGGCCGCCCGTTGGACTGCGAGGGATTCGAGCGCGTAACGGACCTCGTAGACATTCTCGATCTCGCGCTCATCCAACTGGTTGACGATATAGCCCTTGCCCGGAACGAGCGTGGTCAGTCCTTCAAGGGTCAACTGCGTCAGGGCGTCGCGGACGGGGGTCCGGGAGACGCCGTATTGTGCCGCAACCGTCTCTTGGGCCAGCGCTGAACCCGGTTCGATAGTGCCGCTGATGATGTCGGCGCTGATTTGTTCGTAGACGCGCACGGCCAGAGGCCTCACATCATTCGGCATTCCGGCCATGGCGGTCCTCCTTGGGTCTGATCCATCTTGGCATGAAGTCATTCCGTCGCCCATCCGCGCCGCACACCTATGGGGAATAGGCCCTTCCTGACGCCATTCGTAAACCTTTTTGAAAAAGTGGTTGACCTCACACGGAAGCTCTGAATACAGTGTATACACCCTGACCGAGGAGATCTAGAAAATGTATGTGTTGAACACCTGGTACGTAGCGGCGTGGTCCACTGAAGTGACGCGCAAGCCCGTTCGCCGGGTCATCTGCGAACAGCCCATCGTCCTGTTCCGCACCCAGGACAACCAGGCCATCGCGCTGGCGGATCGCTGTGCCCACCGTGCCTTCCCGCTGTCGGAAGGCCGCACCATCGGAGATTCGGTGGAATGCGGTTACCACGGTTTCACGTACGGTCCCGATGGCATATGCACGAAAGTGCCGGCCCAGTCGTCGATCCCGGAACGCGCAAAGGTGCGCAAGTATCCGGTGGTGGAGCAGGACGGCTGGATCTGGGTCTGGACCGGTGACCCGGAATTGGCGGATCCCGCCGACGTGCCCGACACGCACTGGATGGTGGATCCGGAGTGGGCCACGGTGACGCATTCGTACAACTTCAAGTGCCGGGCGGACCTGATCCATGACAACCTGCTGGACCTGACCCACGAGTCTTTCCTGCACAAAACCACCGTGGGCGACGACTACATCTACGAGCACGGCATCACGGTGGAGGTCGAGGGCAACGTGGTCAGCGTCGACCGCCTGATGCCCTCGGTGGAAGCTCCGCCGCTATACGCCGAGACGATGGACGCCCGCGGCTTGTTCGACCGCTTCCACTGCACGGAGTTCTTCGTGCCGAACCTCCATGTCCTCCACTCCGGTATCACCGGCGAGGGCAAGCCGCGCGAAGACGGCTACCTGATCAAGGTCCTCAACGGCATCACCCCGATCGATGCGCACAATTCCTGGTACTACTACGCCTTCAGCCGCAATTTCGCTGTCAACAATGAGCAAGCCACCGAGGATCTGCGCGTTGGCCTGGCCACGGTGCTGGATGAGGACGCGTCGGCGCTGGAGGCGCAGGAGATCGGGATGCAGACTCGGCCCGAGGGCGAGTTCGACGTGCTGATCGCCCAGGACGGCGGCGTTGCCAAGGCCCGGCGCATCCTCAGCGCACTGCTGAAGAAGGAACAGCAGGCGAAGTCCGCGGCGGGTCCGGCCGTTCGCCGGGAGCCGGTTGCTCCCAGGACAGCGTAGGTGCCCGCATGTGGATGCTGATTAGAGCCAACGCATTGGGCGGTGAGACCGCACCCGGAACCGGCGCCAGGATTCTTGCGGCCTGTCCGGACTCAGCCGAGCGGGGAGACCCGTGGCGCTGGACCGTGGAGTTGGATGAATCCGGACCGGAACCGGCAGTAGCGCTCGACGCCGATGCCAGCTACATCTCCTCCGAAAGCCGCCGCTTCACCGGCGGTTACACGGGAGTGCTGCAGCGCGGCGCCGGCGAGCAGCTGGTGGTGACGGGGCTGGTAGGCGAAGCTCTCGTCGCGGCCGAGGACGGACCCTGGGAACGCTGGCTCCGTGCGGGCGATGTTTTCATCGTCGAAGGCGAGGATGCCGAGACAATCAGACTCTCGCTTGCCGAAGGCGATGCCGCAGTCCAGGTCATCACCCTCGCCCCGAGGCAAACCAAGGTTCTGCGGTGGGTCCCATGACCGCCGGCAGCGCCGTTGACGCCCTACAGCGAACGTCGGGTACATCAGGTACGGCCCTGCACGGGATCGAGCCGGGCCGGCCGGGCAAGCAGCTTGGCTTTGCCGGCCTGTCCCATTCGGACAATGTCTACGACAACGGGCTGATTCCGGTGCCTGTCGCGGTCATTTCCTCCGGGACGGGACCGACAGCGTTGCTGGTCGCCGGCACCCACGGGGACGAATACGAAGGCCAGGTGGTGCTGCATGAACTGATCCGCTCACTGCAACCGGAGCAGCTGAACGGCACGGTGGTCATCGTGCCCGCCGCAAATGCGCCGGCAGTACGGGCCGGCACCAGGGTTTCGCCGATCGACGGCGGCAACCTCAACCGCAGCTATCCGGGACAAGCGCGCAGCGGTCCCACGGACCAGGTTGCCGACCTGATCGCGGCCACGCTGCTGCCGGAGGCCGACGTCGTTATTGATCTGCACTCCGGCGGTTCCAACTCCACCTACCTTCCCAGCATGTTCATCTACCGCGGGCCGGACCAGCAGACGTGGGAGCGGAAGGTCTCCGCGACGCGGGCCATGGGGCTGCCCTATGTGATGGTGGTGCAGCCCCGCCTTGAACCTGGTTCGCTCAGTACCGCTGGCGACGACGCCGGCGTGCTGGCACTGTCCACGGAACTCGGCGGCGGAGGCACGGTGGATCCGGTCATCCTGGCTGACGCGCGGCGCGGTGTGCGCTCCCTGCTGGCCCACATGGGAATCCTGGCAGCGCAGCCCGGCACCGAGGTACAGCCGGAAGGAACGGCCGCCGAACCGACCTGGCTGGAGCTGGTGCCCGAGTCACCGGTCATGGCTACCGCTGCGGGGATCTTCGAGCCGCTGGTGGCCTTGGGCCAGCGGGTCCGGGCGGGCGATCCCGTTGCGCGGGTCCATGCCATCGATGACCTGGAGCGCGGCCCCCGGGAGTACACGGCCCGGGTGGACGGCGTCGTTGCCATCCTGCGCCGGCCGGCACTGGTCGCGCTGGGCAACTACCTGCTGCATGTAGCACCTGAACTTGAAGCACCGAGGCACTGATCGTCTCCTGATCAATGCCGGATATCCATAACCGGACAACGCGGTCCGGACCATGAAAGGAAAATCCATGCGTCATTCCCGTCAACGTGCCACCCGTTCAACCATCCTGGCCGGCTCCGTTCTGCTGGCCCTGTCCCTGAGCGCCTGCACCAACGCTTCCCAGGCCGCACCGGAGCCGGCCGGTTCAGCGGCACCGGCCGAGGCCGCTGCCGGCACGGAAGCCGTTGCCGTCAACGAGGCTGCCAGGGACCTGCTGCCTGAGGAGATCCGTGCCGCCGGAACTCTGCGCGTGGCCTCGGACCCGACCTACGCTCCGTTCGAGTACTACGACACCGACAACAAGACGATGATCGGCTACGACGTCGACTTCTCCGACGCCATAGGCGCCGCCCTGGGCCTGGAAGTCGAACATGTGCCGGCAACGTTCGATACCATCCTGCCGGGCCTGGCCTCCGGAAAGTACGACATGGCCATGTCGGCCTTCTCTATCACCCCGGAACGCGAGAAGATTGTCGACTTCGTGAAGTACCTCGACGGCGGCTCCGGCGTCGCCGTCGTTCCCGGAAACCCCAAGAACATCTCCATGGATCCAATGAGTATGTGCGGCAAGAAGATCGCCGGGCAGAAGGGCTCCATCCAGTCGATGGACTACCTACCCACGTTCTCCAAAGAATGTGCGGACGCCGGCAAGGAACCGATCAACATCCAGAACTTCCCGGGCCAGACAGATGCCAACCTTGCGCTCACCTCCGGCCGGGTGGACGCCGTCGTCGCGGACAGCATCTCGCTGGCCTACCAGGGCAAGGAAGCCGGAGGTCAGTTCGAACTGGCCGCCGGCGAGGACTATGATCCGATTCCCACCGGCATCGCCCTCAGTCAGGACGCCGGGCTGCAGGCAGCGGTGACCGAGGCGGCCCGTGGCATCCTCGACAGCGACTACTACCAGGAAATCGGCGAGAAGTGGAGCATGCCGGACTCTGTCCTGCTGACCTCCGACGCCTTGGACGAGAAGTAGAGGAGGGGAATCCGCCGCATGACTGCCGTGACCGCCCGAACAGAGCAAGCAGCCGCCACCGGCGACGGCTACACCGTTGTGAAGGCCAAACACCCCGGCCGGTGGCTGTCCGCCGTCGTCATCATTGTGATCGCGGGGCTGCTGCTGCGCTCCGTGATCACCAACCCCAACTTCGGCTGGGACGTCGTCGGACTCTATCTGCGCGATGTATCCATTGGCCGCGGCATCCTCGTCACCCTTGGTTTGACGGCGATCAGCATGGCCATCGGCATCGTGCTCGGCGTGGTCTTCGCAGTCATGCGGCTCTCGGCCAATCCGATTGTCCGCGGCGCCGCCTTCGCCTACGTGAACTTCTTCCGGGGCACACCGGTGCTGGTGCAGTTGCTGTTCTGGTTCAACCTGGCGGCGCTGTACCCGGTCATCACGCTCGGTATCCCCGGCGTGCAGTTGGACGCAAACCAGCTGATCACACCCATGACAGCGGCAATCCTTGGGCTCGGCCTGAACCAGGGCGCGTACATGTCCGAGATCGTCCGGGCCGGCATTCTCTCCGTGGACCACGGGCAGACGGAGGCGGCCGAGGCCTTGGGCATCACCCGGCTGCAGACCATGCGCCGGGTGGTGCTGCCGCAGGCAATGCGCGTGATCATCCCGCCCACGGGCAACGAAACCATCGGCATGCTCAAGACTACCGCGTTGGTCAGTGTGATCTCGGTGCCGGAACTGCTGTATTCCGCCCAAATCATCTACGCACGGACCTTCGAGACCGTGCCGCTGCTGATCGTCGCCAGCCTCTGGTACCTGCTGATCACTTCGATCCTGACGGTTGGCCAGTACTACCTTGAGCGGCGGTTTGCCCGCGGCAACCAGCGGAACCTGCCGCCGACGCCGCTGCAGCAGCTGAAGAGGTTTTTCGCCACCCATGACGCACTCTCCCTGAAAGGCGGAAAAAAATGACGGCTACGCACAACGTTGAACCGATGGTCAAAGCCGACGCGATCTGCAAGAACTTCGGCTCCAACCAGGTGCTGAAGGGCATCGACCTGCACGTCCAGCCGGGCGAAGTGGTTTGCCTGATCGGCCCGTCCGGATCCGGGAAGAGCACGTTCCTGCGCTGCATCAACCATCTGGAAACGGTCGACGGCGGCCGGATGTGGGTGAACGGCAAGATTGTCGGCTATGACCTCAAGGGCAGCAAACTCTACGAGCAGAGCCACAACGACGTCTGCCGCAGCCGTTCCGAAGTCGGCATGGTCTTCCAGCAGTTCAACCTGTTTCCGCACATGACCGTGCTGGAGAACCTGATCGAGGCGCCGCGGCTGGTGCGGAAGGAGAAGAAAGCCAAGGCAGTGGCGCGGGCCATGTCCCTGCTGGAGAAGGTGGGGCTGGCCGAGAAGGCCCAGTCCTATCCGCGCCAGCTCTCCGGTGGCCAGCAGCAGCGGGTGGCGATCGCCCGCGCCCTGTGCATGGAGCCGCAACTGATGCTCTTCGACGAGCCGACGTCCGCCTTGGACCCGGAACTGGTGGGCGAAGTCCTGAAGGTGATGAAGGACCTGGCCAACTCCGGCATGACCATGGTGGTGGTCACGCACGAGATGAACTTTGCCCGCGACGTCGCCGACCGGGTGGTCTTCATGGCCGACGGCTACGTGGTGGAGCAGGGACCTGCCCGGGAGGTCATCACCAATCCGCAGAACGAACGCACCAAGGCCTTCCTCGCCTCGGTGCTCTCCGAACCGGCCGCGGCCTGAACTATCAATGGTGAATGAATCATGAATGAAGAATTTTTCGACGTCGAGGTCCGCTCGATCCAACGGGAGTCCAGCAGCGTGGTTTCGCTGCGGCTGGAACACCCGCTGGGGGAGGAGCTGCCGGAGTGGAAACCCGGATCCCATGTGGATG
This sequence comes from Arthrobacter crystallopoietes, assembly GCF_002849715.1. Lineage (NCBI taxonomy): Bacteria > Bacillati > Actinomycetota > Actinomycetes > Micrococcales > Micrococcaceae > Crystallibacter > Crystallibacter crystallopoietes. Next base: position 2,712,620 of record NZ_CP018863.1, read on the forward strand.
TCCTCCTGCCCAACGGGATTCTGCGGCAGTATTCGCTCTGCTCAAAGACAGCGGACCGGGCTGCGTGGCGTCTAGGAGTGCTGCGTGAAGCCGAAGGACGCGGCGGCTCCGCCTATGTCCACGACGAGTTGAAGCCCGGCACCAAGATCCAGCTCCGCGGGCCGCGCAACAACTTCGCGCTGGAGGCTGCGGCCGGCTATGTTTTCATCGCCGGTGGCATCGGCATCACGCCGGTGCTGCCGATGGTCCGCGATGCAGCCGAACGCGGAGTGCCCTGGCGGCTGGTGTACCTGGGCCGGAGCCGTGAGTCCATGGCGTTCTTGGAGGAAATACAGGCGCTCGGCGGGAACGTCGAAATCCACGCCGACGACGAAAGCGGGCTCTACCCGCTGGCCGAACTGCTTGGCGGGCTCGATGCGGGCACCCATGTGTATGCATGCGGGCCGGGGCCGCTGCTGAACGTGCTCCAGTCCATCGCAGACGGTTGGGAGGATCCCGCACGCTTCCACTGCGAGAGGTTCACCGCCAGTGGAGAATCCCCATCCTTGTTGAAAAGCGGAAATTCTTCCTTTGTAGTGGAACTGACTGATGGAACAGAGATCCCAGTGGGGCCAGGCGAATCGATCCTGCAAGCTTTGGAGTCTGCAGGGATCAACCAGCCGAACTCCTGCCGGGAAGGAATCTGCGGCACCTGCGAGACCGGCGTGCTGGGTGGCGAGATCGATCACCGGGACTCGCTGCTCTCCGATGACGAGCGCGCGGCCCAAGACACCATGATGATCTGCGTCTCCCGGTGCAAGGGCAAGCGCCTGCTGCTGGACCTGTGAGGCGTCCCCGCTGCTTGTAAGCTGGACGAATGCTTAGAAGCCCTGCTGGTCTGTCCCTGGTTCTGTCCGGCCGTGGCGGATGGGAGTAGGCACGTGCACGAGCTGACAGTGCTGGAGCAGCAGATCGTCACGGCGCTTCAAGTAGACCCGCGCGCGTCCTGGCGCAAAATCGCTTCGGTCCTCAGGGAACCCGAGCGGACCGTCGCCCGGCGGGGGAGTGAACTGCTCGAGTCCGGTATCGTCGGCGTGCTCGGGATCCGCCTGCGGCCGACGCCGGTACTGGTTGAAATGCGCTGTGCCCCGGGGACTGCGCGGGTCGCCGTCCAGGCGATGGCTCAACGAGCGGATACTTCCTTCGTCTATATGGTCACGGGCACTGCGGACTGCCTGGCCGAGATCCTCACCGACCGGGACCGGCTGCATTCGGCGCTGGCCGATGAGCTGCCCGGAATTGCCGGGCTCCAGCACGTCAACACCTACCCGATCCTGCGCTACTTCAAGACTCTGCGGGCCTGGCAGCCTGGACCGCTCACGGTTGAGCAACGTGCCGCACTGCAGCCCGTCCCGCTCAGGGATCCGGCAGTGTTCGGCGAATACCCGGAGATGACCAAGGTGGACGAGCAGATTGCCACAGTGCTGTGCGAGGACGGCCGGGCGTCCTTCGAAGCCATTGCTCGACGGGTGGGAGTCTCCGAGGCAACGGCACGGCGACGCACCGAATGGCTGCTGGAAACCAACACCGTGCACCTGCGCGCCCTCGTCGAACCGGCAGCGCTGGGACTGCCGGTCGAGGCATTGTTATGGATCAAAACCAGCCCCGCCCAGCTCGAAACCCTTGGACAGCGCTTGGCCGCGCTGCCGGAGACGCGGTATGTGGCAGCTATTACCGGGGACTACCAGATCCTCGCGGACGTCACCGTGGCGAACAACCAGGCGCTGTATGACTTCACCAGCAGCGGCGCCTGGACCGCCGACGTTGCCCAGATCAGCACCTCGCTGCTGCTGCATGCGCGCAAACGCGGTGGCCGCCTCACACCAGGGAAATAGCAAAACCGCGATCCCGGTGACGCTATCAGCCGCCACTGCCTTCGGTGATAGGGCCTCGTGACGGATTAGGGCAGAGATTTGGCAGATTCCGTCAGCTATTGCTTCGAACAGGCTGAAAGCCGCATTGTGGTTCCAAGAGAAACCGTTGAGACTCACATCACATCTTGAGGAACCATGTCACCCACAACTTCCAGCATTGTCTCCGCCGCCGGCGAATCCACTGACATTCTGGCCATCGCCAACATGCCAGTGCTGTGGATCTGCGCAGCCGGCGTCTTTGCCGTGATCCTTATCCAGTCCGTCATCTATATGAAGGCCGCCCGCAAAGCCGCCCCGGCGGCCGAGATCACCGGCCCGGAACTCAAGACCGCCTTTCGGTCCGGTGCGATTGCCGCCATCGGCCCGTCCCTCGCCGTCGTCATGGTGGCCATTGCGCTGCTGGCCGTCTTTGGTACGCCTGCCGTGCTGGTCCGGATCGGCTTGATCGGCTCGGCCGCCTACGAGACCGGCGCGGCGAGCATCGCAGCCGGTAGCGCCGGGGCCGAACTCGGCGGACCGACTTACACCCAGAACGTCTTCGCCATCGCCTTCTTTGCCATGAGCATGGGCGGCGCGATGTGGATGCTTGCCACTCTGATCCTGACTCCGTTGATGAAGCGCGGCGGTACCAAGCTGGCCAAGGTCAACCCGGCGGCCATGTCCATTGTCCCCGGCGCCGCGCTGCTCGGTGCGTTCATCGCCTTGGGCGTCGCCGAGGTGCCCAAGTCCATGATCCACGTCTATGCACTGCTCACGTCCGCCGCCGTCATGGGCCTGTGCGCGGCAGTCGGCCGTAGCCGGAAGCGCGCCTGGCTGCGCGAATGGGGCCTGGGTTTCGCCATCGTCGCCGGTCTTGTGGTGGCCTACATGGCGCACACCGCCGGAACCCCCGTCGCCTGATCCGCCGCCCTACCGGAACGCTCTTAAGGAACGCATAATGTCTGCATCCAGCATCTCTACCCCCATCACAGCGGCCGACGCCGAGTCGGATCTTGCCGAATTCGACCGCACTACGTCCCGTTGGGGACGCCTGACCATGATCGCGGGCCTCATCCTCTCGGTGGCCGGTCCGCTGTACCTGGTCTTCTTCACAGGCCTGGACATCAGCGCGGCCCAGCTGTGGACCGCCTTTGCGGCCGTGGCCGCCGTGTTCGCCATCATCTGGATCGTCGAACCGGTCACCTATTTCCCGATCCTCGGCCCTGCCGCCATGTACCAGGCCTTCATGATCGGCAATATCTCCAGCAAGCTGCTTCCTTCGGCCCTGGTCGCGCAGACCCGGATCGGCGCTAAGCCCGGCACCCGCCGGGGTGATTTCGCCGCCGTCGCCGCCATCTGCGGTGCCGCAGCAGTCCACCTGGTCTCGCTGGCCCTGTTCGTCGGCATCCTTGGTACCTGGTTGATCAGCATCATCCCGGTCGACGTCATCGACGTTGCCCGGCTCTACGTCCTTCCGTCGGTGTTGGGGGCGGTCATCGTCCAGGCGATCCTCACGATCAAGCAGCTGCGGATCACTATCATCGCCGTGGCCATCGCGCTGTTGGTACAGTTCGTCCTGTTGCCGCTGGTCCCGGCCATTGCCTTCCTGACGACAGGTATTGCCGTGATCGGAACCATTATCGTTTCCTGGCTGGCACGGGACCGTAAGCCCGCTGCCGCCGTCGAGAATTAAACTTTCAGAGCTACAGGAGAAATGATGACCAACACCCTCGACGCCGTGGAACAGACCGGCGGGCTTGCCCTCACGCAACAGCAGCAGTCGGAGCTGCACGAACTCTACCGGCACCTCCACGCCCACCCGGAACTGTCCATGCAGGAGCACCGGACGGCGGAATTCATCGAGCAGCAGCTGGACGGGCTGGGCATCGAGAACTTCCGCTGCGGCGGCACCGGTGTGATTGGCGTACTGCGCAACGGCAACGGCCCGGTGGTCGGCTTCCGCGCCGACACCGACGGCCTGCCGATCAAGGAAGATACGGGTCTGGAGTATGCCAGCACGGACACCGGCATCCTGCCGGACGGCGCCGAGGTCCCGGTGATGCACGGCTGCGGCCACGACACCCACACCGCGGTGCTGCTGACCGTGGCCCGCATGTTCGCGGAGTCCCGAGAGGCGTGGGCCGGTACCTTGGTCCTGATCTTCCAGCCCGGTGAGGAGACCGCCGCCGGTGCGGCCGCCATGGTGGCTGACGGACTGTGGGAGCGCGCGCCGAAACCGGAAATCGTCTACGGCCAGCACGTCATGCCCGGGCTTGCCGGGACGGTCTCGCTCTCGGTCGGCAGTGCCATGGCCATGGCAGACTCGCTCAAGGTCACCGTGCACGGCCGCCAGTCCCACGGCTCGCAGCCGCAGGATTCCATCGATCCGGTCGTCCTGGGCGCCCACATGGTGGTTCGGCTGCAGACAATCGTCTCGCGCGAACTGGATCCCCGGCAGGCTGCCGTGGTCACCGTCGGCACTTTCCACGGCGGATTGAAAGAGAACATCATCCCCGCGTATGCGGAGTTCACCCTGAACATCCGCACCTTCGACGACGGTGTCCGTGCCCAGGTGCTGGCCGCGGTGCGGCGCATCATCTCGGCCGAGGCCGCCGCCTCCGGAGCGCCCGAGCCGGAGATCGAGGAGCTGTACACCTTCCCTGCCTGCTACAACGAGCCGGCCGAGGCCGAAGGCTTGGCCGAGGTGTTGCGGGGCGCAGTCGGGCAGGATGCGGTCTCCGTCGTGCCGGCGCTGATGGGCAGCGAGGACTTCGGCCATCTGGCCGCAGCCATCGATGTGCCGGCCGTGTACTGGTTCTTCGGCGGCCACTCCGCGGAAGTGGTGAACGGCGAGGGGCCGGTTCCGATGAACCATTCGCCGTTCTTTGCGCCGGTCATGGAGCCCACGCTCTCCACGGGCGTCAAGGCCGCTGTGGCAGCTTTGCAGTCGCGGCTGGGCCGCTAAAACCGGGTTCTAAGTCTGGTTCTAAATAACGACGGCGAGGGGCGGGCTTCTGCTTCAAGCCCGCCCCTCCGTCGGCTCCAGGCCATCAGCAACGCGGTCAGCACGGCGGCAGCCAGATGGAAATGCAGCATCAGCATGACGTATTCGCCGTGGGATCCGGCATGCTCGGTTGCGATTCTGGCCGTGGCCGCCAGCTGTTCAGCGTCCACTTCTGCGTGGTGGGAGGGGGACGGGCCTGCCGATGGGCCCGTGGACTCGCCTGCCGCTGCCGGCCGTGCGGCAAAGGCATCGAAGGCCAGATGCAGCACCTGCTGTGCAACGCCGGCGGCAAGGATAAGCGTCCAGGCCGGGGCATCGACGCGGGACAGCACCGTGGCGGCGAGGGTGGTCAGGGCAGTGATGGCGATGAGGACCGGAAGGGCCGGCATGGTCCCTCCTGAGGCGAGATGGGCGACCAGCGCCAGCACCATCGTCAGTCCTGCCGCCGCCAGGACAGGCACAATTCGCACCTGTGTGTGCCGCATGCCGGAGGGTCTCGTGGAAGCACTGGCCATCCTTGCCCTCCGTACCGTTGCTGGTGTTTCGTCCTGTAGGTGGTTCGGAGCCGCCCGCACTACGGATTGCATTCTTGGCAGGAAAGATCCGGAAGCGGGCTACTTCGCGCCGGAGCCGGTGCGGACGTCGCGTGGGATCAGCGGCTTTTCGGCCCGGACTTTCAGCTCCTGCACGGCCCACGTATTGCCGTCCGGGTCGCTGAAGCCGAAGAAGGTCCCGCCGTCGCGCTTGTCGAAAACGGTGATTTCGCTGGCCTCCACACCGCGGGAGAGGAGTTCCTCGCGGGCGGCATTGGCATCGGAAACCACCAGCTGGAGGCCGCGCAGGGAACCGGGCTCCATTTCGCTTTGTGCGGGCAGGTTGCCGACGACGATCGAGCAGCCCGACCCCCGCGGCGTCAGTTGCGCTATATTCATGTGCTCGTTGACGGTGTGATGGTCCAGGCTGAAGCCGACCTTGTCGCGGTAGAACTCAATGGCGCGGTCAATGTCGGCGACCGGCAGCAGCACTACTTCTAGCGTCCAATCCATGGTGCATCTCCTTATCGGCGAGTACTTCCTCGAGCCGATCGTAACCTTCGGCCATGCCCGTTTCCATGCCATCGGCCAGATAGCGTATGCGCGAAGCCAGATCGGGGAAGACGGAGCGCCCGGCCAACCGGGACCGTCCGCCGGGCAGATCCTCGAACGTTGTGTATTCCAAGGTCACGACGCCGGGGTATCCCTCGTACTCGAAAGTATTCAGGATGAACTCGTTGTCGCGAACACTGTGGAAGATGCCGCGGAAGGCGTGTTCAATGCCGTCACCGCGGTGCTGGACGAAGCGGAAGGATCCGCCGCTCCGGTAATCGTGCTCGTCGATCCGGGTGGTAAGCCCGCGCGGGCCGATCCACTGCCGGTACAGCTCCGGATCGGCATGGGCACGGAAGACCTCGGCAGCCGGGTAGTCGAACTCGCGCTCGTACTCGCTGTACGGCAGGCCTTCCGGATTGTTGAGGTTCAGTACGTTGGCCATCATGTCCTCCCGATGCTTGGTGAGGTGCCCGCTCAAGGCGGGCACCGCCGACTCTTCTATGTCTGTCAAGCGCTCTTCAGGCACGGGCTCGCGGCGTTGAGCGTGCGGTGGACGCGTCGGGCTAGGTAGCGTTTGATGCATCGGCGGATTTCCCGGTCGGTGCGTCCTTCTGTTCGCCGTTTCTCCACGTATCTCCGGGTCTCCTCGTCGTGGGTCATCTTGGTGAGAGCGACCATGTGGAGAGCGCGGTTCAGGTTTCTGTCTCCGCCTCGGTTCAGGCGGTGCCGGACGGTGTTTCCTGAGGAAGCGGGGATAGGATTCACGCCGGCCAGGGAGGCGTAGGCCGCCTCGTTCCGAACCCGTCCCTGATGGGACCAGGCGGTGAGGCAGGTCGCTGCAGTGACGGACCCAAAGCCCTTTTCATGCAGCAGGGGTGCGGCCTCGCTGATCTGTACCAGCTCGGTCACTTGCTTGTCATTGGCTTTGAGCTGGTCATCGAGTTCGAGGACACGTTTGGCCAACCGCGTTGCCTCGGTCCGGGCGATGGTCAGGGACAGTTCCTCCTCTCGGGCGCGCCACCGCGACGCTTCAGCGATCTGAGCTGCTGAGAGTGCCCTGCGGGCGTCCAATCCCAGATCATTGGTGCGCAGCAGTGCGGTGAGCGAGTTGACCGAACGGGTGCGCTCGGCGCTCATGGCGTCGCGGGCCGTGACCAGGATCCGCAAGGCCTGGCGCACCCCCTCGTTGAGCCTCGGGCGGCATAGCTTCGCCTGTGGCAGCGGCAACGCGGCTGCGGCAATGTGGTGCGCATCGAGGGCATCGGATTTGCCGACGCCGTGGCGTTTCTTCGCGTCCATTCGCGGAGCCTCGGCCACCGGGTAACCCTCGGCGGCGACAGCGCCGGCCAGGACGGCTCCGTAAGATGCGGCGCCTTCGATCACCCACAGCGTGTCAGCGTCTGCGTCGGTGCGGCGGGCCACCCACGCGATGGCCCTGTTGATGCCGGCAGACGTCGTTGGGAAGTCTCGGGTATCGATCAGCTCGCCGGTCCTGGCTGCAAGGATCGCGTAGACGTGATTGCGGGCGTGGGTGTCGACGCCCACGACAAACGGGTAGGAATGCGCGACGATAGAAATGGCGGTCACGGCACCTTTCCTCAGTGATGGAGATGGTCAGGCCGCTGTCGGCCGGTACCAGTCCGGGTAGGAAACACATCGGAACAGCACTGTGACGGGTCACGCGCCTCAAGGCGGCGGACAATCTTCTGATCAAGCTACCGAGGTGGGCCGGACAGGTCCGGCCGGCCCGCGCCACGGATGGACAAGTCGGCGGCAAGACACTTCATGGTCAACGTACGCTCGAGTCACATCCATGGCCGGCGGAACGGCCAGTACCCATCCTGCCAGCCAGTCCCAGACCAGCTACAAGAAAGTCTCACAGTCGTACTCTGTTTTTGTAGGTGGAATCAGCGCTGGAGTTATGCCGTCCGCGCCCCGGCGAGCAGTTCGTCCAGCCGTTCGTAGCCCTCGGTCATGCCGCCTTCCATGCCGGACTGGGCCATGCCGTCGCGGGCCTCCTGGTTGGGGTAGACGGAGTGGCCGATGAGCTTGCAGCGGCCGCCGCCGAGGTCCTCGAAGGTCATGAACTCGATGCTGACGACGTCCGGGTAGCCGCCGAACTCGAAGGTCTGAACGGCGAACTCGTTATCGCGCACCGTGTGGAAGACGCCGGAGAAGGAGTAGGCGACGCCGTCCGGGCCGGTGTGCAGGTAGCTGTAGCTGCCGCCGGTACGGAAATCATAGTGGTCGATGTCCATTTTCAGGCCGCGCGGGCCGAGCCACTGCTTGATCAGCTCGGGGTCCTTGTGCGCGCGGAAGACGTCCGCGACGGGAAAGTCGAACTCGCGCTCGTAATCGATGAACGGTACGCCTTCGGGGACGGAAAGTTTCAGTGCGTTGCTCATGATGGGTCCTTGGTGGTGTGGGTTTTTGCCTGGGATTGGAGCACGGCGTCGAGGCTGCGGAACTGCCCTTCGCGGACCAGTCGGTACTGGTCGATCCAGGCTGTGAGCGCCTCCAGCCGTGCGGGATTCAGGTGGACGGGCCGGCGTTGGGCGTCGCGGGTGCGCGTGACCAGTTGCGCCTGCTCGAGGACCTGGATGTGCTTCGAAACCGCCTGCTTGGTGATTTCGAAGGGCTCTGCCAGTTCGTTGACAGTGGCCGGGCCGCGGCTGAGCCGGGCGATGATGCGGCGGCGGGCCGGGTCGGCGAGGGCCAGGAAGGCCTTGTCGAGGAGGCTGTCGTCGCTGCGGTCCATGGCTTAGTCAACTTCTTTGTTTATCAACCTGTTGGTTGTTAACAAACTACTCTCGCAGTGACGGCGGGTCAAGAGGTACGGGCCGTGGAATTTATCCGCCGCGTTGTGATAGACAGCCTGCTTATTGCCTGTCTACTGTTGCAAGCAGCAGGTGCACGATTTGTTCTTGCAAGGAGGCATGACGATGTCCAGTTCCAACCCCGATCCGGCTGAAGATCACATCACCGGACTTGAGCCCGGGGGCGGCGTCCCGCCCGGGGAAACACCGCCGGCGGAGGCGCAGACAAATCTGACCCAAGGTCACGCCGAAGGCGGGCCCAAGAGATGGGTGCCATGGGTTTGGCTCGGCATTATCGGCCTTTCGGCCCTCATTATGGCCCTGCTGTTCCTGGTCTACGCGGGCGTGCTGGCCTTCTCTTAGCGTTGACTTACCTGCTGCCGTCCACGGCGGAATCGGGGAGGACCGGAACATCAGGGATCGCGGCGGGATCGGTTTTCTGCGGGACTGCCGGTGGCTTCGGTTCCGCGGGCAGGGGCAGTTTGTCTTCGCCGGGCTGGTCGTCGAGGTTCTTGGGCAGGACCTTGTCGCCGGGCAATTCGGGCACCGGGAGATTCGGTTGGACGCCGTCCTGGTTCGGTCTGCCGTCAAGCGAGGGAACACCCTCGCTGCGCGTGGCGCCGTCGTGCTTGCCCGACGGGGATGCGCCGGACCCGGATGTGCCGGCAGAACCGGTTCCGGATTCACCGGTCTCCAGCGGTTTGCCGGCGTCGCCGACCTCTCCGGAGCGGGAGCCTGCGGAACCGGTGTCGCTGTCCTCGGCGGGTGTCCGCCGTTCGTTGCCGGTGTCCGCGTCCGTGCCCTCGCTATCGTCCTGACCGGGGTTAACGGAGGTGGTTTGCTGCACGGGCGAGCCGCCGTCGTCGTTGTTGAAGAAGGAGGCAACCTGCTGCACCGTCTGGTCCGCGGCGCTGCGGAACTCGGGGCTTGCGGCCGCGACGCCGGTAACGCCGAGCCCGGTGGCGGCGGCAACGGCGACGCCGATCAGGGCACCCTTGGCCGCCCTGCGCCGCGGGCGCAGGGGAATGACCTTCGGCGACAGAAAGGCGGCCAGCTCGGCAGAAGGAGGAGCGGCGGGGACCGAACCGGCGGCGCGCAGTTCCAGCAGCGAGTCCTGCAGCGTGTCCGAGGATGGCACATCCGATTCGTCGAGCAGCTGCCGGAGGAATTCTTCGTCGGTGGACGCATCGGTCGTCATACCAGTGCCTCCTTCCTTTCAACCAGTGTCTTAAGTTTCAGCAGGCCGCGGCGTTGCAGCTGCTTGATGGAGCCGGTGGACTTGCCCATGATTTCGGCGACCTGCTCGAGGGAGAGGTCGGCCACGATCCGCAGGAGCAGGACTTCGTGCTGGTCCGGGGGCAATTCCCGCAGCTTCTCCTCGACCGTGCTTCCGCCCAGCACTTCCAGTGCCACGGTTTCGGCCGAGTCCGAGGTGCGGGCGTCGGTTTCCGGGTCGTATTCGGAAACATAGGGCTGGCGGGCACGCTTACGGACTTCGTCGACGTAGCGCGCGTGCGCGACTGAAAAGGCAAAGGTGCGCAGGCCCTGGTAGCCGCCGCGCACCGTGCCGATGCGGGAGAAAACGGTGAGGAAGACCTCCTGCGCCGATCCTTCCGCATCCTCCATGCCCCGGGCTTTTAGGTAACCGGATACGCCGGGTGCAAGCGTGTAATAGATCTGGCTGAAGGCTTCCGCGTCGCCGGACTGCGCAGCTGACAGAACGTCATCTGGGAGCGCTTGGGGCAAGGGGTGTCCTTCGATCCTGGGCAGGGGTGCGGAGCCACCAGTGTAGCCGCCGCACCTCTGCCGCCCGGAATCTACTTTCCGGCTTCAGCCTGGCCGGAAAGGCCGATGCCGGCTTCGACGCCAGCGTCAACGCCCTTTTCCGAGGCGTCCGCGGAGGCCTCGCCGCGGGCGTCGATGTGAGCCTGCGCCTGGCCGTTGGTGGCCGGAACCTCCGGCGTGGCCGGAATAGCGGGAACGGCGGGAACCTCTACGCCATCGACGCCGGGAACCGCGGGCATTGCGGGAGTCGCAGGGCTAACGACGGCGCCGTTGTTGGCCTCCGCGTTCACGTTCACCTTCGCGTCGGCCTCCACATCGGCATCAATATCGGCGTCGACATTCGCGTCCGCCCGGCCTTCATCGCTGATGTCCGCATCTGCGTCAACGGCGGCGTCAGCGTCTGCTTCAACGTTGGCCTCGGCCTCGGCGTCACCGGTGGCGGGCACAGCGGGAGTTGCCGGAACAGCCGGAACAGCATTCTCGACGTCGTCAGTCGGAACTGCGGGAGTGGCGGGCACTGCCGGAGTGGTGACTGCAGTCGTGTCGGCAGCGTCGGTCAGGGCCGGAGCTGCGACGGCTGCACCCGCACCGCCGACGGCGATGATGGCGGCCAGTGCGGCGCCCTTGGCGGGAAGGCTCAGGGAGCGGAAGCGCTTGGTCATGGATCTCCTCATACTCGTCTAGAAGGCGTCGGCGCTGCGGAAAGAAGTGCTGCGCCTTGCCCGTACACCCAACTAATCGAATGCGGGAGCTGAAAGGTTACGCCTGCCCATAAATTCTTTTGGACGGTCCCAAATGCGCGGCAAAGAGCGGTTAGCCAGACCCACTGACAAGCCCAAGGGGACGTCCGTGTCCGGACGTCCCCTTGGATTGACCTCATTGGTTTTTGGTTATGCCGGAAGTTGGCGTTCACGGCCGCCAGCCTTCCGCTGTCGTAGCAGCGACCAGTCGCAACGCTTGGCTAGCAGCTGACGTGCAACGTCCTGCTTGAGTCCCAGCCGTCCTTGTAGCTGTAGGAGTGTGCCTGGTAGGTCTTGCCGCACTGCAGCTTATTGCCGGACCACTCGAAGTTGCCTTTGCGGGTCTGCAAGTGCTTATGCGCGACTACGTTGTACCTACCGTTCTTGTTGATCCTGACCACCTTCACGTAGACCTTCTCGGCCTTGTAATATCTGCCCTTGACTACGAACGTTCCGTTGTACGTGATGTCCAGATCCAGGCCCGCCCCGAATGAAGCGGTAACGAACGAACTCGGTGCTGCAGCGGTTGCCGGGGCCGAGAAGCCCAGACCGGCGAGCAAGCCCAGAAGGGTTCCGGCGACCAGGATCAGCAGCCGCCAGGTAATTGGTTTCTTCATGATGACTTTGTTCTTTCGCGAACACCGTGTGTAGTACTGCGAGTCAGGCCAACGGATTGTATCGATGCCCGGAGCCCGCCGGATCCCCGGCGGGCCCAAGCATGTTATTTTTCCCAGCCCCTGGTTTGGACTCCAGCCTTCTTTGCTCAGCCTCCGCCAAGGGTAAGGCAAACATTAAACGGCGTTAAGGGAACGCGAACAGCCCAACATTGGGGGTTGCGAACTGCCCAAATCTAGGTAGTCAACCTACGGCTAAACGGCCGCCCTCTTGAAACCCCGAAGCTGGGGGAGTGATTTTTGACCATTCTGGGGAGCCGGAATTTTCCAAGTGTTCAATGTGAGATCGTGATTGGTCTTGATGTGGAGCCGATGACACCCCGCGTGGAGAACATCGAGGCTGGCCGGACCCGGCTTCCCCCTGACCGACCGGGCCCGGCCCCTCCGTCCAGTCGGTCCTGACAACCGGGTGCGCCGACTCTGGCGGACAGCATGTAGCGACAGGGTTGTGGCCGAAGGCGTGGATCAAGCAGCCAATGCGAGGGCCGACGGCGACTGGGCCGGAACCGCTGAGGCGCTGACACTCAGCCGGCATTCGGATTGGGCGGGGTCAATTCTGGTAGGCAATTGGCGCGCCTCGGCATAGTGCAGGAGCTGCTCCATGACTTCCGGCAGGACGGTTGCCCGCTTCAGATCGAGGAAAATATCGAGCCCGGGCATGATGGCGTTGGTTCGTTTGGCCACGACGTAGAGTGCCTGGACGTTTCGGGCGTCCACTGAGCCTCTGATTTCGATGCGCGCGTGCGAGCATTCCAGGTCCATCTGCACGAGGGCCTTCAATCTGCTGCTCACCGGGGGCCTGCCTCTGCCAACTCGCGCTGGTCCGAAGGCCAAACGGGCAGCTGTCCTTCCACTGGCTTGCGGAAGCTCTCGCGGTCAGCCGCGGGCACCAGATTAAAGTAAACGGGATGGGCAAAAATGTGCTTGCGGACTTCATGGCAGAACGGCAGGACCTCAAGCCGGCGGCGGTGCGCATCGGCCAGCGCCTTCCGGATCAGCCCGGTTCCCAGGCCCTGGCCCCGCTGAGTTTCGTCCACGGCGGTATGGAGAAGCCACAGCTGATCACCCTGCATCTGATAGTGCAACGATCCCGCTACCGCTCCATCGATGTAGGCATCGAACTGGGACGCTCCAAAATTATTGTGAATCACGTGCATGCTTCTCTCCTCACTTTTCACTCCGGACAGTGGTGAGGCGATCAGTGCCGCTCCTAGCGCTGCGCACCCGTTTCGCCCGGTCCGGATGCGGCAGCGTTAAGGCTGTTGCCCATAGACTGCAATCGGATTGGCTTACGACGTAAGCTAAGCATGCTTAGTTATTTCCAGCAAAACGGCATTGGCGGGTCGGTTGCATCAGCGCCTAATTCTGGAGCGCCTCCAGCCGGTCGAGCAGGCTCTCCAGGGCCTCCTCGAATTCCTGTTCTGAACGGTCTTCCGAGAGCCGTTCCTGCAGGCTCTGCAGGAGCGGGTAGTCGCTCAGGTCCGTGCTCCTCGGCGGCCGGGGCTCTGCTTCATCCACCGGTCCCACGTCGGCACCCATGGCGGCGACTTCCAAGAGCAGATGGCCCAGCAGAAAACTGCTGAAGGCGCGGTAGGCATCAACGGCGGCCTGATCGGAAAAGCCAGCCGACGTCAGCGCTTTGAGGAAGGATTCGACCCAGCGCAGGCTGCGAAGGGGCGGGCGTACCCAGGGGGCCTCGGTTGGCCGGGTGGCAATCAGGGGAAACACCTGGGGGTGCGCCAAGGCCAGCCGACGCAGTCCGTGGGCCAGCCGCAGGAGGTAGTCTTGCCAGCCGTGGCGCGGCTCAGGATAGACCTCCGGGTCCTTGTAGAGTTCGTCGATAACGACCTCGACGATGCCATCGAGCAGGTTTTCCCGGGACGGGATATAGCGGTAGAGGGACATCGCCTCGACGCCCAATTCGGTTCCGAGCCGACGCATGGTTAAGTGGCGCGGGCCGAACTGTTCAATAAATTCAGCACCGGCCTCGAGAATGCGCTGGCGGTCCAGTCGGGGTTTCTCCGCGGTGGATTTCCCCTTGTCCCCGCCATCGCGCCTTTCGGGTTCGGACATCGATCGCTCCCTCCATGCGTTCTCCCCACCCTACGCCGCGAGAAACTGCTTCGTCACGTGGTCAGTTGCTGAGGGTCTTTTGAGTGGGGATGAGGATCGCTCAGAGAGTTCGCGCGAGGCTGAAAGGGTTATCCTTCCGAAGGCTTACATTGTAAGCTGCGGGGAGGCAGCGTCAGCCGGCGGCTGTCCGGCACGCCCGGTTTGGATCCCGACCCGGCGCCTGCCCGGACCGACTGATTGGATGGGTAAATGATGGACGACGAGTTGAAGCAGGTATGGGCCGCGTCTGCGGCGCTGGAAACGCTTCAGGTTGAAATGGATCAGGCTCAGCTTTCCCTGAAGGAAGCCATCGACGAGGCAGCCAAAGCCGGAGCGGATCCCGAATCGATCGACGAGGCGGCGCAGCTGACCTCGGTGGAGCTGACCGAGCCCGTGGAGCTGGCCGGGCCTGCCGAGCCGAGCCGTAGCGAGCTGGAACCCAGCTAGCCTTTGGCCCTCAATGCCTGTTAAACCCGGCACGGCCGTTGCAACTCCCTACGTCTTGAGAGTCGCAACGACCGTCTGGACCGAAGCCCTCATGGCGAGCCCCGCCGTCGTGCTTTGAGTGGCCCGTTTCTGGCCGGAGCGTGCCTTACTTGGCGGCGATCTGCTCGTCGTCCCGCGTGAGGGCGGTCAGCGCACCGGTGTCCACGTCCTGGGACGGGCCGTTGAGGTAGCGCTGCAGGCTGTCGTCCATCGCATTGATCCAGCGGGTATGGTGCCGCGCAGCCATGGTGCCGGTCATGACCGAGCGGTGGATGTTGTCGCGGTAGCCGAGGATGTCGTCTTCCTTGTCCTTCATCCACTGCTTGAACAGGGCGGAGACGGTGTCCAGATCGAACTCCGGGTAGTCCGTCAGCGCGATCAGTTCGCGCAGATAGTCCGTCTGGTAATCCGCTTCGGCATCGTGGTCGGGCAGCGCGTCCTGGCGCTCCAGCCACACCTGGATATCGGCGGCGCGTTCCTCCGCCGCGGGCAGCTCAATGCGGCCGAGCATCACGTCGCGGGCGAACCAGGCCTGCGCGTCGAACATGTTGAACGTGTAGTACTGGTCCTGCGCGCCAAGGTAGAACAGGTTGGTGTTGTCCTGCCAGATAACACCCTTGTAGAGGTTGCCCGGGTAGAGCACGTTCTTCGACTTCAGCGACAGTTCGGCCGGCAGGAACGGGTACTTGTGCTGGTAACCGGTGCAAAGAACAACGGCGTCAAACTCGCCGGTGGTGCCGTCGCTGAAATGGGCAGTGCGGCCTTCGAAACGCGTGACCAACGGACGCTCGACGGCGGATTCCGGCCAGTCGAAGCCCATGGGGCCGCTGCGGTAGCTGAACGTGACGGACTTGGCGCCCATCTTGTGCGACTGCATGCCGATGTCCTCGGCGGAGTAGCTGCTGCCGATCAACAGGAGATCCTTGCCAGCGAAGCGCTCGGCGCCGCGGAAATCATGGGCGTGCAGGACTTCGCCGGGGAAGCTGTTGATGCCGTCGAACTGCGGCACGTGGGGAACCGAGAAGTGGCCCACGGAAACAACCAGCTTGTCAAAGACGTGGGTCTCGGTCTTCTGGGCGGCCAGGTCCTCGACCGTGACCGTGAATTCCTGCGTCTGTTCGTTGTAGGAAACCCAGCGTGCGGTGGTGTTGAAACGGACGTACTTGCGCACATCCGACTTCTCCACGCGGCCCTTGATGTAGTCGAAGAGGACCTCGCGCGGCGGGTAGGAAGAGATCGGGCGGCCGAAGTGCTCGTCGAACGTGTAGTCGGCGAACTCAAGGCATTCCTTGGGGCCGTTGGACCACAAGTGGCGGTACATGCTGCTGTGCACGGGCTCGCCGGCGGCGTCCAGGCCCGTGCGCCAGCTGCTGTTCCACTGACCGCCCCAGTCGGACTGCTTTTCGAAGCAGACGATTTCCGGGATATCGGCGCCAAGCTGCCGTGCCGATTCGAACGCCCGCAGCTGTGCCATTCCGCTGGGGCCTGCACCAATGATTCCGACTCGCAATTTCATGCATCTCCTCATCCATTGGATCTTGTTTCGTCAGATGCGACGCCCGGAAATACCGCGGGTCCAGGAGGCCAGGCTGCGCAGAGACGCGTATGCCCGGCGCAACGCAGGTTGCGGCGGCAAAACAGTAACAGCGCACTACGCGCTTGGCCCTGTTCATCAATCCCGGCGACGGGAGACGGTCAATCAATCCCGGTGACGGGAGATCGGGGCACTGCAGGTCGGAGATCCAGGCGGTCAGGCCTGGACCAACGATTCCGGGCGGTTCACCGAAGATCCAATAACCACAGCGAACCTACTCCCCAGTACAACATTGCAGGAATGCTAAGTCAAAGCGAGCCGAGGATAAGCGCTGCTTGAGCTCCGCTCGCCCTGCCGGAACTTACTTGGCTAAAACCCGGCCGTTATCGACTTCCCAGCGGGTGTCCAGCTGGACGTTTTCCAACAGCCGGCGGTCGTGGGAAACCAGCAGCAGGGCGCCGTCGTAGCTTTCGAGTGCTTCCTCCAGCTGTTCGATGGCGGGCAGGTCCAGGTGGTTGGTGGGTTCGTCGAGCACCAGCAGGTTGACCCCGCGCGCCTGCAGCAAAGCGAGAGCGGCACGCGTGCGTTCGCCGGGGGAGAGGGCACCTACCGGACTGCTGACCTGATCGGCCTTCAAGCCAAACTTCGCCAGCAGGGTGCGGACTTCGGCCTGGTTAAGCTGAGGCACCAGCGACTCGAAGGCTTCGCCCAGCGGTCTCGTATCCGCCAGTTGGCCGCGGGCCTGGTCGATCTCGCCAACCGCGACGCTGGACCCCAGGCTGGCGGCGCCGTCGTCGGGGGCAAGATGGCCGAGCAGCAGCTTCAACAGCGTGGACTTGCCTGCGCCGTTGGGGCCGGTGATGCCGATCCGTTCACCCGCGTTGACCTGCAGGGAAACGGGACCGAGGGTAAAGCTATCGCGGCGCACGGTGGCCTGGTTCAGGGTGGCCACCACGGAGCTGGACCGCGGGGCGGCGCCGATGCTGAACTGCAGCTGCCACTCCTTGCGCGGCTCTTCGACCTCGTCCAGCCGGGCGATGCGCGATTCCATCTGCCGGACCTTCTGCGCCTGCTTTTCCGAGGATTCCATGCTGGCGCGACGGCGGATCTTGTCATTGTCCGGGCTCTTCTTCATCGCGTTGCGCACGCCCTGCGAACTCCACTCGCGCTGCGTCCGCGCCCGCGAGACCAGGTCCGCCTTCTTGTCGGCGAACTCCTCGTAGGCCTCACGGGCATGGCGCTTGGCCACGGCACGCTCCTCCAGGAAAGCGTCGTAGCCGCCGTCGTACACCGCCACTTTGTTCTGCGCGAGATCGAGTTCCACCACCTTGGTGATGCAGCGGGCGAGGAATTCGCGGTCGTGCGAGACGAGAACGACGCCGCCGCGCAGCCCGCGGACAAAGTTCTCCAGCCGTGCCAGTCCGGCCAGGTCCAGATCGTTGGTGGGCTCGTCGAGGAGTACGACGTCGAAGCGGCTCAGCAGGAGGGCGGCGAGGGCAACGCGCGCGGCCTGCCCGCCGGAAAGGCCCGTCATGTGGGCGTCGGGCCCGGCTTCCAGCTCAAGCTCGGCCAGCACGGCCGGAATCCGGTCCTCAAGGTCTGCGGCGCCGGAGGCCATCCAGCGGTCCAGCGCGACGGTGTAGGCGTCCTCGGCCTGCTTGGTCCCGGTTCCAAGGGCCTCCGCAGCGGCTTCCATTTCAGCGGTTGCGGCGGCGGAGCCGGTGCGGCGGCTGATGTAGCCGGCGATGGTTTCGCCGGGAATACGCTCGTGCTCCTGCGGCAGCCAGCCGATAAACGCGTCCGAGGGAGCGGCGCTGACCGTGCCGGCCATCGGCGCGTCCACCCCGGCCAGCAGGCGCAGCAGCGTCGATTTCCCTGCTCCATTGGCACCAACGACGCCGACAACGTCTCCCGGGGCGACGGTCAGGTTCAGATTGGCAAACAGGGTGCGGTGGCCGTGGCCGCCCGAAAGGTCTTTCGCCACGAGAGTTGCAGTCATTAGTCCATCTTAGAGAGGGAACTGCAGACCTACGGCCCCCGGTCCTGCCCTCAAGCGGGAGGCGGCAGGCCACGTGGGTGACCTGCCGCCGTCGTTCTTCCTGCTGTACTACTTCAGGACCGTGGTGCTTTCCAGATTCGCTTCGAGCTGCTGCGGGTACAGGTTCTCGGTCTTGCATTCGAAATCGGCATACATCTGCAGCTGGTCCGCGTAGTGCTCGGACTTGGTGCCGTCGGGAGCGATGAAGCCGCTCTGCCCCGGCGGCGCGACCGTGCACATGCTGGCCTCCGACCCGAAGAGCGAGACGATGTCGTTCTGCGTGCCGCGGTTCATGTAATCGGGACCGGTCAGGTTTTCTTCCGCGTTCGCCTGCGGGACCCCTATGAAGTTCTTGTAGGAGAACTCATGCTGCGGTGCCGGCACGCTCCACGCGGAGCGATCCGCGCCCTGCTCGGCGGCCAGCTGGGCCAGCGCCTGGCGGTAGGTGTCCAGCAGCACCTGCTGCTTGTCGGCGCCGTTGAAGAAGTCGACGCTTTGCTCGACGCCGGCGTCCTCGCCCAGCAGGGCGTTGTAGACGAGTTTGCTGCCGTTGGCGGGCCGCGCCAGGCCGCTGCCCTGGGCGTAGTTCTCGAACACCGACGCCGGAAGATCGTCCTTGAGCACGGTTTCGAACAGGATGGGCAACCAGGTATTCATGATTGCTGCCTGCGGCCCATCCAGGTCGCCGTCGTCGTCCCCGTCGCGCCGCTGGCCGTCCCACTCGGTGAGCAGCCGGACATCCTGCACCAGCGAATCCTTGGCCGGAAGCGTCTTCACGGCCTCCTCAAGGAACGGGCGGAAGTAACGGATGTTCAGGTCCGCGAAGGACGTTTCCTCGTTGATGTCCCAGATCTCGTCGGTGGTGAACTTCTGCTTCTCCTCCAGCCGTTCGATGATCTCGTTCACCCGGTCCACAGGGGACCAGTTGCCGGAGCCCGCGTTGAACCCGGCGGCCGACTGGTTGTTCCAGTTGACGATGTAGCCCTGCTTGGGGTTGTAGACCTTGGGGTTCTCGGAGAAGGGGCGGATGCCCTCCCACTCCATGGAGCCATCGCCGACGGCGGGCAGCCGCGGGTCGTGGCCTTCGGCGCGGACCGGGAGCTTTCCGGGGGAGACGTAGCCGATGTTGCCTTCCTTGTCGGCGTAGTACCAGTTGATGGTGATGCCGACCTTCTCGGCCTGCTCCAGGTACTCCTCCCAGTTCTGCGCCTTCATGATCTTGATCCAGGCCATGAACGACTGGATTTCCGTACCGGCCCAGCTGCGCTTCTTCGAGTAGGCGGTGTTGTTCGCTGCATCGAAGCTGGTCACGTAGCCGTGCACGGTGGAGTAGACCTGATGTTCGACTGGTTCCTGTCCGGCGACCTCGATCTTTTCGGTGCGCACGTCCATGGGGCGCCACTCGCCGTCGTACCGGTACTCGTGCGGATTCTCCGGGTTCAGCTGTTCCTGATAGACGTCGTTGACGTCAAGCGGCCCGGCGGTGGAACCCCAGCTGATGTCCTTGTTGGTGCCGAACAGAATGGTGGGGTGTGCAAACGGGGTGTTGCCGGTGACGTCGAACCCGGCTCCATGCAGGCCGATGCCGTAGACATACGAGGGATTGAACCAGGAGAACTGCGGGCCGTTCAGGAGGATGGAGCCCTTTTCCTTGGACTTCTTGTCGCCCACGATCCAAAGGTTGCTGGCTTCCGGCTTGACCGCGGGCCAGTCGCCGCCGCCGAACTGCTTCATGGAAGCCAGCCCATTGTCCTCCAGCTCCGGGGAGACCTCGGCAAGATCGGACAGCTGGGAGGGGCTGTCCACGGCCAGCTTGTTCGGGTGCTTCTTGTCCTCGCGGGGAACCGTGGTCGGTGCCGTCGGATCTTCGGTCCACTGCAACTGGTCGAACAGCAGCTGGCCCTGCTCCGCGCCGTACTCGGCGGTGAGCTGCTGGAGGACCTGCAGGTTGGACAGCTCGCCGGCGCTGTCCGAGAAGCGGTTGGCCATGGTGCCAACCCAGATCATGGCGACGTCGTAGCCGCTCCAGGTGGTGGGCTCGAAGCCGTAGTCGGTGAACTGCTTCGGCAGCAGCTCCTCCTGGTTAGCCATGACCTCACCGACGCGCTCGTTGAAGCCGGCGGCGTAGCCCTCGAGGATGTCCCGGTCTTCCTGCGGCAGAGCCTCGATCTGCGCCTTGATAGCCTCGGGATCGAAGGAGGCACGGGAACGCTTGTCGATCTCCACGTAGTCCGGGCCGAGCACCTCGGCGGAGGTTCCGAGGACGGCCCGCTTGGCCATTTCCAGCTGGAACATCCGGTCTTCTGCGACCGCATAGCCGTAGCCGTAGAAAAGGTCGCGGGTGGTGTCCGCGTAAACATGGGGAACGCCGTAGCTGTCCCGTTTGATGGTTGCCTTGCCGGCTTCGGAAACCTCTGCGGTGACCTGCGCTGCCGCTGGTTCCTGGGCCACGGCGCCTGGCGCGGCGACCCCGGCAACCAGGCCGGTTGAAAGGATTAATGAAAGTGCCGCTAATGCGGACTTCTTCTTCATCGGACTCCTCATCGAATCTAATGGAGCACGCCTCAAGGCGATGCGGGGAGGGGAGGGGAGGCGCCGGCACAGCGGCGCTTATGGCGCGCAGGGCCGGCGGAGCCGCGGCAGGGCGGGGATGGCTTCCCGCCGCGGGCGTACCTAGTGTTGCGACCAAAAGATCCGATGGCAAGCTAGCTGGTCTTAATTCCTGACCGGCCGTTCATTTGGACGGGTGACCTTGAAAAGCGAAGCCAAGGTCTATTAATGTTCGCAGTCAGTTCGGCAGCGATGAACTCTTCGGTCCGGTGCTACTGCATGGAAAATTCCGGGTGGCGTGCAGCCAGCGGTAGATGCTCACGGTAGGTCTCGGTCTGGGGCGGGAATTGTCGCAGTTTCGGGCATGATTCAGCGAATCTCCTCGGCCGTGCTGCCGTTGGCGGCATCCCTTGCGGCGTCTGAAGGTTCTTCCTCGGCCGGAGTGGTATGGATGGCGGAGCGGTCCCGGCCGAACCAGGAGAGCATGATCGTGGCAACAACGGTGATGGCCGTTGCGCCCATGGCGGCCTGGGGAACCAGTGGAACCAGAACGAACTGGACCGCCAGCGCGGCGCCGATGGCGAAAATCGTGGGACGCAGCTGGCGCATGGTGGCGATGCATTGGACCAGGACTGCGCCCATCACGGCGGGCAGAATGTACAGACGCGCGACCTCGATCAGGGCATCCGGAACGATGGAGATCAGCCAGGTCCCCAGGACGCCAACGAAGAGAAGCAAGGACGTGAGGTGGACGGTGGCCGCTCCGCAGATAGCCATGACGGCTGCCAGGTCGCCGCGCTTGGTGCCTGGCCGGGCATCGATGCTGGACTGGGCGACGATGGCGGCCGGCAGGAGCTTGTTGGAGATGTTGCCGATCATAAACGCCTGGTACATGGCTGCGGGGCCGAGGATCGGAAAGTAGGTCAGCGGCTCCATGATCCAGAAGATGCCGAAGGTTGCGGCCACGGCGATGAAGGCGAGCCAAATATGCCCGGCGGTAATGTCCAGCCCACCGAAGAAGACCAGATACAGCGGTCCGATCAGGGACAGGACCAGGCCTGCCATCATGGTGATGCGGCCCCAGCGGGACGTCGTGGCCTCGAAGCCGGCCATGCCGGAACCGGTGCGGGTTTGGATGTTAGTAGTCATCGGAACAATCCTTTCGAGCAATGGGAGCTAGGCGGCGTGGGCCGCGAAAGCGACGACGAGTGCGGTAATGATGGCGAAGCCGAGGGCCCATTCCTTGAGCCACGCGGCCTGAAGCTTCCGGGCCAGGAACAGGCATCCGCTCATCACCGCCGCCGACACGACGAGGGTGATGAGGTGGACGCCGGACTTCGGCATCTCAGCTACAGCGAGCATGCTGAAGGCGCCGAGCAGCGCAGCGCACGGGATGATCGCCATCGCGGCCGGGTTGACTTGGGAGAGCCGGTGACCGCCGCGCTTGAGCAACGGCGTCAGGATCAAGGTGGCCAGCATCCACATCCCGCCGCTGATACTCATGGCCATGAAGGCGACGGCGAAGACCTGCTGGGTATAGTCAGGTCCACCCAGCGTGGCGCCCATGGTGGTTGCGGCGATGCCGGCGGAGGCGGTTTCCGTCGCTGCGGAACCGATAAGTCCGATGCGCACCAGCACCGCCGGCGTGCCGAAGAGGGCCAGCAACGCAATGGCGACCAGCACAACGGCCAAGGACGGACCGATCGACGCAACGGCTCCGGCACGGTAGGAGCGGGTGAGCTCCCCTGTGCTCATTCCGACGGCGGGCGCCGCCTTGCGGGCGGCTTTGATGTAAATGAAGGTCTGCACGAAAATGACGCCGAAGACGCCCAGCGCGCAAGCCCAGACCAGGGGCGAGTTTGCCACTGCGAGGATGTCGGTGGAGCCGGCCTCTGCCGGTACCTGTAGTGCCAGGGGATGCATGGTCCGTGATCTCCTTTAATGAATGTGATCTGGCTTACAAAGCTCGATGCGATAGCCATAACCTTTCGCCCCTGCCTCCTCGATGGCAATAGTTGGCAGAAGAGGCCATAGAACTGGCCATTTCCTCCAGTGTGAACTGATTCATGTCAAGCGCTTCCGCTGGTAGGTTCCCCGGGTCCAGACTGGGGGTAAGCCGTCACCCTGAGATAGAGAAGTAGGCAGAAGCATGACCGAGATTTTGGACCTGTCCGCGACAGACCTGGTAGCGGGGATCCGCCGCCGCGAGTTTTCCGCCCGAGAGGCTGTCACCGCGCATCTGGCGCGGATCGACGAAGTGAATCCCGTGATTAACGCTGTCGTCACCCTTGATCCCGAGGCTGCGTTCGCCGCCGCAGACGCAGCCGACCGATTGACCGTCAGCGGGGCGGAGCTGCCCCCGCTGCACGGATTGCCGATGACGCACAAGGACACGCATCAGACCAAGGGGATGCGTACCACACAGGGTTCGCTCGTACTCAAAGAAAACGTTCCCGACGAGGACGACCTCATCGTGGCACGGCTCCGGAAGGCCGGAGTGGTGGCTACGGGTAAGACGAACGTTCCCGAGTTCGGCGCCGGTTCACACACCTTTAACGAGGTCTTCGGCACCACCACTAACCCCTACGCGCCCTCCCGCAGCGCTGGAGGTTCGTCCGGCGGTGTGGCTGCCGCCATAGCGGCGGGCATCCAGCCCTTGGGCGAAGGCTCGGACATGGGCGGTTCGTTACGGATTCCCGCGTCCTTCTGCAATGTTGTGGGGTTCCGGCCCTCGTACGGGGTCATTCCGATGCCCGCCCCCAACAACGCCTGGGCCTGGCTCGGCCGGACCGGTCCCATGGCCAGGGAAATCTCGGACATCGCAATGTTCATGTCCGCAGTGGCCGGACCATCGCCGAAACTGCCGACTCCAGCGCCGCTGGATGGAAGTGCGTTTGCAGGTGATGTGGTTGGCGATCTGCGGGGAGTCCGCATCGGCTGGAGCCCGGACTTCGGTATCGGTATTCCGGTGGAGCGGGCAGTGCTGGAGGTGCTTCAGCGCCAGCTACGCGTCTTCGAGGAAGCAGGCGCGATCGTGGAAGAGGCGGCACCGGACTTCTCCGAGGCGGACCGGGTCTTCCAGGCCACCCGGGCTACGGACTTTGCCGCGGGGCTGGGACCGCTGGTACGCCGGCACCGGGACCTGATCAAGCCGGAAGTGATTTGGAACGTAGAGCTCGGCTGGTCGCTCAGCGCCGAGGAGCTGATTGAAACCACGGCGGCGCGAACGCGGTTGGAAGCCTCCGTGCAGGACTTCTTCGGACGGTACGACCTGTTCCTGAGTCCTGCGGCCCAGGTGCTGCCCTTCGACGCGGCGTTGCGTTACCCCGGTGATGTGGCCGGCGAGAAGTCCCGGACCTATCTGGACTGGATGCGCTCGGCATGCGTCTTGTCGGCTACCAGCCTGCCCGTGCTGGCGGTTCCTGCCGGCTTTACCGCCGAGGGTCTCCCTGTCGGCTTCCAAATTGCCGCGAATCACTACCAGGACATGGCCTTGCTGCGCCAAGCCAAAGCGTTCGAGGAGCGGACACGCTGCGTGGACCGTCGGCCGGAGCTGAGCCGGGCGACGGCATCTCCCGCGGCTTCCTGACAGCGCCGGCAGCTGTGGCCGCCGTTGCCACAGCTGCCGGGACTGCGGCCGGCTCCGGCGACTTCGCCTATTCAGGGGGCGGACAGGAGCCGGCCGCCGCGTTTACGGGCTTGCAAAAGCATGGTCGTCTCGATTCTGTCCGCCTCGGCGGCCCACGGCGAATCGGTAGTAAAACGGTAGAGCTCTTCCTGATCGCTGACCGTCACATCCGCTACCAACTGGGGGTCCCCGGCGACTGCGGCCGCATACCGGACCGCGGGTTCCCTGCCCAGGGCGCGGCCGATCGCATCGACTTTGCCGGGCGAAGCCTTTATCCAGAGGAACGCCTCGAGGGGCAGTCCCAGTGAAGCAGGCTCCACGATGGCACGGATGCTGACGAAATTATTGCGCAGCAGCCACTCGCTTCGGCGCCGTGCGGTCGTTTCCGAGACTCCGGCGCGGCGTGCTAAGGCTTCCAAGCTGGAACGGCCGTCTTCGACTAACGCGTCCAGCAGACGCAGGTCCTGGGCCGACAGCGGGGAGGGCGCCGCCGACTGCAGCGGACCCAGGGGATAGTTCGCGGTGAAGTCGACGGTGAGCTCGGATCGTAGGGCCACGCTTTCGGCGTCGGTCAGCACGCCGGAGTTCCATCCTCGGATGGATCGGAAATAGCGCAACACGGGGTAGCTAGCAACCCGCAGCAATCCCACGGTGGCCGGAACCTCAGTGGCCAGGATGCTACTGACCTCCTGCGGGTCCATCAACAGTTCGGCCACGCAGTCCGCCCCACCAGTCATGAGATAACTGAAAGTGGAATCACGGCGCTGCGCCAGAGACTCTGCCGCAGCCCGGCTGGTGCCGGGCATACACTCAAGCCGCAGCAGGGCCGACGACTGCCGGGTCCGCAGCCCGACGACGGCGACCTCGCCGGCCGCCAGTAGGTCGGAGCCGCGGCGCGCGATCGTGCGTTCCGGTTCGCCCAGCACCGCGGCAATCTTCCGCCAGGGCGCCCGGCCATCGATCATCAGGGCGGCGGCAATCCGCTGCTCAAGTTCATCCAGTAGGCGCGGCATCAGACCGGGATCTCCTTGCTGTTATGTACGCTGCCCCGATCCTATGCGGAGAGTTCCCGGAAACCGACGAAGCCGGCACGGCTGCTAGCGACCCAGCTGCCGGAACTTCGCCCAACGTCGCGCCACGCGTTCGGCTGCGGGAGTGCTGGCGGCAGCAGACAGTTCATACTCGATCGCCTGGGCCATCCGCCGGCAGAAGTCCTTTGGTTCGACCGCAGCATCGGGGCGTTCGTCCACGATATGGTCCACCAATCCATTGCCGTACAGGGAGGTGACATTAACTCCCTGTTGCATGGCGATCGACGGCGCGAACTCGGTGGTGCGGTGCAGGATGGCGCTGGCGCCTTCGGGCGGCAGGGGCGACAGCCAGGCATGCTGGGCGGCAATGATCCGGTCTGCAGGCAGCAAGGCGAGAGCGCCGCCACCGGCACCCTGGCCGAGCAGTACGGATACGCTGGGGGACTGCAGGCCGACCAGATCCTGCAGTGACCGCGCGATTTCTCCCGCCAGTCCGCCTTCCTCTGCTTCCTTGGACAGCGCGGCGCCTGCCGTGTCGATGACGGTCAGCAAGGGCAGGCCGAGTTCTTCCGCCAGTTTCATGCCCCGGCGGGCCTCCCGCAATGATCCCGGTCCCATTGCCGGAGTGTCCGGATCCCTGGGTCGTTCGTGACCGAGGACGACGCAAGACTGTCTGCCAAAGCGCGCCAGCGCGAGCTGCAGCCCGGGATCGTTCTCGCCCTGCCCCGTCCCATTGAGGGGTAGCGCGTCTGCGGCGCCTGCAGCCAACAACCAGCGCAGGTCCGGCCGGCGGGTGTTCCGGGAGATCTGGATTGAGGCCCAGCCGTCCGCGTCCGCGGGCCTTGTCTGCACGGTTTCCGGTGCAGGTGCAGGCTCGGCGGGCCCGGGCAGCAGGATGTTCAACGCCCGGTCCAGAATTTCCGGAAGCTCCTGCGGGGGAGCGACGGCATCGATGAGTCCCTTGTGGAAGAGGTTTTCGGAAACCTGGACACCTTCCGGGAACGGTTCGCCGTTCAGCGCCTCGAATACCCGGGGACCGAGGAACCCAAGGAGCGCGCCCGGTTCGGCAACTGTGACATGGCCCAGCGAGCCCCATGAGGCCATTACTCCGCCGGTAGTGGGGTGGCGGAGGTAAACCAGATAGGGCAGGCCTTCCTGCCGGTGGCGGTGGACAGCCGCGGTGATCTTGACCATTGCCAGGAAAGCGAGTGTTCCTTCCTGCATGCGTGTGCCGCCGGAGGCGGGGCCGGCAAGCAGCGGGAGGCGTTCAGCTGTGGCCCGTTCCACTGCGGCGGTAATCCGCTCCGCCGCAGCTTGTCCGATGGAGCCGGCCAGGAAGGCGAACTCCGAGACGATCACAGCCACCCGCCGTCCGCGGATGAAACCCTCTCCGGTCAGGACGGATTCGTCCGTTCCGCTCTTTCGGGCGGCAGCATCCAGGTCACGGCGGTACTTCTCGTCCGCCGCAGGCTGCGCCGGCGGTGTATCCCAGGAATTGAAGGAGCCTGGATCGAGAACAGTGTCAATGAGCTCGACGGCGTTCAAATGGCGTGTCTTCTGCAAGGTCTCCATCTCAATCTGCCTCTTCTGCGCCGGCAAGCCAGGCCCGGATAGTTTTACCGTCTGCATCCAGCATCGGTGGGGCCTGATGCGTTCTGCGGGTGGTTTCCTCGGCGCTGGCCGGGTTGAAGAACCGCAGCGGTGGTCCCGGAAGTGTCACCTTGCCCAGGACCTGATGCTCGACGTCGACGAGCAGGCCTTGGGACTTGACCTGGCCCCAGGCATAGACCTCGTCCAGGCTGCGCACCTTGCCCGCCGGAATGCCGGCATCGTCCAGTTTCTCCAGCAACGTTTCCGCGCCATAAGTGGCGAAAGCCCGTTCCACCTCCTCGATGACGAGGGCTCTGTTGTTGACCCGGTCCGCGTTGGTGGCGAACTCCGGGCGCGATCCGTCGATACCGAAGGCCTTGCTGAAAGCGGCCCACAGTTTTTCACTGCCGACACTGATCTGCACCTTGCCGCCGCGGCAGCTGAACAATCCGTAGGGCGCGATGGAGGGGTGGTGGTTGCCCTGTGCCTGCGGCACCTGTCCGGCCACCGTGGCCCGGGTGCCCTGGAAAGCGTGGACGCCAACCATCGCTGCGAGCAAGGAGGTGCGGACCACCTGTCCGCGCCCGGTGCGTTCGCGTTCCATCAATGCGGCCAGTGCACCGTATGCACCGTACATGCCGGAGAGCAAATCCGCGATCGGTACGCCCACGCGCTGCGGGTCGTCGGGTCCGGAGCCGGTCAGTGACATCAGGCCCGCTTCGCCTTGCAGGATCTGGTCGTAGCCGCTGCGATGCGATTCGGGCCCGTCGTGCCCGAATCCGGTAATCGAGAGAATCACTAGCCCGGGGTTGAGCTCATGCAACCGGGCGGCGTCGAAACCCAGCCGGTCGAGTACACCTGGGCGGAAGTTTTCGATCAGCACGTCCGCGCGGCGGATGAGCCCGGTGAGGACCTGGTTGCCGTCGTCGCTCTTCAGGTCCAGTGCTATGGATTCCTTGTTCCGATTACAGGACAGAAAGTACGTGGCCTGTGGATTATCCTCCGGGCCGACGAAGGGCGGGCCCCAGCCGCGCGTGTCATCCCCGTGGCCCGGGTTCTCCACTTTGATGACGCGGGCGCCGAGGTCGGCCATCATCATGCCGGCATGCGGGCCGGCCAGCGCACGGCTGAGGTCGACTACGGTAAATCCGGTCAGCGGTCCTGCCGCTTCGGTTGTGGCCGGAGATGTTTCGGTGTGGCGGTCGGTTGCAATGGTCATATCCACTCCTTTGGTGTGGGTCAGCAATCGGGGGACCGGCGGGTCACAGCCAGCCGGGCAGTACCAGGGTCAACCAGGCCAGGACGGGCCCGGCCACCACGACGATGCCGCCGTAGCCCAGGATTTGCTTGTAGAAACGCTCTTTGTCGGTGCCTTCCGGTGCGTTCGCCAGCACCAGGGCTCCGTTGGTCGAGAACGGCGAGACATCCACAATCGTGGAGGCGACTGCCAGGGCGCAGACAACGCCGACGGCGCTGATCTCGCCGGAATCAAGGAACGGGATCGCCAGCGGGATCAGTGCGGCCAGAATGGCAGTGGACGAGGCGAAAGCGGAGACGACGGCCCCGATGTAGCAGATCAGCAATGCGGCCAGCAGCGGGACACCCAGGTTGGCGACGCCATCCGAAACGTAGTCGATCGTGCCGGCCTCTTGCAGGACACCGACGAAGGTCAGCATGCCGCAGATCAGCAGTACGGTTGACCAGCTGATCTTGTTGACAGCGCCTTTCTGGGCCTTCGGCGACACGAGCGCGAGGACCACGGCGATGGTGATGGAGACGAATCCGACGTCGACTTTGAAGCCCAGGGCAACGACGGCGAGTACGATCAGGCCGGTGAAGGTCAGCAGCTGCGGCAGGCGCTCGCCGGACGGCTTGGAGGAGCCGTCACCTGCTGGATCCCGTGGCCCGTAGGTGCCGCTGCCCGCTCCCTTGAACGTGACGTCGCCGGCCTTGCTGCCCACGCTCACAGACATGCGGGCCTCCGCGACCTGCTCGACGAAGTGCCCCACCCTAGTCATGGACAGGCTGCGGCCACCGAGCACCAGGAAGAGCACCAAAGCAATCACCAGGTTGAAGGCGAAGCTCGTCAGGAACAGGGCTGTGGGGCTAAAGGCAAAGCCGGCGTCCGTAATCAGGCCATTGACGATGACCCCGTAGACGGCAATGGGAGAGAAGCCTCCGGCCTGCGCGCCATGGACTACCAGCATGCCCATCATGAGTGGGTTGATCTTGTATTTGGCGGCGAAACCGAGT
Source organism: Arthrobacter crystallopoietes (assembly GCF_002849715.1). NCBI lineage: Bacteria > Bacillati > Actinomycetota > Actinomycetes > Micrococcales > Micrococcaceae > Crystallibacter > Crystallibacter crystallopoietes. Next base: position 2,741,841 of record NZ_CP018863.1, read on the forward strand.
GCGATCGGTGCCATGATCGCAACTGCTGCCGGGCCCAGTGCACCGACCGCGGTGATCGCGGCCGTGATGATGAACATGACCCACGGGATCAGTGCGATTCTGTTGTCCACCAGCTTCACGGCACGACTGATCAACAAGTCGATGGTGCCGTTGTTCTGTGCAATGGCGAACAAATAGGTGACGCCTACCAGTGTCAGGAAGAGGCCGCCGGGGAAGTTGGCCAGGATGGCGTCAGTGTCCATCCCCAAAAAAACTGCCCCGAGCAGAAAGGCGCCGACGAAGGCGAGTGCGCCCATGTTGATGGGCAGGACTGTGGCGATCAGGAACATCGCCGCCAGAACGATGATTGATAAGACAGGAGCGGACATCGGCGTTCCTCCAGAAGATTTTGTAGTGAAATAACTCACTGGCTCACTGGCCTAGCCTCCTAGACACTGAGTCTCTTGTCAATAGGTGTACTGTGGAGGCAATTCCGATGTGGGGAGGAACGCTATGTCTGAAAAGCCTGTTTCACTGTTGGGCCGGGTAGCTCGGCCAAGGCTCTATGAGCAGTTGATGAAGCAAATCCTGAGTTACGTTGAGTCCGAGCAGTTGGGGCCGGGTGATCACCTTCCGGCCGAGCGTGACTTGGCGGAACAGCTTGGCGTTTCGCGTGCCACGCTGGCGCAGGCGCTCGTGGCTCTGGAGGTGCTCGGCGTAATCAGCGTCCAGCACGGCACGGGCGCGGTCCTGGTCTACCGGCCCAGCATTGCCACTGTGCTTCGGGACTTGCGTGAGCATCAGAACAGGTTGCCCGAGATCGTTGAAGCGCGCAGCACCCTGGAGGTGAAGCTGGCCGCTTTGGCAGCAACGAGACGGACAGACGAGGATCTGGCCGGCATTGAGAAAGCCTTGAGCGTCATGGAAGACGAAGTCGGCAAGGGGGACCGGGGCGCCCACGGAGACGAACTTTTCCATCAGGCAGTAACGGAGGCCGCGCACTCGCCGGTGCTCGCGCAGCTCATGACGTTTATCGCCGAAATGGTTCTCGAAACGCGCCTTGAATCATTAGGACAGCCAGGCCGCCCGGAGCAGTCTCTAGCGTCCCACCGCAAGATTGCCGATGCCATCAAGGCCCAGGACCCGGACCTGGCCGCCGCAGCCATGCAGGCCCACATCGAACTGGTCTCGGACGTGGCGCTGCTCAAGTAAGAAAGCTGCGGAATTTTTTAGTGCAGGTCGAGCACAGGCGGTTCGAAGATCCACGGCTCGGTGGGCAGTTGACCGGGTGAGAACGCCTCGAGTACCTGCTCCAGCGGCCCGGCCGGGAGGCCGACCGAGCGCAGGACCATGTCCCGCACCGTGCCGGGACCAATCCCGGCCAGCGCGAGGGTGCGCAGGGAAATGGCGCCGTCGCGCTTGGCGATCCGGCGGTGATGGGTATTCAACACCAGCGGCACATGGACATATTCGACCGGCGCCAGGCCGAGCAGGGACGCCAGATAGGCCTGCCGGGGCGTGGAACTGAGCAGGTCATCGCCGCGGACCACCTGGTCGATGCCCTGCTCCGCATCGTCGACGACGACGGCGAGGTTGTAGGCCGGCACGCCATCGTTGCGCAGCAGCACCAGGTCGTCGACGACGCCGGTGTACTCGCCGTGCAGCCGGTCGGTCACGGTGTATTCGGTGACCCCGGCGCGCAGCCGGAGCGCAGCGGGACGCTCCTGCCGCCGTCGTTCGCGTTCTGCATCGCTGAGGTTGCGGCAGGTTCCGGGGTAGGCGCCGGCCGGGGCGTGCGGAGCGCTGGGGGCTTCGGCGATCTCCCTGCGGGTACAGAAGCATTCGTAGACCCGACCCGCGTCGGCCAGGGCGGTGATGGCCGCGCGGTAGAGGGGGAAGCGGTCCGTCTGGCTGAGCACGTTGCCATCCCATGTAAGCCCGACGGCGGCCAGATCCTCGAGTACTTTGTCTTCCGCTCCGGCGCGGGCTCGGTCCAGATCCTCGATCCGCAGCAGGAAATCGCGGCCGGTGCTGCGGGCGAAGAGCCAGGCAAGGATGGCGGTGCGCAGGTTTCCTACATGCAGTTCGCCCGAGGGGCTGGGGGCGAAGCGGCCGGCTCCGGCGTCGATAGGAGGCACGGGTCCAGTCTATAAAGCGAAGTCGCCGACGGCCGGGCGGTCCAGTCCCAGATGCTCGCGCAGCGTGCTGCCGGTGTAGGAGGTGCGGAACAGCCCCCTGCGCTGCAGCACCGGAATGACGCGGTCCACAAACTCGTTCAGGGAATCCGGCAGCAGCGGCGGCATCAGGTTGAATCCGTCCGCGCCGCCGGAGGTGAACCAAAGCTCGATCTGGTCCGCCACCTGTTCGGGCGTGCCGGTCATGGTGCAGTGTCCGCCGCCGGCCGCCAGCCTTCCGAGCAACTGGCGCACCGTAGGCTTTTCGGCGTCGATAATGCGCAGGATGGTGGTGTAGCGGCCCTGCGGGCCGGTGAATTCCGACGCCGGCGGGAGGCTTGGCACGGGCGCGTCCAGCTCCCAGCCGCTGCAGTCCTGCTGGATGAAGGTGCCCAGCTGGGCCAGAGAGTGTTCCGTGGGCAGCAGCGCATCGGTTTCGGCCTGCTTGGCCTTGGCTTCCGCCGTCGTTGTCCCGAGGTAAGTCACCAGGCCAGGCATGACGGCAACCTTGTCCGGGTTCCGCCCGGCTGCGGCGATGCGGCGCTTCACATCCGCGTAGTAGGCCTGCGCGCTGGCCAGATCGTAGGCGACGGCGTAGATGCCTTCGGCATAGCGGGCGGCGAGGTCGCGTCCCTGCTCCGAGGCACCGGCTTGGAACAGCACCGGCCGGCCCTGCGGGGAGCGCGGGACGGTTAGCGGGCCGTCCACCAGAAAGTGCTGTCCTGAATGGTGGAGCGGCGCAACTTCGGCCGGATCCGCGTAGTAGCCCTGCCGGTCGAGGACGAGCGCGTCGTCGGTCCAGGAATCCCACAGCCGCTGGGCGACGTCGATGAATTCGGCGGCGCGGTCGTAGCGTTCCTGATGTCCGGGAATGGCCGCCATGCCGTGGTTGCGTGCCTCGGCGTCGAACATCGATGTGACGACGTTCCAACCGATGCGCCCGGCGCTGATGTGGTCCAGCGAGGCCAGCATGCGGGCGGCGTGGAAGGGCGTGTAGAAGGTGGCCGACACGGTACTGACCAGGCCGATCCTGCTGGTGGCCCGGGCCATGGCTGACAGCGCGGTGAGGGGTTCCAGATGCCAGAGCGGCCCCGCGCCCAGGTTGCCGGTTGAGTGCCCGTCGGCGAAGAAAACAGCATCGAACAGGCCTCGCTCCGCGGTTTGGGCCAGCCGCTCGTAGAATGCGATGTCGCCGAGCTGTTCAATGGGCGATTGCGGCCGGCGCCAGGCGGCGCTGTGGTGGCCGCAGCCGAACAGGAACGCGTTGAAGTGCAGTTGCCGCGCCGCCATTAGTTCATCACCAGTCCGCCGTCGACCATCAGGTTCTGCCCGGTCACCGAGCGGGCCCAGGGCGACGCGAAGAACAGTACCGCGTCGGCCAGTTCTTCCGGCGTCGTTACTTTGCGCAGCGGGGTGGAGGCGGCGATCAGGTCGAAGACCTCATCTGGTGTGGCAGCGCTGGCGTCGGTGGTGCGGAGCAGCCCGCCGGAGACCATGTTGACGGTGACGTTGTGCTGGCCCAGGTCCGCCGCCAGCGTCCGGGTCAGCGAGAGCAGGGCCGCCTTGGCGGCCGTGTAGTCGTGGTACGGCACCACCGGATTCTGGAAGAGGTTGGTGCCGATGTTGATGATCCGGCCGAACCGGTGGCCGCGCATGCCGGGAAGTGCCTGCTGAGCGGTGTTCAGCGCGCCGCGCACGCTGCCGGAAAACTGGGTTTCGAACTCGGACCACGAGATATCGGCGGCGTTGGAGCGGGCATCCCCGTTGAAGGAGAAATCCGCCAGCGCGTTATTGACCACCGTGGTTACTGCGCCGCCGAAATGGGCTTCGGCACGGCTGAACAGCTCCGCCACCTGCCCGGCATCGGTGACGTCCGCACGAAGAGCCAGGGCCTGTTCCGGCCCGAACTTGGCGGCCAGCTCCTCGGCTGCCGAGCCGCTGTTGCGGTAATTGATGACTACCCGGGCGCCGGCTTCCGCGAAGGCTGCGACGATCCGAGCGCCGAGGCCACGGCCGCCGCCGGTTACCAGTACGGTCTGTTCTGCGAGCTGCATAGAGGTTCTCCACCTTGAATAAGGCGAAAAGATGGGTGCAGCGCACCGCACGGCAGCCGCTGCATGACATCCCTTCGCTAGTACGAACTAGATCAGGTTCAACGGGTTTACTCTCAGCCCCGAAAGGGGCACCCCGTGTCACTGCGTGCGAGTCTACCTGCGCGAGCGGGTTACTGCAGCAACGCCACCTCCAATCGGTCTATGAAGCTCGACGTCGTTACGCCCGGTAGTCCATCACCACTTGAGAAGGCGGTCCCTGAGCCAGCATCTCCTTGGTGACCCCATGGAGCTCGAGAATTTTGTCCTTGAACCAGACGTCGAAGGGATCATCCGAGCCGGCCAGCATGCTGAACCCTCCGGCGACGCTTTCGCCCTCATGGAACAAGGCGGCAAAGTCTCCTTCGGGCGACTGGACCAGGCCGATCACTTCGCGGCTGGCCCCGAGGCGCTGCCTGGACTTGGCGAAATCGTCCTTCCGCGGACCGTTGATCTCCTCCACGAAAGCTCTCCACGCTTCAAGCTTCCCGGGCAGGATGGGCACAAACCAAGTAATACATTCCATGACGGATCCTTCTTTTGCTGCTGCAGGGAACTCATGGTGCGAGCCGGTGTAGGGCTCATCGTAGGCCTGGCCCGGGAAGGCGGACACCCTCAAACTGAGGGGACGCAGCGGAGATCGGCGCGCCGTAGCCGGGCGGCCAGGAGCCGGTCATCCTGAAGCGGGCTGCCGAGGTCGTTCCCGGTCGCCGCGGTCCCTGTTCGGGAGGGCTAATCTGGAGCGGTGATCATCGTCCTTGGGGCATTGATGGTTTTCCTGGGCCTGCTCTGGTGGGTCCTTTCCCTCCTGCTGCCGGATGGGATCGCGCTGATTGGAACCGTGGTTATTGGCGGAGCCGTGGTTGCGGTGCTCGCGTTTGTGTACCTGAAGTCAGAGCGCTTCGGTCGGCCGGAGGAGCGGGACTACAGCCGCCGGTTCCGGACCGTCCTGCGGGAAGCCGGGCGTGCCGGCCGGTACGAGGAGATCTGGGCCGTCACCCGCAGGGAAACCGCCGATCAGGACATGGCATTGTTTATTGCCGCCGACGAGCAAGGGCACCCTCGACGGATTCATCGCCGAATGGGACCAGGCGCTGCGGCACGGTAGGCAGGACGAGGTCTTCCGAGAGCGCCGGCGCAGCTGAATAAATCTCCGCCGGCTGCCCGGCGTGGTTGCCGTCCCGGCTGGCTCAATCCTCCAGGTAAGCCGGGGTGAAGAGCAGATTCAGACCTTCGGCAATGGTCGGATGGGTGATGACGGCGTCCCGTACCGCAGTGAAATCCAGGCCGGCCAGCATGGCCATCTGGACCACGGCGATGGCTTCGCTGGCCTCGGTGCCCAGCAGCGCCACGCCCAGGATGCTGCCGGTCTTCCGGTCCAGCACGGCCTTCCACACGCCCTCGGTCTGGCCCAGTGTGCGGGCGCGCGGGATGGCGGCAACCGGCATCTTGGCGATGCGCACCTCGTGGCCGGCCTCGCGGGCCTGCTGCTCCGTCAGGCCGACCCGGCCCAGTTCCGGCGTGATGAAGACGGTGTAGGGAATGAGCCGTCCCTCAGTAGTGCGGGCCTCGCCGTCGCCATGCCGGGCGGCCAAATTCGCTTTGAGGATGCGGTAGTCGTCGTAGGAAGCATGCGTGAACTGCGGGGTTCCGGCAGCGTCGCCGGCAGCCCACACGCCGTCGGCTGCCCGCAACTGCTCGTCGACCCCGATGAAGCCGCGGTCGTCCAGAACCACGCCAGTAGCTTCCAAATTGGCGCCGTCGGTCATGGGTTTCCGGCCGAGCGCCACCAGGACGTCCTTTCCGCTGAGCGTTTCGCCGTTGTCAAGGGTGACGGTGACGGAGCCGTCCGCAGCGCGCTGGATCGCTTCGGCAGCGGCGCCGAGGCGGACGGTGATGCCGGCGTCGATAAAGGCCTTCTTGACCGCGGCCGACACGTCTTCGTCCTCGCGGCCCAGCAACTGGTTCCCGCGCTGGACGATCGTCACATCGACGCCGATGGTGTTGAGCAGGTCCGCAAATTCGCAGCCGATGTAGCCGCCGCCGAGGATGACAATGCTCTCCGGCAGCGACTCAAGCTCGAGCAAGGTATTGCTGGTCTGCACCCGGGCCTCCGCCAGCCCGGCGATAGGCGGCAGCGCCGGCTCGGTGCCGAGATTAACCACGACGTCGGTGCCGCGCAAAACGCGGGTGCCGCCGTCGTTAAGGTCCACATGCACCGTTCTGGGCCCGGTGAATTTCGCTTCACCCAGGATGAAATCCATGCCGGAATCGGTGAAGCTGCTGAACTGTCCCTTGACCATGGTGCCGACGACGTCGTCCTTGCGGTGCCGCAGCAAGGCCAGATCCATCCGCGGGTCTTCGACGCCGGAAATACCGAATTCTTCCGCACGCCGGACGATCTCCAGTATCCGGCCGCTGTTGATCAGGGTCTTCGTGGGAATGCAGGCCACGTTGATGCAGGTGCCGCCGATCATGCCGCGCTCAACCATAGCTACTTTCTGCCCGGCTTTGGCCCGGTCCATCGCCAGGGATTTGCCCGCCTTGCCGCCGCCGATGACCAGCAGGTCGACTTCTTCAACGTCCATGATGGTCCTCCTGAAGTGTGCCGCCGGGCAGTGCCGCCCTCCGGTCGATCCTACGCGGGCCCCCTTCCAGAAGGGGTATGGACAGTTTGCTTAGTACCTATCTACGCTGGAAATCTTCCGTCCGGCAAACGCCTGACGACACCGCAGTGCAACGGTAGGAGTGTTCACGATGACCAGTGAAGAGAGCGAAAAGAGCGATCAGTCCGAGGACTCCAAGCTGCATCCCCACGAGCCCCAGCCAGCTGCCGAAACCGGTAGCGGCCAGGAGGAACCTTTGGAAAAGGCGGCTGGTCCTGATTCGGAAAATGTTGACGGTTCAGCCGAGGCTGACAACGCCAAGGAGGGCGGTTACGGGTACTGACGCTTTGCGTGAGCAGTAGGCGGACGCCCTCATAACGCGGTGCCCGGGGTACCGCGTCGATGTGATTCACGATACACTTCTTGATCCATGAGCCAGCACCATTTCGATGCCGCGCGGCGGCATGCTGCGGAGCAGGACCGATCCGTAGGGCCGGTCCCCGTGCTGCCCGGATCCAGGCCGGCGAAGCTCCTGAAGTTCAACACCAACGGCATCCCGGCGACCAATCGGGTCCAACTTTGGGAGCACCATAACTCCAAGGCTCTGATTCCGCTGGACATCCGCACCATGGATGATGCCCCGCTGCAGGCCAGCGAGGTGAACCTGCATTTCCCCTCGCTGAAGTTTGCCCAGGTCAAGGGCAGTGCGCAGGTGGTAGAACGAAATGAACGCTTCATCCGCCAGAACCCCATGGGCGCCATTGCTGTCTTCTTCGCATTGGAGGGCGAAGCATTTTTCTACTATGGAGACGGACAGGAATCGCTCAAACCCGGCCAAGCGGTCATCTACGACGCCGACCGGCCATTTCTGCGTGGCTTTTGCAAGGGTCTGCGTGAGCTGGTGCTCACCATCCCGCGCGATGACTATCTGGAACTGTCCGGCGGGAAACCGCTGTTGAAGCCCCGGGTATTCAACTTCAATCAGGGCGAGGCAGCGAACCGCCACATGCTCGCCTTGGCCAAGTTGGTCAGCGGTACGATCGCCGGGCAGGCCCAGCCCAGCCCATCGGCGGACCTGGACCGAGCGGAGGACGCGGCCCTGGAACTGCTCGGCCTCGTGATTGGAGGGGATCGCAGTGGCACCGGTGCCGGTTACCTTGCCACCGCCCGCAGTTACATCGAGGACCGGCTGGGCGATCCGCAGCTTAGCGCCGCCGAAGTTGCCGCGGCTGTCGGCATCAGCGAACGCCATCTGACGCGGATCTTTGCCGAGGCCGGCGAACCGCCCAGCCTCTATGTCCTAGGCCGGCGGCTGGAGCAGGCGCGGGCCATGCTCTCGGATCTGACTCAAAGAACGACGCCGGTGGGCCAGATCTCCGCGCAGGCCGGATTTGCGTCGCAAAGCTATTTCACCCGTGCATTCAAGGCCCGTTTCGGGGCCACTCCGCTTCAGCTGCGCAAGAAAGCCCTCCTCGACGTCGCTCCTTAGGTTCCGCCTCGCCGTCGTCGTCTTGACGCGCCGCGTACAGAGGCGTTCCCCCGCCGGATTTTGCACCAAGCGGACCTGTTTTGTCACTGTGCGGCCGGATCCCCTCGAATTGCCACCTCCGCTTGGTGTGACCCTGAACACTCTTGTGTAACGGCGATAACGCCGAAGACCACAGGAGGGACAGTAATGACTACGGAAACACAGGCAACGGCGGCTGCTTCCGGCGCCAATGCAACGGACCGCTTCCGGGAGAACAAGAAGTTCGCTGCCGGCACCAGCCAGGAGCGGGTGGACCTGCTGGCCTCGCGGGTCATCGGAGCCATCAACCAGACGATCCTGGAAGAAAAGGTCACCTACGACGAGTACAACGCGTTGAAGGCGTGGCTGATCCAGGTCGGCGAGGACGGGGAGTGGCCGTTATTCCTGGACGTTTGGGTGGAGCACTCGGTGGAGCAGGTGGCCAACGAGAACCGTGGGGGCACAAAGGGCTCCATCGAGGGACCGTACTACATTCCGGATGCCCCAAAGCTTGAGTCCCCGGCGACCCTGCCGATGCGCGACGGCGAGCAGGGCACGCCGCTGCTCTTCCAAGGCCGCGTCACCGATGTGGCCGGAAAGCCGCTGCCCGGGGCCACGGTGGAGATCTGGCACGCGGACGATCTGGGTTTCTACTCCCAGTTCGCCCCGGGCCTGCCGGAATGGAACCTGCGCGCGACCGTCATCGCGGATCAGAACGGCGACTACCGGATCCATACGATGCAGCCGGCCCCGTACCAGATTCCCACGGACGGTTCCTGCGGCAAGTTGATCGCGGCGGCCGGCTGGCATGCCTGGAGGCCGGCGCACCTGCACCTGAAGATCTCCGCGCCAGGGCACCAGCTGATCACCTCGCAGCTCTACTTCAAGGGGGATGAGCATGTGGGCGACGACATCGCCTCCGCCGTCAAGCCCGAACTCATTCTCGATCCCACGCCCCAGGCGGATGGGAACGGCTGCGAAGTCACCTACAACTTCGTACTGGACGCGGCGTAACCGCCAGCTGTGCGGCCGGCGGACGACCCCACCCCGCCGGCCGTGCCCCCAACAGGAGGACATGATGCCTGAAACAAGCCCCGTTGCCGCTGCCGCAACGGCTATCGATCCGCGCGAACTGCGGAACACGTTCGGCCAGTTCGCGACCGGCGTGACCGTGGTGACCTGCCGCTCCGCGGACGGCACCCCGCACGGTGCGACGGTGAACGCGTTTACTGCGGTGTCGCTGGATCCGCCGCTGGCCCAGGTCACGCTGACCCGCAGCTCCAAGGCTGCCCAGTATCTGGAGGGCGCGCCGTTTGCGATCAACATCCTCTCCCAGGACCAGCTGGACGTCGCATGGCACTTCGCCGGTAAGCCACTACCGGAAGAACCGGCCTGGACCGTGGACGGGGACGTCCCGGTCCTGCTGGAGAACAAGGCAACCCTGGAATGCCGGCCCTGGCAGGTGTACGACGGCGGCGACCACGTGATCGTGATCGGCGAAGTCCACAAACTCGAGACCACCGGCCGGGAGCCTTTGCTCTTCTTTGGCGGCAAGTTCCGCGAGATCGGCCCACTGTCCGGCTCCGGCCACTGGCACCACTGCGGAGACTCGCTGGAGGCCGGCTGGTTCTCCGGCGCCGATTCCTTCAAACCCCTCATCCAGGCCTGACGGCCACTGAACTGATAAGGACAAGACGATGACAGAAACTATCGACACCACGACTACGGCAGGCACCGACGCGCCCGACATGAGCGCCCGGACCATGCAGGCGGATCAGCTCAAACCCCAGACCGGCGATGAATACATCGAGTCGCTTCGGGACGACCGCGAGGTCTGGATCTACGGCGAACGGGTCAAGGACGTCACCACCCACCCGGCGTTCCGCAACTCCGTGCGCATGGCCGCCCGCCTCTACGACGGCTTCCACAAACCGGAAACAGCAGATAAGCTCCTGGTCCCCACCGACACCGGCTCCGGCGGCCTGACGCACCCCTTCTTCAAGGCCGCGCGTTCCATTGACGACCTGAAGGCCTCGCGAACCGCGATCGAAACCTGGGCGCGGATGTCCTACGGCTGGATGGGCCGATCCCCGGATTACAAGGGCGCTTTCCTGGGCACCCTTGGCGGGATGCCCGATTTCTACGAGCCGTTCCAAGATAACGCCAAGCGCTGGTATGCCGAGTCCCAGGAGAAGGTCCTGTATTGGAACCACGCCATCATCAACCCGCCGGTGGACCGGCACCTGCCGCCGGACCAGGTCGGCGACGTGTTCATGAAGGTCGAGAAAGAGACCGACGCCGGCCTCGTCGTCTCCGGGGCAAAGGTTGTCGCCACCGGCTCGGCCATCACCCAGTACAACTTCATCGCGCACTATGGCCTGCCGATCAAGAAGAAGGAATTCGCGCTGATCTGCACCGTGCCGATGGATGCGCCAGGGGTCAAGCTGATCTCTCGTGCCTCCTACTCGCACCAGGCTGCCGTGATGGGCACCCCGTTCGATTACCCGCTCTCCTCCCGACTGGATGAGAACGATTCGGTGTTCGTCTTCGACAAGGTCCTCATCCCGTGGGAGAACGTGTTCGCGTACGGGGACATCGAGAAGATCAACAACTTCTTCCCGCAGACCGGGTTCCTGAACCGCTTCACGTTCCAGGGCGTAATCCGTCTGGCCGTGAAACTGGACTTCATCGCCGGCCTGCTGCTCAAGGCCCTGGAAATCGCCGGCACCAAGGACTTCCGCGGTGTCCAGGCCCGCGCCGGCGAAGTCATCGGCTGGCGCAACATGTTCTACGCCCTCGCCGACGCGATGGCGCTGAACCCGGATGCCGGCCCCGACGGGACCGTGCTGCCCAAGCTCGACTACGGCCTGGCGTACCGGATGTTCATGTCCACCGGCTACCCGCGGATCAAGGAAATCATCGAACAGGACGTCGCTTCCGGGCTGATCTACCTGAACTCCTCCGCGCTGGACTTCAAGACTCCGGAGATCCGACCTTACCTGGACAAGTACGTCCGAGGCTCGGATGGCATCCAGGCGGTGGACCGGGTGAAGCTGATGAAGCTGCTCTGGGACGCGATCGGCACCGAATTCGGCGGCCGGCACGAACTCTACGAACGCAACTACTCCGGCAACCACGAAAACGTGAAGGCTGAAATCCTCTTCGCCGCCCAGGCCCAGGGCCACACCGACATGATGACCGGCTTCGCCGAGCAGTGCATGTCCGAGTACGACCTGGACGGGTGGACCGCACCGGACCTGATCAACAACGACGACGTAAGCATCTTCCTCAAGCGGAACTAGCTGCATCCCCGCCCCACACCAGCGGCGCGATCAACGCGACGGCAGCCGGTCACGGATGGTGACCGGCCGCCGTCGGGCGTTGGTTGGCGGAGCTAAAGCCGCCACTCGTCCCGGTACGCGGGGTGCCCGGCGTAGGGCACGGCCATGATGAGCAGCATCGGCCGGCGGTGGCTAGTGTCGAGGCGCTGTAGTTGATCGATCATCCGGCGTTTCGCCTCGCACTCGGCCAAGGCCCGGTCCAGCACCGGGACAGACGCCGTGTTCCACCAAGAGTGCAGGTTGGACTCGTCCTCGGCGATCCTCGCCAGCAGGAATTCGACGATGTCCTCCATGCACCCACCGTACGCCGCCGTGGCACGCGGCGTCCGGCGTAGATCTGTCCTGTCCTGGGATCAGCTGCGGGGGATGTTGCGCAGGTTGCTGCGCGCCATGCTGACCGCTTCGCCTGCTCCCTTGTTCAGCACGATCTTGGACATCGCTGTGGCGAAGCCGAAGACCTGGGTCCCGGTGATCTTCGGCGGCAGGGACAGCGCCTTCGGATCGGTGATGAGTTCCACCAGCGACGGGCCGGGGTGGGCGAAGGCGTTGCGGTAGGCCTTCTCGATGCCGGCCGGATCGGAGACGCGGATGGCGTGGAAGCCCATCGCCTGGGCGATGGCCGCGTAGTTGGTGTCCGGAACGTCGACGCCGAAGTCCGGGAGCCCGTCCACCAGCATCTCCAGTTTCACCATGCCGAGGGTGGAATTGTTGAAGACGACGACGTTCAGCGGCAGCCGGTAAGCCGCCGCGGTGACCAGTTCGCCCAGAAGCATGGACAGGCCGCCGTCGCCGGAGACGGAGATGACCTGGCGTTCGGGGTAGGCCAGTTGCGCGCCGATGGCGTGGGGGAGGGCGTTGGCCATGGAGCCGTGCAGGTAGGAGCCAATCAGCCTGCGGGTGCCGCGCGGGGTGATGTAGCGGGCGGTCCAGACGTTGCACATCCCGGTGTCCGCAGTGAAGATGGCGTCCTCGGCGGCGACCTGGTCCAGCAGCGAGGCAGCATACTCGGGGTGGATGGGTTTGATCTTGTCGGCCCGGCGCGTGTAGGCGCCGACGGCTTTGTTCATCAGCTTGTCGTGCTTCTTGAGCATCTGGTCCAGGAAGCGGCGGCTCTTCTTGCGTTTGAGCAGCGGCATCAGGGCCGCGAGCGTGGGCAGCACGTCGCCGTGGACCGCGATGTCCACATCCGTCCTGCGGCCCAGATGCTCCGGCGCCCGGTCCACCTGGGCGGTGCGGGTGTCCGGTAGGAACTGGTCGTACGGGAAGTCAGTGCCCAGCAGGATCAGCAGGTCCGCGTCCTCAATCCCCTCGGCCGCGGCGCCGTAGCCCAGCAGGCCGGTCATGCCGATGTCGTACGGATTGTCGTACTGGATGAAGTCCTTGCCGCGCAGTGAATGCCCGATCGGCGCGCCGATCAGCTCGGCCAGGGCCACCACCTGATCGTGGGCACCCTCCACGCCGGCACCGGCGAAAATGGCGACCTTGCCGGCGTCGTTAATCGCGTCCGCGAGTTGCCTGACGCTTTCGGCGGCCGGCACCACGGTGGCGGGCAGGAACGGGGTGCACAGCGGCGTCGGGGCCACCGCCTCCAGGCTGGCGATGTCGCCGGGCAAGGTCACGACGGCGACGCCCCGCCTGCCGAGGGCATGCCGGATGGCGCTCTGCGTGACCCGCGGGGCCTGTTCCGCGGTGCTGACCATTTCGGAGTAGACGGAGCATTCGTTGAAGAGCCGGTCCGGGTGGGTTTCCTGGAAGTAGCCGGTGCCGATCTGCTTGCTGGGGATGTGCGAGGCGATCGCCAGCACCGGCGCGCCCGAGCGGTTGGCGTCGTAGAGCCCGTTAATGAGGTGGAGGTTGCCCGGTCCGCAGGAACCGGCGCAGACCGCGAGTTGCCCGGTCAGCTGGGCTTCGGCCGCCGCCGCGAAGGCTGCTGCTTCCTCATGGCGGACGTGGATCCAGTCGATGCCGCCCTTGGCCGCCCCGCCGGTCTGCCGGACCGCGTCCACAATGGGGTTGAGGCTGTCGCCCACAATCCCGTAGATCCGCCGGACCCCCGCGGCGCGGAGCTGGTCGATGAGCTGGGCTGCGACTTCCTGGGCCATGGCGGAACGCTCCTGAAGGTTGGAGGATGTTACCTGTTCCGGCCAATATAGCCGAGTTGCCGCTGCCGGGCGCGCCGGGTTGGAACGGCGTTGGCCTGCCGGACTCCACGCGTTCACCGTGGTGTAAACGGGTGCGTGTTTGATCGTGGTTGCAGGATCCAAACGAGGCAGACCGGGGGAGCGCGTGGAACAACCCGCTTGGCGTGAGCTGCCGGCCGCGCAAGGCAGCTTCACCTTGTTGCAGCTCACGGATACCCATCTGCGGCCGGATCCGGAGCTGCTGTTCGGGCGGATCGACACCTGGGCGCTGACTTTGGCGGCGCTCAAGGAGGCGGAGCGGTTCCGGCCGGATGCCGTCGTCGTGACCGGTGACCTAGCGGACTGCTGCAGCGAGATTTACGACGACGCCGCGCGCCTGCTGGACCATGCCGCGGCGAAACTGGGCTGCCCCGTGATCACGCTGCCCGGCAACCATGACGTGCCGGCGCGCGAGGCCGGGCTGTTCAACCGCGGCCGGGCTGCCAACGGACCGGGGCCGGGCGAGACGGTGCACTTTCTGGGCGGGCTGAGGATCATCACGCTGGATTCGGATGATCCGGGCCGCCCCGCCGGCATCCTCTCGGCGGAGCAGCTGGACTGGCTGCGGGATGAGCTGGCCACGCCGGCGCCGCAGGGAACGGTGCTGGCGCTGCACCACCCGCCGGTCGAATCGACGCTGCCGCTGCTGGCCGGCCGCGGGCTCGCCTCGCCCCAGCTGCTGCGCTCGGTGATCGCGGGGACAGATGTCCGCGGGATCCTCTGCGGGCACTACCACCACGCTCAATCCGGCTGGCTCGGCTCGGTCCCGGTCTGGGTGGGCCCTGCCGTGGCCTGCAACCCGCCGGCGCCCGGATCCGCGGATACCAGTGATTCGAGCTGGATTTCGGTGATACGGCTGGGCCCCGATTCTTTCAGGGCCGCCCCGGTGTTGGTAAGCGCTGGCATGCCGGCCGCGACGGCCAGCAACTCGTCAGCGCAGGCGTTCGGCCTGCCGCCCGGCGTCGTCGGGGTGCCCGAAGGCGCGCCGGAACTGTCCGAGCTGAAGCTGATCAACCCGGACCTGGACAAGATCGCCGCCGGCCAGGACGCCGCGGTGGAAAAGTTCAACTCACTGCTGGACTGAGCTAGTGCTGGGGGCCGTGGTGCACGTGCCCCCGGAACCAGTCCGTCCCGGAGACCAGCAGCCCGCCCGCGAAGGCGATGACGCCCACCATCGCCAGCAGCAGGGAGTTCCCGGCGATGCCGGCCAGCAGCAACAGGGCCCCGGCCAGCGCCATCAATGCCCCGGTTCCGATTCGGTGCCCGAAGACGAGGACCCCCTTGCCTGAGAGGGATTTCGCGAGCCGTGGATCATCTTCTTCCAACTGGTGCCCAAGCTTGTCCAGCCGTTGTCGTTCCTCATCGGATAATGACATTTCGCGCCTCCTCGAGACCGTGCCGACGTACTATAAATTTACCGCTGTTTGGCCGGAAACGGGCAGGACCTTGTGCCCCGAGGATGCGGATCGAGCGCAATCGTTATCGCGCCGGAGCCGGCCAAGGATAACGACGGCGGGACGTTGCCGAACCGTGACAGGTAGGCCTGCTTCACAACGCGTGCGGCGGACGATGCTTGCGCTGAATTGGCCGAGCTGTCCCGGCTTAGGGTTCGCGCGGCGGGATGACCGGTCCGGGTTCCGGGATCGGCAGCGGACCTGGGCCCGGCGGCGGCGGTTCCGGCGGGTTGTCCGGCTCGGGGCCGGGCAGTGGGATCGGGAACGGATCCGGCTCACCGGGCTCGTTCGGTTTGCCGGGCTCCCTCGGATGCGGCGAGGTGGGATCCGGATCCGGTTCCGGCGGCGGCTGTGGAATAGTCATGGCGATGCCCCTTCTGCGCGGCCTGCAGCCAGCGTACAACCGGGATCGTGCGGCCACAATGGCTCCGCCGCTGGCCTCTTATCCACCGCCCGTTACAGCGCGGCGAGAAGCTCACGCTCTTCCTGGACGGTCAGTCCAGCCTTGCGCAGGCGGTCCGCTCCGGCCGCCTGCTCCCAGGCCAGCACGTCCGCCAGCGTTTCCGGCAGGGGCCGCAGCTCCAGCCCCGCCGCCAGTGCGGCGCTGTTGTCCCGGGACGCGAAACCGGCGTACTCGGGCAGCGGCAGCCACAACGGCAGGGAGCGCTCGCCGGACCAGTAGTTGACGCCCGCATCGGCCAGCCGCTGCGGCGCGACGGAAACCACCGCACCGATGTGGCCCGCGGCCTTGCGGGCAAGCTCCAGATGCGCCGGCAGCATCATCGGCTCGCCTACCGCGTTGAACGTGCCGCTGACGTTGTGCTCTGCCGCCCGGACGAGCCAGGCCGCCAGGTCCCGGACATCGATCACCTGCGTAGCCAGCTCCGGCGCGTCGGGCACCAGCACCCTGCCGTCGGGGGCCGCCGGGCGGGCGAAGCGCAGCGGCCAGTAGCCCGTGCGGTCGGAGACATCACCAGGGCCGGCGATCAGGCCCGCCCGCGCGATGAGCGCCCTGCCGGGACCGAAACCGTCCAGCACATGCTGCTCGCAGGCAACCTTGGCTTCCCCATAGGTCTCCATCGACTCCATGACGTCCGCCTCCAAAGCCGGCAGCAGTGCGGCAGATTCATCGGCGCCGGGGACATCGTGGCCCGCGTAGACGCTGCAGGAGGAGACGAAGATGTACAGGTCCGTGCGGCTGGAGAGGGCAGCCACCGCCCGCCGCACCTGGCCGGGCTGGCGCGAGACGTCGACGACGGCGTCCCAGGACTGCCGCGCGACGGCACCGTAGGCGTCCGGCGAGTCCCGGTCGGCGCGGAGGAAGGCCGTCCCTTCCGGCACCGGCCCCGACTCGCCCCGCGCCAAAGCGGTGACATCGTGACCGCGCCGCAGCGCCGCCGTCGTAATTTGTCCGCCGAGCCATGCCGTACCGCCGAGTACCAGGATCCTCATGGCTTTATGCAACCCCCGATTGCCGCCGTATGGCGCCGGATTCACTGACGGTGAACTTGGCGTTGCCTGAGGCACAACGATTGGCGCGAAGACCAGCGGCGGGCCGTTGCTCAGGCCTGCAGTTCCGCCGGGATGCTGGTCTGGGTTTCCGAAGCCGACGGACAGGTGGCGGATTTCGTTGCCGTGCAGCTCCACGACGACGCCAGCATGCAGCTGCCGATCGCGAGGTACTTCAAGAAACTTTGGCCGCCATGACCGTGCGGGAGTGCCACGAGGGCTTGGCCGCCTGGCCCTAGCCGGACCAGTGCGGCGCGCCTAGGCTGGCCTCAGCACGATCCACGCCGGGCGGCTCCCCGGCCTGCTTACCTGAGGTGGAAACGATGACGACATCAGCCCGGGCCGCCGTCCTGCGCGGAACGCACGAGGACTTCGCGCTTGAAGAGATCAGTCTGGACGATCCGCGGCCGGACGAGGTGGTGGTGCGCGTGGTGGCCAGCGGGGTCTGCGGCACCGATCTGGGCGTGCAGGCGGGCCATATTCCGTTTCCGCTGCCCGGCGTGCTGGGGCATGAAGGGGCGGGGATCGTGGAGGCCACAGGCAGGGCCGTCACATCCGTCAAGCCGGGGGACAAGGTGCTGATGACGTTTCCCAGCTGCGGTGTGTGCCGCAACTGCCGCTCGGGGCATCCGGCGTACTGCGTGGAGTTCCTGTCCCGCAACCTGCTCGGCGGCGAACGGGCCGACGGCAGCGCGACCATCCGCCAGGGCGATGAGGTGCTGTACGGGCATTTCTTCGCCCAGTCATCGTTCTCCACCAGGGTGCTGGCCGATGAGCGCGGGCTGGGCAAGGTGGACCCGGAGGCCGACCTTTCCCTGCTGGCGCCGCTGGGCTGTGGCATCCAGACCGGGGCCGGCGCCGTGCTGAACGTGCTTCGGCCGGCACCGGGCAGCACGCTGGCGATCTTCGGCGCCGGGGCCGTGGGCCTGGCCGCCGTGATGGCCGCGGCGCTGACCGGATCGGTGCGGATCATCGTGATGGACCTGGTGGATTCCCGACTGCAGTTGGCGAAGGAGCTCGGGGCTGCCGACGTGGTCAACAGTAAGGAAACCGACGCCGGAGAGGCGCTCGCCGAGCTGACTGGCGGATCCGGGGTCACCCACGCGATTGACGCCACCGGGAACGCCGGCGTGCTTGGTGCGGCGCTCAAGGCGCTGGCCCCGCTGGGCGAGCTGGGACTGATCGGCGCGCCCGCCGCTGGAACAACCGTCGACGTCGATATTAACTACATGCTCAACGGTCGGCGGATCACCGGGATCACCGAAGGCGACTCAATGCCGCAGCTGTTCCTGCCGGCATTGGTGGAGCTGGTGCAGCAGGGCAGAATGCCGCTGGAAAAGCTGGTGACGCCATACGCCTTCGCGGACATCAACACCGCTGCGCAGGCGGCCAAGGAGGGCTCGGTCCTTAAACCCGTCCTGCACTTCCGCGACGAAAGCTGAAGCGGCGCGCCGTGTTCCGGATCCGGGCCGGACACAGGTAACATCATTGCGGATTGGGGAGAGCGGAGTCACAAACCGTTAAGTCATGAGGAATTAACCTTTAACTTATCCTTTCGGCATCACCGTCATGCCAAACTGCAAGTAAGCGATCGACGATGGGGAAAAAACCATAATGAGCACAAATCCTGCCGACCGTACTAACCTGCGGCTGAAAATTGTCCTGGACACACTGGCGGAGGCGGCTGCCTCCGGCGAGGCTGCCATGGGCGGCAGCGCAGTCCTGGCGCAGGCCATCACGCAGTTGCCCTTGAACGATGCCGAAAGCGAGCTGCTCGCCGGGGGAGTCCCGCGGGGGCACAAGTCCCTGACCACTGCCACCAGCAAGCTGGTCAAGGCCGGCTGGCTGGTCAAGAAGCGCGGCGGCTGGGTGCTGACGGACGAGGGGCTGCGCGCCGCGGCCGCTTTCCCGGATGCTGAATCCCTGACCGACGCACTGCAGAACGGCTCGCCGGTTCCGGCTGTGGCAGCGGCTGCAGCGAAGACTTCCGGATCGAAGTCCGCGGTGGCACAGGTGGAGGCAGTTAAGCAGGCGGGTGGCCGCAAGCCGCGTGCGAAGAAGGCTGTTGCCGCAGCAGCCGAACCCACAGCGCCGGCCGCAGCCGAACCGGCAGCTCCCACCGAGCCCGCAGCTCCTTCCGAGCCCGCAGTGCAGGCCGCCGTGGCTACCGCCGGGCAGCCTGCAGCCGTGGCGATCGCCGGTGACTTCAGCACCAAGCTCGGCGCACCGGAAAACTGGCAGCCGCATTTCGACGAGATCCAAATGGAACTGGACCAGACGGATTCGCTCTGGAAGCTGACCGCTGAACTGCCCGCAGGCTTCTACACCTACAAGGTCGCGCTGGACCGGTCCTGGGAAGAGAACTACGGCGCGTTCGGCGTCCGCGACGGTGCCAACCACGAGTTCCACCACGACGGCGGCGCCCTGACCTTCCACTACGACCACAAGACCAGGGACGTCAGCCGCGTCTAGCGGCATCAGATCCAGCGGATCAGACCCGCGGATCCAACTCCACTGCCCTCCGCGTGAGACTGCGGTGCGTTTCAGTCCCTGAAGCGCACCGCGGTCTCTCGCAGGTACTGGTCCTCCCGGACATAGGCATCGCGCGTGAGCGCCTTCCACAGCTCGGCGGCAAGCCGCGGGTCCTCGGCCTGGAGATCATACAGCGAGCCGGGGCTGAGCAGCATCAGCTCCACGGGACCTTCGGCTCGAATGCTCGTCTCCTGCCGGTTGCCGCTGCCCAATGCCAGTTCACCGAAGGTCATGCCGGCGGAGAGCGTTGTCAGCGTCATCCGCCGGCCGTCAGGACCCGGCACGCTGGTACTGACCCTGCCCGAGACGATGAAGTAGATACCCCCGAAGGGCTGATTACGACGGCGGATCAGGTCGCCGTCGTCGTAATTCTTAGGCTCCATCCACGCCTGCACCGCGTTGGCGTCCTCGTCGCTGAGCGGAGACAGCGCCGGGCTGTCCGTCGCGGCCACCTTGCCGGGCAGGCTTAGCTCATCGCCGTACTTGCTAATGAGCTGGTTTTCGGTCCACTCGACGGCGGCCGTCCGGGTGGCGAAGGAGGGCACCTTGCGGTCCGCCTCCTCGAAGGCCCGCGTCAAGGTTCCGTGGGTATCGATCAACGCCAGCTCGCGCCCCTCCCGGGCAAAGCCGGCGCGCACTTCCGAAAGCAGCCGCAGGGCGACGCCGGCCGCTTCGTCCACCCGGCGGACGTCCAGAATGACCAGTTCAACGTCCTTATCCAAAGTGGTCAGTTCGCGGACCATGGACTCGGTCCCGGCGAAGAGCAGATCCCCGTTGAGCTCGGTGACGCGCGCACGATGGCCGTGCTTCCGGAGGAATTCAGCCGCCTCATCGTTGCGGCGGACCGCGGAGGGAGCGGCGGAGATGTCATAACTGGAGTGGATGGCGGAACGGCCGGTGCGGGCAGCGCGGACGAAATGCAGTTCCATATCCTGCGAAATCCGTCTGGCGGCCGCGGTGCCACGGACGCTTGTCCCATGCCCGTCCAACGGCGGCGAAAATACGGCCAGCCCGATCTGCCCGGGCAGCACCGCGAGGACGCCGCCGGAGACCCCGGATTTCGCGGGCATGCCCACGGTGCTGATCCACGATCCCGTGTCGTCATACATGCCGCAGGTGGTCATGACCGAGAGGACGCGTTCGACGCTGTGGATGTCCAGCACCTGCTCGCCGCTGATCGGATTGCACCCGTTGTTGGCCAACGCAGTCGCCATGAGGGCAAGATCGCGGCAGTTGACTTTGACCGCGCAGGCACGGAAATGATCCTCCAGCGCGAGTTCCGGGTCGCCTTCAATAATGTCGAACGAGCGCAGCAGGTGGGCCAGCGCGCGGTTGCGGTGACCGTGCTTCAATTCGTTGGCGAAGACGCGGTCATCGAAGTCCAGTTCCCGGCCGGCGAAGGCGGAGAAGGTCTTGTGGATGCGCTGGAACCGGGTCTGGCCCCCGCGGCCCTTCACAAGGGACGCGGAGGTGATCGCGCCGGCATTGATCATGGCATTCGCGGGCCGGCCGCTGCCTTCGGCCAGCGAGATCTCATTGTAGGCCTCCCCGGAGGGCTCGACGTCGATCTTTTCATCCACCGTTTCCAGTCCGAGATCCGCCAGCGCCAGACCATAGGTGAAGGGTTTCGAAATGGACTGGATGGTGAACTCCTGGCGCGTGTCGCCGGCTTCGTAGATGTGGCCGTCCGCCGTGGCCAGGCAGATGCCGAAGCTGTCCGGATCCGCTCCGGAGAGGGAGCTAAGGATGCTGTCGGCCGTGCCGTCCTTGAGCCCGGACAGTTCGTCGTGGATGCGCTGCAAGTAGACCTGGATGGGGGATTCCATGGGGCCACCCTACTAGCGGTTCAGTTTCGACGGACCCAGTCCGTGGCCATCCGGAACATCCCCGCGAGCAGGGTGACCAGCCCGATGACGGACAGCACCGAGATGTTCGTCGAAATGCTGAACAGCAGGAGCACGGCGCCAACGAGCATGAGCTTGGCGCCGAAGCTCAGTTTCCAGCCGGCTCCGGGCTGGCGGCCCTTGCCAGACAGCGAGGCCGCGAGCCTGGGGTCTTCCGATTCCAGCTGCTGTTCCAGTTCGGCCAGCCGCTTTTTCTCCTCATCGGACAGGGGCATGGACGGCTCCTCAAACTGGATGATGTCAGCGCGACGACCTCCGCTCTTCGGCGGCGGACCATCAGTATACGTACTGGTTGATGTTTAGCGGCAGGTGCGGCCGGAATTCACGATTTGGCCATTTCTTGTTCATCCTGCCACCAGCGCACCGTCTCTTCCGCTGCCGCCGCGAGCGGGGCAGGAGCCAGGCCCAGCAGCGCCTGTGTGTAGGACGAGTCCATGACGAACGGCTCCTCGAACTGGTAGGACATCTCCGCCAGTTCGCGGGCATCGGCCGACAGCAGACCTGCGGCGCGTACCATCCAGCCCGGAATTGAACCTACCTTCGGCGCTGCTACTCCGGCGGCGCGGGCAAAGGCCGCCGCCATGGTCCGCTGCGTCTCCGCCGGCCCGGTGGGCGCATGCAGCACCGAGTTCCAGGCCGCCGGGTTGTTCGCGGCAGCAATCATCGCCGCGGCGAGGTCAGGCACGTACGTGAAGGAATGCGGTATGTCCGGGTTTCCCATCACCCGGATGGTCCTGCCCGCCAGGACTGCCGACACCATGCGCTCGCCGGCGTGGGCATTGAGCGCCCGCGGGCCGAAGTAATCCGAGGCCACCATGCTCACGGTCGGCGTCTCCGAGGCGGCCCGCGTCCGAAGCAACTGCGCGCGGATGCCGGGCTTGCCGGACGCTGCCTCCCGTGAACTGTGCTCCGTCATCACGTCCTGCGGCCGGTCATAGGCGTAAAGACTTTCAGGGAAAACAACGACGGCGCCGGCTCGCCCGGCTGCCTTAAGTACCGTTTGTTCCGTGGCCGGGAGCTCGCGGGCCCACGTCTTGGCGCTGTAGGCGCTGGCATGGACGCAATGGAAGACCGCGACGCCGTTTTCGAGGGCGGCTTCGAATCCGGCCGGCTGCGAGACGTCGACCTTCCGTCGTTCTATCAGCGGGTGCTCAGGCCCGCTGCCTGAGCGGGTCAGCAAACGGACCCGCTGGCCCTGCCCGGCGAGTTGCTCGGCCACGGTCCAGCCGATCGGCCCGGCGCCGGTGACGATGTGCAGATCTGACATTGTTTGTCCCATCTCTGGAGCCTTCGAGAATCCGAGAGCGGTGCTCTCTCAAGCCAGAATGCGCCGCCGTGCCAAGTCCTGTCAAGAGCGGTGCTCTCTTAGGTTGACAGCGCTCTCTCGCGGCGGCAGGGTGGAGGGCATGGCTGGTACCCCGCGGGAGCGTGCACGAGAACAAACCATGACTGAAATTATCCGGATCGCCCGGGAACACTTGGCCACCGAGGGTGCCGCAGCGCTGTCCCTGCGGGCCGTGGCGCGCGATCTTGGCGTGGTCTCCAGTGCGGTCTACCGGTACGTCAAAAACCGCGATGAGCTGCTGACCCTGCTGGTCGTGGACGCCTACAACGAGCTGGGCGACGAGGTGGATAAGGCCGTCGTGTCCGCCGGTGCGGACTACCTTGCGCAGTACAAGGCTCTGGCCAGGGCGGTTCGCGGATGGGGAATCGGCGAACCGTCCCGCTACGCGCTGCTGTTCGGCAGCCCTGTTCCGGGCTACCGTGCCCCTGCCGAACGGACCACCGGCCCCGGAACGCGGGTGGTCCGGGCGCTGGTGGACATCATCGAGTCGGCCCATCGTTCGGGGAAGATCGCGCCGGTGGAACGGGGGGAACTGGGGGAGTCGCGGGAGCAGAGCGCGCTGCAGCCGGTTCTCGCCGATGATCTGGCCCGGATCCGCTCTGAGCTGGATTTGTCTGCTCCGGAACCGGTGGTCATCCGAGGCGTGATGGTCTGGTCCGCGCTTTTCGGTGCCGTCAGCTTCGAGGTCTTCGGGCAGTACGGGGAAAACACTTTCACCGACCCGGCCGGACTGTTCGAGCAGCATCTGGACGCCCACGTGAGGTTACTCGGACTCGAGTAGCCGGGTGCCGCCGTCGTTGTTTTACGGGTTTTGGCCTGGTTTTACCGGTTGGCCTGCATTCGCGGCGCCCGAGGCCAGCTGTCCCAGGACGCTGGCCTCGAAGTCCGCCAGCAGCGCCGCTGGATCCGTATGGATTTCGATGGCGCCGGCGTCCCGCAGTTCGGCCTCGCCGGTGCCGCCGCAGGTCAGGCCGATGGTGGGGATGCCCAGTTCGCTGGCGGCCATCACATCCCAGACGGCGTCGCCGACGAAGAGCGCGTCCGCCGCCTGCAGTCCGCCCGCTTTGAGTGCCGCGACCAAGATGTCCGGCGCTGGCTTGCTCTCCTCGGCATCCGAAGAACTGGTGGTGCCGTCCACCGCCTCGTCGGCCCCGATGGCAGCGGTGAGGACGTCCAGTTCGCGCCGTTTCGACGAGGACGCCAGCACCACAGTGAGGCCGGCTCCGGAGCAGCGCTCCAGCAGGTCCTTGGCGCCGTCGAACGCCCGCAGCGCCGGCCAGTAGGTGGAGAAAACAGCACCGTGGGCGTCCTCGGCCTGGCTGTCCTGGTCCTTGTCCCGGTCCTGACCCAGCAGGTGCGCGATCAGTTTATCCGCGCCCATTCCAACCGCGCGGTGGATGCTGGCCATGGGAACATTCCGGCCCAGCTGGCGGAAAGCGTGCCACCACGAGATGGTGTGGAGGTAGTTGGAATCAACCAGCGTGCCGTCCACGTCGAACAGGACGCCGAGCTTTCGGTTGTTCTGCGGCATGGTCCTCTCCTGGGTGTCGATGCGTGAATGTGACCGAGTCCTAGCGGCAAGTCTGCCACGCCACGGCGGGTAATAGTGGTAGAGGGTTTGATCGATCAACCTTCAACCACCCAGTTTCGGCAGGTATCCTTGGTAGTCCATCCACAGCAGTAGGGGCCGCCGGTCGGCGCAGCGCCCCCGGGATCTGCCCCTCATACTTATCGGATCGAGGTACGGCTGTGTACCAGCTCAAGGACGGATCGCCGCGTTATGGCATCCGCACCGAACATCATGACCAGGCACTGCAGCAGGACGCGCTCCCGCGGGGCGGCAGCCCGGAAACGATTGCCCTTGAGGCGTCGCACCTAGGGCTGCACCACTTGGCTGCGGGTGCCGAGCACCGGCTGAACCAGTCCTGGGCAGACGAGGATGATGCGCTGCTGGTGTCGCTTCGGAACGAGAATCCGCTGGAACTTGCCGTGGCCGAGAAGATCGTCAACGAGAAGCTGGGCAGCACCAAGCAGTGGCTGCACAAAGCCCGCACCATCTACAGCCGGCGCCTCGCCCCGATCGCCGCCCGCCGGCAGACAGCCGGCATGCTGGCGAAAGCTTTGTTCCTGCGGCTGTTCCTGATCGTGTTGCTCATCGGCCCGGCCGTCCTGGCAGTCAGCTTCAATGTTCCGCTGCTCGTCCTGGTGCTCATCGGCGTGGTCTCGATCCTGGCGGCAATGTACCTCGGCGGCGTGGTGACGGAGTGGCTGCGGCTGCCGGTGCATCCTCCCGTCCGTGCAGGCTGGGTCAAGGAACTGCGGCAGGACGTGGTTGATGCCACCCTGCTGGCTGTGCTGCAGAACAAGCGGGCTGCCGTGGACCGTCAGACCGCTACGGCCGCAGCACGGGGCTGGAAACACCTCAGCTTCGTCGCGGGTCAGCTGGACCGGATGGACCAGGGCCCTACGCTCTGAGTAGTCCAGGGCCAACGGGAGATTTGTGACGGAGCCGGTCTCCCGCCGTCGTACTTTGGAATAACATCGGACGTATGCCCAGCGCTTTGGAGTCCATCGGTCTGATCACCGAAATTTTGACCTGGGTAGGGCTGGTGCCGGGGCTGCTGCTCCTGTTGGCCGGCTGGATTGTCCGGCACTCGGGCGTGAAGTGGCGCAGCGCGGACGGGGTGGTCTTCATGGATGGGGAGGGGACCGGTTTCCGCTGGTTCGACAAGCAGCATGGTTTTCTCCAGGCCAGGCTGCCCGTTGAACAAGAGCGCAGCGTGGTGCCGGGATCCGACGTGCTGATCTATTACGACGCACACCGGCCGATGACTTATCGGACCACGCCGCCGCCCGAGCGCGGCACGATACTGCTGTTGCTGGGCAAGATCCTCACCGCTGTCGGCGTTGCGGCCTTCGTTGCCGGGCTCATCGTCATGCTGATGCTCTGAGTGGTCCCAGGGACGCGGCAAAGCGGGAGTGCGCTGCCGAGCGGCGGCTCGTGCCCCCGCGTTCGGCAGCGCTAATGACGGATTGCTAGAGGGCCGCGAGAAGATTGTTCATCTTCTCAATTTCCGCTTTCTGGTCCGCCACAATGGTTTCCGCCAGGGCGACGGCATCCGGGTCTTGCCCGTTGGCGGCCTCCTCTTCGGCCATGGCAATGGCGCCCTCGTGGTGCTCGATCATCTGGGTCAGGAACAGCCGGGACGCCTCAGCGCCTTGGGCTGCTTCCAGCTCCGCCAGATCATCGGGGCTCAGCATCCCTTCCATGGCATGGTCGCCGGACATCTCCATGGGCTCGTCCCAAGTCTGTAGCCAGGCGGTCATTTTCTCGATTTCCGGTCCCTGGGCGGCCTTGATCTCTTCGGCCAACTGGGTGATCTGGGGATCGAGACCCTCCTTGGCGAGCATGATGTCGCTCATCTGCACGGCCTGCTCGTGGTGGGGGATCATCATCTGCGCGAACATCGCGTCGGCGCTGTTGTGGGTGCCGCCAGCGTCGGACGAGGCAGGGGCGGGGGAGTGGGACATGGTGCTGTGGTCCATACCCGTGAATTCTCCGGTGGTATTCGAGCCGGTGTCAGAGCCGCAGCCGGCCAGGAAGAGGGCAGCGGCGACGGCGGTTGTTGAAATTGCGGTAAAGCGTTTCATGATGGGGTTCCTTCGAAAGTGATCTCAAACTGCTGACTAGCAATTGCGCCGCCCGGCAGGGGTGCGGGCAGGCGCAGGATTCTAGGTGCGGCTGATCGAGAGCTGGACGAGTGAAGGAGGGCGAAGCGCAGGCGCGCCGGGGCCAACTGCTTTGGGTGGCGCCCGGAGGCCGTCCCAGTTTCTGGTCCGGAGCCATCCGGGGACGAACAGCAGGACGAATCCGGCCACAATCGTCATCAGCACGCAAACAACTGCCATCAGGTGGTGGTCTCCGGCGCAAGGGCCGCCGGCGCACCCATCGGCGGAAAGCATGCCCGTTGGTGTGTCAGCCGAGGGCATGGCCTTGTCGGCGGGCGCATGATGCGTGGCGGGGGCGGGAGCTGCCGGAGCCGATGTGGAGTGACCGGAGGTGGCCGGTACGGAAGCCTGGTGCGAGACATTCAGGATGTGCATCCCGATGATGCCGAAGATAATCGCGGTCAGGCCCAGGAACAATGCCAGGGTGGGTCGTAGGTGCAGAGCGAGACGGGGTGCCGCTCCGTAGCTCATCGTTCCCTGCCTTTCCCTCGGGCCGCTTCTGATGGCCGCCATCAACGGTATCGAAGGGTGCGGGCCCGGGGGAAACCGCCTAGGCCCGCACCGACCGGCCGCCTGGTTAACGAACCGCGGCCGGGTCGAGCTTGATACGGCGCAACAGCTGGGCATTCAGGGCCACGACGATGGTGGACACCGACATCAATACCGCAGCTACTGCGGGGGAGATTGCGACGCCGGCAAAGGCCAGCACGCCGGCGGCCAGGGGAACGGCGATGATGTTGTAGCCCGTGGCCCAGATGAGGTTTTGGATCATCTTGCGGTAGCTGGCCCGGGACAGATCCACCATGGACAGCACTGCCCTGGGGTCGTTGCCGGCCAGGACCACGCCGGCCGATTCCATTGCCACGTCCGTACCCGCCCCGATGGCGATGCCGACCTCGGCCCTGGCGAGGGCAGGTGAGTCGTTCACGCCATCGCCGACCATGGCCACCTTCAGGCCGCGGGACTGCAGTTCGCCGACTTTCTTGTCCTTGTCCTGCGGCAGGACCTGGGCGAAGACTTCATCAATGTTCAGCTCAGCTGCCACCGCGTCGGCGACCTGCTGCGCGTCCCCGGTGATCATGGCCACCCTGATGCCCCGCTTTTGCAGGGCGGTGATCGCCTGGCGGGATTCCTCGCGGACCTCGTCCTCCAGGCTGACGGCCCCGATAACTTGTCCATCGCGGATCACATGGAGCACGGAAGCGCCGCGTTGAACCCAGGGGCGGGTCTGTTCCCGTATTTCCCCGGGAACGTCCAGGCCTTCGGCCGCGATCAGGTTCGGTCCGCCGACCATGACGGCGGAGGCACCGACGTCGGCCTTGACTCCGCGGCCGGTCAGCGAGGCGAACCCGCTGGCGGCAGGTACGCGGAGACCGTGGTTCCGGGCTGCGGTGACGATTGCCCGGGCGGAGGGATGTTCACTGTCGGCTTCCACGGCTGCGGCCAGGGCCAGAACGTCGTCGTCGTTCATTCCTTCGATTGCTGCAATGCCGGTCAGGCCAGGCTGTCCCTTGGTCAGGGTTCCCGTTTTATCGAAGAGTACGACGTCGATAGTGCGCATCCGCTCCAGCGCCATGCGGTTCTTGATCAGCACTCCGGCGCGGGCGGCCTGCTCCGTGGAGATGGCGATTACCAGCGGGATGGCCAGGCCGAGGGCGTGCGGGCAGGCGATGACCAGGACGGTGACCGTACGGATCACGGCCTCGTCGGGGCTGCCCAGCAGTACCCAGGCGATGAAGGTGATGATGCCGGCGCCGAGGGCGAAGTAGAACAGGAACGCCGCAGCCTTGTCCGCCAGGGCCTGCGCTCTGGAGGAGGACGCCTGTGCTTCGGCGACCAGCCGCTGGATGCCGGCCAAGGCGGTGTCGGTGCCGACCGCGCCCACTCTGATGCGCACTGCACTGTCGGTTGCCACCGTTCCGGCCACCACGGTATCGCCGGGGCCACGCGGTACGGTCTTGGATTCACCCGTGATCATTGATTCGTCGAGCTCGGCCCGGCCTTCGATGATTTCGCCGTCGGCGGGCAGGCGCGCGCCGGAGCGGACCAGGACGACGTCGTTGACGGAGAGCTCGCTGATGCTGACCGTTTCCGTGCCGTGTTCGGTGATGCGTTCGGCTTCATCAGGCAGCAACTCGGCGAGTGCATCGAGGGCGCCGCGTGCCGAACCGAGGGCGCGCATTTCGATCCAATGGCCCAGCAGCATGATGACTACGAGCAGGGCCAGCTCCCACCAGAAGTCCAGGTTGAAGTTGCCGATGCCCAGCGTGGTGATCCAGGACGCGACGAAAGCGACGGTGATGGCCATCGCGATGAGCAGCATCATGCCCGGTTGCCGGCTGCGCAGTTCGGTCCAGCCGCCCTTGAGGAACGGTGTACCGCCGTAGAAGTAGATCAGCGATCCCAGAACCGGCGGGATCCAACTGGAGCCAGGGAATTCCGGAATATGGTAGCCGAGTAGGTGGGCAAACATCGGGCTGAAATAGACCACCGGAACGGACAGCGCCAGGCTGAGCCAGAACTTGTTCTTGAACATGGCCGTGCTGTGTCCGGCGTGCTGGCCATGCTGGTGGACGGCGTGTTCCTCGTCGACGGCGGAATGCGCATGGCCTTCAGGCATTGCCTGTCCATGGGTGGTGTGGTCCACGTGCTCAGCTTCGGAAACTGTGGCACGGGCGGAATGCTCGCCGGACATGTGCCGTCGGTGGTCTTCGTGGTTCATGGTCTTACTCTCCTCCAAATCCGGCCGATCAAACCGTGCCGGCGAATTTGTATCCTGCTTCAGAGACGGCAGCGCGCACAGCTTCAGGGCTGATGTTCGCGGTGCCGTAAACCGTGACGGTGGAAACGCCGTTCGGGACAAGGTCCACTGCCACGTCGGCGACGTCCTCGAGCCTGCCCAGCTTCTCGGACACGCCGGCAACACAATGTCCGCAGGTCATGCCGGTGACTTTGAACTGCGTCGACCGGTGTCCGGCGCCGGCTGTGTCTACTGCAACCGTTGGCTCTGCTGCGCTGTTTCCCTGCGGGGAACAGCAGGCGCAGCCTGATGAAGCCTGAATAAGCGGCAGATTATGGCTGGATATGCCACACATAACGATCTCCTCCATAAGGTTTCGAGATAGGCCTCTGCCAGGACTTCCATCGGGAAGGCGCGCGCTTGAGCCGTTGTGTGGACCGTTGGGGGCGTAGGGACCGCGAGGATCCGACGCTGTTTCCGGTGATCACCAAGATATACCCCCTAGGGGTATAAGTCAAAGGGTGTTTATTGCCGGGTGCTGGGCAAGCGGCAGTTGTCCCGACCGTCCCGAATCTGCCCCGTGTCGGTGTACAGCAAGGTTTCCCCGTCCAAATAGTAAGGCTACTGTTGTTTTGAGAGGCGGCGGACTGCCTGTCCGTTCCCTGGCCTATCGAAAAGGAGTAGAACAATGAGCCACATCAAGTCCATGCTTGAGACCTACCCGAAGGATTTGGGAGGAATCGACAGGCAGAAGCTGACGGACTGTATCGCGGCATGTTTCGAATGTGCGCAGACCTGTACGGCCTGCGGGGATGCCTGCCTCAGCGAGGATATGGCGGCTGAGCTGACGAAGTGCATCCGGACAAATCTCGACTGCGCGGACATCTGCGCCACGACCGGCAAGATTCTTTCCCGCCACACCGGTTATGACGCAAACGTTACCCGCGCTGTACTTGAGGCCTGTCGGGTCACATGCAAGGCCTGTGCAGATGAGTGCGAAAGCCATGCGCAGATGCACGAGCACTGCCGCGTCTGCGCCGAGGCCTGCCGGCGATGCGAGCAAGCCTGTGCCGAACTGCTGGGAGCGCTCGGCTAGCAGCGGCAAAGGGCTGTGGTGGGATCCACCTCTTCATCGGTAACGACCTATATCCCCGCGACCTATACCCATTGGTGCTGCTGTTTCGCTGCGAGAGTCTGGAGCGATAGGGTGGATTCTGGTGAGCCGGGAAGTCTGGTCGGCATGAAATTTCGTCGACCCTTCCCTTAAGGAGCCCCACATGGCCCAAAATTCCCCCGATCGTCCCCGAAAGCCGCGCGTTCTCGGCAGAGGCAGTTACGCCGAAGCCCTGCGGATCGGTGAAATCCTCCGCAAAGAGACTGTTGGCGGCGCACTGCTCGTCGCAACGGCGCTGATCGCCCTGATATGGGCGAATTCCCCGGCGTCAGAGAGCTATTTCGCCTTACGGGACTTCAAGATCGGCTACGAGCCATGGCATCTTAATCTGAGTCTCGGTGCTTGGGCGGCCGATGGATTGCTCGCGGTCTTCTTCTTCCTGGTAGGCCTGGAGCTTAAGCGTGAGTTTGTTGCCGGGGATCTGCGCGACGCCCGGAAGGCCGCAGTGCCGGTAGCGGCGGCTGTGGGCGGCGTCGTCGTGCCGGCGGTAATCTACGCAGTTGTGAACTGGGGCAGCCCGGATACTATCCGCGGATGGGCCATTCCGACAGCCACGGACATTGCCTTCGCCGTCGCGGTTCTGGCCGTCATTGGTTCCCATCTGCCTACTGCCTTACGGATCTTCCTGCTGACACTGGCGGTAGTTGACGATCTGATTGCCATCGCCATTATCGCGTTATTCTACACCAGCGATATCCACGTCGCCCCGCTGCTGCTGACGCTAATTCCGCTCGCCATTTACACCGTTCTGGCGCAGAAATACCGGCGGTTCTTCGGCCTCAAACCAGCGGCCGCGTGGCTGATCCTGCTGCCGATCGGCATTGTGGCGTGGGCGTTGCTCCACGCCTCAGGTATCCACGCAACAGTGGCAGGCGTCCTGCTCGGTTTTGCCATCCCCGTGCTGCGCGGCAAGACCAGCGGTGGGACGACGGCGGGGCCGGGACTCTCGGAGATTTTCGAACACCGTTTCCGTCCCGTCTCTGCCGGCTTCGCAGTTCCGGTCTTCGCGTTCTTCTCGGCCGGGGTGGAGATCGGCGGCTTCGAGGGACTGACAGCCTCCCTCAGCGACACGGTGGCCATCGGCATCATCGCCGGCCTGGTCCTGGGGAAACCGATCGGCATCGTGGCGACCACGTGGCTGATGAGCAAGTTCACCCGGGCGGAGTTGGATCCGTCGCTTAGGTGGATCGACTTGGTGGGGATCAGCCTGCTGGCCGGCATCGGGTTTACAGTCTCGCTGCTGGTTGCCGAACTCAGCTTCGGGCTCGGCACAGTGGCGAACGACCATGGCAAGGTGGCCATCCTCATTGCCTCGCTGCTGGCGGCGCTGCTGGCGACGGTTGTCCTGCGCGCACGCAACCGGCACTACCGCAGGATCGAAGCAGAGGAAAAGATCGACGCCGACCACGACGGCATTCCTGATGTTTACCAGCGGGAACCTGATGCGTCGTAGGCCCTAACCGCTGGCCCCCTAAGCCCCGATTGCACGATCGTCTTCTGTTTCTACAGAGCGGCGGAAGATATCCACACGCCTTGCCCTCTATTGTGTCCTCCATCACTCCACGATAGAATCGAAAGTATGTTCGAGTCAATCGTTCCAGCAGAGATGGATCCGGTGAAGGCGGTTCCCGGTGATCCGGGTGCTGCCCTGGTCCGCTCAATGATCCTGGAGCTGGCGGACATGGACCCCGACGTCTCCGAAGGCGTACGGATCGACCGGATCGCCGCCCTGGAAGAACTCAAGGCCGCCTCGGCTGCGGGGCAGGCCCGGGAGACCGAGGCGTTTGTGGCTTCCCGGCGGGAGGCCCGGGCGGCGGCCGGGGTTCCGGTGGAGCGGCGGGGCCGGGGCCTGGCGAAGGAGATCGGGCTGGCCAGGAAGGATTCGCCGAACCGGGGCGGTAAGCATCTGGGGATGGCGACCACGCTGATCAGGGAGATGCCGTACGCCTATAGGGCGTTGGCGGAGGGCCGGCTGAATGAGTGGCGGGCGACGATCCTGGTCCGCGAGACCGCGTGCCTGAGCGTGGAAGACCGCGCCAAGGTTGACCGGGAGTTGTGTGCTGATCCGAAGACGCTGCAAGGGTGCGGGGATAAACAGATCGGGGCGATGGCGAAGCAGGCCGCGTTGCGGCTGGATCCGTTGTCGGTGGTCCGGCGGGCCGCGAAAGCCGAAAACGAGCGCCATGTCTCCTGCCGTCCGGCGCCGGACACCATGGCCCAGGTGAGCTGCCTGGTGCCGGTGACACAGGGCGTGGCCGTGCTCGCGGCCCTGACCAGGGAAGCCGACCGGTTGAAGGCGCAGGGCGACGAACGCTCCCGGGGACAGCTGATGGCCGACATCTTCGTCGAACGCGTCACCGGCCAACCGGCCGAGAACCCGGCAAAAATCGAGGTCCAGCTGGTCATGACCGACCGCACCCTGTTCCAGGGCGATTCCGAACCGGCGCACCTGGCCGGGTACGGCATCGTCCCCGCCCAATGGGCCCGCGACCTGCTCCGCACCGAAGACACCGACACCGACAACGTGAACGGCAGCGCCGGCACGGACACCATCGACGCCGGCAACCCGGTAAATGGTGCTGCCAAGGACGACGGCGGTGCTGGCACAGCCTATCCCGGCACTGGGGACGGCGCTACGGCATCCGGTCCGCCAGGAACTGGCGAACCGGAACCGGTCATCGATACTGCTGCCGGTAACGGAGATACCGGCGACAGCGACGCCGGCATTACAGGAGAAGCCGGCACGGCGACCGGGCCTCCCGGTCCGAAGCGAAGAGCCCCCGGCGATGCAGGTGATGCGACGGAGGTGGAAGTGTGGGTCCGCCGGCTGTACACGGCGCCGGGCACCGGGCAGCTGCTCGGAATGGATTCGCGGGCAAGGTTGATGCCCGCCGGGATGCAGCGGATGATCCAGGCCAGGGACCAGCTCTGCCGCACACCCTGGTGCGACGCGCCGATCCGCCACCACGACCACGTCGTGCCCTGGCGCAACGCCGGGGAGACCACCGAGATCAATGGGCAAGGTTTGTGTGAAGCGTGTAACCTCGCGAAAGAAGCCGACGGCTGGCACGCCCAAACAGTCCCCGGACCGCGGCACACGGTGGAAACGACCACCCCGACCGGACACACCTATCTATCTACCGCACCGGCACTGCCCGGCACACCACCGGCAACCGAACAACCGGACGAGACGCCGGACCCGGTGTCAATCTTCGAACAGGCACTCGGCCGCATCGACTTCCTCTACTACCGTGCAGCCTGATGGTTGCGGACGTCAGGAGCTAACCAGGTGAAGGTATTCGGCCTGACGCTTTCTACGTGCGGAACGGCATCATTCGCCGGCGCCAGTCAACTCATTCGGAACATACGGTAGCTTTGCGCTCTCAATCACGTCGCCGGATTCCAGATCGACTGCGTGGATGGACGAGCTGCCCGGCTCTGTCACATACGCGGTATGGCCCTGGACGGCCAAAGTGGGTCGCGGCTGCTGCCATTCCACAGGCTCCTCCCATTCGTCGATCACAGGGATGCGGGCGGTGACGACTCCGCTATCGGGATCGATCACGTGGAGTGACCCATCCGTCCCTAGCACCAAAGCTTCGCCGTGCGGACCCCGGCCAAGCGATCTGAAGGAGTAGCTCGTGCCCAGTTCAACCAGATCAAGGGTGTTGTTACTCGTATCGATCAGGGCGATCCGCTCGGGCCGTTCCAGTTCAGCGTCCGGGTCCGTTTTATAATCCGCAAGTACAACGGCAGACTCCTCCGAGCCCTTCTGATTCCCCATCCGGCCATAGTTGTCCGGGCTGTCCACCTTGCTGATCTTGCCGTCCCGGTAGACCAAGGCCCCGTTTTCGCACCCAACGGTGACCGCTTCATCTGCCGCCGTTGCCTCACCGTGCACACCGGGGCACTGCTCGTTACGCGTGATCTCGCGGCGGTCCTGATCCAGCAGCGCAAGCCCCGAGCCGGAAGTGCTGTTGCCGATAGTCAGCAACATGCTGCCGTTTTTCAGTTCGACGGCGACACCGTGGTGAGCTTCGGCAGCGGTGTAGATGTCGGTTTCAGGTTGTCCGTCGGCAAGCTGGGCAGAGTCGAAGGATTCGATGACTCCCGAGCCATCGCTGAACAGGACCGTCCGTCCGGCATGGCTGACCACATGGCCCGGTTCGTCTGCTTCGAACTGGATGTTCGTCAGTGAGGGTGTTGTGGCGTAATGGTGTGCATGGTCGCCGTGGGCTTCGCTCCAGCTGCCGCTGTCCAGGACTTTGAAGGCGCTGCCGGTCGAGATGATGACGTGCCGACCGTCACCGGCTGGGCTGAGCCGGTTGAAGCCGTCCAGCTTCACGGTTTCCAGCAGTTGAAGGCTTGCGCCGTCGAGAACCATGACGCCGCCGTCGTACGTCACGGTCAACCGCGGTGCGGCCTCGCCCAGTTCGACGACGTCGAACTTCGCGATGGGGTCGGCGGCAGGTGAGCCTGCGGGCTCAGGTCCTGCGGCGGCTGCTCCGCAGGAGGTCAGGAGAGTGAAGGCAAGAGGTGCCGTGAGCCAGATGAGCCTGCGCGAAGGCGCTGTGGGTGAGTGCATGAATTGACGCTAACATTAAATGAGAATCGTTTGCATTAGTGACGCCCGCACGCTTGTTTTGGGGCTCCAGATAGAAAGTGCTGCACGAGGTCTAACGTTTCAGCAGATTTCGCCGCATAATGTCGTTGGGGCAGCGGCAGCGGCAGCGACGTCGTGGACCCCCTATCCGGAACGAATCTTGGGGGTACATCATTAAGGGTCTCAGCGTTTTTCGGCAACGTCTGGCGGGACAAGTTGCCGTAGCAGCACTTGCATCATTGGCGCTGTTGGCATCCGGCTTGCCGGCTCAAGCCGCAGACTTGCCGGAAGTGTCCGGCGCGTCCGCTGCGCAGCGGCCGGCCGGTGAAGTGAGGGCAGCGGACACCGCTGCACGGTCGACGGCGTCGTCGACGACGTCTCCGCCGTCAGTATCGGAACCGGATGGATCCTCCTCCGGGGTGCCGTCGGACGCCTCAGCGGATCCCACGATTGAAACGTCGGAGGATGCAGGGACGACGGGTGGGACTGGAGCGCCTGCGGAGACGATGACAGGCGGGGCCGAAGCGCCCGCGGGATCGACCGCGCCGGCCGAAACCGCGGCGCCAACGGAAACCACGGCTCCGGTTGAGCCGTCCACGTCAGGGGAGACGTCCACCCCGGCTGAAACGCCGACTCCCGATGACCAGTTAACACCCGATCCTGGCGAAACGGAGCCGACGGAATCTACGGAGGGACCAACCGAAGCCGAACCGACAGCGGAGGAGTCAGCCGAGGCCGAAGCGACGGCGGAGGAGGCTGTCGCCGCGAAGGCCGGTGAACTGAAACTCGTTCCCTACAACGACCTCAACTGCGCTCTGATCGGCGAGGGCTGCGTGCAGACCTTCACATCCGTTGAGCGTCCCACCGAACGAATTGCCATTTACTGGAGCCCGCAAACAGGGGCGCACAGCGTGGATCTGCTGCACTACATTGGCAAGAAGTACCGGAGTGAAAAGTACGAAGCCGGCAAGTACGGTTACCCAACGTCGGACGCGCCGGATTCCAGTGCAACCGGAACGGTGTCCCAGACGTTCGAGCACGGGACGATCGACAATTCCTACGTCGCCAGCGGCCAGACGGCCATCGCGGCCAAGGCCGCGGCGATGGGCTACACACAGGCGGCGAATGACTTTAACTGCCTGCTGGCAAGTGATGGCTGCGTGCGCACGTACAAGTCGGGCGCCAAGCTCATTGCCATCTACTGGACCGCCGCTACCGGCGCACACACTGTGGACCTGACCCACGCCGTCGGCAAGGCCTACCGCAGCGCCCAGTGGGAAGAGGGCAAGTACGGCTACCCGACGTCTGACATGTCCGTCGTGCCGAACACCAAGGTGTCGGCGCAGTCCTTCGAGCACGGCAAGATCGTGGATACGTCAGCTCACTACGCTGCGGGCAGGAAGGCTTTGGCGGATCGGGCCTCGAAACTGAAGTTGACCGCGGTCAACGGCTACGCCTGCGAGCTCCGCGGCTACGGCTGCGTACGCACGTACAAGCCAGCCGGCAGCAGCAAGCGGATCGCGATCTACTGGACCCAGGCCACCGGTGCGCGGACGGTGGAGCTGACCCACGCCGTCGGCAAAGCGTACAAGGCGTCCGGCTACGAAAAGGGTAAGTACGGCTACCCGACGTCGGATATGAGCGTGAATTCGAGGACCCTGGTGGCGACGCAGAGTTTCCAGAAGGGCAAGATCGTCCACACGCCATCGCACGTGACGGCCGGCCAGAAGGCCCTGGATGCCCGGGCAAAGCAGCTGAAGTACACGGCGGTCAACGACTACAACTGCCGCCTTCCCGGCAACGGCTGCGTGCGCACCTACAAGCCCTCGCTCTCGAGCAAGCGACGCATGGCCATCTACTGGACCGCCAAGACCGGTGCCCGGACCGTGGAACTGACCCACGCCGTCGGTAAGAAATTCAGGGCGGCCAAATACGAGCGCGGCATCCTCGGCTACCCCACGGGGGACATGAAGTGCGGGCTGAAGTCCAGAGGCTGCGTGCAGGTCTTCCAGAAGGGGCAGATCGCGTACTCACCGGCCAGCGGCGCGCGGACACTGACCGCCCAGATTAACTACAGCTGGAAGGCACGGAGCAGCCAGAACGGGACGCTGGGCTACCCGCTGCAGGACGCAGTGACGCGCAGCGGCAAGACTACGCAGGTCTTCCAGGGCGGCTCGCTGATCGCTGCGAAGGTCGGCGCGAGCTACCTGCCGAAGAATGAGTGCTGGGCCATCGGCGCGCACAAGACGCGCTACTACCACGGCTGGGCCGACCGCGTCTCGTTCACCATCTCGGAGAAATACGCCACGTACAAGGCAAGCTTCATCAACTGCGTGCGGATCGGCTCCGTCTACAAGCAGGAATGGAAAACCTCCAGGGCCACGGTGGGGCTCAAGGGCTTCAAGAAACCGGGCGTCGCGTCGGGCCACACGATGTACCGCTGGTCGCCGCAGGGCAGCTTCACCGTCACGGATGCGTTCGGCGAAGGCAATCCGGGCACCAGGCTCAACTACCAGAAGCTGAACCCCCGGTCGCAGTGGTCCGGCACGCCGGGCAGCGGGTACAACAAGTACTTCGAGTCCTCCTTCAACCGCTGGCCGGACGAGCAGATGTGGCAGATCATGCGCGCGCCCACGGGCGACTACCGTCAGGGTGCGGTGATCGACTACAACCGCGGGCCGGGGCAGAAGATCAAGCAGGGGGCAGGCTTCGCCATCTTCCTGCACGCGAACGCGGTTCCCACTTACGGCTGCATCGCGCTGGATCTGTCCAACGTGACCAGGTACCTGAAGACGGCGGACAAGGGCGACCGAATTGTGATGGGCGTCCGGGCCGACATCTTCAAGTAGGTCCGCAAGTTCAAGTAGGTCCGCAAGCAGTATCCCGACGATTCGGCGGCTAGCAGATGACGGGTGCTGACAAGGATCTTTGGGTCATTATGTGCGCATTCGTTATGGTTTTGTGAGCTAACGACGGCGGCGCCCCACCTAGCGTGGCGCGCCGCCGTCGTTGTGACCCTCCCCAAGGAAAAACAGGATAAAGACAGTGTCGAAACTTAAAGCATTAATGTCCCTCGCTCTCGGGGCCTCCGTGGCGGCCGCGGCCGTTGTGGGACCCGCACCCGCCGCCCTGGCCGCCGTGCAGCCGAACCAAGGTGCCGGCGTCGTTGTTCCGCTGGCCGCGGGCGACAGGCTCAACACCGCGAACAAGCAGCAGATCATCGACGTGTTCAACGGGATCAACAAGTTCCGGGCAAGCAAGGGCCTCGAGCCGGTCAAGTTCAATGCCACCGTCTCCGAGCTGTCCGAGGACTGGTCGGACAAGATGGCCAGTACCGGCGACTTCAAGCACAACCCCGGCTACGCCCAGGATCCGCGCGTTGCCGAGCGCTGGTCCAACGCCGGCGAAATCATCGCCTACAGGACGGATACCCGGGGCCAGGGGCTGGTGGACCAGTGGATCGGCTCTCCCGGCCACAACCGGATCATGAGCGACCCGGCGTATGACACGATCGGCGTCGGCATCTCGATCAAGAAGGACGCGAACGGGCGCGTGAAGATGTACGGCACGGTGAACTTCTTCAAGTTCCGTACGCCTCCGGCCGGGCAGTACGACACGGCATCGGCGTTCTTCGGCTCCACGGTATCTGCGCCGGCACCCGCCCCGGCTCCTGCCGCTGTTCGTGCTCCTGCGGGACCGTCCATCCAGTCCGCCGGGGACATCGTTGCCGTGGACCAGGCGGGCGTGCTGTGGAACTACGGGATCGGTAAGAACAACGCGAATTCCTCCGCGTGGAAGATCGGTTCCGGCTTTGGCAACGCGAAGGAAGTGCACGTCGCGGACTGGAACGCGGATTAGACGATGGACATCGTGGTCGAGTGGGAGAGCGGCAAACTCAGTGTCTACCCCGGCAAGCCCGGCGGCGGTTTCTCCAGCGCCACCACCATCGGCGCCAGCGGCTGGGCCGGCTACGAGGTCACGGTCGGGAAGTGGAAGAAAACGGACCGCTACCCCTCTGTGGTCGCCAAGAGCGGGTCGGGCATCCTGTTCCACTACCCGAACCTTTCCGGCGGGAAGCTCTCGGCGCGGACCCAGGTGGACACCGGCTGGAAGTCCCTGACCATCAACCAGCTCGACTGGGACAAGGACGGAAACACCGACATCGTGGCACGCACCTCTGCCGGCCAGCTGAAGCTCTACCGCACCAACGGCAGCGGAAAGTTTGTTTCGGAGAGCCGCAGGATCATCGGCAACGGTGGGTGGAACCCGATGACCGCGCTGACCTCGATCCGCGGCTACAACGGGCCGGGCACCCAGGGGCTGCTGGCCCGATCCAATGCCGGCGTTCTGTATTACTACCAGGCGAATGATTCCAGGTGGGCCGGACGGGTCACCGTGGGAACCGGCTGGAATGGCATGGAGCTCGCCGGCCGCTAAGGCTTCGACTCCCGATCCACTGCAGGCAGCGGAGCGCCGGAACGGGCCTGCTCCGCTGCCTTCAGTGCCTGCCCTCTACTCAGCCAGCGTGAGGACGCCTAGGGTTGAGTCATGGAAGACGTTGTACTTGTGGGCTATGACGGATCGCCGGCGAGCAGCCGCGCCTTGGACTGGGCCATCGACGAGGCCCGGCTCCGCGGCTGGCCGCTGCGGCTGGTGACTGCGTTCTCGCCGGCCCAGAACATTGCCGATCCTATGGTGGAGGGCAAATACGTCGAGCTTGAGACCCGCCGGGGCGAGTCCATGCTGCAGGAAGCCCTCGAGCGGGCCAAGAACCACGGCGTGACGGTGGAGTCCCGCGTGGTGGCGGGGAATCCCGGCGGCGTGCTCGTGGACCTCTCGAAGTCCGCCGCGCTTGCGGTGGTCGGCAAGCGGGGCCGCGGCGGGTTCGCCGGCCGGCTGATCGGCAGTGTCTCCTCGGGGCTGGCGGCGCACTCGAAGTGCCCTACCGTGGTGATTCCCGAAGCGGCCGATACAGCCCGGAACGCCGCCCGGAACGCCGGCCGCGCGGAAGCGGAGCGCAGTGCAGTGCCTGCCCGCAGGACGGAAACGGCACCGGTTCCTTGGCTGGTTTCGGCCCCGGATGGCATGAGCGCCGAGGGCGTACACCCCGACGACGAGAGCCAGTCCTGGAGCTATGCAGGCCAGATTGTCATGGCCATGGATGCGCTCGGATCGAAGAATCCGGCCCTCTGGGCTGCAGCGGAAGCGGCGCAGTTCCATGCCAAGGCGCTGACCTTGGTTTCCACCCGCGCTCCGTACTACCGGGACTCGGTCTGGCTGGACCATGCCGAAGGCGCCAGCCGGTTCCGGCAGGAAGTCGCGCATGATCTGGACACGGTCCTGGCGGAAGTCCGCTCCCGGTATCCCGAGGTCAAGGCCAGCTGGCAGTTCTACATTGCCAAGCCTGCCGAGATCCTGGTCGAGGCCACGCAGACTGCGGATCTGCTGGTGCTCGGAACCCGCGGACACGGCGGCTTTCCCGGGCTGCTGTTGGGTTCCGTCAGCCAGGCCGTCCTTCAACACGGAGCCTCGCCCATGATGGTTGTCCCCAGGTCGAGACAGCAGCAGGAACAGCATTAGGCATGCCCCGGACGGCGTAGCGTAGGATGTACATGTGTTTGCATGTACACGTGTGCAGGGAAAGGGCGTTGGGCAATGAGTAACCTGGAGCCGCATCCGCAGGAAATGCTCTGCGGGAACAAGGCGGAAGTGGGCGTAGCCCAGTCGCGCGTGGAGTTGCTGGAGCCGCGCGAAGTGCCGCTCGGCGGCCCGCGGGCGATGAACGTCCGGCGCACTTTGCCGCAGCGGCAGCGCTCCCTGATCGGCGCCTGGTGCTTCGTGGACCACTACGGTCCGGACGAGGTGGCCGAAACCGGTGGCATGCGCGTTCCACCGCACCCGCATACCGGCCTGCAGACGGTGAGCTGGCTGTTCACCGGCGAGATCGAACACCGCGACAGCGCCGGTTTCCACGCGTTTGTCCGACCCGGGGAACTGAACCTGATGACGGCGGGGCGGGGCATCTGCCACTCCGAGGTTTCCACCGCCGAAACAACAGTCCTGCACGGCGCCCAGCTTTGGGTGGCGCTGCCGGATCACGCCCGTTTCACCGATCCCGGGTTCGACCACTACGCGCCGGAGCCGGTCAGCACCGACGCCTATGAGCTGCGCGTCTTTATGGGTTCGCTCGCCGGCAGCGTATCTCCGGTGGCACTGCATTCGCCGCTGCTTGGAGCGGAACTTCTGTTGAAACCGGGACAGAGCGCCGTCTTCGACGTCGAGGAATCCTTCGAATACGGCGTCTTGGTGGACAGCGGCACCGTCCGCTTCAACGGTGCCACAGCCACCGCCGACCAGCTGGCCTACCTGCCCACCGGGCACCGGGAAATCGAGCTGACCTCGGAGACGGACGAGCCCGTCCGGCTGC
The DNA here is from genome assembly GCF_002849715.1 of Arthrobacter crystallopoietes. NCBI lineage: Bacteria > Bacillati > Actinomycetota > Actinomycetes > Micrococcales > Micrococcaceae > Crystallibacter > Crystallibacter crystallopoietes. Next base: position 2,783,135 of record NZ_CP018863.1, read on the forward strand.
TGCTGATTGGCGGCGAGCCGATGGGCGAAGCGATCGTCATGTGGTGGAACTTTGTCGGACGAGACCACGACGAGGTCGTAGAATTCCGCGCCAACTGGCAGGCCGAGATCGGGGCCGAAGCGCATCCGGCCGCAGCCGCGGCGACCAACCAGTTCGGCACCGTGGTGGGCAATACCCTGGCTCCGCTGCCCGCCCCGACGCTGCCCAATGCCCGCATCCGCCCGCGCCGCTAGCAGCAACGTCAGCGCCGCCCTCCGGGCGCGCCACTTATCCATCGAGGAGAGGAACACCATGTCCAACGAAACTGCCGCCGAGGCCCGGGAGATCACCGTGGCCCACGCGCCCGAGCGCCACCGCTATGAACTGCGCGACGGCGATGCCACCATCGGATTCACCATCTACCGACGGCTGCAGCCCGGACAGGACCAGGTCGTGTTCGTCCACACCGAAGTCGACGACGCTTATTCCGGCCAGGGGCTGGCCTCTAAACTGGCACGCTTCGCCCTCGACGACGTGAAATCCAGCGGCCGCCGGATCCTCCCGCTGTGCCCCTACATCGCTGCCTTCGTACGTAAACACCACGAGTACGACGACGTACTGGACGTCCCTGCGCAGGGAGAGGCCGAGACCGAGGAGGCCCGGTGGAGCAAGTGACGCGGGAGCGGATTTTCATCGACAAGCAGCATCCGGCCGCCTACCGGGCGCTGAACGGCCTGGGGCTCAAGGCCCGCGAGGCCGCGGATGCCGCCGGGATCGACCGCATCCTCACCGAGCTGATCAACATCCGGGTGTCCCAGATCAACGGCTGTGCGTACTGCCTGGACATGCATGTCGCGGATGCCTTGGCCATCGGGGAAACCATCCAGCGGATCGCCGTCCTGCCGGCCTGGCGGGATACCCAGCTGTTCACCGCCCAGGAACAGGGCGCCCTGGCCCTCGCCGAATCGCTGACCGAGCTGCCGGACCATGACAGCCAGGACCGGGCCTACGCTTTTGCCCGCAAAAGCCTTACAGAGGACCAGCTCTCTGCAGTCAGCTGGATCACGCTGACGATGAATGCCTTCAACCGGCTCTCCATCATCAGCGAGCATCCGGTGCGTCCTGCCAAATCCTGAGTAACGGCCGGTCCTCCGGTGCGGCCGTACGCTGTAGCCGGAAGGGTGCTGCCCCGACTCGGGCTTACCGTGCCATCGCGGCGGTGAACGTTGAGACGGCGTTGACCGGCAGGGACTCGGCTGCGACAAAACCGTCCGGCCGGACCAGATAGAAGTACCCCGGCTGCAGCTTCGTGTTGCCGTTCAGCGGCAAGTCATGGACGTCCAGGCCCAGCGCGGAACGGACGTGGTGGACGGCGACGTCGTCGATCCCGCCGTAGGCGTGGACCTGCCAGGTGAGCGAGCGGAGTGTCTCGAAGTTTGAACCGGTGTAGGGCAGCCGGCGCCCGACTACCTTGCCGCGGCGGCCGTTGGCGGTTTCCTTGGCTTCATCGCTCATCCAGTAGTGGATCCGCACCTGGGAGACGTACTCGAACAGGCGCGGGGCTCCCTTAAGCCTGGGCAGGATGTTCGTCGCCACCGGTGCGAGCACGGGAAGGATCAGCCTGCGGAGCGTCCGGGGCACCGGACGGGCGGAGGTGATGATGCCGAACAGCCGGTCGGTGGTCGAGATTAGCCGGCGCGCAACGGGACGCCGTTCGGCCTCGTAGCGGTCGAGGTAGCGTTCGGACGCCCGGCCCTGCAATACGTCCGCGAGCTTGAAGGCAAGGTTGTGCGCATCCTGCAACCCGGTGTTCATGCCCTGGGCGCCAACGGGGGAGTGCACGTGCGCAGCGTCGCCCGCCAGGAACACGGGCCCGTCGCGGAAGACCGCCGCGGTGCGGTGGTGCACCTTATACGTGGAATACCAGCGCGACGGTCCGTAGCTGACGGAGTAGATCCGCTGCAGGCGCCGGCGCACCGTGTCCTCGGACAGCTCGTCACCGGCGATGTCGGAGTTCCGCACCGTGCCGATCAGCCGCACGTCGGAGTCACCGCCCATCGGAAAACCGAGCAGGAAGTCTTCGGTGCCCGGCCGGATATTGACCGCATCAAGGGCGAGCCCCCGGACCTCGGTCGCATCCGAGACGTAGAAGGTGTGCGCGTTGGTGACTCCTTCGAACGCGATGCCGCGCGCCGAACGCACCGTGGAGGAGCCGCCGTCGGCGCCCACGCAGTACTGCGCGCGGACCCGCACCCCGCCGTCGTCGGTCACCAACGTTGCCGTCACCGGCAGCGGATCGGACCGATCCACCTCCAAAGCTGTTAGCCGGTGCTGCCAGAGCACGTCTGCCCCGAGCGCCTTGAGGTTGTCCACCAGGAGCTGCTCATTCCGGCTTTGCTCCAGGAAAGTGACGCCGGGATACGGGGTCACGCCGCGGCCCAGCCGCCCGATGGGAACGCGTCCCAGCTCGCGCGCTTCGTAGCCGAAGACCAGCTTCTGCGCGACGGTGCCCTCGGCGAGAACCTTGTCGATCACGCCAAGCTGGTCGTAGATCTCCATGCTTCTGGCCTGCAGGCCCAGGGCACGGGACTCCCGCGTGGGCTCCGATTTGCCGTCGGCCACCAGCATGGGCACGCCGAGCTTGGCCAGCCAGTTGGCCAGCATCAATCCGGTCGGTCCCGCTCCGACCACCAGGACATCGGTCTGGATCTCCCGTTCCGCCATGTCAGTCCGCACCCCGTAATCGAGCGATTTTTGCCCGGTCAGCGGCGCCGCCGGGTCCTCACTTCAGCGTGCGTTACCGAGCCGGAAGCGGTCAAGGGGAGGGCCGGTGACGGTTGCGGAACGATCGCATAACAGAGGTGCCGCAAGACGGATATAACGACGCCGGAGGGGACTATGATGCTCTCATAACTCCGAGAGGATGGTGGCGTCATGAGCGATGCGCTGGATGTAGGGTCCACGGCAGCCACGGCGGATAAAGGAATGTACCGGCAGTTGCTGGAGGAAAAGATCGCCGAGGCCCGCCTGCAGATCGACCGGCTGACGGCGGACATTCACGAGGCGACACTGGCCGCGCACGATATTCCGGCCGACGACGAGCACGACCCGGAGGGTTCAACGCTCACGCTCGAACGCGCCCGTGAGGTTGCGCTGCTCGACGGCACCGAGAAGTCGCTCGCCGAACTGCTGGAAGCCGAGGACCGCCTCGAGAAGGGCACCTACGGCACGTGCGAGAACTGCGGGCGAGAGATACCCCGCGAGCGGCTCGAAGTCCGGCCGGAAGCGCGGTTCTGCGTGCAGTGCGCCAGCGCCCGACGGCGGTAAAGACCGCCGCCAAGCCTGGGTTTGCTTAGACGTCGGTGCCGGGATTGTCCCTCAGTCCGCGCTGGGCACGGTCGGCCTCATCGGAGGCTTCCTCGGGCAGCGGATCTGCTGCCGGCGGCACCTGGCCCGGTGCGTAGTCCTGCAGCCCCGCCGCCACGCGCTCCTGTTCAGCGGCGGCCTGCAGATCGTCGTCGTCCACGGTTTCGGGCATTTTGCCGTGGCCGGTCCGTGTCGACTGGGGCAACGCGTCTTCCTGCGGGTCGATGACGTCGTCGAGGTTGGGGGTGTTTTCTTCGCGTGGGGTAGACATGGTCGCTCCTTCGCTTGGGGATCTTTCCACCCTATGAGCCCTACCGGCGGGCTGCAATGGGGCGGCGCAGATCCGGGCGGCTAGCCGGTGCTCAGGCGCGCTGTAGCTGGCCACAACAACGCGGCGGACTGCTGTGCACTCGCCCACTGACGTTCCTCTTTTGTCCTTATAGCCTCAGGAAGGCAGCTATCCGCCATCCAGATAAATAAGGATCAAACGTCAATGACGACAACTGTTTTATCACCGCAGGCCTCGAACGATTCCGCCCAGGTGCCGGCCGCCCCCGGCACAGACGCGGGCCCTTGGGGGAGCGCACAAAGCCAGCTGGCCTCGGCCGTGCGCACCCTCGGCTACAGCTCCGGACTGCACCAGATGCTGGCCCGGCCACGCCGCGAACTCTCTGTGAGCATCCCGCTGCGCAGGGACGACGGCAGCGTGGAAATCCTCACCGGTTACCGCGTGCAGCACAACTTCTCGCGCGGTCCGGCCAAGGGCGGTCTGCGCTACAGTCCGGAGGTTTCGCTTGACGAGGTCCGTGCGCTGGCGATGTGGATGACCTGGAAGTGCGCCCTTCTCGATGTGCCCTACGGCGGGGCCAAGGGCGGGATCACCATTGATCCGCGCAACTACTCGCAGCAGGAACTTGAGCGCGTGACGCGCCGGTACACCAGCGAAATCTTGCCGGTGATCGGCCCCGAAAAGGACATCCCGGCTCCGGACATCGGAACCGACGAACAGACCATGGCGTGGATGATGGATACCTACTCCGTCAACGTCGGCTACACGGTGCCCGGCGTCGTGACCGGCAAGCCTGTCAGCGTGGGCGGCTCCCTCGGCCGGGCCAGCGCGACGTCACGCGGCGTGGTCCACGTTGCCTTGGCCGCCCTCCGGCAGGCTGGCATCACCCCGGCAGGCAGCACCGCCGCCGTGCAAGGCTTCGGCAAGGTTGGTGCAGGTGCGGCGGAATTCCTCGCCGAAGCCGGCGTCGCCGTCGTCGCTGTTGGAGACCAGTACGGCGCGATTTATAACGCAGCCGGGCTGGAAATCAAGGCGCTGACCGAGCATGTCCGCGAAACGGGCAGTGTGGTCGGATTCGAGGGCTCTGACGCCATCGGCTCCGGAGAGTTGCTCGAACTGGAGGTCGACCTGCTGGTGCCGGCCGCCGTCGAAGGTGTCCTGCATGGCGGGAATGCCGGACGGGTACGGGCAAAGGTCGTCGTCGAAGGCGCCAACGGACCGACCACGGCTGCCGCTGATGCTGTTTTCCGCGAGAACGGCGTGCTGGTAGTGCCCGATATCCTCGCGAACGCCGGTGGCGTGATCGTGTCCTACTTCGAATGGGTGCAGGGCAACCAGGCCTACTGGTGGACCGCCGCCGAGGTCGAAGAGCGGCTGGAACAGCGCATGCTGGCCGCGTGGGAGAACGTGCTGGCCGTCGCTGCCCGACGTGGCCTGAGCCTGCGCGAGGCGGCAACCGTGACGGCCGTTGAGCGTGTGGCGGAAGCCCACCTCACCCGCGGCCTCTACCCCTAACCCGGGGCTTAGGCCCCGTGCCTAGGCACAGGTACAACAAAGGGTGCTGCCGCAGCTTGCGGCAGCACCCTTTTATCGAAGTGACGGTCCAGGAACTACTCCGGCACCACCAGGGCCGGAGAATCCTGCTCAAGCGTCTGCCCCCGGAAGAACTCCGGGTTGCGCCGGTAGAAGAGCAGCATCGCCACCAGGCCCAGCGCGATGATGCCCACGCCGATGATGAACACCAGCCCGATCCCGAAGACCTCCGAGCCGCTGCCGAAGGCCGGATCCCAGCTGTCCACCGCGGTCTGGAGGAAGACGACCACCAGCGCCAGGCCGCCGAGCAGCGGGAACAGGAACCGGAACAGGAAGCTGCGTGCATTTACAAAAGCCGTCCGGCGGAAATACCAGACACAGGCCAGCGCGGTCAGGCCGTAGTAGAAGCAGATCATCAGGCCCAGCGCCATGATCGTGTCGTTCAGGACGTTATCGCTGACAAAGCGCATCAGTGTGTAGAAGCCCGCCGACACGGCACCGGCCACCACCGTGGCGTACACCGGCGACTGGAAACGCGGGTTGATCCGCGCGAAGCGCTCCGGCAGCGCTTTGTAGTAGCCCATCGCCAGCAGGCTGCGGGCGGGCGAGATCATGGTGGACTGCAGCGAGGACGCGCAGCTGGAGAGCACGGCCAGCGAGAGCAGGATGGCGAAGGGGCCCATGACCGGGCCGGCGATGGCGGTGAAGACGTTTTCGGAAATGTCCGGATTGTTCAGCCCCAGCCCGGTGTCCCCGATGCCGGCGAACATGATGGTCGCAACGGAGCCCAGCAGGTAGATGACCAGAACGGCGACGGCGGTAACCGCGGCGGCGATGCCGGAGGTCCGCTTGCCGTTGGTGGTTTCCTCGTTCATGGTCAGGCAGACGTCCCAGCCCCAGAAGGCGAAGATGGAGAGCGACAGCCCGGCGGCGAAGGCGGAGAAGCTCTCGATGCCGAACGGGTTGAACCACTCCCAGTCGAACGCCAGCGGCTGCGTCTCCGGGACGGTGCCGATCTTGGCCAGCGCGCCGAGCACAAACCAAGCCAGCACGCCCAGCTGGAAGATCACCAGCACGTACTGCACGGTCTTGGTGGTCTTCACGCCGCGGCACGAAACCCACACCGCCAGCGCCACAAACACCAGACAGGTCAGCACGTTGACTACCTTGTTCGCCGCGAGCTCGGCAATGGCCTGCGAGCCGGTGAGCTGGGAGAGGAAGAGGTAGAAGAAGTCCACCGCCACGCCGGCCAGGTTGGAGAGCACAATGATGTTCGCGGCCAGCAGCCCCCAACCGCCCATCCAGCCCACAAACGGTCCGAACGCCTTGGTCACCCAGGTGAACGTGGTGCCGCTGTCCGGCGAGTCCGCATTCAGCTCGCGGTAGCCCAGCGCCACCAGGAACATCGGCACGAAGCCAACTATGAAGATGGCCGGCAGGTAGGTGCCGATGGCCTGCACTGTGGGACCCAAGGTGGAGGTCAGCACATAGGCCGGGGCGATGGTGGAAATACCAATAACGACGACGGCGAGCAGGCCGAGCTGCCCGCTGGCGAGCCCCTTGCCGGTCCGGGCCGCCGGGGCGGTGCGTGTTGTCTGGCTCATGTCATGGCCTTTCGGGAAGTGCGGGGCTGCTGCTGCGTGATGCAGTGGATGCCGCCGCCGCGGGCAAAGAGTTCGCGGGCATCCACGCCGACGACGCGGCGGCCGGGGTAGGCGTCGGCGAGAATGGCCAGCGCTTTTTCATCCGTCGGGTCCGCGAAGGTGCAGGCGATGACGCCGCCGTTGACCACCAGATGGTTGATGTAGCTGTAGTCCACGAAGCCCTCGTCGTCCCGCAGCGTTTCCGGCGCGGGCACCTCGACGATGTTCCAGCTCCGGCCGGCGGCGTCGGTGGTGCCGTGGAGGAATGCGATGATCTCGCGGCTGACCTCATAGTCCGGATGCTCCGGGTTGTTCTGGGCATGGACCAGCAGCGTCCCGGGCGAGGGGATCGCGGCCACAATGTCCACATGCCCGCGCGTGCCGTAGCGCTGGGAATCGCGGGTCAGCCCGCGCGGCAGCCAGATGACCTTGGTGGCACCGATGGTACGGGCCAGCTCGGCCTCGATCTGTGCCTTGGTGGCCCCGGGATTCCGGCCCGGGTCCAGCTGGACGGTCTCGGTGACCAGGACAGTGCCTTCGCCGTCCACCTGGATCCCGCCGCCCTCGTTGACCAGCGCGGAGGCGATACGTTCGATGCCGGCCAGTTCGGCCACGCGGGCGGCGATCTTTTCGTCCTTGTCCCAGCTGGCCCAGTCCTGCTGGCCCCAGCCGTTGAACACCCAGTCGACCGCAGCGAGCGCGCCGTCGTCGTTCGTGACGAAGGTGGGGCCGATGTCCCGCATCCACGCATCGTTCAGCGGTGCGGTGACCGTTTCGACGGCGGAGGAGAGGTAGTCCCGCGCGGTGGCGGTGTCGGCCGGATCCACCACCATGGTGACCGGTTCGAATTCGGCGGCGGCGTTGGCCACGGCGGCCCAGGTGGAGCGGGCGGCATGGGCCTGCTCCTCGGTGTCGCCCAGCGTGTAGCCGCCGGGCGGGAAAGCCATCCAGATGCGGGACTGCTCGGCCGTTTCGGCGGGCATCTTCCAAGCCATGGTCAGGCCACCGTTCCTGCGGTGGCTGCTGCCACGGATCCTGCTGCCGGCTGCGCCGAAGTGGGCGTGCCGAAGGGCTGGTCCGCGCGGACCGGATCGGTCAGCCGGGCATAGGTATCCGGGCGGCGGGTGGTCAGGAACGGGAAGAGCGTCAGCCAGTCCTTGCGCTGGTCCAGATCGAGGTCCGCCACCAGCACGGCCGACTCGTCCCGCGGAGCCTGCACCAGGATGCGGCCATAGGGATCGGAGATGAAGGAGGAGCCGTAGAAGGTGTTGGTGCCCTCGTTGCCCCAGCGGTTCGGGGCCACCATGAACAGGCCGTTGGCAATGCCGTTGCCCACGATGACCTGCTGCCAGAGCGGCTGGGTGTCGAAGTCCGGGTGATCAGGCTCCGAGCCGATGGCCGTGGGGTAGACCAAGAGTTCCGCGCCGCCGAGCGAGTACATCCGCGCGAGTTCGGGGAACCACTCGTCCCAGCAGGTCGGCATGCCCAGCCGCAGACCGTCCAGTTCAGCGGGCTCGTGCACCGTGTAGGCGTCCTCGCCGGCCGGGCCCTGACGGAAATACTTGTCTTCGTAGTAGCCGGCGGTGACCGGAATGTGGAGTTTGTGCGTGGTGGCCAGCAGTTCGCCCTGCGGCGACACCAGGATGGCGGTGTTCAGGCCGAGCTCGTCGGCAGGGTCATCGGCGCGCTGGTACAGCGAGGCGTGCACGCACACATTGTTGGCGCGGGCGGCCTCTGCAGCGAAAGTGAAGGTGGGGCCGGTCAGGAGGTCTTCGGCCAGTTCCGCGGCGCGGCCCTCGGGGAGCTTATCCGCCGGGTACTTGGACAGCGTGAGTTCAGGCAGGAAGACGACGGCGGCGCCGAGGGCTGCCGCGCGGGCGATCCCTTCGGCGAGTTCGGCCTTGGTCTGCTCCGGGTCGGCATGCCAGCGGTGCTGGACCAGGCCGACGCGCAGCGGAGCGCGATCGCTCCGCTCGGTACGGGCAAAGGAGACAGGCGGATCCAGTTGAGTCAGTTCAATCATTGGGAGAAACACTTCCGTGGGATGCGGGTCACATCAAATGAATTTGATTCATTTATTATGCAGGTGTGAGCCGCCCAACACAAGAGGAAAAATGAATCCCGTTCGTTTAGCTGGGTTTTGCCGCGCGTACGCGGAGTCGCCAAAGAGCGATATGCGGGGTCAATGGCGGGTACGGAAGACGGTGTTCTGCCAGTCCTTGTGGGGTGCTTTGTCGCGGCTGAGCATGACGTGTTTGGTGTTGGTGTATTCCTCGAGCGAGTAGGCGGACATGTCTTTGCCGAAGCCGGAGGCTTTGTAGCCGCCGTGCGGCATTTCGGAGACGATCGGGATGTGGTCGTTGATCCAGACGCAGCCGGCCTGGATTTCGGCGCTGGCGCGCAGGGAGCGGTTGAGGTCGTTGGTCCAGGCGCAGGCGGCGAGGCCGTACGGGGTGTCGTTGGCCAGGGCGAGGGCTTCGTCGTCGGTGTCGAAGGGCAGGGCGGTGAGCACTGGGCCGAAGACTTCCTCCTGCACGATCTCGGAGTCCTGCGCCGCGCCGACCACGAGCGTGGGGCGGTAGTAGGCGCCGGCGGCGAGGTCGCCGCCGGGCGCGTGGCCGCCGGCGAGGATGGTGGCGCCGTCGGCGCGGGCGCGGTCGACGAAACCGGCGACCTTGTCGCGGTGGGCGTGGCTGATCAGCGAGCCGAGGTCCGTGGCGTCGTCGGTGGGGTCGCCGAGGATCACCTGGTCCATGAGTTCGGCGACGCGGGCGGTGAAGGCGTCGAAGAGCGGGCGCTGGATGTAGGCGCGGGTGGCGGCGGTGCAGTCCTGGCCGGCGTTGATGATGGACCCGGCGACGGCGCCGTGGGCGGCGGCCTCGACGTCGGCGTCGTCGAAGACCACGAACGGGGCTTTGCCGCCGAGTTCCAGGTGCACGCGTTTGGCGGTTTCGCTAGCCAGGGCCATGATTTTGCGTCCGACGGCGGTGGAGCCGGTGAAGGAGGTCATGGCCACGTCGGGGTGCCTGACGAGGTGTTCGCCGGCCACGGCTCCGGTGCCGGTGACGATGTTGATCACGCCGTCCGGGATGCCGGCGGCGGTGGCGGCTTCGGCGAAGATGAGGGCGGTGCCGGGGGTGAGTTCGGAGGGTTTGAGCACGATGGTGTTGCCGGCGGCGATGGCGGGCAGGATTTTCCAGCCGGCCATCTGGAAGGGGTAGTTCCAGGGGGCGATGGATCCGATCACGCCGATGGGTTCGCGGCGGATCATGGACGTGCCGCCGGCGCCGTATTCGCCGGCGGCGAGGCCCTGCAGTTGCCGGGCGGCGCCGGCGAAGAAGGAGACGTTGTCGATGGTGCCCGGGACGTCGAACTCCGTGGCCAGGCGGATGGCCTTGCCGGTCTGTGTGGTTTCGACGGCCGCTATGTCCCAGGCGCGGCGGCCCAGTTCTGCGGCGAGGGCGAGCAGGGCGTCGGAGCGCTCGGCCGGGGTGCAGCGCGACCAGGTGGCGAAGGCGCGCTTGGCCGCGGCGACCGCGTCGTCGACGTCGTCCGTAGTCGCGTAGCGGATGGTCTCGGCGGGCTCGCCGGTGGCGGGGTTGATCCGTTTGGCCTCGTCGCCTCGGCCTTCGCGGTACCGGCCGTCAATAAACTGGTGCATTGGTTCTCCTAGTGCAGGGAAGTGGAGTGCAGGGAAGCTGGGGTGTAGCGGTGGAGCTGGTGGGCGTGGGGCGTCGCGGTGGCGCCGGTCAGGAATCGAAGCCGATTCCGGCGGCGTCCATTAGCTTGAGCCAGGGACCGCGCCTGCCCTGGCGGCGGTCCGATCGGATCATGGCGGCCGTGGTGATTTTGACGCCGAGCCAGGCCAGCGGCTCGGGCGGGAACGGGAGCGGTTTCTTGGTCACCAGCTGCAGCCGGGTGCGTTCTGTCGGCGTGCCGGCGAGCAGGTCCAGCAGCACGTTGGCACCGAAACGCGTGGCGCCCACACCCAGCCCCGTGTAACCGGCGGCGTAGGCAACCCGGCCGCCGTACGCCGTCGTAAAGAAGGAGAAGAAGCGGCTGCACGTGTCGATGGCGCCGCCCCACTTGTGAGTGAATTTCACCGACTCCAGCTGCGGGAACGTGGCGTAGAAGTGGGCGGCCAGGCGGGCGAAGGTCTCCTCGCGCTGGTCGTATTCGGCCTTCACCTGCCGGCCGTAGTGGTACACCGCGTCGTAGCCGCCGAAGAGGATGCGCTGGTGCCCCTGCGGATCGGTGGCCAGCCGGTAGTAGTGGAAGCGGTTGTTCAGATCGCTGAGTCCCTGCCGGTTGTGCCAGCCGATGGCCCGCAGCTGTTCGGGCGTCAGCGGTTCGGTCATCAGGACGTAGTCGTAGACCGGCACGGTGTGCAGCCGGGTGCGCTTGAGCAGGGAGGGGAACACATTGGTGGCCAGCGCGACCTTCGCCGCGGTGACCGTGCCGCCGTCGGTAGTCAACCGGACCGGACCGTTGCCACCTGTCGCGGCACTGATGCTGCGGACCGGCGTGTGCTCGTAAATTTCGACGCCGGAGGCCAGGCAGGCGCGCTGCAATCCCCACGCGAGGCGGGCCGGGTGGAGCATGGCCGTGCTCTTCTTGTCCCAGAGGCCGGCCCGGTAGAGCGGGGAGTTCAGTTCCTTGCGGACGGCGTCCCGGTCCAGGAACACCACGTCCGGATCCTTGCCCTCATCCTCGCGCAGCCACTCCACCTGGTGGTCCTCGGTGGCGACGCTGAGCGTGCCCGTCCACTCGAAGCCGCAGTCGATCCCGTACTTCTCCACCGTGTCAGCGATCTGCTGCAGGTTCTCAAGGCCCAGCTCCTGCAGGCGCGCGGTTTCCTGCGGCAGGTGCTTCTCGCCGTTGGCTTCGCCATGGGTCAGACTGGCCTCGCAGAAACCGCCGTTGCGCCCGGATGCCGCCCAGCCGATCCGCTTGCCTTCCAGCAGCACCACGCGCCGGTCCGGATTGCGTTCCTTGGCCATCAGTGCCGTCCACAACCCGGTATAGCCGCCGCCCACGACGGCTAGATCCGTGGCGGTAGCCCCCTCCAGCGGCGGGAGGGGATCCGGCCGGGACGGGTCGTCGAGCCAGTACGGCGTGGTGGAAGCACCGGCCAGCGTCACTTGGATTCGGGACTGCGGGATGCGACGTTCGGCGTCGTCGTACGTAGTACCTGCCCGGCTCATGCCTTCGCCTCCTGCGGCTGTCCGGTGTAGACCGGGATGCCAGCCACCATGGTGAAGTCCGTGCCGACGGTGTGCAGCTCGCCCGGGTCCAGCCGGAAGGGATCCGCGTTCAGCACCACGAGATCGGCGGTCTTGCCGACGGCGATGGCGCCGCCGTCGTCGTTGCGGTTCAGCCAGGCCGAGCCGGCTGTGTAGGACGAGAGGGCGGTCTGCAGTGAAATGGCCTGTTCCGGCAGCAGGGGCGGCACATCGGGGTAGGCAGGGTAGCTGCGGTTGACTGCCACGTGGATGGCCTGCCACGGATCGGGCGTGGACACCGGCCAGTCCGAGCCCATGGCCATGGTGGCGCCGGCCGCCAGCAGCGAGCCGAAGGGATACTGCCAGGCGGCGCGTTCCGCACCGATGAGCGGGACCGTCAGCTGCAGCATCTGGTTGTCATTGCACGCCCAGAGCGCCTGGGCGTTGACCGTCACCCCGAGGGCGGCAAACCGGGCGATGTCCTCCGGATGGATGATCTGCAGGTGCGCCATGTGGTGGCGTCCGCGGGTGTGCGGGTTGCTGCGGCGCGCGTGCTCGACGGCGTCGAGGCCGTCCCGGACTGCGCGGTCCCCGATGACATGCAGGTGCAGGTCGAAGCCGGCCGCATCCAGCGCAACCGCGGTCTCGGTCAGCACCTCCTTGGGCAGGTACAGCAGCCCCCGGTCGTCCCCGTCCGCGTCCTGGTCCGCGGCGGCGTGGCCGGCGCTGCCGCCGCTGGGGTCCCTGCCGTCCGGGTTTCCGCAGCGGCAGGGGCGCAGGTAGGGATCCAGCATCGCGGCCGTGCGGTTCTCGGGCACGCCGTCCACCATGATCTTGGCGCTCGTGGTGACGAATCCGGCGGCACTGTTGTCCCGGCGTCGTTCTTCGAACCCGGCAACCAGCTCGGCGATGTTCTCTGAGGTGGTGCTGCGCGGCACCCAGAGCGCGCCGGTTGCCCTGCCGGTCAGCAGGCCGCGGCCGGCCAGGGTGCGGTAGGCGCTGCTGGCGTCCGGGTAGCCCGCGTAGCTGCCGAGGATGGCCTCCTGCCAGCCGGTGACGCCGACCGAGTGCAGGTAGCGCTGGGCTTCGAGCAGTCCGCCGCAGAGATCCTCTTCCGTGAGTGGCGGCAGGAACTCGTTGACCAGGTCCATCGCGCCCTCGTGCAGCGTGCCAGTGGGGAAGCCGTCCGTGCCGCGTTCGATCCACCCGTCCGCGGGGTCCGGTGTTGCCGCATCCATCCCGGCGAGTTCCAGCGCGCGGGTATTGACCCAGGCGCTGTGATGGTCCGCGTTGATGAGGTAGACCGGCCGGTCCGGCACGATTCTGTCAAGCAAGTTGCGCGTAGGGTAGCCGCCGGGGAAGTCCGCCTTGTGCCAGCCGCCGCCGGTAATCCAGCTTTTTTCGGTGGCGGCCGCATAGTCGGCGACGCAGGCCAGGACAGCGTCCAGCCCGGAGACGTCGGAGAGATCGCAGCCCAGCCGCTCGACGCCGCCGTAGACGGCGTGGACATGGGCGTCCGTGAAGCCAGGGGTGAGGAGACGGCCGGCCAGGTCCACCGTTTCCGCGGCGGTGCCGGCAGCCTCGCGCACCTGCGCGTCCGTGCCCACCGCAGTGATCCGGCCGTCGGTGACCGCTACCGCCGTCGCCGTCGGGTGGACCTGCTGCCCGTCAAAAATCCGACCGGAGTGGAAGATCCAGTCTGCGCTCACAATGCCTGCTTTCCTGATGCTGCCGTTGAGGGGTGTCTCTTATCGAACTGAATGCAGCCCGAATTGTCAACGGTGTTGACTTCACGGATTAGAGTAGGGACAAAACCGGCCGGCGGAAGGTGAAGGGATGGCAGCGGCAGAAACAGGGACGCAGCGGGAGCGTGCCAAGGGGCTTTCGCGCGAGGTCATCGTCGACGCCTGCCTCCGTCTGGCCGACGAGGAGGGCAGTTCGGCGTTGACGTTCCGCCGCATCGGCCGGCTGCTCGGCGCGGATCCGACGGCGCTCTACCGGCACTTCAAGGACAAGGACGAACTGCTGCTGGCGCTCGCGGACCGGCTGATCGGCGAGGCCTTGAAGGACTTCGAACCGGCGCCGTCCTGGCGGGACACCATCAAGGAGCTTGTGGTGCGCGGCCGCCGGGCCTACTTGGCCCATCCGCAGGTGGCGGCGCTCGCGGCCGTGCGGGTGACCCGGCAGGAGTCCGAGATGCAGTTCGTCGAGACCATGCTCGCCACGTTCAGGCAGGCCGGTTTCGGTGCGGAGGACGCCGTGCGGACCTACCGGGCCTGCGCCGACTTCATGCTCGCCTGGACCGGATTCGACGCCGCCCTGAAGTCGCTGGGCGAGAAGTCCGAGGCGGACAACCGCGCCTGGGCAGAAGCCTACGCCCAGGCTCCGGCGGAACGTTTTCCGAACGCAACGGCATCGGCTGCGGCGATGGCCGGCATCAGCGACGAGGACAACTTCGACTTCGCGCTCGAACTGCTGCTCGACGGCATCGAGGCCCGGCTCCGCGCCTGCGTTGCTGCTCCGCCGGCTGCTCCGCCGGCTGCTCCGCAGGCCAACCGAAAGGAACCGCAACCATGACCGTCAACGGGAACATCTCGTTCTGGTACGCCGCGGACGGCATCCCCGCGCCGCGCCCCGCCTTGGCTCAAAGCACGACGGCGGACATCGCCATCGTGGGCGCCGGCTACACCGGGTTATGGACCGCCTACTACCTGAAGCAAGCGCGGCCCGAGCTGGACGTGGCGGTGCTGGAGAGCCGCTTCGCCGGCTTCGGCGCCTCCGGGCGGAATGGCGGCTGGCTGACCAACAGCATCACCGGCGGCCGGGACCAGTACGTCAAGACTCATGGCCGCGCCGTCGTCGGGCGCTTCCAGCAATTGCTCAACGAGACCGTGGACGAAGTCATCGCCGTGACATGTGCCGAGGGGATTGACGCGGACTTCCACAAGGGCGGCGAGCTCAACGTGGCGCGCAACCACGCCCAGCTGCAACGCCTGCGGGCCTGGGCCCAAGAAGAAGCACTCTGGCCGGAGGCCGGGACGCAACTGCTCTCTGCCGGCGGGACCGCGGAGCGGGTGAAGATTGCCGGTGCCCTCGGCGGGCTGTGGCAGCCGCACTGCGCCCGAATCCACCCGGCGAAGCTCGCGCGCGGACTGGCGGCCGCCGTCGTACGTTTGGGAGTCAGGCTCTACGAAGGCACCACAGTGACGGAAATAGCGCCGGGTCTGGCCCGCACGGAACACGGAGATGTCACGGCCAGGTACGTGCTCCGGGCCACCGAGGGATTTACCGCGAACCTGAAAGGCGCGCACCGGGACTGGCTGCCGATGAACTCGTCCATGATCGCAACCGAACCGCTGCCCGAGGCGGTCTGGGCGGACATCGGCTGGGAGCACCGGGACACCGTGGGCGACCTGGCCCACGCCTACATGTACGCGCAACGCACCGCGGACGGGAGGATTGCGCTCGGTGGCAGGGGAGTGCCGTACCGCTTCGGCTCCCGAACGGACACCGACGGTGCCACCCAGCAGCGGACCATCGAACTGCTGACCGGGATCCTGCACGACATGTTCCCGGCTGCCCGGGGTGCCGCGGTCGACCATGCCTGGGCGGGTGTGCTGGGCGTACCGCGGGACTGGAAGGCCACTGTGGGCCTGGACCCGGCGACCGGACTCGGCTGGGCCGGCGGCTATGTGGGCACCGGCGTCGCGGCCACCAACCTCGCCGCGCGTACCCTGCGCGACCTGATCCTAGCGCCGGGCAGCGAGCTGACCATCATGCCGTGGGTCAACCGCAAGGTCCGGCGCTGGGAAATCGAGCCGCTGCGTTGGATCGCCGTGCAGGCCATGTACAAGGCGTACTACGCCGCTGACAAGGCGGAGAACCGCCGGCAAGGGCCGACGTCGTTGATCGCCAAGGCGGCAGACAAAGTCTCCGGGCGGTAGGGCAGTTCGGCACGGCTACGATTGCCGCATGGGTAGACGCACTTCGGGCTTCATCGCGACGGCCGCATTCTCAGCTGCGCTCGCCGTCCTGCTCGTAGGTTGCGCATCCTCGCCGACGACCACCTATCAGACGGAAAGCGGCCAGCAGATCACCGTTGACTGGGCGGAGTACCCGGGGCACGCCTACTCCGCCGCCGAGGACGTGCTGCATGCACCGCCGGCTGAAGAACTCGAGGCCGTATCAACGAAGCTGCTCGGTGAGATCGAGGCGCGGCTTACGGACGAGTTCGGGCTCGCCTGGGAAGACGGACCGGACGACGGCGGGAACTTCTTCCCGCAGGAGGGCAACGGCTACGGCGGCGACTCGCTCTACGTCTCCTTCAACTCTGCGCCGCGCGAAAGCCGGACCGTCCCCGAAGATCCCCGGGACTGGCACCGGGCCTGGACATTGTCTCCGAGGTAACCGGGTCCTACGGCCTCGGCAAGCTTGAACTGGGGAACCTGGATCCTGACCTGGCCGAAGAGACCGCCGAGCGCCTCGGCTCGGCCGAACTGGAAGAACAGTGGCAGTGGTTCGGCGACGCATACGGCCAGTCCCAGTGGATGAGCCTCACGTTGACCGATGTGGAGCGGGACCCGACCGGTGAGGCCGCCGAGGAGATGAAGGGCAGCATCGAGTACGGCTGGAATCCGCGTTCCATCACCATTTCCTATGGCGCCACCACTGTCCGGAGTGAAGACCGGGAAGAGTTCCTGGCGGCACTGGAACCGTTCGAGGGCCTGGACCGCCCGGACGCGACCACTTCCGACTGAAGAGCACCTCCGACAGGCCTGGCCAACGACGGCGGCGGGCGGCAAGTATTTGCCGCACACCGCCGTCGTTGTTTGTTTCTTAGAGGTGGTTGAGCCCTTCGACCAGGACGGAGCGCAGGATCTGCTCAATCTGGTCGAACTCGCGCTGGCCAATGGTCAGCGGCGGGGCGAGCTGGACCACGGGGTCGCCGCGGTCATCGGCGCGGCAGTAGAGGCCGGCGTCGAGGAGCGCATTGGAGAGGAAGCCGCGCAGCAGGTGTTCGGACTCCTCGGCGTTGAAGGTCTCCTTGGTGGCCTTGTCCTTGACCAGCTCGATGCCGTAGAAGTAGCCCTCGCCGCGGACGTCGCCGACGATCGGCAGGTCCAGCAGCTTCTCGAGCGTGGCGCGGAAGGCCGGAGCGTTCTGCTTCACGTGGGCGTTGAGGCCTTCGCGTTCGAAGATGTCCAGGTTGGCCATGGCAACGGCGGCGGAGACCGGATGCCCGCCGAAGGTGTAGCCGTGGTAGAACGTGGTGTCGCCGTGCTTGAACGGCTCGAACAGCTTGTCCGAGGCGATCAGGGCGCCGATGGGGGAGTACCCGCTGGTCAGGCCCTTGGCGCAGGTGATCATGTCCGGAATGTAGCCGAAGTCGTCGCAGGCGAACATCGACCCGATCCGGCCGAACGCGCAGATGACCTCGTCCGAGACCAGCAGGACATCGTACTCGTCGCAGATTTCGCGCACCCGCTGGAAGTAGCCCGGCGGCGGCGGGAAGCAGCCGCCGGAATTCTGCACCGGCTCCAGGAAGACTGCGGCCACCGTGTCCGGGCCTTCGAATTCGATGGCCTCGCCGATCCGGTCCGCGGCCCAGCGGCCGAAGGCCTCCGGATCTTCCAAGCCCGACGGCGCCCGGTACTGATTGGTGTTCGGCACACGGAAGGCGCCGGGTACCAAGGGTTCGAAGGGCGCTTTCATATCCGGAATGCCGGTGATGGACAGCGCGCCCTGCGGGGTGCCGTGGTAGGCGACGGCGCGGGAGATGACCTTGGTTTTGTTCGGCTTGCCCTTGAGTTTGAAGTACTGCTTGGCCAGCTTCCACGCCGTTTCCACTGCCTCGCCGCCGCCGGTGGTGAAGAAGACCCGGTTCAGGTCGCCCGGAGCGTAGTGCGCCAGGCGTTCCGAAAGATCGATCGCAGCGGGATGGGCGTAAGACCACAGCGGCATGAAGGCCAGTTCCTTCGCCTGCCGGGCTGCGGCCTGCGCCAGTTCTTCACGGCCGTGGCCTACCTGGACCACAAAGAGGCCCGCGAGCCCGTCGATGTATTCGTTGCCCTGGTCGTCGAAGATCAGATGCCCCTCGCCCCGGCTGATCACCGGGACCGAGCCGCCGCCGGCCAGGTTGGAGTGGCGCGCCATGTGCATCCAGAGGTGGTCGCGCGCGGCTTGCTGGCGGTCCGTGCCGCGGGGCGTTGTATAGGTGCGGGTGGTGGATGTTTGAGTCATCGTGTTCCCCAGTTGTAGGCCTGCTTCCGCAGGGACAGATACATCAGTGTTTCGGTGCTCAGGACACCGGGAATGCTGCGGATCTGGTTGACCAGCAGCAGCAGATCGTTGTCGTTTTCGCAGATGATTTCGGCGAGGATGTCGAAAGTGCCGGCGGTAGCCACGCAATAGTCCACTTTGTCCAGGGCGGCCACTTGGTCCGACACCCTCAGCACGTCATTGTTGGCCTTGATGCCCAGCATGGCTTGGCGGGAAAACCCCATCTGCATGGGGTCCGTGACAGCGACAATCTGGACAATGCCGCTGTCCATCAGTTTCTGCACCCGCTGGCGGACCGCGGCTTCCGAGAGGCCAACGGCTTTGCCAATGGAAGCGTAGGAGCGCCGGCCGTCTTCCTGCAGTTGTTCGATGATGGCCTTGGATACCGTGTCCACGGGGCCATGTGCGTGCCCGCTGCCCGGGTGCGTCGATCCGTTGTTGTTCGCAGTGCTCTCGGGCTGGGCCGTCAAAATATCACCACCTCCGGCGGGGGATGCGCCGGATGGGGACCGGCCGCGTGAATGTTTATGCCATTGAAGCCGCTGGCCTGTCGGTGCGCAAGCCCTTTCGCTACGAAATAAGTTGAGAAAGCAGGATTTGATGCAGGGATCCGTTGGGTAACGAAAAATTTACAACTGAATCCCTTGTCGGGCGTCCTGCGGTCTGGCATGATCTTCGTCACAGTGTCCATCACCTCAGGGAGCTTCAGATGCCAAATCGCTTGCCCGACGATCCCCGACTCCGCCGCCTGGTCGGCGCACAGCTGTCCCGCCGGAACATCCTGATGGGCGCGGGCGGCTTGAGCCTCGCCGGGCTGCTGGCCGCGTGCGGCACCGGTGGAACCGGCACGACGTCGGATGGTCCCGCCGGAGAAGCGGCTGCAGCGGAAGATCTTTCGGCGTCGGAAAAGGAAGTCAACTGGGCCAACTGGACCCTCTACCTCGACTACGACGACAAGTCCCAGAGCTATCCGTCATTGGAAGCCTTCACCGCCGCCACGGGCATCGCGGCGAACTACTCCGAAGACATTGACGGCAACGACACTTACTTCGGGAAGGTCCAGGCGCAGTTGGCAGCCGGCCAGGACATCGGGCAGGACATCATCACGCTGACGGACTGGATGGCGGCGCGGTTGATCCGCCTCGGCTACACACAGGAACTGGATCACGCCAACATTCCGAATGCTGCGAACTTGCTCGAGACCCTGAAGGACGTCGACTTCGACCCCGGCCGGAAGAACTCGCTGACGTGGCAGTCCGGATTCGCCGGCATCGCCTGGAACAAGGAAGCAGTGCCGGGCGGCCTCAAGACTGTCTCCGACCTGTGGAAGCCGGAGCTCAAGGGCCGCGTGGAGGTGCTGGATGAGATGCGCGACACGATGGGCCTGATGATGTTGGAGAACGGCGTCCGCATTTCCGGTGGTTGGGGTGCGGATGAATTCTCGAACGCATTGGATGACCTGACGAAGCAGATTTCGGACGGCCAGATCCGCCAGGTGAAGGGCAACTCCTACAAGGAGGATCTGATCTCCGGCGACGCCCTTGCCGTGATCTGCTGGTCCGGCGACATCACGCAGCTGAACTTCGAGAATGGCGACAAGTGGGAGTTCGCCCTCCCCGATGCGGGCGGAACGCTGTGGTCGGACAACCTGATGGTGCCGATCGGGGCGCCGCATAAGGCGAATGCCGAAGCCCTGATGGACTTCTACTACGACCCGAAGAACGCGGCGACGGTGGCAGCCTACGTGAACTACATCTGCCCGGTCCAAGGCGCCCGGGAAGAAATGGAGAAGATCGACCCGGAGCTGGTGGAGAACCCGCTGATCTTCCCCAGCGACGACTATCTGGCGAAGGCCCATGTGTTCCGCTCGCTCAGCGCTGACGAGGAAACCGACTTCACCAACCGGTTCCAGAAAGCGATCGGCAACTAATGACGATGGTTCAGACCAAACCGGAAAAGCACGACGCCGACGCCGAGAACCAGGGTGCCGACCTGCGGCTCGCTGCCATCACCAAACGGTTCGGCGGCTTCCTTGCCGTAGACAACCTGGACCTGGAAATCCCGGCCGGATCGTTCTTCGCGCTGCTGGGTCCCTCCGGCTGCGGAAAGACCACCACCCTGCGGATGATCGCCGGCCTGGAGCAGCCCACGTCCGGAAGCCTCAGCATCGGCGGCAAGGACATCACCGGAACCAGCGCCCACGAGCGGCCGGTCAACACCGTGTTCCAGAACTATGCGCTCTTTCCGCACATGAGCGTGCTGGACAACGTGGCCTTCGGGCTGAAGCGCCGGAAGATCCGGGACCACCAGGTTAGAGCCAAGCAGGCCTTGGAGCTGGTGGAACTGGCGCATCTTTCGGCGCGGCGGCCGGCGCAACTGTCCGGCGGACAGCAGCAGCGCGTGGCCCTGGCCCGGGCAATCGTGAACGAGCCCGCGCTGCTCCTGCTGGATGAACCGCTGGGGGCGCTGGACATGAAACTGCGCCGGCAGATGCAGGTGGAGCTGAAGCGGATCCAGACCGACGTCGGCCTGACCTTCGTCCACGTCACCCATGACCAGGAAGAGGCCAT
Organism: Arthrobacter crystallopoietes; assembly: GCF_002849715.1. NCBI lineage: Bacteria > Bacillati > Actinomycetota > Actinomycetes > Micrococcales > Micrococcaceae > Crystallibacter > Crystallibacter crystallopoietes. The sequence continues at coordinate 2,804,016 of NZ_CP018863.1, forward strand.
GACCATGGCGGACACTGTGGCCGTGATGAACCAGGGGCAGGTGGAGCAGCTGGGTGCCCCGCGAGAGCTGTACGAACTGCCGCGGACCGCTTTTGTGGCGAACTTCCTCGGCAAGTCCAACCTGGTAGCGGGTGAAATTATAGAGGACCGCGGCGACGCCGTCGTTATTAGTGCAGGCGGAAACCGGTTGGCCGTGCGCAAGGACCGTTCCACCACGCACCATGGCAAGGCGCTGATCGGGATCCGGCCGGAGAAGCTGCGGATGATGTGGCCCGCGGATGCTCCCGCCGATGGATCGAACATCCTGCGGGGCCGCGTGCTGGACTCTTCCTTCACTGGGGTCAGCACCGAGTACCTTGTGGAGGTGGCGGGGATCGGGCCGGTGGGTGTTTTCAGCCAGAACCACGGCCAGCAATCGGCGGCTCCCGGCGACGACGTTGTGCTGACCTGGGATACCGCGCATGCCTTCGGCCTGGATGGCGACGAAGACACGCAGGCCGGGGCCAGGGAAGCGGAAGCGGCGGCGACATGAGTCTGTTGACGGCCCCGCGCAGCACCAAGGCGAAGCCGGAGGAGACGCGCAGTGCGTCGGAGATCCGGGCGGACAAGCGCCGCGGACGGGTGGGCTATCTGCTGATCCTGCCCGGCTTCATCTTCATGCTGCTCTTCTTCGTGCTGCCGGTTTTCTCCCTGCTGGCCACCTCGCTCTACACCAAGCCGCCCGGCGCGGATATCGGCCAGTTTGCGCCGGCGTTGCAGTTCAGCAACTACACCGCAGTGCTGGGCAGTTACTGGCCGGAACTGGTCCGGTCCTTCGCGTTTGCGCTGATCGCCACGGTGGCGGCGCTGGCGATCGGGTACCCGATGGCGTACTTGGTGGCAGTGCGGCTGCGCGGCAGGAAACTGCTCCAAGGCATCCTGCTGGTGCTGATTATCGCCCCGTTCTTTACCAGCTTCATCCTGCGTACCCAGGCGTGGAAGCAGATCCTGGCGGACGAGGGGCCGGTGGTTGCGGTGCTGCGGGCAGTGGCCCTGCTGCCCGAGGACGGGCGGCTGACCGCCACGGCCTTCGCCGTGGTCTGCGGCCTGACCTACAACTTCCTGCCGTTCATGACGCTGCCGATCTACGCCAACCTGGAGCGGCTGGACACCCGGCTGATCGAAGCGGGCGGCGATCTGTATGCCAACCCCTTCACCACGTTCCGCACGGTCACGCTGCCGCTGTCGATGCCTGGCGTCATCGCCGGCACGCTGCTGACCTTCATCCCGGCCTCGGGCGACTACATCAACGCGGCGCTGCTGGGCAATAACCAGAACACCACCATGATCGGGCAGGTCATCGATTCGAGGTTCTTCCGCGTGGTGGACTACCCGGGCGCCTCGGCCCTGTCCTTCGTGCTGATGCTGGCCATCCTGTTCCTGGTGATCCTGTATGTCCGCCGTTTCGGTACCAAAGAGTTGCTCTAAGGAGGCCTCATGAGAAGAAGAATCGGCCCATGGCTGGTACCGGTTTTCGGCGGACTGGCCTTCCTGTTCCTGCTGGTCCCCATTGCCTACGTGTTCGCCTTTTCGTTCAACGACGCCGGCCGGACCAACCTCACCTGGCGCGGCTTCACGCTGGATAACTGGCGCAACCCCTGCGGCGCACCGGCGGTATGCGAGGCGCTGGCCAACAGCCTGCAGATCAGCTCGGTTGTCACCATCATCGCCACCATCCTGGGCACGGCCATCGCCATTGGACTGGTGCGTTATCGGTTCAAGTTCAACGCCACGGCCAACATGCTGATCTTCCTGCCGCTGGCGACGCCGGAAGTGGTGCTCGGCGCTTCACTGCTGGCCCAGTTCCTGAACATCGGTGTGGACCTGGGGGTGGGGACGATCATCATCGCCCACAGCATGTTCTGCATTTCCTTTGTGGTCGTCGCGGTGAAGGCCCGCGTGGCCAGTTTGGACCCCAAGCTGGAGGAAGCCGCGGCGGACCTGTATGCATCGCCGATCCAGGCCTTCTGGCGGGTCACCTTCCCGCTGCTGCTCCCGGGCATCGTGGCCGCGGCGCTGCTGGCCTTCGCCATGAGTTTCGATGACTTCATCATCACCAACTTCAACTCAGGCAACGTGGACACGTTCCCGAAGTTCATCTACGTCGCCGCAACCCGTGGCATCCCGGCACAGGCCAACGTGATCGGTTCGGCCATGTTCATCATCGCGCTGCTGATTGTGATCGGCGGGCAGATCCTGTCCAACCGGCGGGCGAAGCTGCTGGCCGCGCGCTGAGTTAACCGGCGGTGCTTGCGGCGTCAGCCCATTCCCGCCGCTGGGCGTCCAGCCCGGAGATGAGCCCGTCGAGCCCCAGCCGGAAGGCCGCGTCCGCGGGGGCTCCGTCGGCCGGCAGCTGGCGCGCCCGCACAGCCGAGGTGAAGTGCGGGCTGGAATCGGCCAGCTCGCCGGTTTCGAAAATGTCTTCCGGGGCGGCCACGTCAAAGGCGGAGCCGAAGATGAAGGACTCCAGTGCAACGATCGCCGGGACCACCAACGGCTCCGGCCAGCCGGCGTCGAGAAAGCCGCGGGTGAGTTCCTCATACATCTGCAGGGTGCGCGGTGCGCCGGTCACGGGCAGCACCGCGATGACGGGAATCAGCGGGGAGTGCTGGGCGAACACGTCGCGGTAGGACCATGCCCAGTTGCGCACTGCCTCAGGCCAGGGGAGTGTGCCGAAGCCGCTGACGTCCACCCCGTTCATCAGGTGGTCCTGCAGGAGCAGGAGGACATCGTGCTTGGACTTCACGTGGTTGTACAGCGCGGACGGCGCAACGCCCAGGCGCCGGGCAAGGGCTGACATGGTCAGGGCGTCATAGCCGCTGGCCTCGATCAGTTTCAGGGCCGCCGACGTGATGAGCTCCTTGGACAGGACCTTCTGTGCCGGGCGTCCGGCAGAGCGGTGCGTCCCCGATGCTGAAACCGCGATGGCGGGCCTCCTTGTGGCTCGTTTCCTCAACGGCCCGTGCGGGCCGCTAAAAATATCCTACGTTCCGCTTCCCATCCGTCCGGCCACCGGCTACAGTTAAAGTAAATGAACGTTATTCATTTATGTCGAACACACACGGGAGTGAAAGAGTGAACACCATGGAACGCGACGTCGTCATTATCGGCGCAGGGCCCTCCGGGCTGACGGCCGCCTGGGAGCTGAAGAAGGCCGGCCTGAGCGTTGCCGTGCTGGAAGCCCGCGACCGCGTCGGCGGCCGCACCTGGACGGACACCATCGACGGCGCCATGCTGGAAATCGGCGGCCAGTGGGTCTCGCCGGACCAGACTGCGCTGCTGGGGCTGCTGGACGAACTGGGCCTGGAAACGTTCCCGCGCTACCGCCACGGTGAGTCCATCTACATCGGTCCGGACGCAAAGCGGCAGCGCTACACCGGCGAGATGTTCCCCGTCAGCGAGCAGACGCAGGCCGAAATGAACCGCCTGATCGGGATCCTGGACACGCTCGCCGCGGAGGCCGGTCCCGAGGCGCCATGGACCCATCCGATGGCGCGGGAACTGGACACCATTTCCTTCCATCACTGGCTCCGCAAGCAGTCCAGCGACGAGGACGCCTGCAACAACATCGGCCTCTTCATCGCGGGCGGCATGCTGACCAAGCCCGCGCACTCCTTCTCCGCGCTGCAGGCCGTGCTGATGGCCGCCTCCGCCGGCTCCTTCAGCAACTTGGTCGATGACAATTTCATCCTCGACAAGCGCGTCATCGGCGGCATGCAGCAGGTGTCGGAACGACTCGCTGCAAAGCTGGGGGACGACGTCGTACTCAACAGCCCGGTGCGCACGCTGCGGTGGGCAGGGCAGGCGCCGGATGCCGCCACCGCTGCCGCGGATTCAACGCACGACGGCGTGACCGCCATTTCGGATTCCGTCACCGTACGTGCCCGCTATGCAATCATGGCCGTGCCGCCGAACCTGTACTCGCGGGTCTCCTTCGAGCCGCCGCTGCCGCGCCGCCAGCACCAGATGCACCAGCACCAGTCGTTGGGCCTGGTCATCAAGATCCACGCCGTCTACGAGACTCCGTTCTGGCGTGAAGAGGGCCTCTCCGGCACTTGTTTCAGCCCGACCTCCGTGGTGCAGGAGGTCTACGACAACACGAATTACCAGGATCCGCGCGGCACCCTAGTCGGCTTCATCTCCGATGAAAAGGCCGATGCCATGTTCGAGCTCAGTGTGGAGGACCGCAAGGCCGCCGTTTTGGGTGCGGTCGCAGAGTACCTCGGTCCGAAGGCGCTGGAGCCCGTGGTCTACTACGAATCCGACTGGGGTTCGGAGGAATGGACCCGCGGCGCCTATGCGGCCAGCTATGACCTGGGCGGGCTGCACCGCTACGGAAAGGACCAGCTCACGCCGGTCGGCCCGATCTACTGGTCTTGCTCGGACTTGGCTGCCGAGGGTTACCAGCATGTGGACGGGGCCGTCCGGATGGGACAGCAAACCGCCGCCCGGATCCTCGGCGCCGCTGAAACCGCAGGCACTGCCGCGGCCTCGGCGCCTGCCAGCACCGGTGCCGGCGAGCCTGCCGGGACTGCGCGCCACGGGGCGTGAGCAGCATGCGCAGGTACGTTGTCGGCTACACGGCCACCGAAAACGGCAGGGATGCGGTCAATCTGGCCGTGGCCCTGGCTCGCAGCCAGCAGGCCTCGCTGGATCTGGTCATGGTCCAATCGCCGGACTCGCCCTATGCCGGGACGTACCCGCCGTCGGACCGGGGCTACGAACGGATTCTTGCGGAGCAGCTCGATCAGTGGCTGGCCGAAGGTCTATCACTGGTGCCCTATGACGTGACAGCGAAGGCCCATGTGTTCCAGGCCGAGTCAACCGCCGAGGGCCTGATCGAGGCCGCGCGCGAGTTCTCCGCAGCGGTGATCGTGGTGGGTGCTGCCCGCAGCAGTCTGCTGCGCCGGTTCAGCATCGGGAGCGTTGCCTCGGCACTGCTGCACGCCGCCGACGTGCCGGTGGCGCTGGCGCCCAAGGGCTACCGGCGGCAGGAACTGATCACGCGCCTGACCTGCGGGATCGGAACCAGGCCCGGTGCCGACGACGTCCTGCAGGCAGCAGTAGGGGCGGCGTCCTGGCGGTCGCTGCCGTTGCGGCTAGTGTCCCTGGTGGCCCTGGACCCGGACAATCCGGAAGCCGTCCGGGCCGCGGAAGCGAACATGGCCGAGCGTTTTGCCGCGGCTGCAGCACAGCTCCCGGGCAAGGTGACCCGGACCGTTGCCCCCGGCAAGACCATCGAGGATGCCATTGACGGACTGGACTGGGACGAGGGCGAGCTGATGATAATCGGCTCCAGCCGGCTGGCCCGGAACAACCGCCTTTTCCTGGGGGCAACGGCCAACAAGGTGCTCCGGGCGCTGCCGGTGCCGATGGTCGTGGTGCCGCGCAACTACCGGTCGGACCGGACTGCACTGGCAGACACAAACAAGGATGGCTAGCCATGAGTGAATCCACCGGCACCCGCAGGGCATCCGGACTGAGCCGCAAGGGTCTGCAGGGCGGCTCGGTGGGGCTGCTTGGCGCCGTCGTTATTGGGGTTTCCTGCATTGCCCCGGCCTACACACTGACCGCGTCGCTGGGGCCAACCATTGCCGAGGTGGGGGTGCAGCTGCCGGCGATTTTCCTGGTCGGCTTCATCCCGATGCTCCTGGTGGCGCTGGGCTACCGCGAGCTGAACAACGCGATGCCCGATTCCGGCACCTCGTTCACCTGGGCCACCCGCGCCTTCGGGCCGTGGGTAGGCTGGATGGGCGGCTGGGGGCTGGTCGCGGCGACCATCATTGTGCTCTCGAACCTAGCCGCCGTTGCGGTGGAATTCTTCTACCTGATGCTGGCGCAGGTCACCGGTAATGCTGCGCTGGCTGCGCTGGCAGAGAACGTTCCGCTGAACATCGCCACCACCCTGGTGTTCATCGCGCTGGCCTGCTGGGTGTCCTACCGCGGCATGGAAACCACCAAGAAGCTGCAGTACGTCCTGGTCGGCTTCCAGCTGCTGGTGCTCGCCTGGTTCGCCGTCGCCGCCTTCGTCCATGTGGACAACGGGACGGCCTTTGACGCCTCGGCCATCAGCGCCGAGTGGTTCAATCCGTTCGCGGTGGATTCCTTCTCGACCTTCGCGGCCGGCGTCTCGCTGTCCATCTTCATCTACTGGGGCTGGGACGTCACGCTGACCATGAACGAAGAGACCAAGGACCCGGAGAAGACGCCGGGCCGGGCCGCTGCTGCCACCATTTTCGTGATCGTGGTGCTGTACATGCTCATGGCGCTGGCCGTGCTGAGCTTCGCGGGAATCGGGACCGAGGGCCTCGGCGCAGGTAATCCGGAAAACCAGGAAAGCATCTTCGCGGCCCTGGCCGGACCGGTGATGGGTCCGTTCGCCATCCTGATGTCGCTGGCCGTGCTGAGCAGTTCCGCGGCTTCGCTGCAGTCGACCTTCGTGTCCCCGGCACGCACCATGCTGGCCATGGGCCATTACCGCGCCCTGCCGGCAAGCTACGGGCGGATCAGCCCACGCTTCAAGTCCCCGGGCTACGCCACGGTGGCCGCGGCCATCGCTGCCGGAGCGTTCTATGCGGTCACGCGGGTGCTGTCCGAGAATGCCCTCTGGGACACCATCACGGCGCTGGGCATGATGATCTGTTTCTACTATGGCGTCACCGCGCTGGCCTGCGTCTGGTATTTCCGGGCCGAAGCGTTCGCCGGCGCCCGGAACTTCTTCTTCAAGTTCCTCTCGCCGCTGCTCGGCGGGATCATCCTGCTGGTGATGTTCTTCCAGACCGCCAAGGACTCGCTGGCTCCGGCCTACGGCTCCGGCTCATCGGTGGGAGGCGTCGGCCTGGTCTTCATCCTCGGCTGCGGCGTAATCCTGCTCGGCGCGGTGCTGATGTTCGTGATGTACAAGCGGCACCCGGGCTTCTTCCGGGGCGAGACCCTGCGCCGCGGAACCGCTGCCGACGATGCGGGTCAGCGGGTCTGATTCCGCTTCCGCTTCCGGTCCTTGTGTGCAACGGCCCGAAGCTGGATGATCCGGGCGGCACCGGCCATGGCAGTCAGCAGTCCGCCGCCGACGGCCGCTACGAACAGGGCCAGGCCCAGGTTGACCGTGCCTTCGAAGCCGAAGTATCGCAGCGTGACCTGGTCCTGGTTCTGGGCGATGAAGATGATCAGCAGCACCAGCAGAATCAGGCCCGCCACCGTGGCCGTCCAGATCATGCCGGCCCGGGTTATCCGCGGCTTGTCCTCGACGTCCCTGTCCGCCGGCTCGGGCCGCTTGGGTTCGTCCTTCCCGGCTTTGCCCTTCTCCTTCCCGGTTTTCCCCTTCGGCACCACTGCACCGCCGGAAGCACCGGAAGCGCCGGAAGCGTCGGGCTTTGCGGGTTCCTTGTGCCCGGACTCTTCGCGGGCGGGAATGTTATCGGGCGTGCGCGGATCGGAGGCCATGGTTTCTCTCTTCTCTTGGCAGCAGTCTCGCCGCAAAACGGCGGTTGTCCTTCAGCATAGGCCCGCCCGCACTCCACCGTCAGGAGCGGCAGGCAGATCGGCAGCGGTTAGCACGAAGGGGATCGGCGCTGCTCGGGATAGTCGGGATCAGGATCATCGCCGCGAAAGGAGGCTGGCCGCCGTCGTAATTCCAGTGAAGCACTCCGGCACCCGACGGAACAGGACCTCCGGTTGGCAACACGCATCTGGGCCGGATGCAACAGCGCGTCGTGGCCCTCAGCCCGGAGACATTAGGCTAATGCCATGCCCTCTACCGAGACCTCCACTAGTAACAGAATGCTTGAACGGATCGCCGCGATCCTGGATGCTGTGGACGGCACTTCAGCTTCTGCCAGTGAACTCGCCCGCAGAACCGGACTTTCGGTATCAACTTCCCACCGGCTGGCGCTATCGATGGTGGAATACGGCTTCCTGCGCCGTAACGAAAGCGGCGGCTTCCAGTTAGGCCATCGATTTGTCCGTACCGCGTTGGAGAATGCGGCGCTGCCGGTTTTGACCGAATTGCGCGATACCACGGGGGAGACCGCCCAGCTGTGGATCCGCCGCGGGGATGAACGTATTTGCCAGCTGAGCGTTGACAGCCAGCATGAGCTGAAGGCGACCCTGCCGGAGGGGGCGCGCCTGGCGTTACCGGCAGGATCGAGCGGACGGCTCCTGGCGAGGGAGGGTGAGGCCATGGAGGAACTGGAGGCAAAGGGCTGGGTCGAATCCGTGGGGAGGAGAACGCCCGGTCTTGGCTCGGTGAGTGCGCCGGTGCTGTCACGGAACCAGATAATTGCCACGATCTGCCTAGCCATGCCGCTGAGCCGCATCAAGGAATCACCCGGCTCGGACTTCGGTACAGCAGTGAAGCAGGCTGCCCACCGGATAGAAGCCGATCTCGCACAAGCCCAGTAACGGTAACTCGGGCCCGCGCCATCCCTCACTACGCAGCCCCCTGGAGATTTTTCTCCAGGGGGCTTGTGGTGGTGGCGATCGCTTGCTACACTCTTCCCGCCAAGTGGTAGCCACTTCCCATTTGATGGGAGTCGAGCCGGCCGAAAAACCGGGAAGTCGAAGAAAGCAGGCATTGTGACTGAGAATCTGCGGATCGAGGACAACTCCCTCCCGCTCGAAGGAATCCGGGTGCTGGAACTCGGCAACTTTATCGCCGCTCCCTTCGCCGCCCGGCTGTTCGGCGACTTCGGTGCCGAGGTGATCAAGATCGAGCGGCCCAACGGCGGAGATGAACTGCGCGACTGGCGCAAGTCCCGCGGGCAGACCTCCATGCTGTTCCGCACCCTCGGCCGCAACAAGAAGTCGGTCACCCTGGACCTGCGCTCCGAAGCCGGCCAGGAAGCAGTCAAGAAGATTGCGGCACAATGCGACGTCGTCATCGAGAACTTCCGTCCGGGCACCTTGGAAAAGTGGGGGCTGGGACCGGACGTGCTCACCGAGCTGAACCCCGACGTTGTTATTGTCCGGATCTCGGGCTACGGCCAGACCGGCCCCTACAAGAACCGCGCCGGCTTCGGCAGTTCGGCGGAGTCATTCGGCGGCCTGCGCTACATCACCGGCGAGCCGGACCGGCCGGCCGGCCGTGCCGCCGCCAGCATGGGCGACACCGTGGCCGGGCTGTACGGCGTCATCGGCGCGCTGATGCTGATGCTGCAGAAAGCCCAGGGAATCAAGCACACCGGCCCGCAGACGGTCGACGTCGCACTCTACGAAGGAGTGTTCAGCCTGCTCGAGTCCCTGGTGCCGGACTACGACGCCTACGGCATGGTCCGCAAGCGCACCGGCGGAGCCCTCCCCGGCGTCGTCCCCACCGGATCCTACCTGTGCGCTGACGGGCTCGAGGTGGTGATCGGGGGTAATTCCAACTCCGTGTTCATGCGCCTGATGAAGGCGATTGGCCGCGAGGACCTGGCCGCCGACGAGTCGCTGTTGACCACTGAGACCCGCGGCGCCCGCGAGGAAGAACTCAACGGAGCCATCTCGGCCTGGACCGGCAGCTACCCGCTGGCCGAGGTGCTGGACCTGCTCGACGCCGCCGGCGTTCCGGCCGGGCCCGTGTACGATGCGCCGAGCATCGCCGAGGACAAGCATTACCTCGCCCGCGGCATGATCCAGACCCACGAAGTGGTGGTCGAGGACAAGCCCGAAAAGGTGCGCTTCCCCGGGGTCGTGCCCAAGATCCCCGGCCACGAAGGCCGCGTCCAGTGGATCGGCCCGGAGCTGGGCGAACACACCGAGGAAGTGCTGCGCGATCTGGTGGGGCTGGACCCGGAACAGATCGCCGGCTTTACCGGTGCGGAGGTGAAGGCATGAAGGTCCGCATCACCGATGTCTTCCTGCGCGACGGGCTGCAGGACGAGGAGGTCATCGTCTCTACCGCCGACAAGCTCGCCGTCGCCGAGGCCCTGGTGGCTGCCGGCGTTGACCGGATCGAGGCGGGCTCTTTTGTGAACCCGAAAAAGGTCCCGCAGATGGCCGACGCTGCGGCAGTCTTCACCTGGCTGCCCGCCGCTCCCGGCGTGGACTATACGGTACTGGCGCTTAACGGCAAGGGTGTCGCCCGCGCAGCCGAAGCCGGCGTGAAAAACGTCCAGGTGGTGACCTCGGCCAGCCAAGCGCACAGCAGCGCCAATGCCGGCCAGGGCATCGAGTCCGCGCTGGCAAGCCTGGGCGAGGAAGTTGCCCGGCACCCGGAGATGAACTTCTTCGCCGGAATTTCCACTGCCTTCACATGTCCCTTTGAGGGCGACATTGACCCCGCACATCTGCTGCGTGTGGTCCGGGCCTTCAAGGCGATGGGAATAACCACCGTTGGACTGGCGGACACCCTGGGCACCACGCCCACGGATCGGCTGATGGCCAGCCTCGGCTACGTCCGCGAGCATGAACCGGAGCTCGAATACTACCTGCACCTGCACAATGCCCACGGCCAGGCCCTGGCAACGGTCAGTGCCGCCGTCGACGCCGGAATCACGAATTTCGACAGCGCGCTCGGTGGCTACGGCGGATGTCCGTTCGCCCCGGGCGCCCATGGCAACATCGACACCCAGGAACTGGTCCGGCACCTGCACGCCTCCGGCTATGAAACCGGCATCGACGAGCAGCTGCTCGCAGAGGCCGTCCGGCTGGCACGCGAGGTGGTCGCGAAGTCACCGGCACTGGAACAGAAGCCCGCGGCTACCCGCTAGCCATCCCGCAGCAACAACATGCTGACGGAAAATTTCGGCGGGCCGGGCCAGCCTCCTTTCGGTACAGTGGCACCAACGCAAGGAGGAGCGCCATGTCAGACGAACCGGAATTTACCGCCGCCTCGGTCGCGGAGCTGGCCCAGGAACACGGGCTGGACATTGATTCCACCAGTGTCACTTTCAACGAGGCCGGTCTGGACTACCTCGTGGCGTTCGCCGTCGCCAGGGGCAACAAGCACTGGGTCCTGCGCATCCCGCGCCGGCCGGACGTCTCCGCCAAAATTGCCGACGAAGCCAAAATCCTCAAGCTGGTCAAAGGCAAGCTCTCCGCCGCCGTGCCGGACTGGCGGATCCGCAGCCGCACGCTGATCGCGTACCCGGCGCTGCCGGGGGAGCCGGGCCTGACGGTGGAGGACGGCCAGCCGGTCTGGCATTTCGACCGCGAATCGCCGACCTACTGCGCCTCGCTGGGCCGGCTGATTGCCCAGCTGCACCGGATCGACGCCGAGCAGGCCCACGCCGCCGGCATTCCCACGCTGACCCCGGAAGAAGTGCGCGAGGAATGGCGCACCAACCTGGCGAAGGTGGAGGCCGAATTCCAGATTGCCGATGCTCTGTTGGACCGCTGGAACGCCTGGCTGGCCGAGGACAGCTACTGGCCGGACTTCACCGTCTTCACCCACGGAGAGCTCTACCCGGCACACCTGCTGCTGGACGAAAACGCCGAAATCCGTTCCGTCCTCGACTGGACCACGGCCAAGGTGGCGGACCCGGCGCTGGACTTTATGTTCCAGCACATGGTCTCCACCCCGGAGGCTTTCGACCTCACCGTCCGCAGTTATCTTGACGACGGCGGACGCGTGCCACCGCGGCTGGCCGACCAATGCGCGGAGCTCATAGCCGCGGCACCGATCAGCTACGGCGTGTATGCGATGACAACCGGGAATCCGGACCATCAGGCGGCGGCGGCCGCGCAGTTGAACCCGGCGGACTAACAGGCCTCCGGCGGATTAACGGTGGATTGAGCGCGCCCTCGTGCCGCCTCGGAGAGCTGCCGGCAGCGGGACGGCGAAGAACAGCCGCGGGTCCTGCAGCAAGGCGGGATAGTCAAAGTCCGTCCGGCGGATCTCCCCGCTGAGCACCAACGTCCGCGCGAGCGTGTCCGCGGTCCCGGTGATCGGACCGAGCGTACCGGTTGCGAAGCGCAAGCCGCCGTCGAGCGGTAAGGCGACCGGGTCGCCGTCGTTCGCTTCATTCAGCAGGGCATCCAATTGCCTGGCCTTTTTGCCCCGCACCGGCACCCCGGCGGGCGTCAAGGCGGGAAGACTAACGACGGCGGTGTCCGGCTTTTCGCCTTGCCCACCTTGGGCGCGGGCTAGCCATAAGCGCGGACCGGTGACTTCAGCGGGGACCAGCTCGGCGGACGGCTCGGGCCAGATATAGGGGAGCGCATCGGCAGTTCCGGGGAAGCGTGGCCCGTAGAACACCGGATCCTTCTGGACCAGATTTGAACGATGGGCGCGGTGGAAATCTTCATCACCCAGCCAAGGCGGAGGCATGGGCATGGCGCTTTCTGCTTCCGGTGCGAACTCGAGGATGGAGCCGCGGGTGGCGTCAGCGTGGCCGCGGGCCAGCCATTCGTCCGTCATGGCCAGACCGTAGCGGACCAGCGCCGGCACATGCCCCATCCACATCCGCACTGCCGGATGCCGCTGCCAGCCGTAATCGGGAACCGTCAAGGCGCGCAGGATCTGCAGCGTCTCCACCCGCTGCTTGCCCAGCCGCGGGCCGTCGAGGACGGCCGCGCTGGCAGCAAAGTCAGGAAACGGCAGGAAGGTCTGCATGATCAGATCGTAACGTTCGAGTCCGGATCCGATCACGCTCCGGTTTTACTTTCGGCCCTTGCGCTTCAGCAGCGGCTTAGACGCGCAGGACTTCGCCTGGGCCTTTTTGCCCGGTTTTTTATTGCCCGGGGCGCTCTTGCTGGGATCGCTTTTTCCGGGAGCACTTTTGCCCTTGGCACTCTTGCCAACCGGGAACGAGCCGACAGGTTGAGCGGAGGAGGGCGCCGCAGACTTGGCCGCGGACTTGGCCGCAGCAGGGGCATCGGCCGCAGGGGAAGCCGCCGGCTTCGTGGGCTCTGGCTCGGGCGCAGTCTTAGGCTTGGGCGCGGGCGCAACCTGCTGCCCGTTTTCTCCGTTCGCCGCAGGTGCAGCTTGGTCTGCGGAAGGCGTGCGTCCATCGGCCGGATTATCGTTCCGCTGCAGGCTGCCAGCGGCGGCTGCGGCCGGAGCCGTGGGCGGCAGCGGCGAGGCCGGAGCGTCCATGGAGGAAACCAGTTTGGTGATCTGGCCGGTGAAGTCCGGTATGGAGGAATCCCATCTCGGCGCCGGTGACTGCTGTTCCGTGCTGTCGCTCTGCCCGTCGAAGAATGCGTCACGGTAACCCAGACGCTGAACGAGCATCCAGACCGCGATTGCGACCATGAGCAGCGTCAACAGGACGACGGCGCCTGTCCCATAGATCCGGGTCAGCGCACCCACGGGAGAGATCGACCCCTGCAGAGCCTGGTCCGCCAGCCAGACCACAAGCCAGAAGGTCGCCGTGACGGCCAGGATTCCCAGCGGCAGGCCTAGGCCGGCATCGGAGGCGCGGCGCCGCCAATTATCCAGGGCAAGGAGCAATCGAGTCATAGGGCTGGTTTTGAACTCCTGTATGTTCCTGGTGGGGGCGGGGACGCTCACTTGGTGTTTCCTTCGGCAACTGGTTCGATGGGGGTTTCTTGGTGTTCAGCGAGTTCCTGGACGAATCGGTCCAGCATACGCGCAAGTGTTTCGCGGTCCTTCGTGGACCAGGTAGCCAGGACCTCGTCGAAGAGGCCAGCTCCCGCCGCACCGATCTGGCGCTGCATCTCACGGCCTTCTTCGCTGGTGCTGACCAGCGTTGCCCGGGCGTCGACTGGGTCTGACTGGCGGTCCACGAGCCCCTTGTCGTCGAGCCGCCGGACCTGCGGAGTCATCGTGGATTTATCGACGCCGTGCTGGACGGCAAGTTCGGAGACGCGCACCGGGCCGTTTTTGCTGATGTAGTCCAGCAGCGCCACGTCGTTAGGGGACATGTCCGAAGCGGCGGGGCCGAACAGTTCTTTGCGGACCTGCGAACGCGCGGCCCAGCGGATCAATTGGGTGACGCTGGACCTCACTTTGACACCCGCTGTGGGGCCAGTGTCACCCTGAGTTCCGGCCCCTTGAATCTTTTGCACATGATGAGGATACGTCCTAAAGTTTGATTGTGCCAATCAAACTAAATTGGCGGGGGAAGTCAGCAAATTCCCCCTGGCCGCATCCAGTTTACGGCTGCAGGGTTTACACTGTAAGTTGAACCAGTAAGTATACTTAGTGGTAGCTAAACAGGGTTATGTTGGGGTTGGCTAGCAAAGTCCAGATTGATCTTCTGTGAGGGAGTGAGAGTGGTAATGCCCAATCACAAACAGCGCTATCGGCCCATTGGCAGGGATGACGACATCTCTGATCCTTGGTGCTCCGTCTGCGCCACGGACGACTATTTGATTATTGAAGAGGTCGAGCCCGCCGAAGAGCAAGACCTCAGTGGGCATCCGTTGTGGAACATCAGCTATTCGTGTGCCGAATGTGAGAGTTTCTACGGGCATCAGACCCGGAAGCCATGGCTTGGCGAGGCCGATGATGCGGGCTGGCTGGTGGCGATCGATGCTGCCTACATCCACTGCGGCGAGCCGATGCGGCCATTCGATTCCGCGCAGCGGCCTATTTACGATCCGGTGCTCAACCATGATCCGGAGGACGCGTTGCCGCATGTCGAAGTGGACACGTTGGTGCTGCGCTGTGCCTGCGGATTCCAGATTGCAGTGCCGGCAGACAGTTATTCGGAGGGCAACTGAGCCGGCAGGAATGCTAAGAACCGCACCGGCATTAGGCGCGGCTCTTGGCTTCAGGCGATGGTCACGCGCTCCACGGCCAGCGGGGAACTGGCTGCGGTGTCAACCGCGGGTGCTGCCATGGGGGACCAGGAGAGTGTGATCTGGATGCCGTCCGCCAGTTCGCTGATCCTCAAGCGCAGATCCTCGTCGTAGAGGTTTCTGCGGTGGGTGGCAACGCCGTCATCCTCTGCCTGGCGCAACAGCTTGGAGACCGCCAGCGCCATGGCTCGGCCCCAGTCGTACGGATGTTTGCTGTTGGCTTTGGCGGTTGCCGAATACCTTTTCTCACGCATGGCAGATGTCCTAACGGTCCTGGGGGTGGGCGTATTGGAAGGCCTGATGATTCGTCCGCCCGGACGTAGAGTCTGAGGGGACATGCGTTATTCAGTTGCTAAGGGTGCTGATTTGGTCATTCAGTGTAACGCCGAAGGAAAGCATTCGTCCATCATGCGAACAGGCGGCAGCGAAGCCGGGCTTGTAATGTCCTGACACGTGGCTCCCGGTGACCGGGGGAGAGCGGTAGCGTCCCTGTATGACCGTTACCGTTGTTGCAGGAAACCCGAAGCCGGCCTCCCGGACCCTTGCCGCGGCCCGGCTCCTGGCCGAGCAGATCACCGGAGCCCCGGTGGACGATGCGATCGACGTCATCACTTTGGGGCCGGGCTTGCTGGGGTGGGGTGACGAAGCCGTCGCGGCGGCTGTGAAGACAGTCCAGTCCAGCGATCTGGTGATCTTCGCGTCGCCGACCTTCAAGGCCACTTACACCGGAGTGCTCAAGCTCTTCCTTGATCAGTTCGCCACCGGCGACGGGCTCAAAGGCGTTGTCGCAGTACCGTTGATGCTCGGTGCCGGCCCGGCCCACGCGCTGGCCCCGGAGCTGCTGCTCAAGCCGGTACTCGTTGAGCTCGGTGCCACCGTTCCCGTCCAGGGTTTGTACCTCAACGAGAAGTCCTGGGAAGACCCGGAAAGCTCGCGCGAATGGTTGGACCGGTGGACATTGGTGATCCAGTCGCTCCTCTAAGCTAACCGGCGACGTGCTCCGCCTCGAAGCCCAGCAGCAGGTCCGGATCCAGCTCGATGGCTTCGCCGTTAATGACGTGGGCATGGGCTTCGCCCCGCAGGAGTCCCATGGTCACCCTGATGAGCGTGCCGTGCGCGACGACGATGATGCGCTGATCCGGGTTCGCGTTAACCAGTTCCTGGAGCGTGGCAATGCTGCGTGCCGCCACTTCGGCTTCCGGCTCGGAAGCAAGGAGCACTTTGTCGATCTCGGGTCGGTCCATGCCCAGCAGGACGGTGCCTTCGGCGTCGCGGAAGTCCCGTTCGATCAGGCCCGGCAGCGTGCAGGAAATCGACAGCCCCACGTGCTTGCCGATGATCTCCGCGGTCTCGCGGGCGCGGCGCAAAGGTGATGAAACCAGAAGGTTCCATTCCTCCGTTGCCAGCTTCGCGCCGGCGTCGTTAGCCTGCCTGCGGCCCAACTCATTCAGCGGGATGTCCGTATGCCCCTGCAGCCGTCCGGCCGAATTCCAGTCGGTCTCACCGTGTCGCACCAGTGCCAGCACTTAGGCCTCCTCATGTCCAGTTGTCTGCATCAATCCTGCCCCAATGCGGTGCCAATAGGAAACGACGACGGGGCCCGGTCTGCGAGCGACGGGCGGCGGTGCGGGGCTTCCCGCCAGCCAGCAGGGCCGGCTGAATTGCCGGGGCACGGGGGATGAAGCCAGGGTAAACGGTTCATGAGAGCACTCTCATCGGTGCATCATGTCCCTTTCATATGGGCCGGGTTTAGTCATAACTGACAGCAAAACCCTTACGAAGGAGAAGACCATGACACTCGTCGCGCACCCCAGCGAAGCCCTTTCCCCGACCTTCACCAGCATCACCAGCAACGCCGCTACAGGAGTAGCCGCGGATCCCCAGCGGCTGCAGCGGGCCAAGAAGGCCTACACCACCCGCTTCCTCGCGGACCGGCTGGCACTTGATCCGGCAGGGTACGACCTGCTGGACATCGCGCCGGCCGCCGGCGACGTGGTGCTGGCCAAGGTAGTGGAAATCGGGAACCACACGAAGCTGGAAAGCCCGGCCTCGCGCCGCCAGTCCATGTTCCCGGGCGACGAGATCCTGGTCGCCTTCGGAAACCGCTATGCGCCGGACCAGTTCCTCGCCGTCGTGCCGGATGATCTGGGCGAATGCAGCCTGGTGGCTGGCGGCGGACTGGCCGCCCGGGTCCTTGAGCAGCACGCGGACATCGACAAGGCCACTACCATCCAGCCGATCGGCCTACTCGCCAAGGACGGCGTGGTGGTCAACCTGCAGGACCTGGCGCCGCACGCCGTCAACCACGCTACGGAACTGCCCGGCCGGCCGCCGGTGATTGCGGTGCTGGGCACCTCGATGAATTCGGGCAAGTCGACCACGCTGGGCTGCCTGGTCAACGGGCTGGACGCAGCGGGCCTGCGGGTTTCCGCCGGGAAGGCGACCGGGACCGGCTCCGGCAACGATCCGCGCCTCTTCACCGACGCCGGGGCCCGCCTGGTGCTGGACTTCACCGACTTCGGTTTCCCGACCACTTACCTGCTGGACTACGAAACCGTGCGCGGCCTGCTGACCAGCCTCATCGACACCCTGACCACGGCCGAGACGGATGTGATCGTGGTGGAGATTGCCGACGGCGTCTACCAGGGCGAAACGAGCAGGCTGCTCCATGACCCGGTTTTCCACGCGGCAGTCGACCATGTGGTGTTCGCCGCCGCGGATGCGCTGGGCGCCACGGCGGGCATCGGCATCCTGCAGGATGCCGGCGTTTCCGTGCCGGCGGTATCGGGCCTGCTCACCGCCTCGCCGCTGGCCGCCCGGGAAGCCGCCGGCGTCATCACCACCCGCGTGATCAACACCTACGATCTGTGCAACCCGGCAACGGCCCTGGAACTGTTGCCCGCACGTAAGTAAGGCAGGTGCAAAGCATGCCTAGCAAGAAACTTCCGCCTGGCCTGCCCAGGCTGCTCAGCGGCCGGCGGCGTGGTTTGATGGCGCTGCTGGTCGGCACCGGCCTGGCCATGGCGGCGGTGACCGGTGCCAGCGCGCTGCTGATGATGTGGCTGCTCGACGAAACCCCGGCAGATGGGGGGAGTACCGTCCCCCTCGTTGCCGTACTGGCCGCGGCGGCGCTGGCCATCGGCGTCCTGCGGGCGCTCGAACGGGTGCTGGGCGAAATGCTCGGCCAGGACTACATCCATCAGATCCGCAAGGGGCTGGTGAAATCCGCGCTGGCTACGGACCGGGGACCGTCCCCGGGCGTGACCATTGCCCGCAGCACCAACGACCTCTCCAGCGTGCGCAACTGGATCGCGATGGGGATCGCGCCGCTGGCCGTGGGCGTCCCGCTGATCCTCGGTACCGCAGTGGCACTGTGGTTGCTGGCGCCGGGACTTGCCCTCGCCGTCCTCGTTCCCTTGGCTGTTCTGGCAGCAGCCCTGGCGATGTTGGCGAGGCCGGCCTTTGAACGGGCACGTGCCCTGCGGCGGCAACGCGGGCGGCTTGCGGCACGGCTCGCCGATACGGTCATGGCAGCCGGCACCATCCGCGCAGCGGGAGGCGAAGCGCGCGAGGTCAAGCAGGTGGACAAGGCTGGCCGCAACGTGGTCGACGCGGCAGTGAATCGCGCCGCCGCTTCCGGTTCCATCCGTGGTGCCGCCGCAGCTGCGGCCTCGCTGGGTACCGCTGCCGTCGCCGCTGTGGGCAGCTGGCAGGCCATTCCGACGGCGACCGTCGCCGCCGCGCTGACCATCGTCGGCATGATCGCTGCCCCCATTACCGATATGGGCCGCGCCGTCGAATACCGGCAGAATTTCAAGGCCGCCCGCCGGATCCTCGGTCCCGCCCTCGCGGTCTCAATAACGGCAGGAAACGAACGACGACGGCGGGTTGTCGCCTCCGCCGGCCACGCCACGGCTGGGAGTGCGACCGCGGTGGGTCCGGACGTAGTGGCCTCAGACGGGGAGGCGTTGAACGGAGAGTCGCAGGACGGCGAGGATGCGGGCTCGCTCCTGGTAGCGGGCTTGTCCGAGTGCCGGAACTGCCCCGTCCCGGAGCTTCAGGCCTGGCCGGGCCAGCGGGTGCGCATCCGCTCCGCGGATCCGGCAGTGGAGACCAGACTGCTGGAAACGTTGATCGGTGTGCGCAGCGATCCCGATGCGTTTACTCAGGTCAACGGCCTGTCGCTGTTGGACAGGGGCGGACGGGACCGGCGGCGGCTGGTCGGCTATGCCGCTGCCGGAGCCTACCTGGAGCGGGGATCGATTGCCCGCAGTGTGCGCTACCGCAGGCCTGATCTGGACGCGGTGGAAGGATCGGCCGCGTTGGAACAGGTGGGGCTGGCCGGACCTATTGCCCGGCTGGAGCGGGGCGAGCAGACCATGCTCAAACGCGGGGGCGAGCCCCTGTCCACCTCGGAGCGGGCACGGCTGGTGCTGGCCCGGGCGATGCTGGGGGAGCCTCCGCTGCTGGTGATCAATCGACTGGACGCGGACCTGGACCGGGACGGCAGGCAGATGCTGGCATCGGTTGTACGTGATTATCCGGGAGTGGTGCTGTTCGCCTCGGATGACCCGGGCGCGCTCGCCGCCGGTTTCACCGAATGGTCCGTCGACTGCCCCCATGCAGGGCTGGACCTGACCTGGGTAGCCGCGCGCCCCGCCGTCGTTCATGGTGCTCGCTGACCTCCGTGATCGGTGGTCTGATTAGCTGAGTGACCGGTGGTCTGATAGCTCGGTGGTGGGCGGTTCGAGGTGCTGGCCAGAGCGTTCATCCACGGCTATTCTCTCTTGGCGTCTGTACCTATTGACCTCTGCCGCGGCCGGTAACAGAGTGGTAACTACGGGCGATGGCCTGTCCCGGGCCACCTGCATCCAATTCCCCTAAGAAGGTAAAACCATGACAGATGCAGCCAATCGGCCACCAGCAGAAGGCGATGACCGGTTCATCCTGACCAACCGGCAAGGGCACCAGGTTTACGACAACCAGAACCAGCGGACGGTTGGCCCACGCGGTCCGGCCACCCTGGAGAACTACCAGTTCCTGGAGAAGATCAGCCATTTTGACCGGGAGCGCATTCCCGAACGGGTGGTCCACGCACGTGGGTTCGTTTCCTTCGGCACGTTCGAAGCCACCGGAAAGTGGGGCGACGAACCGATCTCCCAGTACACGCGGGCAAAGCTGTTCCAGGAAGCCGGCAAGAAGACGGACGTGGCAGTGCGGTTTTCCACGGTGATCGGCGGGCACGACTCCTCGGAAGCTGCCCGCGACCCGCGCGGCTTCGCGGTGAAGTTCTACACGGAGGACGGCAACTGGGATCTGGTGGGCAACAATCTGGCGGTGTTCTTCATCCGGGACGCCATCAAGTTCCCGGACGTGATCCACGCGCTCAAGCCGGACCCCATCACGTTCCGGCAGGAGCCTGCGCGCATTTTCGACTTCATGTCGCAGACACCCGAGTGCATGCACATGCTGGTCAACCTGTTCAGCCCCCGCGGCATCCCGGCCGATTACCGCCACATGCAGGGCTTCGGCGTCAATACCTACAAGTGGTGCAACAAGACCGGCGACACGGTTCTGGTGAAGTACACCTGGCAACCGCACCAAGGCGTGAAGAGCCTGACGGAAGCGGACGCAGCGAACATCCAGGCTAACGACACCGGCCACGCCTCCAAGGACCTGTTCGAGGCGATCGAGCGCAGCGACTTCCCGAAATGGGATCTCTACGTGCAGATGATGAGCGACGACGAGCATCCGGAGCTCGACTGGGATCCTTTGGATGACACGAAGACCTGGCCGGAACAGGACTTCGAGCCCCAGCTCGTCGGCACCATGACGCTGAACGAGAACGTCTCCGACCACCACAACGAGAACGAGCAGATCGCCTTCGGCACCGGCGTGCTCGTGGACGGTCTGGATTTCTCCGACGACAAAATGCTCGTCGGCCGCACGTTCAGCTACAGCGACACCCAGCGTTACCGGGTGGGGCCCAACTACCTGCAGCTGCCAGTGAATTCGCCACGACGTGTCCAGGTAGCCACGAACCAGACCGGCGGGCAGATGTCCTACGGGCGTGACCTCGGCGTGGGACAGAATCCACACGTCAATTATGAACCCTCCATCACGGGTGGCCTGCGCGAGGGGCACTATCAGACGGAGGACATTGAGGGACCGGAGCTCACCGGCCGGCTAACCCGCGCCCGCATCCCGCGCACCAACGATTATGAGCAGGCCGGCCAGCGCTACCAACTGCTGGAGGACTGGGAACAGGATGACCTTGTCACCAACTTCACCACCCTGATTGCGCAGGCGGACCGGAAGGTCCAGGAACGCATGCTCTGGCACTTCTACATGGCCGACGACGATCTCGGCTCCCGTGTGGGCGAGGGACTGGGCATCAGCTTGGAGGATGTAAAGGACCTTGGGCCGTTGCAGTCGCAGACCCTCACCGATGTCGAGGTGTCGCGGATGAAGAACCTGGGCAAGAACGGCCCGCGGAACGTTGAAGGGCTAACCATGACGCACTGCGTGCCGAACGAGCACGTCGTTGTCGCTCCCTGACCTGAATCCTTGACTAACGACGGCGGCGTCAGACTGGGTACGGCACCGCCGCTTCATTGAGGCGTCAGAAAGGTGGTGGGGTGTAGAGGTCCGGTGGTGGTTCGGTTGGCGGGCGGATGGACCAACTGTTTTCCGGGGTGCTGGTCCACTCGTGACCGGTACGCGATTTCCAGATGACGCTGCCGTCGGCATACTGGGTGACTTTCCAACCGCCGGCGTGCTTGGAAATATGATCGGGTTTACATGCGGCCTTAAGATTTTCCAGCACGGTTTTGCCGCCATCTTCCCACGCGATGGTGTGGCCAATTTCGCAGAAGCGGGCTTCCACGCGGCACCCGGGGCCGCTGCAGTGCCCGTCGCGTAACCGCACGAGACGTTTGAGCCATTCGGGCGGGTGCCGCAGGTCTTTCGCGGCGGCGATCGCGTTGTGGTATTCATCGGTCAGGACCGGCAGCCACGATTCCGCGAGTCCGGCAAGGTTGCGGGCCATTTCCGGCGGGATCGGCCCGTACCCGGCGAGTTCACCGGGCTCCTCGCTCAACCTCGCCGCGGTCTCCAACGACAGCGTGACCGCGACACTGGCGGTCACGCCCGCCCCGGCACCGGTGCCCGTCCCCGTGCCCGTACAGCTGCCGGTGCAGGCGCCGGGGTTGTTGAGGATCAGGTCGGTGATGACATCGACGCGCAGCTGCGGCAGGATCCGGGCCTCGTCGGGGCCCTGCAGCTTCTTCGCGAGGGCCTGGACCAGGTTGAACACCATGAGCGCCTTGTCCGCGCTGCAGCGGAACCAGACTTCGGCCATCCCGTCATCCTGCGGCACCAGACCGACGTTGCGGCTCTCATTGGCGCGTTCGTGACGGACAGTGAGAGATTCCGGGTGCAAACGTTCACGGGCCTTGCGGGACCGGGCCCGCACACTGTCCACGGTGACCTTTCCGGCCTTGGGCAGGACACTCGCTTCGAAGGCAGGTAAGAGTTCTTCGGGCAGGTCGGCGGAGCCGCGGGCGATTGCGGTGGCCCTCGGCAGATCCAGGTTCCCGGCGGCCATCGCCTCCACCGCGCCCGGCAAATGCTGGGACAGCTGAGCGGCGTCGGTGAGGTCTTTCTCCGCACTGCTGCGGGGCTGGGCCAGGGCCGCGGCGATCTCCGTCGCCGCGCAGGAGGAGAACCCGTGCGCGTTGCCGGTCTCGGCGCCTTCGGCCGGGCGCAGCTCGGTGAACCGGCTCAAGGCCTTCACCCGCCCGGACTGCAGCCACGCCACGGCCTTCGCGGAGGCCTGCAGGTAATCAATGGTCCCGGCATCATCCAGGCCGTCCGGATCAATCCGCTCCAGCACCCCGGCCAGCGCCGCCGGCGCCAGGTTCTCCCAGCCCTCCGGCAGGCCCGGCACCTCCGGCAGAACCGCAGCCGTCGCCAACGCCTGGGCAGCTTCCTCGGCCGCTTCGTCGAAGGGCTCGCCGAGGGACAGGTTTTCCTCGGCCCAGGCATCGAGCAGGAGCTTATGCAGCATTATTTCCAGCAACGAACGCCCCGCCAAACCGAGCGCCCGCAACGGGCCGTCCCGGTCCGGCTCCGGCGCCGGTATGAAATCAAACTGGAAATCTTCCATACACCTACCCTACGAACCCCCTCTGACAGTATGTGACCACGCGCACACCGCAGATGAGAAATCGCCAGAAAACTTTCCGACGGCTGTGCTTGCCTTAGCAGACAAGGCTGACCAGGGCGACGTAATGCCCAAGGAATACGAAGCCGGCGGCGACGCGGTCGGCGGCAGGAGTGAGGAGCAGGCACGGTTTTGAGGTTATCCGAACTTCGGCGGGCCATGAACGTCAAGCCCGGGCATCGCCGTCGTTACTAGAGAACGAGTTCACTGAGAGGGAGCCGGAGGTATAGGCAGGGTCAGTGGAGCTTACTGGCGGAAGTTAAAGAGATGGCGCCGGCTGGTTGGAGGTTGGGGGAAAACTCCGACCGGCCGGCGCCGCATCACTCGCACCTTTATGAGGTAACTTCACAGTAGGCCTTGTACTTGATTGTTAGCCGGGAGCAACCTGTGAATTGCCTGAGTATGGGTTTCTAGACAGCTCGTTCCAGCACATAGTCGCGCAAAACCAAGCGGCCGGTAGGGAAGTTCATGCCGCCGACGGTCCGGAAGCCGTTCTTGGCGTAGAACTTCTGGGCGCGCACGTTTTCCTCGCTGACGGAGAGCCACACCGCGCGCGAGCCGTTTTCCGCCGCAGCGGACAGGGTGGCGTTCATGAGCTGATGGGACAGGCCGCTGCCGTGGGCGTCTGCCCGAATGTAGAACTTGCTCAGCATCGAGGTGGGCCGCAAAGTCAGAGCCGCCTGGACTTCGACATCCAGGGGAGGGGTGTGGATGAGCATGCTGTAGCCCACCAGTCTCCGGCTGACGCGAGTACTGGACGAGTCGCCTGGATCAGCATCCGGCTCTTCGACCACCATCACCGATCGTTCCGCATTAGCAACATAGCTGTTGAAGCGGGCCTCGGTAAGATGCTCTGCAATGTAGCCGCTGATGTCGTCCTCGGTCATGACCGGAGGGCACGCCAGCGGGAAAGTCGTCGCGGCCAGTTCGGCGAGGGCAGCGGCGTCGTCGACTGTGGCTTGGCGGATCCAAGCGTCGGCTGGCGGTGCGGGATTGGCAGTCGCTGATCCGGGGATGGTTGCAGCTGCCGCTGAAGCTAGTCCTGCCTCTGGATGGATCGAATTGTTCACGGAACAATCCTAAACGGGCGCTGACCCTCCGTTGTGATCACGCGCTGTACTCTGCCTTCACTGCGAGCACAGGGGCGTTGGCCTGCAGCAGGATCTGTTGGGCGCTGCTGCCCAGGAGGAATTTGCCCACGGAGCTGCGGTGGCGGATCCCAATGATGATCAGCGACGGATCCATTGCCTCGGCCGTGTCCAGAAGATCCCCAACGGCATCGCGACTGCGCTCGTTAGGCAGCCGGTAGCTGACTGAAACACCCTCAACCTCGGTAGGGAAGTCCAACTGGCTCCCGCTGACAACTTCTTCGTCGTGGACCGTCCGATCCAGATCAAAAACCACAAGGTCCTGGCCGCGGAGTCTCGCTTCCGCAACGGCGGCGGTAAAGGCGGCCGTTCCTTCCCGGGACCGGGACCGACCAACGAGAATGGTCATAAGTGTTACCTTTCGCTGTTCGCCAGTTGTGACGGGTTTAGGTCACTCTGGCCGCGTGAAATAGCCTACGTTGGATCGGTTCTTCCCACGCATCTACGTTCGCCTGGTGAATGCGCCACTTTCAGCAATTCTAAGGAAGGTCGGGAATCATGGCATCCCCGCAGCCCCAACCCTGCGACTCCATGGCCGCAAGGGGCCGTTCCAGGAAGCGGACCGTCGGTCTGGCTATCTACGGCGTGGTCGCCGCCCTTGTCGTTGGAGGAGCAGTCTTCACCTCGTCCCGCAGTGCAGCCGATGCGGAGCTGCGCAGCAAGCTGACGCTTATTGCCCCTGCCGGGGCCGGTGGCGGGTGGGACACTTTCGCACGCGAGCAGCAGCAGGCTCTGCGCTCCAACGGCATTGTGAACAGCGTCCAGGTTGTCAACGTGCCCGGCGCGGCCGGCACCATCGGTCTGGGACAGTTTTCCACCATGCACGGAGAGTCCTCAACTTTGATGGCCACGGGCACCGTGATGCTGGGTGGCATCCAGCTCAACGACTCGCCGGTGGGAATGGACGACGTGCGCCCCTTGGCCCGGCTGGCCGATGATTACGATGCGATCGTGGTGCCTGCCGACTCGCCCATGAACTCCATCGATGACCTGATCGCCGAGTGGAAGAAGGATCCTCGGGAGTTCCCGTTCACCGGCGGGTCCATCGGCTCCATTGACCATCTGGTCATGGCGCAGTTGGCTCTGGAAGCCGGGATCGATGCCTCGCAGACCACTTATATCCCGAACACCAGTGGTGGCGAAGCCCTGCAGACAGTCTTCTCCGATACCGCCAAGGCAGCCATCAGCGGTTACAACGAGTTCGCGGACCAGATCGAGGCGGGCAGGGTAAAGGCTCTGGCCATCTCGGCGCCGCAGCGGCTGGAAGGCATCGACGTTCCCACCTTGCTGGAGGAAGGCTACGACGTGCAGATGAGCAACTGGCGCGGGATGGTCGCCGCCCCGGGGACCAGCGACGAGGACTACGAGGAGTTGCTGAGCATCATCACCGAGATGTCGCAGACGGCGGAGTGGGAAGACGCCCTGGCCCGGAACCAATGGGACAACACCTTTATGGTCGGCGAAGAATTCGAGGAGTTCATCGCCGCGGAGGAAGAAGAAGTCGCCGAAATCCTGGAAGGGCTGGACCTGTGACAGATCCGGACAACCAAACGCACCCGGGCGCGCCGGCGCCAGCCGCGGATGCCGCGCCGGCCGCCCACGGCTTCTGGCACGGACGCAGCGGGATTGTCATCGCCGTCGTACTGGCGGCGTTCAGCACCTATCTGCTGGTCGGCATATTCGACATGGACGTCCCTTCGGGTGCGGCCTTCCCCGGGCCGACGTTCTTCCCCGTACTGATCGTTGCGGCCGGTTACCTGCTGTCGGTGCTCCTGGCCGTGTTCACGATCAAGAACCCGGACCCGCCCAAGCCCCCGCATTACGAATTCGAAGAGGATCTGGATCCGGACGTCCGGGCCGCGGCCGAAAAGGCAGCAGCCAGAAAGTACGCAACGTATTCGGATTGGTCTTCGGTTGTGGTGGCTATCGGGAGCTTCCTGCTTTTCGCTTTGCTGATGGAACCGCTCGGTTGGATCATCGCCGCAGCTGTCCTGTTCTGGGGCATGGCCCGGGCGATGGGGAGCCGGCGGCCGCTGTTCGACATCAGCCTGGCGCTGGTGGTCGCCTCGCTGATCCAGCTCGCCTTCGGTGCCGCGCTGGGCCTCAATCTGCCCGCCGGGATCCTGGGAGGTGTGTTCTAAATGGATGCTCTAGCAAACCTTATGGAAGGCTTCAGCCTGGCGCTGACGCCGATGAATCTGCTCTGGGTAGTGGTGGGCGCGTTCCTGGGCACCGCCGTGGGGGTGCTGCCGGGGCTCGGATCCTCCATGGCGGTGGCACTGCTGCTGCCGATGACCTTCGCGCTGGATCCGATCGGGGCGTTCATCATGTTCGCCGGGGTGTACTTCGGCGGCCTCTTCGGCGATTCCACCATGGCCATCCTGATGAACACACCGGGACAAGCCTCGTCGATCGCCAGTACCTTCGAGGGCCACAAGATGGCCAAGGCCGGCAGGGCACCGCAAGCACTGGCCACTGCGGCCATCGGCGCCTTCATCGGCGGCATCATCGCCAGCATCCTGGTGGTGTTCTTCGCCCCCGTCCTGGCCGATCTGTCCGCCAACTTCGGCCCGCAGGAGTTCTTCGCGCTGGCCGTCTTCGCGTTCCTGGCCACCTCCTCGGTTGTCTCGGACTCGGTGATCAAGGGACTGGTTTCGCTGGTCTTCGGCCTGGGCATTGCCGTGCTCGGCATCGACAGCATCTCAGGCGCCGAGCGCTTCAGCTTCGGGGTGCCGGAACTTTTCGACGGTGTCAACATCATCACCGTCACCGTGGGCATCCTTGCCCTCGGCGAGGTGTTCCACGTGGCCTCGCGGATCCGGCGCGATCCGGCCGCCGTGGCCACGCCCTCCTCGGGCCGGCCGTACCTCTCCAAGGCCGAATTCCGCGAGGCACTGCCGGCCTGGCTGCGCGGCACGGCGATCGGCGTGCCCTTCGGCGTCATTCCCGTGGGCGGCGCGGAAGTGCCCACCTTCCTGGCTTACGGGGCCGAGCGTTCGCTGGACCGCCGCCGCAGGAAGCCGATGTTCGGCAAGGGCGCCATCCGCGGACTGGCCGCCCCGGAAGCGGCCGGCAACGCGACCACGGGTACCGCGATGGGTGCGCTGCTGGCGCTGGGCCTGCCGGTCTCGGCCACCGCGGCGATCATGCTGGCGGCCTTCCAGCAGTACGGGCTGCAGCCGGGCCCGCTGCTCTTTGACCGCGCACCGGATCTGGTCTGGGCGCTGCTGGCCAGCTTCTTCCTCGGCCTGCTCGTGCTGCTGATCCTGAACCTGCCCTTCGCCCGGTTCTGGGCAAAGCTGCTGCTGATCCCCAAGCAGTACCTGTACGCCGGCATCTCGGTCTTCTGCGGACTGGGCGTCTACGCGACGTCGGCGTCCGTGTTCGACCTGCTGATGGTGCTCGGCATCGGGGTGCTGGGCTTCCTGATGCGCCGCTACGGCATTCCGCTGGCGCCGATCATGATCGGCATTGTGCTGGGCCCGCTGGCCGAAACGTCCATGCGCTCGGCCCTGTTGTCCTCGAACGGGGACTACGCCGTTTTCGTGGACAGCCCGATCACCATCACGCTGTACATCCTGCTCGCCGTCGCCCTGATGATCACGGCATTCAGCCGGATCCGTGCGCGTGCCAAGGCCGACGTGTAACAAACTACCTACCCAGCAGCAGACGACGGCGGCGCCTCATCTTCAAAAGGTAAGGCGCCGGCGTCGTTGTCGGCTTTAAAGACGGTGGCCGGCTAAACCTTCAGCGCCTTCTGCTTGCCCTTGGAGTCCAGGATCAGCGCCAGCGCGATGCCGAACATCCAGATGTCCTTGGCCAGGCCTGTTCCCTCGGTCGTGGGGCGGATGTTGTCGTCCTGCGTCATGCCCGGGGTTTTGAGGTACATTCCGATCAGCGTGCCGGAGAACGCGGCGAGGCCCAGGCCCACCAGCCGGCTGGGGATGAACGGAGCCAGCAGCGCGCCGCCGAGGGCGAGCTCGCCGTAGCTGACGTACTTGCCGAACTGCTCGGGCTCCATGTCCTTCACCTGGGGCAGGATGTTGCCGGCCATGCCCTGCAGGTACGCGGCGCTGTCCTTGTCCAGGTTCATCTTGCCTATGCCGGAATTGAGGATAAATCCGCCGGTGGTCAGGCGCAGGGGAATGTGGCTGAGCTTCATGTCAGGTCCTTCCGGTTGTCAGGCTCGGTCTCTTCGAGCGTACTTCCGGCGGGCTGCTCCTGCCAGTGGTACTGTTTTCCGTTGCTAATGCATGGGCCGCTGAGACTCAGTTAAGCGAAACAAACCGAAATTCCCCCGTGCGTTAACTTGCGGTTTGAGCCTCGTCTGCTTGGATGGAATGTAATAGGAAACGGGTATCCCGGTTCCGAAACAGCAGAAGGTTAGTGATGGATTACATCCAGGCCGAGCATCCACGGCCTCACCATTTCATACTGCACATGAGCGACACCCATTTGGTGGGCGGTCCGAATCCCCTGTACGGACAGGTGGACAGCGAGGCCCGGCTCCAGCAGATTTTCACCGAACTCGAGGCCTCCGGTGCGCGTCCGCAGGCCATCGTGTTCACCGGGGATCTGGCGGACAAGGGCGAGCCGGAGGCGTACACCAAGCTCCGCGCCATCGTCGAGCCGGCCGCGGAGCGGTTGGACGCGCAGGTCATCTGGGCCATGGGGAACCATGACGACCGCGCCAATCTGCGCGCGGGTCTGCTGGATCAGCCGGCGGACATGTCCCCGCTGGATAAGGCATACGACGTCGATGGCCTCCGCGTGATCACGCTGGATTCCACCGTGCCCGGGTTCCACCACGGCGAGCTCAGCGAGAACCAGTTGGACTGGCTGATGGGGGAGCTGGCGGTGTCCGCGCCGCACGGCACCATTCTCGCGCTGCACCACCCGCCGGTGCCTTCCGTGCAGGATCTGTCCGTGCTGGTGGAACTGCGGGACCAGAGCCGGCTAGCCGCGGCACTGGAAGACACGGACGTGCGGACCATCCTGGCCGGGCACCTGCACTATTCCACCACAGCCATGTTCGCGGGCATCCCGGTGTCGGTGGCGTCGGCGACCTGCTACACCCAGGACCTCAACGTTCCCGTGGGCGGAACCCGCGGCCGCGACGGCGCGCAGGCCTACAACCTGGTCCACGTGTACGACGAGACGATCGTCCACTCGGTGGTGCCGATCGGCGACTACGCCACCGTGGGCGAATACGTGTCCCCGGAGGAAACCCAGCGCCGGCTGGACGCGGCCGGCATCCGGATTCCGGAAAGCAGCCGCCAGCTCGCCGGAGTCTGACAACGACGCCGGCCCTCACCTTTGCGGCTTTGGCTTCGATGAGGTGCGCGGCCGTTTGTAGCCAGCGGTACCGGGGCTGAATAGGCTTGGGGCATGATGCCTGATTCTTCCCCAACTTCCACCAACTCCGCCTCGGCCGGCGCTGCTCCAGCGGCGGAACCTGCCAAGCGGACCAATGTCATCGTCTCGATCGCGGACAAGGTCACGTCCTTCGGCGTGCGCCGGGCGTACGGCGATTCGGTCCAGGTGGGGTCCGAGCAGGTGGTTCCGGTGGCGCTGGTCCAGTTCGGCTTCGGCGGCGGCGAATCGGAGACCGGCGAAGGCGGCGGTGGCGGCGGCGGAATGGTGCTGCCGGTCGGCGTGCTGGCGCCGGACAGCCAAGGCAAAGCCTCGTTCCGGCCCAACCCGCTGGCACTGCTGGTTTGCACTGTCCCGGTGGTTTGGGCAGCTGGCCATGCGATGGCGCGGGTGGTCAAGGCCTTCCGCCGGTAACCAACGACGGCGGGCGGGTACCCGCCGTCGTTATTTTCCTACTTTTCCCAGGGCGCCGGGATGGGGAAGTACTTTTCGAGGAAGTCCGTCACGACTTCCTGCCGCTCCAGGGCGGGAACTTCCGGGAAGCTGCCGTCATTGAGGCAGAAGAAGTCATGGTTGCGCTTCTTCAGCAGCTTAGCCAGCGATTTCAGCCCCGAGTACATGGTGGTGTCGATGTACTTGACCTTGGCCTCGGTCTGCGTGACGGCGCGCCCGGTCAGCAGCGCGTAGTAGTGGTACAGCGAGTTGGTGACCGAGATGTTGTCCTTGGCGCGGAAACGGCTCGCCGCGGTGGCCTGGAACTCGGCCGCGAACTCCTTCTCCATTTCCAGCAGCACGCTCTTGCGCAGGGGCGCGGCGCAGTGCTCCAGGTGCCGGGTGGTGATGCGGCCGAAGCGCTCGTAGAGCAGCTTGCGGTTCACGCGGGCGGCGTTCTCGAAGCCTGAGCGGTCCAGATGGTTGTCGCCCAGCCCGATCCGGGTGGAGGCCTCGATGAACTTCGTGATGCCGCCGGGGGAGAAGAACACATGCGGACCCACTGCGCGGCCGAAGAACATGTCGTCGTTGGAGTACAGGAAGTGCTCGCTCAGGCCATCGATGTGCTGCAGCTGCGCCTCCACCGCCTGCGAGTTGTGCGTAGGCAGCACCGAGGGGTCCTTGAAGTGCTCCTCGCTGCGCACGATGTTGATGGCCGGATGCTCGGCGTTGAGCCACTCCGGCACTGGGGAGTCGGTGGCGATGTAGATGTTGCGGATCCACGGGGCGAACATGTACACGGAGCGCAGCGCGTACTTGAGTTCGTTGATCTGGCGGAAGCGGGCA
Source organism: Arthrobacter crystallopoietes (assembly GCF_002849715.1). Classification (NCBI taxonomy): domain Bacteria; kingdom Bacillati; phylum Actinomycetota; class Actinomycetes; order Micrococcales; family Micrococcaceae; genus Crystallibacter; species Crystallibacter crystallopoietes. The sequence continues at coordinate 2,834,763 of NZ_CP018863.1, forward strand.
TCGGCATCGTCGCCCTCGCCGAGGATGACCCCTTCCATCCGCTTGCGGCGGGCGGCCTGGTAGGCCGGATCGTTCCCGTCCACCCAGGAGAAGACGATATCGATCTCGAAGTCGATGTCCGTGGCGTGGTCCGCGAACATGTTCTCGATGGTGGGCCAGTCCAGTCCATACCGCCGCACGGTGCCGCGGACGGCTTCGGCGGCAGGGAGGGAACGCCGGGTCAGCGAGTTTTCAATCGGCAGGATCAGCTTCTCGTCCTGCCACATCCACAGTTCCACCTGCACGCCGGCCGACTGGCCGTAGACCAGCCCGCCGTTCGGCTCGATGCGGGGACGGTAGAGCCGGAAGATGCGGGCCTGGTTGCCCTCGGCGAGCCGGCCGTCGCCGACCAGCAGCGCGCGCTTTTTCTTGGCGTCCACGGTCATGGAGTAGAACGGTTCGTCGCGGCAGGCCTCGGCCAGCGCGTCCTGAAGTTCCTTGCGGTCATCCCAGTTGATGGCAATCACCGGGCGCGCGTCATTGCCGCGGACCAGCAGGTACCCGATGCCTGCATCGTCGAGCACGCCGCGGATGAACAGCAGGTCCTCCACCATCGCCTCATGCTGCGTGCGGTCCCTGTTAATGAGGGCGTAGCGCTGCTTGACCTTGACGACATCCTCGCGGTCGCTCAAGCGTGCGACGGCGGCAGGAGAGGTCACCTCAACGACGTCGCGCTGGCTTTCCTCCGGTTCGGGGGCACCAAAGTAGGCATCCGAAATGTCACTGGGGGCAAGCGATTCGGTAATGGAAGTCTCCTTCAAGTTTTTGGACGTGTCGTATCTCCTCCATGGTAAGCCTGCTTTCCCGCGCGGGGAGGCGGCTGTGGATTCAGCGTGCCTCGAGGGCCGGGGAGGACGCGAGGAGCTGCCGTGTGTAGGGATGCTGCGGCGCGGCGAAGAGCTGCTCGGCCGGGCCTTGTTCGACGATCCGCCCGCGACGCAGGACGGCAACGCGGTCGCTCATGTGCCGCACCACGCCCAGGTCGTGCGAGATGAACAGGTAGCTCAGCCCCAGTTCGTGCTGCAGGTCATCGAGCAGGTCCAGGATCTGGGCCTGGATCGAGACGTCCAGTGCCGAGGCGGGTTCGTCGCAGATCAGGATCCGGGGCCGCGGCGCCAGGGCGCGGGCGATGGCGACGCGCTGGCGCTGTCCGCCCGAAAGCGTGCGCGGGCCGCGGCGGGCGAAGTCGGCGGGCAGCCCGACCATTTCCAACAGATCCTCGACCTGCTCGTCGGCGCTCCGGGGATTCAGCGTCCGTCCGCCGGTGGCCGCATCCGCCAGGGTCTGGCCGACGGTCAGCCGCGGGTCGAACGAGCTGAGCGGATCCTGGTACACGGTGCCGATCAACGGCCGCCTGCCGCGGCGCTCCTTCTCGGGAAGAGCGCTCCAGGGCTCGCCGAACAGCCGGACCTCGCCGGCGTCGGGTGCGGTGAGCCCGAGCGCGATGCGGGCGATGGTGGTTTTGCCGGAGCCGGATTCGCCCACCAGCCCGAGCGTTTCCCCGGCGGCCAGTTCGAAGGAAACATTATCGACGGCGGTGAAGCTGGTCTTGTCCGGGTTGCGGAACCGCTTGGCCAGATCGGTGGCCTGCAGGACGGGTGCGCCGGCGTCGGGCTGAGCGAGATCGCGGTCCGCAGCTGTCGGTTTCGGTGCCTTCGGGCTGGACGAGATCGACAGGCCCGACGGACCGGCCACAGTCGAAGTGTCGGCCACAGTCGAAGTGTCGGCCACAGCCGACGGGCCGGCCACAATCGACGGTCCGGACAAGCGGGCGCCGCGGGCATGGCCGGAGGGCACCGCGCGCAGCAGCTTCTTGGTGTAGTCGTGCTGCGGCGAACCCAGGACCTGCGCCACGGGGCCCTGTTCCACGATCCTGCCCTCGGTCATCACCGCCACGTGGTCCGCCACGGAGCCGACCACCGCCAGATCGTGGCTGATCAGCAGCATCGCCGTTCCCCGCTCCCGCAGCGAGGCCAGCAGGTCCAGAATCTGCGCCTGCACCGTGGCATCGAGCGCCGTGGTGGGCTCGTCGGCGATGAGCAGCGCCGGATCCAGGGCAATGGCGGAAGCGATCAGGGCCCGCTGGCGCAGCCCGCCGGAGAGTTCGCCGGAGCGCTGGCCTGCCCGCAGCTGCGGGTCGTCCATGCCCACATCGGCCAGCAGCTTCAGCACCCGCCGGCTGCGTTCGGCCCGGGTCAGGCGGGTGCGCAGCCGGAGCGAATCCTCGATCTCGCGCCCGACGGTCCGCAGCGGATCCAGCGAGACCAGTGCATCCTGCAGCACAAAGCCCACCTTGCCGCCGCGCAGCTCCCGCCAGCCGCGCCGGCCCAGCCCGGTCAGGGACTCGCCGCCTAGTTCCATCCGCTCCGCCGAAACCTCTGCAGTCTCCCCGGCGAGGCCGATCAAGGAGCGAGCGGTCACCGACTTGCCGGAACCGGATTCGCCCACCAGCGCCAGGCACTGCCCACGGTCGATGGACAGGGACACCCCGCGCACTGCCGGGACGGCACCAAAGCCGACGTTCAGGTTCTCAACCCGCAGCACGGCGTCGTTCTTGGAATTCACCGGCCGGCCACCCTTCGCTGCAGGGCGCGCCCCAGCACGGTCGAGGATGCCGCCGTCAGCACAATCGCGACGCCGGGGAAGAACGTCATCCACCACGCCGTGCCCAGGTACGTCCGTCCGGCCGCCAGCATCGCGCCCCACTCGGCGGCCGGCGGCGGTGCCCCGAGGCCGAGGAAGCTCAGCGAGGACGCCCACACCACAGCCTGCCCCAGCCCGAGGGTGCCGAGCACAAACACGGGGGAGAGGGCGTTGGGCAGGATATGGCGGAAGAGCACCTGCGCCGGCCGGCGGCCCAGTACGACGGCGGCCGCGACCATCGCGGACGACCTCACCTTGCTGATTTGGCCGCGGATGATGCGCGCGTAGCCCGGCGCCGTGGAGAGCCCGACGGCGACCACCGACGTGGTGATGCCCGGGCCGGCCAGCGCGATGAACACCAGCGCCAGCAGCAGGCCCGGCAGCGCGAACAGCACTTCGAGGATCCGGCCCACGCCGAAGTCGAGCCAGCGGCCGCCGAGCCCGGCCAGCGTGCCGAGCACCAGCGCCAGTCCGAGGCCGATGGCGGTGGCGGCGGCGCCGATCAGCAGGGAGGGGCGGGCGCCGTGGATCACCCGGGAGTAGATGTCGCGGCCGGACTCGTCGGTGCCGAACCAGTGCTTCGCGGACGGGCCCTGGAAGGAGTCGGCCGGGTTGATGGCCAGCGGGTCGAACGGGGCCAGCAGCGTGGGGAAGCAGGCGGCCAGCACCAGGAACAGCGCGACGGCGGCGGCGCCGAGTTCGACGGCGCGCAAACCGGACACCCTGGGCAGGCCGCGCGTGGCGCCGAGGGTTCCCGGGGCGCCCGGCGTGCCGGGAGTCTCTGTGACGTCAGGGGTTCCGGCCGCACCCGGGGTGCCGGCGAGGACCGGGTCCTGATGGTTGCGCTTGCTCGAGAAGATGCTCACGCGGCCCGCAACCGTGGATCGGCGGCGCGTTCGGCCACGTCGCTGGCGGCCATGACCACCACGTAGGCCAGCGCCGAGACCAGGGCGACGCCGGTAACCAGCGGGATGTCGCGCAGCGTTACCGCGTTGAGCAGGGTCCGGCCCAGCCCCGGCCGGGCAAAGATGGACTCCACGACGACGGCGCCGCTGAGCAGGCTGCCGAAGGCCCAGCCGGACAGCGCGATGCCGGGCAGCGCGGCATGGCGCAGGGCGTGGCGGAACAACACGCCGGTTTCGCCTTCCCCGCGGGCCCGGGCGGACAGGGCGAAGGGCGAGGTCATGGCGTTGAGCATCGATTCGCGCATCACCTGGCCCAGGAACCCGGCCAGCGGCAGCGCCAGCGCCAGCACGGGCAGCACCAGCCCGTCGGCGGAGTTGGTGCTGACCGGCGGCAGCCAGCCGAGCGTGTTGCTGAACAGCAGGATCAGGATGCTGGCCAGCCAGAAGTGCGGCACCGCCGCAGCGGCAATTTCCAGCCCCGAAGCAACGACGGCGGCCGCCTTGCCGTTCAGCGTGGACCAGCCGGCCAGCCCGAGGGCCAGCAGCCAGGCGACCAGCAGGGCCAGGGCGGACAGCAGAAGGGTGCCGGGCAACTGGTTGCCGAGCAGTTCGGCCACCGGCATCCGCAGCGAGTAGGAGTCACCCAGATCGCCCTGCAGCAGGCGTCCCAGCTGGGTGAAGTACTGGACCAGCAGCGGCTGGTCCAGCCCGTAGTCCCGCCGGACCTGCTCCAGCGCCTCGGGCGACGCCTGCGATCCCGGCCCGCCCAGAATGGCTTCGGCCGGGTCGCCGGGGATCAGCCGGATCCCGAAAAAGATCAGTGTGGCCACGGCCCAGAGCACGAACACCGCGCCCATAACCTTGGCCAGCAGCCAGCGGACGGTTGTTGGAAGGCGGACGCCGTCAGCCAGCGTCCGCGCCGGCCCCCGGTCGCCGTCACTCACCGCCGGCCCTCGCACGCCATTACGCGCAGTCGGCCGGCCGGGAGCCGGTTGCTCAGGAGTTGAGCCAGGCATCGTAGAACGTCGGCGTGGACACGGTGGGCAGCGCCCGCAGCCCGGAGACTTCCGAACGGTACAGGAAATGGTTCTGCTGGTCGTACAGCGGCAGGATGTAGTAGCCCTCCAGCACAATCTTCTGCGCCTCTTCGTACAGCGCCGCACGCTCGGCCGGGTCGGAGGTCTCACTGCCCTTGGTCAGGAGCTCGTCCAGCTCGTCGAGCTTCACCTGGGACAGGTTGGCGAAATAGCCGCTGGGTGCCGGGACGGTGCTGTCCGAGTGGAACAGGATCCGCAGCACGTCCGGGCCCACCTTCGTGTACGGGGCGCTGACCAGGTTGTAGTCGTTCTCGGCCAATGCGCCGTACCAGCTGGACAGATCCAGCAGGTTCAGCTTGATCTCGAAACCGGCTTCCTTGGCCGTGGCCTGCAGTTGCTCGAACAGGGACTGCTCGGCCGGAATGGACTGGTTGGTGCTGACCGGGAACTCCAGGCTCAGCCGCTCGCCGTCCTTCACCCGGTAGCCCTCGGTGTCCCGCTCGGTCCAGCCGGCCTCGTCGAGCAGCCGGTTGGCTTCGGCCGGGTCGTAGCCGAACAGGGACTCGTCCGAGTAGCCCAGCGGCTCGACGCTGGAGAGCGGCGAGTACGAGCGTTCGGCGGTCCCGAAGAACAAGGAGGAAACGCCGTCGTTCACGTTCACGGCCCGCACGAATGCCTCGCGCACCAACGGATCGTTGAAGGGTGCCTTGCTGGTGTTCAGCTCCAGCCGGTTGGAGGCGCCGGGCCGGGGCGCGTCCAGGTGCTTGATGACGTCGTTGTTCTCGGCGGCGGCGATGCTGTCCGGCTGCGCGTTGTCGATCACGTGCACCTCGCCGGCCTGCAGCGCGGCATAGCGGGTGGCGGATTCCGGAATGAACTTCCAGGTGATGGACTCCAAGTACGCCGGGCCCTCATGGGCGGCATCGGCCGGCGGGGAGTTGTAGTTCTCGTTGCGGACCATGGTGATCGAGTCCTGCTTGACCCATTTCTCCACAATGAACGGACCGGTGCCGACCGGTGCGGCGCAGTTCTCTTCCTGGCTGCGCTCCAGCGCCGTGGGGGACTGGATGGCGACCCACGGCATGCTGAAGGATTCCAGCAGCGCGCTGTCCGCAGCCTTGAGGTTCAGCTTGAGGGTGAGCTCGTCGATGACCTCGACGCTCTCGATCTTCTGCAGCGCCAGGTAGCCGGTGGAGGAAGCGGTTTCCGGGTCCTGGACGTGCTCGATGTTGGCCTTCACCGCCTCGGCGTTGAGCGGCGTGCCGTCGGTGAACTGTACGCCCTCGCGCAGCGTGAAGGTCCAGCTCAGGCCGTCTTCGCTCTCCTGCCACTCGCTGGCAAGCCACGGGATGATTTCGCCGTCGTCGTTCTTGGAAACCAGCGGTTCCAGGTACTGGCTCGCCGCCAGCGCCTGCGGGTAATTGCCGCCCACATGCGGGTCCAGGCAGGTCGGTTCGGCGTCGCCCGTGGCGTAAACCAGGTTCCCGCCGCTGACCGGCTCGCCCGCGTTCTCTTCGGAACCGGTGCCGCCGGCGCTGCAACCGGCCAAAAGTACGACGGCGGCCGCGGCGCCTGCCGCTGCAACGGCAGCACGGCGCGGGGTGCGGAAGGCAAACGACATAGGATACTTCCTCAAGTGGATCCCGCCCGGCGGTAGCCTGCTGCGGTAGAACGCGGCCGGACGGGGCGCCGGCCGCAGGTTTGTACCCATTAAGGGTAGGTCAGCAGCGCAAACCGACCCATGACGCGCCGCACACTGTGAGCAACCTCTCCGCGGGATTGCGGGCACTTGCGGCGAGCGGGTGGGCAACCGCTCCGGCTGCGCGCAGGCTGTAATGGAAGTCTCATGGCGGCGCGGGGAAACGTACTATGGTGCTGTGGCCGCCCGGCACCGACGCCGAAGGGCAGGACCACCAGACCGGACGGGGGTTCCGTCCGGCTGTCCGCAGTTGATGACCTTGGACTGGAGCCTGTCGCGTGCTTGATCAGACGACCATTGAGAAGATTGCCGATGAGCTGGTGGAGGCCGGGCGCACCCGTACCCCGGTGCCGCGGCTGACGGCCCGCTACCCGGAGATGACCGTGGAAGACTCCTACGCGGTGCAGAATCTCTGGCGGGAGCGCAGCGAAGCCAACGGCCGCAAGCTCGCCGGGCGCAAGATCGGTCTGACCTCCAAGGCGATGCAGGCCGCCACCGGCATTACCGAACCGGACTACGGCATCATCTTCGACGACATGATCCTCGAAAACGGCTGCACCGTGAAGTGGGACCAGTACACCCACCCGCGCGTCGAGGTGGAGCTCGCCTTCGTGCTGAACCGCGATGTGAAGGGCCCCAACGCCTCCATCTTCGACGTCCTGAACGCCACCGAATACGTGGTTCCCGCGCTGGAGATCCTGGACTCGCGGATCGAGATGGAAGGCCGCACCATCGTGGACACCATCTCCGACAACGCCGCCATGGGCGCGATGGTAATCGGTGGCAACCCGGTCCGCCCGCAGGACGTGGACCTGCGCTGGATCGCCGCGATCCTGTACAAGAACCAGACCGTGGAGGAGACCGGCGTCGCCGCGGGCGTGCTGAACCACCCGGCCGCCGGCGTGTACTGGCTGGCCAACAAGATCGCCCCGCACGGCGACCACCTCAAGGCCGGGGAAACCATCCTCGCCGGCTCCTTCACCCGCCCGATGTGGGTCTACGAGGGCGACACCGTGCACGCCGACTACGGACAGCTGGGATCCATCACATGCCGATTCGAGTAGAAGCAGCGCCGTCCTTCAAGGACCTCGTCAACGACGCCGACCGCACCATCGCGGGCATGTTCGTGTGCTCCGGCGACGCGGGCATCGCCGAAATCTGCGCCGGCTCCGGGATCGACTACCTGCTGATCGACGCCGAACACGGACCCAACGGGCTGGAGACAGTCCTGGCCCAGTTGCGCGCCATCGCCGGCTACCCGGCCCTCCCCGTGGTCCGCGTGCCCTTCAACGATCCGGTGCTGATCAAGCAGTTCCTGGACATTGGTGCGCAGTCGCTGATCGTGCCGATGGTGAACAACGCGGAGCAGGCCCGGGCCGCGGTGGCGGCCATGCACTACCCGCCGCGCGGCATCCGCGGGGTGGGTTCGGCGCTGGCCCGTTCGGCACGCTGGAACCGCATCCCCGACTACCTCAACCGCGCCGAGGACCTGGTCACCCTGGTTGTCCAGGTCGAGGCTGCCGAGGCGGTCCAGAACGCCGCGGAAATCGCCGCGGTGGACGGGATCGACGGCATCTTCATCGGCCCCTCGGACCTGGCCGCCTCCATGGGCGTGCTGGGACAACAGGAGCATCCGGACGTGGTGGCCGCGGTGGTCAAGACCATCGAGGACGTGAAGGCCGCCGGCAAGTTCGTCGGAGTCAACGCGTTCGTCGAAGCCTCGGCGCGCCGCTACATCGACGCCGGGGCGGACTTCGTCAACGTCGGCGCGGACGTGGCCCTGCTGGCCCGGGGGACCGAGGCGCTCGCCGCCAAGTACATTCCCGAAGAGGCCGGAGTCGGAGCAGAGGCCCAAGCGCCCCGCGCCAGCTACTGATTTCCGCCGACTGAGCAGCTGGTGCCCTTTTGAACGGTGGAAAGGGGCGCCAGCTGCACTCTGGATCTGCCGGGGCGCCCAGGCGGCCTGGTCTGGCAGCGCTTGCTCAGCGGAGGTACTCGCGGGCCTGGACGTTCAGCGCGCGCCGCTTCACCGAGATCGCCTTGGCGTAGTAGCCGACCAGCTGCTCGCACAGCACCGGCCAGGTCCGGCCCTGGACCGACTCGAAGGCCGCCTGGCCAAAGGCCCGGCGCTTAATGTCGTCGCCGATCAGGTCCTGTACCCGGGACCGCAAGTCATCCAGCCGGCCGGGCGTGTAGATCCAGCCGGTCCGTGACTGGTCCACCAGATCCAGCGGACCGCCCCGTCCCACCGCCACCACCGGCACCCCGGAGGCCTGCGCTTCCTGGATGGTCTGGCAGAACGTTTCGGATTCGCCCGGGTGGACAAACAGGTCGAAGCTCGCCACCATCCGCGCCAGGTCCTCGCCGCCCTGAAAGCCGGCGAAATATGCGCCGGGCAGCTTGGCGCGCAGCGAGTCCTTCAGCGGCCCGGACCCCACAATGACCAGCCGCGTGCCGGGCAGGTCGGCGAGCACGGCCAGATCCTCCACCTGCTTCTCCGCGGCCAGCCGGCCCACAAAGCCGATGATCCGCTCGCCGTTGGGCGCCACCGATGCCCGCCACCCGGCGTCGTACTTTTGCGGGTGGAAACGCGAGGTGTCCACGCCGCGCCGCCACAAATGCACCCGGCGCACGCCGTGGCTGTGCAGCTGGTCCACGGCGAAACTGGACGGCGCGAGCGTGAGGGTCGAGAGCTCGTGGATGTTCTCGACGTGTTGCCACAACAGCTGCTCCAGCCACGGGGCACCGTAGCGCGCGGCATAGGCCGGAACCTCGGTCTGGTAGATGGACACGGCGGGGATGCCCAGCTGGTGCGCGGCCTGCACGGCCCGCCAGCCGAGGACAAACGGCGAGGCCACATGCACCACCTCGGGCATGAAGTCCGCGAAGATCCGCCGCAGCCGCGCCGGCGTCCCGGCGGCGACCCGCACATTGGCGTAGCCGCGCAGCGGGACGGACGGCAGCCGGTGCACCGGGTAGCCCTCCACCTCGGCCGGCGCCTCGTCATCGAGCCACGACGACGTCGGCGCGATGACCAGCACGTCGTCGCCCCGCCGCCGCAGGTGCGCGATGACCTGCAGCAGCGAGTGGGTGACGCCGTTCATATGCGGCAGGAACGATTCAGCAACAATGGCGATCCTCACGCTTCTACCGTGGCGGCCGGGCGCAGACTCCCGGCGAGGACAGGGTTTCGCCCCGGTGAACAGTTGCAAAAGACTCACGACGGCGCCGGTCCGGGCCGGTGGCGGGAGAAGCGGTCCGGGCAGGCGGCGGGAGGCGGCTAGGGTAGTCGGGTGACTCTTGGACTCCTGACCGTAATCCTGGTGGCGATTTTCCTCGGCTCGGTGGCCCAGCGGATCGCCGGAGTGGGCTTCGCGCTGCTGCTTTCGCCCATCCTGGTGATGCTGCTCGGCGCACACACGGGGATCATGATGATCAATATCTGCTCGGTGGTCTCCTGCGGCCTGATCGTGCCGCGGGTCTGGGCGGACATCAACTGGAACATGTTCTGGTGGCTGACCATCCCCGCCACGCTTGGCACCATCGGCGGCTCCTTCGTTGCGGTCAACGTCCCGTCCGCGCCGCTGGTGGTCACGGTCGGCGCCGTCGTCATCTTCGCCCTCGGCCTCTCCGTGATGCTGCACCGCGCCTCCGTGACGGTGCGCGGCAACCCGCCCAAGGCGCTGGCCGGGCTGGGATCAGGACTGACCAACTCGCTGGCCGGCGTGGGCGGCCCCACCGTCAGCGCCTACGCGGTGCTGGCGCGCTGGCCGCAGCGCGAGTTCGCCGGCACGCTGCAGCCCTATTTCCTGGTGATCTGCCTGATCACCGTCGGCGTCAGGACCTGGCTCAACCCGTCCCATCTGCCGCAACTGGACTGGTGGATGTGGGCCGCGCTGGGGGTCATGATCGTGGTCGGGATCTTTACGGGGGAGAAGCTGCTGCGACACATCAAGGACGACCACGCGCGGGTCGCCGTCATCATTATGGCCTTCGTGGGCGCCCTCGCTGCGCTGATCAAGGGACTGCTGGACCTCAACGGCTAAAGCTGGGCCTCAACGGTCAAAGCGGTGCGGTTGTTCCCGTAGCACCCCTTTTCCACCTGTTTCGTGCCCGCACTGGCTTTTTATTTTAAAGCAGGTATGGTCTCTCATACCGTTGTATTTCGCCTTGAAAAAGGAGCTGGAATGGCAGGAAAGTCCCCGCAGGGGTCTAACACCAAGAAACAGGGTAAATCTATCAAGGAAAAGCGCGCCGAAAAGCGCTCGAAGTCCTCAGCTGAGGAGGAGCTCATTCCCAAGCGCCGCAAGGGCGCCTAAGCTAGGGCTGGATGAAGAAACCTAGGCTGGCGGAAATCCGGAGGCAGTCCGCGGCATTCTTGCCGTGTTGATTTCCCGGAATATTCCGCCTTTCCGGGCGGCTGGTTCTTTTTGAACCAGCCGCCCGCTTCCATTTAAAAGTCCTGATCTGGAAATTCCGCGAAAATGATTGCCCAAAACACCTTTTCTGGGAAAACTCGTTTTTCCTTCCGGCACTGGCGAAAGCTCACAGATTCCCGCCCCACCGCTCAATTTTGGTGCTGGCTGCCCTGCCCCGCCCGGCGTAATATCTGTCTCGGGTGGCCCATGGTGCTAAGGAGCAGACCATGGAATGGATCCGGCCGGAAGACGCCGGTTACGACGAAGCACGCACACTTTTCAACGCGATGATCGACCGGCGTCCGGCCGTCATCGCCCAATGCTCGAGCGCGGCCGACATCCGTGAGGCGCTCGCCTACGGACGGCAGCACGGCCTCGAGATCGCCGTCAGATCAGGCGGCCACTCCGTTGCCGGCATGTCCATGAACGACGGCGGCCTGGTCATCGACGTGCGCGGGCTGAAGGACATCACCGTGGACCCTCAGGCCCGCACCGCAACCGTCGGCGGTGGCGCGACCTGGGGCGAGTTCGACCGGGCCGCTCAACCGTACGGTCTGGCGGTCACGGGCGGCCGGGTGTCCACGACGGGCGTTTCCGGCTTCACCCTGGGCGGCGGCTCCGGCTGGATGGACCGCGGGTGGGGATTGGCCTGCGACAACCTGGTCTCCGTGAATCTGGTGACGGCGGCGGGGGAGGAAGCGACGGCCAGCGCCGGCGAGAACCCGGAGCTGTTCTGGGCGCTGCACGGCGGCGGAGGGAATTTCGGCGTCGCGACCTCCCTTACTTTCAAAATGTACGACGTCGGCGAGCAGGTTCTGTGCGGACTGATGCTGTGGCCGCTCGGACAGGCCCGGGACGTGGCGCGTGCCTACCGGGACTTCGTACCTGCCTCGCCCGAAGCTTTGGGTTCTTGCCTGGTCACGTTGATCGCACCGCCGGAAGAGTTCGTGCCGGCAGAGCTGCAGGGCAAGCCGGCCCTGGGCCTCGTGGTGGTCTATACCGGCGATCCGGAGGAGGGCAGGGAAGCGGTCCGGCCGCTGAGGTCGCTGCAGCCCGCCGCCGATATTGTCGGGCCCCGCCCGTACGCGGATTTCCAGTGCATGCTCGACGACGCCCCGGGGCAGCTGAACTACTGGACGGCGGACTACCACGACGAGTTTCCGGACGCGGCGCTGGATGTCTTCCTCCGGTTCGGGGAAGCGCTGCCGCATGAATCCTCACAGATGCTGCTGGCACCGTGGGGCGGCCGGGCCGGCCGGGTTGACCCGGCCTCCACGCCGATGGCCCGGCGCACTGCCCAATGGATTACCCATCCCTTTGCCGTGTGGCAGGACCCGGCGCAGACCGCTGAAGCCATCGGCTGGGCCAAGGGCTTCCGGCGCGATATTGCGCCCTATGCCAGCGGCGGCGTGTATCTGAACTTCATCGGCCACGAGGGGCAGGAGCGGATCATGGCGGCCTTCGGGCCGGAGAACTACGCCAGGCTCGCCCGGATCAAACGGGACTTCGATCCGGACAATATCTTCCGCGGGAACCAGAACATCCTGCCCGCCGCCGGAGAGCCGGTCGAAACGGAAGGTGCCATCGCCCACTGAGGTGCGTGCCGCCGACTCTTCTATGTCTGTCAAGCGCTCTTCAGGCACGGGCTCGCGGCGTTGAGCGTGCGGTGGACGCGTCGGGCTAGGTAGCGTTTGATGCATCGGCGGATTTCCCGGTCGGTGCGTCCTTCTGTTCGCCGTTTCTCCACGTATCTCCGGGTCTCCTCGTCGTGGGTCATCTTGGTGAGAGCGACCATGTGGAGAGCGCGGTTCAGGTTTCTGTCTCCGCCTCGGTTCAGGCGGTGCCGGACGGTGTTTCCTGAGGAAGCGGGGATAGGATTCACGCCGGCCAGGGAGGCGTAGGCCGCCTCGTTCCGAACCCGTCCCTGATGGGACCAGGCGGTGAGGCAGGTCGCTGCAGTGACGGACCCAAAGCCCTTTTCATGCAGCAGGGGTGCGGCCTCGCTGATCTGTACCAGCTCGGTCACTTGCTTGTCATTGGCTTTGAGCTGGTCATCGAGTTCGAGGACACGTTTGGCCAACCGCGTTGCCTCGGTCCGGGCGATGGTCAGGGACAGTTCCTCCTCTCGGGCGCGCCACCGCGACGCTTCAGCGATCTGAGCTGCTGAGAGTGCCCTGCGGGCGTCCAATCCCAGATCATTGGTGCGCAGCAGTGCGGTGAGCGAGTTGACCGAACGGGTGCGCTCGGCGCTCATGGCGTCGCGGGCCGTGACCAGGATCCGCAAGGCCTGGCGCACCCCCTCGTTGAGCCTCGGGCGGCATAGCTTCGCCTGTGGCAGCGGCAACGCGGCTGCGGCAATGTGGTGCGCATCGAGGGCATCGGATTTGCCGACGCCGTGGCGTTTCTTCGCGTCCATTCGCGGAGCCTCGGCCACCGGGTAACCCTCGGCGGCGACAGCGCCGGCCAGGACGGCTCCGTAAGATGCGGCGCCTTCGATCACCCACAGCGTGTCAGCGTCTGCGTCGGTGCGGCGGGCCACCCACGCGATGGCCCTGTTGATGCCGGCAGACGTCGTTGGGAAGTCTCGGGTATCGATCAGCTCGCCGGTCCTGGCTGCAAGGATCGCGTAGACGTGATTGCGGGCGTGGGTGTCGACGCCCACGACAAACGGGTAGGAATGCGCGACGATAGAAATGGCGGTCACGGCACCTTTCCTCAGTGATGGAGATGGTCAGGCCGCTGTCGGCCGGTACCAGTCCGGGTAGGAAACACATCGGAACAGCACTGTGACGGGTCACGCGCCTCAAGGCGGCGGACAATCTTCTGATCAAGCTACCGAGGTGGGCCGGACAGGTCCGGCCGGCCCGCGCCACGGATGGACAAGTCGGCGGCAAGACACTTCATGGTCAACGTACGCTCGAGTCACATCCATGGCCGGCGGAACGGCCAGTACCCATCCTGCCAGCCAGTCCCAGACCAGCTACAAGAAAGTCTCACAGTCGTACGTTGACGCGTTTTCCTGCCGGGGTCTGTCAACCTCTAGCCCGAACCAGAACCGGCGCGTAGCGTTGAAAAGGTTCCCGCCGTCGAGACATCGCGCGGCCCGGCACGCGAATCATTGACAGGAGTTCCAGACATGAAAGCTCTGACCTGGCAAGGCAAACGTCAAGTGTCCGTCGAGGAGGTCCCGGATCCGGCCATCCAGGACCCCACGGATGCCATCATCCGCATCACCTCCACCGCCATCTGCGGCTCGGACCTGCACCTGTACGAGGTGCTGGGCCCGTTCATGAACAAGGGCGATATCCTCGGCCACGAGCCCATGGGCATTGTGGAGGAAGTGGGCAGCGCCGTCACCAACATCAAGCCCGGCGACAAGGTGGTCATTCCGTTCAACATCGCCTGCGGGAACTGCTTCATGTGCGGTCTCGGCCTGCAGTCGCAGTGCGAGACTACCCAGGTCAAGGCGAAGGGGACCGGCGCCGCGATGTTCGGCTACACGGAACTCTACGGCTCGGTGCCGGGCGGGCAGGCGGAGTATCTGCGGGTGCCGCACGCGGACTACGGCCCGATCAAGGTGGCCAACACCAGCATTCCGGACGAGCGCTACCTGTTCCTTTCCGACATCCTGCCCACCGCCTGGCAGGCCGTGGATTACGCCAACGTCCCCGGCGGCGGCACGCTGGCCGTCTTCGGGCTTGGGCCCATCGGGCAGCTGGCCAGCCGGATCGGCAAACATCTGGGCTACCGCGTTATCGCCGTCGAGCGCATTCCGGAGCGGCGGCAGATGGCCGAGCGGCACGGCATCGCCACGCTGGACTGGACCCGGAACTGCGCCGATGACCTGCGCGACATGACCGGCGGACGCGGCCCGGACTCCGTGGTGGACGCGGTCGGCATGGAGTCGCACGGTTCGCCGGTGGCGGCCGCCGCGCAGGCCGCCGTCGGGGTCCTGCCGCACCCCGTGGCCAAGCTGGCCATGACGACGGCGGGGGTGGACCGGCTCGCCGCCCTGCACGCTGCGATTGATTCCGTCCGGCGCGGCGGAACCGTCTCGCTCTCCGGGGTCTACGGCGGGGAAGCGGATCCGATGCCGATGCTGAAGATGTTCGACAAGCAGCTCCAGCTGCGGATGGGCCAGTGCAACGTCAAGCACTGGATTACCGACCTGCTGCCCCTCGTCGACGACGACACCGACCCGCTGGCCTTGTCCGATCTGGTCACCCACCGCGTCTCCCTGGACGAGGCGCCAGCCATGTACGAGATGTTCCAGAAGAAGGAGGACGGCTGCATTAAGGTTGTGCTTCAGCCTTAGTGCTGCGCTGGCTGTGGGCGGCGGGACTGTTAGCACCGCCGCTTTTGGCTGCTCCGCCGCGTCGCTGGCCGGACGATGGCCGGTCAACTGGCACCATGGAGACAATGAAACTCAAATGGCGCCCGGGCGGGCAAAGCGGACTGCCCATGCCCCTCTGGCTGCAAGGGGGTTTCGAACTTTTCCAGAGCGCGCTGCTCTCGGCGATCGTCGTGTTGCTGCCGCTTGTCGGCGTGTGGTTCGCGGATGGGTTCGAAGACCGCAGCTTCGATTCGCTGGCCAGGCTTGGCGGACAGGCCTGGCTGCTGATCCATGGCGTGCCGCTGCAGCTGGAGATCCTGATGGGTACCACATCCGCGGACATGGAGCGGGGCACGCTGTCCCTTGTCCCGCTGGGCCTGGCGCTGCTGCCCTTTTTCCTGTCCTGGCGGGCGGGACGACGTCTGGCGCGCGCCGCCTATACGGACCAGCTCTGGCAGGCACTGCTCGGTGCCCTCGGCGTGTATGCCTTTGTCGGCGGCGCCACCGCCTATCTGGTGCAGACCGAGGAAGTAGAAATTTCCATGGTGGCCGGCGCCCTGATACCGCTGATCCCGGCCGGGGCGGGGCTGATCATCGGGGCGTACCGCGCGGCCGGATCGTGGGGCCGGCTGATCGGCGTGGACGCGGCGGCCTGGGTGGCCAAGACCAGCCAGCACTCACGCTGGGCCGGCTCCTACGTCTGGTCCGTCATCCGCGCTGGTCTGCTGGCGGTTACTGCCGCGGTCTGCCTGGCGGCCCTGCTGCTGGCCGTGGACATCGCCCTGCACTGGGCGGACATCATCGAGATCTACCAGGAGCTGAACACCGGTGTGGTGGGCGGCATTGTGCTCACGGTCGCGCAGCTGGGCCTGCTGCCGAACTTCGTGGGCTGGACACTGGCGTGGTCCTCCGGAGCCGGGTTCGCCGTCGGCACGGGCAGTTCCATCAGTCCGCTCGCCACCACGGTGGGACCGCTGCCGGCGTTCCCGTTGCTCGGCGCCCTGCCCACGGGCGAACTGACCTACGGCATGGCCGCCCTGCTGCTACCGGTGGTTGCCGGCGTGCTGGCCGGCTGGTGGTTCCTGCGCGAGGGCGAAAACCACTTTGACGAATGGCTCTCCATCAAAATCCAGACCCGCTGGTTCACGGCCGCGGCCTCCACCGTGGTGCTTGGCCTTTTGATCGGCGCCGCCGCCGGTGCGGGCACTGCGGTCCTGGCCTGGCTGTCCCGCGGTTCCCTGGGCATCGGCCGCTTTGTTGACCTGGGCCCGGACCCGCTGTGGACGGCACTCTGGATCGCGCTGGAAGTGGCTGCCGGCGTCGTTATTGGTTACGCCGTAGGCCCCTGGCTGGAGCGCGAACCGCGCCGCGCTGCAACAACGCCGGCGGAGATCCGCAGCAAGAAAGACTAGCTGCCGCCATAACGACGGCGGATCCGTCAGCTCTGCGGGTTGAACAGGTTGTTGTAGTCGAGCAGCTTTTCCGAGTACTCGTTGGTGCACTGCTCCTGTGCGCTCTGTGTGACCGCCAGCCGCGTGCACTCCTCGTACTGTGCCGTGAGCGGCCAGAAGACCATTTGCGCCAGGGCGGTCAGCGCGAAGAAACCGCCTACGATGATGCCGAAAATGAATGTGATCCGCAGTGTCCCCGGCAGGCCGTGCCGGACTGACTTCACCAGACCCACAATCGAAACCACCACGGTGATCACGGCCAGGACGAGCGCGGCGATCTTCCACGGCAGCGGCAACGCCGCCGCCAGGAACGTGGCCAGCACCAGCAACAGGAGAACCCGCAGATAGAGACTTGCGTTTTTTGTTTGTTCCTCGCTGGGCCGCGGCCGTGTGTCATGTTCCATGGGTTTAAGCCTAGGCGAGCCGGGAGCATAAAGTTGACGCATGCGCATCGTGGTACTCGTCTCCGGCTCCGGCACCAACCTTCAGGCAGTCATCGAAGCGGTGAAAACAGGGGAGCTCGACGCCGATATCGTCGCCGTGGGTTCCGACATCCCGGGCTGCTTAGGGCTAGAGCGGGCCGAGGGCGCAGGCATCGAGACGTTCGTCGTGGCGCCGGCAGACTTCGGCAGCCGGCCCGAGTGGAACCGCGCGCTGCAGGCCGCCGTCGCATCCTATGTTCCGGATGTTGTGCTGCTCGCCGGTTTCATGCGCATCCTGGATGCCGAATTCGTCGAGGCCTTCGATGGCCGCATGGTCAATACCCATCCCGCACTGCTGCCGTCGTTCCCGGGCGCCCACGGAGTGCGGGACGCGCTGGCCCACGGGGTGAAGATTACCGGCGTCACCGTCCATATTGTCGACTCCGGCGTGGACACCGGGCCCATCCTCGCGCAGGCGGCCGTGCCCGTCCGCGAGGAAGACACCGAGGAAGTGCTGCACGAGCGCATCAAAGTGGAGGAGCGCAAGCTCCTGGTGCAGACGCTGGCGGACCTCAGCACACGCACTGGCTAACTTTTCTGGAGCCGTGACGGCTGCACCGCCAGCAGCAGCCCGCGCGACTTATTGCGCTCGCGAAGCCCGGTTTCCTGTGGATAACCTTCCTGCCTAGTTAAACGTGTGATTACACTGGCTCGAACACATCAGTCAGCAACCCGACCAGTGCATAGGGGTCTCGGTGAACCGCAGGACCAAATTCGATACTTCCACGCGTGCCCGATCCTCGGTAATTGCCGTGCTGGCTGTGGCCGCTCTCGGCCTAACGGCTTGCGGCGGGGACGCGGAGGGCGAGCCCGGCAGCTCTGCTTCTCCAGCAGCAACGTCGGCAGCTGCAGGTGAAACTGCTACGCCGACACCTACACCAAGTGCCACTCCCGAATATAAGCCCGCGACTGCGAACGGGCCGGCTGAGAACGTACCGGTGCCGCAAATGCCCGAACTCGCGAGCGAAGAATCCAAAGAAGGGCTCGAAGCGTTCACTCTGTATTGGTATGACCTTCTGAATTACGCCTACGAGTCGGGGGACCTAGCGCCCCTTGAAGCTGTCACCGAGGACTCCTGCCTCCGCTGTCAAGATGTAGGTAAAGTCATAGCGGATTGGCATTCCGAAGGACGTTGGTTAGTCGGTGGCAAGGTCGAAATTGATGGGACTGGAACTGACTATGTGGAGGATTCCGCTGGAAGGCATCAAATCGCCGTGCAGTTGGTGTCCAATGAGCTGCGCTACTACTTGGCCGACGGAACGCTGCATGAGAAGTCGACAGAATCGGATATGCAGGTCGACGTCCTCGTTGCCCGGTATGAAAGCGGCAGATGGCTGACGCTTGACGTGGGCGTCTCTGGATCGATCTAGCTATGCGAACAGCGGGCAGATGGTGGAACTCCGCTAGACGCAATATCTTATGCATGGCATGGCTTGCCCTTATCAGTGTCATTTGGCTGCTCGGATCCGCGAGTTCGGCCTATGCTGCTCCCAATACTGGTGGTGAATGGGCTGGCGGGAAAGCCAAAGTAACTTCCTGGTACCCGGTCCCAGACGGTGGCGGATGGACCAACAGCCTCAACGCACTTCCCCAACCAGACCGAGTTTTCAGATACGAAATTGCTTGTATGGACGACGGTCGGAATAACATCGACGTTGCTTGTCTGGCCCGACTCCCACAGTGTGACGAAGCAGAAAACGGACGCGTTGTGGTTTGGGAATCTGCCTCTACCGAGATCCAGCCATTGCAATGGCGGCGGCTAGATGGATACTCCTGCCTATACACGGAGAAACCTGTCGATGTCATGGACCTGATAGCTCGAGACATCCACGCTGCCTTCGCGGACCTACCGATACATGTTGGCGGGATAAGTGGTCAACCCGCTCCTCATACTTTGCGCGGAGCCGAGACGAATTTCTATGCAGATGCTGGTGAACAATCAGCCGACTTCGAGCTTCATGGTCAAGAGATCCACCTCGAAGCCCGTCCGGTTCAGTATGAGTGGGATTATGGAGATGGTGCCAGAGGCGGACCATTCCTTTTTCCTGGCGGTCCTCTTCAGGAAGGCGAATGGGGAACGAAAACGGCTACGAGTCACATCTTCGAGGAAACTGGAGACTTTGCTGTTGGCCTTACAGTGACTTACCGCGCTACTTACACCGTCAACGGTGGCGTCGTTATCGATGTCCCTGGCGATGCCGAATTTTCAGCTGAACCGGTGACGATCAGTGTGTGGCGGTCAGTTGTAAACAACTTCGCTGATAACTGTCTTGAGAATCCAAATGGGGCCGGCTGCTAACTGCGGCTCCCAGGGTAGTTACCGTTCATCCACTGCAGGACCGGGCTCATGGTGCTCAGTGCAGTTCTGCGCCTTTAGTCTCGGGGGAGAACCTGGCCATCCAGAGGACAGCGATCAGTACTAGACCGCCGGCGATGGCGAAGGACCAGGCGAGGCCGAGGTAGGGCCACATGATCGAGACGAAGATCAGCGGTCCGAATCCGGCGCCGATGCGGGAGAACGTTGAGGCCCAGCCGAAACCGGAGCCTCTCAGTTCCGTGGGATAAAGCTCGGAGACGTAGGCGTAGAGGACCGGGATGGCGATCTGGACAACGAAGCCGTAGATCAGCAGCCAGGTGATCACGGCCGCAGGCACATCAATGACCAGTGAAACAATGACCAGGATCAGTGCGGAGAGCGGTCCGGTCACCGCGAGGATCCACTTCCGGCCAGTCTTTTCCACGAAGTATGCGGCGACGATGACGCCGAGCAGCCCGACGCCCGCCATGCCAGCGGTGGTGATGAACGCGCGCACTTCGGCGAAGCCGGACTCGATCAGAATGCGTGGCATCCACGTCAGAGCCAGGTAGTAGACCAACAGAATGCTGAAGAATAAGGCCCACGCCGCCGTCGTTATTTTCCAGTTGTGTTTCCAGATGGCCGGGAACTGTTCAAAGATGTTGCCGACTGTAAGCTTCGGAATGGCCTCAGGCTCGGGCAGTCGCCATTCGGTGGGTGTGCCGCCGGTGCGTCTGACCAGATCGTTGATGACATGGGCGGCTTCTTCGCCGCGGCCCTTGCTGATCAGGAACAGGGGAGACTCCGGAACGGACCGCCGGATCCAGAAGACCAGAAGTGCCGGCAGCACCATGATCAGCATGGTGTAGCGCCAGTCCGCGAAGGTGGCCATGATGCCGGCGGAGACGAAACCGCAGAGGGCTGCGCCGACGGGCCACCAGCCGTCCATTGCGGTGAGGACGCGGCCGCGTTGTCTGCGTGGCGTGAACTCCCCGACAAGGGCGTAGTCCACCGGCACACAGCCGCCGAGGCCGAAGCCTGCGACGAAGCGGAAGATGCAGAACCAGACGATGTCAGGGGCGAAGGCGCCGAAGACCGTGAAGATGGAAAAGACCAGCAGCGTGGCCGTGAAGGCTTTCTTCCGTCCGATGAGGTCCGCGATGGTGCCCCAGACGAACGCTCCGACTGCCATGCCGATGAGGTTGGCGGTTCCGATCCACGCTGCCTGTGACGGTTCAAGGCTCCAGTGGTCGGACAGCAGGGGGATCAGGACGCCGTTGAGGGTGACGTCCCACGCGTCGAACATGAACCCCAAGCCGCCGATGATGAAGATCTTCCCCTGCACCCGCCAGCGCCAGGGGAGTTCCTGCACTATGTGGTCGCCCGTGGGAATCCTCTGGGTTTCGGTCATGACGCCTTCCAGTCAGTGCTCCTTAAGAAAACTCTACTGCGGCAGCCGCATTTCACGAGGGTTGCCTTCCACATCGAACATCGCGTGGTTAACGTTGGTTATACGGATCGCGATTGAAAGGTTTAAGTTCGATGAACAAACGAAATATTTGGATCGCCACCGGCTCCCTGGGTGCTATGGCACTCGGAATCGGAACTGCGACGGCGGACAGTGCTTTTGCCGTCCAGAGTCCCGACAGCAATATCACTGCCGAGACAGCTGACCAGCGGAGGACATCGGAAGCGCAGCGCGTCGTTTCGCCTTCGAATATTGTCCTTGCGGACGCTGAGGTCCAGACGGCTCCTTCTGCAGTAACTGCGCAGACGCCGCCTTCACCTGCATCTGCTGACACGTCCGATTCCGCGCCGTCTCCGGGAACACCTGTTTCTTCGCCCAGCTCGGTGACCCCGGAATCCGCACAGAGCCCAATGACGCCTCAATCGGCGCAAAGCCCCGTGTCTGCACCCAGCGCAGTATCACCGCAAAGTCCGGCGAGCCCGCAGTCGGCGCAAAGCCCGAATTCGGCTCCGAGCCCTGTGACTCCGCCGTCGGCAGAATCCCCGGCAAGCGCGGAATCTGCAGCCTGAAAGGACGCTTCAACCAAACGCCCGGCCCCGGATGGTCCTGGAACCCCCGGGGCTTGGCGCGTCTACGAGTCCTTTTCCTGAGCCGGCGCTGGCAGCAGCGCCACGATCCGCACGTACGGTTCCGGCCCCTTTCGCTTCACACATAACCGGCCCCTCACGGCGTGAACTAAACTGATGCCATCCCCCATACTTTTGCATCCTTGGAGTTTTGCGTGAGCCTGAAGCAGCTTGACCGTGTTCCCATCCGCCGGGCCTTGATCTCGGTGTACGACAAGACCGGACTGGAGGAGCTGGCGCAAGGCCTCCACCAGGCAGGCGTACGCATCGTCTCCACCGGTTCCACGGCCAAGAAGATCTCCGCGGCGGGCATTCCCGTAACAGAGGTGTCCGAGGTCACCGGCTTCCAGGAGTGCCTGGACGGCCGCGTCAAGACCCTGCATCCGCTGGTCCACGCCGGCATTCTGGCCGACCGTCGCCGCGAAGACCACATCCAGCAGCTCAAGGAGCTCGGGGTGGAGGCGTTCGACCTCGTCGTCGTCAATCTTTACCCGTTTGTCGACACAGTGAAATCCGGCGCAGGCCAGGACGAAGTAGTCGAGCAGATCGACATCGGCGGACCGTCCATGGTGCGCGCGGCCGCGAAGAACCACCCGAGCGTTGCCGTCGTCGTCGATCCCACCAAGTACGCCGATGTGGTGACCGCCGCTGCCGAAGGCGGCTTTGACCTGACCGCACGACGCCGGCTGGCGGCTGCCGCTTTTGCCCACACCGCTGCATACGACAACGCCGTGGCATCCTGGACCGCCGCGCAGTTCGGCGACGATACGGATGAGTCCAACCAGTGGCCGCCGTACGCCGGCCTGGCCCTGGAGCGCTCGGAAGTGCTGCGCTACGGCGAGAATCCGCACCAGGGCGCTGCCCTCTACGTCGAGAAGGGCGCGACGCCGGGCATTGCCCAGGCCGACCAGCTTCACGGCAAGCCGATGAGCTACAACAACTTTGTCGACGCCGACGCAGCCCTGCGTGCTGCGTTCGACCATGCGGAACCCGCCGTGGCGATCATCAAGCACGCCAACCCGTGCGGGGTCGCCGTGGCCACGCCCGGTGCCGCCGATCCTATCGCGGACGCCCATGCCAAAGCCCACGCCTGCGATCCTGTTTCCGCGTTCGGCGGCGTGATTGCTGCCAACCGCACGGTGACCGCGGGCATGGCCAACACCGTGAAAGACATCTTCACCGAGGTAGTCATCGCGCCGGACTTCGAGCCCGAGGCCGTGGAGATCCTCTCGCGCAAGAAGAACATCCGCCTGCTGACCCTGCCGGACGGCTACCGCCGCGACCCGGCCGAAATCCGCCAGGTATCCGGCGGCGTGCTGGTCCAGGTATCCGATACCTTGGAGGCCGACGGAGACAGCCCCGCGAACTGGACGCTTGCCGCCGGCGAGGCCGCCGATGAGAAGACGCTGGCCGATCTGGCCTTCGCCTGGAAGTCGATCCGCGCCGCCAAGTCCAACGCGATCCTGCTGGCCAATGACGGTGCCGCAGTGGGCATCGGCATGGGCCAGGTCAACCGGCTGGACTCCTGCAAGCTCGCCGTGGAGCGCGCCAACACTCTTGGCGTGGCCGTCGACGGCGGTGCTGATGCCGCCGGGGGAGCCGCTAACGTCGAAGGCGCCGGTGCGCCGGAGCGGGCCCGCGGTGCAGTGGCTGCATCGGATGCGTTCTTCCCGTTTGCGGACGGGCTGCAAATCCTGATCGACGCCGGCGTCCGCGCCGTCGTCCAGCCGGGCGGTTCGGTGCGTGACGAGGAAGTTGTTGCGGCAGCCAACGCCGCCGGCATCACCATGTACTTCACCGGAGCGCGCCACTTCTTCCACTAAACAGTTCCGCTATTGGCAAGTCGGGCCGACACCCCTTGCCAGCGCCGTGCCGGGCACCTAGGTTCAAAGCAACCGTTGTGCCCGGCAACGGCGTTTAAGGGGTGGCCGTGCTTCCGCTGCAGACCGTTGAGCCAGCAGACTCGTCCAACGTATGGATCGGTCTCGCCGTCGTACTCATTGTGGTGGTGGCGGCGCTGGCCTTCTGGCTGGTGCCGCCGTTCAGGACGCCGCGTACCCGCTCCGCGCGGGAGCAGGCGGCAGTCCGCGAGGCCGAAGCACCCGGCGGCGGCATGCGAGACACGCACCTGGAACACAACAACAATGCGCATCGCGGCCAGATCTTCGGACCTGGCAGCGGGGTCTAGCCGCTGCGAATCAATGTGACACGCCTTCTTGGCGTGGGCAGGAGCACGGTCATGAAATGGCGTTTATCGGGCCGCGATAGGGATCGAAGCGGCCTCCTCGGGTAAGTTAGATGGTGAATTCAACAGGATTTACAGAGTTCCGTAGACCTTAGGGAGACGCCTCACCAATGGCCAAGATTATCTATACCCACACCGACGAAGCGCCGATGCTGGCCACGTATTCGTTCTTGCCGATTGTCGAAGCCTTCGCTTCGACGGCAGGTGTGGAGGTGGAGACCCGCGACATCTCGCTGGCTGGCCGCATCATCGCCGTCTTCGGTGACTACCTCACTGAAGACCAGCGGACCGGCAACGCGCTGGCCGAGCTCGGAGAGCTGGCGAAGAAGCCCGAAGCCAACATCATCAAGCTGCCGAACATCAGCGCGTCCATCCCGCAGCTGAAGGCCGCCATCGCGGAGCTTCAGGGCAAGGGCTACGCCCTGCCGGACTACCCGGACAACCCCTCCTCGGACGAGGAGACGGACATCCGCTCCCGCTACGACAAGATCAAGGGTTCCGCCGTGAACCCGGTCCTGCGTGAAGGTAACTCGGACCGCCGCGCACCGCTCTCGGTGAAGAACTACGCCCGGCAGAACCCGCACTCCATGGGTGCCTGGTCGGCGGATTCCAAGACCAACGTTGCCACCATGGACGCCGATGACTTCCGTTCCAATGAGAAGTCCGTGGTCATTCCGGCCGACGACACGATCAAGATCCAGCTCGTTGCCGCAGACGGTACCGTCACGGTACTGAAGAAGGACTTCCCGGTTCTGGCCGGGGAGGTCATCGACGGCACCGTGATGCGCGCCGCCGCCCTGGACGAGTTCCTCGCCGCACAGGTTGCCCGCGCCAAGGAAGAGGGCGTGCTGTTCTCCGCGCACCTGAAGGCCACCATGATGAAGGTCTCGGACCCCATCATCTTCGGCCACGTGGTCAAGGCGTACTTCGCCGAACTGTTCGAGACCTACGGCGAGCAGCTCGCTGCCGCAGGCCTGAGCCCCAACAACGGCCTGGCCTCCATCCTCAACGGCCTTGAGGAACTGCCGGCCGACGTCCGCGAAGGCGTCCAGGCTGCCATCAAGAAAGGCCTGGAAGAGGGCCCGGCGCTGGCCATGGTGGACTCCGACAAGGGCATCACCAACCTGCATGTTCCCAGCGACGTGATCGTGGACGCTTCCATGCCGGCCATGATCCGCACCTCCGGGCACATGTGGGGCCCGGACGGCCAGGAGGCGGACACGCTCGCGGTGCTCCCGGACAGCTCCTACGCCGGGATCTACCAGGTTGTCATCGACGACTGCCGTGCCAACGGCGCCTACGATCCGACCACCATGGGCACCGTCCCGAACGTCGGCCTGATGGCCCAGGCCGCCGAGGAATACGGCAGCCACGACAAGACGTTCGAGATCCAGACCGCCGGCACCGTCCAGCTGGTGGACGGCTCCGGCACCGTGCTGATCGAGCACCAGGTTGCCCCGGGTGACATCTGGCGCGCCTGCCAGACCAAGGACGTGCCGGTCCGCGACTGGGTCAAGCTGGCCGTCAACCGCGCCCGCGCCTCCAACACGCCGGCCGTGTTCTGGCTGGATGAAACCCGCGCCCACGACGCCAACCTGATCGCCAAGGTCAAGGAATACCTGCAGGACCACGACACCGAGGGCCTGCAGATCGAGATCATGTCCCCGGTTGAGGCCACCGCCTTCACCCTGGAGCGCATCCGCAAGGGCGAGGACACCATCTCCGTCTCCGGCAACGTGCTGCGCGACTACCTGACGGACCTGTTCCCGATCCTCGAGCTCGGCACCAGCGCGAAGATGCTCTCCATCGTTCCACTGATCAACGGGGGCGGCCTGTTCGAAACCGGCGCCGGCGGCTCGGCTCCGAAGCACGTGCAGCAGTTGCTGAAGGAAAACCACCTGCGCTGGGACAGCCTCGGCGAGTTCCTGGCCCTGGCCGTGAGCTTCGAGCACCTGGCCAACTCCACCGGCAACAAGCGTGCGCAGATCCTGGCCGACACGCTGGACCGCGCCACCGGAACCTTCCTGCTGGAGGACAAGTCGCCCAAGCGCAAGGTCGGCGAGCTCGACAACCGCGGCAGCCACTACTACCTCGCCCGCTACTGGGCCGAGGAACTGGCCAAGCAGACCGAGGATGCGGAGCTGGCGAAGTCCTTCGCTGCCGTTGCCGAGGCCCTGACCTCCAACGAGGATGCCATCGTCGGCGAGCTGCTCGCCGTGCAGGGTTCCCCCGTTGACGTCGGCGGCTACTACGAGCCGGACGACGCCAAGGCCGCCCAGGTCATGCGACCCTCGGCCAAGTTCAACGAGGTTCTGGCCACGCTGAGCTAAGCACTGAGCAGGTACAGCCAAAAGCCTGAAGCGTACGACGCCGGCCCGCACCTTTTGCACAAAAAGGTGCGGGCCGTCGTCGTACTTTGCTTACAACGGCGTGGCGGCAGGCAGGCGTCGAGTGCCGGCTCCAGTGGCCAAGTGCGGCAGGATAGGAAGCATGCGATTTATTCCGAAGCGCCAGGCCTCGACCGCCCGGTCGGTGTCCAGCACCCTCAAAGCCGATCCGGACGCGGTGGAGTCTGCCACCGGACCCGGAGTGAAGCCGCAGGAACCGCGGGGGATTTTCGCCGCCGGCGTTGACCGCACCGCTCTGTGGACCGGCCGGGCCGTTGTCATCGCCATCGGCCTGGTGCTGGCCTGGTGGCTGGTCCGTTCACTGTGGTCGGTGGTTTTCCCGACGATTCTGGCCCTGCTGCTGGCCAGCATCCTGTGGCCGGTGAACCGACTGGCCCGCCGCATCATGCCCAAGGCTCTGGCGGCCTTTGTCACGGTGCTTGCCGCGCTGGCGGCCGTTGTCGGCGTGCTGATGCTGGTGATTCCGTCGCTGGCCTCGGGAACGGCGGGGCTGGCCGGAAAGGCACGAGAGAACCTCGGGCAGATCACCCAGTTCCTGGCCGGGCCACCGTTCAATCTTGAAAACGCGGACCTGAATTCGCTGGTGGACAGCGCGGTATCCCAGATCCGCGAGCATGCCGGCGACATCGCTTCGGGGATCACTACCGGACTGGGCGCCATCACTGCGGGCACCGTTATCTTTGTACTGGTCCTGGTCTTTACCTTCTTCTGCCTCAAAGACGGCGACCGTTTCCTCGCCTGGACCAGCCGGTGGACGGACGCCAAAGTCTACGTCCACGCCGCCGCGGTGACCTCCCGGGCCTGGCAGACCCTGTCCGGCTACATCGCGGCGCAGGCCGCGGTTGCCCTGGTCGACGCGGTCTTCATCGGCGCCGCCCTGTTCATCCTGGGCATTCCGCTGGCCTTGCCCTTGACTGTCCTGATCTTTATTGCGGCCTTCATCCCGGTGGTCGGCGCGGTGGCAACGGGTTTGCTGGCCGCATTGATCGCCCTGATCTCCCACGGCTGGGTCACGGCTCTGATTGTGCTCGGTGTGGTGATTGTGGTTCAGCAACTGGAGAGCAACCTGCTGCAGCCGTTCCTGGTGGGTACCAAGTTGAAGATCCACCCGGCGGTGGTGCTGGCCTCGGTAACGGTCGGCGGCACCTTGTTCGGCATTGTCGGAGCGTTCCTGTCGGTACCAACAACAGCGGTGGGAATTGTGGTGCTGCGTTATTTGCGCGACGTGGTCTTTCCAGCCCAGCCGGAGGGCGACGACGCGGATGCGGGCAGTTCCGACGGCGGCCGGCCGGAATCCGAGGCTGCTGTGGCCGGCGCACAGGCCGAGCACGACTGACGGGCCAAGGTCAGGCTGGTCCCCGCTGGCCCAAAACGTCCAGGTAATGCGGGTTGTACATGACGCCGAGAATGTTGCCGAACGGATCGACCACCGAGGCCGTGATGAATCCGGCTTCCCGCGGCGTGATCGGCTCGTGCTCTTTCGCCCCCATGGCAAAGAGCTTCTCGACAGCCGATTCAACATCGTCGACGTGCCAGAAGATGACGGCACCGGCTGGTGATGCAGCGGCACCATGGGGCGCGTAACGGCTATCAATAATGCCCAGCTCGTGCTGGTAATCGCCGATGCGGAATTCTACGTAGGCGGGCGGGCCTTGTTCCGGTCGCACAAAATAGGGCTCCAGGCCCAATAGCTGTGAGTACCAGTCCTTGGCAGCGACAACATCGTCCGCATAGAAGCTGACCGTGGTAAGTCCTCGCAACATAAAATCTCCCTAGGTGACGGCACGCCGTCGTTATTGGTTTTCACGAAGCTAGTATCCGGGCGGTCCCAACCGACGGTATTTAGTGGGTCGCGTCGAGAACCGGCCACGTGTGGACGGGCTCGTTGGTATGCATGTTGTGCGAATACTGCCGCGTCATCTCGGCCAGCGCTGCCGGACGGTCCAGTCCGTCTGCTTCAAGCCGCCGGAGGGTCTTGATCTGCCAGTTGGCGCCGTTCTGTTCCGTCTGGGCGCGGGCGCGCAGGATTTCCATGTACCGGTCGATCAGGTCCGGGGCCACGCGGAGGTCGGCCAGTCCGTCAGCGGCCAGCGGCAGCAGGTGGCGGACAATCAGCTCCACCACCGGGATGTCTCCGATGCCCGGCCAATAGACCATGGCTTCCAGCCCTTGCTTGGCGCAGTTGATGAAGTTATCGGCCGCACTCTTGAACGCGAGCCGGGACCACAGCGGCCTGTCCGCCGTCCTGATCATGCGGACCAACCCGAAGAAGAAGGCAGCATTGGCCACGGTATCCACCACCGTAGGTCCGGCAGGCAGCAGCCGGTTTTCGAGCCGCAGGTTGGGCATGGTGTCGCCGGGGTCGTAAATGGGACGGTTCCAGCGGTAGACGGTGCCGTTGTGCAGGCGGAGCTCCGGAAGCAGCGGCGCGCCGGCCTTGGTCTGCTTGCCGGTGGTCCGCGAGAGCTCCGGCAGCAGGGCGGGGAAGTAGCGCACGTTCTCTTCAAACAGGTCGAAGATCGAGGTGATCCACCGTTCGCCGAACCAAACGCGGGGCCGGACGCCCTGATTGCGCATTTCCGGCGGCCTGGTGTCGATGGACTGCTTGAACACTTCGATCCGTGTCTCGTGCCAGAGCAGCTTCTCCATGAATACCGGCGAATTCGCCGCCAGCGCCACCTGCGGGCCGGCAACGATCTGGGCCGCGTTCCAGACCGGTGCGAATTCGGCCGGCTGGACCTGCAAGTGCAACTGCACGCTGGTGCAGGCGGCTTCCGGCGCAATGTTCTTGGCATAGAAGGACAGCGCCTCGATTCCGCGCAGGTCCATAAGCACGTCTTCGCCGCGGGCCTGCAGCACCGAGGTGTTAAGGGCGGCATAACGCTTGCCGGCGCTGAGCCAGGACATGTCTTCCACCAGAGCGTGTTTGAGCGTCGGCAGGATGCCGATCATGAGGATGCGGGCCTTCGCCGATGCTGCGCGTTCGTCCGCATGGTTCAACTGGTCGCGCAGGCTGTTCTCGAGCTCCTCAAGCCCGCGGCCGGCGACGGCGAGGGCCGGGTGGTTGAGCTCAATGTTGAAGGCGCCGATCTCGGTTTGAAAAGCCGGATCGGCGATGGCTTCGAGCACCGCGGAGTTGCGCAGCGCGGGGGAGCAGTCCGCATTGGTCAGGTTCAGCTCCATCTCCATACCAATGGAACCGGTTCCGGCGAACTCGGCCGTGGCGAGGTAATGCCCGAAGCTTTCCAGGTTTTCCAGCAGGCGTTCACGGTAACGGGTGCGCTGC
Source organism: Arthrobacter crystallopoietes (assembly GCF_002849715.1). NCBI lineage: Bacteria > Bacillati > Actinomycetota > Actinomycetes > Micrococcales > Micrococcaceae > Crystallibacter > Crystallibacter crystallopoietes. Next base: position 2,864,099 of record NZ_CP018863.1, read on the forward strand.
TCACGGCTGAACGTCTTGGTTTTGACTTCTGAGCCCATTCTTGAAGGTAACCATCACGGGGCCACCTTGTATAGAGTGGCGGGCCATGGGCCGAAGGCCGCCGGACAAGAGACGGCCCCTCACCCGAAGGGCAAGGGGCCGCACCACGCCAGTCGGGGTTACGCCTCGACTGACTTCTGGTCGTCGGTAGCTTCGGCGCTATCGACAGCCACCGTTTCAGCCGCTCCGGTGACAACCTCGATCTTGCGCGGCTTGGCCTTCTCACTGACCGGGATGGTCACAGAGAGGACGCCGTTCTCGTACCGGGCTGAGATGGCATCGATATCGATGCCCTGGCCCAGATTGAGCTGGCGCAGGAACGAGCCGCCTTCACGCTCGCGGTTGAGCCACTTTACGCCTTCCGCGCCCCGCACCGTCCGCTCGGCCCGGATGGTCAGCAGCTGCCCGTCGACGTCGATGTCAACGGATCCCGGATCAATCCCAGGCAGATCTGCGTTCAGAATGTAGTGGTCGCCGTCGCGATACAGGTCCATCGGCATGAGCCGCAGGCCCGGGCGGTTTTCCAGCAGGGCTCCGGCGACGCGGTCCAGTTCACGGAATGGGTCAAACTTCATGGCCATAGTCATCAACTCCTTCGCATCAACGCCCCGTTCGGAGCGGTTGTCTTAGCTCTTCATAGTTGAGCCCCCTTCGCTCAACTACGTTTACAGATTAGCACTCAGGTGCAAGGAGTGCTAACTCTTCTTGATAGCTGTCAGCGAACAAATGACTAACCGATTCACCCAATCCTCTGGACGGGCGCTGCCAACGGACGTAGCCTGAAATTCGGAAGCAAAACTGGTCGTCACGGGGGTGGTCACAGTGCGCGTTGAGCTGCTGTCCCGTGTGCCCGTCTTGTTGCGCAAGGTCGTGCTCACAGCTGCAGCCACCGCCGGATTCGCCCTTTTCGGGATCGCCGGCGCGAGTGCCGCGGATGCTGACGGCGGCCTTCTGACCGAAGTACTCAGTTCAGAAACCCAAACAACGACGGCGACGCTCACCGAGGAGCTCAAACCCGTTACCGACAACGTCGGGGCAGCGACAGGGAAGCTGGCGCCTGTTACCGGCCAACTTGCGGCCGTGACGGAAAAGGTCGCCCCGGTTGTCGAAAAGGCCGCCGCTCCTGCCGGCGCTGCTTCGGAGTCAGTCGGGCAGACCACACAGCCGGTTACAGGGGCAGCGCACGAGGTGGCTGGCGCTGTTGCCGCCGTGTCGGATCCTGTCCTTGAATCGGCCGCGCCATTGACCGAACCGGTGCTCGAAACCGCAGCAGACGTCGTGGAGCCCGTCGTTGAGTCGGGCACTTCCGCCGTGCAACCGGTAGTGACTCCGGTTGTCGAAGCCGCAGCCCCTGTTGCCGATCCGGTGATTGAAGCTGCTGCGCCCGTCGTCGATCCGGTCGAAGAGGCAGCTGAACCTATCGTTGACGCAGTAGAAGCAGGTGGGCTGGCCAGCGATACCGCTGATTCGAACGGAACAATTACGGCGGTCGAAGACGGCCCCACCGCGGAAACATCATCATCGGTTCCCGTCGCGGCAGCTGAGGTTTCCGCCAGCCAACTCGAGAAGGACCCTACAGAAGCCGCTACCGCCGCTGGGGCATCGGACAACCGCCAGGAAGAAGGACGCGAAACAGCACCCGCTCCGGCGAAGCTTCAACCAACTCCGGCGCAGTTCTTGGCCCAAATGGCCTACACACCTTCGGCGGTGATGGAGCAGGATGCCCATCGTGCGGCCGGAGAGTCGTATCCTGGCCAACCAGTCGCGGCTATCCCGGCGGCCGTCCCAGCAGGTGTTGGCGGAAGCGGTTCTACTGCCGCTGGCGGAAATGCCTCCGCCGGCCAGAGCGCCGCTGACGTACCTTTCTCTAATCTGCTCCCGCCGTTCGCCAACTCGGGTACTACCGATGGCTCGGCTTGGAGTCTGCCCGCTTCACGTTCGTCGGATCCCGGTTCCTCTCCTGATTGATCTGGTTCGCGCTGCCCTTTCCGGCGGCACAGGGACCACTGCCACCCGCAACAGGGCGGCAATAGATTCAATCAGGAGAACAACCATGCGGAGAACAATGCAGACGGCGCTGTGCAGCGTCGTCTTTAGCGGAGGACTTCTCGTCCTCGGTTCCGCGGCTGCTTCAGCCGCGGAATATGAACCACCGGAGCCTGCGGTTGCTCCGGACAGCACAGTGGCAGTTGATGCGGACGTGGATGTAGTCACGGACGACGTGGCACTCGATGCCGTAGCGGATGACGCCCAGGTCCTCGGTCTCCAGGCAGGCGCGGATCTCGACTCCGAACTGCTCGCAGCCGAGTCGGTGGCTGATGTTGTTGCCGACGTAGAACTCGGCGGCGATGCAGCTGAGTATGCCACTCCCGTCGAGGCGGAGCCCGTCAATCAGACCGAGCCGGCCGCTGCAGTAGTGAACGCGGATGTCCAGGTCAATGAGGCAGCGTTGGACTACACCGATGCAGCTGAACCTGAGGCCGTCGAAACTGAAGCAGCCGTAGTTGCAGATGCTGATGTTGCCGTCGGGGCAGCAGAACAGGACTACGCGATTGCCGAAGAACCTCAGGCGACGGAAGCAGAGGTGGCAGCGGTTGCGGATGTAGAAGCCGAAGCCGATGTCGTACTCTCCGACTCTGATGGAGTGGTAGATACCAGCACTGTCGAGGCTGACGCGGACGTGATGGCAGAAGCCACGGTGGGTACCGAGGAAGGCGCACCGGCCGAAGCAACCGACGAGGCCGAAGCCCCAGCAGCACAGACCGACGCGGACGCCGCTGCGGATGTGGTGGTCGAAGATGTTGCTGCTGCCGATGTTGACGCTGCTGCGGATGTAAATGTGGCGCAGGACGAAGAGAACCTGGCCGATGTGGCCGCTGGCATTTGCCTTGATGCTGATGTTGCTCTGTTGGGTGACGGTCTGTCGGCGGGCGGGTTGCCGTGCCGCACGACAGAGGGTGATGCCGGTGCCGAAGGCGGCGTGAGTGCCGAGGAGGATGCGGAAGCTGATGTGGTGGTCGAGGATGTTGCTGCTGCCGATGTTGACGCTGCTGCGGATGTAAATGTGGCGTTGAATGAGGACGGTTTTGGTGACCTTGCCGCGGATGTTTGCCTTGATGCTGATGTTGCTCTGTTGGGTGACGGTCTGTCGGCGGGCGGGTTGCCGTGCCGCACGACAGAGGGTGATGCCGGTGCCGAAGGCGGCGTGAGTGCCGAGGAGGATGCGGAAGCTGATGTGGTGGTCGAGGATGTTGCTGCTGCTGACGTTGACGCTGCTGCAGATGTAATCGTGGCGCTGGACGAAGACAACCTGACCGATGTGGCCGCTGGCATTTGCCTTGATGCTGATGTTGCTCTGTTGGGTGACGGGCCCTCGGCGGACGGCTTGCCGTGCAGCACCGTGGAGAGCAATACGGGTAGCGATGACGGTCTGCTTGCCGCCGATGCGGACGTACTTGCGGATGCAACGGTGGTGATTGGCGAAGTGATCGGTACCGATGACTTCAATAACGTCGACACTGATGTTGCCGGAGCCCTTGTTGCCGAGATGGAGACCGTTGTCAGCGCTGGCTACGGCGACGGAGTTGGCGTAATTGCCGACATGTGTCTGGATACCGCGCTGGTCCTTGGAGGCCATGCGACAGGTGACAATGACTGCCTGGCGGGAACAGCAGGCAATGGGACCGGCGGTGCTGTGGATACCGATGGAGCAGCGGGACCGGATCCGGCTGATGAGGGGGCAACAGATCCGGAGTCGGGCAGTGACGGTACCGAAGGATCGGACGGCACAGGCGACAATACAACCGGCGATGCGACCGGCGGCGATGCAACCGGAGGAGAGAGCAACGACGGCGACAGCGTAGCTGGAACGCAGGGTTCCGGTAATGCCGGCATTCCTACTGGAGGCGACACCGCCACCGGGACGGATGCTGGAACCGATGCAACCGAGTCGAACACGGATTCGCCTGCAGGAATCGCCGGAGACCGAGGGGTCCTCGCTGGTGGTGAAGGAACTCTCGGAATGGAAGGAACCCTTGATTCTGCCTTCGTTGCTGCTGCTGATGGCAGTGCGGCAATCCTGGGGACGCAGGGTGAGCCAGTGGCAAGCGGCGTTGAAGTATCGGCAGCCGCTAACCGCATCGCAGGCAGCGACGCGACCGGAACCAACAGCGGAACGCTGGCGGCCGGCGTCGTTGTTGGTAGTTCGGCTGCCGGCACGCCAGGTGCCGACGGCACAGAAACCCTCGCCGAGACAGGAGCCAGCACGACGCACCTGCTGTTCGGCGGGATGGCGATGATTCTGCTCGGCGGCCTGCTGGCCATCAGGCGGAAGGAAGTTGCTCCGATGCGGAGCTAACGGAACGGCAGGCAGTGGTGCGGCCTCTTCATTGGGAACTTGGCGAGAGCCAAACGCCGGAAGAGGCCGCATCCACCCTTGTCCGAATATTGATATAACTCTCCACATAGTGGACGCTCAAGGCGGAGCATTTATAAGCTTGCGCAATGACTTCGCCAGTTGAACCACCGCGGACAGCAACCGCCAGCATCGATACCACCAGGGAAGACCGGGCCGCGACAATAGCGGTCACACTGTTCCCGATCCTGATTCTGGCCGGCGGTGTCGTAGCTTTCCTGTTCCCCTCGGCCTTCACCGGCTGGGGAACGCTGGTGACACCGGCGCTGGGTATCATCATGTTCGGCATGGGGCTCACCCTCACGCCGCCGGACTTCGCGCTGATCGCCAAGCGGCCGATTCCTGTGGTGCTCGGGGTTATTGCGCAGTTCGTCATCATGCCGCTGCTGGGCCTGCTGATCAGCATGGCGCTGGGACTGCCGCCGGCGCTGGCGGCCGGCGTGATCCTGGTGGGCTGCTGCCCCGGTGGGACTGCCTCCAACGTGGTGTCTTACCTGGCCAAGGGCGATGTCGCCCTGTCAGTGGCCATGACCTCTGTATCGACGTTGCTGGCTCCGCTGCTGACACCGGTGCTGACCTTATGGCTGGCCAACCAGTACATGCCGGTCGATGCCGCCTCCATGGCCGGGTCGATCGTGCAGATTGTGCTGATCCCCGTGGTGCTGGGCCTGGTGGCACGCTTCTTCCTGCCAGGGCTCGTGGCCAAGGCGCTGCCGCTGCTGCCCTGGGTCTCGGTCCTGGCCATTACCTACGTGGTGATCGCCGTCGTCTCCGGCAGCGCGGCGGCCATCGCTGCCGCAGGTCTGCTGGTGCTCATTGCGGTGGTGCTGCACAACGGCCTCGGCTACGCGCTCGGTTACGGGGCCGCACGCCTGTTCAAGCTGCCGGTTTCCTCGCGCCGCACCACGGCCATCGAGGTGGGCATGCAGAACTCGGGCCTTGCTGCCGGCCTCGCCGCCCAGCACCTCACGCCCGAATCCGCGCTGCCTGCCGCCATCTTCTCCGTGTGGCACAACGTCTCCGGTGCGCTGCTTGCCGCGTTCTGGCGCCGCCGGGATGCCGCCAAGTCCTGACCAAGAACGTAGTCGGGCTGCGGGTCAGTCCGCTACCGGCACGGCCCGATCGTTCACATAGCTGACGCCGAGCTGGGCGCGCACGCCGTCGAACAGGCGCATGGTGTTCAGCGTGTCGTCCAGCGGCATGGTTGGACTTTCCAACAGGCCCTGCTGGATGCAGCGGGTGACATCGCGCAGTTCATACACATAGTTCTGGCCCACGGGCTCGAAGGTCTCGATTCGCGGCGTTGAGTTGTGCTCCCGGATGATCAGTTCCGTTGGGTTGTGCAGCGGACTGTTGGTGCGCAGCCAGCCGTTGCTGCCGCAGACGGTGGCGGTCCGGGGCGAGGACGCCAGGAGCGAGGAAGTCAGCTGCGCCTGGGCACCCGAGCTATAGGTGAGGGTCAGCGCGTTCTGGGCGTCCACGCCGTCGTCGTTAACATGGCCGACGGCGGTGATGGTCTGCGGGAATCCCAGCGTGCCGAGGGCCCACGTGAGCGGGTAGACGGTCAGATCCAGTAGGGCCCCTCCGCCGGCAGTCGGATTCCACAGCCGGGCGGCCGGGTCATAGAGGGCGGGAAAGCCTATGTCCGCCTGCAGCCACTGGATGACGCCGAGCTCGCCGGAGTGGAGGATCTCCCACGCGCGGTGGACGATCGGCAGGAACCGCGTCCACACCGCCTCCATCAGGAACAGCGAGTTGCTCCGGGCCAGTTCGGCCAGCTCCAGGGCCTCGCGCGCATTGATGGTCAGGGACTTTTCGCACAGCACGTTCTTGCCGGCTTCCAGTGCGCTCCGGGCAATTTCGTAATGCTGGCCGTGCGGGGTGGCCACGTAGACAATATCGACGTCGGGGTCCGCGAAGAGCTGTTCGTAGCCTTTGCCGCCGTCGTTATCAAAATAGGCGGTGGCAAAGCCGAACTGGTCCCGGAAGGCCAGCGCGTTTTCCGCCACCCGCGAGCTCACCGCCTGCAGCACGGAGTCCTCGAGCAGGGCGATGTCACCGCTGACTTTGGCCGCGACCTTGCCCGTCGAGACCACGCCCCAGCGCAACGGCCGGCCGGTCGCGGTCAGCGGGCTGGGTGCCCCGGGGGCGGCGCAGGGCGGCGTGATGATTCGCGGGGGCGTTGTCATGAATCCATCATTACCGCTACGAATGATAACGTCCATCAAGCGGCGCAAGTCTCAACGTTTCACCTCAGGGTGGTGCCGCGCTGTTCGGGTGCCCCGCGAGTGGCACCTTCATCGAAATGGGGGATAGGCATGAGCGCCGTGCGCCGCTACGTTTTTCCGATTGTCTGGATGGCAATTTTCGCCGTCATCGCCGTGGCACTTTTCAAGCTGGCCTTCGTCGACGGCATGCGCGCGGAAGCCACGGACCAGCAGCCCGCCGCGCAACTGGTCACGCCGAGCATTCCTGCCGCGCGCGGCACCGTGACCAACGTGGTCCAGGTACAGGGAGCCGTCGCGAGCGATCCGGCCATTGTGGTCCGCAGCACCGCCGAAGGCACCGTCAACTTTGTCCATGTGGCAGTGGGCGCGGACGTTGCCAAGGGCGACCCGCTCTTCCAGGTGCAGAAGCTCGTGGAGCCGGATCCTGCGCAGGCAACCGAACTCTTTGCGGGCAGGACCGCTGACGACGGCGGGACCAACGGGACTGTCGGGAACGCCGAGCCTGAGCCGGTACGGCAGGCTGCTCCGCCCGCTCCGGTCTATACCTACACCGAGGTCGCCGATGCGGATTTCCAGGTCCACGCCTTGCAGAATGTGCAGCGGTTCGTGGTCGGGAATGAGTACCGTGCGTTCCACGGACCTGTCCATTGTGGGCCGGTCCGGCTCGGGCAAGTCCACCCTGCTGAACATCCTGGGTCTGCTGGACGTTCCCACCGGTGGCGCCATGTCCTTCGGCGGCGTGCCGGTCCGATCCATGAGCGAAAAGCGCCGCGCCGTGACGCGCGGCGCCCGCGTGGGGTTCATCTTCCAGCAGTTCAACCTGCTGCCCGGCCGCACCGCGCTGGAGAACGTCATGACGCCGCTGCTCTATGCCCGGGGCAAGCAGTTCTGGCAGCGTGAGCGGCTGGCTACCGAGATGCTCGGATTGGTGGGACTGGAGGACCGGCTGCGGGAGAAACCGCACAAACTCTCGGGCGGCGAGCAGCAGCGCATCGCCATCGCGCGGGCGTTGGTACGCTCGCCCCAGCTGATCCTGGCGGACGAGCCGACCGGCGCACTTGACATCGAAACGGGGCAGTCCGTGATGAAGCTGCTGGATGACGTGGCACGGGAGTCCGGGGCTGCACTGGTCACCATCACGCATGACCCGAACGTCGCCGCGCTGGCACAGCGGCATTACCGCCTGCAAAACGGTGTGCTCGTGGACGGGGAGACTGCAGCATGACCGGGTTGATCGCGGCCCTGGTCGAAGCCTGGGCAGAACTGCGGATCCATAAGACAAGAGTCCTGCTGGCGCTGATCGGAGTGGCCTTGTCGGTGGCGGCCCTGACCACCGTCGTCGGGCTGGGCAACATGTCCCGGGCAGCCATGGTACAGACGCAGGAACAGCAGGGCGGCCGCGCGGCCACCGTGACTGCCGAAGTTTTCCCGGCCAGCGGTGAAATGGACGTACCGCAGGTACGGGAGGCTCTCGAGGGGCTGGTGGAGCGCTATGGCGTTGAGCATTCGAGCCTGCGCTACCAGACGTCGGTTCCGTTCCAGTTCCCCGACGGCGTTTCGACAACGGAAACCATGGTGGTGGACCGCGGCTACGGCACGATGCGCCGTGTAGATCTGTCCCTCGGGCATTGGTTCACACCCACCGATGAGCAGCGGCTGGCACCTGCCATCATCGTCAACGAGGCTTTCCACCAGCGGCTGGGGCTTCCGGATCTGCAGCAGAACCCCGCGGTGCAGATCGTCCGGGAGCGGCCGATCACGGCCACCGTGGTCGGCGTGGTCCCCAACCAGTGGCCCGAAGCCCCGCCGCAGGCAATGCTGCTCGCGGCGCACTACGACGCCTGGGCTTTGGGCGGTGAGGCGCTGATGCCTCCGGCGATGGAGATGTGGGTTCCGGAGGAGATTGCCGAACCGCTCGCCGCCGCCATGAGCAGTGATCTCGCGGCCCAGTTCGGGCCCGGTTCGGCGCAGGTATTTAGGTCTGATTACGCCGCGTTCGGTGACCCGTTCGAGAGCATCCAGCTCGCCGTCGGCGGAATTGCGGGTTTGGTGCTGCTGCTCGGCGCCGTCGGGCTGCTCAACATCTCCATGGTGACGGTCCGCTACCGCGTGCGCGAAGTCGGGATCCGGCGCAGTTTCGGCGCGACGGGCGGGCGGATCTTCTTCGGCGTGATGCTCGAATCCGTGGTTGCGACGTTCGTGGCCGGGGTCATCGGCGTGATGCTGGCAGTGGCCGTCGTCAAGAGTCCATGGGTGCAGGAACTGATCGCCGCCGGCGTGAGCGAGCTGCCGCCCTTTCCGCTGGAGGCGGCCTTGATCGGCCTGGGAGCGGCAACCTTGGTTGGTGCCCTGGCCGGGCTGATCCCAGCCGTGGTGGCGGTCCGGGTCAAGGTGATCGACGCCATCCGCTACTGACGATTGCCAGTGGCGTCATCGGGTCCTGGCCCGGCTCTCGGCGCCCGCGGCAGTAGTCCGCCTTGCCGCTGACCTGCGGTTCCGGTGTCGCGCCCCTGTTACTGCTACTCCATGAGTGGTACAAAGTAAGTAGGCTGATATTCCCGTTCAGCAGGAAAGAGGCGCTATACCCATGGATACATCCCAGATTGTATGGATCATTGTTGCAGTTGTAGTTCTTCTGATCATCATCGGTTTGATTGCCTTCTTTGCCAAGAAGCGCAACAAGGCAAAAATGCATGAACGGCAGGAAGCGGACCGGGCGAAAGCCGCCGAAGTCCGTCAATCCGCCCAGGCCACTGCACTGGGCGCCCGTGAACGCGAAGCGGAGGCACACCGCGTTCAGGTTGATGCCGAGCAGGCGGACATCGAGGCCGAGCGCGCGCGGATCGAAGCGGACCGGATGCGGCGGCAGGCCGAGGAACGCAAGGCCGATGCCCAGGGCATCCGCGATGAATCGCAGGAGCAGCTGCGCAAGGCCGACGAAATGGATCCGGACATCAATACCGACGACAAGCGCAAGGGCGGGCGCGGTGATGACCGGGGCGCCGGTGACCGCGACGAAAACCGGGGCCGTGACCTGAACCGCGACGACGAGGGCCGCCACGTTGCCCGCGATGCGGACGGAGACCAGCGCCGTCCGTGACGGCCGCGCCGTCGCCAGCACACTGGTGAGCAACTGTGCAGCGGCTGGCATCTTGAGGAATCTTCTTCCACAAGATGCCGGCCGCTGTTTTGTGTTCGGTAGAGATCGCCTGCCCCTTGGGCCCTGCTATCCCTTGACGGAGCCGCTCATCAGGCCGCCTACAAAGTACTTGCCGAGGATGATGTAGACGATCAGGGTGGGCAGCGACGCGATGAGCGCACCGGCCATGGAGGCGGCATAATCCGTCAGCTGGCCGCCGGCGAGGAAGCTCAGGGCAATGGTGACCGGTCCGTTGCTGCCTGAGGAGAAGAAGGCGGCGAACAGATAGTCGTTCCAGGCTGAGGTGAACTGCCAGATCAAGACAACTACGAAGCCCGGCGCGGAGACCGGCAGGATGACCGAGGCGTAGGTCCGCAGCAGACCAGCACCGTCCATTCTGGCTGCTTCGATCAGTTCGCTGGGAACCGATTCGTAGTAGTTGCGGAAGATCAGCGTGCAGATGGGCAGGCCGTAAACGATGTGCAGGACCAGCAGGGAGGGGATCCCGTTGGGGATGTTGAGCCCCTGCATCAGCTGGGTCAACGGGATCATGACCGCCTGGTACGGGATGAACATGCCGAACAGGATGAGTGTGAAGACCACGTTGGCGTAGGGGAACCGCCAGCGCGAGAGGACAAAACCGTTCATCGAGCCCAGCATGGCAGAGATGATGGAGGCCGGGATGACCAGAGCGAAGGTGCGGCCCAGCGCAGGCGCCAGCGTTTCCCAGGCCTTGGCCCAGCCGGCGGTTTCCCACGTCGTAGGCAGCAGCCACGCCGTTGAAGGATCCGCGTCGGCGGGTCCCTTGAAACTGGTAATGACCAGCACATAGGCCGGAATCAGGACGACGACGACGAACACCAGCAGCAACGCGTACTTGAGCGTGCGGTTGATTTTCTGCCGGCCGCCGCTGCGGGCGGGCGCGCGCGGGATCGAGACTTCGACCGGGGGCGGGACGGTGGCGGTCGCCATCAGCGTTTCTCCTGCCGGGAGGTGTAGACGAGGTAGGGGACAACCACCAGGGCCACCAAGATGAGCATGATGGTGCCGATAGCGGCGGAATCGGCGTAGTCGCTGCCGATGTACTTAACCCACATCATGGTGGCGGGCACCTGGATGTCGTAGGTGTTGGCATCCGGAACGATGGCACGGATCAGGTCGAAGAGCTTCAGCGACATGTGGCCGATGATGATGACGGCGGACAGCATGACCGGGCTCAGCTGCGGGAAAATGACATGTCGGTACAGCTTCCATTCGCTGCAGCCGTCGATCCGGGCCGCCTCGCGCAGCTCGTCCGGGATGCCGCGGAAACCAGCCAGGAACAGCGCCATGACGTAGCCCGAGAGCTGCCAGATCGCGGGTACGGCGATGGCCGCCACACCCCAGTTGGGGTCCGACCACCAGCTGTTCTGCAGGAAACCCAGCCCGATGCTCTCCAGCAGCCGGTTCAGGCCGGTGGTGCGCTCGCCGCCGGGCTGGTCCGTCTGCAGGCTGGAGAGCAGCCAGCGCCAGACCACGCCGGAGGCGATGAAGGATACGGCCATTGGAAAGAGGTAGACGGAGCGGAAGAAGCCTTCGCCGAAGCTGGGGCGCTCGAGAATCCAGGCCCAGAGAAAACCGAAGATGAGTGTACCGGCCAGGAAGACAACCGTCAGCAGCAGCAGGTTGCGCAGCGAGTGCTGGAAGTCGGCGTCCCCGAACAGGCGGAAGTAATTGTCCAGACCGACGAAGTCCGCTCGCGGCAGGGACGTGTGCTGGTTGGTCATGGAAATTTGGACGTTCTGGGCGATCAGTCCGTAGACAAAGATGCCCAGCAGGATGATGGTGGGGGATATCAAGGCCAGCGCCGGGCCCCAGGTCCTGATTTTCGCGAACACGAACCCTATCTCTCCTCAGGCAGCAGCGGAACGAACGCGGTGGGCGGGTGCTTCAGGCCTGAGGCCGCACCCGCCCACCGGTTTGTCCGGGACTACTGCGCGAACTTTTCCGCTATCGAAGCGGCAGATTCCTGCAGGGCGGCGACGTCCTGCGGTCCGCCGAACTTGCTCACGGCGGTGCTCAGCTCGTTCAGCCATGCCACCGGCACCGCAGCGCCGTGGGCGAGCGAGGAGACGATGGTGTCCGAGGAGAAGTCCTCGATGGCGCTCTGCTGGTACTCGCCGAATTCATCGCTCGGCACGTCCGTACGGGCGGGGATGGACCCCTTCGCGGCATTGAATGCCTGCTGGCCTTCGACGCTCGAAATGGTGGTCAGCCATGCCTTGGAGCCGGCCGGGTTCGGTGCGCCCTTCGGCAGGGTGAACGAATCGGCCAGGAAGTCGAAGACGCCGTCGGTTCCGGGAGTCGGGAAGTAGACGTAGTCAGTGCCCGGCTTCAGCCCGTCCTGCGCGAACTTGGCTTCGGCCCAGTCGCCCATGACGTTGTAGGCGGCGGCCCCGTCTTCGACCAGCTGTGTGGCAGGGCCCCAGTCGCTGAGGGTGTCGCGGTCCGAGTTGGTGTAGCTGAGCGCCTTCTTATAATTCTCGATCGCTTTGGTGACCTCCGGGCTCCTCCAGTCCGTGGTGCCGTCCCAGAGGCCGCTGTAGGCTTCGGCGCCGAGGGTGGCCAGCAGGATGTTCTCGAATAGCTGCACCTGGGTCCACGTGCCGGCGACGGCCAGCGGGGTGGTGCCGCTTTCCTTGATCTTGTCCATGTCCGCGAACCAGGCGTCGAGATCGGCCGGGGGACTGTTCGGATCCAGGCCGGCTTCCTCAAGGACTTCCACGTTGGCCCACACCACGTTGGCACGGTGGATGTTCGACGGAACCGAGTAGATCTTGCCGTCCACGGTCAGGCGGTCCAGCAGATCCTGCGGGAAAGCTTCATTGAGCTGGGCTTCCTCGTAGAAGGAGCTCAGATCCTCCAGCTGGTCCGCGTTGATGTAGTCCTGCAGTTCGGCTCCGGCGTGGGCCTGGAAGGAATCCGGCGGATTGCCGGACTTGAGGTTGGCTGCCAGGACGCTCTTGGCCTGGCTGCCCGCGCCGCCGGCGACGGCCAGGTTGTCGAAGGTCAGATCCGGATACTGCTCGTCGAAGATGTCAACGAGCGCATCCAGGCCTACCTTCTCCGAGCCGTCGGCCCACCAGGTAAAGACCCCGACCGAGCCGGTAGCTTCCGTCGGGTTTGCTTCTTCGACCGAGCTTCCTCCGCCGCATGCGGACAGGAGCAAGCCTGCTGCCGCAACGCTGGCGAGCAAAGATACGCGTCGCATAACGCCTCCATTACTGAGCAGTCATTGACTGCTTTGTCGTCTGGCTGAAGTGTGCGCACGGGTTCGTGGCTTGCCTTGAAGTTAACTCCGTCACATACGTTGCCGTCAAGAGTTGAACGCAGACTTCTGCCGAGCCAGCATGTGGACCGTTTTTATAATGAGGGCAGCTCGGCCTGCTGCAGGACCAGCGTGGCGGCGCCGAGGGCTTCGGCGCGGTTGCTCAGTCCGGACATGGCCAGCTCGGTGGATTCGCCCACGGCGGGTACCGCGTGGCGAAGCAGCCCCCGGCGCACGGGTTCGAGCAGGATGGCGTCCAGCCCCGTCAGGGAGCCACCGAGGACAATGACTTCCGGGTTGACCAGATTGCACACGTTCGCCAATGCCCGGCCGACGGCTAGCCCTGCGTCGTCGATAACCCGCAGGGCTGCGGGATCGCCCTCGAGGGCGATCCGGACGATGTCTTCAGTGCTGACTGGTTCGGACCTGCCGCGGCTCAGCAGGTCGATCATGGTGGAGGTCGAAGCGACCGTTTCAAGGCAGCCGCGGTTTCCGCAGCGGCAGATGAGGCCGTGGTCGGCGACGGTGGCGTGGCCGATCTCGCCGGTCACGCCGATGTTGCCGTAGAAGGGCGCGCCGTTGAGGATCAGCCCCGCACCGATGCCGGATCCCAGTTTCAGGAAAACCAGGTTCCGCACGTTCTGGTACGGGCCCCAGCTAACCTGTGCCAAGGCACCCAGATTGGCGTCGTTGTCGATGAAGATCGGAATGCCGAACGCCTCGCGCAGCCGGCCCAGCAGATCGATGCCCACCCATTCGGGCAGGATCGCTCCGTGGATGACCTTGCCGGTGCGGTGGTCGATCGGGCCGGGAATGCCGGCGCCCAGGCCGAGGAGCGACCCGGCGTCCGCGCCGGTGTCCACCAGCAGCCGCCGGACCAGCTGGGCGGCGGCCTCGATGCCTTCCTCTGCCTGGTGGCCCAGGGGCAGTTCGACGCCGTCCTCGGCCAGTACGCGGTGGTCCAGGCTGACCAGCACCACGTTGACATGGCGGCGGCCGAAATCCACGCCGACCGCAACCGCGCCCCGGCCATTCAGCGTGACGGAGAGCGCGCGGCGGCCGGAGCTGGTGGTCGGTGACGTCAGGATCAGGCCGCCGTCGACCATCGCCTTGACGATGTTGGAGACTGTGGCGGTGGAAAGACCGGTCTGCCGGGCCAGCTCGGCCTGGGTCAGCCGGCCGCTGGTCATGAGCGCGCGGATGATCCGCTGGCTGTTGCGCCTGCGCAGTGCACTCTGGGAGCCGGGCCGCTGGTCGGTGCCCGTCACTGTGGCTGGTTCGGCTGGCATACCTAACAGGGTGCGCCCGAGACACCTTGTAGTCAAGAAGTTAACGCAAGACGACGAGGTGGACTGGGACCTACGCGTTAGCGTCCCGGTGCAGCTTGGCGAGTTCGACGTAGTGCGCGGCATTGTCGAGGACGGACTGGTATTCCTCGTCGCTGAGTTCGCGGCGGACCTTTGCGGGAACCCCGGCCACCAGGGACCGGGGCGGGATCTGCGTGCCCTCCAGCACCAAGGCTCCCGCGGCAACCAGTGAGCCTTCACCGACCACGGCCCCGTTCATGATTGTCGCGCTCATGCCGATCAGGCAGTTGTCCTCCACCGTGCAGCCGTGGACCACGGCGGCGTGTCCGATGCTGACGCCGGCCCCCACGGTGCACGGGAAGCCCGCGTCCGCGTGCAGCACTACGTTGTCCTGCAGGTTGCTGCCTGCTCCCACCCGGATCGGAGCGCTGTCGCCGCGGACCGAGACGCCGTAAAAGGCGCTGGAATCGGCGGCCAGTTCCACATCGCCGCTCAAGGTGGCGGTGGGAGCGAGAAAGGCGGACGGGTCGGTGGCCGGAGTTTTGCCGGCGAGTGTGATGATGTGGGCCATGGCACCAGCCTACCCAAGCCGCGGTGGCAGCACGGGGTGCGCACCGCCGTCGTAATTCAGGGTTTATAGATGATGAAGTACTGGTAATGCCCGGGGTCCTGGCCGTGTTCCCAGGTGCTGAAGTCCCGGATGGTGCCGTGCGGTTCGAACAGGCTCAATAGGGTTTCATCGGAGCGGCGGCTGAAGAAGCGCTGCGGTTCCTGATCGTCCGCGGCGTTGATGCCCTCGCTGTCCGAGCCGGACCAGAGGCCCACGGCCAACGGGGAGCCGGGTTTGAGGACACGCATGATTTCGGTCAGGACGCCGTAGAGGTCGGCGTTGGCCACATGCAGCAGCGTGCTCATGGTCCAGGCAGCGTCGAAGGTTTCGTCGGCAAACGGCAGCTCGCGGGCAGAGGCGACCGAGGCTTCGAGCTGTTTGTGCCGCGCGATCCGCACGCTCGCTTCGGACAGGTCCACCCCGGTGTAGCGGATGCCGGCGGCCTTGAATGCGAGGCCGTCCACGCCGGTGCCGCAGCCGATTTCCAGCAGGTCATGCCGGCGGGTCGCCTTCAGATGCTCGATGAACTCGCTGCGTTTGGCCTCCCGCTGCGGATCCTGCGTCCGGGCATCGCGGACTTCGGCCTGCCGGTCATAGTAAGTTGTCAGGTCCCGTTCGTAGTTGCCCATGCTCCGACCCTACGTGGGGAGGGCAGCCAGGAGAAGGGTAGGTGAAGGGCCCGGGATTTGGGCAGGCCGGAGGCTCGAGGTCAGTTGAAGACGACGGTGCGGTGTCCGTCCAGCAGGACGCGGTGCTCGGCATGCCACTGGACGGCCGTGGCCAGCGTGCGCGCCTCGACGTCGCGGCCCATGGCCACGAACTGCTCGGCCGACTTCGCGTGGTCCACGCGGATGACTTCCTGCTCGATGATCGGGCCCTCGTCCAGGTCCGGGGTGACATAGTGCGCCGTGGCGCCGATCAGTTTGACGCCGCGGTCGTGCGCCTGGTGGTACGGTCTGGCGCCCTTGAAAGACGGCAGGAAGGAGTGGTGGATGTTGATCGCCTTGCCCTGCAGGTCCGTGCAGAGTTCATTGCTCAGGATCTGCATGTAGCGGGCGAGCACCACGAGCTCGATGTCGTACTCGGCTACCAGGTCGCGCAGCGCTTGTTCGGCTTCGGCCTTGGTGTCCGGCGTGACCGGAATGTGGCGGAACTCGATGCCGTAGAACTCAGCCATATCCGCCAGGTCCGTGTGGTTGGAGACGATGACCGGGACGTCGATGGGCAGCGTGCCCGAGCGCTGCTGGAACAACAGCGAGTTGAGGCAGTGGGCGGATTTGGAGGCCATCAGCAGGGTGCGCATCTTGGCGCCCTGCGGGTTCAGGCTCCACTGCATGGTGAAGGTTTCGGCCACGGGCTCCAGCGCCCGGTGCAGGTCCGTGTAGGACGTGCCGGTGGTGACAGCAACGCGCATGAAGAACCGGCCGGAATTCGGGTTCCCGTACTGCTGCGAATCGACGATGTTGCAGCCGGCTTCCACCAACGCTCCGGTCACGGCATACACGATACCGGGGCGGTCCTCGCAGGAGAGCGTCAGGTTGTAGGTGGAATCGGCGCTGGGCAGGGAAGCTTCACTCACAGCTCCAAGGTTACCGGTGCGGGCGACAAAACCGACGGCCGCGTCAGCCGGCCACCGCCGCCAGTGCGCGCGATCCCTGGTCCGGCACCTGGGCAGTCTTCAGCTGCCGCACCGCGGCCATCGCCGCCGCGCGGCCGGCCCGGGTGGCCCCGACCGTCGAGGCGGAGGAGCCGTACCCCACGAGGAACAGCCGCGGTTCCTTGACCACGGAGACGGCATCCGGACCCATGCGGATGCCGCCGCCGGGCTCGCGCAGCTGCAGCGGAGTCAGATGGTCGAGCGAGGGACGGAAGCCCGTTGCCCACAGGATGACATCCACCTGCTCGGCCGATCCGTCCGCAAACACCACGCCGTCTTCAGTGATCCGGGCAAGCCGCCCGCGGGAGACCAGGACACCGGCGTCGATGCCGGCCTTGTAGGTCTCGTTCAGCGGCAGGCCCGTCACACCGACCACGC
The DNA here is from genome assembly GCF_002849715.1 of Arthrobacter crystallopoietes. Taxonomy (NCBI): domain Bacteria; kingdom Bacillati; phylum Actinomycetota; class Actinomycetes; order Micrococcales; family Micrococcaceae; genus Crystallibacter; species Crystallibacter crystallopoietes. The sequence continues at coordinate 2,881,178 of NZ_CP018863.1, forward strand.
TCACCGGCGGCAGCCCGGCGCGGGTGCGCTCGTTGACCTTGCGCTCCACCTCGATGCCCCAGCTGGCGTCGAATGGCTCGGTAATGAAGTCCGGCTCCCGCCGCGTGGACCATACCGTCTGCGCGCCGGCGGTATCGAGCTGGAGCAGGAACTGCAAGGCCGAGGTCCCGCCGCCAACCACCAGTACGCGCTTGCCGCGGAACTCGTCGGCGGACCGGAAATCGTGGGTGTGCAGTTGCCGGCCGCGGAACGTCTCGCGCCCGGAGTAGTAGGGCCAGTACGGCCGGTCCCACGTGCCGGTGCCGCTGATCACCGTGCGCACCAGCCACTCGCGGCCCGAGGCGCTGATGACCCGCAGCAGCTGCCCGGCGCCGTCGTCGTTGGTAATGGATTCGACGCGTTCGGGGCGGTGGACGGGAAGGTTGAACTTCTGCTCGTAGGCACCGTAGTAGCGGCTAACGACGGCGGACGCCGGCTCTGCGGGGTCCGGAACCCCGAGCGGGAGGCCGGGAAGATCGTGCAGCCCGTGTGCGGCGTCGAAGGTCAGGGAGGGCCAGCGGTGCCGCCACGCGCCGCCGGGGCCTTCGTTCGCGTCCAGGACAATGTAGTCCTGTTCCGGCACCAGGCCGCGCCGCTGCAGGTGGTAGGCGGCGCTGAGGCCGGCCTGGCCGGCGCCGATAATCACTGCGTCCAGAACCTTGTCCATGCCGCTCCCGTCCAAATTGGTTGATGCGTCAACTTCTATAGGTTCCAACGGTCCTGGGTGCCCGGGTATTCCAAGTGGCCGGGATAGTGCCGGGCCGGGAGCCGGGATGGTGCCGGAAATGTGTCGGGAACGTGTCGAAACGTGTCGAAAAAAGTCGGTGACGCCCGCGGCCACGGAGGGCGCCGCCGTCGTACTTTTCAGGGTCTGGGGCAGGCACAGTAGAATTCCTAGCGTCGCGACTGGCGTCAGGTGGACCACCATCAGGAAGCGGCGGCAGGGCCAACCGACCCGTGGGTGGATTGGCGCTGCACAGTGCAGACCACGGATCGCACGCCTGGGCCGAGGGTCAAGTTTCAACCGGATGCGCCGTGCGGCGCAATTTTGCAGGCCGGACACACAATGCGTGAGTCTGGCTGCAACCGGTAGCCTGACCTGTAGCAAATCCCTTATCTCAGGAGAACTCCCGTGACGTCTTCCACCCCGTCAGTCACCGACCAGCCTCTGGCCGAAGTCGATCCCGAAATCGCTGCCGTTCTCGATGCCGAGCTCGGGCGCCAGCGCGACACGCTGGAAATGATTGCTTCCGAAAACTTCGCCCCGCGCTCCGTGCTGGAGGTGCAGGGATCCGTCCTGACCAACAAGTACGCCGAGGGCTACCCGGGCCGCCGCTACTACGGCGGCTGCGAGCATGTGGATGTTGCCGAGAACCTGGCCATCGAACGCGTCAAGAACCTGTTCGGCGCCGAGTTCGCCAACGTCCAGCCGCACGCCGGTGCGCAGGCCAACGCCGCCGCGCTCGCCGCCCTGATCAACCCGGGCGACAAGATCATGGGTCTGTCCCTGGCCCACGGCGGACACCTCACCCACGGCATGAAGCTGAACTTCTCCGGCAAGCTCTACAAGGTCGCTGCCTACGAGGTGGACCCGCAGACCTTCCGCGTGGACATGGATAAGGTCCGCGAGCAGGCCCTGGCCGAGCGCCCGAACGTCATCATCGCCGGCTGGTCCGCCTACCCGCGCCAGCTGGATTTCGAGGCCTTCCGCTCCATTGCGGACGAGGTCGGCGCCTACTTCTGGACCGACATGGCGCACTTCGCCGGCCTGGTGGCCGCCGGCCTGCACCCGAACCCGGTGCCGCATTCCGACGTTGTGACCTCCACGGTGCACAAGACCCTGGCCGGACCGCGCTCGGGCGTCATCCTTGGCAAGCAGGACTTCGCCAAGAAGATCAACTCCAACGTCTTCCCGGGCCAGCAGGGCGGGCCGCTGATGCACGTCATCGCCGCCAAGGCTGTGGCCTTCAAGATCGCCGGCAGCCAGGAGTTCAAGGACCGCCAGGCCCGCGTGCTCGAGGGCGCCCGCATCCTGGCCGAACGCCTTACCGCCGCCGATGTCACCGAGGCCGGCGTCTCGGTGCTGACCGGCGGCACGGACGTCCACCTGGTCCTGGTGGACCTGCGCAACTCCGAACTGGACGGCCAGCAGGCCGAAGACCTGCTGCACTCGGTGGGCATCACCGTGAACCGCAACGCCGTACCGTTCGACCCGCGCCCGCCGATGGTAACCTCCGGCCTGCGGATCGGCACCCCGGCGCTGGCCACGCGTGGTTTCGGCTCTACCGAATTCACCGAGGTTGCCGATATCATCGCCACAGCGCTGAAGGGCGGGGCCGACGTCGAGGCTCTGCGCACGCGCGTGACCAAGCTGGCCCAGCAGTTCCCGCTGTACCCCGGCCACGAGCAGTGGTAACGCCGGCTCCGGCCGGTTCCCGCAGTCCACACGTATTCCGAACAGGAGCCCGATGAATTCTGAAGCCACCCAGACCGCGCAGAAGCTGGACGGAACGGCCACGGCCAAACGCATTAAGGAAGAGCTCACCGAGCGGGTTGCCGCGCTGAAGACCCGCGGGATCGTGCCCGGACTCGGCACCGTGCTGGTGGGGGAGGACCCCGGCAGCAAGTGGTACGTCGGTGGCAAGCACAAGGACTGCGCGGAGGTGGGCATTAATTCCATCCGCCGCGACCTGCCGGACACCATCTCGCAGGAGGAACTGGAAGCGGTCCTCGATGAGCTGAACAACGATCCGGCCTGCACCGGCTACATCGTCCAGCTGCCGCTGCCCAAGCACATCGACACCCACGCCATCCTGGAGAAGATCGATCCGGCCAAGGATGCGGACGGCCTGCACCCGATGAACCTGGGCCGGCTGGTACTCAACGTCAACGCCCCGCTGGATTCGCCGCTGCCGTGCACCCCGCACGGCTGCGTGGAACTGCTGCTGCGCCATGACATCGAACTGGCCGGCAAGCGCGTGCTGGTGGTGGGCCGCGGCGTGACCGTGGGCCGGCCGCTGGGACTGCTGCTGACCCGCAAGTCCATCAACGCCACCGTGGTGCTCGCCCATACCGGCACCGTGGATCTGGCCGATGAACTGCGCCGCGCCGATGTGGTGATTGCCGCCGCCGGCATGCCGCACATGGTCAAGGCCGAAGACCTCAAGCCCGGTGCCATTGTGCTCGACGTCGGTGTCAGCCGCGTGGAGGATGAGGAGACCGGCAAGGCCAAGGTCACCGGCGACGTGGAGCCCGCGGCCAAGTCCGTGGCCAGCTGGCTCTCGCCGAACCCGGGCGGCGTGGGTCCGATGACCCGCGCCATGCTGCTGGCCAACGTGGTGGAAGCCGCCGAGCGCCAGGCACGCTGACCGCAGTTCTGCTGCGAAACGGGATTCTGCTCTGCCTGCACGGCGGCAGCAGGATTCCGTTTCGCAGTTAAACCCCGCTTCGAAGCGGGTGTACTCCCTGCGGAGTAGGCCCGCTACACCTCCGGGCGGAAGCGCAACGCCCCGCCGCGCAGGTACGCTCGGATCATGAACCCGGGCTTCCGCGGGCCGCCCACTGCCGTCCTGATTGCGGTCACGTCCATCATTCAGCTGGTCGGCACTAGTTTTGCCGCCGCCCACCAGTTTTCCCCGCGTCCGCTGGATCCGCTGGCCTACGCCCTGCTGCTGGCCGGCCCCGCGCTGCTGTCGCTGCGCCGCAAGGCTCCCGGCCCCATGGCCGCCGGGGCAGCCGCGGCAACGGGAACCTATTTCGCGGCCGGCTATCCGGGCGGACCCATCTGGCTCTCCCTGGTGGTGGCGCTGTTCATCGCCGTGCGCTCCAAGGCCCGCTGGTGGGCCTGGGGAGCCGTGGGCGGGCTGGCCCTGCTGTTCCTCGTCGCCGCGCTGTCCACGGGCGGGCTGGCCGATACCGCCCGGGCCGGGGCCGGCGTGGCCTGGCTGGTCATCGTTGTCATGATCGGGGAGCTGCTGGCCTCCCGTGCCGGACGGCGCGCCGAACGCCGGCGCACCGAGCTCGAGGCGGAGCAGCGCCGGCGGAATGAAGAGCGGCTGGTCCTCGCTCGGGATATTCACGACGTCGTTGCGCACTCCCTCTCCATGATCAATGTGCAGGCATCGGTCGCCCTGCACCTGGCACGGAAGGATCCGGATCCGGAGCAAATGCGGCAGGCACTGGAGGCCATCAAGTCCGGTTCCAAGGACGCCCTCGCCGAGGTGCGCGACGTCCTCGCCGTGCTTCGCCAGGACGCGCCGAGGGCTCCTGCCCAGCGGCTGGACCAGCTGCCGGAACTGCTGGCGCGGGCCGAACAGGGCGGCCTGACAGTCCGGCTGGATAACCGCGCGGGCCAGCTGCCCGAAAGCGCAGCCTCCGCGGAAAGCACGGCGTACCGGGTCATCCAGGAAGCCGTCACGAACATCGTCCGGCACGCGCATGCCACTCAGGCGTGGGTGGGCATTAGCGTCGCCGGTGTCATGCTCGAAGTGACGGTGGAGGACGACGGCGTGGGGCTGGGTAATGCGCCGGAAGGCAACGGATTGCGCGGGATGCGGGAGCGGATTGCCACGCTCGACGGCGAACTGGCGGTAGGGCCCCGCGAGCCTGCAGGCACGCGCGTGCATGCCCGCATTCCGCTGCCGGGCGACAGGCCTGCAGCTGCCGGCCGGGCTGCAACCGGCGGCGGGCCAGGTTCAGGAGGGGCGGAGCGATGATCAGAGTGCTGCTGGCGGATGACCAGACCCTGATCCGCGCCGGCTTCAGGGCGCTGCTCAAGGCCGAAGACGACATGGAAGTCGTCGCGGAGGCCGGCACAGGTGCCGAAGCGGTCCGCCTGGCCAAGGCAACGAGGCCGGATGTGGTCCTGATGGACATCCGCATGCCCGGCGGCGACGGCATCGACGCCACCGCCACGATTCTGGCCGCCGAAGAGCTCTCAGGTACGCGTGTCATCATGCTGACCACGTTCGAACTCGATGACTACATCATCGACTCCATCCGGGCCGGGGCCAGCGGCTTCCTGGTCAAGGACACCGAACCCGAAGAGCTGATCCGCGCCGTGCGTGCGGTGGCCGACGGCGACGCCCTCCTCTCGCCGTCAGTCACCCGCCGACTCCTGGCCAAGGTGGCGGCCGAGTCCCGGCCCGCGCCGGCACCGCCGTCGTCGTTGGAGCAGTTGACCGCGCGGGAACGGGAAGTCCTTGCGCTGGTCGGCGCCGGGCTGAACAACGCGCTGATCGCCGAGAAGCTGTACATTACGCCGCTGACGGCAAAGACCCATGTCTCGCGCATCATGACCAAACTGATGGTCCGCGACCGCTCACAGCTGGTGGTTCTGGCGTACGAGTCCGGCCTGGTGCGGCCGGGCTGGACCGGCGCGGCGCCCGACCGGTAACCCGGGAGGCGGTATCTCGTAGCCTTCAGCCCGCCCGGCCAGCAAGCCATCCGGGAGTACTGCCGGGCACTCCCAGGGGAGTAGCCGGCGGTGCCGAAGTGTCTCCGCCGGAGCGACGACCGGCGGCGCCGCGCTCGGAAGACTTGAACTGTGATCGACGGACGGTCACGGACGAAAGTTTGGAGCAATCATGTTGACTGCAGCAACCGGCGCCATCGCCGCCAGCAGCCTTGTCGCCCAGGGACCCTGGAATGACGGCCGCGGACCCGGCTGGTGGATCCTGCTGGTTCCGCTCTTCTGGATCCTGGTTATCGGCTTCGCCGTCTTCCTGATCCGCCGCACGATGTGGCGCAACCGCAGGCAGGAAAGCGTCCTCGGAGCCGAAGGCGTCCTGCGCGAGCGGTATGCCCGCGGGGAGATCGATGAGACGGAGTTCCGCCAGCGGTTGGAGGTCCTTCGCGCGCAGCCGCAACGCTAGCCGAGGCCGAACTGGCCCCGGCTGCAACGCAAGCGAAGAGGCCCCGGACATAATCCGGGGCCTCTTCGGGCAGTTCTGCGCAGGAGCGCTTTAGACCGTGGCCTTCACGGTGTCGACGTCGTCGGTGGAGGCGCCGCGGCGCTTATCGAAGATGGTGGCTCCGACTTCCTGCTCGGCCTGGTTCTTGATGCTCAGGTCGATCCCCGGGCGGTCCCGCAGGACCAGGACGGCGCCGATGGACACGAAGGTCACCAGCAGCAGGTAGACCGACACCGCAGTGGAGGAACCGGTGGCCTGCACCAGCGCCTGCGCAATGGTCGGCGCGAACGCTCCGCCGAGGATGGCGCCCAGCGCGTAGGAGATGGAGACGCCGGAGAAGCGCACGGAGGCCGGGAAAATCTCGCTGTACCAGGCAGCCTGCGGTCCGTAGCCCAGACCCAGGCCTACCGAGAACAGTCCCAGCGCCAGGTAGAGCGCCCACAGCTCGCCCGTGTTGATTAGCCAGAACAGCGGGAAGACGGTGATGGCCTGCGCGGTGAAGCCGATCAGGTAGGTCTTCTTGCGTCCGATCTTGTCGGAGAGAATGCCGGCCAGCAGGGTAAAGACAAACCACATGGCGGCACCGAAAGTGATGGCCAGCAGGACCGGCGTGCGGTCCAGCCCGACCGGGCCGTTCGGATCCGTGGCGTAGCTGGGGATGAACCCGCCGGTTGCCATGTAGCCCGCGGCGTTGTTGCCGGCGAAGACCAGCGCGGCCAGGATGACCAGCAGCCAGTGCTTCTTGAAAAGCTCGACTGCGGGAACGGAGCGCTGCTCTTTCTTCTCCGCGATTTCCTGGAAGACCGGGCTTTCCTCAACGGTCCGGCGGACAATGTAGCCGACCACAATGAGCACGAAGCTCAGCAGGAACGGTACGCGCCAGCCCCATTCGACGAAGGCTGCGCCGGGGGAGATGACACCGGTCATCAGGGCGGTGACGCCCGAGGCCAGCAGCATGCCCAGGGGAACACCCAGCTGCGGGAAGGAGCCCGCGCGGCCGCGGCGGTCCCGCGGAGCATGCTCGACGGCCATCAGGACAGCGCCGCCCCATTCGCCGCCGGCGGAGATGCCCTGGACGATGCGCAGCAGGAGTAGCAGGATGGGAGCCAGCACACCGGCGGTGGCGTAGGTGGGTAGGAAGCCGATCAGCGTAGTCGACGCGCCCATCAGGATCAGCGTGAGCACCAGCATGGCGCGGCGGCCGATTTTGTCGCCGTAGTGGCCGGCCAGGAAGGCGCCCAGCGGCCGGAAGAGGAAGCTGATGCCCACGGAAGCGAAGGCCAGCAGCAGGCCGATCGAGTCGCCGGCCGGTTTGAAGAAGAGGTCGGCGAACACCAGACCCGCGGCCGTGGCGTAAATGAAGAAGTCATACCACTCGATGGTGGTGCCGATGATGGTGGCAAAGGCCACCCGGCGCTGGTTCGAAGCCTCGGAGCGGGGCTGCGTGTGAGTGCTCATACATGTTCCTTGATCGAGCGATTACTGCAATGTGGCCGGCACGGGAGCCGGTTGAATTCATGAACGGTTGAAAAGTAGAACTAGTCCACGGTTGTTACGAGTATCACAGGAAAACTTCCTCCGGTAAACTTCAGAGAACTGCATAACTTCCTTGATTGGACTGAAGAACTGTGGCTAACTTCACCCTCCGCCAGCTGGAGCTTTTCGCTGCCCTGCCGGATTTCCCCACCCTGAGTGCGGCCGCCGCCAGCCTGCGCATCTCGGAATCCGCCCTCTCGCAGGCCATCACCGCCCTGGAGAAGGTCGCGGGGGAACAGCTGTGCGTCCGGCGCAAGGCGCGCGGGCTCCAACTGACTCCTGCGGGGCAGTTCTTTGCCCAGCGGGCCCGCCGGCTTATCCGCGACGCGGACGATCTGGTCAACGACCTGGCCGGAGCAGCCGGCACGCTCAAGGGCCCGGTGAAGCTGGGCTGTTTCAGCAGTCTGGCCCACAACCTGCTGCCCGGCATCCTGGAAGCCCTGCCTACCGCGCATCCTCAGTTGAACGTGGACGTCACTGTGGGCACGCACACCGAACTGCTGCCGGCGCTGGATGCCGGACTGCTGGATATGGCCATCGTCTACGACATGCAGCTGCCCGCGGGCTACAACCAGCGGACCATCTACCGGACGGAACTCGAGGCCGTCCTGCCGCCGGACCACAAGCTGGCCCGGCAGGACACGGTGGATCTGGCGCAGCTGGCCGAGGAGCCCCTGATCATGTACGACTCCAGCCCCAGCACCGCCAATACCCACCACGTTTTCGCCGAACGCGGCCTGCGTCCCAACGTTGTCTCGTCAATGCCCCAGATGGTCCTTGTCCAAGCCATGGTCGGCCGTGGTCTGGGGTATGCCCTACTCATGTCCAGGCCGAACTCGCCGGGGCTGACCGTCGAAGGCCGCCCGGTGGCCATCCGGCCGCTGTCTCCGCCGGCCACCCGGACCACGGTCTGCGCCATCTGGCCCGAAGACATGTCGCTGAGCCCGCGGGCGGAAGCCGTCGTGGACCTGGCCGTGCGGATTCTGGATAGCCAGGACTGAGGACCGGCTACACGCCCGCCGCGGCGGCCTTGGAGTACGCCTTGAAGTCGAACTCCAGGTCGGCGGCCTGTTCAGGGGCGAGGGTTCGTTCCTGGGCGAGGAGCCGGCGGGCGGCCATGTGGTCGGCGGGCTGGTTCACGGATTCGACTGCCACCAGGCGGCCGCTGCGGAAGCAGAAGACGGAGAACTTCCCGTCGTCCGGGTTGCCGCGCAGGACGGTTTCGTCGTCTGGGTGGGCGATGCCGGCGATCTGCAGCCGCAGGTCGCCCTGGGTGGACCAGAACCAGGGCAGTTCGGTGTAGTCGCGGCCGCCGTCGTGGGTATCGAGGATGGACTTGGCGGTGTGCCTGGCCTGGTCGGTGGCGTTCTGCACGGATTCGAGCCGGGTGCGCGCTTCGGCGTGGTGGCTGGGGTAGTTCGCGCAGTCGCCCAGAGCGTAGATGTCCGCATCGTCGGTGCGCATGGCGCTGTCCACCGTGATGCCGTTGGCGACCGCGAGTCCGGCCTGCTCGGCGAGTTCGGTGCGGGGGATGACGCCGATGCCCACCAGCACCATGTCCGCGGGGTAGGTTTCGCCGGTGGTGCTGGCCGCTGCGGCCACGTGCCCGCCGTCGCCGTCGGCGCTCCCGCCGTTGTCGCCGGTGAAGGAGGCGATGCCTTCGCCCAGGCGCAGGTCCACGCCCATGTTCCGGTGGGCCTGGGCGAACCAGTTGCCCATCACGGGGGAGAGCGCGCGGGCCATCGGCCGGTCCGCGTATTCGAGCACCGTGACGTCCAGCCCGCGTTTGCGCGCGGCGGCGGCGAACTCGAGCCCGATGAAACCGGCACCGATCACGACGACGGAGCGCACCGTGTCCAGGCGGGCGTGGACGGCTTCGGCGTCGGCCAGCGTCCGCAGCCCGTAGATCCCTGCCAAGTCGCTGCCCAAGACGTTGAGTTCGCGGTTGGCGGCGCCGGTGGCCAGGACCAGCGTGCTGTAGCCGATGCTGGTCCCGTCGGAGAGCTCAACAGTATGTCCGGCGCGGTCGATGGCGGTGACCCGCACGCCCAAGCGGGAGTCGACGTCGTTATCGGTGAAGAACTTTTCCGCGCGCAGCGGCAGCGGTTTCGGCTCCTTGTCCGCGGCCATGAAGTCCTTGGACAGCGGCGGTCGCTGGTACGGGAAGTGCGTTTCCTCGCCGATGACCGTGATGGTCCCGGCGTAGCCTTCCTTGCGCAGCGAGTCGACCAGCTGGATGCCGGCCTGCCCGTTGCCGACAATGACAATGTTCTGCGGGTTCTGAGGCTGCTCGGGGATCTTCGCGTTGCTCGATGTGCTGGGTGCGGCGGTCATGGTGGCCCTTCCGTGGGGTTGCGGACTTCCTAGATCTGGCTGGCGGGGACGTCGACCTCGATCTCGTCGAAGCCTTCGCCCGCCTTGATCTGGCAGCCCAGCCGGCTGCGGTCCTCATCCCGCGGGTCGGCGGTGCATTCGAGCATTTCCTCTTCGTCCTCGCTGATCTCCGGGAGCCCGTCGAGGTACTCCGGGCGGACGTAGACGTGGCAGGTGGCGCACATCGCCTGGCCGCCGCATTCGCCGACGATCCCGGCGACGCCGTTGGTCACGGCCGCGCGCATCAGCGAGGTGCCCGGGTCGACGTCGAGCACGTCTACATTGCCGTCATTGTGGTGGAAGCTGACTTTAGCCATGGGAGGTTTCCTTCTTGAAAGTGTGGTCTGGTCTGATGATATGCCGGTTACTTCGCGTCCCAGCGGACCGGCAGGGCGTTCATGCCGCGGAACACCCAGCCCGCATCGACGGCCGGCCGTTCCGGGTCCAGGCGCAGGTTGGGCAGCTCGGCGAAGAGCTGCGGCAGCGCAATGCCCGACACGGAGGCCTTTGCCACCCATGCGCCCGCGCAGTAGTGGTTGCCGCCGCCGAAGGCCAGATGCGGCTTCTTGGGCCGGTTGATGTTGAAGCTCTCCGGATCCTCGAAGACCGCCGGGTCACGGTTAGCCGCACCAACAACGACGCCGAGGCGGGCGCCCTTGGGCAGCTGCACGCCTTCCAGGACGGTGTCGCGGGTGGTTTCGCGCGGGTACATGCCGATGGGCGCGACCCAGCGGACGGACTCCTCGAACACGGTGGGGTAGAGCGCGGGGTCTGCGAGCACCTGGGCCAGTTGGTCCGGATGGGAGAGCAGGGCCCAGACTGCCACGCCGAGCACGTCGCGCGGTTCGTTCAGGCCGCCGCCGATGGTCATCTTCATGTTGGCCCGGATGGCCTCCAGCGGGATCGGCATGCTGGTCATGCCGGAGAGCAGGCTCGAGTCCGGGTTCTTGCGCAGGTAGGGCAGGATCTCGTCGATCGCGTCGTCGACCTCGTTGTAGGACTTTTCCGAGGCGGCCCAGACCTCGGGGTCATCGGCGTAGTTTCCCGTGCCGTTGATCATTGTCTGCGACCAGCGCTGCATGTCTTCCTGCGTGGCGTTGTGGAAGCCCATCACCAGGCGCAGGTTTTCCGCGGCGTATGGAGCGGCGTACTCCCAAATCAGGTCGGAGCCCGGGCCGGCGGCCTTGAGCCGGGCCAGGTACTTCTCGTGGTTGGCCTGGAAGATCGCGTTCCAGTGTTCCTTGATCGCCTTGGGCCGCAGCACCGAGCCATAGGACTTGCGGTCGACGTCGTGCTCCGGATCATCCTTGCGGAGCATCGAGTGGCCCATGGCGCGCTTCATCAGCGAGTTGGTCTCGTCGGCGGAGAAGATTTCCTGGTCATTCTCGACCGTGTGGCAGGCCTCGTAGCTGGTGACCATGTAGCGGTTTACCGCCGGCACCCAATGGACCGGCGCCTCGGAACGCATTTTCCGGTAGATCGGGAACGGGTTGCGGTAGAGGTCCTCGATGGTCACCCAGTCCGCGGTGGGCACCGGGCGGGCTGCAATGGCTTCGGCGGTCATCGTCCACTCCTTGTTGCGGCCGGTTGGACCGGCACGATAGGCGAGCTTGTCTTTCAACTGAGTGTGGCAGGAGTCATATCCCCGGGTAAAGTTCATAAATAGTTGATTTATCCGCAGAAAAGCGGGGGATAGGAGGAGCGATGGCGCGCTACACGCTGAGGCAGCTCTCCTACTTCGCGGCGGTGGCGGAAGCGGGAACCATTTCCGGTGCCGCGGCCAAGCTGCATGTGTCCCAGACCGCCGTCGCCGCAGCGGTGACCGAGCTGGAAAGGATCTTCAAGACGCAGCTGACTGTCCGGCGCAAGGCCCACGGGGTGTCGCTGACGCCGGCCGGCACGTACCTCTACGCGCAGGCCGCCGAGCTCCTGCGCTCCGCCGAGGAGCTGGAGCTCAACGCCAGCAGCGGCGGGCGTGAGCTGGCCGGGCCGCTGGTGATCGGCTGTTATGCCACCGTGGCGCCGACCATCCTGCCGGTGTTGATCGAGGGCTTCACTGTGAATCATCCGAAGGTGCAGCTGGACTTCGTGGAAGGGCCGCAGGACCGGATCCAGGAGCGGCTCTTCGCCGGTGAGCTGGACCTGGCCATCGTCTACGACATGGACCTGAGTCCCGGGCTCGGGTCGGTCCAGCTCTATGACGTGCGGGGCTATGTGCTGTTGCCGCAGTCCCACCGGTTGGCCGGCCAGCCGGAGGTTTCGCTGCAGGAGCTCGCCGAGGATCCGATGATCCTGCTGGATGCCCCGCCAAGCAGCCACCACACCATGACGCTGTTCGAGCAGGCCGGCGTCAGTCCGGCCATCCGCTACCGCACCACGGACTTCGAGCTGACCCGCTCCTTGGTAGGCCGCGGCGTCGGGTATTCGGTGCTGGTGCAGCGGCCGGCGATCGATTCCTCCTACGAGGGGCTGCCGGTGGTGCCCAAGCCGATCGTGCCTGCGGTGAAGCCCGTCGCCGTGAAGATGGTCTGGCCGGAAGCGATCCGGCTGACTGACCGCGCGGAGGCCATGGTCAGCTTTGCCGCCAGCGCCGCCCGGAATGCCCGCAATCCGCCGCCGGCCTAGGCGCGGGGCGGTGATTGACCTTGCTCAATCAGTGAACTCTATTAGGCTTGTGATGTGCCTAACATCGTAGAGCCGAAGCAGCTGACCAAGACGGTCATTTCCGCCCGCGGGCTCACCAAAAAGTACGGGGATTTCGCCGCGGTGGACGGCATCTCCTTCGACGTGCCCGCCGGTGAATCCTTCGGGCTGCTCGGGCCCAACGGCGCCGGTAAATCGACCACCATGCGGATGATCGGCGGCGTCTCCCAGCGCACCTCCGGCGACCTGGCCATCATGGGTCTGGACCCGGAACAGCATGGCCCCGAGATCCGCGCGCACCTGGGCGTGGTTCCGCAGCAAGACAATCTGGACGAGGACCTTCGCGTGCGGGACAACCTCATCGTCTACGGGCGCTACTTCGGCCTGCCGCACAGCTACCTGCGGCCCAAGGCGGACGAACTGCTCGAGTTCGCCCAGCTCTCCGACAAGGCCAAGGCCAAGGTGGACTCGCTCTCCGGCGGCATGAAGCGCCGGCTCACCATTGCGCGCTCGCTGATCAACGAGCCGAAGATCCTGCTGCTGGACGAGCCCACCACCGGCCTGGATCCGCAGGCCCGGCACATCCTGTGGGACCGGCTGTTCCGGCTCAAGGAACAGGGCGTGACCCTGGTGCTGACCACCCACTACATGGACGAGGCGGAGCAGCTCTGCGACCGCCTGATCGTGGTGGACAAAGGCCGGATCATGGCCGAGGGATCCCCGGCCGCACTGATCCGCGAATACTCCACGCGGGAGGTGCTCGAGCTGCGCTTCGGCTCCGAGCGCAACGCCACCGTGGCCGCCCAGCTCGAGGGGATCGGCGAGCGCCTCGAAACCCTGCCGGACCGGGTGCTGATTTACACGCACGACGGCGAAACGTCCCTGGAGCAGGTCAGCGGGCGCGGCCTCCACCCGGTGACCTCGCTGGTGCGCCGCTCCAGCCTGGAAGACGTGTTCCTGCGCCTGACCGGCAGGAGCCTCGTTGACTGAGGACCACCTCCCGCCAAGGTCCACACAGCCCGGGTCCGGCCAACCCGGGCCGACCCCGTCCCCGGGACCCGCCAGCGCCCGGGAGACAGACGCGGCCACGCCGCTGTTGTCCCTCCACGTTCCCCTGACCCCGGAGCAGTCCGCGGCGAAGGCGCGGAAATACGGCTCCCTCTACTTCGCCGAGCACTGGATCCGGACCATGCGCGGCTACGGCTGGACGGTCGCCATGACGGCCGTGGGCACGCCGCTGGTCTACCTCTATGCCATGGGCGTCGGCCTGGCCTCGCTGGTCGATGCCAACACCAATGCAACGCTCGACGCCGGCAACGGCGCCGTGGTTTCCTACCTCACCTTTGTGGCCCCGGCACTGCTGGCCACGGCCGGCATCATGGTGGCCAGCGAGGAGAACACCTATCCCGTAATGTCCGGCTTCAAATGGCGGCGGACCTACTACGGGCCCAACGCGTCCCCGCTGGGCAGCCACCAGCTGGTCAACGGCCACGCGCTGGGAGTTTCCTTCCGGCTGCTGCTGACCACCGGCATCTACTTCGCGTTCCTGCTCCTGTTCGAGGCAGTGCCCGGCTCCACCGGCTGGATCATGATCTTCGCGGCTGCCTTGGGCGGGATGGCTTTCGGGCTGCCGCTGATGGCCTATGCCGCCAGCATCCAGGAGGACCGCGGACAGTTTGCAATGGTCCAGCGGTTCATTGTCATGCCGCTGTTCCTGTTCTCCGGCACCTTCTTCCCGCTCGCCTCCATGCCTTGGGCCGTGCAGTGGATCGGCTGGGTTTCCCCGCTGTGGCATTCCGCCGAGCTGGGCCGGGTGCTCAGCTACGGCTACGGGGAGCCGGCCTGGCTGACCATCACCCACGTGCTCTATCTGGCGGTGCTGGCCCTCGCGGGCTGGGTCTTCGCGCAGCGCGTCTATGAACGGCGGCTGGGCAAATGAGCGCGACCGCCGGCAGCGGACACACTTCCTCCGGCGAGCAACTCCAGCTCCTGCCGTCCGGGCGCCCCTTCGGTTCCCTGTACTCGGGGAACGTTCGTGCCGTCGTCGCACGTGGCCTGAAGGCGACGTGGGGCAGCAACTGGGCCATCATGGCCAGCGGCTTTGTGGAGCCGGTGCTCTTTCTCATTGCCATGGGCATCGGGCTCGGCTCGCTGGTCGGCACCGTGGAAGGCCCCGGCGGCCAGGAGATCGGCTACATCGCCTACATCGCCCCGGCGCTGCTGGCCGTCTCGGCGATGAACGGCGCGGTATACGACTCCACCTGGAACGTGTTCTTCAAACTGAACTTCGCCAAGCTGTACCAGGGCATGCTCTACACCTCGCTGGGCCCGCTCGACGTGGCACTCGGCGAGATCACCCTGGCCCTGCTCCGCGGCGCGCTCTACGCCACCGGCTTCACGGCCATCATGGGGGTGATGGGGCTGATCACCACACCCTGGGCGCTGCTGATGATTCCGGCGTCGGTGGTCATCGCCTTCGGGTTCGCGTCCTTCGGGATGGGCATCACCAGCTTCATGAAGACCTTCCAGCAGATGGACTGGATCAACTTCCTCATGCTGCCGATGTTCCTGTTCAGCGCGACGTTTTACCCGCTGTCCGTGTACCCGCAGGCCATCCAGTGGATGATCCAGGCGCTGCCGCTCTGGCATGGCGTGGAACTGCTGCGCCAGCTCAGCGTCGGCACGTTCACCGCCGCGACCGGCATCCACGTGCTCTATTACCTGGTCATGATTGTGCTCGGCCTGATCCTGACCACCGCGAGGCTGCGGAAGCTGTTCCTGAAGTGAAGGTCGCCTGTTTTCCGCCGCGGCACGGCCGGCAGGCCACGCGAGGCTAGCCAGTCCTTCCAGATGCGGGTCATGATGGAAAGTGCCCGGTGAAACGCGTGAACCAAGTTCAGGAGTTGGCGATGATAGGCACATGGCAGTCGCTGGTCATAGATTGTCCGGATCCGGATTCCCTGGCCACGTTCTACGAGCAGTTGTTGGGCATGATCCGCATCCAGCACGACGAG
This sequence comes from Arthrobacter crystallopoietes, assembly GCF_002849715.1. Lineage (NCBI taxonomy): Bacteria > Bacillati > Actinomycetota > Actinomycetes > Micrococcales > Micrococcaceae > Crystallibacter > Crystallibacter crystallopoietes. Next base: position 2,896,695 of record NZ_CP018863.1, read on the forward strand.
GACGGCTGGATCAGCATCGGCGACGGCACGGGCCGCCCCGGCATCGATTTCCAGAAGGTGGAGGACTACATGCCGCCGCAGTGGCCCGGCAGCGAGCACCCGCAGCAGATGCATGTGGATGTGCGGGTCAAGGACCTGGACATCGGCGAGGAACTGGTCCTCAAACTCGGCGCGACCAGCATGGATTCAGGTACCAATACTTTCCGGGTCTATCTGGATCCGGCCGGCCATCCCTTCTGCCTGGTGCTCTATTGATGCCACCTGCTGCGGGGCTGAAGTGGGCGCCGCAAAGACGGTCCGCGGCGGATCGTTCGCCTGCGGTGGAAGCTGCCCGCGCGCGGGGTCAGGATTTGAGACAATAACTCCATGCAATCCCTTGGGAACCCCTCAGCGAATACCTCTGCCAACCGCGTCATGCCGTTCAAGGCGGGCAACCTCGGCATCGCCGTCATGGTGCTGGTCTTTCTTTTTGCGGTTGTTTTCGCCGCCAACCAGAACGATGTGATCGGCTGGATCGTGGCCATCATCGCGCTCGGCTGGCTGCTGCTGGCTGCCTTCGTGGTGTTCAGCGTCCGCGGCGCCACCAAGAAGGCCAAGGAGAAGTTCGCCACGGCCCAGGCGGATTTCGCTGCCCAGCAGATGCCCAAGGGCTCCGCCGGCGGCACCGCCGTGGTGGAGGAGCAGGTGGCCAAGGCCAATGCCGTCCGGGACGAGAAGCTGGACCACAGCTTCAAGATCGTCCAGGTCCAAGCCAAGGTCGTCCGCGACTACCTGGGCAAGGACGAGGGCATGGTGGAGCGCGCCCTCGATACCATCGAGGTGACCGCCCACAACGGCCGCGGCATGATCCGCAAGAACGACGGCGAGGGTCCGGTTACGGGCACGGTTGTCAACTGAGCTGCGGGCTTGGGTAAGGTAGTCGAGTGAGTTTGGCATCCGAGGGCATCGTTCAGGAATCCGGTACTGCAGCAGGCGGAGCAGGCATCGCGGTTAGGCAAAAATTGCGGATCGCCACCGTCAATGTCAATGGCATCAGGGCCGCGTACAAGCGCGGCATGGAAGCCTGGCTGGCGGAGCGCGATGTGGACATTTTGTGCCTGCAGGAAGTCCGGGCACCTGACGCTATTGTGCGTGAACTGCTCGGGGACGGCTGGCACATCCTGCACGCCGAAGCCGAAGCGAAGGGCCGTGCCGGCGTCGCCATCGCCTCCCGCACCGCCCCGGTGGCCACGCGGGACCACATCGGCGACGACTACTTCGTTACCTCCGGCCGCTGGGTCGAAGCGGACTTCGAGATCCCGTCCGACGGCGGCACGAAGACTTTGACCGTGGTCAGCGCCTACGTCCATTCCGGCCAGGTGGATAGCCCGAAGCAGGTGGACAAGTACCGCTTCCTGGACGTCATGGGCAACCGCCTGACGGAGCTGAAGACCACCAAGGACTACGCGCTGGTGGTCGGTGACCTCAACGTCGGCCACACCACCCTGGACATCAAGAACTGGAAGGGCAACGTCAAGAAGTCCGGCTTCCTCCCGGAGGAACGGGCCTACTTCGACCGCTTCTTCGGCGACGAGCACGGCTGGCGGGACGTGCACCGTTCCCTCGCCGGCGAGGTCGCCGGTCCGTACACCTGGTGGTCGTGGCGGGGGCAGGCTTTCGATAACGACGCCGGTTGGCGCATCGATTACCACATGGCCACCCCGGAGCTCGCCGCCGTCGCGTCCGACGCCGTTGTTGACCGCGCCGAGACCTACGACGCGCGCTTCTCAGACCACGCACCCTTGGTAGTGGACTACCGCTTCTAGAAAGATCCTGCTCATATGACCAGCACAACCCAGACCACCGACGACGCCGAAACCACCAAGGCCGCCGGAAGCACGTCGCGAAAGCGGCTGCTCTCCGGCATGCAGCCCTCGGCGGATTCGCTCCACCTCGGGAACTACCTAGGCGCCCTGGTGAACTGGGTCAGCATGCAGGACGAATATGACTCCATCTTCTTCGTCCCGGACATGCACGCCATCACCGTGGACCATGACCCGGCCGAGCTCGCCACGCGCACCCGGGTGACCGTCGCGCAGTACATTGCCGGCGGGATCGACATCGAGAAGTCCACCCTCTTCGTCCAGTCCCATGTGCCCGAGCACGCCGAGCTGGCCTGGGTGCTGAACTGCATTACCGGCTTCGGCGAGGCCTCGCGGATGACCCAGTTCAAGGACAAGTCGCAGAAGTCGGGAGCCGAGCACTCCAGCGTGGGCCTGTTCGCCTACCCGGTCCTCATGGCCGCGGACATCCTGCTCTACCGTCCGTACGGCGTGCCGGTCGGCGAAGACCAGCGCCAGCACCTGGAACTGGCACGCAACCTGGCCCAGCGCTTCAATCACCGTTTCGGCGAGACCTTCGTGGTTCCTGAAGCGGTGATCCCGCGGGAGGGGGCGAAGATCTACGATCTGCAGCACCCGAACGCCAAGATGTCCAAGTCGGCCGATTCCCCGGCGGGCCTGATCAACATCCTGGACAACCCGAAGACCGCGGCCAAGAAGATCAAGTCCGCGGTGACCGACGACGGCACCGAGATCCGCTTCGACCGCGACACCAAGCCCGGCGTGTCCAACCTGCTGACCATTTACTCCACGCTCAGCGGCAAGAGCATCGACTCGATCGTCGCGGATTACCAGGGCAAGATGTACGGCCACCTGAAAGTGGATCTGGCGGAACTCGTGGTCGAGCGGCTCGCGCCCATCCAGTCCCGCGCCCAGGAATTGCTGGACGATCCGGCCGAGCTGGACCGGCTGCTCGCCCGCGGGGCCGAAAAGGCACGCGGAATCGCCTCGGCTACACTGGCCGATGTGTATGACAAGGTCGGTTTCCTGCCCGCAGGAGCACGGCGCTAGCAATGTGCCAGCACGGGCTGCAGGTGGACCCCGGCGTCGCTCCGGACGGCGGCGTCCGTCCGGCTGCCCTGCCCGAGGTGGGCTGCGCCGGCGTCGTTATTGGTATTCCTGAGCCGCTGGCTGGCGACCTTGAAGGCTGGCGTGCCTCGTTCGGCGACCCGATGGCCGCCGTCATCCCGCCGCACGTCACGCTGGTAACGACGACGCCGGTAGCTGACTGGGCTGCGACGACCGAGCACGTCCGCCGGATTGCCCGCAGCCAGCAGCCCTTCACGGTGGCCCTGCGCGGCACCGGCAGCTTCCGGCCGGTGTCGCCGGTGGTCTTCCTCAACATTGCCGAGGGCTTCGATGAGATCGTTGCGCTGCACCGGAAGCTGCAGGCGGGACCGTTGGCCCGGGAGCTGGAATTCGACTTCCACCCGCACATCACCGTGGCGCACGATGTCAGCGATGCAGGCATGGACGCGGCGGAAAATAAGCTTGCAGACTATGACGCTTCGTTCACCGTCAGTAGCATGGGCCTGTACGAGCACGATTCGTCAGGAGTCTGGATACTGCGGGAAGAGCTGAGCTTTGGGACAGAAATCGGCGCAGAGAGCAGCGCGCAAGGCGACGGGCAGCGGCGGGAGTAAAACCGAAACACCGCATCCGCTCGAACGGCAGAAGCTGAAAGTCGCCGAGCTGGAAAAGCGGCGTGCCTTCGTCCGGGCCCGGCGCCAAGGCTCCACCGCCAAGACCCTACTGGCCGCCATGCAGTACCTGCTGGCGAAAGCGCACGCGCGGCGGGCCATGCGGGTCTGGATGCTCTACAGCATGCGCCACGGCCCGCTCATGGCCGCAGGCAGCGCCTACAACATGTTCTTCTCCGTGGCGGCGATGCTGGTGGCGGGATTCTCCATCTTCGGCCTCATCGCCTCCGGAAACCGCGACCTGCAGCTGGCGGTGGTGGAAGTGGTCAATGATTCCACACCCGGGCTGATCAATACCGGCGACGGCGGCCTGGCCAAGCCGGAACAACTCTTCTCCCAGAGCGGCGCCTTCGGCATCACGCTGATCATTTCCACGGCCGCCATGATCCTGACCTCCCTGGGCTGGATTGCGGGCCTGCGCGAAGGGATGCGTGGCGTCTTCGGGCTCCCGCCGCTGCAGGGGAATCCACTTCTGATCAAGCTCAAAGACGTGGGCACCCTGCTGTTGCTGGGGGTGGCGCTGATGCTGACCTCGGCCGTGGCCGGCATTGCGAACACCGCGCTGGACCTGATCATCAACCTGCTCCATTTCGACGGCGGCGCAGTGGTTCCGCTGACGAAGATCACCGCAGTGCTGGTCATGCTGCTGCTGGACATGGTGGCCGCCGTGGTGCTGTTCCGGATCGCCTCGGGGGTCCGCATGCCGCGCAGCATCATGTTCCAGGCCGCCCTGATCGCCGGGATCGGCAGTACCGTGCTGCGGTACTTCGCGTCGGATCTGCTGGGCACCGTGGGAAACAACCCGCTGCTGGCGCCGTTCGCGGTGATCCTGGGCCTGTTTGTCTGGTTCTATTTCCTCAGCCAGGTGTACCTGATAGCGACAGCGTGGGGCGCCATCGGCAAGGCGGACCTGCACGCACGCGAACAGGCCGGCGGCCGGACACACGGCTTCCTGTCCCTGCGCCGGCGCGCCCACCTGAAGCAGGACGAGAACCTGGAGCACGCGCTCGGCGGAGCCAGCGTCCCCTAAGCCGTCAGCTCAGCGGGTCTTCGGTGTCCAGGTACTGGTTGGCCCAGGCGGCGATCAGCAGGCCGGCCCGGTCCGTCTGGTCCCGGTCGGTGAGCATGTGGTTGCTGCCTTCGAGCGAGATGAATGATTTGGGGTGCTTGGCCGCGGCGAAGATCTCTCCGGCGTTCTCCACGCCCACGGTGTTGTCGGTGGGGGAGTGCATGACCAGCAGCGGCCGGTCCAGGTTGCTGATGCAGCCGGTCAGATCGGTACGGCGCAGATCTTCCACCAGTTGCCGGCGGATTTCGAGCCGTTTGCCGCCCAAGGTGATTTCGGCCGAGCCGGTGCGCTCGACGTCGTCAATCTCTTCGTCGAAAAGGTGCGTGACATGGTCCGGCCGGAAGGGCGCGGCCACGGTGGCCACGGCCTTGACCTCATCGAGGCCGCCGACGGCGCCCAGCACCGCGGCCCCGCCGAGGGAGTGGCCGATCAGCAGCGAGATCCGGCGCCCGCTCTCGCGCATGAACGCCGCAGCACTGCCGATGTCCGCCATCTTGGTGGAGAAGGTGGCCGCCGACCAGTCCCCGGTGGAGCCGCCCAGGCCCGCGGCATCGTAGCGCAGCACGCCGATACCGTGCCTGGCCAGTGCCTTGGAGATCCGCGCCGCCGCCGCACTGTTCTTGCCGAGCGTGAAGCCGTGGCAGAACAGCGCCCAGGCCCGCACTTCGCCGTCGGGAATATCCAGGACCCCGGCCAGCGTGGTGCCGCCGACCCCGGGGAAGCTCACTTTCTCGAACGTGGTCATGGTGCTCCTGTCTGGCCGTGAAGCCGGAATGCGGGCGGATGGTTAAAAGCGTAAGGTGCCGATTCCTGACGAATCGGCACCTTACGGATGCTGGCAGGTCGTAAGGACCTGACGGACCCGGCAAGCCGGGACGGATCAGATCTTGCGGTTCAGCACGGCGTTCTTGACCTCGGCGATCGCCTTCGTCACCTGGATGCCGCGCGGGCAGGCCTCGGTGCAGTTGAAGACGGTGCGGCAGCGCCACACGCCTTCCTTGTCGTTGAGGATCTCCAGGCGCATGTCGCCGGCGTCGTCTCGCGAGTCGAAGATGAAGCGGTGCGCGTTGACGATAGCGGCCGGGCCGAAGTACTGGCCGTCGGTCCAGAAGACAGGGCAGGACGAGGTGCACGCAGCGCACAGGATGCACTTGGTGGTGTCGTCGAAACGCTCGCGGTCCTCGGCGGACTGCAGGCGCTCACGCGTCGGCTCGTGGCCCGAGTTGATCAGGAACGGCATGATCTCGCGGTAGGACTGGAAGAACGGCTCCATGTCCACGATCAGGTCCTTCTCCACCGGCAGGCCCTTGATCGGCTCGACGAGGATGGGCTTGGACGTGTCCAGGTCCTTCAGCAGCGTCTTGCAGGCCAGGCGGTTGCGGCCGTTGATGCGCATGGCATCGGAGCCGCAGACGCCGTGGGCGCAGGAACGGCGGAAGGAAACCGAGCCGTCGTGCTCCCACTTGGCCTTGTGCAGGGCGTCCAGCACGCGGTCCGTTCCGTACATGGTGAGAACGAACTCGTCCCAGCGGGCTTCTTCCGAAACCTCGGGATCGTACCGGCGAACCTTCAGCGTGATGTCGAAGCTCGGGATTTCCCCTCCGCCGCCGACCCCGGGGGCCAGCTCGACCTTTGACGGTCCTTCGGGAATTTCGGTCGGGGTGCTCATTAGTACTTCCTCACCATCGGTTCGTAGCGCGTGAATACAACCGGCTTCGTTTCCAGACGGATACCGGCGACAGACTCGGACGTGGCCAAGTCATCCTTGTATGCCATGGAGTGCTTCATGAACTTTTCGTCATTGCGGTCCGGGAAGTCTTCCCGGAAGTGGCCACCGCGGGATTCCTCGCGGTGCAGGGCGGCAACGGTCATGACCTGGGCCATGTCCAGCAGGAAGCCCAGTTCCACGGCTTCGAGCAGGTCCAGGTTGAAGCGGCGGCCGCGGTCCTGGATGCCGATGTTCTTGTAGCGCTCACGCAGGGACGCGATCACATTCAGTGTTTCGTTCAGGGTCTGCTCGGTGCGGAAGACCTGGACGTTGGCGTCCATGGTGTCCTGCAGTTCCTTGCGCAGCTGGGCAACGCGTTCGGTGCCGTTGGCCGCACGGACCTGTTCGATCAGATCGATCGTGAACTGATCGGCGTTTTCCGGAACCTCCACGTACTCCGCTACCTTGGCGTACTCGGCGGCGGCGATACCGGCGCGCTTGCCGAAGACGTTGATGTCCAGCAGCGAGTTGGTGCCCAGGCGGTTGGAGCCATGGACGGAGACGCAGGCTACCTCGCCGGCGGCGTAGAGGCCGGGGACAACCGTGTCGTTGTCCTGCAGCACCTCGGCCTTGATGTTGGTCGGGATGCCGCCCATCGCGTAGTGCGCGGTCGGGAACACCGGCACCGGCTCGGTGTACGGCTCCACGCCCAGGTAGGTGCGCGCGAACTCGGTGATGTCCGGGAGCTTGGCGTCGATGTGTGCCGGCTCCAGGTGGGTGAGGTCCAGCAGGACGTAGTCCTTGTTCGGGCCGCAGCCGCGGCCCTCGCGGACCTCGTTGGCCATGGAACGGGCCACGATATCGCGGGGCGCAAGGTCCTTAATCGTCGGGGCATAGCGCTCCATGAAGCGTTCGCCGTCGGCGTTGCGCAGGATGCCGCCTTCGCCGCGCGCGGCTTCGGAGAGCAGGATGCCCAGGCCGGCCAGGCCGGTCGGGTGGAACTGGAAGAACTCCATGTCTTCCAGAGGGATGCCGCGGCGGAACGCGATGCCCATGCCGTCACCGGTCAGGGTGTGGGCATTCGAGGTGGTCTTGAAGACCTTGCCCACGCCGCCGGAGGCGAAGACCACGGACTTAGCCTGGAAAACGTGGATCTCGCCGCTGGCGAGGTCATAGCTAACGACGCCGGCAACGCGCTTCTGCATGTAGGAGGTACCGTCTTCGCGGAGTGCTTCCTCCTCGACCAGGAGCAGATCCAGAACGTAGTACTCGTTGTAGAACTCAACGTTGTGCTTGACGCAGTTTTGGTACAGCGTCTGCAGGATCATGTGGCCGGTACGGTCGGCGGCGTAGCAGGCGCGGCGCACCGGGGACTTGCCGTGATCGCGTGTGTGTCCGCCGAAGCGGCGCTGGTCGATCTTGCCTTCGGGCGTGCGGTTGAAGGGCAGGCCCATCTTTTCCAGGTCCAGCACGGCGTCGATGGCTTCCTTCGCCATGACCTCGGCGGCGTCCTGGTCTACCAGGTAGTCGCCGCCCTTGACCGTGTCAAAGGTGTGCCACTCCCAGTTGTCTTCCTCCACGTTCGCCAGCGCAGCGCACATGCCGCCCTGGGCCGCACCGGTGTGGGAACGGGTGGGGTAAAGCTTGGTCAGTACTGCTGTTCGCGCGCGCTGGCCTGATTCAATGGCGGCGCGCATACCGGCGCCACCGGCACCGACAATAACGACGTCGTACTTATGGACCTGCATACCAGATGCTCTTTCTGTTGAAACCAAATGTTCTTCACGGGGTTGATGCTGCCCTGGGCGCTGCCCCGACGGCAGCGCCCGCGGCGCCCTGCTGGATGTTCTGCCGGCCGCGTTTCCGAGGCGGCCGGCACCGAATTACGGTGCGGGGCAGAAGGAAGGCAGCAGTTCAGCAGCGGCGTTCGGCGGGCACGGATCGAAGGTGAAGATCACGAGGGTGCCGAGCACAATGATGACGGCCGTGGCCGCGTAGAGCACGGACTTGAGCCAGAAGCGCGTGCCGTCCTTGTCCGCGTAGTCGTTGATGATGGTGCGGACACCGTTGGTGCCGTGCAGCATGGCCAGCCACAGCATGGCCAGGTCCCAGATCTGCCAGAACGGGTCGGCCCACTTGCCGGCCACGAAGCCGAAGTCGATGGCGTGGACGCCCTCGCCGACCATGAGGTTCACAAACAGGTGGCCGAAGACCAGGACAACCAGCACGAGGCCCGAAACGCGCATGAACAGCCATGCGAGCATTTCGAAGTTGCCGCGGGAGCTGCCATGGCGGGTGTACTTGGGTGCAACGCGACCGGAGCGCGGTGCCTGGATTTCAGATGTAACTGCCATGATTAGTGACCCCCGGTGAATGCGAGCGTAAGGTGACGGATCAGGAACGGAACCATGACGAGAACCCACAGCCCGACAACGCCCCACAGCAGCTGCGCCTGGTACTTCGGGCCCTTCTTCCAGAAGTCCACGAGGATGACACGCAGACCGTTAAAGGCGTGGAACACGATGGCTGCTACCAGTCCCGCTTCCAGAACGGCCATGAACGGGTTCTTATACGTGGCTATAACGACGTTGTATGCCTCCGGCGATACGCGTACCAGCGCGGTGTCCAGTACGTGTACTAAGAGGAAGAAAAAAATTGCGACGCCGGTGACGCGGTGTCCTACCCATGACCACATGCCTTCTCGGCCGCGGTAGAGGGTGCCTGCTGGTGTCTTCGACACTGAATTAACCTCCCTGCATCGCAAGGGCGCTAGCGTGGTTTCCACGCAGAGTTACGCCATGCGAGAGCGCTCTTCGTTCAAGACTAATCTAGGCTTCGCTCAGGGCTTATTCAATTTGAAGACACTCACATGTGAGCTTTTTAACAGCGGCGCTGTCATGTAGGCCTGATCCGCGCGAAATAGGGGCAGATTGAGGCATTTAGGCCATTAAAACGTGTCCTATTCCCGGCCTCAAAAACAGGCTGCAACGTCCGAACCGGGCGTTCACGCTGCGGACGGGCCTTGACAGGGGCGTGCGCCAGATCCCTCCACAGGATGAGTACACCCGGCGCCGGTCTGGTCTACCTTTGAAGTGATGACTACTGATAAGCCGCTGGGCAATGGCCCGGCCAACGAAGACAATGTGCTGGGCCGTTTTTACGGTGTTATTCCGGCCGGCGGGGTGGGGACCCGGTTGTGGCCGCTCTCGCGGGCGGCGGCGCCGAAGTTCCTGCATGACCTGACAGGGTCCGGGAGCACGCTGATCCGGGCGACGTATTCGCGCCTGGAGCCGTTGTGCGGGGACCGGACCATGGTGGTCACCGGTACCGCGCACCGCAAGGCGGTGCTCGCGCAGCTGCCGGAGCTGACGAAGAACAACCTGGTGCTCGAGTCCGAGCCGAAGGATTCCGCGGCCGCGATCGGGCTGGCCGCGGCGATCCTGTACCACCGGGATCCGCGGATCATCATGGGTTCCTTCGCCGCGGACCAGGTGATCAACCCGGTGGAGAAGTTCCAGGACGCGGTGCGCGAGGCGATCCATACCGCGGCCGAGGGCTATATCGTCACGATCGGGATCACGCCCACGCACCCCTCGACCGGGTTCGGCTACATCCGCACCAACGGGAACCTGGACATCGGGTCCGCGCCGAACGCGCTCGGGGTGACCGAGTTCGTGGAGAAGCCCGACGCCGAAACCGCGCAGGCCTACCTGGCCGAAGGCGGGTACTCGTGGAACGCGGGCATGTTCGTGGCCCCCGTTGAGCTGCTGCTCAAGCACCTGGAGACCAACGAGCCGCTGCTCTACGCCGGACTGATGGAGATCGCCGCAGCCTGGGATACCTCCAAGCGCCGCGAAGTGGTGCGGCGGGTCTGGCCCGGGCTGCCCAAGACCGCGATCGACTACGCCGTGGCCGAGCCGGCCGCCGCGGCCGGGGACGTGGCGATGATCCCGGGCGACTTCTCCTGGGACGACGTGGGGGACTTCGCCGCGATCGGCCGGCTGAACGCCGCGTCCGAGACGAACAACCTGACCGTGCTCGGCGAGGGCGCGCGGGTGTATGCGGAGAACTCGACCGGCATGGTGGTCTCCGATACCAAACGCGTGATCGCGTTGATCGGCATCGACGACGTCGTTGTCGTGGACACCCCGGACGCGCTGCTGATCACCACCAAGGAACACGCCCAGCAGGTCAAGAAGGCCGTCGAATCCCTCCGCGCCAGCGGCGACACCGACGTCCTCTGAGTCCGGCCGCCTGGCTGGCTTAACGCGGGTACGTTGAACACGCCTCTTCCGGCGGCAACTGGGTAGAGTTTGTCTGTGCAGACTATTTCAGAGACTTCGGACAGCATTCCCCGCATAGGTGTGTGGACGGCCCCGTTCGTGGACGGGCTGCGGCAGTTCCGCCGGGATCTGCACCAGCATCCGGAGTTGTCCCACAAGGAATTCCGTACGACGGCGAACCTCATTGCCCGGCTGCGGGCGGCGGGGCTTGAGCCGGTGCCGCTCGAAGGTACCGGGCTGTACGTGGACATCGGCGAGGGGCCGCTCGCCATCGGCCTGCGTGCCGACATCGATGCGCTGCCGATCATGGAGGAGACCGGGCTGGAATACGCCTCGGTTAATAAGGGCATCAGCCACGCGTGCGGCCACGACATCCACACCACGGTCATGCTCGGCGTGGCCCTGGTGCTGTGCAAGCTGGAAATGGAGGGCGAGCTCGGCGGCCGGGTACGCGTCATCTTCCAGCCGGCCGAGGAGACCATGCCCGGCGGCGCCTTAGCCGTGATTGAACAGGGCGTCCTGGTGGATGTGCCCCGCATCCTTGCGCTGCATTGCGACCCGCGGGTGGATGTAGGCCAGGTGGGCACCCGGATCGGCGCCATCACCTCGGCATCGGACACCATCCGGATCGAGCTGTCCGGACGCGGCGGACACACCTCGCGGCCGCACCTGACCGAGGACCTGGTCTTTGCGCTGGCCGAGATCGCCGTCAACGTGCCCGCGGTGCTGAGCCGCCGGATCGACGTGCGCAGCGCGGTCTCCGTGGTCTGGGGCCAGATCCGCGCGGGCGCCGCGCCCAACGCCATTCCAGCGCACGGGTTCATGGCGGGCACCATGCGCTGTCTCGACGGCGAGGCCTGGCATGCCGCGGGGGAGTTGCTCGATGAGGTGGTCACGCAGGTGGCGGCGCCGTTCGGGGTCGAAGTGAAGCTTGAACACATCCGCGGCGTGCCTCCGGTGATCAATACCGAGCGGGAAACCGGCTTGATCGAAGCCGCCGCACGGCTGGAGCTTGGCCCCGGTTCCGTCATCCTGACGCCTCAGTCCATGGGCGGCGAGGATTTCGCGTGGATGACGCAGGAAGTTCCCGGCGCGATGATGCGGCTGGGGACGCGGACCAGGGGCGGAGAGACGTTCGACCTGCACCGCGGCGACTACGCGCCGGACGAGCACGCCATTGGCGTAGGAGTGCGCGTCATGGCCGCGGCCGCCGTCATGGCCTGCCGCGGCAAGGACCAGGGCTAGCGGCCGGACCCGCAGCCGGCACACAACCGAACCGGAGCCGGGGCACGCAGCCGGGCCCCGCCGTCGTCGTTGTTCTGTGGCAATACCGGTAAGTAACAAATTTTCAACAATGTTTGGCCAAGTGCCGGAAATTGATACTCTGCCCTGCCCGCGGCCACTATTGTAGGGCTCGTAACGCACCTGCAGGACGGGTGCGCCCGCCGCGCGGACGCCAGTGGTGACAGGACACGGTCCTGGACGCACTCAGTGGCCTACGGCAGTGGGGCAATCTTTCTTTTTTGGAGGAACCTTGAAGAAATCACTGCGCACCATCAAGCGCGGCACCGGCCTGTCCGCGGCCATGCTCGGCGCATCTGCCCTCGTTCTCGCCGGCTGCGGCGCACCTCCGGCCGAACCCGAGGGCACCGCAGGCGCCGAAGGAGCCGATTACCTCGGCTGCATCGTTTCCGACTCCGGGGGCTTCGACGACCGTTCCTTCAACCAGTCCAGTTACGAAGGCCTGAAGATGGCCGAAGAGGAGCTGGGCATCAAGATCCAGCAGGCGGAGTCCCAGGCGGAAACCGACTTTGTGCCGAACGTGGACGAGATGGTGCAGTCCGGCTGCAACATGGTCCTGACCGTCGGCTTCCTGCTCGGGGATGTGACCAAGGAAGCGGCCGCGGATAATCCCGAAACCAACTTCGCGATTGTCGACTACTCGGATCCCGAGTTCACCGACAACGTCAAGCCGATTGTCTACGACACGGCCCAGGCCGCCTTCATGGCCGGCTACCTGGCCGCCGGTGTCACCGAGACCGGCAAGGTCGCCACGTACGGCGGCATCCAGATTCCTACCGTCACCATTTTCATGGACGGCTTTGCCGACGGCGTGAAGTACTACAACGAGCAGAAGGGCGAGGACGTCCAGCTGCTCGGCTGGAACAAGGAGCGGCAGAACGGCACCTTCGTCGGCAACTTCGAAGACCAGGGCAAGGGCAAGACCAATACCCAGAACTTCATCAACGAGGGCGCGGACATCATCATGCCCGTCGCCGGCCCGGTGGGCCTGGGCACCCTGGACGCCGTGATCGAAGCCAACGAAGCAGGCAAGGAAGCCAAGGTTGTCTGGGTCGACTCGGACGGCTACGAAAGCGCCGGCAAGGGCGAAGAGTTCATCCTCACCTCGGTCATGAAGGGCATGGCTGCCTCGGTCGAGGACGTCATCCGGACCGATCTCGAGGGCAACTTCGACAGCACCCCGTACGTCGGCACACTGGAAAACGAGGGTGTCTCGCTGGCACCGTTCCACGATCAGGAAGCCAACGTGCCGGACGAGCTGAAGCAGGAGCTGGAGACCATCAAGGACTCCATCATCTCCGGCGAAATCACCGTTGAATCCGAGGCAAGCCCCAAGTAGCAGCTGAGCCGGCCGGACCGCCGCCTCCGTGCGTTCACCCGCACGGGGCGGCGGTTCGTTCTGTTATCGGTGCGATCGGTTTAGGCTGTAGACAGTTCGCCCGTTGCACTAAAACGTTCCGCTGACACCTACAAAGAACAGGTTGGTTGGGGTTTTGAAGCTCGAGCTAAAGGGAATTACCAAGAAATTCGGTTCCTTCGTTGCCAACGACCACATAGACCTCGTGGTCGAACCGGGACAGGTACACAGCCTGCTTGGCGAGAACGGCGCAGGGAAGTCCACGCTGATGAACGTCCTCTACGGTTTGTACGAACCGACCGAGGGACAGATCCTGATCGACGGCAATCCGGTTAATTTCAATGGCCCCGGCGATGCCATGGCAGCGGGCATCGGCATGGTGCACCAGCACTTCATGCTGGTACCGGTGTTCACCGTGGCGGAGAATATCGCCCTGGGCAACGAAGCGACCAAAGCGGGCGGGATCCTCAACCTGGACGAAACCCGGACCAAAATCCGGCAGATTTCCGAGCAGTACGGCTTCCAAGTCGACCCGGACGCGGTGGTGGAGGACCTGCCGGTCGGCGTCCAGCAGCGGGCGGAGATCATCAAGGCACTGGTCCGCGACGCCGAGGTGCTGATCCTCGATGAGCCCACGGCCGTCCTGACGCCGAAGGAAACCGACGAACTGCTGGCGATCATCGCCCAGTTGAAGTCGGATGGTAAATCGATTGTCTTCATTTCCCACAAGCTCCGGGAGGTCAAGGCCGTTTCCGACCTGATCACGGTCATCCGCCGCGGCAAGGTGGTCGGCGATGCGGATCCCAACGCCTCCACCACGGACCTGGCCTCCATGATGGTGGGCCGCTCGGTGAGCCTGTCCCTTGACAAGGCGCCCGCCCAGCCCGGCGAAGCGACCTTCATGATTGACGGCCTGACCGTGACGTCGCCGACTGGCCAGCGGGTGGTGGACAACATCTCCCTGCAGATCGCCCAGGGCGAGATCCTGGCGGTCGCCGGTGTCCAGGGCAACGGCCAGACCGAACTCACCGAGGCCATCCTCGGCCTGCAGGAGCATGTATCCGGTTCCATTCGGCTTGAGGGCAAGGAGCTGGTGGGCCGCGGCACCAAGGAGATCATCAACTCCGGCGTCGGCTTTGTGCCGGAGGACCGCAGCGTGGAGGGACTGGTCGGCCCCTTTTCGGTAGCCGAGAACATGATCCTGAACCGCTATGACCAGGCACCGTTCGCCAAGGGGCTGGCCATGAAGCCGGCGTTGGTGGCACAGAACGCCGCCGAGCGGATCGCCGAGTTCGACGTCCGTACGCAATCGGCCACTGCCGCCGCGGGCACACTCTCCGGCGGCAACCAGCAGAAGGTGGTCATGGCGCGCGAACTGTCCCGGCCGCTCAAACTCTTCATTGCCTCGCAGCCGACCCGCGGCGTCGACGTCGGTTCTATCGAATTCCTGCACAAGCGGATCGTCGCCGAACGAGACCAGGGCACACCGGTGATGATCGTGTCCACGGAACTGGACGAAGTCCTGGAGCTGGCGGACCGCATTGCCGTGCTATACCAGGGACGGCTGATGGGCATAGTTCCCGGCAATACCTCGCGCGACGCCCTCGGCCTGATGATGGCGGGGATGGGCGCGGAAGAAGCGCAAGGCACCGATCCGGCACGCACTGATCCTGAAAGCGGGGACAAATGAGCGAGGACGAGCATAAGCACGCCCGGAAGAAAACCGACGAGCACGCCTCCGAGGTACGCCTTGAGGCCATGGTCGACACGGAGGACGGCCGGATTGCTCCGCCACCGGTCCCGGCCACTGCGCAAAGCGGAAACCTGCACCCGGAAGCCAGCTCGCAGACAGTAGTCCAGCGGATCATGAGCGGCGACGCCCTGGTGGCCGTGCTCGCCGTCGTACTTTCGCTGATTGCCGGCGGAATCCTGATCGCGCTGACGGATGAGGATGTTGCGCAGACGGCCACCTACTTCTTCGCGCGGCCGCAGGACATGCTGCTCGCTGCGTGGTCGGCCGCGTCCGAGGCCTACCTTGCGCTCTTCCAAGGATCGGTTTTCAACTTCGAGGGCGAGACGTTCACACGGATGATCTCCCCGCTGATGCAGACCCTGACCGTGGCGACGCCGCTGATCTGCGCCGGACTGGGCGTGGCGCTGGCCTTCCGCGCCGGCCTGTTCAACATCGGTGCCCAGGGCCAGATCATCATCGGTGCCACGCTCGCGGCCTGGGTCGGCTTCAGCCTGCACCTTCCGGTGGGCATCCACCTGCTGCTGGTGATCGTGGCCGGCATCATCGGCGGAGCGATCTGGGGCGGCCTGGTGGGCCTGCTCAAGGCGAAGACCGGTGCGCACGAGGTCATCCTGACCATCATGCTCAACTACGTGGCGATCTACCTGGTCACCTATTTCCTGACCACGCCCGCCTTCCAGCGCCCGGGATCCTCCAATCCGATCAGCCCCCAGCTCGATGAAACGGCCATGTATCCGCCGCTGTTCGGCGACGCCTTCCGGCTGCACTGGGGCTTCATCGTGGCACTGCTGGCCACGGTGTTCGTCTGGTGGCTGCTCAAGCGGTCGATCATCGGCTTCGAACTGCGCGCGGTGGGGGCGAACCCCGTGGCCGCGCGCACCGCAGGCATCAGCGTGACCAAGGGTTACGTCGTCGTCATGCTGATTGCCGGGGCGCTGGCCGGTCTCGCCGGCGTGGCCCAGGTGGCCGGCACCGAACAGGTGCTGTCCTCCGGCGTGGCGGCCAGCTTCGGCTTCGATGCCATCACCGTGGCGCTGCTGGGACGCTCGACGCCGTGGGGAACGTTCTTCGCCGGGCTGCTGTTCGGCGCGTTCCGGGCCGGCGGCGTGACCATGCAGATCAGCACCGGGACCAGCATCGACATTGTGCTGGTGGTCCAGTCCCTGATCGTGCTCTTCATCGCGGCCCCGCCGCTGGTCAGGGCGCTGTTCCACCTGCCCGAGCCCGGCAAGACCAAGGGGCCCAGGAGCCCCAGGGGAACCAAATCCCGCAAGCCCGCCACGACCGGAGGTTCAGCATGAGCACGGCAGTCTCAACCGCGCCCGAGCAGAGCACCGCCCGCGCCGGCGCGGTGCGGAGCTGGAAGACCCCCATCACGCTGGCCGTGCTGGCCGTCTTCGCGCTGCTGGTCTTCGCCATCGGGGCGCCCGGCAATGAGGTGACCTTCCGGCTGTCCGACCCGGGGGATGCCATCGTGCTCCCACCGATTGTCGTCTTCGCCCCGGTGATGGGTTGGATCGGCGCGGTCATCATGCTGGCCGCAGCCGCGCTGGCCTTCGTGCAGGTGCGTGCCGGACGGCCTGTCCCGGGCTGGCTGATCGCCGTGTTCGCCGTCGTCTTTGTGGCGGCTTTCCTGAGCTGGATTGTCGGCAGCGCGCGCACGCCCAACGTGGCACTCTATGGGCTGCTGGCCGGATCCGTGACGCTGGCGGTGCCGTTGATCTTCGGTTCGCTCTCGGGCGTGCTGTGCGAACGCTCCGGCGTGATCAACATTGCCATCGAGGGACAGCTGCTCTTCGGCGCGTTCTCCGCGGCGGTTGCGGGATCCCTGTCCGGCAGTGCGTTCGTCGGCCTGCTCGCCGCCGCCGTCGGTGGTGTCCTGGTCTCGCTGGTGCTGGCGGTGTTCAGCATCAAGTACCTGGTCAACCAGGTCATTGTCGGCGTGGTGCTCAACGTGCTGGTGTCCGGCCTGACCGGCTTCCTGTTCTCCACCGTGCTCAGCGCCGATGCCGAAACCTGGAACTCCCCGCCGCGCCTGCCGGTGATTTCCATCCCGTTCCTCTCCGACATTCCGATCATCGGACCCATCCTGTTCGAGCAGGCCATTGTGGGCTACCTGATGTATGTCGCCGTCGCGGTGATCTACATAGGCCTGTTCCACACCAAGTGGGGCCTGCGGACCCGGGCAGTCGGCGAGCACCCGAAAGCGGCGGACACCCTCGGCGTCAAGGTCAACCGGATGCGCTTCATGAACGTGTCCCTGGCCGGTGTGGTGGCCGGACTCGGCGGCGCGTTCTTCACCCTGGTGTCCGTCTCCAGCTTCGGCCGCGACATGACGGCCGGCCAGGGCTACATTGCCCTCGCCGCGTTGATCTTCGGCCGCTGGAACCCGATCGGCGCCTTCTTCGCGGCCCTGCTGTTCGGTTTCGCCACCAACCTGCAGTACGTGCTCAGCTTCCTGGGCACCCCGGTGCCCAACCAGTTCCTCGCGATGCTGCCGTACATCGTGACCATCTTCGCGGTCGCCGGCCTGGTCGGCAGGTCCCGGGCGCCTGCGGCCAACGGCGTGCCGTACATCAAGGGCTGACATGACTGAGACAGCGAATCCAAACAACGACGGCGGGACGTCACCTAAGGATGGCGGGGCACCTCAGGTTGACCGGGCCAAGTCGGGCCGCGCCAAGGCGGAGGCTGCCGCGGTGCACCAGGCCGAGGTGGACTGGACCGGCCTGCAGGACGCGGCGCGCGCAGCCTCCGCGCACGCCTATGTGCCCTACTCGAAGTATCCGGTGGGCGCGGCCGCCCTGACCGAGGACGGCCGGATCGTCTCCGGCGCGAACGTGGAAAACGCCTCCTACGGCCTGACGCTGTGCGCGGAATGTTCGCTGGTCAGCGCGCTGCACATGTCCGGCGGCGGGCGGCTGGTGGCCTTCAGCTGCGTCGACGGGGCCGGCAATATCTTGATGCCGTGCGGACGCTGCCGCCAACTGCTGCACGAATTCCGGGCGCCGGGCATGCAGCTGATGACCGTTTCCGGCATCAAGTCCATGGAAGAGGTCCTGCCGGACGCCTTCGGACCCGAAAACCTGGGCTGAGTCCCGGCACGCTGACAGAAGGAGAGCCACGTGAGTGAGAAGTTCGACGCCGTCGACATCATCCGGATCAAACGCGACAAGGGGACGTTGAGTCCGGAGCAGATCAGCTGGACCATCGATGCCTACACCCGCGGCGCCATCGCTGACGAGCAGATGTCCGCCCTGAACATGGCCATCCTCCTGAACTGCATGAGCCGCGAGGAAATCTCCCAATGGACGACGGCGATGATCGCCTCGGGCGAGAGGATGGACTTCTCCTCGCTCGGCAAGGCGACCAGCGACAAGCACTCCACCGGCGGCGTGGGGGACAAGATCACCCTCCCGCTGGCCCCGCTGGTCGCGGTCTTCGGTGTCGCCGTGCCGCAGCTGTCCGGCCGCGGGCTCGGGCACACGGGCGGAACCCTGGACAAGCTGGAGTCGGTCCCCGGCTGGCGCGCGGACCTGTCCAACGACCAAATGATGGCCCAGCTGGCCGATGTCGGTGCGGTGATCTGCGCCGCGGGCGCCGGCCTGGCCCCGGCGGACAAGAAGCTCTACGCCCTGCGTGATGTCACCGGCACGGTGGAGGCCATCCCGCTGATCGCCTCCTCCATCATGAGCAAGAAGATCGCCGAGGGCACCGGTTCACTGGTACTGGACGTCAAGGTCGGCTCCGGGGCGTTCATGAAGGACGAGGACATGGCCCGCGAGCTGGCCGAAACCATGGTGGGCCTGGGCAAGGACGCCGGCGTGAACACGGTGGCCTTGCTCACCAATATGCGGACGCCGCTGGGACTGACCGCAGGCAACGCCATCGAGGTGGAGGAATCCGTGGAGGTGCTGGCCGGCGGCGGCCCCCAGGACGTGGTGGAACTGACAATCCGGCTGGCCGAAGAAATGCTGCAGGCTGCCGGTGTGCCGGACGCGGATCCGGCCGCCGCGCTCAAGGACGGGCGGGCGATGGACGTCTGGAACCGCATGATCAAGGCGCAGGGCGGCGATCCGCGGGCCGCGTTGCCGACCGCCAAGGAATCTGAAGTGGTCTATGCCGCAGCGGACGGCGTCCTGCTGGAACTGGATGCCCTCGCCGTCGGCGTCGCCGCCTGGCGACTGGGTGCCGGCCGCGCCCGCAAGGAAGACCCGGTCCAGGCCGGTGCCGGGGTGCGGATGCATGCGAAACCGGGCGCGCTGGTCCGGGCGGGCGAGCCGCTCATGACCCTGCTGACGGACACGCCGGAAAAATTCGACCGGGCGAAAGAGGCCCTGGCGGACGCCGTCGTTATTGGTCCCGAAGGTGACCGGCCCGCCCAGCAACTGGTCATCGACCGCATCGCCTGACCGCCCACGCCCAGCGACCTACCCCAGCGCGCAGAAACTGGGGTAGGGATAACTACATCGGATGGACAAACCTCTTCCACAGCTGTCAAACCGCGTGGATAATTGTTGCCATACCGGCGCCCGGGGGGAGTGGCCGGAGCCGCGGCTGTCTCACCCCGAGGGATGAGGCAGCCGCGGTGATCGCAGCGCAGAAGCTGCCGTCATGGGATCAAGGGATGATGCGTGCAGGGCGGTGGGCACGTACCGTTATCTCAGGGGGTTGATCAGGGCAACACCCCATAGCGGCACTTATTGCAACGTGACATCGTTGGAATAACCAACCGGCGAACAGGATCATTCACGTGCAGGCTTTTATGGACGCTCTTAACGTCTTCATCATCGATGCGGCCGCCCAATGGTGGGTGTATCCGCTGCTTTTCGCGCTCTGCCTCATTGACGGAATTTTCCCACCGGTGCCGAGCGAATCAGTGGTAGTTGCATTGTCCGCGCTGGCCGTTTCGGCAGGCGTGCCGAACATCTGGCTGGTCATGGTGATCGCGGCAGCTGGCGCCATCGCAGGGGACAACATCGCGTATCTGATCGGCCGGCGCATCGGCTCGAACCGCTTCAGATGGATGCAGCGCCCGCGTGTCGCCTCGGCCTTCGCCTGGGCACGGAAGGAACTCGACCGGCGCGGCGCCCTGCTGATCCTCAGCGCCCGCTACATCCCCATCGGCCGCGTTGCGGTCAACATGACCGCCGGCGCCACCGGCTTCCACCAGCGCAGGTTCGTCTTCTTCAGCATCATCGCCGGCATCTCCTGGTCGCTGTATTCCGTGGGCATCGGCGCCCTCGCCGGCCAGTGGTTCCACGACCACAGCCTGCTGGCTGCCGGCCTGGCCATTGTCATCGCCCTGGCCATGGGTCTGGTGGTGGACCACGGACTGAAACTGCTCTACAAGCGCAAGGCACGCAAGAGCCTTGCGGCGGAGGACGCAGCCTCCAAGGGCGCGCACTCGCGGACCGGCACCCCGGTCTCGCACTGAACCTCCCGTTTTCCACCACCCCTACACAACAGTTCCTGACGCGTGCATCGGTTCGATTGCCAACGTAAGGTGGTGCCTGTGACTGAGCCTAATTACTCTGCTGACCCTGCCGCCGACGTCGACATCGATATCCGCAGCCTCCCCAAGGTTTCGCTGCACGACCACCTCGACGGCGGTCTCCGCCCGGGGACCATCATCGAACTGGCCGCCGAAGTAGGCCATCAATTGCCGTCAACCGATCCGGTCGCGCTGGGCGAGTGGTTCCGCGAATCCGCGGACTCCGGCTCGCTGGTTCGCTACCTGGAAACGTTCGACCACACCGTAGCCGTGATGCAGACCAAGGAGGGCCTGCACCGGGTCGCAAAGGAGTTCGTCGAGGATCTGGCGGACGACGGCGTGGTGTACGGCGAGGTGCGCTGGGCGCCGGAGCAGCACCTGACCAAGGGGCTGACGCTGGATGAGGCAGTCGAAGCAGTCCAGGCCGGGCTTGAAGCTGGCGTGGACGCGGTTGAGGCCAGCGGCCGTCCCATCCAGGTCGGTCAGCTGATTACGGCCATGCGCCACGCGGACCGCGGCCAGGAGATCGCCGAGCTTGCCATCCGGCACCGGGACAAGGGCGCCGTCGGCTTCGACATTGCCGGCGCCGAGGACGGCTTCCCGCCCTACCGGTTCAAGGACGCGTTCACCTACCTGGCCGAAAACCAGTTCCCGGTCACCATCCACGCCGGCGAGGCCGCGGGGCTGGACAGCATTGTCGACGCCCTGGTCAGCGGCCGAGCCCTGCGCCTGGGCCACGGCGTGCGTATCGCCGAGGACATCCAGGTGGACTTCACCCCGAATGAAGAGAACGACGCCGATCTGGGCCTCGTCACGCTGGGCCGCGTTGCCGCCTGGGTCCGGGACCGGGGGATCGCGCTGGAATGCAGCCCGTCCTCGAACCTCCAGACCGGTGCCACCGCGCCCTTCGGCGAGGGCATCGAAAACCACCCGTTCGACCTGCTCTACCAGACCGGCTTCAAGGTGACCATCAACGCTGACAACCGTCTGATGAGCGGCGTTACGCTCACCGACGAGTATGAACTGCTGGTCGAAACCTTCGACTACGACCTCGATGACCTGCTCGAAATCACCCTCAATGCAGCGGAAGCAGCCTTCCTGCCGCTGGAAGAGCGCGAAGCGCTGGTCGAATACATAGCCGAGGGGTTCAGGGCCTACCAGGGCTGAACCTGCCATGGCTGAAAGCACGACGGCGGTCGGCCGGCTTGTGCAGGTTGTGGCGCAGTTGCGCGAGCATTGCTTGTGGACAGCTGCGCTCACCCACGAGTCCTTGGTCGAGTACCTGATCGAGGAATCCCACGAGCTGGCCGAGGTCATCGAGGCCGGACCGGGCGCAAGCGCCGAACTCAAGGGCGAGCTGGCCGACGTCCTCTTCCAGGTGCTGCTGCATGCCCGGATCCAGGAGGAGGCCGGCAACTTCAACTTCGAGGATGTGGCCGAATACCTGAGTGCAAAGCTGGTCCGCCGGAACCGGCATGTGTTCAAGCCCGATGGTTCGCTGCAGGAGTCCTTCCCCGAGAGCATCGAGGAAATTGTCGCCAGCTACGATGCGGTCAAACAAGGTGAGCGGCCCGAACGGGACAGCCCGTTCGACGGCATCCCGCCGACATTGCCCGCACTCACCTTGGCGGCGAAGTCGATCGGCCGGGCCAGGCGTGCCGGCGTCCCGGTGGACCAACAGCCGGGAAGCTCCGAGGCAGGAAGCCGGCCACCGGCCTCGGAAACCGAACTCGGGGACCTGCTGCTCGCCGTCGTTAGCCAGGCCTCGGCCGCAGGCCTGGACGCGGAGCAGGCGCTGCGGGGCGCGGTACGCCGGTTTCAACGCGGCGTAACGGGCGCATAAGCACGCCCCGTTCTCCATTACGCTTAGACCGACAGTGCTGTCCGGCGGCCTGTTGTAAAGAGTTTCATCTTTCGTTCCAATGAACAGGAGCAATCAATGGCGCTTATTGATGCCATCCACGCGCGTGAAATCCTTGATTCCCGCGGCAATCCCACGGTTGAGGTTGAGGTCTTGCTCTCGGACGGCTCCATGGGCCGCGCTGCTGTCCCGTCCGGGGCATCCACCGGTGCTTTCGAAGCGGCCGAGCGCCGTGACGGCGAGAAGAACCGCTACCTGGGCAAGGGCGTCAGCCAGGCCGTCAACGCGGTGCTCGACACCATCCAGCCCGCACTGGTGGGCCGCGACGCGACCGACCAGCGCCTGATCGACCAGACCATGATCGACCTGGACGGCACCTCCAACAAGTCCAACCTGGGCGCCAACGCCATCCTGGGTGTTTCGCTGGCCGTGGCCAATGCTGCTGCCGAGTCGGCCAACCTGCCGCTGTACAAGTACCTGGGCGGCCCGAACGCGCACGTGCTTCCCGTTCCGCTGATGAACATCCTCAACGGCGGCTCCCACGCGGACTCCGACGTCGACATCCAGGAATTCATGGTGGTGCCCCTGGGTGCTGCCACCTTCTCCGAAGGCCTGCGCTGGGGCGTCGAGGTCTACCACAGCCTCAAGACCGTGCTGAAGGACAAGGGCCTGTCCACCGGACTGGGCGATGAGGGCGGTTTCGCCCCCAACCTGCCGAGCAACCGCGCGGCGCTGGACCTGATCACCGAGGCGATCAACAAGGCCGGCTACACCCCGGGCAAGGAAATCGCGCTGGCCCTGGACGTCGCCTCCTCCGAGTTCTACTCCGACGGCGCCTACCAGTTCGAGGGCAAGTCCCTGACCGCGGCCGAGATGAGCGAGTACTACAAGCAGCTCGTCGCCGACTACCCGCTGGTCTCCATCGAGGACCCGCTGGACGAGGACGACTGGGAAGGCTGGGCCACCCTGACCGCCGAAATCGGTGACAAGGTGCAGCTGGTGGGCGATGACCTCTTCGTCACCAACCCCGAGCGCCTGCAGCAGGGCATCGACGCCAACACCGCGAACTCGCTGCTGGTCAAGGTCAACCAGATCGGTTCCCTCACGGAGACCCTGGAAGCCGTCTCGCTGGCACAGCGCAATGGCTACACCACGATCACCTCGCACCGCTCCGGCGAGACCGAGGATACTTCCATTGCGGATATCTCGGTGGCCACCAACGCGGGCCAGATCAAGACCGGCGCCCCGGCCCGGTCCGAGCGTGTGGCCAAGTACAACCAGCTGCTGCGCATCGAAGAAGAGCTCGACGACGCCGCGCGCTATGCAGGTGCCGGCGCTTTCCCGCGTTTCAAAGCCTGATCCGAAGCCCCTGAATCTGTATCGTCTTAAGCGGGGACTGATAACCTCAATTCCTGCCGACGACCAATGATCTAGGAGCTCCATGGCCACCCGACGCCCCAGAGTGCCACGTGCCGGCCGCCCGGCCGGCGGCAACGGGCCTGTGCAAACAGGTTCCGGTTCAGGGGCGCCGGGTGGTTCCATGTCCGGGAACACCGGCCGGACCAGCAGCGGTGCAGCGGGGCATGAAGGCGCCTCGTCCGAGGCAAAGGTTATCCGCGCGGACTTCGGCGGCTCCGAGGCCAAATCCGAAGGATCGAAAACCGAAGGAACCAAAAAGAAGCCCTCGCCGTCGGAAGCCCGGGCAGCCGAACGCCGCGAGCTCTCCGGCGCCATCCGGCAACCCATTATCAGCAGGACGACGCCGCAGGACCGGCCGGAAGATGGCGGCGACGGCACTGGAAGCACCCCGGTCCCGGCCAGGGGTTTTTCCGGACGCATGCTGGCCCTCGCCGTCGTACTCGTGACGATCACCATTCTGCTGGCGCCGTCCGTGCGGATCTTCATCGAGCAGCGTTCCGAAATCGCCGCTTTGGAACGCGAGATTGCGGCCGAGCAGAAGACCCAGAGCAAGCTGGAGCGGGAGCTGGCCCGCTGGGAGGACCCGGAGTACATCAAACAACAGGCCCGGGATCGCATATTCTATGTAATGCCGGGTGAGACACGTTATCTGGTGACCGGGACCGAGGGGCTGAGCGAATCCGAGGAGCATGCGTCCGTAGCGGCACCGTCCAACCTGCCGTGGGTGGATGCGCTGTGGGACTCGGTGAAGCGGGCAGCTACCGACGTTCCGGCGGAAGAGGACGAGGAAAAGTCTTCGGACAAGCCGGACAGCTCCGAAAAACCGGATGATTCGGCCGAAAACCCAGCTGAATAGCTCGTCTTTCCGACGGTTTGGGAAACCGGCCGGCCGAAGCGGCGCCAGTACCTTTGCCCGCCCCAACCCAGCCGCTTATCCAAGCCAAACCGCACGCACCAGCATGTCCGCACAGCCAGGAAGGACCGCGCCATGGAAGACCCGCGCACACCCACCCCCCAGGATCTGGAGACCCTCAGCCGGCAGCTCGGCCGGCCGGTTCGGGACGTGGTGGAAATAGGGGCGCGCTGCGTCTGCGGCAACCCCCTGGTGGCAACGACGGCGCCGCGGCTGGGCAACGGCATTCCGTTCCCCACGACTTTCTACCTGACCCATCCGATCATCACCTCGGCCGTGTCCCGGCTCGAGGCCGCCGGTGTCATGACCGAAATGACTGAACGGCTCGAACGCGATCCGGAACTGGCTGCCGCCTACCGTGAGGCGCACGAGGACTACCTGCGCGTCCGCGATGAAATCGGCGCCCGCACCGGCGTCGGGCCTGTCCCCGAGATTGCCGGTGTCTCCGCCGGCGGGATGCCCACGCGGGTCAAGTGCCTGCACGTGCTGGTGGGACATTCGCTGGCCGTCGGCCCGGGCGTGAACCCGCTGGGTGATGAGGCGTTGGACGGGATTGCAGAATGGTGGACCAAGGACCGCTGTTATTGCGACGGCGCCTGGGACGTTGCGGGGCCTGCCCCCGCGAAGGACCTGAGCCGCCACACCAAGACCCAAGGCCTGAGCCCGGAAGAGCTCGAGGCCAAGAAGGCCGAACGCCGTCGTGCTGCCGAAGAGGAACCGGCGGGCGAACATGGCGCGCCGGCACACGGCGCGCCGGAACAGGAAGAGGGAGCCCGATGAGCCGCGTAGGTGCCATTGACTGCGGTACGAACTCCATCCGCCTGCTGATTGCCGATATCGACGGCGACGGCGTGCTGACCGACGTGGTGCGGCTGATGAAGGTAGTCCGGCTTGGCCAGGGCGTCGACGCCACCGGCATGCTCGCCGAGGAAGCCCTGACCCGTACTTTCGCCGCCGCGGAGGAATACGCGGGCCTGCTGCAGGAGCACGGCGCCGAACGCCTGCGCTTCGTCGCCACCTCCGCCACCCGCGACGCCGGCAACCGCCAGGTCTTTGTCGACGGGATCAGGGAGCGCCTCGGCGTGGAACCGGAAGTCGTGTCCGGTGCCGAGGAAGCAGAACTGTCCTTCACCGGCGCGGCAAGCGTGCTGGCCACGGCACCGGGGGAGAAGGTGCTGGTGGTCGACCTGGGCGGCGGCAGCACCGAGTTCGTCCTCGGCACGTCCGAGGGGGTCCAGGCCGCCCTGAGCACGGACATGGGCTGCGTGCGCTTTACCGAACGGCACCTGAAATCGGATCCGCCGACCGCCGTCGAAATCGCCGCCGCGGAAACGGACATCAACGCCTACATCGACGCCGTGCTGGGGGACGTACCGCTCGCTGACACGGACCGGCTGGTCGGCGTGGCCGGGTCCATCACCACCGTGACGGCCCATGCCCTCGGGCTGACCGAATACCAGCCCAACGCCATTCATGGTGCGGAGCTGGATACGGCCAAGACCGCCGCCGCCTGCACGTCGCTGCTGTCCATGTCCCGTGCTGAACGCGCCGCTCTGCCCTACATGCATCCGGGCCGGGTGGACGTGATTGGCGCCGGGGCCCTGATCTGGCGCACCATTAACAATCGCGTTAATGAACTGACCGCCGGCGGAGTCAACGGGGCCACCGCCAGCGAGCACGACATCCTCGACGGCATCGCCATGAGCGCCGCCCGCGGGTAAGCACGAAGTAACCGAGAAGGGCCGCCGGTCCGATCAACGGTAGGATAGTCCGCCATGCCCCCGTACAGGGGACTGGCAGGACACCGGGGAATCCAGGAAAGAGGACACGTATGCACAGCAGGGCCGGAAAACCGGGCCGTCGGGCCACGGTCCGAGCCGCCGCACTCTCTGTGGTCTCCGTGCTGGCCTTGGTAGGCGGCACAGTCTTCGCCCCGGCGGCGATAGCCGATGCCACCCGGGACAAGCAGTACTGGCTGGACTCCTACGGTATCCGCGAAGCGTGGAAGACCTCGCAGGGCGAAGGCGTCAAGGTTGCCGTCATCGACAGCGGCGTCGACGCCAGCCACCCGGATCTCAAGGGCGCCGTCGTCGGTGGTACGGATGTTTCCGGCTCCGGTACGCCCAACGGGCAGCGCGGCATCGGCCAGACCCCTGAACACGGCACCCTCGTTGCCACCTTGCTGGCCGGCCGCGGCCACGCCCCCGAAAAGAAGGAGGCGGACAAGGGCGCCGCCGACAAGGACAAAGACCAGAAGGACGACGACGAGAAGGCGCCTGAGCCCAACGACAAGGGCATCGGCGCCGGTACCGACGGTGTTATCGGGGTGGCGCCCAAGGCCGACCTGCTGACCGTCTCCACCTGGCTCGGGTCGCCGAATCCGGCCGGCGTCAGCATCGAAGAACAGATCCCCGCCGCGGTGAAGTGGGCCGTGGACAACGGTGCCAAGGTCATCAACATGTCGCTGACCAGCTCCAGCACGTCCTGGCCCGAAAGCTGGGACGAAGCGTTCCTCTATGCCGAGCAGAACGACGTCGTTATTGTGGCCGCTGCGGGCAACCGCGCCGGTGGAACAGAGCAGTCCGGTGCGCCCGCCACCATTCCCGGCGTGCTGACGGTCGCCGGGCTGAACCGCGAAGGCGAAGCCAGCGAAGGCGCTTCCGCCCAGAGCATCGTGATTGGCGTGGCGGCCCCGGCTGAGGACCTGGTGGGCGGCCTGCCAGACGGCCTCTACGCGGACTGGTCCGGTACCTCCGGCGCCACTCCGTTGGTCTCCGGCGTTGCGGCCCTCATCCGTGCCGAGTACCCGGAGATGAGCGCGGCCCAGGTTGTCAACCGCATCATCTCCACGGCCAAAGACGCAGGCGTGCCTGGTCATGACCCGATCTACGGTTTCGGGATTCTCGACGCCGAAGCGGCCCTGACCGCTGACGTGGCGGTTGTCGGCGCGAATCCGGTGGGCTCGATCGCCCAGTGGATCACCGTGCACCGCAGGGGACAGGTGGCCCCGCCTGAAACCAAAGCCCCCGCCAACCGCGTGGAGGAAGAACCGGCCGTACCCGAGCCCACCACTCCGGTGGCAGAGGAGCCGCGGCTTGAAGGGGACGTGCTTCCCGCGGTGATCGTGATCGGGTTCAGCCTCGTTTTTATCCTGGTCATCGGCCTAGGCGTCCAGCAGACGCTGCGCGCCCGTCAGGTGGCAGCCGCTGAACAGGGTGCCGACGACGGTGAAGACACGGGTTTCCTGCCGCCGATCCGCGAGCCGCTGCTCAAGGAATCGGGCAAGATTGTGGACCAAGGAACCGGCAAAGGCAGCGGTCCACAGAACCGCTGACCACACGAGGACCTGACTGCGTTTCAGCGCCCGCCTTACGCGGTTCCGCGCCTGCGCCCGCTACTTAGTGAAAACTTTCACAAAAGGGTTTACACTATTGCGTATGGCATACACTCCTGCTCTCTCAGACCGTCCTCGCGTCCTCGTAGTCGGCGGTGGCTACGTCGGACTTTATGTGGCCCTTAAGCTCCAAAAGAAGGTTAAGGCCCATGGCGGCATCGTGACCCTGGTGGATCCGCTGCCCTACATGACTTACCAGCCGTTCCTGCCGGAGGTGGCTGCCGGCTCCATCGAATCCCGCCATGCCGTGGTTTCCCACCGCATGCACCTGAAGCAGACCGAAGTCATCACTGGCCGAGTGGCCTCGATCGACCACGCCAACAAGACCGCCGTGGTTGAATCCGAAGACGGCGAAGTCAGCTTCGAGGTTCCGTACCGCGACGTGGTGATTGCCGCCGGCGCGGTGACCCGCACCTTCCCCATCCCGGGCCTCGCCGAAGAGGGCATCGGGCTGAAGACCATTGAAGAAGCGCTGGAACTGCGCAACACCGTGCTGGAACGGATCGAAGCCGGCTCCATCATGCCGGACGGCCCGGAGAAGAAGCGCGCCCTGACCTTCGTCTGCGTTGGCGGCGGATTCGCTGGCATCGAAGCCATGACCGAGATCGAGGACATGGCGCGCCACGCTGCAGAGCACAACCCGCGCCTGAAGCGCTCCGACCTGCGCTTCGTGCTGGTAGAGGCCATGGGCCGAATCATGCCCGAGGTCACCGAGCACCAGGCCGAGTGGGTCGTCGAGCACATGCGCTCCCGCGGCATCGAGGTCCTGCTCAACACGTCCCTGGCCTCCGCCGTGGACGGCAAGCTGGATCTCATCAACATGCCGGACAAGACCCCGGCGCAGTCTTTCGAAACGGACACCCTGCTGTGGACGGCAGGCGTTCAGGCGAACCCCGTCGTGCGCAACTTCGGCTTCGAGCTGGATGAGCGCGGCCGGGTCAAGGCCAATGCGGAACTTCGGATCATCGACGCGGACGGCAAGCCGGTTGAAGGCGCCTGGACTGCCGGCGACGTCGCGGCCGTGCCGGACCTCACCGGCGGCGGAGTCGGCGGCTTCTGCGTGCCGAACGCCCAGCACGCCGTGCGCCAGGCCAAGCACCTGGCAAAGAACATCTACGCCGAGCGCTGGGGCGTGGGTGAGGTGACCGAGTACAAGCACAAGAACCTCGGCGCCGTTGCCGGCTTCGGCATCAATAAGGGTGTCGCCAAGGTCATGGGCATCAAGCTAAAGGGCCCGCTGGCCTGGCTGGCCCACCGTGGTTACCACGGCTTCGCCATGCCGACCGTCGAGCGCAAGATCCGCGTTATCGCCGACTGGCTGCTGAACGCTGTCCTGGGCCGCGACACCACCGAGATCAGCGATTTGGAAACTCCGTACCGCGCCTTCCGCACGGCGGCAACCCCGGCGCCCAAGCCGAAGCCAGCCGAAAAGAAGGCGGAAGACAAGGCTGACGAGCAGGCGCCTGCAGACTCGCGCTAATAATGCGCCCAGCCTCCGCCGCTAATGATCCGAGATCCGGATCCAGCGACGGCGGCAGCAGGACCTAACGACGGCGGGAGCCGGGGTTTCGTGCGGAACCCCGGCTCCCGCCGTCGTTAGCTTGGTTGGCTGTTTGGGTGGCGTTGGCTGGTTGTCTAGTGTGGCTGGGATCTAGACTGCAATGATGGAAGTGCGCAGCGAACATATCAGCGACAGGCCGGCGATACTGGAATTGACCGGCCGTGCTTTCGCCACCGAGGAAGGGCCCAACCCGCCGGTCGAGGTTGCACTGCTGGCCGAGTTGTTCGAATGCGACGGCTACCTGCCCGGGCTCTCGATTGTTGCTGTCGATGCTGGCATGGTTATTGGGCATACGATCACCACCCGTGGTTTCATCGGCGATCAGCCGGCGCTCGGACTGGGCCCGATTTCCGTCCTGCCCGAACATCAGCGGCAGGGGATAGGGGCAGCGCTGCTGGAGGAAACCAGAATCCGTGCCGCGGGGTTGGGGGAGTCGGTGATCGTGCTTCTCGGCCACACATCCTACTACCCAAGATTCGGCTACCGGCCGGCCTCCGAGCTCGGCATCGAAGCGCCGGATCCGCAATGGGGCGACTATTTCATGGCGCTGCCGCTTGGTGTCAGCGAGGTGCCTGCCGGAACGTTCCGCTACGCGGAGCCCTTCACCCGGTTGTAGGCCTTCGTGCCCGCCTCGTCCTGGCCCGGGCGGATCGAGTAGGCTTAGGAAGTGCGTTTTCACGGCACGCCCCCGTAGTCCAATGGCAGAGACAGTCGACTTAAAATCGATCCAGTGTGGGTTCGAGTCCCACCGGGGGTACAACTTCTTTCCGTTCCGGAAGGTCTCGGAAGGGTCCATCTTGGGGTGAAAGACCTTCGCTGTGACGAGCGTTACAATGATGTAACCGAATAGTCTTATTTTTTGGCGATTTGTGCACTAGCTTTTCTTCTAATCAGGAAACCCTGATATTCGCATCGAAGGTTCGCGGACCTTTGGATCGAGGAGAAAAATTCATGACTGCAACACGTAACGCAGTGCTGTTTGGCGCCGGCGGTAACACCGCGCGCGCGGCCAGATTCGCGGCACTCGGTCTCGGCGTCGCACTGTTCGCGTCAGCCTGTGGGGGCGGCACTTCGACCGAAACCGAAGGAAACGGCGGCTCTGCACCCGCAGCCGCCGGGCTTGTCTGCCCCGAGGGCGGCGAAGGCGCGGGTCCGACCACCGGAACCAAGGGGGATCCGGCAGCGGTACCGGAGACAAAGGGGTCCACCGATACACCGCTGAAGATCGGCTCGCTGCTGCCCACCACGGGTGCGCTGGCGTACCTTGGCCCGCCCGAAATTGCCGGCGTTGATCTGGCCATCAAGCAGATTAATGAGGCAGGCGGCGTTCTCGGTGAAGACGTTGACGTTGTGCACCGGGATTCGGGCGACACCACCACAGATATCGCCACCCAATCCGTGTCCGCACTGCTTGGCCAGGATGTTAACGCCATTGTCGGCGCAGCCTCCTCTGGCGTTTCGAAGACCGTAATCAACCAGATCACCGGAGCTGGCGTCCTGCAGATCTCGCCGGCGAATACCTCGCCGGACTTCACTGATTGGGACGACAACAACCTGTACTGGCGTACAGCCCCCTCGGACGTGCTCCAAGGCCGTACTCTGGGCAGCTACATGGTCTCCTGTGGTGCTCAGACGCTGGGCATGATCGTCCTGAACGATGCCTACGGCACAGGCCTGCGTGACAACGTGAAGACCGCGTTTGAAGGCGCCGGTGGCCAGATTGTCGCGACGGAAATGTTCAACGAGGGCGACTCGCAGTTCAGCTCACAGGTTGACGCTGTCGCTGCCGCCAACCCGGACGCCATCGCACTGATTACGTTCGACCAGGTGAAGTCCATCGCCCCGCTTCTGCTGGCCAAGGGCATCACTCCGGACCAGTTGTTCCTCGTGGACGGCAACACTGCCGACCTGAGTGAGGATCTGGATCCGGGCGCCATGGAAGGTGCACAGGGCACCATTCCCGGCACCTTCGCCAAGGATGAGTTCAAGGCCTCTCTCGCGGAAATCGATGACGGACTGACTTCCTACGCGTACGCGGGCGAGGCTTATGACGCCGTGAACCTCGTGGCTCTGGCCTCCGAGGCTGCCGGCAGCACTAAGGGCGAAGACATCGCCGCAGAAATGCAGTCGGTGTCCAGGGACGGCGAGAAGTGCTACGACTTCGCCGGTTGCGTGACCCTGCTCCGCGAGGGTGCCGATATCGACTACGACGGTATCTCCGGCCCGATCTCCTTCGATGAAAACGGCGATCCGACCGAGGCTTACGTCGGTATCTATGAATACGATGCTGAGAACCGGCCGCAGCCGATGCGTGAGGAGTTCGGCCAGCTATAAAATAAAACAACGTCACTCGCAGTCACTCGCACTGACGCAGGAAGCCTCCGCTCTTGGCGGGGGCTTCCTCGCGTTGTGGGGGGCACTTGCGGAACTCCAATGCTGGCATCCTCACGCGTAACGAGTTTGAAGTGGCGTTCCGCTGGTCGTCTCGATCCAGGGAAGGAGGGCCGCTGACAACTCGACAAGCGTTCTTGGGGTTGTGCACAGCCCGCAAGTAGCCGTTGTGTTTGTCCATCACTCCACGATAGAATCGAAACTATGTTCGAGTCAATCGTTCCAGCAGAGATGGATCCGGTGAAGCCGGTTCCCGGCGACCCGGGTGCCGCCCTGGTCCGCTCAATGATCCTGGAACTGGCTAACATGGACCAGGATGTGTCCGAGGGGGTGCGGATTGACCGGATCACCGCCCTGGAAGAACTCAAGGCCGCCGCGTCGGCGGGGCAGGCCCGCGAGACCGAGGCGTTTGTGGCTTCCCGGCGGGAGGCCCGGGCGGCGGCCGGGGTCCCGGCGGAGCGGCGGGGCCGGGGCCTGGCGAAGGAGATCGGGCTGGCCAGGAAGGACTCGCCGAACCGGGGCGGCAAGCACTTGGGGATGGCGACCACGCTGATCAGGGAAATGCCCCACAGCTATAGGGCGTTGGCCGAGGGCCGGCTGAACGAGTGGCGGGCGACCATCCTGGTCCGCGAAACCGCGTGCCTGAGCGTGGAAGACCGCGCCCGCATCGACCGGGAGTTGTGTGCTGATCCGAAGACGCTGCAAGGGTGCGGGGACAAACAGATCGGGGCGATGGCGAAGCAGGCCGCGCTGCGGCTGGACCCCCTGTCGGTGGTCCGCCGGGCCGCGAAAGCCGAAAAGGAACGCCACGTCTCCTGCCGTCCGGCGCCGGACACCATGGCCCAGGTGAGCTGCCTGGTGCCGGTGACACAGGGCGTGGCCGTCCTCGCGGCCCTGGCCAAGGAAGCCGACCGGCTGAAGGCGCAGGGCGACGAACGCTCCCGGGGACAGCTGATGGCCGACATCTTCGTCGAACGCGTCACCGGCCAGCCCGCGGAGAACCCCGCAAAAATCGAGGTCCAGCTGGTCATGACCGACCGCACCCTGTTCCAAGGCGACTCCGAACCGGCACACCTGGCCGGGTACGGCATCGTCCCCGCCCAATGGGCCCGGGACCTGATCCGCACCGCAGACACCGACACCGACAACGGGAACGGCAGCGTCGGCACGGACACCACAGACGCCGGGAACGGCAGCACAGATCACCCCGCGGTTGGCAATCCGGTACAGGGTGCCGAGGCGGACAAGATCGTTGCAGGCACAACCGAAAGCAGGGAAACGGACGGTGCTGCCGGTTCCGGCCCGCCGGAGGCGGCCGAACCAATACCGGGCGCTGATGCAGAACTCGGCAAGGGCAACACGGGCACTGCTGGTACGGCGACAGGGCCTCCCGGTTCGAAGCGAAGAGCCTCCGCCGATGCTGACGAGGTGGAGGTGTGGGTGCGCCGGCTTTACACGGCGCCGGGCACCGGGCAGCTGCTCGGAATGGATTCGCGGGCAAGGTTGATGCCCGCCGGGATGCAGCAGGTGATCCAGGCCAGGGACCAGCTCTGCCGCACGCCGTGGTGCGACGCACCGATCCGCCACCACGACCACGTCGTGCCCTGGCGCGATGCCGGGGAGACCGCCGAGGTCAATGGGCAGGGTTTGTGTGAAGCGTGTAACCTCGCGAAGGAATCAGAGGGCTGGCACGCCCAAACCGTCCCCGGACCGCGGCACACGGTGGAAACGACCACCCCGACCGGGCACACTTATCTATCCACTGCACCGGCACTGTCCGGCACACCACCGGCAACAGAGCAGCCGGAGGAGACACTGGAGCCGGTGTCAGTCTTCGAACGGGCGCTCGGCCGCATCGACTTCCTCTACCGCCCCGCAGCCTAAGTCGTAAGCCAGCAATTGGCAGCGAGGAAGGCGCGGTTCAGGGGTTACGCCCTGAACCGCGGCATCTAAGCGGAATCAGCCAACGTCCCTAGATACAGCTGGATGACCTTCGGATCCTTCATCAATTCACGGCCTGTTCCCGTGTACGCATCCTTGCCCTGGTCCAGCACATATGCACGGTCGCAGATCTGCAGGCACCGTCGCGCATTCTGCTCGACCATGATTACGGAAACCCCGGCACGGTTGATCTCATGTACCCGGAGGAACGTTTCGTCCTGCTTAACGGGGGAGAGCCCCGCGGACGGCTCGTCGAGGAGCAGGACCGCCGGTTCCATCATCAGGGCACGGCCCATGGCTACCATCTGCCGCTCGCCGCCGGAGAGCGAACCCGCGCGCTGGGTGCGGCGTTTCCCGAGTTCCGGAAAGAGACTCGTGACAAAATCGAAGCGTTCCTTGAAATTCTTGGGTTGCTGGAACATACCCATCTGCATGTTCTCTTCGATCGTCAAAGAAGCGAAGACGTTGTTTGTCTGGGGCACGAAGCCAACGCCCTGCGTGACAAGCTTGTTGGCCTTAAGGCCGGTAAGGTCTTTGCCTCGGACGACCACAGTCCCGGAATGTACCCGCACCAGGCCGAACATGGCTTTGAGCAGCGTCGATTTTCCGGCTCCATTGGGGCCGATGATGCCGATCAGTTCGCCGGGGCGGGCCTCAATACTGCACCCATTGAGAATATTGACGCCGGGCAAGTAGCCTGCGACGAGGTCCGTGACCTTGACGACCGCTTCCTCCGGCGCAGCCTCGCGGCTCTGCTCACTCATCGTTGTTCCTTACTGTCTCCGGAGCCTGGTTCGCCCGGGCGTTCAGTTCCGCCGTCGAGTTCGGTGATATGGCGCCCGATCACGCCTTCGTCCTCTGTGCCGACAACGGACTCCTGGTCGTGTGAAAGCTGTTCTTCCAGTGCCTCGATACCTTCCGCGTCGCCAAGGTCCACGTCGTGGTGAGCTCCAAGGTAGGCATCGATTACGGCCTGGTCTTTCATGACGTCCTGAGGCGGGCCTTCGGCAACGATTTTTCCTTCCGCCATAACGACGACCCAGTCGGCAATATGGCGAACCATCTGCATGTCGTGTTCCACGAACAGCACCGTCATGCCCTCGGCTTTGAGGTTTTTGACGTGATCCAGCAGCGACTGCGTCAGTGCGGGGTTCACGCCTGCCATCGGCTCGTCCAGCATTACCAGCTTCGGCCGCACCATCAGGGCCCGGGCCATCTCCAGTAGCTTGCGCTGGCCGCCGGACAGAGAGGCCGCGTAATCATCCTTCTTCGTATCCAGTTTGAACTTCTCAAGCAGGCCGTCAGCCTGTCTGGTGATCTCCTTTTCCCGGCTGCTCCACATGCCTTTGAAGAGTGCTTTGCTCAGCCTTTCGCCGGGCTGGCTGTCCCCGCCGAGACGCATGTTCTCCATCACCGTGAGCTTGCCCATTACCTTGGTGAGCTGGAAGGTGCGGACCATGCCCATGCGGGCAACCTTGTGGGACGGGACGCCTGCCAGCGAATGGTCGTCGAATTTCCACTCGCCGCTTTGCGGCACGTCGAATCCGGTCAGCAGGTTGAACAGCGTGGTTTTGCCTGCACCGTTGGGGCCGATCAACGCGGTGATCTTGTGGCGCGGGACTTCCAGGTATTCGACGTCGACCGCCTTGAGTCCGCCGAAGGTCCGGGTCACGTTCTTGGCAATCAGGATCGGATCCCGCTTCTTGCAGCCCGGCCCGGTGTCGCCGGCCGCGATGGGCCTGGTATCGGTCATGAATTCGGAGGCTGCATGCTCCGGCGCACCGCTCACGGGCGCCGGGACTGCGGTGTTGTTGTCGGTCATGCGAACGCCAGCTCCTTCTTATTGCCCATGACGCCTTGGGGCCTGAAGATCATCAACAGCATCAGCGCCGCACCTACCAGAATGTAGCGAAGCTGGCCGGCTTGGGTGGCGGTGAGGAAGGTGATGTAACCGGCCCCGATTGCGCCATAGAGTACGCCCTGGGTCAGCGAGAGGACCACCCAGAAAATCATGGCGCCGATGACCGGACCGAGTACGGTAGCCATGCCGCCCAGCAGCAGGCAGGTCCACAGGAAGAACGTCAGTTCCGTGGCGTAGTTGGCCGGCTGCACGGCGCCGCGCGGTAGCGTGAAGATCATGCCTGCCAATGAACCGAAGATGCCGCCGATGATGAGGGCCTGCATTTTATAGGAATACACGTTTTTGCCCAGGGAACGGACGGCGTTCTCATCCTCGCGGATGCCCTTGAGCACACGTCCCCAGGGACTCCGCATCAGAAGCCAGACGATCACGCAGCAGAGGGCGACCACGCCCCAGCCCACGATCCGGATCCACAGGTCCCGCTCGTTAAAGTCCACCAAGCCGAGGTTGTACTGGCCCGGCGGGATGGGGTTCATGGCGAAGAATCCGCCTTCGAAGGCAGCAAGGCCGTTGGCGGAACCGGTGATAGGGGTGAGTTGGTTGGTGGTGACGATGTAGCGCAGGATTTCTGCCGCCGCGATCGTCACGATGGCCAGGTAGTCCGCGCGCAGCCGCAGGGTGGGAATGCCGAGCAGTAGTGCGAACAGGACCGAGCCGATGAGGGCGATCAGCAGGCCGACGACG
Source organism: Arthrobacter crystallopoietes (assembly GCF_002849715.1). Taxonomy (NCBI): domain Bacteria; kingdom Bacillati; phylum Actinomycetota; class Actinomycetes; order Micrococcales; family Micrococcaceae; genus Crystallibacter; species Crystallibacter crystallopoietes. The sequence continues at coordinate 2,933,326 of NZ_CP018863.1, forward strand.
AATGGCACGTCCCACAGGATCGTAGGAATGGCGAAGCCGTAGGCACCGACCGCCATGAAGCCGGCCTGGCCGAAGTTGAGTAGCCCGGAATAGCCGAAGTGTACGGCGAGGCCGAGCGCCGCAAGGGCGTACGCCGCCGTCGTCGGGCTGATGATTTCACCGAAGGCGTTGGCGAGAATGTTGAGAAAGTCCATATCGAAGCTCCTATCCCACTCGCTCTTTACGGCCCAGAATGCCTTGGGGCCTAAACAGGAGTACGACGATCATGATCAAGAGGGCGCCAACGTACTTCAGGTCGGCTTCCAGCCAGAGGGTGGACAGCTCAACGAACAGGCCAACGAGCACGGATCCCAGCAGGGCGCCGAAAATGGTACCGAGACCGCCAAGAACGACGCCGGCAAAGATCAGCAGGAGGATCTGCTGCCCCATATTGAACGTCACGCCCGGCCGGTAGTAGGCCCAGAGGATGCCGCCGAGGGCTGCCAGCACGCCGCCGGCGGTCCAGACAATCCGGATGACGCGGTCCACATCGATGCCGGATGCTGCGGCCAGGGCCGGGTTGTCGGAAACGGCCCGCGTGGCCTTGCCCAGCCGCGTCTTGAGCAGCAGCAGACCGATGGCGACGATGACGATGGCGCTGACCACCAGGGACGTCAGGGTGTTGCGGCTGATGGAGATGGAGCCGAATTCGAGAATAGGGCTGTTGGCGCCGGGCAGTTGCTGGGTGGCACCGCCGAAGAAGAACTGGATGACATAACGGCTGGCGAGGGCGAGACCGATGCTGACGATCATCATTGGGATCAGACCCGAGCCACGGCGCCGCAGCGGCTTCCACAGCCACGCATCCTGGGTATAGCCGAAGATGGCTCCGCCGACGATCGCCAGGGCAATCGCGAGCCAGACGGGCAGCCCTGCGGCGTTGAAGCCGAAAACGAGCACGGCTCCGAGGGTCACCATCTCGCCGTGGGCGAAGTTCGTCAGGCCCGTGGTGCCGAAGATCAGGTTCAGCCCGACGGCGGCGAGGGCTAGGAGCAGGCCGAAGCTCAGCCCCGCGATCAGGCGTTCAACCAACTGTTCCCCGAAGCTCGCGCCTTGGACGACAATGCCTTCGCCGAGCGGGAAAATCGCTGCCGCGTTGGAGGTGTTGGTGAAGGTTACTTCGCGCGGGTTGGGTGTTCCTTCCGCAAGCTCCACGCCCTCGGGAAAGGTGGTGACATCCACTTCCACTTGATAGGTGCCCCGCTCCGGAACCCCGATGGACCAGGAACCGTTTTCTCCGGTGAGGGTTTCCCCCGTGAATCCTTCACCCGTCGCGGTGATTCTGACGCCAGACACCGGACCTTGGGCGTTGCGGAGAACACCGCTGATGGTGTCCCTGAACGGTTCGGCCGGGGCACTCGTCGTTGAGTCCGGTGCCGGGGCGGGCGCAGTAGTGGCAGCCAGCGAGGGCGAGGCGATGAACAGCATTGCCGCTGTCATTGCCAGAATTGCGAGTAACTTCCCCCAGAGCCGAGCGAGCTTCGGCATAGTTCTCAAAATACAAACCTCCACAGTGTGGGGTGGCCCGACGTTTTTGCGGCAGGCAGCTGACGTCGCCTGTGATCTCTATCACGGACGTGTCGTTTATGTTACTCGCGGAATTCGTTCAGCATGTTGCGAAATGCTTGCTTTTCATCGCAATCGGATAACACTTCTGCAGGTTTGGTGAAACGAAGCTGCCTGAAGGGCATCGAGGAGGTTGGAGAAGAAACCGGAGAACGCGGACTTCAGCTCAGAGGTAAAGCCCGGTGCTCTTGTCCTGCTCTTCCGGTTCGGCCACCGCGTGGATGTCGCGCTCGCGCAGCAGCACGTAGTCCGTGGCGTTGACTTCCACCTCGGCGCGGTCCTCCGGATCGAACAGCACCTTGTCGCCGACGCTGACCTGGCGAACGTGAGGGCCTGCGGCGACGACGGCGGCCCAGGCCAGGCGCTTACCCATGGCGGCGGTCGCCGGGATCACGATGCCGGATGAAGAACGGCGCTCGCTGCTGTCCTTGTCCAGCGCAACAAGAATGCGGTCATGAAGCATCCGCAGGGGCAGCTTGGTTGCGGGCGTGCGGCTGGAGGAGGAATCGGGGCGCGTGGTCACCCCAGTATTCTAGCCATGGCACCGGCTTGCGCCGAGCCGAGCGGCCGGGAGTCATCGCAGGTCCGCGGCCGCTGAACCCCCATTCGGCCGGCCGAAGCGAATGATCCGGTTAATTTTCACAGCTCGGGATAAATTTCGGGCCTTCAAACGTTGTGATTGGTAGGGTTTAGTCAGCTCGTACCCCCTAGATGGAGGACAACAACAATGGCCATGGGTGGAAATCCGGTCTTCAATAATCCAAATGCGTTCCGCAGCCAGCCGCAGCGCTCGGCGAACGCCGGCTCGGCCATGCTCGCGGGCCAGTCGCAAATGTCCAGCCAGCAGCTCAATGAGCTGTACAACCAGCCGTCGGCCGGTCCCGCACAGACCGGGCGGATGACCTACGACGACGTCATCATGAAGACCATGGCCTGCCTGGCCCTGGTCCTCGCCGGTGCCGCCGTCGGTTGGATGATCCCGGCCCTGATGATTCCGGGCATGCTCGTCGGCCTGGTACTGGGCCTGGTAAACGCCTTCAAGAAGGAGCCGTCCAAGGCCCTGATCCTGGCGTACGCCGGAGCCGAGGGCGTGTTTGTCGGCGGCCTGTCCATGGTGCTCGACTCGATGTACCCCGGCGTCGCACCTCAGGCAGTGCTCGGCACGGTCTGCGTGTTTGCCGTAACCCTGCTCCTCTTCAAAAGCGGCAAGGTGCGCGCGACTCCGAAGGCGATGAAGTTCTTCATGATCGCCATCATCGGCTACGCGGTGTTCTCCCTGGTCAACCTGGGCCTGCAGATGTTCGGCGTGATGGACACCCCGTGGGGCGTCCGCGGCATCGAAATCAACATCATGGGCATCGGCATTCCCCTCGGCGTGATCATCGGCCTGTTCGCCATCGGTCTGGCCGCGTTCTCGCTGATCATGGACTTCACCTCCATTGAGCAGGGCGTCCGCGCCGGTGTGGACCGCAAGTACTCCTGGACAGCCGCGTTCGGCCTGACCGTGACGCTGATCTGGCTGTACGTGGAGATCCTGCGCCTGCTCGCGATCCTTCGCGGCACTGAGTAGCAGCACATTCCCTAGTTCGACCGCAGGGTCCCGGCAGCAATGCCGGGGCCTGTTGCGTTTAACAGGCAGATTAGCGGGCGGCGGTCAGGCCACCCGCCGGGCGCCGTCCGCCGGGGCAACCGGAAACACATCGGGCTGCTTTAATCCGGCCATCCGGAAAGAATTGACGACGGCGGCGCCCACCTTTTCTGCCGCTTCTTCCGGTACCAGGGCGATGGCCGAGCCGCCGAATCCGCCTCCCGTCATCCGCGCACCCAAGGCGCCGTGCTGCAGTGCGGTGTCCACGGCCAGATCCAGCTCGGCACAGGACACCTCGTAGTCATCGCGCAGAGAGACATGGCTGGCCGTTAAGAGGTCGCCGATGGCTGCCGGCCCGGATGCTTGGCCTTTTGACGTCAGCAGGTGGGCTGTCTCCAGTACTCGCTGGTTCTCGGTGACGACGTGCCGCACCCGGCGGAACGTTGTTTGGTCCAACCGGCCTCGTGCCTCCGGAAGCATCCCTTCCTCCACATCGCGCAGGGAGTCCACGCCCAGGGCTTCGACGGCTCGGGCGCAGTCGGCGCGCCGTGCGGAATACCCGCCGCTGGCGTGCGAGTGCGAGACTTTCGTGTCGACCACCAGCAGCTGCAGTCCCGCCTCGCGCAGCGGCAGGGGGACCGGCTGGGTTGCCAGACTGCGGCAATCAAGGAGCAGGGCATGGTCGCCGCGGCCCAAGAGGGAAGCCGTCTGGTCGAGAATGCCGGTTGGCGCACCCGCCATCTCGTTCTCGGCCTGCCGGCAGATCTGGACCAGCTCCGGCGGCTCGAAGCCGGCGCCCAGCAGATCGTTGAGGGCAACGGCCACGGAGCATTCCAGCGCTGCCGACGACGAGAGTCCGGCCCCGATGGGAACATCGGACCCGAGTTGCAGCTCCAGGCCGGGAATCTCGACGCCGCGCTGGGCGAAGGCCCACACGACGCCGAGCGGATAGGCCGCCCAACCCGTCACGGCGCCGGGCGAGATATCAGCGGCAGCCAACGTCACGTCGTCGTACGCAGTATCCAGCGCGGTGGCGCGGACGGTTGAATCGTTCCGCAGGGAAACCGCGGCGAGGGTGGAGCGGTCGATGGCCAGCGGAAGGGCAAAGCCAAGGTTGTAATCGGTATGCTCGCCGATGAGATTGACGCGGCCCGGGGCGGCCCAGATGCCGTCGGGAGCGTGGCCGAAGCGTCGGGTGAAGGCATCCGCAGCGGCGGTGGTGCGGCAGGTCATGCCGTGTCCGCCGCCCGGAGCCGTGCGGCGGTGTCCTCGGGCGCGGTGTCGTTGATGAAGGCACCCATGGCGGCTTCAGAGCCGGCCAGGTACTTGAGTTTGTCCTCCGCGCGGCGCGGGGAGGTCAGCTGCAGGTGGAGGTGGCCGGAGGGGCGGAAGTCTTCGGCGACGGGTGCCTGATGCCATGCGGCGATGTAGGGAGTGGGGGAGTCGTAGAGACTGTCCAGCCGGCGCAGCAGTTGCGGGTAAAGCTCCGCGAGTTCATCGCGTTCCTCCCCGGTCAGAGCGGCGAGGTCGGGGACCTGGCGGTGCGGAACCAAGTGAATTTCCAGCGGCCAACGGGCGGCGAAGGGAACATAGGCGCTGAAGTGGCTGCCCTCGACGATCATGCGCTCGCCGTTGGTCCGTTCGGCCGCCAGCACGGAACTTGTCAGGGTTTCCAGTCCGCCGGAGCGCAGGTAATGCCGCCGGGCCAGCTTCGCCATGCCGGTGCTGCGCGGCGTGATGAACGGGTAGGCGTAGATCTGGCCGTGCGGGTGGTGCAGTGTCACGCCGATCTCGGCTCCACGGTTTTCGAAGCAGAAAACCTGCTGCACCCCGGTCATCGCAGACAGGGCCTCGGTGCGCTGCGCCCAGGCGTCCACCACCGTGCGGACCCGCTCGAACGGGAGCAAGCCGAAGGAACCGACGTGGTCTTCGGTAAAAGAAATGACTTCGCAGCGTCCGTACGCCGGCGCGCTGGTGGCGGGAGCGTCGTCGGGGGCGGGCAAGGTGCCGAGCTGCGGACCGAAGGACGGGAAGCGGTTCTCGAAGACCGCTACCTCGTAGCCGGAGGGAATCTCGGTCTGCCGTACGCCGTCGGAGGGGCACAGCGGGCATTCGTCCGCCGGCGGCAGGTGGGTGCGGTTCTGCCGGTGCGCGGCCACGGCCACCCATTCGCCGGTCAGCACATCGAAACGCGCCTCGCCGGTTTCGCCGCGCGGATCCAGCTGCCGGCCGTCCACCGGGGAGGTGCCGCGGCGCCGCTTGGCTGCGTCAGGGGAGCTGTCAAAGTAGATCAGTTCCCGCCCGTCCGCGAGCCGCGTGGAAGTCATGGTCGTCATGGCGGCTCCTGAGGATGCATTCTCCGGTACGTTTTAGCTATGAGCCACCCTACCTTTGCCACCGGTGAACAGTTCGAGATTGTCCGCGGAGACTCACGCGCCGTCATTACGGAACTCGCAGCCTGCCTGCGGTTGTTCGAGAAGAACTCCGTGCAACTGACCGAGACTTTCGGCGACGACCAGATTCCGCCGGGAGCTGTAGGGGTCCTGCTGGCGCCGTGGCCCAACCGGGTGGACAAAGCCGTCTGGATGCTCAACGGCAAGGAACAAAAGCTGGACATCACGGAGCTCAAGCGCGGCCACGCCACCCACGGGCTGCTGCGGAACGCCGGTTACCGCAAGGTGGAACATACCGAATCCGCCGTTTCGCTGGAGGCCGCGATCTTCCCGCAGCACGGATATCCGTTCCACCTCACCCACCGCGTCCGCTACGAACTGGATAACGACGGCGACCTGCAGGTCACGCAGTCGCTGGTCAACCATTCGGCGGAGGCCGCGCCCGTGGCACTCGGCGCGCATCCCTACATACGGCTCGGCAGCGAGGACACCTCGGGCCTGACGCTGACGGTCCCCGGTCAGACGTACCTGATCACGGACGAGACACTAATTCCCCGGGACAAAGCCGCCGCCGCAGATGGGATGGACCTGCGTGCCGGACGAGAGGTGGGCTCGCTGGACATGGACTGTGCCTACACCGATCTGGTTCCAGCTGCCAGCGGCCGGGTGGAGAGCACCTTGAGCGCCCCGGACGGCAGATCCGTGACGTTGTGGCAGGACGAAACATTCCCCTACACGCATGTGTTCGTGACCGACAAGTACCCGGGACGGGCGCAGGCGGTGGCCATTGAACCGATGACGGCACCCGCAAATGCGTTCAACTCCGGGGATGGCCTCATCTGGCTGGAGCCCGGCGCCGAATTCGGCGGCAGCTGGGGCATCAGCGCCGAGGTCCGTCCGACGAATGTCCGGGCGTGAATATGAAACTATTGAGACTATGACCCGGCCCTTTCCCGACAACCGTCCACCGGCCGCCGGTCCGCGCGCCGGAACCGGTGGTGCGCACCATGTCCGCGAGGACGTGCCGTACGCCCTGAGGATCAGTGCTGCCTGGGCCTGGCGGCTCGGATTGATCATTGTGGTGATCGGGGTGCTGATCTGGCTGCTCAGCTACATTTCGCTGATCATCATCCCGCTGATGGTCGCCGCCCTGCTGGCGGGCCTGCTCCAGCCCGTGGTCCGGTTCCTCCATAAGGCCAAAGTGCCCGGCGGCCTGGCCGTCGCCATCACGATCCTGGGTTTCCTGGGACTGATGGGCGGGGCGTTGTCCCTGGTGGGGCGCCAGCTGTTCTTCGGCTTCCGCGAGCTGTGGGACCAGGCGCTTGAAGGCGTGCGGCAGATCCAGGGCTGGCTGACCGACGGCCCCTTGGCGCTGACCTCGGCCCAGCTGAACGACTACATCAACGAGCTGCTTGACCAGCTGCAGAACAACAGCAGCGCCATCCTCTCCAGCGCCCTCTCCGTCGGTTCCACCGCCGGCCACCTCGTGACCGGTCTGCTGCTGGCAATTTTCGCGCTGATCTTCTTCCTGCTCGACGGCGAGCGGATCTGGATGTTCGTCGTCGGGCTGCTGCCGAAGCGCGCCCGAGCGGCAAGTAACGGTGCCGGCCGCAGGGGCTGGTACTCGCTGGTCCAGTACATCCGCGTCCAGGTATTCGTGGCGTTCGTGGACGCCGTCGGCATTGGGGCCGGCGCGGCCATCATCGGCGTTCCACTCGCGCTGCCATTGAGCGTGCTGGTGTTCATCGGCTCCTTCATCCCGATTGTCGGTGCCCTGGTCACCGGGTTCGTGGCGGTGCTGCTGGCCCTGGTCGCCAACGGCTGGGTCAACGCGCTGATCATGCTGGCCATCGTGCTGGGCGTCCAGCAACTGGAAAGCCACGTCCTCCAGCCACTGATCATGGGCAAGGCCGTATCCCTGCATCCGCTGGCCGTGGTGATTGCCGTGGCCGGCGGCACCATGGTGGCCGGCATCCCCGGTGCGCTCTTCGCCGTTCCCCTGCTCGCCATCGTCAACACGGTAGTGAAGTACATAGCGGGCCGGGACTGGGAACATGACCCCGCAGTCGGCGGGCAGCAGCGGCGCACGGAACCGCTGGCCGAGCCGCCGGGCACGAAAGGTGCACGCGGCGCCGGAGGTTCGGCACCGGAAAGCGATGACGCGTCCGGGGACACCGCGAAGAACGATGCCGGGGCCGCCGCAACGCAGGGGACTGCGGTGAAACCTGATGCCAGGGACGGGACTGCACAGGGCACCGCCGTCGAGAATACGAAGCCCGAAAAGACTGAAGCTGGGGAACCGGGCGGTACTGCCCCCGAGGATAGGAACGAACTGCGCAAATGATAGATCTCAAAGCACTCCCCGTCACCGTTGACGACATCATGGATGCCGCCGAATTGCTCGACGGCGTGATCGAGCTGACCCCGGTCGAGCAGTCCCGCGCGTTGGGCCGGATGACCGGATCCGACGTCTACTTCAAGTGCGAGAATCTGCAGCGCGCAGGCTCGTTCAAGGTCCGCGGCGCCTATGTGCGCATGGCCCGACTGAACGAAGAGGAGCGGGCGAGAGGCGTGGTTGCGGCGTCCGCGGGAAACCACGCCCAGGGTGTGGCCGTGGCTGCGGCGAGGCTGGGCATCAAGGCACGGATCTTCATGCCCATGGGCGTCGCCCTGCCGAAGCTGGCTGCCACCCGCGGCCACGGCGCGGAAGTTGTCCTGCACGGCCACAACGTTGACGAAGCCCTGGCCGAGGCCCAGCGCTACGCCGACGAGACCGGTGCGGTCTTCGTCCACCCCTTCGACAACACGGACATCATTGCCGGGCAGGGAACCGTCGGCCTGGAGGTGCTGGAGCAGATCCCCAACGTGGACACCGTGGTTATGGGCGTGGGCGGCGGCGGTCTGTTGGCGGGGGTGGCGACGGCGATCAAGGCCCGCGCCAAGGAACTGGGCCGCGAGATCAGGGTCATCGGGGTGCAGGCCGAAAACGCGGCCGCCTATCCGCCGTCGTTGGCCGCTGACGCGCTGGTGCCGCTGCAGAAAGTGTCCACCATGGCGGACGGCATCGCAGTGGGCCGGCCCGGACAGGTGCCGTTTTCCATCATCCGCGAACTGGTCGACGACGTGGTCACCGTCAGCGAGGATGCCCTCGCGCGGGCCCTGATCTTCCTGATCGAGCGGTCCAAACTGGTGGTGGAGCCGGCCGGTGCCGTGGGCGTGGCCGCGCTGATGGAAGGGGTCATCGAGAATCCCGGCACCACGGCGGTGATCCTCTCCGGCGGCAACATCGATCCGATGCTGATGCTCAAGGTGATCCAGCGCGGCCTATACGCCTCGGGGCGGTTCATGTCCGTGCGCATCATGCTGGACGACCGGCCCGGTTCGCTGGCCCAGATCTCGCGCATCATCGCCGAGTCGGACGCGAACGTCACCCGCGTGGACCACACCCGGATCGGCGGGTCCATCAGCATGGGCGACGTGGCCATCACCATCGACATCGAGACCAAGGGCCACGAGCACTGCAAGCAGGTGCTGGACAACCTGCGCGCGGAGGGCTTCCAGCCCATCGTTGTGCATTAGCCATGGCAGACTACGGCGGGCAGGCGCCTCGGACCCAGGCGTCACGGGCGCGGCGGGGACTGGTGGTGCTCGGTGCCCTCACGGCCGTGCTGTGGGGTATCCAAATAGTCAACGTGTCGACCGGCCGGGAGCTGAATTTCCTGCTGGGCAACATCCCGCGGACGCTCTACGGGCTGGACGGCATCATCTTCTCGCCCCTGCTGCACGCGGACTTCAGCCATCTGCTCAGTAACAATCTGCCCCTGGTGGTGCTTGGGTTCCTGGTGTTCCTGGAGGGCGTGCGCCGCTTTGTCGCAGTCCTCGCTTCCAGCTGGCTGGTGTCCGGCGTCGGCGTCTGGCTCACCGGCGCAGGGCTGACGGTCGGCTCGTCGGGACTGGTCTTCGGCTTCCTGACGTACCTGCTGGTGCGCGGGTTCTACAACCGCAGTTGGAAGCAGATTCTGCTGGCCGTGGTGATCTTCATGTTCTACGGCTCGGTCCTGTGGGGCGTATTGCCGACGCCGGGGTCCGGCATTTCGTGGCAGGCCCACCTTTTCGGCGCGGTCGGGGGAGTGCTGGCGGCGGTCCTGCTGCGCAAGGATTCCCGGCGCCGGAACCGCCGCGTGGGAAGTTAAGAAAAAATGGCGGGCTCCCGGTGGGAACCCGCCATTCGAATCCGGACTGGCCGGAAGCTGCTTTAGCCCTTGTACGGCTTGGCGGAGATGATCTCCACCGAGATTTCTTTGCCGTTCGGTGCTGTGTAGGTGGTCTTGTCGCCTGCCTTGAGACCGTGGATTGCGGCGCCGAGCGCTGACCGCTCGCTGTAGACGTCGATATCGGCATCGCCGGCAACTTCGCGGCTGCCGAGCAGGAAGGTCTCTTTATCGCCGGCGACATTGGCTTCAACAACCATGCCCGGTTCGACAACACCGTCATCGGCAGGTGCTTCCCCCACGTGCGCGTTGCGAAGCAGCTCGGTCAGCTGCCGGATGCGTGCCTCTGCTTTGCCCTGTTCCTCTTTGGCTGCATGGTAACCGCCGTTTTCCTTGAGGTCTCCCTCGGAACGGGCCTGCTCAATACGGGCAACAATCTCCGTACGGCCGGGGCCGGAGAGATGATCCAGTTCAGCCTTCAGGCGGTCGTAGGACTCCTGGGTGAGCCAGGCGACGGATGCGCTGGATGTAGACACGTACTTCTCCTTAGTTACTGCCGGTTTCAAAGCTGAGACTCCGGCACGGTTACTTATTGCAGGAAACGGCCGCCGGGTTGGCAGCCGCTTCCATGCAAAGACCCCGCCGTACCGGTGACTCGTCTAGCGAATTTCCTTAGTCACCTGATGGGCGGGGTGGAATGTATTTGAATAAGTCTAGTCAATCACAGAAGCAAATCCCAATAACCGAGACCGAGCTGCAACATTTGCTTCGGGCTTCGACCCCCGTGTCGCCAGGGGCAGCGCAGAGCCACCAGCGGGTCAGTCCACAATCCAGCAGCTGTTGACGCCGCCGGTAGTCGCGGGGGATTCCGTCCGCAGCTCAACGCGATGGGCCGTGGTGCGGCCGTTGGCTGCTCCCTCGTCCTCGGCGTTGGGGCCCACGGTGACAACCTTCCAGCCGACGATCGCGTAGTTTTCGCTCAAGGCCTGGACCGCGCACTCCGCCGTGGCGTCCGCATCCTTCATGACCTGGAAGTCCACTAGCACTGTTCCATCGTCGCTAAGATTGAACCCGACGTCGGTGCTTGAGACGTCGTCGGAGCCCTGGATGGAGAAGGACATCCAGCCAGCGATGACGACGGCGACAGCCAGCGCGGCGATGGCCATCCACTTTTTGGCTTTCCCGCTGAGCCCGCGCTTTGGGGCGCCGTAGCGATTGGCTACGCTTAAGCCGGACGAGGTGTCCGTGGGAGTGGGTCCGGTGGTGCTCACACCACCACTTTATCGTGTCCCGGGATCGCCGGAGGTCCCTTCAGAATTCAGTCATAGTCCGTTCGTAGATCACCAGGAGTTTTTCGTGAGCATCCCCGCACAGCCCAGCGTGGCCCCCAAGGGAAGCAGTTCCGGGGGCCGGCTTCGCCTGCTCGCGGTCCATGCGCACCCCGACGATGAGTCGAGCAAGGGTGCGGCGACGATGGCCAGCTACGCCGCGGCCGGCGTCGACGTCATGGTCGCCACCTGCACCGGCGGTGAGCGCGGCGACATCCTGAATGCCGAGGTCGCCTCGGTTCCGCACGCCTTGCGCGACCTGCCGGGCCTGCGCCGGCTGGAAATGGCCGACGCCGCCAAGGAGCTCGGCGTTGCGCACCGCTGGCTTGGCTTTGTTGACTCGGGCCTGCCGCAGGGCGACCCGCTGCCGCCGCTGCCCTTCGGCAGCTTCGCCACGCTGCCGCTGGAGCGCGCCGCGGCGCCGCTGGTCCGCCTGGTCCGCGAGTTCCAGCCGCACGTGATCATCAGCTATGACGAGAACGGCGGCTACCCGCACCCGGACCACATCATGGCGCACAAGGTAGCCGTGGAGGCCTACAACGCCGCTGGCGACGCCGAAAGCTACCCCGAAGCCGGCGAGCCCTGGACGCCGCTAAAGCTCTACTTCGACCGTGCCTTCAACCCCGAACGGTTCCGCGCCCTGCACTTCGCCCTCGAAGAGGCCGGCCTGCAGTCGCCGTATGCCGCGCGCATTGCCGCCTGGCAGGAGGCGGATGCCGAGGGGCACCAGCCGCCGATGCCGGTCCACCGGACCACCACGCAGATCGACTGCGGGGACTTCTTCGAGCACCGCGACCGCGCCCTGCTGGCCCACCGCACCCAGATCGAGCCCAACGGTTTTTTCTTCGCGGTGTCGCCGGATATGCAGCGCAAGGTCTGGCCGTGGGAGGACTACACGCTCGTTGACGCCCGGGTGGAAACCTCGGTACCGGAAACGGACTTCTTTGCTGGCATACGATAGAGACAGCGCCACCTGATTTTTTGGGCACCCTGTGCCTATTCCGGGCCACATGTCCCGGGTTCTGCCAGAAAGAGACTGACCTTTGCACCTGTTGCACGTATTTGCCGCCGCAGCCCCGAACGATGAGCCCTCGCTGCGTCCGGGCCTTGACCCCGACCAGGTCACGCCCGGTGCCTGGGGCTTCTTCGCCACCTTCTTCCTGGCTGCCGCCATCATCCTGTTGATCTGGGATATGGCCCGGCGGATCCGGCGCGTACGCTACCGCCAGCAGGTTGAGGAAGCCGCCGTGCTTGAGGCAGCAGAGCGTGAGGCGGCAGACCAGAACGACGACGGCGAAGGCCGCCCGCGCGGCTCGGATGCGGATACGGGACGCGAGTTCCGGCTCCAGGACGGGCTCGACGAAAGGATTACCGGCGGCAAGCGCGCCGATGAATCCCGCGGGGACAAGTCCGGCCCGGATCGCGTGGGGTAGCTGACCATGGCCGGCAGACTGCGCAGCGAGGCCTCGGCCTACCTGCGCCAGCATGCCGGCAACCCGGTGGACTGGTGGCCGTTCGGCGACCAGGCTTTTGAACAGGCACGTCTGCGCGACGTGCCTGTTTTCATATCCATCGGCTACGCCGCCTGCCACTGGTGCCACGTCATGGCGCACGAATCCTTCGAGGACCAGGCCACCGCGGACGAGCTGAACGAACACTTCGTCAGCATCAAGGTGGACCGGGAAGAGCGGCCCGACGTGGACGCGGTCTACATGGCGGCGACGCAGGCGATGACCGGCCAGGGCGGCTGGCCGATGAGCGTTTTCGCCCTGCCGGATGGCCGCGCGTTCTACGCGGGTACCTACTATCCGCCGCGGCCGGTGTCCGGCATGCCCTCCTTCCGGCAGGTCCTCGCCGCGGTCTCGGAGGCGTGGGCAGAGCGGCGCAGCGGTGTCGAGGAAAGCGCCGCCGCGCTGGCGGAGGCGCTGGGACGGGCCGAAGACGGCAACCGGCAGCTGCTGGGGGACCTGGTCCAGGTGCCCGACGGCGGGTGGCTAGGACAACTGCCGGCGCACCTCGAGCAGGGGGTCCGGCTGCTGGCGCAGCAGGAAGACCGGCAGTTCGGCGGCTTCGGCGATGCGCCTAAATTCCCGCCGTCGTCGGTTGTGCAGTTCCTGCTCCGGCACGCGACCGCCGGCAGTTCCACGGCAGAGCTGGCGGGCGGGCTCGCCGGGCGGACGCTGGCAACCATGGCCGGCTCGGCGCTCTACGACCAGCTGGACGGCGGCTTTGCCCGCTACGCGGTGGACCGGCAGTGGTCGGTGCCGCACTTCGAGAAAATGCTGTACGACAACGTCCAGCTGCTGCGGGCCTACGCGCAGTGGGCCATGCAGTCCGGGCAGGGGCCGGACCGGGAGCTGGGCGCCGCGGTGGCGTCGGAAACGGCGGACTGGATGGTGGCGCGGCTCGGCATGCCCGGCGGCGGCTTCGCTTCGTCCTTGGACGCGGACACGGTGGTGGACGGGGTGCACCACGAGGGCGCCACCTACCTCTGGTCGATCGCCGAGCTCGAGGACGTCCTCGGCGCGGACGGGGCCTGGGCGGCGGAAACCATGAACGTCGGGGCGCGGGGCACGGTCAGCGAAACGGGGTCGCCGCTGCATCCCGGGCGCCGGCTCGCTCCGGCGGAGCGGCAGCGGTGGAACGCGCTCAAGCCCGCGCTGCTGGCGGTACGCAGCCGCCGTCCGCAGCCGGCCCGGGACGACAAGATCGTCGCCGGTTGGAACGGACTGGCGATCGCCGCGCTGGCCGAAACGGCCGAGTTGCTGGAGCGGCCGGACCTGCTCGCGGCAGCCGAGGCCGCGGCGGACTATCTTCTCCGGGTACACCTTGACGACGGCGGACGGCTGGCCCGGGTGTCGCACGACGGCGCGGCGCAGGGCATCGAGGGGCTGCTGGAAGACTATGCCGGCTGCACCGAGGGCTTCTTCGCGCTGTATGCCGTATCGGGCGCGGAACGCTGGTACCGGGCTGCCGAGGATCTGGTGCTGCGTACCCGGGAGCTTTTCCTGCGCGACGGGGTGCTCAGCGATTCCGCCGTCCGTCCCGCACAGCTCTCGGCCGCCGCAGGGGAGCGCGGCGCGGCGGATCCGCTGGAAAGCGCCACCCCGAGCGGGGCCAATCTTTTCGCCGGAGCGCTGCTGACTCACGCCGCTTACAGCGGATCCATCGAGCACCGCGCGCTGGCGGAGAACCTGCTGCGGTACCTGGAACGAGCTGCTCCCAAAGTGCCGCGGGCGGCGGGCTGGGGCATGGCCGTGGCCCAGGCCATGCTCGCCGGGCCAGTGGAACTGGCGGTGGTGGGGGAATCGGATGCGGCCGCGGAACTGGTGCGGGCCGCGCGGAAGACCGGGCAGCCCGGTATGGTGGTCGCCCGGGGTACTGGCGGAACCGGCCGGGCCGGGGGAGCTGCCGGAATCGCGGGAGCTGCTGGAATCGGCGAGGCGGCGGGGACCAGCGTGCCGTTGCTGGCGGATCGTCCGGCGCCCGCCGAGGGCGCCCTCGCCTATGTATGCCGGGGCATGGTGTGCCGCCGGCCTGTAGGCAGTGCAGAGGAGCTCGTCGCCGAACTTGCCGGCTAGGAGCCGGCGCCGGCGCCCAGGACAGCCATCATGATGGCGGCGAAGTGGCAGCTGAAGCCGACCACGGTGAAGGCGTGGAACAGTTCATGGAAGCCGAACCACGCCACCGAAAGGTTCGGTTTCTTCAAGCCGTAGAACACCGCGCCGGCAATATAGAAGGCACCGCCCACACAAATGAGGATGGTGGCGGCAGGGTCCGCGGAGTAGAAGTCCGGCAGATAGAAAAGCGCGGCCAGACCAAGGCCGATGTAGACGGGCACGTAGAGCCAGCGGGGCGCGTGCGGCCACAGCACCCGGAAGGCGACGCCGGCGAGGGCCGCGCACCAGATCACCCACAGCAGCAGTGTGGCTTGGGATCGCTCCAGCAATGCCCAGGCCAGCGGGGTGTAGGAGCCAGCGATGACCAGCATGATGTTGGTGTGGTCCAGGCGCTTTAGGATGAGCTTGGTTTTCGGCTGCCAGTTGCCCCGGTGGTAGACGGCGCTGACACCGAACAGCAGCAGGCCAGTCACCGCGTAGATGGCAGAGGTCAGCTTCCCGGCCGACGTGGGCGCCATGCTGACCAAAATGATGCCTGCGATCAGCGCCAGCGGCGTGGCGCCGGCGTGCAGCCAGCCGCGCAGCTTGGGCTTGATGTTCAGCACATCGGCGACTTCTTCGACGGCAGACTCGAGGGGGCCGTCGTTTTGTTCCGGGTCCCGGTCGTAGGAGTCGGGAGGCAAGGTACCGCGAGGAGTCATATGCGCATTCTATTCCAGTGGGATGCGTCACCTCGCCGCCACGTGGAGCGGCGTTGCCGCTGTGTGGAAGCCTCGCCGCGGGCAACCTGGAACGTGGCCGGCAGCGGAAGCGATAGTATTTTCTCCGTTGGTAGCTGACAAGGAAAGGGCGGGTGCACAGTTGAGACTTCCGGCTGTGGTGTACCGCCTCTATGAACGCAAGCTGCAGCGGACGCTGGCGCAGGAGCGGATCCCGGGCCATATCGGCGTCGTCGTGGACGGCAACCGCCGCTGGGCCAAGCTCGCCGGCACCCCGACGCGCGAAGGCCATCAGGCCGGTGCGGAGAAGATCCTCGAGTTCCTGGGCTGGTGCGATGAGCTCGGGGTCAAAGTGGTGACCCTCTACATGCTCTCCACCGACAACATGAACCGTTCCGGCGAGGAACTCGAACAGCTCATGGGGATCATCGCCAATACCCTTGACCGGCTCGGCGAGGGGAAGAATGTCCGGGTGAGCCCGGTCGGCGCGCTCGAAACGCTGCCGGAATACCTCAGCGACAAGGTCTGCCGGCTGGCGGAACAGACCAAGGACGTCGACGGCGTGCACGTGAATGTGGCCATCGGTTACGGCGGCCGCCAGGAGATCGTGGACGCGGTCAAGGGCCTCCTCTACACCGCCGCCCGGGACGGCCGGGACCTGAATTCCGTGGCGGACGGGCTCGACGTGGACGACATCTCCCGCTACCTCTACACACGCGGCCTGCCGGACCCGGATCTGGTCATCCGTACCTCCGGCGAACAGCGGCTCTCGGGCTTCCTGATGTGGCAGAGCGCCTACAGCGAGTTCTACTTCTGCGAGGCGCTCTGGCCCGATTTCCGCCGGCTGGATTTCCTGCGCGCACTGCGCGATTACGCGAGCCGGCAGCGCCGTTTCGGCGCGTAATTAAGCCGGCCGCGCGCCGTCGTCGTCCGTTTACTTTGAGTTATCCACCAGGTTGCCCGAAGTAGTTGTGCCGTAAATAACAGGGGCGTAGTTTTGGAGCTATCAGTCAGCAACACCGCGGATTGATCGGGAGGCCACCATATGCCGCTTTTCACGAAGCAGCGGGGGAGGCCGGTAACGGCCAGGTGGCCGGACCGTCTCACCCTGACCCAGATCATTCGGAGCGCCAGCGCTCCGGACGGGAGCTAAAGTGGCCACCACTGAGAACATGAGTCAAGTCGCCGAGACCGGACGCCAGGCAAACGAAACAGATGTTTCTGCTGCGGCGGACGGTCTTTCTGTTGCTGCCCAGGCGGCGGCAGACCCGGCCGGCGGAACACCGGAGCCTGCACAGTCCTTTGTGCTGGACACCTCCGTTCTGCTGTCCGATCCGCGGGCGCTGATGCGCTTTGCCGAACACGAAGTCATCCTGCCGGTAGTGGTCATTACCGAGCTGGAAGGCAAGCGGCACGATCCCGAGCTGGGCTACTTCGCCCGCAAGGCGCTGCGGCTGCTGGATGATCTGCGGATTGAACACGGCGGGCTCAATACGGCGATCCCACTTGGGGAAGAGGGCGGATCGCTGCGCGTGGAGCTGAACCACATTTCCCCCGACGTGCTGCCGGCGGGTTTCCGGGGCGGGGACAATGACAGCCGGATCCTGGCGGTGGCGAAGAATCTGGCGGACGAGGGCAAGAACGTCACGGTGGTCTCCAAGGACCTGCCGATGCGCGTCAAGGCCTCGGCCATGGGGCTGCAGGCGGACGAGTACCGCAACGAGCTGGTCAAGGACTCCGGCTGGACCGGGGTAGCCGAGCTGGACGTGCTCGAAGACGACGTCAACAACCTCTACAACCACGAGCCGGTGTTCATTCCGGCGGCCGCGGAAATGCCGGCCAACACCGGCCTGGTCATGCTCTCCAACCGCGGCTCGGCGCTCGGCCGGGTGGGAGCGGACAAACAGGTCCGGCTGGTCAAGGGGGACCGTGACGTCTTCGGACTGCATGGCCGGTCCGCGGAGCAGCGGCTGGCGATCGACCTGCTGATGGACCCGGAGGTCGGCATCGTCTCGCTCGGCGGCCGGGCCGGAACCGGCAAGTCGGCGCTGGCACTCTGCGCCGGGCTGGAGGCCGTGCTGGAGCGCCGCGAGCACCGCAAGGTCGTGGTATTCCGGCCGCTGTACGCGGTGGGCGGCCAGGAGCTGGGCTACCTACCCGGTTCCGAGTCGGAAAAGATGAACCCGTGGGCGCAGGCTGTCTTCGACACGCTCGGTGCCCTGGTCTCCACCGAGGTGGTGGAGGAAGTGATGGACCGCGGCATGCTGGAGGTGCTGCCGCTGACGCACATCCGGGGACGTTCGCTGCATGACTCGTACGTGATTGTGGACGAGGCCCAGTCGCTGGAGAAGAACGTCCTGCTCACGGTGATGAGCCGGATCGGGCAAAACTCCAAGATCGTCCTCACCCACGACGTGGCCCAGCGCGACAACCTGCGGGTGGGCCGCCACGACGGCATTGCCGCGGTGGTGGAGACGCTCAAGGGCCACCCGCTCTTCGGCCACATCACGCTGACCAGGTCCGAGCGCTCGCCGATCGCAGCGCTGGTAACGGAACTGCTGGAAGGGGCGGAAATCTAGGGGAGTACTTTGGGGCCGCCGCGTCAGGCGCCTTCGAGCCCGAGGAAGCGGGCCGCCGCGAGGTGGCCCGCTGTCTCCAGGCTCCAGTCGGGGCGGCGGAATAGTTCCGGCGTCAGGCGCATGCGCTGCATTGTGCGCACGTGGTCCCGGCCGGAGGAATGCCGCCAGACGCCGTTGGGCTCATAACCCAGCGACCGGGAGACGCCCAGCGACGCGGTGTTGAAGTCGAACGCCTCCGACTCGGCAACCTCGGCGCCGAGGAAATCAAAGGCATAAAGAACGACGGCGGTGCGCATCTCTGTGCCGAGCCCTTGCCCCTGCGCGGACTGCTTGAGCCACGAACCCGTGCTCACGGTCCGGGTTTCGGCGAAGCTGGTCGCCAGCAGTTCCTGGCAGCCGGCGAAATCGTTTCCCTGCCAGACACCGAATAGCAGCGACCAGCTGCCGGCCGTGGTTTTGGCCCGCTGGTGCCAGACATGGGCAGCCGTATTGCGCGGGAGTTCCTCGCGCGGCGCATCCGTCCAGGGGAAGGAGAAAGGCGAGACATCCGGATCATGGATCCCGCTCAGCACCGCATCGACCATCGCCGGGATGTGGTCATCGGCAACCGGACGCAGCTGCAGCCGAGGCGTGGTCAGGGTCAAGCCGAGCACGGGCCAGATATCGGTCAGCTGCGTCATTGGTCTTGTCTACCACACCGGCTCAGACGGGCAGGCTCACCAGGACCTCGGTGCCCTGCCGGGGCGCGGTGTGCAGATCCAGGCGGCCGCCGGCGGCGGACACGGTGTCCTGCAGGATCTGCAGTCCAAGGTGGCCTTCCGGGGCTCCGGAAGACCGTTCGAAGCCTGTGCCGTCGTCGTACACCGCCAGCTGGAGCCGGTCACCACTCCGGCTGAGTTCAACGCTGATCACGCTGGCGCGGGCATGTTTGATGGCATTGGTGATGGCTTCGCGTGCCGCACGGTACAGCAGGGCCGCCTGCTGCGCGTCCGGCGCAGGGTCGCCGACGACCCGCAGGTGCCACTCAAGCCCGCGGGCGCGGACCGGATCGCCGAGGCGCTCGAGGGCGCCGGCCAGACCAAGGTCGGCAAGGTCCGGCGGGTACAGCTCGGTGGTGATGCCGCGCAGGGCGCTGATGTTGTCCTGGACCAACGTCCGGGTCCGGGCAAGAAACTCCTTGGACGGCGGCTGGTCCTGCAGTTCGAAGGACTCCAGCGCGTAGGCCACGCCGGACAGATCCTGGATGACATCATCGTGCAGATCCCGGGCCAGCCGCTGGCGCTCAAGTTCAGAGGATTCGATGGCGCGCTGGAGCAGTTGGCGCCGGGTGGCGCTGTCCCGTTGCAGCCGGCGCGCCATCCGGAGAGCCGGGACCAGCTGGACGAGCTGGAGCACCGCGAGCGCCCCGAGCACCGGCGGCAGGATGCCCAGCATCATCTCCCGCTCGTCGGCGCGCACTTCGTCGGGCTGGTAATACGTCTCGTACAGCACGGGTTCGCTGCCGGTGGTCCCGGTGGCGACATAGACTTCCAGCATCTCGCCCTGACCGCTCTCGAAGGTGTTTTCAAAACCCGTCTGGGGCTCGAAGTGGGCGATGCCGGGGTGGTCCCCGGCGAGCAGCTCCTGCTGCCAGGGCTGCAGGTCGAACTGCTGGCCGATTAGCGAGCGCTCGTCCGAGTAGATGATGACCCCATCGGCACTCCACACCTTGATCCGCAGGATGCGGTGGCGTTCAAACCGCGGCTGAAGCAGCCGGTCCATCCGGTCCAGCGCACCGGGCTCGCCGGCCAGCAGCCGTTCATCGATGAACGGGGCCACGGCAAAATCAGCCGTGCTTTGGGTCCTTTCGATCGCGTGGTCGATGGCCTGCTGACGGGAGATGGCGCTGGCGCCGATGACCACGGGAACAACTACAATCAGCAGCGTCGCCAGGCTGCCGATGAGGAACCTCCAGATTGCCCGCCGCATCTCGGAGTTTTCCGGAACCAGGTGCGGCGCATTCGGATTGCTGGCACCGGTGGCACCCGACGGTGCCGCCGCCAGCGGCCACCACTTCTTTTTCGTCCGGCGGCCCGAATCAGGGTCGGCGGCAGGGCCCTCGGGGGAAAACTGGTTGGCCGAAACAGGGGTGACGGAGGCGGGCTCTGCTGCAGCGGGCTCCGGTGACGACGGCGCTGCCGAAGAGGACACTGGCGAAGCGGACTCCGCCGAGGACCCGGCTTCAGCACTGACCTCGTCCGCGGAGGCTCCGTCACGTACCCCGCGGGCCGGGCTAGCCATCCCTGTCCGCCGTCAGGAGCCCCAGGCGACCGGCTACCGCCACCGCTTCAAGCTGCGTGTGTGCGTCCAGCTTTGCCAGGATGGATTTCACATAGCCGCGGCAGGTGTTTTCCGTGATGCCCAGATGTTTCGCGTTGGCCCGGACGTCGTGTCCGGCCGCCATCAGCCCCAGTACCTGACGCTCCCGCTCGGTCAACGACGGCGTGTCCGCGGGCTGCGAAGCCGAGGCCCTGCTGGCGATCGCCAGCAGGGACGGATGGATCACCAGGGAACCCGTGCGGGCATGCCGCAGGGTATCCAGCAAGGTGGCCAGCGAGCCGTCCTTCGGCAAGAAGCCGCAGATTCCGGTGATGGCCGCACGGCCAAGGATTTCCGGCGACGGATCTCCAGTGAGCACGATGACGCGCGTCAGCGGATTGTGCGCCAGTATTTGCTCCGCAGCGTCGAGCCCGTTGCCATCCGGCAGGTGGTAATCCATCACCACCACGTCCGGTTCCAGCGAGCGGCACAGTTCTACGCCGTCCTTGGCGCTGCCCGCGATGCCCGCGTTCTCCAGATCATCCTGCCGGTCCAACGCATCCGACAACAATTCCGCAAATGTTGTGTGGTCATCAACGACCACAACACGGGCTACATCCCGTGCATTTTCTTCGGTCATAGCAGTGTCCCCAACCCAAGCCCCCCGACACGGTCATAGAGTGAGTATGCTCTATCAGCGTGTGCTTGTACATAGCTTCTTTGCGGCAGCACCGTGGTTCCGCGCCGTCGCCAGGGGTCTGTTACAGACTTTGACGACGGCGCAGCCTGCCTGTTGCCGCGCTCGCACCCTCAGCGGTGCTACCTCATGCTCAGCTAGCGGCGAGTGCTTTGTTCAGGAACGAACTGATGACCCTGCTGGCCGATTCGTGGTTGCTGCCGGTCCTGAAGCCGCGCGACCGCGAGTGCGCCGCCGCCATCGCGCTCTCGCGCAACGACTGGGCACGCATCCGCTCGTTCAGGTACAGCAGGGCCTCCAGGACCTCGGACAGTTCGCCGTCGGTCTCTGCGGTTTTCTGCAACAGCCGCACGTGCGCTTCCCGCAGGGCGGGGCCCGGGGCGCAGCCGAGATCACGGTCCAGCAGTCGCCGGCACTTGTCGTAGGCCTGCAGGCCTTCGGCATAGCGGCCGGCGCTTTCCAAACTGGTGACCAATGCGGACCAGGCCCGTTCGTTCAGCGGCTCCGTTGCCACCGCTTGCTCGGACCACTGGACAGCTTCGTGCGCCTGTCCCAGGCCGGCGGCGATTTCGGCCGCCCGGATCTGGGTGGCCGTCACTGCGGCCGTGTGGTGGTCGCGTGCTTCTTCGGCCCATTCCGGTGTGAGCTCGTCGCTGAGCAACGTTCCGGAGCCGAAGTTCAGCGCCTGGGTCAGTGCGGCGTAGGCCTGCTGTGGCTTGCTATGCTCGGCGAGGTCCACCAGGTCGTTGAAACGCGCCAGGTCGAGATCCACCAGGGACGGTTCCAGCAGGTAGCCGCCGTTGGCGGTACGCAGCGGGCCGGTCTTGGCGCAGCCCGGCTGCAGGTTGCGCCGCAGGACGCTGACGTAGCTTTCCAAGGTGGCCAGGGCCTCGCCCGGAGGCCGGCCGCCCCACAGCAGCTCAACGAGTCGGTCCTTGGAAACCGGAGTACCCAGTTTCAACAGCAGAATTTCGAAGATCTGCCTGGGTTTCGGGCCGCCCAGCGTGGCTGCCGTCAAAACGGTGTCGCCGCGGCGGACCTGAAGATTACCGATGATCCGAACAGAAATGGGCATGCAATGCCCGGCTAACATTTGCTCCACGATGTCCCCCTCGTAGGTAGCACCCCCAACGAATGCTGGTTCCATCCTCCAGTGCGTCCCTATTCTGCAACAGCCCCGATTGGGGTTAGTCGGTTACCCCAATTTTGGGGGTGGTGTACATCACATTCCCGTTCGAGGTTTTTCCCAAGCCCGTCCAGCGAGAGTGTTTCTACACCTTGAACCTGCAAACGGCCCACGGATGGCCCGGTGCCGGCTAAGGGTGCGGCGCCTGAGTGCGCCATCCGGTAAGACCCCGGACCCCGGTTGCCCGCCCCCAACAGCCGGGGTCCGGGCCTGCCTGTGGGTCAGGAGACCCGCCACATGTCTGGCGGCGACCGCCAGGCTGCGGTCACGCGGTGTGCGGCTGCAACGGCCAGGGGATGTGTTCCCGCACATCCGTCAGGTTCATGCTGACCTCGACGAAGAGGTCATCGAGCATGTATTCGTCGACGCCGAGGATGCGCAGCGTGTGGCCGCTGCCGGCATCCGGCCCGTCCAGTGCCGCCGCGGAGACGCAGACACCGGTCTGCCAGTCGATCCGGACCAGGGAACGGCCGGGTCCGATCAGCGGGTGTGCCGGGTCAAAGGGCTTGTAGGTCCGGTTCGGCGAGACGACAGCTTCGAGCGCCTTGCGGCCGTTGTAGTTGACTTCCGCGAGCGAGAGTATTTCCACCACGTTGGCGTAGGGGACTTCGAACGATACGGGCGCATTGCCCGCCAGCTCCACCGGATCAAGCATCGCGGACCAGCGCCCGTTGCCGAAAACCGGTTCGCCGTAGGCGGCCTCCGGTCGCCGGCGGACGAGGTTGATGTCGTTGTACACCGGCGTCACCAGATGCGGCGGCAGCAGCCAGGACTTACGGGTGGCGCTGACGTAGAAGCCGCCCTTGGAGTCGTTGATGCCGGTGGTGCTGAAGAGCAGCCGGCCGTCCGTCGTCTCGACCCGGAGGGCTGCGGGACGGCGGGTCCAGGCACGGAGCCCGGTGCCGGTGCCGTCGTCGGCAGTGGAGGCAGTGGAGGCACTGGATGCGGTGTCGGTGTCGGGGGTATCGGCGCCGTCGTCGGCATGTACCGCGGGGTCATGCGCGAAGACTTCGAAGCGCAGCGTTTCCCATTTCCAGGGCGAGGACCGGCACAGGCAGCGGAAAAGCTCAGCGCCCTCGGCCGAGACATCGTCAACGTGGTTCAGAATCTCCCCGGCGTCCATATCCACAGTGTAAGACTTCACACTGCACTGCGGGCCGGGCCGTGAAGTACGTTGGGAGCTATGATCCAGGAACTGGCCCGGCTGTGGAGCGTCCACCCGTTGGCCTTCGCCGCGCTGCTGGTTGCCGCGGTCTATTTGGTGGCTACCGGCGCCCTGCTGAGCTGGATCGATCTGCGCACGCACCGGCTGCCCAACCGCATCGTCTTCCCGGCCTACGCGGTGGCGGGGGTACTACTAACGACGACGGCGCTCGTCGCGGGCGAGCCGGACAGGCTGGTGCGGCTGCTCGCCGGGGGAGCGGTGCTGTGGATCTTCTACTTCGCGGTTCGTTTCGTGTACCCCGCCGGGATGGGGTTCGGCGACGTCAAGTTGGCCGGGGTGCTGGGGCTGTACCTGGGCTACTTCGGCTGGGGGCACCTGCTGGGCGGGACCTTCGCCGCCTTCCTGCTGGGCAGCTTGTACGGCGTGGCCCTGCTGCTGGTCCGGCGCGGGACCCTGAAGTCCAACATCCCGTTCGGCCCGTTCATGATCCTCGGTGCCCTCGCGGCGGTGGCGGTCCCGTTCGGCTTATAGGCTGGGAACCATGCCTACACCGGATTTCATTCTTCAGCTGCGCGAAAAAATCGGCCAGGACCTGTTGTGGCTGCCCGGCGCCACCGCAGTGGTACTCGACGACCGGGACCGGGTGTTGCTGGGGCGGCGTGCGGATAACGGCATCTGGACCCTGATCACCGGAATCCTGGAACCGGGGGAGCAGCCCGCCGTCGGGATCGTCCGGGAAGTGTTCGAGGAAACCGGCGTGGTGGCGGAAGTGGAGCATCTGGCCGAGGTGTTCGCCGGCGGCCCGATGGAGTTCGTCAACGGCGACCAGGCGCAGTTCCTGACGCTGAATTTCCGCTGCCGGTATATTTCGGGCGAGGCCCGGGTGAACGACGACGAGTCCTCCGCGGTGGGCTGGTTCGCCTTGGGTGACCTGCCGGAGCTGCCCGACTACCACCGTGCGCGGTTGAGCGCTGCCCTGCGGGCTAACGGCGTGCCGGAGTTCGTGCGCTGACGCGGTGGACGGATGCTGGCCTTCCGGCGGCCTGGCCAGCGAGACAGAACGGAGAAGGATGGACATCCTCACGGATGTCCATCCTTCTCGATGGTGCTTGGGCCGTAGCGCGCTGACCTGGCCTGGCCTGACGCGGCCAGCGAAGCCCGTGTTACCGGCTAGACCCGCTGCTGTCCCGGGATGAACCCGCGTTGGCGGGCTGGCCCGCGTCGACGAGATCCCCGCCGTCGTCGTTCGGATCCTTGGAAGCGACGGGAACCTGGCGCCCCGCGGCCTGGGCTGCTTCCCGCTCGGCCTCCAGCCGCACAGCTTCCTCGCCGCCGATCGCCTCGCCGCGGGCGACCATGCCGGCCACGTCGGAGAGCGGGATCTGCTTCATGGTGATGGCCAGCACCAGTGCGATGACCAGGAAGGGCACGAGGTACCAGAAGACCGGCGCCAGGGACTCGGCGTAGGCGGTGACAATGCCGTCCTGGACCTGCTGGGGCAGTTGGCTCATTGCCGCCGGCTCCAGCGTGGCGGTGGCGTTCGCTGCGGCTTCGGGCGAGGCCCCCGAGCCCGTGAACACGTCGGTCAAGGACTCCGACAGGCGGGAGGTGAACATCGCGCCGAAGATCGCCACGCCCAAGGCCGCTCCGACCTCGCGGAAGTAGTTGTTGGAGCTGGTCGCGGTGCCGATCTGGTCCACGGGCACCGAGTTCTGGACCACGAGGACCACCACCTGCATGATCAGGCCGAGCCCGGCGCCGAAGAGGAACAGCTGGGCGCAGATGACCCAGATCGGGGTAGCTGCCTCGAGCGTGGTCATCCACAGCATCGCGGCGATCACCACCGCGCTGCCGGCGATCGGGTACGCCTTGTACTTGCCGGACTTGGTGATCGCCAGGCCGGACCAGATGGACGTGCCCATCATGCCGACCATCATCGGCAGCATCAGCAGGCCGGAGACCGCGGCAGAAGTGCCGGAGGACATCTGCAGGAACGTCGGGACGAACGCCAGCGCGGCGAACATGGCCACGCCCAGAGTGAAGCCGATGGCCGTGCTGTTGATGAAGATCGGGTTCTTGAACAGGCTCAGCGGAATGATCGGGTCCTCCGCCTTGCGCTCCACGAGGACAAACGCGACGGCGGCAAGCAGCATCCCGGCACCGAAGAGCCAGGTCAGCGGGGCGCCCCAGCCGTAGTCGTTGCGTCCGCCGAAGTCGGTGAAGAAGATCATGCAGGCGGTGGCTGCGGACAAGAGTACGACGCCGGCGATATCGATCCGCTTGTCGGACTTCTTGTTCGGCAACGTCAGCGCGAAGTACGCGATCAGGAAGGCAATAATGCCGATGGGAATGTTGATGTAGAAGGCCCACTGCCAGGTCAGATGGTCCACGAAGTAGCCGCCGAGCAAAGGACCGGCAACGGCGGAGAGACCGAAGATGCCGCCGAGCGGGCCCATGTACTTGCCGCGCTCATTGGCCGGGACGATGTCGGCGATGATGGCCTGCGAGAGGATCATCAGGCCGCCGCCGCCCAGGCCCTGCATGGCGCGGAAGACCACGAAGGTCCAGAAGTCCGGGGCGAACGCGCAGCCGACCGAGGCCAGCGTGAACAGCGCAATGGCAAAGAGGAACAGGTTGCGCCGGCCCATAACGTCGCCGAACTTGCCGTAGATCGGCATCACGATCGTGGTGGCCAGCAGGTACGCCGTGGTGATCCAGGTCTGGTGCTCCACGCCGCCAAGCTGGCCGACGATAGTGGGCATCGCCGTCGAGACGATGGTCTGGTCCAGACTGGCCAGCATCATGCCGGCGATCAGCGCGGAGAAGATGATCCAGATGCGTTTCTGGGTCAGCAGCAGCGGGCCCTCGGTCCGTGCAGCGGTAGCGGTCATGAGGTTCCTTGGTGAGGATAGTGGCTGCAGACTCAGGGTTGTCTGCGGCGACTGGGCGGTCAGGTGGTTGTCGTGTGTGCTGCCGGGTGGATGATCGTGCGGACGGCGTCCACCGCTTCGGTCAGGACCTCGCGGTAGCCGCGGGTGTTCCACGGGGCGAAAAACTCTTCGCCGGCCTGCTTGGAGATGGCGGTCAGGACGCCTACGGCGAGCCGGATCCGCAGGTCCTGGGGCAGCAAGCGTTCACGCGCCGCCAGCAGCTGGGCGAAGGCTGCCTCGGCCTTGTTGGATCCGTGCACGGCCTTGTCCAGGAGCTTGGGTTCGGCCGTGATGGCCTCCCGGAGCCGGACTACGTCCTCCCGGCTCATCGCCAGGCGGTCCATCATGGCGCAGGCGAGCTCGATGAAATCGGGCAGCAGGGTCGGCGAGATTTCATCGGCGGGAAAACCGGCTCCGCCTTCGACGAACACCTGCGCCAGCGCTGCCGGGATGTGGTCCATCGGATCACCGAGGATGGCGTCCTCTTTGCCGGGGAAGTAGTTGAAGAACGTGCGGCGCGAGATGCCGACTTCTTCGCAGAGCTGCTCGACGGTAAACCCGTTGACGCCGTGCGCGGCGGTCAGGGAGCGGGCGGCGTCGGTGATGGCCATGCGCGTTGCAGCGCGTTTGCGCTCGCGTCTCCCGCCGCCGTCGTCCTTCGTACTCTCTGCCACCGTTGAATTTTTGCACTTTTACAGCAATAGTGCAATTTAGTGGGCTGCGCCACAGGAGTCGCAGGCGGCACAGCAAAGCGCCCCCGGTCCGGTGTGGACCAGGGGCGCTTTCAGGTTCGCGCGGGTAGCGCTACCTGTCGTACTTATTCGGGCTTGCTTGAGCTTGCTTGCGCTTACTTCTGCGGCGGGGTGGTCATGGACAGGACGTCCAGGGCCTTGTCCAGCTGCTCTTCGGTCAGTTCGCCGCGCTCGAGGAAGCCAAGGGCGACGACGGACTCGCGGACGGTCAGGCCTTCCTTGACCGCGTGCTTGGCGATCTTGGCGGCGTTCTCGTAGCCGATGTACTTGTTCAGCGGGGTCACGATGGACGGCGAAGCCTCGGCCAGGAAGCGGGCGCGTTCCACGTTGGCGGTCAGGCCGTCGATCATCTTGTCCGCCATGACGCGGCTGGTGTTGGTCAGCAGTCGGATGGACTCAAGCAGGTTCGCAGCCATGACCGGGATGCCCACGTTCAGCTCGAAGGCGCCGTTGGTGGAGGACAGGGCGATGGTGGTGTCATTGCCGATGACCTGGGCGGAGACCATGATGGCGGCCTCGCAGATGACCGGGTTGACTTTGCCGGGCATGATCGAGGAGCCGGGCTGCAGATCCGGGATGGCGATTTCGCCGAGGCCGGTGTTGGGGCCGGAGCCCATCCAGCGCAGATCGTTGTTGATCTTCATGAACGAGTAGGCGATGTTGCGCAGCTGGCCGGAGGCTTCCACCAAACCGTCGCGGTTGGCCTGGGCCTCGAAGTGGTCGCGGGCCTCGATCAGCGGCAGGCCGGTGTCGGCTGCGAGCAGCTCGATTACGCGGGCGGAGAAACCGGCGGGGGTGTTGATGCCGGTGCCGACGGCGGTGCCGCCCAAGGGGACCTCGGCCACGCGGGGGAGCGAGGCGTTGATGCGCTCGATGCCGTAGCGGACCTGCGCGGCGTAGCCACCGAACTCCTGGCCCAGGGTGACCGGGGTGGCGTCCATCAAGTGGGTGCGGCCGGACTTCACAACGTCCTTGAACTCCACGGCCTTGCGCTCCAGCGAGGCGGCCAGGTAGTCCAGCGCCGGGATCAGGTCATTGATCAGGGCGGACGTGGCGGCAACGTGGACCGAGGTGGGGAACACGTCGTTGGAGGACTGCGAGGCGTTGACGTGGTCGTTGGGGTGGACCACCTTGTCGCTGCCGGACTCCTTGAGCGAGCGCGAAGCCAGCTCGGCCAGGACCTCGTTGGTGTTCATGTTCGAGGACGTGCCGGAACCGGTCTGGAACACATCGATGGGGAAGTCGCCGTCGTACTTGCCGGAGGCGACCTCGTCGGCAGCGGCTTCGATCGCCTTGGCCAGCTCGCCGTCGAGCACGCCCAGTTCGGCGTTGGCGGTGGCGGCGGCCTTCTTGATTCGTGCCAGCGCCTCGATGTGCGCGCGCTCCAGCGTCTTGCCGGAGATCGGGAAGTTCTCGACGGCGCGCTGGGTCTGCGCGCGGTAGAGAGCGTTTACCGGGACGCGGACCTCGCCCATGGTGTCGTGTTCAATGCGGTACTCAACGGAGTCGGCAGTAGTGGAAGTCATGCCCTCAGTTTCTCCCACGGCGTTAGAGCGCACCAAATCCTGAGACAAGCTCGGCCCGGCCCTCGGCGAGCCGGTAGGTGACGCCGATGACGGCAACTTCGCCCTTGTCGACGGACTCGGAGATGACGCGCGAACTGTCCACCAGCCGCTCCGCCACCTGCTGCACGTGCTCGACCACCATGTCGTTGACGTCCTCGAAGCCGTTCCGCCGGGCGGCGAGGACGGAGGGCGTGATGCGTTCGACCAGGTCGCGCAGGAATCCCTTGGGCATTTCGCCGGTGTCCACGGTCTGTTTGGCGGCGGTCACCGCGCCGCAGCTGTCGTGGCCGAGCACCACGATCAGCGGGACATCCAGCAGGCTGACGCTGTACTCCAGCGAACCGAGGACCGCGTCGTCGATGACCTGGCCTGCCGTGCGGACCACGAACGCGTCGCCGAGGCCAAGGTCGAAGATGATTTCGGCGGCCAGCCGGGAATCCGAGCAACCGAATATTACGGCGAAGGGATGCTGCTGGTTGACCAGCGAACTGCGGCGGGAGGCGTCCTGGTTCGGGTGGTTCGAGGAGCCGGCGACGAAGCGTTCGTTGCCTTCGCGGAGCTTTTGCCACGCCAATGCGGGGGTGAGGTCTGTAGTCACCCTGCTTACTTTACTGACGCGAGCCGACTGGGCCGTTTCCGTTGCGGTGCGTTACGCCGGTTACTTTTCGGCCGGCTCGCCCTGGGCCAGCTCCTCCACGACGGCAGTGCCGAGGGTGTCGAACTCGTCCAGGTCCGCGCCGCCGCTGAGGATCACGGTGAAACCGTCCTGCTCCAGCACCAAATGCTTGCGGTCTTCGCCCCTGTCGCGCAGCTCCCAGCTTTCGCCGCCGGCCTGGCGGTCGCTGGTGATGGGCGCGTTGTCAGTAGTCTGCGCGATCCAGGTGGGATTGGCCTTATCCGTCTGAGTCAGGGCGATGTGCTGGCCCTTCGGAGTGAGGTAGCCGACTTCCCAGGAGGGGACCGCTCCGGTGCCGCCGGTGTTCCAGCGGGCATAGTTGGCACGCCACGGTTCCGGCAGTTCGACGGTCAGCGGCTCGTAGCCGGCGGTGGCCGCGGCCTGCGATGCCGTGCCGGGAACGTCAATGTTACGTTCGTAAACCTCGGACTTGCTGGCGGGGTTCAGGAAGAAGACCGGCAGGAAGATCGCGATGGTCAGGCCCAGGGCAATCAACATGCCGGTCACCGTGGCATTGGCACGTTTGGCCTGTTTTGCCGTCAGAACCGGGGTTGCGGCAGGCTGGTCTGAATCTTCGGGGCGCACTTCACTCACCCCTCTATCGTCTCTTAAACTACGGCACCCTTGCACCGCCGTCGTGCTTTGAATGGGTTTGGGTGTGGTGGATAAGTCGGACGTGCCTGTCATCACAGACTCGGCAGGCGCCCCGGCGACTATGATCGGAAGTACAGGAAAACCGATGCAGTCCCGATCGGAACTGCGCCCAAGCCACTCGAAGATGAGGTTCTCGTGTCCAAAGCCGCACCGGCCGCCCAGTATTCAACGCTTTCCCCGTCCCTGGCTGTCGCCGACGATGGGCCGGACCGCAACCTGGCCCTGGAGCTCGTCCGCGTGACCGAAGCTGCCGCCATCGCCGGCGGCCACTGGGTTGGCTACGGGGATAAAAACACCGCAGACGGCGCCGCCGTGGACGCCATGCGTTCCTTCCTCTCCACCGTCCACTTCAACGGCGTTGTGGTGATCGGCGAGGGTGAAAAAGACGAAGCCCCCATGCTCTTCAACGGCGAGAAGGTCGGCGACGGTTCGGGTCCCGAGGTTGACGTGGCCGTGGACCCGATCGACGGCACCCGCCTGACCGCGCTGGGCATCAACAACGCGCTGTCCGTGCTGGCCGTGTCCGAGCGTGGCAGCATGTTCGACCCCTCGGCCGTGTTCTACATGGAGAAGCTGGTCACCGGTCCCGAGGCCGCGGACCTGGTGGACCTGCGCCTGCCGATCAAGCAGAACCTGCACCTGATCGCCAAGGCCAAGAACAAGAAGGTCAACCAGATCAACGTGATGATCCTGGACCGCGACCGCCACAAGCCGATGGTCGAAGAGATCCGCGCAGCCGGCGCCCGCACCCGCTTCATCATGGACGGCGACGTGGCCGGCGGTATTGCTGCCGCCCGCGAAGGCACGGGCATCGATGTCCTGATGGGCATCGGCGGCACCCCGGAGGGCATCGTCACGGCGTGCGCCATCAAGTCCCTCGGCGGCGTCATCCAGGGCCGGCTGTGGCCCACCAATGACGAGGAAAAGCAGAAGGCAATCGACGCCGGCCACGACCTGGACCGCGTGCTGACCACCAATGACCTGGTCACCAGCGACAACTGCTACTTCGCCGCTACCGGCATCACCGACGGCGACCTGCTGCGCGGCGTCCGCTACGCGTCCAACACGGTGCGCACCCAGTCCATCGTCATGCGCTCCAAGTCCGGCACCATCCGCTTTGTCGACGGCGAGCACCGCGCCGACAAGTGGGAAGGCTACGAGCGCAAGCACTAGGCTTCCGCGGCGGCGGGGGCTGCCGCTCCGGCGGCGCGGCCGCTGTTCCGTAAAGAAAACCCGCTCCGGCTCAGGCCGGGGCGGGTTTTCTTGTGGCCGGCTGGGCCCGCCAGCCGCGTTGCGACCCATGTTCTGGCCTAACGGTCCATGTTTTGGATTCCAGTAAGGCGCTGACTTGGGGCGATGTTGTGGGCACGTTTTAAACATGGGCTGCTAGGCGGGGCGACAACGAACAACGACGGCGAAGGACCGCTTCGGCGGCGAGGCCTGCCTGACCCGCTGAGGGGCCGGAAGCCCCTCAGCGGTCGGCGGTCAGCGGCCGAGCTTGGCGCGCACCTTGTCGAGCATCGGGCCAGCGGCGGAACGTGCCTTCGCCAGTGCAGGACCGGCGGCGGTGCGTGCTTTGTGCAGGGCCGGCACTGCCGTATCGCGCAGCTTGCGGGCAAGGCCGTAGGCGGAGTGCATCACCTTGTTGACCGGCAGGTCCCAGGAGCCCGGGTAGGCCACCTCGAAGCCGCCGAAGGAGCGCTTGAAGCGGGAGAAGCCGGCCCAGGCATGGTCCGGTTCGTCCTCGGGGGAGACGCCCCACATGTCGAAGCGGGTCATACCCGAGGCTTTGGCGTCCATCATCATGGTGACTACCAGCGGGATGCCGGCGTTGAGCTTGCGGTAGGTATCGTCGGCGGCCGCATGGGCGTAGACGCGCGTGGTCTCCGTGTCATAGGACAGGGCTGCCGCGATCGGGGTGCCCTCCAGCTTCGCGATGAAGATCTTCGCGTTGCCGGCCGGCACCAGGGCCTGGGCGGCGCGGGTGAGGTAGTCATCGGACTGCGCCTTGAATTCGGCCCGCTCCGAAACGTCATGCAGGAAGCCCAGCAGGATGGAGATGTCCTTCGGATCGGTGGAGATCTCGAAGGTCACGCCCTTCTTGTGGATGTTCCGGTAGAGGTTCCGGCTGGTGCTGCGCATGTCGGCCAGGATCTTGTCTTCGTCCTGGGTCAGATCCACCATCCAAGTCAGGTGCGGCTGGATGTCGGTGGGCGCCTTGACGAGTCCCAGTCCTGCCAGCTCGGCCTCCACGTCGGTGCCGGGGCCGGAGGCCAGGCCCGCGTTGACCGGCTCCACGCGGACGTAGTGCGCGCCCTCGGCCTTCGCCAGCGCCGCCAGGGCGTCGAGTGCCCGGGTCAGGGCATGCTTGTCCTCGGCGGCGGGTCCGTACGGCACGTAGAGGTAACTGCCCAGCGGCGTCTTCTCGTGGATGGCCAGGAAGGAGTAGCCGTCCCCGGTGGACTCGAAGACTTTCTTCCCGAGACTGCGCTGGAACTCGGCCCAGGCGGCGGACTGCAGGATGGAGGAACTCATGCGTCGATATCCGTTCGTTGATTCACTGAACTTCATAGACTTTCATAAAACTCGGCAAACTCGCTGGCATTGCCCGCGCAGGTGACCGCAAAAAGCACGGCGGGGGAGTCCGCGTTCAGCACCGGATGGACCAGCACGGGCTGCTCCGAGGCCGGGATGAACGCCGAATCTCCGCGGTGCAGCGTCAGATCCGTAACGGGTGAATCCAGCAGCGCGCTGCCGCTGACGGCCAGCACGACAACGGGACCATGCTGCGCCAGCGGTACGGGCGTGTCGCCGTCGTTAATCTCGATGCGCTGGAGCTGGAACTCGGCGAACGGCGGGCAGTAAAGTTCCTGGCCGGCGTCCGTCAGCTTCCGTTCCACCCGGGGCGGCTCGATCGGGCGGAAATCCGTGATCTTGAGCAGCTCGGGGATGTTGATGTGCTTCGGTGTCAGCCCGCCGCGGAGCACGTTGTCGCTGGTGGCCATGACCTCGATGCCAAGGCCGCGCAGGTAGGCGTGCACGTTACCGGCCGGCAGGCTCAGCGCCTGGCCCGGCTGCAGCGTGGTCAGGTTCAGTAGCAGCGAAATCAGCGTGCCCGGGTCCTGCGGATAGAGCTCGGCCAGCCAGCGGACCGCGGCGAATTCCGGCCCGGTTTCCTCTTCGGGGACGGCGGCCAGCACCCCGGCCGTGCTGTCGACCAAAGCAGCGGACTCGGCGCCGCCTTCGAGCAGCGTCACGAAAGCGCCGCGGATGGCCGCGGATTCGTCCGGGCCCTCGAGCGACTTGATCACCCGTTCCAGCAAGGCGGTGTCCGCGTCGACGGCCTTGAGCTTGCCATGGAGCCCGCGGAAAAACCGGACGGAATCCTGCGGGTGCCGGAAGCCGCACAGGGCCTGGAACTCCGTCAGGGCGAAGAGCATTTCCGGCTTGTGGTTATCGTCGCGGTAGCTGCGTTCAGGGGAGGACAGCGGGACCTTGGCGGCGTTCTCGGCCGCAAAGCCTTCGCGGGCCTGCTCCAGCGTGGGGTGGACCTGCAGCGAGAGCGCCTCGTCGGCGGCCAGGACCTTGGTCAGGAACGGCAGCTTGGCGCCGAACAGGGCCAGCGCGTTCTCGCCAAGCGCCAACCCGGGGCCGTCGTCAATGAAGTCCGTGAGCGGCTGCTCGTCGCCGTCGGGCAAATGGACCGACGACGGCGAATCCGGGTGGGCTCCGATCCACAACTCGGCCTCGGGGCTGCCCGAGGGCTCGCGGCCGAACAACTCGGCAATCGCCGTCGGCGATCCCCAGGCATAGGGTCGCAGAACATTGGTCAGCCGGTACATTGTGGAGCCTCTTCTCTATGCAAGTATCTGAACGTGCTGGTGCGACGACTTCGAGCCTAGGGCACCGAGCATTCCCCGTTGCCGCGCACGATCGACGAAAGCGTTGCCGTGTCGCCGATGACGGCCAGCTGCTGCAGGTACTCCTCGGTGATCTCCGGAGTCTGTTCAGCCGGTGTTTCGGCCGGGGCGGCTTCGCCGCCGTCGTTAGCCGGAGTGTCCTCCGCGGTGCCGCCGGAGTCCGCGCCGCCGTCGTTGTTGTCGCCGGCGCCGGAATCCGCACCGCTGTCCGGTTTGGAGCCCGCGTCGCCGCCAGCGTCCTTAGTCTCCTCTTCCTGGATGAACATCTCCTGAACACGAGGGTGGATCTGGCTGAAGTCCGGGAAGGTGACGAAGTTGTCCGAGGGGGTGCCGAAGTCCGGCGGGCCGATGGTCAGCCGCTTGATCTTCTGCCCCTTCGCATCGGCAGCCAGGGACACGAAGCTGCCGAGCTGCTCGCTGGGAATGTCCGTCTCCACGACCTCCTCGCCGGCGGAGGCCAGCTGCTGGAAGCGGGTCAGCACGGTGGCAGGGTCCAGCTGCTTGACCATCGCGGACATCACGCACTGCTGGCGCTGCACGCGGTCATAGTCCGTGGCGAATTCGCGCGAGCGGGCGTACCAAAGCGCGTGGTAGCCGTCCAGCTCCTGCACGCCGGGGGCGATCCAGCCCTTCGGCGGGTAGTGCTGGTTGGTGCCGGGGATGGTGCGGTTCGAGATGGGCACCCAGCCGCCGGCGTCCACGGTGATGCCGCCCATGGCGTCCACGAGGGCCTCGAAGCCGCCCATGTCTACCAGCGCGTAGGCCTGGATTTCGATGCCGAGGATGCCGCTGACCGCGTCCTTCATGGCCTCGGCGCCCGGGTTTTTGGCGTCCGGGTAGAGGTGCGCGTAGTTCTGCTCCACGTCCACATAGAGCGCGTTGATGATGCACTCGTCGCCGCAGTTGAAGCCCTCCGGGTACACCGCGTGCATCGGCGAGTCCTCCGGGAACGGAGCGTTCTGGAAGTTGCGCGGGATGCCGAACATGACGGTCTGGCCGGTCTTGGCGTCCACGCTGACCACCTGGATGCTGTCCGGGCGCAGCCCCACACGGCCGGCCCCGGCGTCGCCGCCCATCAGCAGGAAGTTGTAGCGCCCGTCCACCGGATCGAAGGCGGGGCGGGTTTCGAAGATGGTGCCCAGCGTGCTGCGCCCCACGTTCATCAGGTAGGCGCCGTAGCCCAGCGAGCCCGCGGTCAGCGCCATCAGCGCCACCAGGCAGACTGCCACGATGGGGCGCATCCCCGGCGCGAGCAGGCCGGGCCGGATGATCCGCAGCGTGTCCAGGAACAGGAACGCCCAGAACAGCGCCAGCGCCGCCAGCACAATAACCAGCACCAGCGAGCCCCAGCGGTGGGTGGCGATGTTGACCAGCGTCGGCCAGTTCACCAGGGCCACGATGCCCGCGGCGATCAGCAGCGCCCACACGGTAAACGTCACCCGCAGCGCCTTGCGGCCGAGGCTGCGGTTGCCCGCCACCAGCTGCGCGCTGCCCGGGATGAACAGGGTCAGCAGCAGCAGGATGAACGCGCGCTTGGTCCGTACCGGAGCCGCCGCGCTCTGCGGGTAGCGGACCGGATCGGTGACGCCGTAGCCGTCGTCGCCGCGGTTACCGCGGCGCGGACTGTCCTGTGGGGCGATACGCGGCGTCATGACAATTTTGCCCGCAGGGCTTCACCCTTGTCGTACGCGCTTTGGCGCAGCTCAGCGGCGAAGTCGGCCAGCTGCGGCTGCAGCCGGGCGGCAAGGTCATCGGTTCCGGCTGCCAGCATCCGGACCGCCAGCAGCCCGGCATTGCGGGCGCCGCCGATGGAGACGGTGGCCACGGGAACGCCGGCGGGCATCTGCACGATGGACAGCAGCGAGTCCATGCCGTCCAGCATCTTCAGCGGCACCGGAACCCCGATGACCGGCAGCGTAGTGACTGAGGCGAGCATGCCGGGCAGGTGCGCAGCGCCGCCGGCACCGGCGATGATGGCGCGCAGCCCGCGGCCCTGGGCCTCTTTGCCGTAGCGGATCATGTCCTCGGGCATGCGGTGCGCGGAGACCACATCGGCCTCGTACGGGATGCCGAATTCTTCCAGCGCCGCGGCTGCAGCCTGCATCACGGGCCAGTCCGAATCGGAGCCCATTACGACGCCGACAATCGGGTTTTCGCTCATAAGTTGCCTTCCTGCGGGTCTGACCCGGCGCGCTGCGGGTCTGCCCCGTCGCGGATGATCGCGGCCACCCTTGCGGCCTTGGTGCGCAGCACGTCCACGTCCGAAGCGTGCCGGCCCACCACATTAACATGTCCGATTTTGCGGCCCGGGCGCACGGACTTGCCGTAGCCGTGGACCTTGACGTCCGGTTCGGCAGCCAGCGCCTGCGGGTAGGCGCCGAACAGATCCGTGTTGGCTCCGCCCAGGTAATTCTTCATAACGACGACGGCGCCCAGGGCCGCCGTATCCCCGAGCGGCAGGTCCAGGACCGCGCGCAGGTGCTGCTCGAACTGACTGGTCACGCAGCCGTCCATCGTCCAGTGCCCGGTGTTGTGCGGGCGCATGGCCAGCTCGTTGATGACGAAGCCCTGGCCCTGGCCGGGGGTTTCGAACAGTTCGGCGGCCATCACGCCGGTGACGCCGAGCTCCTGGGCCAGGCGCAGGGCGGCCTGTTGGGCGGCCTCGGCCACCTCGGCGGAAAGTTCCTGGGCCGGGGCGATGACCTCGTCGCAGACGCCGTCCACCTGGATGGTGTGGGCCACCGGCCAGGCCTTGGCCTCGCCGGAAGGCGTGCGTGCCACCAGCGCGGAGAGCTCGCGGCTGAAGTCCACCTTGTCCTCGGCCAGCAGCGGTGTACCGGTGAACCAGTCAGCGGCAGCCGCGGCAGCGCCGGCGTCGTCAATCATGCGCACGCCCTTGCCGTCATAGCCGCCGCGCGGAGTCTTGAGCACCACCGGCCAGCCGGTCTGCTCGCCGAACGCGACCAGCTCTTCGACGGTGGACACCGCGGCCCAGGCCGGGTTGGGCAGGCCGAGCTTTTCGACGACGCCGCGCATGATGAGTTTGTCCTGCGCGTGGATCAGCGCATCCGGCTGCGGCTGGACATTGACGCCCTCGGCGATCAGGGTCTGCAGGTGCTCGGTGGGGACGTGCTCGTGGTCGAACGTCATCACATCCAGGCCCTGGGCGAACTGCCGCAGGGTGTCCAGATCCTTGTAGTCGCCGACCGGAGCGTTGGCCACCGCCGCGACCGCCGAGACGTCTTCGGCCTCGGCCAGGACTCGGAGTTCAAAGCCAAGGGCTACTGCACAGGGGGCCATCATGCGGGCTAGCTGGCCGCCGCCAACAACGCCAATTACTGGGAAAGTCACGTAGTTAGCGTACCGAACCACATCCCCGATAGCCCTATCCCCGGCCGTGCGGCACTGCTAACCTTCGCTGACGCGGGCCGATGTCCTAGGAAACATTCAGCCACCCGACCTAGAATGGGCCCTCGGTGCCTAACCGGCGCTACCCTGAGGAAAAGGATCCCGCTGAAGCTCATGCACATAACGATCGCCGACCGCATCCGGGGTCTCATCTCCCTGTTCTGGCGGGAGGTGGCGAAGTTCGGGACCGTCGGCGGCGTGGCATTCGTCATCGACAACGGCCTCTACTGGTGGCTGATCAACGGTCCCATGTCGGACAGTGAGGTCAAGGCCCGCCTGGTTTCGGCCTCGGTGGCCACGCTGTTTTCCTGGGTGGCAAACCGCTACTGGACGTTCCGCGATCGGCGCCAGCCCAATCCCGTCCGCGAACTGATCATGTTCGTAGTGATTAACGTCATCGGCATGCTCATTTCGGCCGGGTGTGTCTGGATCGCCAAGTACCCGCTGGACATCGAGGGCCGCACCGAGCTGCTCATCGCGGGCATCTTCGGCACCGTGGTGGCGACGGTCATGCGCTTCTTTGCCTACCGCTTCCTGGTCTTCAACGCCGAGCTGGACGCCGAGCCGGAGTTCGCCCACGACCACGAGATCTTCGAGCACGAGCACGCCGGTGCTGGGCATGACTGCGGTGAAGAAAGCGGCGGCCTCGGGCAGGGCGGATCTGCGGGCGGCGGAACCGCGGCCGGTGGAATCAGGTCAAGTGAGCATGAGCGTGACGGATTCCGCTCTGACGATCAGCTCGGCGGCAGTCATGCCCGCGACGGACACGTGGCCGGCCCCGGCCGCCGCCGGCCCCAGCCGCCGGCCTAGAGCTGTTCGGTGATCCGTTCGTTGGCCACGAGCTTGGCCGTGTCGTGCACGGACTGG
Organism: Arthrobacter crystallopoietes; assembly: GCF_002849715.1. Classification (NCBI taxonomy): domain Bacteria; kingdom Bacillati; phylum Actinomycetota; class Actinomycetes; order Micrococcales; family Micrococcaceae; genus Crystallibacter; species Crystallibacter crystallopoietes. The sequence continues at coordinate 2,971,487 of NZ_CP018863.1, forward strand.
TGGCACAGCACCACGGTTCCGCCGCCGAGCCAGGTAGCCACGGCCTCGGTCAGCGTGGTGAACCAGTCAGACTTCGTGGGAATCAGCAGGTTCCGGCTGGCTGGCTCCCGGTGCAGCAGCGCATCAAAGGTGAGCGAGCCGCCCTCGTACTCCAAAGCCGTTGCCGAGTTCTCGGCCGAGCCCATCCCCATAAACACGTCGCCGTAGGAACGCACTTCGGCCGCGTAATCCAGCACTCCCTCGGGTAGGGCGCCCGGCCAGCCCAGCGCCAGCGCGCCCTCGGCCACCGCAACCTGGTACGCCGGGCCGTCGCCCAGCTGGTCCACGTCATTGCTGACGACGACGTCGGGCTCCGTGCCGTCGTCCCCGGCAGCGTCCACGGTAAGGGTAGCGCCGGTCTGCCAGCCGGCCAGTGCCCACACCACGGACCGCCAATGCGGCGGCATCGCCAGCCGGATGACCGTGCCGGGCTCGGCGTCCAGTTCCTCCGAGAGCAGGTTTGCAGTCTTCGCCACCCAGTTGTCCAGCACCCGGCCGGACAGCTCGACTCGTTCGCCATCCGGGCCGTACCAGATGAGCGCGGGGGAGGAGTCCGGGCGCAGGACTGCCAGCAGCTGGTCGATGGTGCTCACTGAATGCACGGATGCTCCTTGAGGATGGGTCGGTTCGGTAACGGCGTGGTTCCAGCGTATCCGGCAGGCGCCTGAGCGACATCGGGGTGGATTGCATCGGTGCATAAAGTCAGTGCATCCGGCCCGCTTTCCACAGATCACATCCGCCCGCTGACACCAGCGGCCACGAGTAGTAAATTGGGCAGCAGCTTGCGTATTCCTTGAGATGACGGGCTTTCCGGCGCGCCCGGCAACCCGGCCCACGCTTTCGGGCGTGGCGTACACGCTTTTTTGCCGTTGGAGTCGATAAGATTCCCGCTTTGGCTTGACTTGCACGACTTACACCAATGTAATTAGGTATCGGATTTGTAACAGCAATGAAGACGCAGCGGCTGTTATCAGGCCATTGCATATCTGGCACCACGCTGGGACAACGACACCGGGAGGGCTCATGGGGCAGGCAGAGCGTATAACGGACCGTACGGAATTAGAGGCACAGGCTTCAGTCCGGTACGGTTCCCGCGGCGTACCAGCGGACTGGTATGTGGATCCGGCTGATCCCGCGGCGGCAGAGCGCTACCACGAAACAAGCCAGCAGTCTCTGGAAAACCAGGCCACCGCATTTCTCGCCGCGCATCAGGCACTTGCTGCGGACGTCGAGGATCTGCAGGCCGACGAAACACGTGAACTGGCCGCGCCGCGCATGCTGCACGAAGTCGCGCCGCCGAAAGAACAGCCCCTCTGGATCGGTCTGCCCGGATTCGGCTCGGACTTTGACGATGAGGGCGAGCTGGGCTGGCAGGCGGATGCCTTGTGCGCCCAGACGGATCCCGAAGCATTCTTCCCCGAAAAGGGCGGCTCGACCCGGGACGCAAAGAAGGTCTGCGGCGCGTGCACCGTACGCGCGCAGTGCCTGGAGTATGCCCTGGCCAATGACGAACGCTTTGGAATCTGGGGCGGCCTTTCGGAGCGCGAGCGCCGACGCCTAAGGAAGCGGGCAGTCTAATTCACCAGCAAGTTCGCGTTACCGCCGTTGTTGTCGCCCACAACGGTGCCGAATACCTGCCCGAGACGCTCGCTGCCCTCAACGCGCAAACCCGGCCGGCCGACTTCCACATCGGCGTGGACACCGGCTCCACCGACGCCTCGGTTTCGCTCCTGGAACAGACGCTGCCGGCGGGCAGCCCCGTGGTCAAGGCTTCTGCCCGGGCCGGATTCGGCACGGCGGTGCGCGTTGCCCTGGACGAGCTGAAGAACCAGAAGAATGACGACGGCGTCCCGGCCTCGGTTGCGCCTGCCGGCTCCGTGTCCGCCCATTCGGGCCAGGCGGACGCCTTGGCGGAGGCTTCCCGCCCGGCCGCGGCAGGCCAGGGGGATTCCCAAGCTGCGGCGGGGACTGCCCGCGAGGCCGCCGCGGCTCCCGGCGGCACGGACACTGCTGCTTCCGGCGTCGCTACACCCGCAACTGTTGCAAGCGGCCGCGTGCAGGAATGGGTGTGGCTGCTGCATGATGACTCCGCCCCGGAACCGGACGCGCTGGAAGAACTGCTGCTCGCCGTGGAGACCGCGCCGTCGGTTACCGTTGCCGGCTGCAAGCAGGTGGACTGGGAGAATCCGCGCAAGCTGATCGACGTCGGTCTGACGGTAACGCGCGGCGCCGAACGGCTGACCATGATCGACCTGGACGAGATGGACCAGGGCCAGTACAACGGCCGCAGCGACTTCTTCGCCGTGAACTCCGCGGGCATGCTCATCCGCCGCGATGCCTTCGAGCAACTGGGCGGGTTCGACCCGGCACTGCCCGGCATCGGCGACGACGTAGACCTCTGCTGGCGCAACCGGCTGGCCGGCAACCGCGTGGTCGTGGTGCCGACGGCGGCAATGCGGCATGCAACCTCACGCGGCAATCCGCATGCCGCAGCCATGGCGGCCCGGCGGTCCCAGATCCACCTGCGGCTCAAGCACGCGGCGTGGTGGCAGCTGCCGTTCCTGTGGATCGGCACGCTGCTTGGCGGTTTCTTCAGCTTCATCATCAGCACCGTTGCCAAGGATCCCGGCCACGGACTGCGGCAACTCCTGGCCACCTTGTCCGGCCTGTTCCGGCCGCGGGAATTCCTGCAGGCACGCAAGCAGGCCGGCGCCACCCGCAGGGCGTCCAGAAGCATCATCAAGCCGCTGATGGTCAAACGGCAGGATGTTTTCGCCTACCGCCGCTCGCTGATGGAATCCGTCAGCGCCGAGCATGTGCTGGGGGACGGCACGGGCACCGACACCACCGGCAGCTACGAGCCCACGGGCGGTTCCGACGAATTCGCCTCCATGGCCTCGCCGCTGCGCACCTGGGTCGGCACCGGTGCCGTGGCCGCCACGCTGGTTCTGGCACTCGTATCCATCATCGGCATGTTCGGCTTCCTCGGCGTTCCGGCGCTGGCCGGCGGCGCCCTGCTTCCGGTCTCCGCGGACCTGGCCGAAATCTGGCACAACGCTTCGACCTGGTGGATCAGTCTCGGCTCGGGCATGCCCGGCCACGGCGATCCGTTCGGCTATGTCCTGGCCGTGCTGGCAATCCTCGCGCTGGGCAACGGTTCGGCCGCGGTCCTCACCCTGATCCTGCTGGCGATGCCGCTGGCCGGTCTCGCGGCGTGGATGGCCGCCGGCGCCTTCACCCAGCGCCGCTCGCTTCGCCTCTGGGTCGCTTTCTTCTGGGCCACCCTGCCGGCTCTCCAGGTGGCCCTCGGCTCCGGCCGGATCGGCGCGCTGATCGCCCACCTGATGATTCCGTGGGCCGTGCTGGGACTGGTCCGCGCCTCCGGCTCCGCGGTGCAGCGGCTGAACCCGGATCCGCTCAAGCCCCGGCCCGAGGTCATCCACAAACCCGGCATCAACGGCATCCCGTCCTGGACCGCGGCCGCTGCCGCTGGTCTCTGCCTGGCCGTGATCACCGCTTCCGCCCCGGCGCTGCTGCCGGTCTTCATCATTTTCGTCGGCATCATCTGCCTCAAGCGCGGCCGGCGCGCCAAAACCGTGTGGTGGTCACTGGTGCCGCCCCTGGCGCTCGCCCTGCCGATGCTCCTGGCCGCGATGGACACCCCTCGGGCACTGCTCGGCGACCCGGGCGTGCCGCTGTTCTTCGAGGGCGCGCCGCTCTGGCAGCAGGTCATGGGCTTCCCCGTGGCCTTCGATGCCACCGCCGGGCTGGGCGCCTTCGGCTTCCTCGAGTCCCTCGGCCAAGGCCCGTGGGCGCTGGTCTTCGCGCTGATCACCGGCGTTCCCATGCTCGTGCTGGCCGCCGTCGGTCTGCTCCTTCCCAGCCGCGGCGCCGTCGTTGCCCGGCTGTCCTGGCTGGGCGCGATCGTGGCCCTGGCCGCCAGCTGGGTCTCCGCCATGATCGCCACCGCCATCGCCCCGGGCGCCATGGTGCCTCCGTTCACCGGCCCGTTCGTTTCGCTGGCGCTGTTCCTGCTCACGGCCGCCGCCCTGATCGGCGGGGACAGCGGCCTGCGGCGCCTGCACACCCTGAACGAGCCGCGGAAGGAACGCAAAGGTGCCTTCCGTGCCATAGCCGTTGCCGCCGTCGTTGTTCTGGCTGCCGGCCCCGTGCTGAATCTGGCGCACTGGCTCCTGCCGCAGCTGATCGCCGAGGAAACCATCGCCGCTGAAGGGCGCCCGCTGACCGACTTCGGCACCGAGATGCAGCTTGAGCCGAGCCAGGCACGGATCCTGCCGGCCACGGCCACGGACCGGGGGACCGGGCCGGAACGCACCCGCTCGCTGGTGCTCAGCAGCGAGAGCGGTTCGATCAGCGCCGCCGTGATGCACAGCGGCGGCACCACCATGGACCAGCTGTCCCCGATCTACGCCGCCCGCTCCATTACCGGCGGCATCTTCGACGCTGAACGGCGGGAGGACGACGACGCCACCGCGGCCGCCCGGAACGCGGTCGCCGTGATCGCCGCCGGCACCGGAGTGGACCCGCGGGAGGAACTGGCGCGGCTCGGCGTCGGCTTTGTGGTGCTGCAGCAGACAGACAGTTCCGCGGAACTGCTGGCCAACAGGATCGACGCCGTCCCCGGGCTCAGCGCCGTGGGACGCACGGATTCGGGCTGGCTGTGGCGTGTGGTGCCGGACCGGAGCGGCGAAGGCGACGCGAGCAGCACACTGACCAGCCGGGTGCGCGTGATCGACAGTACCGGAGCACTGCTGCAGACGGTGCCGTCCTCCTGGACCAGTGCCGGAACCACCATTCCCGAAGGCAACGCCGGACGCATGGTGGTTCTAGCCGAGCGGATGAACCCGGGCTGGAATGCAACCCTTGACGGCCAGCCGCTCGAGCAGGCGGAGAACGGCTGGGCGCAGGCGTTCAAGGTGCCCGAAGCCGGCGGCGAACTGCGGATCAGCTACACCAACCCGTGGGGCATCTGGGTAGCCATTGTGCAGATCATTTTCCTCGGCATCACCGTCCTGCTGGCCATCCCGATCCCGTCCCGACGGCGCTTCGTTCCCCGGCGGATCGACCACATCATGACCACCGGCACGGACAGCAGCCCCGAAGAACTGCGGATGGCCGCACACGAGATCGACCGCGCCGACAGGCACCACGCCGACACGGCACCTGCCACGGCAGGGAAGGAACCGTAGCCATGGCAGACAAGCCTGACAACCAGCCCGACGAGCAGTCCGCGCCTGCCGATCCGCAGGACGCTGCAGCCGGAAAGGCCGAACGCGGGACCCGCAAGGGGCGCCGCGCCACGAAGACCGCCAAGGCCCAAGAGGCAGCGGCAGCAAAGGCATCGGCCGCAGGTTCGGCCCGGGCCGCCAAAAGGAACGCTTCCGCTCCCGCCGCCAGTACGACGGCGGATGCAACGCCGCGCCCGGACGGACGCGAGGACGAACCGCCAGCCCGGAAGAAGAACGGCCGCCTGGTTGGCCTTGCGGCCGGGCTGGGCATCCTCGTACTCGGCACCGGTGGCATTGTGGCCGGCAGCGTCATGCAACCACCCCGGGCCGCCGCCGAACTGCCACCCGTTTCGGCCGCCGTCCCGGCCGGTGAGTACACCGGCGCCTGCCCCGAACCGCTGAAACTCCTGGACAGCTCGGCCGAAGAGGTGGATCCCGAGTTCAGCCCTGTCTCCACGACGGCGGAAACCCGGGCACGCGCCGTCGTTCTTAGTGATTTGGGCGGAACGGTGCCCGGTAGCGCACTGTTCGAACTGGGTTCGGACTCGCCGCTGCGCGAGATCGCGGAGTTCACCGGTGAGGCAGGCAGCACCGGCCGCAGCGAAGCAGGGGAGACTAAGGTCCTGGCCGAGGTGGTGCCGAGCCAGGACATTTCCGCGGCCATCGTGCTGAGGGTGGAGCCGATGGGGCAGCAGCATCCGCAGGCGGGGGCGACGATGACCTACACCGCCGAAGACGGCGACCTCCGCGGCTTGGCGGCGGCCAACTGCGCGATGCCGTCGAACGATTTCTGGCTGCTCGGTGCCTCCACCACGGTGGGCAGCAGCGCCGTGCTCAACCTGTACAATGCCACCGAAACCGCGTCCACCGTGGACCTGGAGCTCGTCGGTGCCGAGGGGCCGATCCAGGCCGCCGGCAGCCGCGGGTTGCTCATCGCCCCCGGCGAATCGAAGTCCATCGTGCTGGCGGGTCTGGCCGCGAACCAGGAATCACTGGCCGTGCATGTCAGTTCCTCCGGCGGTCCGATTGTAGGCGCCATCCAGCAGAGCGTCCTGCGCGAACTGACGCCCGGCGGCGTGGAGCTGCTGCAGCCTTCGGCCGGCGCGGGCCTGAGCCAAGTGCTCACCGGAATTGCGGTGCAGGACGAGGAAACTGCGCAGGAGATCCGCGGGCAGGCCGGGTACGAGAATGCCTCGCCCGCCCTGAACGTGGTGGTCCCGGGTGCCAGCGACGCGACGGTGGAAGTACGCGTTTTCGGTTCGAAGGGCCAGGTGGCACTGCCCGGCGGCGGAGTCTTCAACGTCGCGGCCGGAACGGTCTCCGCTATCCCGCTCGACTCGCTTCCGGGGGGAACGTACTCGGTTCAGGTGACCTCGGACGTGTCCGTGGTGGCTTCGGCCCGGGTGAGCCGGGGCACGGGCGAAGGCGACCCGGTGGATTTCGGCTGGGCTCCGTCCACGGACCGGCTGGGCAGCGAACACCTGGCCATTGTGCCCGGCGGCGTCAGCTCCCGGTTCTCCTTCATCGCGCCGGAGGGCAATGCAAAGGTCAGCGTGACGCCGGTCGGCGCGAACGGCCAGCTCGGCAGCGAGCGGGTGCTCGATGTGCCGGGCGGAAGCACCGTCTCGCTGAATCCGATGGCCGGCGGCGCGGACCCGGCCGCACTCCTGATCGGCGCGACGGGGGATCCGGTCTACGGGTCGCAGGTAGTCTTCACCGGGGGCTCGCCGAACATTTCGGTGCTGGCGGTTCCGCCGGGAACCCAGGGCCGGCAGAGCGTGCCGGTCTTCCTGGGCTACTGAGGCAGCCGGGCTACGGAGGCAGCTGGGCTGCTGATCCCCCGGGCTGCCGAGTCAGGAGCGGGTGCGCCCGTAGCTGGGGTCAACGGCCTCGGGGGCCATGCCGAGTAACTCGGCGGCCTGTTCAACCACGACGTCGTGCACCAGTTCCGGCAGCTCTTCCTTGCTGTCGGCCTCCCGCTCCACCGGACGCCGGAAAACAGTAACGACGGCGGGCCGTCCCGGAGCTGCAGGAGTGAAGCTGCCAAGGGGCGCGGGGCCGCCTGCGGCAACAAGTTCCTCCAGATCCGGTGGGATTTCGGCGACCACGAATTGGGTGGCCTCGATGGGGTCACCCCACAGGTAGTGAAGCCGTTCGGCGGAGTCCGAGACCCAGCCTTCGAACCGTTCTTCCCGGGTGCGGTTGCCCGGCAGGTGGGCGGGCACAAGCTCACCGCGCAGTCCGCGCCCGTGGCGGTTCCGCCGTCGTTTTTCGAACGGCTTTGATTTGCCCCCGGACTGCGCTGCATCACTCAGCCTGACATTGAGCGATGGTCCGTTTTTCATATATCGACTCTAATCCTGTCCGCGGCCAAAAGCACGGCAGAGCGTGCCGCTGCACGTTCCGGAGGCCGGAGGCGGGTAGGATGCATAGTCGTGGGATCCATACGCCAATGTTCACGCTCGGCCTGTCAACGGCCGGCCATCGCTACTTTGACGTACGTGTATGCCGATTCCACGGCCGTCCTCGGGCCGCTGGCCACCTATGCCGAACCGCACTGCTACGACCTGTGCGCCGAGCACGCGGAGCGGCTGACCGTACCGCGCGGCTGGGAAGTCATGCGGCTGGCGCTGCCGGAGCAGGCTCCCGTTCCCAACACCGATGACCTGATGGCCTTGGCCAAGGCGGTCCGCGAGGCAGGAACCGCCCCCTCCAGTCCGGACGAAGTGCCGGCCCAGCGCGGCCTGCGCGAGCCGATTGAACCCCCGGCCGAGTCCGGCGGAGCCCGCCGCGGGCACCTGCGCATTCTGCGCGGACAGCAGTAGGGCGATAACCTGAAGTGAAGAAATCCGCCGCCGGCCAGCCCTGGCCGTCTGCGTGCCGGTACGTCCTGACGCCAGGATCACAGGATCAAAGGAAACTATCACCATGGCCCATCTTTCCCCTGAACTGCTTGCCGTCCTGCGTTGCCCGGTGACCGGATCATCGCTGGTCCAGGAAGGCGAGGAACTGGTTTCCAGCGCGAAGGACGCCAGCGGCCGGCAACTGCACTACCGCATCGACGAGGGCATCCCCGTCCTGCTCCCGCCGGCGATGCAGGAAGCCGCACAGCCGGCCACCGACAATTCCCCGAACACCACGGCAACCGACGCCTAACCAACGCCCAGGAGAACACATGTCATTCGATTACAAGGTCAAGGACCTTTCCCTGGCCGAGGCCGGCCGCCACCAGATCCGCCTCGCCGAACACGAGATGCCGGGCCTGATGGCCCTGCGCGAAGAATTCGGCGCCAGCCAGCCGCTCAAGGGCGCCCGCATCGCCGGTTCCCTGCACATGACCGTCCAGACCGCCGTGCTGATCGAGACGCTGACCGCACTCGGCGCCGAGGTCCGCTGGGCCTCCTGCAACATCTTCTCCACGCAGGACGAGGCCGCCGCCGCCATCGTCGTCGGCAAGGGAACCGTTGAAGACCCGCAGGGTGTGCCGGTGTTCGCCTGGAAGGGCGAGACGCTCGAAGAGTACTGGTGGACCGCCACGCAGATCCTGACCTGGCCCGGCGCTGCCGAGAACCCCGAGCTCGGCCCCAACATGATTCTCGACGACGGCGGCGACGCCACCCTGCTGCTGCACAAGGGCGTCGAGTTCGAGGCTGCCGGCGCCGTCCCGGACGCCACCGCGGATGACGCTCACGAATACACGATCATCCTCGACGTGCTGCGCAAGTCGCTGGCCGAGGACCCGCAGCGGTGGACCCGCATCGCCGGCGGCATCCTGGGCGTGACCGAGGAAACCACCACGGGCGTGCACCGCCTGTACCAGCTGGCCGAACAGGGCAAGCTGCTCTTCCCGGCCATCAACGTCAATGACTCGGTCACCAAGTCCAAGTTCGACAACAAGTACGGCATCCGCCACTCCCTGCCGGACGGCATCAACCGCGCCACCGACGTCCTCATGGGCGGCAAGGTCGCCGTCGTCTGCGGTTACGGCGATGTGGGCAAGGGTGCCGCGGAGGCGCTGCGCGGCCAGGGCTCGCGCGTGATCGTCACCGAGATCGACCCGATCTGCGCGCTGCAGGCCGCGATGGACGGCTACCAGGTCACCACGCTGGACAAGGTCGTGGACCAGGGCGACATCTTCATCACCACCACCGGCAACAAGGACGTCATCATGGCCTCCGACATGCTCAAGATGAAGAACAAGGCCATCGTCGGCAACATCGGCCACTTCGACAACGAGATCGACATGGCCGGGCTCGAGAAGATCGACGGCGTGCAGAAGGTCGAAATCAAGCCGCAGGTCCACGAGTGGGTCTTCGACGCCGACCCCGCCGCAGGCAAGGAGGGGCGCTCCATCATCGTGCTCTCCGAGGGCCGCCTGCTGAACCTGGGCAACGCCACCGGCCACCCGTCCTTCGTCATGAGCAACTCCTTCGCCAACCAGACCATCGCGCAGATCGAGCTGTTCACCAAGGCCGGCAAGCCCGCCGCGGACTCAACCACCGGCGACCCGGAATACGCCAAGCAGGTCTACGTGCTGCCGAAGATCCTGGACGAGAAGGTTGCCCGCCTGCACCTCGGCGCCCTCGGTGTAGAGCTGACGGAACTGAACAAGGAACAGGCGGAGTACCTGGACGTGGACGTGGCCGGGCCGTACAAGCCGGAGCACTACCGCTACTAAGCCGCACCGCTACTAAGTCCCAGCGCACCACCGCATTCCAGCGAACGACGGCGGGCCGGTTACCTTCGGGTGCCCGGCCCGCCGTTTTCCTGCTACATCCCAGCGTTTCGGCCATCCCCCAAAATGGGGAATCGTTGGGGATTGATTTTTGGGACTGAGGTTTTTCAAAGCACGGCAGGCCAACATTGGTTCCAGTCTTGAACACGAGGACCACTGACACTGGTACCGAAGTGATCAAGACGCCGGAGTCCGGCGAAGCGCCCCCCAACCCGCCGGGCTCCGGTTCCCCTCAACCCGCCGGGCTCCGGTTCCCCTCCATCCCAGCGGCATGCCTGCAATCCGCCGAACCGTTGTTCATGTTGTCCTGTCCTGACCGCCAAAGCGAGAAAAACCGGGCCGGCTGGCATGATGAAGAGAGGTGTGCAGCCTGGCTGCACCGAGAACCGCTCACAACGTTAGGATGCAGACGTCATGACCATGAGTCCGGATCGGATCATTCCCACCCGTCATCTCTTTGGCCCGGGACCGTGCAACCCATACGCGGAGGCGACCGCGGCGCTGGGTCTGCCGCTGATCGGGCACCTCGACCCGGAGTTCATCGCGCGTATGGACCGGACCAACGAGGGCCTGCGCGTGCTCTGGGGTACTAAGAACGCCCGGACCCTTCCGCTGAGCGCCACCGGCTCGGCGGGCATGGAGGCCGCCTTCGTCAATACGGTGCAGTCCGGCGACGTCGCCGTGATCGCGGTGAACGGGCTCTTCGGCGAGCGGATGTGCGAGGTCGCATCGCGGGCCGGTGCCGAGGTGGTGCGCGTGGACCACGAATGGGGCACGCCGGTAGACGCCGAGCGGGTTGCGGCGGCGCATCCGAACCCCACGGTCATCGCGGCCGTCCATGCCGAGACCAGCACGGGCGTCCTGAGCGATATAGCTGCCCTCGGCGCCATCAAGGGGGACGCCCTGCTGATTACCGACGCCGTGACATCCATCGGCGGCATGCCCATCCTCGCGGACGAGTGGGGCATCGACGTCGGCTATGCCGGCACGCAGAAGTGTCTGGGCGTGGCCCCGGGCCTCGCGCCGTTCACCATCTCGGACCGCGCCTTCGAGCGCCGCGTGCCCAAGCCGCAGTCGTGGTACCTGGATCTGGGGCTGCTCGGCGGCTACGCCAACGGTGCCCCGGGCGGGCAGCGCGCGTACCACCACACCGCGCCGGTGGGCATGGTGGCCAGCTTGGAAGCGGGCATCAACCGCATCCTGGCGGAGGGGCTCGACGCGGTGACCGAACGCCACCGCTCGGCGGGCAAGGCCTTGCAGGACGGGCTCCAGGAAATGGGCCTGGAGCTGTTCGCGGCCGAGGGCTACCGGCTGCCGCAGCTGACCACGGTGATGGTTCCCGAGGGAGTCGACTCGGCGGCGGTCCGCGGCTACCTGCTGGAGAACTTCAACATCGAGATCGGTGCCGGCGCCGGCGAGTTCACGTCCACTGTCTGGCGGATCGGGCTCATGGGGCCGAACGCCAATCCGGCCTCTGTGGCACTGCTGCTGGGCGCCCTCAAGGAAGCGATCGCCAAGGCCTGACCTGACGGCGGCCTCGGTTCCGGGCTAGCCGCCGACTCGTCCGGAACCGAGGCCGCTCAGTCCTGGAACGGGAGCGAGTGCAGACGCTTGCTCTGCGCCTGGGAGCGCTCGTACTGGCGGCTCAGCCTGGCGAAGTCGCGTTCCCGGCGTTCGGCCATGACCGCGATCAGGAACATTTCCGGCGCGGTACCGGCCGGCGGCGGGGGAGAGACATAGCCCGAGGTCTCGTTCGCCAGGTCGATCGCCAGCCGTTCCCGCGAAGCAGGAATCATCTTGGGCGACTGGACAATGAACTGGGAGATCCGGCGCGCCAGCGGCTCCGGCAGCCGCCCCATGTCGGTCAGCTTCACCCACGGCACCAGCTGCGGCGGAATGTGCGGCAGTTCCTGCGGGATCACTCCCACGCGTTCGCGCATGCTGTAGGTCCCGGCGAGCAGATCGCCCAGCCGCTTGGATCGGTCATTGAAGAGTGCGACGACGAACGCCACGGAACCGAGCAGCAGGTACAGCTCGAACACGCCCACCAGCCCCCGGATCAAGGCGTGCCGGAAGCGGATGGAGCCGCCGTCGTCGCGCACTATCCGCAGTCCCATGATCAGCCGGCCGACCGACTTGCCGCGGGTCAGCGTCTCGAGCGTCACGGGCACGATCACCAGGAAAAACACCACCATGGTCAGCACCAGGGCCTGCGCCGCCGCGGGGTCGAACCCGATCTGCACGGTCTCCGCCAGGAACGCGGTGGTCAGGATCAGCAGCAGGAAGTTGATGATGCAGTCGATCATCGAGCTCAGCGCGCGCACCCCGAACGACGCCGGACGCAGTTCCAGGACCACGGCCTCGCCCGTGACGATGTTGCTCATGCCACCACTCTACCGAGCACCCGGCAGCCCAGCCGTGCGCCCGTAGCCCCCGCCCAGCACTTGCACAGTCCAACCCGGCACCCGCGCGGCCCGCGACCGATAGGCTGGAGGCGTGGATATCGATGCCTTCACCGCGGTGCACCAGCATGACTGGAAACGCCTGGACGAGCTCAGCGCGAAGCGCCGCCTGACCGGCGAGGAAGCCGACGAGCTGCTTGTGCTGTACCAGCGCACCTCCACGCACCTGTCGATGATCCGCTCCATCGCGCCCGAAAGCCAGCTCTCCGGAGCGCTCTCCACACGGCTGTCCCGCGCACGCACCAAGTTCACCGGCGCCCGCTCCAACTTCGCGGAGGATGTTGCCGGGTTCTTTGTGCTCTCGCTGCCCGCCGCGTTCTACCGGATCCGCTGGCTCACGGTCATTATCGGCGTCGTCTTTATCCTCGTGTCCTGGCTCTTCGGCGCCTGGGTTACAGGCAACCCCGAGGTCATCAAGGCCATCGGCTCGGACGAAGAGCTGCGCCAGTACGTCGAAGAAGACTTCGTCAACTACTACAAGGAAAACCCCAACGCGTCCTTCGCCGGCATGGTCTGGACCAACAACGCGTGGATCGCCGCCCAGTGCGTGGCCTTCGGCGTGACCGGTCTCTGGGTGCCGTACGTGCTCTACATGAACGCGCAGGGCGTGGGCATGGCCGGCGGAATGATGGCGGCCTACGACCAGCTGGACACCTTCTTTCTCTACATCCTGCCGCACGGCCTGATGGAGATGACCGCCATCTTCATCGCCGGCGCCGCGGGTCTGCGGATCTTCTGGTCCTGGGTTTCTCCCGGCCGCATGACCCGCGCCGCGTCGCTCGCGAAAGAAGGCCGCTCGCTGATCACCGTCGCCCTGGGGCTGGTGCTGGTCCTGTTCATCTCCGGGCTCGTCGAGGGCTTTGTGACGCCGAGCGACCTGCCGCACTGGCTCCGGATCGGCATCGGCGCGCTGGTGCTCGCCGCATACTGGACCTACACCCTGGTGCTCGGCCGGCGTGCCTACAATGCCGGGGAACGCGGCGACCTGGGCCGCTTCGACGCCGGGGAGGTCGCCCGGACCAGCTGACCTGCTCCCGGAACTGAGCTGGGCCGGCTCCGGGCAGCCCAGGCCAGAGCCGCCGGTAACGGGGCGACTCATCCGATGACGCCGGGGTGGCATCCGCGGCCGGAACGCTCCCGGCGGTACTGTCTTGACAGACGTGCCAACCGCGAGGAAAGAGGGAGAACGTGGCAGGCGAGGACCGGATCTCCGGCAACATTGAGGACCCCCGTACGGATCGTGCGCCGGATACCGACAGCGACCCCATCGAGGTGCCCGCGCCTCCGGTCCCTGCCAGCGGCCGGTTCCTTGACGAGGCCAACCGGCAGCCGATGCGCAAGGCCAGCCGCTTGCCGGATCTGAGCGCCTTCAACAAGGAGCCTCGCGGCACGGCAAAGAACAACGACGGCGGAGCCTCCTCAGCAAATAACGACGGCGGTGCGCCCGCGGCCAAGAGCGACGGCGGTGCTTCCAATGGGAAGAGCGACGGCGGTACCCCCGCCGTCTCGCGCTTCAAACCGGACGCCGTCCCCGGCTGGGGGAGTCCCGCCCCCAAGCCGACTGACTCGACGCCGGCAGACGCTTCTCCGAAGCCGGAGCAAGCAGACTCCGCCAATAGCGAAGCAACAACTGCGAACGAGCCGGAATCCGCGGATGAGGCTGCCCCGGAGACCAAGGCGGTTCCCACAACGGCGGCTTCCGCTGGTAGTGAGACTTCGGCTAACGCAGCAACCTCCGCGGTCTCGCCCGACTCCTCCGGATCGCCGGCCACTTCCGGGTCGCCGGACTCAGCCGAACTGCCCAGTACCGGACGTCGGGCTGCCCCGGGCGGACCGCAGGAGGATAGCCAGACTCTGGTCGGCGAGCAGGGGGACGCGAAGTCTCCGACCGGGACTGCCCCCGGACCAAACCCGGAGCTGGACCCTGCGAACCACGGGCAGGATCGGGCGTCGGAATGGCAGCCGGACCCGGCCGAGACGGTGCGGGCGGAGAAGACCCGAACCCGTCCGGGAGATAAAGGTGCCGGCAAAACGGCGGCGGCGGCAGCAACGGCGTCGTCCGCGGCTGTAGTCGGAGCCGCCATCGGCGGGGCTGGCAAGGGAGCTGGCAACGGGCCCGGCGCCAAATTGGGCGATGCTAAACCAAGTAGGCCAGTGCTTTCGGATGTGGAGCGCCGTGCGGCTGAGCGCGAGGAAGCAGTCAACGCGAAGCCGCCGGCGGGCCGGATCCTGCAGGTGATGCTCGCCGTCTTTTTCCCGTTCCTGCTGATCATCGGGGCTATCCGCGCGGTGTGCACGCCGCTGTTCCTGTGGACTGAGTACCACCGGCCCGGTTTCCCCGCGGACAGTTTCGGCTTCAGCACCGAGGACCGAATGACCTACGGCTCGTACGCGGTGGATTACCTGCTGAACTGGGCCGGGCCGCGCTACCTCGGCGGGCTGGTGGGGCCGGACGGCGACCAGCTGTTCCTCGACAGCGAGGTCGGGCATATGGCGGACGTGAAGACCGTGATCATGGGCGCGTGGATCGCCGGGGCGGTGATGCTGGTCCTGGCCGTGCTCGCGGTGATTTATCTGGCGCGCGCGTATCCCGGCGGCATCCGCCGCGGCCTGTTCGCCGGGTCAGCCGCCACCCTGATCCTGATCATTGTGCTCGGCGTGCTGGGCGCGCTGAACTGGCAGGGCTTCTTCACCGCGTTCCACGGGGTCTTCTTCGCGGACGGTACGTGGACGTTCTTTGTGGACGACACGCTGATCCGGCTGTTCCCTGCCCAGTTCTGGATGGACGCGGGCATCGTGATCGCGGTGCTGGTGCTGATGGTGTCCTCGCTGGTGCTGGCCTTCACCTGGCCGACCAAGTCCCGGCGGGAACGCAGCTCCGAGAAGCTCGCCGCCGCCCGCGCCCGCTACCTCCAGGACCTGCGCGAAGACTCTAGGCGGCTCGGCGCCCCTCGCCGCAAGCACGGCGGGGCGCCGGATCAACTGTAGCCGCCAGGTCAGCTGTAGAGGCGCTCGATGTCCGCGGTGAAGTCCTCGATGACCTGGGTCCGCTTGAGCTTTAGCGACGGCGTCATGTGCCCGGAGGCCTCGGTCAGTTCCTGCCGGAGCACCGTGAACTTCCGGATCTGCTCGGCGCGCGAGACCAGCTTGTTGGCGTGGTCCACCGCGCCCTGCAAATCTGCCAGCACCGCCGGATCCGCACCGGCCTGGGCAACGCTGAGGCCGTTCCGGGAACGGGACTTGCACCAGGCGGCCAGGCCGGCCGGATCAAGGCACAGCAGCGCCGCCACAAAAGGCTTCCCTTCGCCGACCACCACGGCCTGCGACACTAGCTGGTGCTCGCGCAGGGCATCCTCCAAGGGACCCGGAGCCACGTTCTTGCCGCCGGCCGTGACCAGCAGGTCCTTCTTCCGCCCCGAAATGGTGAGGTAGCCGTCGTCGTCAATCGTGCCCAGATCCCCGGTGCGGAAGAAGCCGTCCGTGAAGTTCTCCCGGTTGGCGTCCTCGTTGTTGTGGTAGCCCGGGGTGATGCCGATGCCCTTGATCAGGACCTCGCCGTCGTCGGCGATGCGGATGGTGGTGCCGGGCAGCGGCAGGCCGACGGTACCGATCCGGTTGCGGCCCGGCATGTTCACGGCGGCGGGCGCGGTGGATTCGGTCAGGCCGTAGCCCTCGAGCACTGGGATGCCGATGCCGGTGAAGAAGTGCGCCAGGTGCGGATTCAGGGCGCTCGCGCCGGAGACCGTGAAGCCGACCTGGCCGCCGAAGACCGCGCGCAGCTTGGCGTAGACCAGCTTGTCGAACACGGCGTGCTTGAGCTTCAGGACCGGGCCCGGGCCGGAGCCGGTGCCGCGGTCCCGCGCGTCGGCCGCCCGCGAATAGGCGACGGCGGTGTCGGCCGCGGCGTCGAAGATCCGGCCCTTGCCGTCGTCGTGCGCCTTTTGCTTGGCGGATGCGTAGACCTTCTCGAACACGCGCGGCACCACCAGCAGAAAGGTGGGGTTGTACGTGCGCAGGTCATCGATCAGGTCGGCCATGCTCGCCGTGTGGCCCATCTTCACGCCGGCGGCGAGGCAGATGACCTGGACGGCGCGGGCGAGGACGTGGGCCAGCGGCAGGAACATCAGCGACTTGGCGCCCGGCTCCTTGAGGATGGCGGGCAGGAACTCCGTGGTGTTCAGGGCGAGTTCCGCGAAGTTGCCGTGGGTGATGATGCAGCCGCGCGGGCGTCCCGTGGTGCCGGAGGTGTAAACCAACGACGCCGCATCCTCCAGGGTGCGCGAGGTGCGGGCCTGCTCCAGCTCCTCATCCGGGACGGCTGCACCCTGCGCCCGGAGTTCAGCCAGGCCCGGGTTGGCTCCGGCCATGGTCCAGACCGGCAGCGGGGCGGGCAACTCCTGCATGGCCGTATTCACGACGGCGGCCTTGGACTCGTCCTCCACAAAGACCAGCCGGGCGCCGGAATCGGAGAGGATCCAGTGCACCTGGTGCGCCGAGGACGTCTCGTAAATGGGAACCACCACGGCGCCGGCAAACCAGCCCGCAAGATCCACCACTGTCCATTCGAATCGGGTCTTGGACATCACGGCAATCTTGTCCCCGGGCCGGATGCCGGCATTGATTAGCCCCTTGGCTAGCGAGGAAACCTGGCCGAGGAGTTCGGCGGCGGACACATCGGTCCACACGCCGGCCCGCTTCACGGCATACAGGGCATGCTGCGGGTTCCGCTTGTGCCGCGCCATGAGAATGTCCGTGATGTTGGAGCCGTCCGGCATGCGCTCCAGCAGTTCGGTTGACGCTTCGCGCACCGCGTTCTCGCTTTCCTCGTTAGGTGTTGCTCAGGTTTTCTGTTGCCCGGGGCCGTCAGCACGGGCCTGTCTTCTCACACCCAGCTGGGCATCCACATCCGCCACCGCCACTGATCGTAGGGGATCTGCTCGGCCGTCCAGATCGGCATGAAATACGCCGAAATCAGCAGCACGGCAATGATGAACCCGCCGACCACTACCAGTCCCTGGCGGCGCCGCCAGACAGGATCGGTCCGTCTGCCGAGGAACAGGCCGAGCACATAGGTCAAGGCCAGGACCAGGAACGGCTGGAAGGAGATGGCGTAGAAGAAGAACGTGGTGCGGTCCGGGAACAGGAACCACGGGAGGTAGCCGGCGGCCAGTCCCGCCAGGATTGCGCCGGCGCGCCAATCCCGACGGCCCAACCACGCGAAGGCGACGGCGATCAGCGCCAACGCCGCGGCCCACCAGATGAGCGGGTTGCCTACCACGGTCACGGCAGTGGAACAGGTATCGACCGCGCATCCGTTCACGCCGTTCTCATCCGAATGGTAGTAGAAGGAGGTGGGCCGGCCCATGAAGAGCCAGGTCCAGGCATTGGACTGGTACGGGTGCTCGGAATCCAGTCCGTTGTGGAAGGTGTAGGCGCTGCGGTGGTACTCGGCGAGGGAGCGCAGCGGATCCGGCACCCAGCTCCAGATACCGCCGGCATTGTCGCGGGCCCATTGCCGGTGGTAGGCGTCTTCGGACAGGAACCAGCCCGTCCAGGTGGCCAGATAGGTAGCGGCGGCCAGCGGCATCATGGTTAAGAACGCGGGGACGCCGTCGCGGAAGACGCCGCCGGAGATCCAGCCCCGGATGCCGGCGATGCGGCGTGCGTTGACATCCCACAGTACGGCCATCACACAGAACACCGCCACGAAGGACAGCGCGGACCACTTGGTTCCGACGGCGAGACCCATGCAGACGGCGGCCACCAGCCGCCACGGCCGCCACAGCACGAACGGACCGTAGAGCAACTGGAGTTTATTGGGTACCCCGGACGGCCCGGCGAGAGCTGCCACTTTGCCAGCCAACCGCCGTCGTCCGTCGTCGCGGTCCAGCAGCAGTGCGCCGAACGCCGCGACTACCCAGAACGTGAGGAAGATATCCAGCAACGAGGTGCGCGAATGGACCAGATGGTGGCCGTCGACTGCGGTCAGCAGGCCAGCGACGCCGCCCAGGACGGGGGACTTGAACAGTTTCTGGGCGATCAGTGCGATCATCAGGATGGACAGTGTTCCGGCCAGGGCCGCGCCGAAGCGCCAGCCGAAGCCGTTGTCCGAGCCGAACAGCCACATGCCAAACGCGATCATCCACTTGCCAACCGGCGGATGGACCACATATTCAGGGGAGTCCAGCAGGATGTCCGGATTTCCTGCGTTGAAAGAATCGTTGGCGTCTTCCGGCCACTCCCGCTCGTAGCCGGACTGCAGGTAGGAGTAGGCGTCCTTGACGTAGTAGGTTTCGTCGAAAACCAGCGAGCCGGGTTCGCCCAGCCGGTAGAAACGGAGGATTCCGCCAATCGCCGCGGCCAGCACGGGGACCAGCCAGCCCCAGATCCCGAAGACTACGGGCGCGCCCAGCAGCCGCCGCCTGAGTACCTCAACCTTGAAGGCCTGCGCCGGCGCCTCAAGCCAGTGCGCCGGGCGCCCCGGCACCTGTTGCGGCTGGCTGGTGGTGTGGGTCACGGTGAACATATTACCCGCGAGTAACTTGCTGGGTGCAAGTCAGGGTGGGACGACCTTGGGGACGCTGTGGGCAGGACTGACTGTTCAATGAAGCCACATACTGACCTTATCTACCGGGGCTGGGAATCGTCGCCATTGTGCACATGTGGAGGTTCTGTCTCCTTGGTGAGTGCGGGATCGAAGGTGTGCAAGCCGACGACCAATCAGGCACTATGCCGGCTCGCTCCGGGCGGCGGGGCGGTAGGGTTGTCGTGTGAATGAGCAGGAAAAGCCGGACAGCGCGGGCCGCGGACAAATCGTGCTGGCAGGCACGCCCATCGGCAACATTGGGGATGCCTCCACCCGTCTGGTGGAGCTGCTCCAGACCGCCGACATCGTGGCCGCGGAAGATACCCGCCGGCTCCACAAACTCCTGCATGCCCTGGGCATCACCGCCTCCGGGAAAATCATCAGCTACCACGAGCACAACGAAGCCACCCGGACTGCCGAGCTGCTGGAACTCATCCGCGGCGGCAAGACCTTGATCATGGTGACCGACGCCGGCATGCCTGCGGTCTCGGATCCGGGCTTCCGCCTCGTCGAGGCGGCCGTC
The DNA here is from genome assembly GCF_002849715.1 of Arthrobacter crystallopoietes. Classification (NCBI taxonomy): domain Bacteria; kingdom Bacillati; phylum Actinomycetota; class Actinomycetes; order Micrococcales; family Micrococcaceae; genus Crystallibacter; species Crystallibacter crystallopoietes. Next base: position 2,991,081 of record NZ_CP018863.1, read on the forward strand.
GAGGACGGCGTAGTGGTCACCGCGATCCCGGGGCCTTCCGCAGTACTGACGGCGCTCGCCCTGTCGGGCCTGCCAACAGACCGCTTCACCTTCGAAGGCTTCCTGCCGCGTAAGGCAGGGGAGCGCAGCGCCAGGCTCTCCGACCTGGTGGACGAAAAGCGGACCATGGTGTTCTTCGAGGCGCCGCACCGCCTCGAGCCGATGCTTCGGGCGCTGGACACCTCGTTCGGTCCGGACCGGCGTGTAGCGGTCTGCCGCGAATTGACCAAGCTGCATGAGGAAGTGCTCCGCGGTCCGGTGCGCGAACTGCTGGAGTGGTCGGAGTCCTCCGAGGTGCGCGGTGAAATTGCCGTCGTTGTTGCCGGTGCTCCGGACGCCGAGCCGGAGCAGGCCGAAGACCACGTTGCAGCAGTCAATGAGCTGATCGGTCAGGGTTCGCGTCTGAAGGACGCCGTTGCGGCGGTCGCCGCGGACGCGCGGATCAGCAAGCGTGAGCTCTACTCGGCTGTGCTGGCTGCGCGCTCCTGACGAGATCCGGCCGGAGCCATCGTACTAATGGCCCTTGTACACCTGCACAGACGTAATAAAGCGACCTAGTGCAGTCCTGCATTTACAGTCGTGAGCGCCAACACCTACCGTAAAAACAGTTGGGCAGCTCGCCCGTCGATTCAATGCTGAACAAATTGGAGGCACCGCTATGGGTGAAACCGCAACCCGCGAGGCAGAACTGCTCGCCAAGGTTCCCACAGGTCTGTTGATCAACGGCGAGTGGCGCGACGCCGCCGGCGGCCAGACGCTCGACGTTGAGGATCCCGCCACCGGCAAGGTCCTGCTCACCATCGCCAACGCCCAGCCCGAGGACGGCGCCGCCGCACTGGATGCCGCCGCTGCCGCCCAGGCCGACTGGGCCAAGACCTCCCCGCGCGAACGTGGCGAGATCCTGCGCCGCGCCTTCGAGCTCGTCACCGAGCGCACCGAAGACTTCGCCCTCCTGATGACCATGGAAATGGGCAAGCCCCTGGCCGAGGCCCGCGGCGAGGTTACCTACGGCGCCGAGTTCCTCCGCTGGTTCTCCGAAGAGGCCGTGCGCGTCAACGGCCGCTACGCGACTGCCCCGGACGGCAAGAACCGCCTGCTCGTCCAGAAGAAGCCGGTGGGCCCCTGCCTGCTGATCACCCCGTGGAACTTCCCGTTGGCCATGGCCACGCGCAAGATTGCCCCCGCGATCGCCGCAGGCTGCACGGCGATCCTCAAGCCCGCCACCCTGACCCCGCTGACCAGCCTGCTCTTCGCCCAGGTCATGATCGAGGCCGGCGTGCCTGCGGGCGTGCTGAACGTCATCCAGACCTCCACCGCCGGCAAGGTCACCGGACCGCTGATCAAGGATGACCGCCTGCGCAAGCTCTCCTTCACCGGATCCACCCCGGTGGGCCAGGCCCTCATCCGCGACTCGGCGGACAAGGTCCTGCGCACCTCCATGGAGCTCGGCGGCAACGCCCCGTTCGTGGTCTTCGAAGACGCCGATCTGGACAAGGCCGTCGAAGGCGCGCTCGCCGCCAAGATGCGCAACATGGGCGAGGCTTGCACCGCAGCCAACCGCTTCATCGTGCAGGACACCATCTCCGAGGCCTTCTCCGAGAAGTTCGCCGCCCGCATCGCCGAGCTGACCCCGGCCCGCGGCACCGAGGAGCACTCCAAGGTGGGCCCGCTGATCGATGGCAAGGCCCGCGACGGCGTGCACGAGCTCGTCACGGACGCGATCGCCAACGGTGCAACTGCCGTGACCGGCGGCGCTCCGGTGGACGGCCCCGGCTACTTCTACCAGCCGACCGTGCTCACCAACGTCTCGCCGAAGTCGCGCATCCTCGCCGAGGAGATCTTCGGCCCGGTGGCTCCGATCGTCACCTTCCGCACGGAGGACGAAGCCGTGAAGCTTGCCAACGGCAGCGAGTACGGACTGGTTGCCTACGTCTACACCAAGGACCTCAACCGCGGCCTGCGCGTGAGCGAAAAGATGGAGACCGGCATGCTCGGCCTGAACGCCGGCGTGATCTCCAACGCGGCCGCTCCGTTCGGCGGCGTCAAGCAGTCCGGCCTCGGCCGCGAAGGCGGCTCCGAGGGCATCGAGGAATACCTCTACACCCAGTACGTCGGCATCGCCGATCCATACGCGGACGAGCTCTAACCTGCTCTACAGCGGGGCGGCAAGCCGGTTGGCGTGCCGCCCCGCTGCCGTCTAACTACCTATACCGTTAATACCAATAACGACGACGGCGGCATGTCACCGGCGGCGGAAGAGCGACTGCGGCAGGAACCGTCCCAGCAGGCGTTGCTGCCAGGAGCTGCCGGCCTTGAGCTGCTCGGCCACGGCCATAACGTCCTCCCAGCGGCGGCTGTTCACGGGCGGCTGGGCAGGGGTTTGCGGATTGGAGTAGGCCGCGTGTTCGTACCCGGTGCGCAACCGTTCCAGCGCTGCCGCCGGCTCGCCGTCGAGGGTGCCGGTTGCGGCCAGCCGCTGGTTGAACGCCCGGGCCGATTCCTCCGGCGCGGACGGCTCTCCGTAGTCCGCGGCGACGTCGAGTGTCTCCTCCCAGGCCAGCAGCGCCGACTCGCGTTCCGGCACGGCCGGCGCCAGCAGTTGGGTGCGGCGTTTCCGCGTGCGCGAGGTGCGCAGCAGCATTGGGGACAAGAGGGCCAGCAGCAGGACTGCCGCTCCGGCTGCACTCCACAGCCGCGGCGCCAGGCTTTCCGCCTCGGTGCCGGTCCCGGCTTCCGGCTCGGCGCCGGCCGAGGGCAGCGGCAGGGTTGGTCCGGCACGGGGATTGAGGTTTTCCGGCTCCGCCGGATTCGGAACGGGAGCTACTTCAGCCTGTGCGTAGTCGGGCACCGCGCCGCGCCCCGGCGTCGGTTCGAACGCCACCCAGCCGAGGTCTTCGAAGTACAGCTCGGGCCAGGCATGGGCGTCGCGGGAATCGATCTCGAATTCGGTCAGCTCCCTGCCGTCCATCTCGAGGACTTCGCCGGTCTCATCACCCGGCGCGTAGCCGACGGCGATCCGGCTGGGGATCCCGGCCGTACGCGCCATGATCGCCATGGTCGAGGCGTAGTGCGTGCAGTAACCGGACTTTTCCTCCAGGAAGGCGCCCACCACGTCGAAGCCGCTCTGGTCGTACCCGCCGTCCACCGGGGCGTCTTCCGAGTAGACGAAATCCGGGCCGCGGAGGTAGCTCTGGATCGCCATGGCCTGCTCGTAGGGCTCGGTCAGGCCGTCGAGCACACCGTCGGTGGTTTCCTCGATGATGTCCGGCATGCTGTCGGGCAGTTCGGTGAAAATATCATCCACCACCGGCGCATCGATCGAATCGGCCGACTCCAGCCCTTCCCTGGTCAATACTGGTTCGACGCTGCGCACCGTGTACTCCTGGTCCGCGCTTGTGGTGTTACCGGTGCCCCGGATAGCGAGCGTGCGCGGATCCCAAGTCCAGTTGCCGCTCAGCCCGTCCACTTCGGCGGGCGCGTAAGGGACCGGGAGCCAGGGGCTGGTGAAGGAGCCCGTGCTGATGACGGTGGTGGTCACCTCGCCGCGCTCCATTAGCTCGCGGGTGCTCCGGGTGCCGATCCGTTCGACCCCCGAGCGCTGGACGCCGTCGGGATCGGTGGGCCGCCAGCGGGCGCCGGCTAGGTTCTCCAGGGTCACGGACCGGATATACAGCGGGTCCGTGGAATCGGTGGCATAGGTCATCCGGCCGAAGGCGCCGGGTCTGCGCAGGTTGTCGCCCAGGCTGACGATGGGATTGAGCCCGGTGGGCGCGCCCAGCCAGTTCAACCGGGATCCCTGTGGAAAGGCTCCGCTGGTGAAGCCCGGAATCGCCAGCGGCAGCAGCAGCGTCACGGCCAGGCCTGCGGCGCCGATGGAAGCGGCCCGGGTGAACTGGCCGGCCCGGACGGTGCCTGCGGGAGCCTGGTCGTCCCCGCCCAGCCATTGCGCGCAGCCCAGGATCAGCAGGAAGCCGATGGCGGCGGCCACGAAGCCCACCGCGCCGAGGCTGTTGGGCTTGATGATCGCCGGTACCATCAGCACGGCGAGCAGGCCGCCCCCGGCAGTGGCCGGCATCTGCAGCGGGACTGCCACCGTATCCACGAGCAGCGCCACCAGCCCGATGCCGACGCACGCCACCATGACGATGCCGGGTGTTGCGAGCACGGGCGCCACCTGCGAGATGACGGTCTCCTGCGCCTGGTCGACCATCGGTTCCAAGGCCCGGAAGGTTCCCGGACCCGGGAACACGCCCAGGAAACTGGTGGATGCGAAGAACATCAGCGTGACGGAACCGATCAGGCCCCCCAGCCCCAGCAGCGTGGCGGCGACCGCGGGCCAGTTGAGCGCCCGTCCCAGCGCAGTACCGGCTTCGACGCAGAGGACGGTGAAAAAGATATTGCCCAGCCACGCCCAACCTTCGATGACGCCGTTCAGGTTGGCGGCGGTGAGTACCACCGCCGCGGCGATTGCGGCGGACATGAGCCAGGGCCCGGAGCCAGTCGGGAGCCGCCGTCGTGAGCCGTTGTCCGGTGCGAGGTATTCCGGCGTTTCGGAGCGGATGCCGTGCCCCTGTCCGCGGTCCAAGGTGGCCGTCATCGCCGGCCTCCCCGGGAAGAAGTCGGGGAAGGGACGGGGCCGGCCGCGGCGGGGCCGGACCGGGCGGTGGACGCCGTGACCGGTGCCTGCGCGTCGAAGTAGCTCCACGCCGCCGGCAGCGACGCCTTGGCATTGACCGCCACAGCACGCCAGCCGCCGTTGCGCAGGGCCTCGAGGACCGGCGAGGAGTCGTGCGGATGGTCCATGACCAGGATGGCGAAGGCATGCGAGCCGAACTCGGCGGCCGGGGCCAGCAGGCGGGCTTCGGCGGCGGAGATGTTGCCCAGCAGGGCCAGCAGCGGGCCCTTGAGCTTGTGCGCGGCGAGCTTGTCCATCAGCCGGTCCCCGAACGTCTCCGCCCCCGGCTGCGGCCGGTCCGCTCGCCGGTGCGGATCCTCCGCGAGCCCCAGCGCCGCCAGGCCTTCCGCCAGGTTCTGGTAGCCGGCGGGGCCGACGAAGTTTTCGTCTTCAGGCCACGGCGCCGAGGGGGAGCGGAGCAGGCCGGGTTCGGCGTGGACGTCGAGCAGCCGCACCGTATAGTTGCGCTGGATGAAGTCATGCGCGGCCGAGGCCACCGCGGTGACCGCCCATTCGAACGCGGGCGAACTGTGCAGCAGCTCTCCGCCGTCGTGCTCCGCGGACAGCGTCGGCAGCAGCCCGCTGCCGAAGGTGTGCACGCGCTGGTCCAGAATGATGGTGGCCTGCGGGGTGGTGACGGATTCCTCCTGCCGGACCATCAGCTCGCCCTGCCGCGCGGTGGCCGCCCAATGCACGCGCCGCATCGGATCGCCGTGCCGGTATTCGCGCGTCATCACGTCGTCGTCGCTCGGATTCGCCTGCCGCCGGGTGCTGGCGGTGCCGTCCGTGCCGCGCGCGCCGGTTAACGACGTCGGCGGCAGTTCCACCGGCGCCGGCGTGACGATGAGCGCGGAGACCTCGCCCAGGTTGTGCCGGTGCCGGGCCAGGCCGAAGGGGTCCTCGAAGTCCGCGGTCACGGGCCCGATCCCGAACATCCCGCGCTTGCCGGAGCGCAGCCGGTACTCGTAGATGCTCTCGCCGGTCCGCGTCGGGTAGCGCGCCGGGAACCGGAAGGTGGGGGAGCGGCCGAACCGGTGCGGCAGCTGCTCCTCCATGTACGCGATGCCGCCGAAGCTGCCGGTACGCCGGACGGAGAGCTGGACGTGCGTGATCAGCCCGGTCTCCACGGAGGCGGGCCGGAATTTACGTTCGACGGCGAAGCGCGGCTTGAGCACCACCATCACCGCCGCGGCGAGCAGGGGGAGGGCGATGAGGAAAACCGCCAGGCTCAGCAGGTCGCGGCGGCCGAAGATCTGCGCCAGCAGCAGGGCGACGACGCCGGCGGCGAGCAGCCCCCAGCCGCGCATTGTCACGTAGCGGGTGGGCAGCCAGCCGAACCGGTCCATGGCGCTTGGCCTACACAGCGGGACGGCGGGCTTCGCCGCTGACCGGAACCTTGGCCAGGATCGACGCCACGATCCCCGGCGCGTCCTCGCCGGCGGTCACGGCCTTGCGGTCCAGCATCAGCCGGTGGGAGAGCACGGCCTCGGAGACTGAGGCGATGTCGTCCGGGAGCACGAAGTCCCGGCCGTCCAGGGCGGCAGCGGCCTTGGCGGCCCGGAGCAGCTGCAGCAGGGCGCGCGGGCTGGCGCCGAGGCGCAGGTACGGGTGTTCGCGGGTGGCCCGGCCGATGTTGACGGTGTACTCCTTGACCGCGGGGGAGACGTAGACGTCCTGCACGGTGGCGACCATGGCGCGCACGTCCGCCATGCCCACCACCGGGCGGACATCGGCCAGCGGGGAGGTGGACTGGTGGTTTTCCAGCATGTCCATCTCCGCCCGCGGGTCCGGGTAGCCCATGGAAATCCGCGCCATGAAGCGGTCGCGCTGGGCCTCCGGCAACGGGTAGGTGCCTTCCATCTCGATCGGGTTCTGTGTAGCCACCACCATGAACGGCGGCTCCAGCCGGTAGGAGCGCCCGTCCACGGTGACCTGGTGTTCCTCCATGCACTCGAGCAGCGCGGACTGCGTTTTGGCCGACGCGCGGTTGATCTCGTCCCCGATGACGATGTTGGCAAAGACCGGCCCGGGCCGGAACTCGAAGCTGTGCTTGTCCTGGTTATAGATGGAGACGCCGGTGACGTCCGAGGGGAGCAGATCGGGCGTGAACTGGATGCGGTGCACGCTGCAATCGATGGTGCGCGCGAGCGTTTTGGCCAACATGGTTTTGCCGACGCCGGGCACGTCCTCCACCAGGAGATGTCCCTGTGCCAGCAGCACGGTCAGCGCCAGCCGCGCGGCCTCCTCCTTGCCGTCGATCACCGTGTTGATCGCCGAAAGGATGCGCCCGCATGCCTCGTGGAAGTCCACCAGCGGCAACCGGCCGACGTCGTTAATCACCTGTCCGTTGGTGGCCGTGCCAGCAGCAGCGGTCGCCCCGCCGGCACCTGACTGCCGCGCGGGATCCGATACTGCCGCCTGCTGCTGGATGTCCATGGAAACCTTCCGCTAGCCTTCCCCCCGGGGCCGGATGTACCAACACTACTGGCAGAACTTTCCTGACGGTAGGGCCTGAAACGTTTCTTTCGGGCGCTGGCGATGACGCCGGCGATAACCTAGAAGCATGCCGAACAACCTCGCAGTCCAGCCCGGAGAAACGCCCGCCCCTTACGTCGCCGAAGCACCCTCGCCCGCGGAAGGGCGCGCCCGCAGCGCCGAAGAGGAAAACAGCGGACGACGGCGGCAGCTGCGGTATCCGCCGGCGCCCGAACCCCTGCCGGTGCCGGTGATGGACAACCATACGCATCTGGATTTCCGCGACGGCGACGTGCAGGTCAGCGTCACGGAGGCACTGGACGCCGCCGAGGCGCTGGGTATCCACGGTGCCGTCCAGGTCGGTTGCGACCTGGAGTCCTCCCGGTTCACTATCGAAGCGGTAGAAGCAGACGCAAGGCTGCTGGGCGCCGTCGCGCTTCATCCCAACGACGCGCCGGCACTGGGGGAGGCGGGCACGCTGGAGGAGGCGCTCGCCGAGATCGAAGCGCTCGCCGCCCATCCGCGCGTGCGGGCCATCGGCGAAACCGGCCTGGACTACTTCCGCACGGCGGGGCCGGGGCTGAAAACGCAGGAGTATTCCTTCCGCCGGCACATCGACATGGCCAAGCGGCTGGGGCTGGCGCTGCAGATCCATGACCGCGACGCGCACGAGGATGTGGTCCGGGTGCTGCGCGAGGAAGGAGCGCCGGAAAAGGTGGTGTTCCACTGCTTCTCCGGCGACGCGGAACTGGCCCGGATCTGCAACGAGAACGGGTGGAACATGTCCTTCGCCGGTACCGTAACCTTTAAGAACGCGGGCGACCTGCGCGAGGCCTTGAGCATTGCCGATCCCGGCCTGGTGCTGGTGGAAACCGACGCGCCGTTCCTCACCCCGCATCCCTATCGGGGCAGGCCCAACGCGAGCTACATGATTCCCTACACAATGCGTGCCATGGCCGAGGTTCTGGGCAAGGATCTGGGGCACTTATGTACAGAAGTGTCACAAAACACAGAAAAAATTTACGGCCCTTTGTGAGCTAAGTTACTGCCGCGTATTTTTCCTAGTCAGCCCCGGTTTTCCGACGTTTCACCGGGCCTGACTTGGGACGTTCCGGCGTGACCAAAAAGAGATTTTGGCCGTACTCGAGTTGGAGATGCATCACGGTTCGGTTACGGTGGGGAGCTAATGGCCGGGGTCGGGGAAGGCAACCGGACATGAAATCACTCGCTTGAGGCAAGTTGGACGTTCCGTTCGTACGCCCAAACCCTCTCGTCTAGTGCTGCCTGCACAAAGCATCGTGCCGTGCGATTCGGCGCGCGACTGCTCGTGTCCAAGTCCCCGTGCCCGGGAAACTTTAAAAAAGTTGGGTACCGTGGCAAACGCACTGAAAAACCGCTGGGTAAAAATTGCCGGGCAAATGGTCGTGATGACCGCACTCGTTCTGGGGCTCGTGGCCTTCGTCGGCAACAACAAGTCGGTAACCCTGACCGTTGACGGCCAGGCCAGCAGCGTCTCGACCTTCGGCAGCACCGTTCAGGACGTCCTGAACGAAGCCGATGTCCAGGTGGACGAGCTGGACGAAATCACTCCGTCCACCAGCGCCGAAATCACCGACGGCAGCAGCATCCAGGTCATCACCGCCAAGCCGGTCAAGCTGACCCTGGACGGCACCAGCAAGACAGTGCATTCCACCTCCGCCACCGTTGAGGACCTCCTCCACGAGCTCGGCGTCGAAGAGGACTCCGAACTTTCCGCCCCGCTGGATGCCGAACTGGCCAGCGTGAGCACGGTGACCATCACCACCCCGAAGACCGTTTCCATCACGGTGGACGGCGAAACCAAGAAGAAAATTACGACGGCGGCCACCATCGGTGATCTGCTGAAGGAACAGAAGATCAAGCTGGGCAAGGACGACGAGCTCTCCGACCCGAAGTCGACTGAGATCAAGGACAACCTGAAGCTCAAGATCACCCGCATCGACCGGGACCAGAAGATCGAGGTCACCGAGCCGATCGAGTTCGAGACCGAGACGAAGAAGGACTCCTCGATGTACGAGGGCGAGCAGGAGATCACCCGCTCCGGTGTCACCGGCGAACGGACCAAGACCTACGCCCTGGTCCTGGTCGACGGCGAAGAAACCGAGCGCGAGCTGGTCAGCAACGAAGTCACCCGCAAGCCGGTCACCCAGCAGGTCAGCGTCGGCACCAAGGAACGCCCGGCGCCCAAGCCCAAGGCATCCTCCGGCAGCAACAACACCAACGTCGGCGGCACCTGGCAGGCACTCGCCCAGTGCGAGTCCGGCGGCAACTGGGCCATCAACACCGGCAACGGTTACTACGGCGGCCTGCAGTTCAGCCAAAGCTCCTGGATCGGCGCCGGCGGCGGCAAGTACGCCCCGCTGCCGCACCTGGCCAGCCCGTCCGAGCAGATTGCCACCGCAGAGGTCCTGCGCAGCAACGGCGGCTGGGGCCACTGGCCGGCCTGCTCTGCCAAGCTGGGCCTGCTCTAACCACGGCAGCACCACCCCATCGGCAGGACCCGGGCATGAACCCGGGTCCTGCCGGCGTTTAAGGTGCGGCGAAGATCAGCGGCTACGATGGCACAGTGACAGAAGCGAATTCTTCCTCAGGGCTGGCCGACGACGGCTCGGCGTCGCCAACCCGCGAGGGCGCCGCAATGCCCGCGAACGACGGCGGCCGCCCGGCTGTTGCGGGCACGGCACCTTTGCTGGGGGCAGCCGACATCAGGCGCCTTGCGGCCGAACTGGATGTCCGCCCCACCAAGACCCTGGGACAGAACTTCGTCATCGACGGCAATACCATCCGCCGGATCGTCGCGGCGGCACATATCGATCCGCAGGAGACGGTCCTGGAGGTGGGCCCGGGCCTGGGCTCGCTGACGCTGGGCCTGCTGGACGCGGCCAAACATGTGGTCGCCGTCGAGATTGATCCCAAACTTGCCGCCAAGCTGCCGGACACCGCCGCCCGGCTTCGTCCGGATGCGGCCTCCCGGCTCGACGTCGTACTTGCGGATGCCATGCGGGTGACGGAGCTGCCGCAGCAGCCCAGCGCGCTGGTGGCCAATCTCCCGTACAACGTGGCCGTACCCGTGGTGCTGCACCTGCTGGAGCATTTCCCGTCGCTGGAGCACGGGCTGGTCATGGTGCAGGACGAGGTGGCGGACCGGCTCGCGGCGAAACCGGGCTCGAAGATTTACGGTGTGCCCAGCGTCAAGGCCGCCTGGTACTCGCAGATGCGCAAGGCCGGCGTGATCGGGATGAACGTGTTCTGGCCGGCGCCGAAGATCGCGTCCGGGCTGGTGCAGTTCACCCGGCACGAACCGCCCGAAACGAGGGCCACGCGCAAGGAAGTCTTCGCTGTGATCGACGCGGCCTTCGCCCAGCGCCGCAAGACCCTGCGCGCCGCCCTCGCCGGCTGGGCCGGCAGCCCGGCCGCCGCCGAGGATGCCCTGCGCGCGGCGAACGTGGACCCGAGCGCGCGCGGCGAAGTGCTGGACATCCACGCCTTCGCGCGGATTGCCGAATTCAAACAGCCCTTGATGGCGTGAGCTAAGACCCGGTGGAGGAGGCAATGAGCATGTCCAGAAAGCGTTCGGTTCGGGTGATGGCCCCGGGCAAGATCAACGTGTCCTTCCGGATGGGCCCGCAGCGCCTGGACGGCTACCACTCCGTGGCCAGCGTCTACCTGGCCGTGTCGCTCTACGAGGAAGTCACCGCCACCGTGCGCGACGACGACCGGATCACCGTGAGCGTGCGCAACGGCTCCACGCTGCCGCTGGAACTCGACGACATCCCGCTGGACGAATCCAACCTGGCCGTCCAGGCCGCGCAGCTGATCCGCTCCATGGCCGACCGGCCCACCGGCGTGCATCTGGACATCACCAAACGCGTACCCATCGCCGGCGGCATGGGCGGGGGATCGGCCGACGCCGCGGCGGCGCTGGTGGCGTGCAGCGCGCTGTGGGATACGGGCTTTTCCCGCGAAGAGCTCGTGCGCATTGCCTCGGACCTCGGCGCCGACGTGCCCTTCGCCATCCTCGGCGGCGTCGCCGTCGGGCTTGGCATCGGGGACCAGCTGACGCCTGCGCTGGCGCGCAAGGACATGAACTGGGTTCTGGTGCCCGCGAGCTTCGGGCTGTCCACGCCCAAGGTCTACGCCATGGCGGACCAGTTGCGCGAAGAGGCCGGATTCGGGGCCACCGAGCCGGAGGACGTGGACCCGGCCGTGCTGAAGGCCATGCATGCCGGGGACGTGGACTCGCTGGCGAACGCGGTTGGCAATGATCTGCAGGCCGCCGCGATGGCGCTGGCGCCGGAGCTGGCCGATATCCTTGAACTGGGCGTCGCCGAGGGCGCGCTGGCCGGGCTGGTCTCCGGGTCGGGTCCGACGCTGGCCTTCCTGGTGGCGGACCGCCTCGAAGCCGAGGACCTTGCCCAGCGGCTCTCCGACGTCGCGGGCGTGGCGGCCCTGCCCGTCCACGGCCCGGTCCACGGCGCGCGCATCATGGCCTGACCCGCCTGACCCGGCCCCGAAAACTTCACCTACACAGCAACAGAAAGTATCTTCACCTTGGCCCACCTGCTTGGCGCGGAAAACATCAGCGTCTCCTTTGCCACCCGCACCGTCCTGGACTCGGTTTCCCTCGGCCTGAACCAGGGCGACCGGATCGGCATGGTCGGCCGCAACGGCGACGGCAAGTCCACGCTGATGCGGCTGCTCGCGCAGCGCACGACGCCGGACGAAGGCCGCGTGACCAAGCGCGGCGACGTCAACATCGGCTACCTCGACCAGCAGGACGTGCTCAACGGGGACCTGCCCGTGGGCGAGGCCATCGTCGGCGACCAGGCTGACCACGAGTGGGCGTCGAACCCGCGCATCCGCGAAATCATGGGCGGCCTCGTCGGCGACGTGGACTGGCACGCCAAGGTTTCCCTGCTCTCCGGCGGGCAGCGGCGCCGCGTGGCCCTGGCCAAGCTGCTGATCGAAGACCATGACGTCATCATGCTGGACGAGCCCACCAACCACCTGGACGTGGAGGGCGTGGCCTGGCTGGCCCGGCACCTGAAGGAACGCTGGCGTCCCACCGAGGGCGCGTTCCTGGTGGTCACCCACGACCGCTGGTTCCTGGACGAAGTGTGCACCCGGACGTGGGAGATCCATGACGGCATCGTCGATCCGTTCGACGGCGGGTACGCGGCCTACGTCCTGGCCCGCGCCGAACGCGACCGCATGAACGCCGTCGTCGAAAGCAAACGCCAGCAGTTGGTCAAGAAGGAACTGGCCTGGCTCCGCCGCGGCGCCCCCGCCCGCACGGCCAAGCCCAAGTTCCGGATCGAGGCGGCCAACGAACTGATCGCCGACGTCCCGGAGCCGCGCGATACGGTGGCGCTGAACAAGGTGGCCACCGCCCGGCTGGGCAAGGACGTGCTGGATCTGGAGCACATCTCCTACACACCGCCGCCCCGCGAAGGCAGCGAGGCAAAGAACGACGGCGGCAGGCCGCTTTTCGACAACATCACCCTGCGGCTGGCGCCGGGGGAGCGGCTGGGCCTGGTGGGGGTCAACGGTGCGGGCAAGACCACGCTGCTGCGGCTGCTCAACGGCGAGATCGAGCCGGATTCCGGCAAGGCCAAGCGGGGCAAGACCGTGAAGACCGCCATCCTGACGCAGGAAGTGCGCGAGCTGGACGACGTCTCAGACCTGCGGGTCATCGAGGTCATCCAGCGCGAACGCCAGGTCTTCAATGTCGGCGGCAAGGAAGTGTCTGCCGGTCAGCTGGTGGAGCAGCTGGGCTTCAACAAGGAGAAGCAGTGGACGCCCGTGCGGGATCTTTCCGGAGGTGAGCGCCGCCGCCTGCAGCTGCTGCGCCTGCTGGTGGGGGAGCCGAACGTGCTGATGCTGGACGAGCCGACCAATGACCTGGACACCGACACCCTCGCGGCGGTGGAAGACGTGCTGGACGGCTGGCCCGGAACCCTGGTGGTTGTCTCGCACGACCGCTACCTGCTCGAGCGCGTCACCGACCACCAGATGGCGCTGCTGGGCGACGGCAAGCTCCGGGGCCTGCCCGGCGGCGTGGACCAGTATCTGGAACTGCGGGAGGAAGCACTCGCCGCCGGAGACGGGAAGGTGGGGCCGTCGTCGTCCGCTGGTGCCGCATCGGGAACGGTGCCCGCCGGCGAAAGCGGTGCTGCCCAGCACCGTTCCGGCGGTTCAGCACCGTCCTCAACGCACAGCGAGGCGGAAAAGCGGCAGGCTAAGAAGGACCTGAACCGGATTGAGCGCCAGCTGACCAAGCTCACCCAGCAGGCGGACAAGGTCAAGGAACAGATGACGGCCGCCGGCTCGAAAGCCGACGCGGACTTCGAGCAGCTTGCCGAGCTGAACAAGAAGCTGCAGGAGATCAGCGCCGAGCAGGAAGAACTCGAGATGGAGTGGCTCGAGGCGTCCGAAGTCCTCGAGTAGCTTCCGCCCAGGAGCTAGGCGGGCTGGTTTGTGTGTGCGCGGCTTGCATAGGCCTGGACTTCAGCCCTGGTGGTGAGCCCCAGTTTCGCGAGAATACTCCCTACATGGTGTTCCACCGTGCGTTTGCTGATGAATAGCCGCGCCGCGATCTGGCTGTTGGACAAGCCGTCGGCGATAAGTTGCAGCACCTGGACTTCCCTCGTGGTCAGCTGGCCGCCGGCCCGGGGGGAGGTGCGGTAACGGTGCCCCAGGGCGCGGAGGACCTGGGCTGCTGCATCGGCGTCGTACCGAGCGCCAAGCTGCTGGAAGTCCCGCAAAGCGGTGAGCGCTTCCGCGGTGGCAAGCTCTGGTTGGTCTGCGGCCACGGCCCGGGCCAGGGCCAGGCGGCAGCGGGCCTGTTCGAGCGGCAGGCCGGCGGCACCGAAAGCCACCAGCGCCTTCTCCAGATGCTCGCGGGCAACAGTGCTCGCCCCGGCACCGGCGCCGTTAGTACGTTCGGTGGCCAAGCGGCACAGCCCCACGGTGTACTCAGCCAGCGCGACGTACTGGCCAAGGCCGGTCGCCGCGGCGATAACGCCCAGTTCGCAGCCGAGACCGGATGCTTCGTCCGGACGCCGTGCAGCCAAATGGACTTCGGCGAGGAGCGCTATTTCCGGTGCCACCAGGACAGATCCGGCGGCCGCCTGGAGACGCCGGCGCAGGACGGCCGCCGCGGACTCGGCATCGCCGTTCATCAGCCGAAGCCGGGCCAGCGGCTGGACCGCGGCGGGATCCGATTCGTAGCCGCGCAGCAGGGTTGCCGCTTCCGCGGCTCTGCCCTGGCGTAGCCGCAAATCAGCGAGACGCACTACCGCACCGCCGCGCAAAGCCCGGAAGCCGCCGTCGTAATCTTTGATGGCGCGCTCCAGCCGGTCCTCAGCCTCGGCCCAGCGGCCCGCGGCGGTAAGGATGCCGCCGTAATGCATTCCGCAGATTGCCGGTACCCAGGCCGCGTGCTGGCGGTGGCCGAAACCGGCAGCAACCTCCATCCATTGCTGGGCCCGCCTAACATCGAGGGTCAGCTCCGAGCAGAGCAGCATCTTGCAGTAGATTTCGCCGGCGGCTTGGTAGTCGCGGACCTCGCCGCTGGTGGCAGCGGCCGCGGCTTCATCAATGAGCCGCAAGCCCACGGCGATACGCCCGCCGAGGACCAGCGCCAGGCCCTCGTAGCTGCGGGCGCAGAATTCCAGGTCCGGGTCGCCCAAACGCCGGCCCAGTTCGGTGGCGGCCGCGGCATGGGCGCGCATCTCGGCAGGGTCGAGGGTGCCAAGGCACTGGGCCAGATGCACCCAACCGGCCTCCACGCAATCGCCCGCCTCGCTGATCAGGGAAGTAGCCCGCGCCAGCCAGCCGTCCGCGGCAGCCGCATTGGCGTAGACCGCATCGTAAAGGAAGCTGAGCTCGCGGGCGGCGATCAAAGCCGGAAGACGGGATTCACCGCGCCGGCGTAACAGGGTGAAGGCCTTTTCGTAGAGTCCGATGGCGGTCCCGAAGTCCCCGGCCCATTCAACGGCTTTGGCCAAGCCGTATGCGGTCTCGGCAGTCACCCCGTGCTCAAGCGCCTGCCTGAAGAATGACTGCGCTTCCCTCCAGTCCCCGCCGTTGAGTGCGGCGCGGCCGTCCTCAAGAAGCTGCTCCAGGGTGGAAGCCATGACCTATTTTACGTCCGGCCGGCGGAGAGGAAAGGGCTGGAAGATAGGTGCACGCACCGATGCAGGCGCGCCCGGATCGGCCGATCCTTAGAGCAATAAGGCTGAGCAATAAGCCAGACCAGACGAAAGGGTGAGGGTTATGGCCCATACAGAAAGCTTCCAGCTGGAAGAAGCAGCGGCCGAGGCTTACGAAGCAAAGTTCGTTCCGGCGATGTTCACGGAGTGGGCCCAGCGGATGGTGACCGTGGCTGGAGTATCGCCTGGCCAGCGGATTCTTGACGTTGCCTGCGGTACCGGCATTGTGGCCCGCACGGCGGCGGAGATAGCCGGTGCGGAAGCGGTGACCGGCGTGGACATCAACCCCGCCATGCTCGCCGTGGCTGCCAGAGTCCGGCCGGAGATCAGCTGGCTACAGGGTGATGCGGCCGCGCTGCCTGTGCCGGAGGGCGCCTTTGACGTCGTGCTTTGCCAGATGGCGCTGATGTTCTTTCCGGATGCTGTGGCGGCGCTGCGGGAGATGTGCAGGGCGGCGGTCGACGGCGGAACAGTTGCGGTTGCGGTGCCCGGGCGCCTGGCGGACCAGCCGGGCTACGGACCTTTCGTGGAGCTGGTCTCGCGCCATGCGGATTCCGGTGCCATGTCCCTCCTAGGCGTTTATTGGGCCTGCGGGAATCTGGAAAAGCTTGAGCGGCTCTTTGCTGAGGCGGGTTTGCACGGGGTGGAATCCCAGACGCACATCGGCGAGGCCAAGTACTCCTCGGCCGCGGATTTCGTGGCGGTTGAAGTAGAGAGCACACCGCTGATGGCGCGGTTGACCGAGGATCAGTTTGCCCGCATCCGTACGGAAGCGGCTGCCGTCCTGCAACCGTTCGCCGCGGCTGACGGTGCCCTGACAGTGCCGTTGCAGGGACACATTGTCGTTGGCCGCAAGGCTAAGGAGCGCAAGCGCTAGCAAGCCGGGAAGCCGCGGCGCGCGTTACGCCTACGGCGCGTGCCGCTACCCCTTTGGCGCGCCGCGGTTCTCCCAGAGCCCGGCCGACCGGATTGAAGCCTGGATCTTGGTGGCCGCGGAGTGCAGGGCGTCGCGCTCTTCGTCGGTCAGCGGGTCGAAAACGTTCTCGCGGACAAAACTTACGTGTCCGGGCGCGGCCTGCACAATGGCCTTGTGTCCGACGTCGGTCATCGAAATGTTGAATCCGCGGGCATCGGACTCGCATTCCGTCCGCGCCACCAGTCCCTTGGCCTCCATCCGCTTGAGCAGGTGGGAGAGCCGGCTTCGCTCCCAGTCCAGCGCCTGGGCGATGTCGCGAGCCCGCATGATCCCATCCGCGGCTTCGGAGAGCGCGGCGAGTACGGAGTACTCCACGCCCGAGAGTTCAGAGTCGCGGATCAGCTGGCGGTCCATGGCGGATTCGAAACCCCAGATCAGTTCGCGCAGCGCGCGCCAAACTTCCTGCTCGTGTCTATCGAGCCACCGCGTGTCCGAGCTCACTAAACTTCCCCCTCCAACTATGGTTGACAATTCAAGTGTCCCCTGTGCATGATTGACATGTCAACAAATCAATGACGTGTCAACAACCTGAAGGGGTTATCCACATGACCAAGATTGCAATCGTCACCGGCAGCACCCGTCCGGGCCGCAACAACAAGGGCGTTGCCGACTGGGTTCTGTCCCAGACCGCAGGCCGCACCGACGCCGAATTCGAACTTGTCGACATCGCAGACTTCAACCTCCCCTTGCTGGACGAGGCCTACCCGGCCATGTACCAGAACTACCAGAATGACCACACCAAGGCCTGGTCCGCCAAGATCAACGAATTCGATGGCTTCATCTTCGTTACCGGCGAGTACAACCATACTCTGACCCCGGCCCTGGCCAATGCACTGTCCTACCTGAACGTGGAGTTCAACAACAAGGCAGCCGGCATCGTGTCCTACGGTTCCATGGGTGGCGCCCGCGCCGCCGAGCACCTGCGCAACGTGCTCTCCGAGCTGCAGATC
The DNA here is from genome assembly GCF_002849715.1 of Arthrobacter crystallopoietes. Classification (NCBI taxonomy): domain Bacteria; kingdom Bacillati; phylum Actinomycetota; class Actinomycetes; order Micrococcales; family Micrococcaceae; genus Crystallibacter; species Crystallibacter crystallopoietes. Next base: position 3,008,448 of record NZ_CP018863.1, read on the forward strand.
GCCCACGTCCGCAACCAGGTCATGTTCTCCCTGTTCACCGACTTCGAGAACTTCTCCGAGTTCAAGCCGACCGAGCAGAACGCCGGCACCCTGGCCCCGATGCTCGACCAGCTCATCCCGTGGACCCGCGCCATGGAGGCCGTCCGCGCCGAAGCAGCCGTCGCCGCCAACTAAGGCAAACCGCCCTCCGCACTGCCGGCCCTCTGGCCGGCAGTGCGGACCCCTTAAGCCGCAAGCGCTCCATCCCCCACCTGCCCATGAGGGGGAACGGAGCGCTTGTTCTTTTACTTGCCCCTTCCGGCGATCCGCGGCGCGGGTGCTGCCCGTGTCTTCATGCCCGCCGATTGGATACGATCAATGCATCAGAACGGGTAACGTCATGGTCGGGGAGGGCCGTGCCGCTTGCCGGCGGGGCTGAGGAAGAATCTGACGGGGAGGAACCACGCATGGGGCAAGGACCAGGACGGGGCGGTCCCGGACCGGCACCGGTAATCGACGCAACCGGGGCAACCCGCGCCAGCGGGCCAGCGGCGCGCGCGGCAGGGAAGGTGTCCCTGTGAATGAGCGGCAGGAAGCACGGCGGCGGCTGGTGCTGGCCGTGGGGGTGGTTCTGATCGTTTTCGGTATCGCGGCATTGGCCTGGGCCTTCGTGCTGCTCGGGCGTTGAGCCACCATGGAACTACCACGTGGAATTGGCCAACCGGCTACCCGCGCGCTGAACGGTGAGGGCATCACGAGTCTTGAGCAGGCGGCCACGCATACGGAGGCCCAATTGCTGGCACTGCACGGCGTGGGGCCCAAGGCCATCCGAGTGCTCCGCGAGGCATTCGCGGAGCACAATCTGGACTTTGACTAGTCCAGCGGCTCGGGGTCGCCCACGCCCAGCAGGTAGGACGCGATGGCCTCGTGGAAAACGTCCACCCGCCGGCTGCCCGGGACCAGGGATGAATTCCCCTCGAGCAGGCTGCGGAAGGCGAGGCCCTCGATCAGCGCCGTAAAGCCGCTGGCGAGCTTGGCCGGTTCCGTGGATCCCAGCGCTTCGAAAAGCTCCAGCGCCCGCGACTGCGAGAACAGCGCGTCCGAAATTGTTCCCCGGAAATCTTCGCGCTCGGAGAGCTCCAGGGCCAGGGCCACGCGCGCCTTGATGTGGTGCGGGCGGGTGGTCAGCTGGATGTCGAGGTACTGGGCAATCCGGGTGGCCACATGCTCAATGTCCATGCCTTCTTCGACGGTCCGCGGCGCTTCCAGGTTCGCGTTCTCGAAGTCCGCCACCGAACGCTCGCGCAGGTACTCCAAGGCGCCTGCCAGCAGTTCGTCCTTGGTCCGGAAGTAGTAGCTGGTGGAGCCGGTCGGCAGGTTCAGGTGCGCGTCCACGGCCCGGTGTGTCAGGGCCCGTAGGCCCTCGTGGGCGATAATTTCCGTGGTTGCTTCTGTCATCAGGGTCCGGCGCTGCGCCTTGTCGTCGTGCGCGGAGGTCGCCGGGCTGTGATGGACCTGCGGTAATGCTGCTTCCACGGGGGAGGCTCCTGATCGTTCGATGTACTCTACAGATGTAGAGTACCTTGTCTGAAGGGAAAGGAATGACGTGTTGAGGGGCAAGTCGCAGACCAAGCAGGAAATTCTGGCGCACTTTGCGCATCGTGCGGCAGCGGCTGGTTTCGCTCTCGACAAGTACCAGCTCCAAGCCATTCAGCAACTGGCGGAGGTGGCCGCCAGAACAGTTAATGCTTCCACCGCACACGCTCCCAACGTAGCCCTCGCACCGGCCTCCAGCAATAAGAGGCGCCGGAATCTCTACCTTTGGGGCCCAGTTGGCCGGGGCAAGAGCTGGCTGGTCAACGAGTTCTTCGCAGCGCTCCTGTTGGAAGGCAAGAAACGCTGGCATTTCCACGACTTCTTCCGCGAGCTGCATGCCCGCCGTCGCGAAGCGCAGGATTCGCCGTCGCGGCCGGCCGGTACCAGCGCCGTGGACGTGGCCATCGACTCGCTGCTGCAGGACTGCACCCTGCTGGTCCTGGACGAATTCCATGTGCACGATCCGGGCGACGGCCAGCTGCTGGCCCGTTTCCTGCGCGCACTTTTCTCCCGCGGCATCGCCCTGGTCACCACCTCCAACTACCCGCCGGGTTCCCTGATGCCCAACGGACTCTTCCACGATCTGTTCGCCCCCACCATCGCCCTGATCGAAAAACACATGCAGGTTGCCGGCGTCGCCGGTCCGGTGGACTACCGCTCCTTGCCTTCAAATAACGACGGCGGCCGTGAAGGTCCGCGGTTCAGCGACGGCAGCGTGATCAGCGCCGGAACCGACGACCTGGCCCGCGCGCTGGACGGCACAGGCCTGTCCATGCCGGAACCGCACGAGGCAGTGGAGCTGCGGCCTACCACGTGGCCGCTCCCGGCGCTGCGCGCCACGGAGGCGGAACTCTGGTTTGATTTCCGGCAGCTCTGCGAGACGCCCACCGCCACCCAGGACTACCTGGCGTTGGTTGAGCAGAGGCGGCACTGGGTGATCACCGCCGTTCCGTCCCGCGAGGAGATCAGCATGAACGGCTGGCAGCGCTTCAGCAACATTGTGGACATCCTCTACGACGCGGACATTCCGCTGACGCTGATCAGCGAAGCACCCCTGGATCTGAGCCCGTCGGAGAGTCCTTCCGCCGTCGATATCGCCCGCATCGCCAGCCGCCTCGGCCAGCTGAAGAGCGCCGTGACGACCAACTGAAGGCCGCAGCGTCAACCAGCTCAACGCCACGGCCCGCACGGTTGCGTAGACCGTCCGTTGCGCCGTCTGCTCATTCCAGCGATTCCTGGTTCACGTCCTCACGACGTCTGATCCCGGATTCGGGGCTCCGCGCTGCGGCGGCGCGAGAGTGCAACGCCGAACAGGCACACCGCCCCGCCGACCACGGCGATAAGCGTCGGCACTTCGCCCAGGAACAGAAGCCCGAGCACAATGGCGGCAGGCGGCACAAGGTAAGAGGAAACGATGAGCTGCCCGGCCGGCATCTTGGTCAGCGCGTACCCCCAGGTGCTGAACGCGAGGGCCGTCGGCACCACGCCGAGGTAGACGACGCCAAGGATGGACGCGGACGAAGCATCCTGCAGGTCAACAATGAGCTCACCGGTGAACGGCAGGGCGGTCACGACGCCGATCGCACAGGCCAGCCAGGTCACCTGCGCCGCGGGCACTCTGCGCAGGGCAGGTTTCTGGAGCAGCACGCCTACCGAATAGGTCAACGCCGCCACCAGCGCCCAGATGACGCCGGTTCCGCTGCCCGCTGCGCTGTCCGCACTCGTGCCGAAGCCGATCAGCAGTACTCCGATGAACGCGACGCCGGCGCCGATCGCGAGCCATTTCGGAATGCCTTCCCGAAGGAAAACGCCGGCACCCAGGGCGATCAGGATCGGGGCGAAGTTCACGATCATGGCAGTGGTTCCGCCGTCGAGCGTCTGTTCCGCAGTATTGAGGGCAACGTTGTATACGCCGAACCACATCACGCCGCAACCAATGATCAGCAGCCATTCCCGCGGACTCGGCTTCACCCACGCCCTGCCGATCAGACCGATGGCCAGGACGGCCGCGCCGACGCCCAGCCGCAGCAGGGTGAGGGAGCCGGGCGTGAAGTCCGTGCCCACACCGCGGATCACAATAAATGCGCTGGCCCAGGCGAGCACGGTCACCGCGACGGCAACCAGGACGAGCGGGGTCAGCGTTTCCGTCAGCGGTTTGACCGGCACGAAAGGCGTAGGGGAGCTCACGCCGTCAGGTTATCCGACTCCTCGGGACGGCACACCGGCCGGCGGCGAGGATGGCGGTTCCTTGCCGATAGTTGTCAGGTTGTTGCCGGGATTTCTTCGACCACGCTGGTGCCTCGTTCCGGGCGTGATTCCCACTGCCAAGTTTCGTGCAGCCGGATGCGCCCGTCGTCGAGTACTTCCAGCTTGCTCGCGCACACTCCGTTGGCGGTCTGCAGGTTGATGTTCAGATGCGAGTAGCGGAAATCCAACCGGTCGCCGTCGCGTGTTCCCACCAGATAACCGCGGACGACGGCGCCGCCGGAGTATTCCGCCCAGATCATCCTGCCGTCCTGGCGGTAGTGGAAGCTCGTGGTGCGCCCGACTTCGCCCGATGCGGTGTTGGCCACGGCGGCGAAAACTTTCCCGTCGATGACCGCCTCCACTGCCGCAGGATCGGGAGCCTCGGCCTCGTCGTCCTCCTCGGTGCCTTCCCCGGCCTCGCTGTCATCGCCGGCGTCGCTGTCTTCTCCGGACCCGGCCTGGGTGTCCTTCACCGCGTCGGCCGCTTCAGCGGGCTCGACCTCCGCGGCTCCGGCGTCCGGCACGGCGATGGCCGGCGGGTCCTCGACCGGAAAGAATCCTGCGTCCGATTCCATCTGGCCGTCGGGCAAATCCGAAAAACTGGTCGCTGAGACTGATTGAGACATGGATACAGAGTAGAGGTCATCACGAAAAGGTCACAATGACCGGGCGTGTTGAATCCCCCTAGGAATGGAATGTTTCACCTGATCTGGTCATCGGCAGCGTTCAAACAGTACTGTGCTTGATCACCTTCACTCCTACGGCCAAACCAACGACGGCGGTAATCACCGCCGCGACGACGCCCCACAAGGTGTCCCAGCCGAGCCCGCCGGCGAACAGTTCCCGCTCGGCGTTGACCATGTAGGTCAGCGGGTTGAACAGGCTCAGCACCTGCATCCAGCGCGGACCCGCTTCGATAGGCAGCATGATGCCGGAGAGGATCATCAGCGGGAACAGCAGTGTCTGCTGGACGCCCCAGAACACCCACTCCTTCCCCTGGGTGACCAGCGCCAGCGCGTAGGAGAGCGCGCCGAGGCCGATGCCGAAGACCCCGATCACCACCAGCCCGAAAAGCACGTGCAGCGGATAGAACACGAACCCGAACGGGATGGAGGCCAGCGCGATCACCAGGCCCTGCAGGACCAGCGGCGCCCATTCCTTCAGCGCGCGGCCGATCAGCAGCGAGGAACGGGACAGCGGCGTGGCCAGGATCCGCTCGTAGGAGCCGGTCATCAGCTCGTACTGCAGGTTCGAGCCGGTCATGGAGGTGCCGAACAGCGCGATCATGACGACGACGCCGGGCAGGAACCACTGCAGCGAGGACTCGCCGCCGAAGGCCTGCGCACCTACGGCCGCCCCGAGCAGCGGTCCGAAGAGGGCCAGGAACACCAGCGGCTGCACCAGCGAAAAGATCAGGGAGAACGGATCCCGGATGACCAGGAGCATTTCCCGCCAGAACACGTATTTGGTGTCCTGCAGGATCCGCCCGATCCCTGGTTTCCTCACGGCGGTGCCGGCTGCGGTGGCTTGCTGGAGCTGCATCAGACTTTGCCCCCTTCGCGCAGGCTGCGGCCGGTCAGTTCGAGGAAAACATCGTCCAGCGTGGGCGGTTTCAGCTCCAGCCGCAGGGCCGGCGCACCGGCATCGTTCATGTCCTTGAGCAGTCCTGGTGCCAGCCGTGCGCCGTCGGGGATCCGAAGGCGGAAGCGGATGACGCCGACTCTTCTATGTCTGTCAAGCGCTCTTCAGGCACGGGCTCGCGGCGTTGAGCGTGCGGTGGACGCGTCGGGCTAGGTAGCGTTTGATGCATCGGCGGATTTCCCGGTCGGTGCGTCCTTCTGTTCGCCGTTTCTCCACGTATCTCCGGGTCTCCTCGTCGTGGGTCATCTTGGTGAGAGCGACCATGTGGAGAGCGCGGTTCAGGTTTCTGTCTCCGCCTCGGTTCAGGCGGTGCCGGACGGTGTTTCCTGAGGAAGCGGGGATAGGATTCACGCCGGCCAGGGAGGCGTAGGCCGCCTCGTTCCGAACCCGTCCCTGATGGGACCAGGCGGTGAGGCAGGTCGCTGCAGTGACGGACCCAAAGCCCTTTTCATGCAGCAGGGGTGCGGCCTCGCTGATCTGTACCAGCTCGGTCACTTGCTTGTCATTGGCTTTGAGCTGGTCATCGAGTTCGAGGACACGTTTGGCCAACCGCGTTGCCTCGGTCCGGGCGATGGTCAGGGACAGTTCCTCCTCTCGGGCGCGCCACCGCGACGCTTCAGCGATCTGAGCTGCTGAGAGTGCCCTGCGGGCGTCCAATCCCAGATCATTGGTGCGCAGCAGTGCGGTGAGCGAGTTGACCGAACGGGTGCGCTCGGCGCTCATGGCGTCGCGGGCCGTGACCAGGATCCGCAAGGCCTGGCGCACCCCCTCGTTGAGCCTCGGGCGGCATAGCTTCGCCTGTGGCAGCGGCAACGCGGCTGCGGCAATGTGGTGCGCATCGAGGGCATCGGATTTGCCGACGCCGTGGCGTTTCTTCGCGTCCATTCGCGGAGCCTCGGCCACCGGGTAACCCTCGGCGGCGACAGCGCCGGCCAGGACGGCTCCGTAAGATGCGGCGCCTTCGATCACCCACAGCGTGTCAGCGTCTGCGTCGGTGCGGCGGGCCACCCACGCGATGGCCCTGTTGATGCCGGCAGACGTCGTTGGGAAGTCTCGGGTATCGATCAGCTCGCCGGTCCTGGCTGCAAGGATCGCGTAGACGTGATTGCGGGCGTGGGTGTCGACGCCCACGACAAACGGGTAGGAATGCGCGACGATAGAAATGGCGGTCACGGCACCTTTCCTCAGTGATGGAGATGGTCAGGCCGCTGTCGGCCGGTACCAGTCCGGGTAGGAAACACATCGGAACAGCACTGTGACGGGTCACGCGCCTCAAGGCGGCGGACAATCTTCTGATCAAGCTACCGAGGTGGGCCGGACAGGTCCGGCCGGCCCGCGCCACGGATGGACAAGTCGGCGGCAAGACACTTCATGGTCAACGTACGCTCGAGTCACATCCATGGCCGGCGGAACGGCCAGTACCCATCCTGCCAGCCAGTCCCAGACCAGCTACAAGAAAGTCTCACAGTCGTACGCTGTTTCTTCCAGCTCGCCTGCGGCCGCCGCCCGGCCGAGCAGTCCCCGCACCTCCGGCGCCGCGGCCGCCGAAACCTCCACGGCCAGCAGGTCGCCGGCCAGCTCCGCCTTGAGCCGGCCGGCCGTGTTGTCCGCAATGATCTCGCCGTGGTCGATGACGATGACCCGCTCGGACATCGTGTCCGCTTCCTCAAGATAATGCGTGGTGAGCACGATGGTGGTCCCGTGCTCATGTCGCATACGCATAATGTGCTCCCACAGATTCGCGCGGTTCTGCGGGTCCATGCCGGTGGACGGCTCGTCGAGGAACAGCAGTGTGGGGGAGTGCATCAGCCCCAGCGCCACATCCATGCGCCGCCGCTGGCCGCCGGAGAGCTTGATGACGGTGCGCTTCTTCAGGTCCTCGAGCTCCAGCGATTTGAGCAGCTGCTCCGCCCGTGCGCGCGCGTCGCTGGTGTTCATCCCGTAGAAGCGGCCCTGCATGATGAGCTCGTCAATGACGCGGTAGCTGTGCCCGCCGCCGTTGCCCTGCCCGATGTAGCCAATGCGCGAGCGCACACCTGCGGGATCGGCGATGACGTCAACCCCTGCCACCCGCGCTGTTCCCGAGGTAGGCGCCAGCAGTGTGGTGAGCATGCGCAAGGTGGTCGATTTACCCGCGCCGTTGGGCCCGAGGAACGCGACCAGTTCGCCGCGCTCGACGTCGATGTCCACGCCCTTGACGGCCTGGATCTTCTCTTTCTTCACGGTAAAGGTCTTGGTGAGCTTGCTCGTGTGGATCATTGGCGACCCCTGGTCGGTGTCATTCGCGATGTGAAAACGCTACGCCTGCGGCAGGAGCCAGTCCATGGGGTTGCCGCGTCATGTGGACATCTTCGGTCCGTGCCTCTGGCTCCGGCTGTCTGTGCAGGGCGATTAGAGTTGAACACCGTGATGCCCTTTCCGCACGCATCCATCCCTCTCCGCGTCCACCTCACCACCTATAAGGAACAGCCATGCCCGCCCCGGCCCCTGCCACGAAGCCCGCACCGACTCCCGATGAGCGGCAGTCCGTACTGCGCACGCTGAAGTCCCCGCGGCTGCTGAAGACCGAGGTGCTCGCCGGCCTGGTGGTCGCGCTCGCGCTGATTCCCGAGGCCATCGCGTTCTCGGTGATCGTGGGCGTGGATCCGCGCATGGGCCTGTTCGCGTCCTTCATCATGGCGGTGACCATCTCGTTCGTCGGCGGCCGGCCGGCGATGATCTCGGCGGCGACGGGCGCGGTGGCCCTGGTCATCGCCCCGGTGATGGCCAGCCACGGCGTGGAATACCTGATCGCCACGGTGATCCTCGGCGGCATTTTCCAGGTGCTGCTCGGCGTGCTGGGCGTGGCCAGGCTGATGCGCTTCATTCCGCGTTCGGTCATGGTCGGCTTCGTGAACGCGCTCGCGATCCTCGTGTTCGGTTCCCAAGTGCCGGAGCTGCTGGGCGTGCCGTGGCTCGTCTACCCCATCACCGCCGTCGGCCTTCTGATCGTCTTCGGTCTGCCCAGGCTAACGACGGCGGTGCCCGCGCCTTTGGTCGCGATCGTCGCCTTAACGCTGGTGACCGTGCTGGCCGCCATCCAGGTGCCCACCGTGGGAGACAAGGGGCAGCTGCCGGACAGTCTGCCCGGCCTGTTCATCCCCGACGTCCCGCTCACGCCGGACACCTTCCGGATCATCGCGCCGTACGCGCTGGCGATGGCCTTCGTCGGGCTGCTCGAATCCCTGCTGACCGCCAAGCTGGTGGACGACATCACCGACACCCGTTCCAGCAAGACGCGCGAGTCCTGGGGCCAGGGTGTGGCGAACATCGTCACAGGGTTCTTCGGCGGGATGGGCGGTTGCGCGGTGGTTGGCCAGACCATGATGAACGTGAAAGCGTCCGGCGCCCGCACCAGAATCTCCACCTTCCTGGCCGGCGCGCTGCTGTTGCTGCTGGTGGTCGTGCTTGGCGACGTGGTGGCGCTGATCCCGATGGCCGCGCTCGTCGCTGTGATGATCTACGTGTCCATCGCGACCTTCGACTGGCACTCCATCAAGCCGTCCACGCTCAAGCACATGCCCAAGTCCGAGACGGGAGTAATGGTGAGCACCGTCGTCGTCACCGTGTGGACGCACAATCTGGCCATCGGCGTCGGCGCCGGCGTGCTGGTCGCCATGGTCCTTTTCGCCCGCCGGGTGGCGCATTTCGTGACCGTGGAGCGGACCGTGCTCGAGGTCAACGGGGAGGAGACGGCTACCTACCGCGTGGACGGCGAGCTGTTCTTCGCTTCGTCCAACGACCTCTACACACAGTTCAACTACGCCACCGATCCGCAGCACATCATCATCGACATGCACGCCTCGCATCTGTGGGATGCCTCCACCATCGCCGCACTGGATTCCATCGCGGAGAAGTACCGCACGCTTGGAAAAACCTTGGAGATCATCGGGCTGAACGAAGCGTCCGTGCTGATGCGCGAGCGTCTGGCAGGCAAACTGAACGGCTAACGTCCCCGACGGCTGAGGCGCTACAGCCGGTGACCAGACCGTCGCATTTCGGAACGGTGCGTTTATCCAATAGTTATTGGCCCTCGTCTGCGGGCAGGAGTATTCTTTTCCTACCGGAAAGTTGCTTATGTACAACGTTCCGCCAGTGTTTTTTCTTTGGGGTTAAGTAATGTGCGCCGGCGGCTAATGCGCGCCCGTACATTCCAGACGTGGCCGGGTCCGATGACTACCCGTCCCGAAAAGAGGAATCCGCTTGCTTCAGCGGAATCAGTTCCTCGCACCGTCCGGTGCCGCATCCTCGGTGCGGCGCCGGACTTAATTAGGCACCGGACTTAAATAAACGAGAAGCCTCCAGCCAGTTGCGCTTCAGCCCGCGCTCCGGCCCGCGGCCCCAGTCCCCGTCTGTCGCCCGCGGCCCGCCCGGGACCCGCCCAGATGACCCGCGCGACTAATCTCGAAAAATGCCTTAGTCCCGGCGTCGGGGTATGGGTTTTTGATACGGAAATTGATAGCTTTAACCCCACAGGGCACGGCCCGTTTCAGCACTCCTGAATTGCGCATTGTTCGCTGCTATTACACCGCCGTGGGGCTGGCACCAGTCGCGCAGCCAGATCGGGATCCGTCCGCTGCTAAGCAGCCGGGCGTTATTACCGCGTTACAGCTTTTTCCAAAACACTGGTTACTTCTGTCTGCCGTCAGTATGCTGATTCTCAATGCAGGAACGCCGACGTTGGGGAATGTGTGGCAGGTGTGAGGCGTGAACCAGTTAAAGGATCTGTGCGCGGTCGTGTCTTGGGGGCGGCTGCAGTGCCTCCGGGCGCCAGGATCGAGCGGGCGTCGGAGCAGACCGGCCATCTTCCGGAGCCAGCAGGGCACGTCGTAGGAACGGTATCGGCTATCGGCCTGGCGCGCGACGGCGGCAACTCGGTTTCAGCTGTCGGCCTCCCGCCGCCGGCCAATGTTTTTGTGGGCCGGCTGCGCGAGATCGAGGAAGTCCGTTCCGCACTGCAGGACAGCCTGCAGGTGGGCGCGATGCTCGTGGGGGAGCCCGGCGTAGGCAAGACCGCGCTGGCACTGGAAGCGCTCAAGACCTTCGATGGCAACCACCATATTGTCCCGGTACGCGGCAGCGCCATCTCCGCCAACGTCCCCTATGCGGCACTGGGCTATCTGCTCAGTGAACTGCCCGAACACGTGCTGGACCACCCCGTGCTGGCAATGCAGGGGTTGTCCCGGCTCCTGACCGAACAGGCCGACGGCCGGACACCGGTCCTGCTGGTTGAGAACGCCCATGAACTGGATCCGATGTCCGTCATGGCCGTGACCCAAATGGCGGTCTCCGGCCAGGCGAAGGTGCTGATTCTCGCGCGCGAACTTACCGGGGCAGCCGAGGAGTTCATCCGGCTCTGGGCCGATGGCCATGTCCGGCGGATCGACCTTGCGCCCTTCACGTTAGAGGAGAGCGCCGGCTACCTCGAGGCCCTGCTCGGCGGGCGGGTGGCTCGCACCGCCGTCGCAACTCTTCACAGCTACACCTCCGGGAGCCCGGGATTCCTGCGTATGCTCGCGTCGGAGCAGCGCCACGCCGGCACCCTCGTTGAGCAGGACGGTAGCTGGGACCTGGTGGCGCCGCTGGTCAGCTCGGGCGAGATTGCGGAGGTCATCCGTGCCCGGCTGAACCGCTATGGCCCCGAGCAGCGCCGCATCATCGAGTTGCTGGCCTTCGCGGTGGAACTGCCGCTCGCGGCGCTGCAGCGGCTGGCCGCCCCGGAGGACCTTGACGTTCTGGAGGAACATGGCGTGATGCGGGTGCTCGCCACTTCGCCGCCGATCGTCCGGCTGCAAAACCAGCTCAGCGCCGAGACCGTGCGTGAATCCGTGCCACCGGCGCGCAGCCGGGAACTGCGGGAGGCCGTGGCTGCCACCATTGACTTCAACGCGATTCCGGGCGGCACGCTGATGGGCTTTGCCGCCTGGACCATCGATTGCGGCGTCGAACTCCCGCCCGAGGCCGCACTGCGGGCCGCCCAGCTGGCCAACCGGCTCTATGACCATGCCGGTGCCCTCCGCTTTGTCCGCAGCGTGCCGGACCACCGGAAGCGGCCCGAAATGGTGCTCCAGGAAGCCAACGCCCTGCGCAGCCTGGGCGAACTCAACGCCGCGGCGGAGGCACTGGAATTTGTGCTCGAGGCGGCCCGCGGAAACCTGCGGCTCTGGACCCTCCTGTGCGTCGAGCGGCACCGAGTGCTCCGCCGTCTCCCGGGGCGCGCCGGCGAAGCCCGCGCCGTGATCGAGCAGCTCAAGGCCGCCATTGGCAGGGACGGCCAGGCCGAACATGGCGGAACCACCAACAACGACGGCGGCCCCCCGCTGCGCTGGGAAGCGGTGCTGATCGAATCCGAGTACGCCACCTTCGAGGGCCGGCACGCACAGCTGCCCCGCGAGCTCGAAGACATTTACGGCGACGAAACCCTGCCGCTGGGCATGCGTCTCTACGCCGGCTGCCTGCTGGCCGAAGGCTGGTCCCTCACCGGGCGGAGCGAGGACGCGCTCGCCGTTGTCGCCTGGCTGGAAGCCGGCACCGCGAACCCCGATCTCTCGCCGGCCCTGCGGGACACCGTGCTGGTGCGGGCCTTTGAAATCTTCTTCAACTGCGGACTCTGGCACCGCGCCGCGGACCTGCTGTCGCCCCGACGCGGCACCGGTTTCGTCAGCCTGGCCCGCAGCTCCGGAACCGGGACCGGCGGGGAGTTGGCAGCCGGTCTGCTGCACGCCTCCAGCGGCCTGCCCGACGAGGCGCTGGACCATCTGCTGCCGGCGCTGAGCAAACTCCGGCGGCGCGATCCGGCCGGCGCGAAGCCCGCCGCGCTGGCGGCCGCCGCCTACTGCAGCGCGTTGCAGGGGGAGACCGCTCGCGCCCGCCACTACCTCGACGAGCTGGCTGCCATCGCAGAACAGCCGCCCTGGAACATCGGCGTGGTCGCGGCCTACTTCCGCCTCACTGCGCAGGCCCTGCTCGGCGGCCGGGACGCTGCGCTCGCCGAACTGAAAGGGCTTGCGCAGGAAGCAGCCGGCCGGGGTCTGGTGGCCCACAGCGCGCTCTTCCTGACCGCGGCCGCGAGGCTGGGGGACCGCGAAGCCGCCGTCGTCATCCTGGATCGGATTCCGGACACGGCGGGCCAGCTGGCCAGGGCCGGCAGGCTTTTCGCCGCGGGAATGCTCAACAACGACGGCGCCGCCTGGCTTCGGGCCGCGCAGCTTGCCCGCGGGGACGGCAACGAACTGCTCGCCTACGAGGCCGCCTCCGCCGCCCAGGCCGCGGCAACGGACCCGCTGACGGCCCGGCAGGCGCGGGAGCTGGCCAACACGAGCTACCGCAGGCTGCGCCGGCACCACGATCTGCACCGCAGCTTCGAAACGCTGAGCAGGTTCGAACAGGAACTGACCGTGGCCGCCGCGCGAGGCCGCAGCAGCGTGGAGCTCGGCGAGCAAATGAACCTCTCGCCGCGCACGGTGGACTGGCACCTGGGCAAGATCTACAGCAAGCTGCATGTCTCCAGCCGCACCGAGCTTGCCGAACTTCTTATCTGACTATGGAGGGATTCGGGAGCATCGGGCTGGTGGGGCGGGACCGGGACCTCGGCACGGTCCTGCACGCCATCCGGACCACCGGGGGAGCCCTGCTGGTGGCGGACCAGGGCCTGGGCAAAAGCGCGCTGGCCCGCGCCGCGATCGCGGAGCTGGGCAGCGAGATGACTCCGCTGCGGGTCTACGCCAGCCCCAGCCTCGCGCGCATTCCGTTCGGCGCGCTGGCCCCGTACCTGTCCTCCCTCCAGGTGGAGGGGAAGGACTCCGTGCTACCGGCCATGCGGTCCGTGCTCGCGTACATCCACCGGTTGTCTCCCGGCAAGGCGCCAGTGCTGATGGTCATCGACGACGTTCACGAACTCGACGAGTCCAGCTCCCTACTGGCGGCGCAGCTGGTGGCTTCCGGAGTGGTCAGGCTGCTGGCGATGAGCCGGGCCATCCAGGCGCCGCCGCCGGAAATCCAGTCGCTCGCCACGGACGGGCTGATCCTGCGGCACACCCTGCAGCCGCTGGATCGGGCGCAGGCCCACGAGCTCTGCCGCCAGGTGCTGCAGGGCGAAATCCTGCCCAGCATCAGCGAAGCCCTGGTCCAGTCCTCCGGCGGCAACCCGATGTTCCTGCTGGCGCTGCTGGCCCAGGTCCGCCGGGAGGGCACGCTGGTGGAACGCAACGGTGTCTGGCTGCTGGGCGGGGAGCCGCTGCCGCCGGATCTGCGCCTGACCGATCTGATCAAGGGCCACTTCAGCCGCTGTACGGAAACGGAGCGCGAGCTGTTGGAGACGGTGGCCTTGGCGGACCCGGTGCCGCTGCAGGTCCTGCTGCAGACCGGCGCAGGGGACCAGGTCGATGCGCTCGTGGAAGCCCGTCTGATCACCATCGGCGACGACGCCGAACAGCTGGTCCGCGTGGCACACCCGATCTACGCACAGGTGCTGCGGGCCATGGTGCCCGCCGGGCGCAGCCTGCGGATCCGCCGCGGCCTGGCCGCCTACCTTGGCCAGCAGGCCTCCCGGCCGTTCCGGGTGGAGACGCTGCTGCGCTCGGTGGACTGGTCGCTCGAGTGCGGCGTGCCGGTGCCAGACCAGCAGTTGCTGCAGGCCGCGCAGGTGGCCAACGGACTGTTCCACTCGCGCTTTGCCCTGCGCGCCGCCGGGGCGGTCAGGGATCCGACGTACCGGCCCGCTGCGCAGGTGGCCCTGGCCCGGGCACATTTCCACTCCGGCGACTATGAACGCGCCGGAGAAATGCTGGCCGGCGTGCTGGCCCGGGCCAGCGATCTGGGCACGGCCAAGCAGGCAGCGCTGCTGGCAGGCCAGCTGCATCTGCACCTTCATGGCGAGCCCGCCGGACTGTATGGCCTGGCCGACCAGTGGGCGCAGGCGGTGGAGCGCATTCAAGGCGCGAATCCGAAGCTGCGGGCGAGCCGCGCCGTCGTTATTGCGGAGCAGGGCTACCGCCTGATGCGCGTGCACGCCAAGCTCTCCGAAGGGCGGCTGGCCGAAGCCGAAGCCGAACTGCGCGGGCTGCAGGCTGCCTCGGACGGCTTCCCCGAGACCGAGCTGGTCATCAAGACCCTGCTGGGCGATGTGTATGCCGCCACCGGCCATCTCGTCAGCGGCGCGGCGCTGACCCGCGAGGCGCTGGCGCTGATGCGGCGGAATGAAAGCGAGCTGCTGGGGTACTACGAATACGTCCTGACCACGCATATCATGGCGTGCGTGCGGCTCGCCGAATGGGATGAGGTGCGGCACGAACTGGAGCGGTACGCCGGCAGCGGGCACCGAGGCCTGTTCTACTTCGGCGGCGCCGTCAGCTACGCCTACGCCATGCATGAGATCCTGCAGGGCCGTACGGCCAGCGGGCTGCAGATGCTCAACGCCGCCGTCGAGGGACTGCGCCAGTCCGACCTGGAGCACCTGCTGCCCATCGCCCTCGCCTCCGGGGCCTACGCCTCCGCCATGGCCGGATTGA
This sequence comes from Arthrobacter crystallopoietes, assembly GCF_002849715.1. Classification (NCBI taxonomy): domain Bacteria; kingdom Bacillati; phylum Actinomycetota; class Actinomycetes; order Micrococcales; family Micrococcaceae; genus Crystallibacter; species Crystallibacter crystallopoietes. The sequence continues at coordinate 3,023,459 of NZ_CP018863.1, forward strand.
CCGCGCTCGCCGCGGAGTACCTGGCCGCGTACGCGGACGTGCCGTACAAATCCGTGCCGCAGCTGCAGCTGCTGAGCCAAGGGTACGTGGCCGCCGCTGGCTACCTCATTCAAAACAACGACGGCGGACTCGGGCAGCTGCGGGCGCTCAGCCGTGACGCCAGGAAGCGCGGCCTGGCCAGCACCGAGCTGGACCTGCGGCAGCTGAGCCTGCGGCTGGGCGACCTGACGGAACTGGACGAACTGGTCAAAGTTGCGGATCTGACCGAGGGAACGCCCGCCGCGCAACTGACGGCGTTCGCGCGGGCCCTACGCGACGAAGACCTGGACGCCGTACTGCGGCTCAGCCACGATCCCTCGGCCGGGCATGCCCTGCGGCTGACCTTGCAGAGCCTGCAGCAACGGGACCTGCTGCCCGAGCACACCGGCGGAGCCGCCAGCCGGCAGGACTTTCTGCAGCAGGTCAAACGGCAGCTGCAGAAACTGTCCCTGGTGCCGGAGAGCGTCGGCGGGCTGCATCCAGGCGGGGCGGGCGGACCCTCTGCTTTCGGTCTGCCTGCTGCCGGGGCCGGCTGGCCGATGGCAGGAACCAGCGGAGGCCAAGCCGGCACCGTTGCGGTGCAAGCCAGGCTGACCAGGCGCGAGCGGGAAATCGGCCGCCTGGTAGTGGAGGGGCTGGCCAACTCGGACATCGCCGCGCGGCTGAGCCTGTCGGTGCGCACCGTGGAGGGCCACATCTACCGCATGTTCGCCAAACTGCAGATCAGCAACCGCGAGGACCTTACCGCGGAGCACCTGGGCTGACACGGCGCTTGCGGACCGCCACCTGCAAAACCGAGTACTAGTACGGCCTTTCCGGCCGATGTGCCTCCCCGGCGGGAGCCAGCAGGCACCTGCACGTACCCACCTGAGTAGTCCGCGCGCCGTCGACAAGCTTTCTCCAAGTTTCCTGAGTACAGTCCGCCCGCCTCGCCGCGAAGAACCCGTAACGGCTACGCAAGACACGGCAGCGGCAAAAATTTAGGCTCGATAGCACGTAGCTTCAGCCGATTGGTCTCATCATGTTCAGCCCAACATCGGCGTGGTCTGACCTACCGCTCGCACCGGATGAGAAGACTCCGCACCGACTCACACACCTGCCGCCTTCCATGCCGCCGCTCCCAACCCCGGTAGGCAGCCACAGCGCGCTCGCCGAATCCCTGGCCAAATACCTGGCCGGCGCCCTCGCCGCGTCCCGGCCCGGCTGCGGCGCACTGCTGATCGGCGGCCCCGGTACCGGCAAGACGTTCCTGGCCCGCGACGTCCTCCACCGACTGCACGGCGAGGTCCACATCGAGTACCTCCGCGGCAGCCCCGCCATTGAACGTCTTCCCTACGGCGCGCTGAACGTGCTGCTAGCCGAGGTGCCCGAAGCGGAATTAGGTCACCCGCTGGCGGTCGTGCGCAGTGTGGCCAGTTTCCTGCACCGGCGATCGGGCGGCAAGCCCGTCCTGCTGTTTGTGGACAACGCGCACGCGATCGATCCGCTCGCTGCCACGGTCATTACCGCAATGGCCGACGACGGCGACGCCCGCCTTCTGGTGTGTGCCGACGATGCGCGACGCACTCCTGCCGGGCTCCTGCGCCTGTGGAAGGACGGCCGTCTAGTGCGGACAGACCTGGCGGACTTCGGCGTGGATGAAACCGCCGAATGGCTGAATGCGGTACTTGGCCCGGGGCTGACCCTCCTGGCGGTAAACGCACTCCATGAAGCCAGCGGCGGCAACCCGCGGCTGCTGCGCAGGCTTACCCGCGAATGGGTTGAATCGGGCCGGCTGGTCCGTTGCGACGCCGGATGGATCCTCACCGAGGCGTGGCCGATGGCAGGCACAGCCGAGTCAAGCAGGCCGAAGACGCCGGTGGAGCAGGAAAGCGCGGAGCAAACAGGCCCGGGACAGGCCGCACCCATTGCCACGAGTCCGGCTCCGGCGGTGCTCGCCGCTGCAAAGCAAGCGGTCTTCGACGGCCGCTACCGTGACGTTCCGGCGGGCGTAGTGGATCTCCTGCAGTCCAGGGACCCCACAGTGCGGCTGCGCGCTGGCGCCGTCCTCTGCGAGACCCAGGCGGCCACGGGCCGCGAAACCGCTGCCCTGGAGCTAGCCGCCGAACTGCTCGGCCCCGCTCACATGGCCGGGTCGAGCCAGCCGGGCAGGATCGCCCCTGGACTTGCCGATTCCAGTGTCAGGACTGCCTACCGGACAAGCGGGATTGCCCGCGGGCTCCGGCTGCTGGCGAACCAGCGGATGTGGGATGGCTTCGGCCTGATGTCCGCCGCCGCCGTGCCCCGAGCGGACTCCCGCAACTCCGGCCCGCCGCTCGTCCATGCCCGGATCTGGCTGTGGATCGAGATTGCAGAGGCGGTAGCCAGCGCGGATGCAGGCCTGGCGGACGAGGCGCGCGCCAAGCTGCGCCCGGTGCTGGTGCAACTCCAGGCCGGCCCCTCCGACAACGGCCAGCATGCGCTCGCCGCGGTGGCGGCCACCTACATCTCCGCCCTCGCCGGTGATGCGCAAGGTGCACGCGCCCAGCTCTGCCGGCTTCCCGCCGTCGTACTTGGAGCCGGCCACACGGGGCTGAGCTGGCAGCAGCAGGTCTGGATCCGCTACCTGGGCGCCATGGCCTCGGCCATCGCCGCCAGCCGTAGCGGGCGGGCCGCCGCCACCCCTGGCGGACCCGGCACGTCGATCCGAAGGGCGCCAGGCAACCGTGGCGAGGCCATCGCCCGGCTGCTGCAAGGCGCCGCCCAAGCCAACACACGCGGCGCGCTCGCGGACGAGCTGCTGCTCATCAGCGGCGCGGTCCGGCTCGGCGCCACCGGATCCGCCGCCCGGCTCGCCACGATCGCGGGCCATGTGCAGGGGGACTTTGCCCGGCTGTGCGGGCTCTTCGGCGAGGGCCTCGCGCGCGAGGACGCCGGACGGCTTTTCGCCGCGGCGGGCCAGGCCATGGCCCAGGGAAACCGGATCTTCGCCCAGGAGGCCGCCCGCGCCGGATTGACCATCGCGGCACGGCAGCGCGACACCTCGCTGATGCGCTCCGCGCTCAGTTTCATTCTTGCCGAACGCCGGCTGCCGGACTTCGCGCCCGGCGGCGGCACCCACGATGCCCTCAGTGGGCGTGAGCGCGAGATCGCTTCGCTGGCAGCAACAGGCGCTGGCAACGCGGTCATCGCGCGACGGCTGCACGTGTCCATCCGCACTGTGGAAGGCCACCTGCAGCAAATTTACCGGAAATTGCAGGTTGGCCCGCCGGCTGTCCCGGCCGGCCCGTTTGCCTAAGACAGCTGGGCGGTAACACAGCAGAAACACGGTTCATCATGAGTCACTCGATCACCGCGTGCGCGGGGGCCTTGGAAGAGGCAGGACACAACGGGGAAACAACTTTGGGGGAATTACGCTTCGGAGAAACGCACATTGGGGAATCACCATCAGGAAGTACGACGGCGGCTCCTCGCCATCCAGCTTTGGCAGGACTTCCAGCCTTGGCGGCACCTCCAACCTTGGCAGCACTGCCAGCACTGCCAGCCTTGGCAGGCCGAGAGCGAGCCACGGCCGCGGTCACGGCAATCCTGAGCAACGCGGCAATCCGCGGTGCGCTGATCGTCGGGGCACCGGGGATCGGAAAGACGGCCTTTCTTGGGCACATCGCCCAGGCGCTGAAGGCGGACTTCCGCTTCATCCGGCTGTCCGGCAGCGCGGCATCCTTGCTCGACGCACCGTTCGCGGCACTGGGTCCACTGCTTGGCGGCGAGGTTCCGCCGGCACCGGACACGCCGCAGGTTGAGGTCCTGCGGGCAACCTTGCGGTTCCTCTCCACGCACGCCGAAACGCCCGTGCTGCTGGTGGACGATGCCCACGAACTGGATCCCGACAGCGCCGGCATACTGGCGCAGCTGATCGTAAGCGGAGCCGTTCAAGCGCTGCTGGCCGCCCGGCCGGGAAACCCGCTTGATTCGGAGCTGGCGGCCTTGCGGCAGGACGGCTTGGTGGAACAGTGCGAACTGGCCCCGCTCACCGTGCCGGAAGTTCACGACGTCGTCCGGCATGTCCTCGGCGGCCCGGTGCTCCCGGCCGCCACACGGCTGCTCGCCCGGAACTCCGGCGGCCATCCACGGAACCTGCTGGCCTTGCTCGCGGAAAGCCGCCGCCTGAACCGGCTGGTCGAACACAACGGCAAGTGGCTGCCCACCGGCCGCTTCCCGGAAACCAGCGAGCTCCTGCAGGACATGCTCCGGGAGGACCTACAGCGGCTGGCTCCGGCGGAGCAGGACGCTGTCTACGCCGTGGCCCTCGCCGGTCCGCTGCGCTTGCGGCTGCTATCGCGGCTCGCCGGGGGCGGCCACTTCGAGCGGCTCCAGGCCGGGCGCCTTCTCGAGTTCGATTTCGAAGAGACGGATCAGGATGAGGACCCGGACTCGGACCAGAACCGGAATGCGCGCCCAGACCCGAACCGGAATACGGACCCAGATCAGACCCGGAAGGCGCGCCCAGACCAGAACCGGGCCGCCGCGGCGGAAGCACTGTCCCATTCCGGTCCGTTGATCCGGCTCGGACCGGCCTACCCCGCAGCCGCGGTACGCGGTGTTGCGCCCGCAAGTACCCGTCGGGAACTGTATGGCCGGTTCACGCAGATCCTCGCCGATGAACCGGAGCTGATGCCCGGCGGCGTGGAGCCGGCCAGATGGGCGCTCGATGCCCAGCTGCCGCTGAGCGAGAAGACGCTGCTGGCCACCGCACAGCAGGCAAACCGGCGGCACGACCTCGCGCTGGCGCTGCGGGCCGCGACGGTGATCGAGTCGCCGCGGTTGGCGCCCGCGGCGGAAGTGGAGATCGTCCGGATCTACCTGCACCAGGGGTACGCCGGCCGCGCGCTGGCTCGGTTGTCCAAGGTCCTCGCCACCTCTACCGACCCGGCCGTGCTCCGCGATGCGGTACTGCTGGGTCAGGAAGTTGTGGTGCGGACCGGTGCCGGGGCTGAGCAGTTGAGCCAGCTGCTCCGGAACTGGGATATCGCACTGACGCGCCGAATCCTGAAGCCGGAGGACCGCCGGTTCGACCGGCTGCTGCACCACCACGCGATGCAGCTGGAAGGCCGCTTCGCCGAAAGCATCCCGGGCCTGTGGCGGCTGGCAGTCGAGACCGAACCCGAACCCGACGCCGACCCAGCGCAGCAGCACCGGAATGGCCAGGACCGCGCGATCGCGGACGAGGGCCTGGTGGCCAAGACACTCCTCGCCGAGGCAGCACTGGTCACCGGCGACCGGCAGACCAGCACGGACATCGCCACCGCCGTGCTTCGCCACATGGAACGCGAACCGGACGCCGGGAACGTGCTGCAGGAAGGTCTGACCCTGCGCCTGATCCGCTGCCTGATCCAGGCCGGCCACCTCGCCGGCGCCGCCGCGCAACTGGAACGCTACGAAACGGACAGGCCCGAATCCCTGGTGGTCTTCGGCGGAACCATCGAGTTCCTGCACGGCTGGCTGGAGCTCAGGCAAGGGCGTGTGCGCGCCAGCCTGGACCGGCTGCTGCTGGCGGTGGACGCGTTGCGGATGCATGACCCACACCAGCTGCTCGGCTACGCGCTGGGCCTGGCCGCGGATGCAGCTGCCATGCTCAATGAACGGGACATCGTGGCCTCGTGCACCAGCGACTTCAACGAGCACCTGGCCCACCAACGAGGCAGCATCCACGAGACCATGCCTCTCACAGCCCAAGCGCGGATTGCCGCGGTCGGCGCCACCACGCAGGGCGTGACCGCTGCCGTTCAGGAGCTGACCGGTCTGGCGGTGCGTCTTGCCCAACTTTGCCGGGTGACCGAGGAAACCGAAGTCCACCTCCTGCTGCTGCGGCTCGGCGAACTGGGCGGGTTGCCCCGGCTGCGGGACCTCACCGCCGCACCGGCGGGCAGGGAAAACGGATTGCTGCACGCCTTCGCCCAGGCACTGCTGGATAAGGACGCGGACCGGATCCTTATCCTCGCCCGGGACGCGGCCGATGCAGGCTACCCGCTGATCGCCGCGGACGCCGCAGCCCACGGCGCCCGGTTCCTGGCGGGCGAGGGGCAACGTGACGGCCAACGCAACGGCAAGCGGGCCCGGCGGCGGGAGGCGGCCCGGCTGGTCCAGCAGCTGCAGCTGCCCGGCATGGTGGCCTCCCCGCTGGGCGAATCGTGTGCCCCCCGGGAGCTGACCTTTCGGGAGCGGGACGTCGCCACGCTCGTGGCGCAGGGCATGCGCAGCCGGGACATCGCGGCACGGCTGGGAGTTTCCGTGCGGACCGTGGAAGGCCATATCTACCGGATCTACGACAAACTGCACGTACGCACCCGAGGTGAGCTTGCCGCCGTCGTACTTAGTGGCCCGCAACAAGTGGAGCCCGCCGCGCTCGCCCCACGTGATGCCGTGCCCGCGATGCAAGTAGGCGGCGGGTAGAACGGGTAGGAACCACTCGTGCCGTGGCCGCCGCAGCTTCCTAGGCTGAGGAAATGGGGCAGGCGACGCCACGGCCAACCCGCTCCTGATCCGGACCGCGGCGGGAAAGCCCCCGCAGCTGCCGCGGTCCGGACCTGGCGGGACCGGCGGTGAACGAAGTCTTCTGAGACCGAGACTTTTGCCCCGTCGCTGCCGGCCCCGTCGCCTGCGGAAGCGTCAGGCCGCCGGGGAAAACGCGCAGGGGAACAAAAGGGGAACAGGGGAACAACGCGGGGAGCAGCACCGGGAACGCTGTTTGGGGCAGCGTCCGCTCAATCATTCGTGCCAGTCCTTTCACATCAGTCCATTTACAGAATGTCAGTCCATTCACAGATCAGACAGGGGATCAGATCATGACTCTGCAAGACCCGAGGCTCCGTCCGCCGGATTCGCTGACAGCCGCACCGCGCGTTGCCGGCAGGACTTTCAAGGCCCTGCCGGAAATGTACATCACGCCCGTCAGGAAGACCGATTTCGAGTTCGACGTCGCCATTGTCGGCCTGGGTTATGTGGGCCTGCCTACCTCGTTGGCGTTCCACGAAGCCGGTTACCGCGTGCTCGGCCTCGACGTCAGCGAGCTGCGGTTGCAGACCATCCGGCAGCAGCGTGCCGACCTGCTCGCCGGGGATCGTGAGCGGCTCTCGCGGGCCCTGGGCGATTCCGGCTACGAACTGACCTCCGATCCGGTCCAGCTGAAGCGGGCTGCCGCCGTCGTTATTGCGGTGCCGACCCCCGTGGACAGCTACCTGGTGCCGGACCTGGGCATCCTGCGCCGGGCGTGCGCCACCGTGGTGACCAGCGCCGTTCCGGGCCAGCTGCTGATGCTGACCTCCACCACCTACGTGGGCAGCACCAAGGACATGCTCGCGGATCCGCTGGCCGCCCGCGGGCTGCTGCCGGGCACCGATGTCCATGTTGCCTTCAGCCCGGAGCGCATCAATCCCGGCGTCGATACCTTCAGCCAGGAGGAAGTGCCGCGGGTGGTCGGCGGCGTCACGCCTGTCTGCGGGGAACATGCCGCCGCACTGCTGGGCAAATACGTGCCGAACGTGCACGTAGTGCCGACGGCGGAGGCCGCGGAGATGACCAAGCTGGTGGAGAACACTTTCCGGGCGGTCAACATTGCACTGGCCAACGAGTTCGCGGACATCTGTACCGCGCTGGGCATCCAGGTGATGGACGTTATCGACGCCGCGGACACCAAGCCGTTCGGATTCATGCGCTTCACCCCGGGGCCGGGCGTGGGCGGGCACTGCATCCCGTGCGATCCGCACTACCTGCTGTGGCAGCTGCGCCGGAACCGGTTGAACGCCCCGGTAATCGAGCAGGCCATGCATGGTATCGCCGCCCGCCCGCACCGGGTGGTGGACCGGACCAGGAAGATCCTTTCGGACACGGACCACGGACTGGCCGGGGCACGCATCCTGGTGGCCGGCGTGGCCTACAAGCCGGATGTGGAGGACCTGCGTGAATCGCCCGCGCTGGAGATCCTGGCCGGCCTGGCGGCGGAGGGAGCGGTTGTGGGCTACGTGGATCCGCTGATCGGCGAGCTTAACCACGAGGGACTGGAACTGCGCTCGGTTACCGACCCGAAGATGTTCGGCGCCCATGTGGTCATCATGCACACCGCGCACAGCAACTTCGACCTCGGCTGGCTGGCCGACGTGCCGACCGTCCTGGATACCACCTACCGGCTGCCGCTGACGGCCAACACCGTCCGGCTATAGCGCGACTGAACCATTTCACTGCACATTGGGGATCGGAAATGAAAACAGCAATCACCGGAGGCGCCGGGTTCATCGGCAGCCACTTGACCGAATATCTGCTCGCTTCGGGGGACGAGGTGGCCGTGCTGGATGACCTGTCCACCGGTTCGCTGGAGAACCTGGCCGACGTAAGGCGCCACCCGCGCTTCCGGTTCGTGGAAGGGAGCATTCTCGACCGGGCGGCGGTTGACCGCGTGGTCGCCGGTGCAGACCGGGTGTTCCACCTGGCCGCGGCAGTGGGCGTCAAGCTCATCGTCGAAGAGCCGCTGCGGAGCCTGCGCACCAACATCCACGGCACCGAGACAGTGCTGGATGCAACGCTCGACGCCGGTGCCATCCTGTTGCTGGCCTCCACCAGCGAGGTGTACGGCAAGAACGCGTCGGACTCGCTGCCCGAGGACTCCGACCGCATCCTGGGCTCGCCGCTGAAGTCCCGCTGGACCTACGCGGCGGCCAAGGGCATCGACGAAGCCTTTGCACACGCCTACTGGAAAGAGTTCGGCCTGCGCGTGGCCATCGTCCGGTTGTTCAACACGGTGGGACCGCGCCAGACCGGCCGTTACGGCATGGTGGTGCCGAACCTCGTGGGGCAGGCCCAACGTGGCGAGCCGCTGACCGTCTTCGGCGACGGCACCCAGTCCCGTTGCTTCTCTTACGTGGCGGATGTGGTACCCGCCCTGGTTCGGATCGCGGAGCACCCCGCAGCCTATGGCCAGGCATTCAACCTAGGCGGCACGTACGAGGTCTCCATCCTCGCCCTGGCCGAGCGGATCATCGACCAGCTGGAGAGCGGCAGCGACATCAGGCTGGTCCCGTACGACAAGGCCTACGCGCCGGGCTACGAAGACATGCGCCGGCGGGTTCCGGACAATTCGAAGGCCCGCGAGCTGGTGGGCTTCAACCCGAAAACCACCATCGCGGAGATCATCTCCAATGTGGCCATGTCCTGGCAGACCGTCATGAGGGCGCCCACTGCCGCCGTCACCGAACCGGCTGCACTCGCTGCCCGCTAGACCCGCAGCCGGGCCGCCGCTACACCACCGTGCCGGCCGCGGCGACGGTCCCACAGCTCGAAGGGCAGAGCCGTGGGACCGCTGGAGGAAAGGACTTAGATCATGGGTCTCAAACGCCGCTCTGTGCCTGCGGTTCCGGCCGCAGACACCCGCGGTTCAAAACGCTCGCTGCAGTGGCTGGCGGCACTGGTGCTGCTGGCGCTTCCGGCTGCCTTCCTGGTCTTCGGCGACCGGTGGCTGGACACCTCCGGCCCCGCCGCCAACGCAGAGTCGGCCGGGGTGCAGGCCTCCCCGCCCCAGCAGGACCCCGCCGCCGCCATCGATGTGCCGGACTACACGCCTGCCGATCCGATGGCGGCCCCGCCAGGACAAACGGTGGTATCCGTGACGTTCGACGACGGCTTCCGCGGCCAGGCGCGCGCCGCGGAGATCTTGGCGGACGCCGGCCTGCAGGGGACCTTCTACCTCAATTCCGGCAACCTCGGCTCGCCCCGCTACCTGACTTTGAAACAGGCCAAGGAAATTGCCCTGGCCGACCACGAAATCGGTGGGCACACCCTGTCCCATCCGGACATCCAGGACCTTGGTTTCCAGGAAGCGGCACGGCAGATCTGCCAGGACCGCGCCAACCTCGATGGCTGGGGCTTCGATGTCACCAACTTCGCCTTTCCTTTCGCCTCCAGCACGCCGGAACTCGAATCCCTGGTAAGCGAGTGCGGCTACAACAGCGCCCGCGGCCTCGGGGACACCGCCGGCGAAGGCTGCGAGGACTGTCCCGAAACCGAGTCGCTCCGTCCGGCCGACCCCTACCTGCTGAAGGCCCCCGAGCAGGTCGAAGCCGACTGGACGCTGCAGGACCTGCAGGACAAGGTCAGCCGCGCCGAGGACAACGGCGGCTGGGTCATCCTGACGTTCCACGGCATGTGCCCCTACGAGTGCACCAGCATTGACGTGGAAGAAGATCTCTTCACCGAGTTCGTCGACTGGCTGGCCAAGCGAAGCACCCCTGACCAGGCAACTGCTAACGACGTCGGGAACGGCCCGGGAGCAACGGCCCCGGATTCGGTCACGGTCGCCTCCGCAGGAAACAGCACCGTGGTCCGGACCGTCCAGCAAGTCATCGGCGGGCCCAACCGGGAACCAGCCGAAGTACCCGCGCCGGAGCCCCCTGCCGCAGGGGAGAACGCCCTGGTCAACGGCAACCTGAACCAGTGGCAGCGGGATGCAGCACCGTTCTGTTGGATGGAAGGCGGCTACGGCGACAACCGGGCCGAATTCAGCCGGAGCCGCGGACCGGACGGCTCCAACGCCGCGCAACTCGTGGTCTCGGACTACGTCGACGGGGACGCCAAGCTGATCACCCGGCAGGACCTCGGCGAGTGTGCCCCGGCTGTCGAGCCCGGGCACAGGTATTCCCTGCGTGCCGACTACAAAACGGAAACCAACGCGCAGTTCAGCGTCTACTACCGGGACGGGCAAGGCACCTGGCATTACTGGACCGCCAGCCCCTACCTTGATCCGGCCGACGACTTCGTCCACGCCGAATGGACTACACCACCGGTTCCGGCTCACACCACGGCCCTGACCTTCGGCATCGGACTCATCGGCGACGGCACTCTGGTCACCGACAACTACGCGCTCTACGACTCCAACGGAGCACCACCTGACCAATCACCGGCGCCCCAACCATCGGTCCAATCACCGGCCCAAGCACCGCCGGCCCAGTCCTCGCCGGCGCCGGCACCGTGAAGCAGCGGGCCACGACCGTGGTGGCAATCATGACGGGTCTCATTGCAGCCGGAACGCTCCTGACATCTTGCGTTCCCGCCGGCTCCACCGGCAACGAGCCCGACCTCGAGCCGGACCATCAAAAATACCCTTGGCACACGGACATCATCGCCACGACTTTCTGGGTGGGCGAGGTCTTCGACCCCAACGCACCCGATGGCAGCCAACTCCAGTCCGCTTACGACAGTTTCTGGCTGGAGAATTACGGAGGGTGCGACGGCGTCGCCGTCGATAATGTCTGCACCACCGAACCGCGTACCCCGGCCAACGGCTACTTCCCCACGCAGATGGTGCCCAAGCAGAACCCCTTTTACCTCGATCTGCCCTTCGACGACATCAACAATCCGCTCGCCTTCGCCATGCGCGGGAGCGTTATCCCGTGGGCTCAGGAGCCGGGTTATGCCGGCAAGGAAACGGACAAGTCCTTCAGCTACATGAAGAACCGTTGGGTCCGGATCAAGAAGGGTGATCGCACCTGTTACGGCCAGATCGAGGACGCCGGACCGGGGAAGTACGACGACGCCACTTACGTTTTCGGCAAAGGTGACCATAGGCCCGCGAACACCGAATTCAACGGCGCAGGCATGGACGTCTCGCCCGCGCTGAACGGCTGCCTGGGATTCAGCTCGCTCAACGGTGCGCAGGACAAGGTGGACTGGCAATTCGTCGACGAAGAGGACGTTCCCAACGGCCCGTGGCTCATGCGGACCACGACGCTCCAGGTCCAGCAAGGACAACGGAGCAGCTAGCACTGCCCGCAGCAGCGCAACCCGCAGCGGCACAGCTGACAACTAAATGAGGGGGAGAGATGGAACCGTGGACAATACTGCTGATCTGCCTGCTGGTACTGGGCCTCAGCACACCGTTATGGAGCAGTATCGGACTGCTGCGGCTCGTGGGGGAGTGGCAGAACAGGACCAAGCCACGGCAGCTGGCCGTCAAGGTTGATCCCGCCATCCGGCCGGCAGAAGTTGCGGTGCTGATCGCCGCCCACAATGAAGAACTCGTCATCAAGGCGACCATCGAAACCGCCGCCACCCTCGTGCCGGCGCACAATATCCACGTGATCTCCGACGGGTCGACCGATGCGACGGCGCAGATCGCCGGGCGTGCGGGGGTGAACGTTCTTGAGCTGAGTCCGAACCGGGGCAAGGCGGGAGCCTTGGCGGCAGGCATGGAGTACTACGATCTGGCCGGCAACTATAAGGCTGTGCTGCTGCTGGACGCCGACACCCGCCTGGCCCCGGACTACCTGGCAACGGGGCTGCCGCTCTTCAACGATCCGGAGGTGGTGGCCGTCGCGGGTCGGGCACGCTCCTTGCGCGACCGCTGGAAGCAAGGCGCCGTGGGCAGGGTTCTCCTGGCCTATCGGGAACGGCTGTACACGATCGTCCAGCTGCTGCTGAAGTACGGCCAGGCGGCCAGGCCCGCCAACGTGGTCACCATCGTGCCCGGCTTCGCCAGCATGTATCGGACCAGCGTTCTGGCCGATATCGACGTCGATGCCCCCGGGTTGCTGATCGAGGACTTCAACATGACGTTCGAGATCCACGCGAAGAGGCTCGGCCGCATCGATTTCCACCCCTCCGCGGCAATCGCCTACACCCAGGATCCGGACAACTTCCATGACTACGTCCGCCAGATCCGGCGCTGGAGCCTGGGGTTCTGGCAGACCGTCCGCCGCCATGGCCTCCACCTCGGCCGTTTCTGGGCAGCCCTGCTGCTGCACATTGTGGAACTGATCACCGCCAGCGTGGTTCTGGTGCTGGTCATTCCGGCGCTGCTGGCCGGTGCCCTGCTGGATGTGGTGATCCTGCGGCCACAGGATGTCCTGCTGGGCATTCTCCTGCCGGACTATCTGCTGACCGTGATCACCGCCTGTGTGCTGCGGCGGCCCGGCCTGCTGCTGCTTGGGCTGGTCTTTCCGCTGGTCCGCCTGATTGATGCCACGGTTTGCCTGGTTACCGCCGTGCAGGCCTGGACCCGGAAAACCAGCGGCGTGTGGATCAGTCCCGCGCGCCGCCTGCAGCCGAGTTAGCGCCGCCATGAGCGGACCACGCCGCCGCCTCTGCCAGAAGCGGGAGGATATGGTCGGTCAGCAGCGGTGCCAGATCGTCTCGTGCCTCCGCCTCATCGGGGTGCAGCCAAAGAACTTCTTCGATCTCGGCCGCCGCTACCGGAGCCTGGTTTGTCTCGCAGCTGAAGATGCCGGCATCGATGAACGTGTCCGTCTCATTGGCCGCGGCCCCGTACCAGCGACCCATGTCGGTCAGTTCCATTTCGGCCACCCGGATGCCCAGCTCCTCCTGGAGCTCCCGGACAGCCGCCGCTGCAAAGCTCTCGCCCGGCTCCAGCTTGCCGCCCGGCTGCATGAACTTGGAAGTGCCGCGCTTGCGGACCAGCAACAGCCGGCCGGCGTCGTCACGGATAACCAGGGCAGAAAGCGTCAGTACGGTAGGCACCAGCAAATCGTATCGCCGCTGCCTGCCCCTGTGCCGCTGCCCGCTCCTTTGCCAGGGAGCAGGTCATGACTGCCGAAGCCCGAGCCTCAACTTCCGGCAAGCCAGATCCCGTCCCGGGCACGCCAAGTCCCGCGCCTGCAGCTCTCGGTACGTCAACCCCGGACGCTCCCACTCGCGAAGATATGGGCCTGGAGTCTGCCTCCAGCGGCCGCGACCGCTACCTTGACCTGCTGCGCGCGATCGCCCTGGTCCGCATCGTGGCCTTTCACACCTTCTTCCAAGCGGTATGGCTGAGCGTGGTGTTCCCCTCCATGGGCGTGATGTTCGCGCTCGCAGGCTCGCTGATGGCCCGTTCCCTCCAGCGTCCGGCCGCCGACGTCCTGAAGAGCCGGGCTCGGCGGCTCCTGCTGCCCCTGTGGGCCTACAGCCTGACGGTGGTGACGGCTCTGGTGGTTCAAGGCTGGCGGCCGGAGCCAGGCGACACCGGTGGCTGGTGGCTCAGGATCCTGCTCTGGCTCGTCCCGATCGGCGACCCGCCCTTCCCCGAAAGCATCGGTTCCGATGCGGGCCTGACCGAGACTTCATGGGGGATGGAGTCGGCGGATATCCTCTGGTACATCCGGGCGTATTTCTGGTTTGTCCTGCTGTCGCCGCTGCTGCTCAAAGCGTTCAGGAGACTGCCGTGGGTCACCCTGATGGCACCGCTCGGACTCGTCGCCGTGCTGGGCCTGGAAATCGTCGTGATTCCCGGTGCCATAGACAGTCCCGCAACAGACTTCGCCACCTACGGAGCCTGCTGGATTCTTGGATTTGCCTATCATGACGGGCTCCTTCGCCGGGTGCCGTTCCGTATTGTTCTGACCGCGGCGCTGGCGATCATGGGTCTGGGGCTGCTCTGGGTTTGGTCACACCTTGAAGAGTTCGGCTGGGACCTGGGAGTCAACCCGCTGGGGCAGGCCTTATGGTCCTTCGGCGTCTGCGCGTTGCTGCTGCGGATCTCGCCCTCCTGGTCCCTGCTTCCGCGACCATTGCGGTTCCTGGACAAAGTCATCGCGCTGATTAACAACCGCGCCATCACCATGTACCTCTGGCACAACCTCGTGCTGATCGCATCGGTCCCACTGATCGACCTGCTCTGGAACTTACCGGTCCTCGAAGAAAACCTGCCGTGGCTCCTGGAAAGCGAACTGCTGCAGTTCATCGTCGTCTGGCCGCTGCTGGGACTGGTTTTCCTCGCCATCGGCTGGATCGAAGATGTGGCAGCCAAGCGGCGGCCTCGGTTATGGCCCACAGCAGCGCAAGGGAAAGGTTTGTCAGGAAAAGCGACAACGACGCCGTGAGCATGACCAGCCCCGCGCAAACGTGGATCAGGATTTCCGGCGGGGAACGCGGAAAGTAGTCCAGGCCGAGGACCAGGCCCAGGCACATGTCCAGACATAGTCAGGAGAGCGTTAGGTGCTTGCGGCGGCTTGGGCTGCGGCGAGCGCCTCGGAGATACCCGCGTGCCAGTACAGGTTGCGGCGCGCTCGTCGTTCCGGGTCGAGGTACGCCGGAGGAATGAACCAGGGGATGCCCTGCCTGACCTCGATTTCCCAGTTCCCGTTGTCCATGAGGGCATGGTGGAAGCTGCAAAGCAAGGTTCCGTTAACTACTTCCGTAGCTCCGCCATCCCACCAAGGCTTGATGTGGTGGGCTTCGGTCCAGACCGACGGTATGCAGCAGTCGGGGAAAGCGCAGCCTTTGTCCCTTGCGACAAGTGCCCGGCGCATCGCACGGTTGAAGAACCGGTGCTTCCGGCCGACGTCGAGAATTTCACCCTTCGAGCCGAGTACCACCGGAATGATGTCGGCGTCGCAGGCGATCCGCCGTGCAGTCTTAGGTGTGACCAGCCCGCCGAATACGGCATGGCCGCTGCCAGAGATTTCGCCGCAGAGTTCTTTGTATCCGATGGTGACCATGACCTGGGGGCGGTACCCGCCGGTGTCCGGTAGTTCGTCGGTTGCCAGCGCCAGTTTGCAGCCCGCAACGAGCCCGTCAAGCAGTTGCTGCTCTCTGGTGCGCGGGTCCTGCCATACTTGGCCGCTGTCTTGTCCGTTCTCCGGCTCAGCTCCGACAGCCTCAGGGTTCTCCGGGCAGGCACCATGGTCTGAAGGGGCGCGGTTTACTGCAATGCGCGGGTTGGTGGCTACGTTCATGACCGTGGCGATGTACTCATGCTGTTCGTCGGTAGCCGCGATTTCGAGTTTGTGGAGACCGTTGCGCTTGCCCTTGTAGAAGATGCCCTGCCGGGCCTTGAGCAATTCAGGAGACGGCTCGGCCCCGTCCTGATCCAGTGCTTCTTCCCAAGCGGCCACGAGTGTGAACAACACGTCTACGTTGGTCTCCTGGGCCTGACGGGTGAGGTTCTCCTCCATGGCGACCAGGGCTTCAGGCGCCGCAACCGGGCGCACACGGTCCACCGCATCCCGGATCATGGTGGCGGCCTTGCCGCTGATGGCTCCCTCGGCCAGCGCTTGGCCGAGATGTTCCAGCTTCGCTGCTCCCGGCTCGCCATTGAGCCGGCGCTGCGGCAAGATGTCCGCCGCGACCCGGAGCCGGCGACGCGCCTCCGTCCGGCTGATCCCGAGGCGTCCCCGAAGATAGTCGGCTGTGTCTTTGAATTCGGGGCGCGGCTTCTTCCGGCGAGCGCCGGTTGCTGCGTCGGAAGTTGTATCTGATGCTACGGAAGCGGACGCGTCCGCAGGCGCAGGAGGTTCCGACCAGCCAAGGCCGCTGCTGGACTCACCGAGAGCCGCAACGTTCTGGTCTTCCACCGCTCGGGCACCGACCAGCTGCAGAAATTCGACGACCTTGGCCAGTTCTTCGGTGAAGGCAACAGTGTCAGCGAGATCCCGACGGGACATCACCACCGAATCCTGGACAAACTCATCGGCTATCCGGAGGACTTCGGCGCGCAGGGCAACGAGGGAGCTGCCCGCCCCGTCCGTTTCCTCCAGCATCCCAATGGCCATACCTCAACGCTATTGGAACGCCTGTTCGAGGAAGAGGCTCCTTCGGGCTTATGTGGACAAGTACCGGCTGTGGAGGAGAAGCGCCGCCGGCAATGTAGATCCCGGGCCGGCGACCTCCTCACCACAGCACAGCCCGAGCAGGTCTCGGGCAGCGCGGCAACGTCTTTTAGGTGGCCCGCACCGTTCCGCCTTCCAGGTACTTCGCTACCGCGTCTTCGCTGACCCGGTAGCTCTGGCCGATCCGGACGGCAGGCAGCTTGCCGGTGTGGACCAGCCGGTAGATGGTCATTTTCGAGACGTTCAGGTGTCCGGCGACCTGGGCGACGGACAGGTATGTCTTGTTGCTGTCGATCTGGTTATCCATGTGGATCCCCTCCTAGTGTCAGCCGACGGTCAACGCCTTATTGAGGAAGGCGCTGATGACCCGGCCTGCAGTATTGGTGTACGACGACGACCCCTGCGCGCGTTTGGTAGAGGCCCGCGTGTTTTGGTGCGCCGGCTGGGCGCGCATGCGGTCGTTCAGGTAGAGCAAAGCCGCGAGGACCTCGGAGAGTTCGCCGTCGTCCTCTACGGTTTTCTGCAGCAGCCGGGCGTGGGCGTCACGCAGGGTTGGACCCGGCGTGCAGCCCAGCTCCCGGTCCAGCAGCCGACGGCACTTGTCGTAGGCCTGGAGGCCCTCGGCATAGCGGCCGGCAGACTCAAGCGTGGTGACAAGCGTGGACCACGCCCGTTCGTTCAGCGGCTCCGACGCCACCGCCTGCTCGGCCCAATGCACAGCGTCCTGCGTGCGTCCGAGATGCTCAGCGGTTTCGGCCGCCCGGATCTGCACCGACGTCACCAGGGACGCATGGTGGACACGAGCCTCGTCGGCCCACTCGGTCGCCAGTTCGTCCCCGAGCAGCGGCGCCGACGCGAGCTTCAGCGCCTGCGCCAGCAGGGGATAGGCCTCCGCCGGCGCGCTTTCGTCGGCCTGGGCGACCAACTGGTTGAACCGGACCAGATCCACCTCCACCAGGTCCGGATCGAGGACATAGCTGCCGGTTGCGGTGCGCAGCGGGCCGGTCTTGGCATCGCCGGGCTGCAAACTGCGCCGCAGCAGGCTGACGTAGCTTTCCAGTGTGGCTTGTGCTTTGCCCGGTGGCCTGCCGCCCCAGAGCAGTTCGATAAGCTCGCCTTTGGAAACGGGCGAGCCGAGTCTCAGCAGCAGAATTTCAAAGATCTGCCTGGCCTTCGGGCTGCCGAGGGTGGTTGACGTCAGGACGGTTTCGCCCCGACGGACTTCAAGGTTGCCGATCATCTGTACAGAAATGGGCGTGGCGTGCCCGGCGGTTAATTGCTCCACACATCCCCCTTGCATCTCGCATCCCCCAATGCGCGCATTCCCCACGAATGCTTCCTTCATCATGACTGGTAACAATTGAGTTTCAATGGTGCAGTTGGGGCATGTCGGGGGCCCAAAATTGGGGGTTGCCCGAATAAGGATTCTGAGGCAAAGGCAACGGAGGGTGACGGGATGACAGTGCTGATAGCGGGATGCGGCGACCTGGGTACGGAAGCGGGCCTGCGTTTCGCCGCGGCCGGCCACCGCGTGATCGGCTGGCGCCACTCGCCGGAGAAGCTGCCTGCGCAGCTGGAGGGCGCAGCCGTGGACCTCACCGGCCCGCTGCCCGAAATCCCTGCCGACACCGAGATTGTGGTCATGGCGACGGCTGCCGCCGAACGGACGGAGGCGGCCTACCGCAGCGCGTATGTTAATGCTCTCGCCAACCTGCTGGATGCAATAGAGCGCGACGGCGTCCGGCCGCGCCGGGTGTTGTTCGTGTCTTCCACCGCGGTGTATGGGGAGAACGACGGCGGCGAGGTCGACGAAACCACGCCGGCCCGGGCAACGTCGGCCACCGGCAGGATCCTGCGCGAGGCGGAAGAGTTGCTGCACGCCCGGCTGCCGTCCGCCATCGTGCTCCGGCTGGGCGGTATCTACGGTCCAGGACGCACACGGCTGATCGACCAGGTGAGGCAGGGGACCGCGGTCATTCCGGACCCGCCCCGGCTGACCAACCGGATCCACCGGGACGACGCCGCCGCCGCGATCGTGCACCTGACCACGGCTGTCGAAGCGCCGGAGCAGATCTACCTGGGGGTCGATTCCGAACCGGCCGAACTGGGAGAGGTGTTGCGCTTCCTGGCGGCCGAACTGGACGTGCCGGAACCGCCCAAAGCAGCGCCTGCACCCTCGGGACGAGCCAACACCGCCCGCGGCGGGGACAAGCGCTGCAGCAACAGCCGGCTTCTCGCCACCGGCTTCCGGTTCCGCTTTCCCTCGTTCCGCGAAGGCTACCGATCAGTCCTTGCCGGCGAGGGCGTGCGCCACCCCTGACGGCTCGATATGCGCGTGGCACGGCCCTGGAGAAAATCGCGCCGCTGGGACGTCTGAATTGTTGTGTATGCGGGTACAGGACAATAGACAGGCATTGAGGGGGAGTCCATGACACAGCAGGAATCCGATGTGAGCCGGGGAAGTCCGCGCACGATCCAGGAAGTGCTCAAGGCATTCTGCAGAGCTACATTCAGGACGGCTCGTACCAGTTCCACAAACTGCTGACCGACGGCGAAGTCGGGATGCTGGTCTGGACCGGCTCGACCGATGAGCTGGAAATTCACGACGGCGTGGACAGCTTTGTGGTCCGCGACGGCCGGATCACAGCCCAGACCATCCACTACTCCACCCGGCGCTGAGCCGCGAAGACGATGGTGCTGTGACCCATCCCACAGGCCGCGCCTAAAAGGCCTAGGATGGTGGGAATCGCGGTCCACGGGATCTGAAGCGGACAGCATGGTTCACGCAGTCTGGGAGGCAGAAGTGAAGAAGTTTTCTTTGACCGCAATCGGACGCCGTCATCTCGACACAGCACGGCGGGTGACCAGCGGCAGAAGCGCCAACACGGTCTACGGCGGGCATGAGCACGTCCTGCGTCAGACCGTGATCGCTCTCGCGGGCGGCCAGGAACTGAACGAGCATCTGAACCCGGGCGAGGCAACCGTCCTGGTCCTGAGCGGACGTATCCGCCTGTTCACCCAGACCGACAACTGGGACGGCCGGGACGGTGATCTGCTCGTGGTTCCACCGGGGCTGTATTCGGTCAGGGCCACGGAGGATTCGGTAGTCCTGCTGACCGTGGCCAAAACGGACCGGCTGCACCAGCATCGGGAAGATGAATCAGCGGTCGGGGAGGTGCCGGAGCCTGTGGCGGAAGGCGAGGCGCCGGTCTCGGGGTATGAGCTGGACGAGGCTGCAGCCCCGGCCCTGTCGGAGAAAAGCTAGCCGGACACCAGCTGACAAGTCGGGACGTCACTGCTCCAAGGCAGAGGTCAGTTCGCCGAGACTGGTAATCGTATAGTCCGGCGCTTCGAAGTAGCCCGGGTAGTCGGCGCCGCTGCGGTTGAGCCAAGCGGTCTGCAGGCCGGCCCGTTTGGCGCCGTGGATGTCCCAGGGGTGGACGGCCACCAGGATCATCTGGTCCGGGTCCGTTTCGCAGACCCACGCGGCGTAGTCGTAGGCCGCCCGGGCCGGTTTCCACGCGGGTGCGTCCTCCACGGAGAGCAGTTGTTCGAACTGTTCCAGCAGGCCGGCCGAGCCCAACAGGTTCCTTGCCACGTCCGCAGAACCGTTGCTCAGCGTGACCAGGCGCAGCCCGGCGCCGCGCAGAGCGCTGATGCCCTCGGCCACGTCGGGATGAAGCGACAGGGCGGAAAATCCGTCCATAATGTGCTGCACGGCCTCGTCGAGGTCACGGTTCAGCGGAGCGTCCTGGAGCACTCCGCGCAGGGATTCAGCGGCGATCCGGGCGAACTTTTCGTTGTTGCCCGCGGCGGCCAGGGCGAAGCCGTCGCGCAGCAGCCCGGCAAACCAGACCTTCGCCAGGAAAGCCGGCGCTCCAGCCTGGGTGAATTTGGCCGGCAGGCCAGAAAGGTCGGAGAGCGTTTCGTTGACGTCGAAAACCACAATGGACGGTTTCATGGCGACCCCTTTCTGCTGACGACTCCGCGGGAGACCGTACGGACGACCCTACGGGAGGGCGCCCGGGCCATCCAGAGGCCTGCTGGAATCTGCCAAAATGCTTGCGGCCCCGTGGGATAACTGTTAGGCCTAAGGTACTCGTAATACTCCTGCTATGAGCACATCAATCGGACCTGCGTTTGTGGTGAAGAAGGGACGTGCGGCAATGACGCGCAATAATCCTGAGGTTGAGGAAGCCGACGAGAACGATCTCGAGGTGGAGAAGCCCAAATCCTGGGCGGCCGGCATCCCCGGCGTCGTGCATTCCATGCAGCCGGCGCTGAAGCACATGGGTGTGGACCGCAGCCGGAAAACCCTGCTCGCGATGAACCAGAAGGACGGGTTCGACTGCATGAGCTGTGCGTGGCCGGATCCGGACCACCGCAAGCCCTTCGAGTACTGCGAGAACGGAGCCAAGGCCGTCACCTGGGAGGCCACTCCGGTCACCATCGCCACCGAGTTCTGGGCCGAGCACACCGTGGAAGAGCTGCGCGGCCGCAGCGAGTACTGGCTGGGCATGCAGGGCCGCCTGACCGAGCCGGTGTACAAGCCGGCCGGCGCGGACCACTACATCCCGGTCAGCTGGGATGACGCTTTCAAGATCATCGCCGCGAAGCTCAACGGCCTGGATTCGCCGGATGAGGCCGCCTTCTACACCAGCGGCCGCACATCCAACGAGGCCGCCTTCGCGTACCAACTGTTTGTCCGCGCCTACGGCACCAACAACCTGCCGGACTGTTCCAACATGTGCCACGAGTCCTCCGGCTGGGCCATGGGCCAGACCATCGGCGTGGGCAAGGCCACCGTGAAGTATGACGACTTCGGCAAGGCCGACCTGATCATCATCATGGGCCAGAATCCGGGCACCAACCACCCGCGCATGCTCACCGCCCTGGAGGAGTGCAAGGAAAACGGCGGCGAGATCGTCGCGGTCAACCCGCTGCCCGAGGCCGGCCTGCGCCGCTACAAGAACCCGCAGAAGGTCAAGGGCATCATCGGCCACGGCACCGAAATTGCTGACCAGTTCCTGCAGATCCGGCTCGGCGGGGACATGGCCTTGCTCCAGGCCCTCTCCAAGCGCGTGCTCGACGCCGAAGCCGCCAATCCCGGCACCGTGCTGGACCACGAATTCATCCAGGCCCACTGCGAGGGGCTCGAGGAGCTCAAGGCGCACCTGGACAAGCTGGACGAACGGGCCGTGCTGGAAGCCACCGGCCTGCGTACCGAGGAAATCGACGAGCTCGCGGCCCGCTACCTCAAAGCGGACAAGGTCATCATCACCTGGGCGATGGGGCTGACGCAGCAGAAGAAGGCGGTTTCCACCATCAAGGAGATCATCAATCTGCTGCTCCTGCGCGGCAACATCGGCAAGCCCGGCGCCGGCGCGTCACCCATCCGCGGCCACAGCAACGTGCAGGGTGACAGGACCATGGGTATCTGGGAACAGATGCCGCCGTCGTTCCTTGATTCAATTCAGGCCGAATTCGGCTTCGACCCGCCGCGGGAACACGGCGTGGACGCGGTCCAGGCCATAGCCAAAATGCGCGACGGCGGGATCAAGGTTTTCATCGCGCTCGGCGGCAACCTTGTGGCCGCCATTTCGGACACGGCCGCGGCGGAGGAGGCGATGGAGAACACGGAGATGATCGTCCAGATCTCCACCAAGCTCAACCGCTCGCACACGGTCATCGGCAAGGAGGCGCTGATTCTGCCCACCATGGGCCGCACCGAGATCGACCGGCAGGCCAGCGGCGAGCAGTTCGTTTCCGTGGAGGACACCGTCAGCGCGGTGCACCCGTCCTGGGGCCATGTGGAACCCGTAGCGCCGGGCCTGCTCTCCGAAGTCGCAATCGTCAGCAGGCTGGCGCGGGCGGTGCTGGGGGACAAGGTCAACGTGGACTGGGCCGGCTTCGAGCAGGACTATGACAAGATCCGCGAGCACATTTCCCACGTGGTGGTCGGCTGCGAGAACTACAACCAGCGCATCCGGCAGGAGGGCGGCTTTATGCTGGCTAACGGCCCGCGGGATTCGCGCACCTTCAACACGCCCACCGGCAAGGCCATGTTCAGCACCAATGACCTGGAGGCGCTGGACTGCCCGCCCGGCCGGCTGATCCTGCAGACCCTGCGCTCGCACGACCAGTTCAACACCACCATCTACGGCTACAACGACAGGTACCGCGGCATCAAGAAGGGCCGCCACGTGGTCTTCGTGAACCCGCAGGACCTGGTCTTGCTGGGTATCCACGACGGCGACCTGGTTGACGTCCACGGGGAGTACGACGACGGCCGGGAGCGTGTGCTGCGCAAGTTCCGTGTTGTTGCGTACCCCACTGCCCAAGGGTGTGCGGCGGCCTACTACCCGGAGGCGAACGTGCTGGTGCCGCTGGACAGCGTGGCGGAACTGAGCAACACGCCCGCCTCCAAACAAGTCATCGTCCGGCTCGAACCCGTGCCGGAGGAGCCCTCGCCGGACGGCGGAAAGCAGGAAGACACCGGAGCCAAAACCCTAGTAGGAGGCAAGGCGCCCGAAGTGGCCAACGCTCCTAGCGGACGCAAGACCCCCGATCCAGAGGTCGGCTGGACCGGTACCGGGCAATAACTACTCCCCAGTGACAGCGGCCTACGAACGGGCTGTTTCGGGCTTCGGCGCGCTCAAGTCGCGCGGAACTCGGCAAACGTGGCAAAATGATTTCTTGTGCCCCCGGCACGGTCCGCTCTGGTGTAATGGCAGCACCCCAGCCTTTGGAGCTGTGGAGTATAGGTTCGAATCCTATGGGCGGAACGAGGACCCTCCGGTAAACGGAGCAAGTCCCGGCAAGTAGCATGGCGTTAACCCTTGCTTAGCTTTGACACGGATTCAGTCCGGGTAGGAGTGCCACTTCGTGAGCCCCCAAGACAACAGTCCAGACAATGCAGTACCGGTGATCCAGCCGGCCGCAGTCATCGTTCTCGCCGCAGGCGCGGGCACCAGGATGAAGTCGCAGAAACCCAAGATCCTCCACGAAATCGGCGGGATTTCCATGGTCGGCCACGCGCTGGCCGCAGCCCGGGGCCTCGAGCCCAAGGTGCTGGCCGCCGTCGTACGCCATGAGCGCGACCGCGTGGCCGCCCATATCCAGGAGCTGGATCCGGACGCGCTGATCGTGGACCAGGACGAGATTCCCGGCACCGGCCGCGCGGTGGAAGCGGCGCTTGAAGCCCTTCCCGCGGACCTCGAGGGCACCGTTGTGGTGACTTATGGCGATGTTCCGTTGCTCACAACCGCCCTGCTGCAGGAGCTGGTCCGGACCCACACCGAGGACGGCAACGCGGTGACAGTGCTGACCGCGGTCCTCGACGACGCCGCCGGCTACGGGCGGATTGTCCGCACCTCGGACGGCACCGTGCAGGGCATCGTGGAGCACAAGGATGCCAGCGACGCGCAGCGCGAAATCCGCGAGATCAACTCAGGCATCTACGCCTTCGACGCGAAGGTCCTGCGCGATGCGCTCAAGGAGATCACCACGGACAATGCGCAGGGCGAGAAGTACCTCACGGACGTGCTGGGCCTGGCTAACGACGGCGGGGGCCGGGTAGCCGCGGTAGTCACCACCGACCGCTGGCAGGTTGAGGGCGCGAACGACCGCGTCCAGCTGGCGCAGCTCGGCGCGGAGCACAACAAGCGGGTGCTCGAGGCCGCCATGCGTTCCGGCGTGAGCATCGTCGACCCGGCCACCACCTGGATCGACTCCACGGTCACGTTCGGCACGGACGTCACGCTGCTGCCCGGCACCCAACTGCACGGCAGCACGCACGTGGCGAGCGACGCCGTCGTTGGTCCCGATTGCACCCTGACAAACGTCACGGTGGGCGAGGGTGCCAAGGTCATCCGCACGCACGGTTTGGACAGCCAGATCGGCCCGAAGGCGACGGTGGGTCCGTTCACCTACCTGCGCCCGGGCACGCAGCTGGGGGAGAAGGGCAAGATCGGCGCCTTCTACGAGACCAAGAACGTCATCATCGGCAAGGGCTCGAAACTGAGCCACCTCGGGTATGCCGGGGATGCCGAGATCGGCGAGAACTCCAACATCGGCTGCGGCAACATCACCGCCAATTACGACGGCGTGGCCAAGCACCGTACGATCATCGGCTCCGAGGTCCGCACCGGATCGAACACCGTCTTCGTTGCACCCGTTCAGGTGGGCGACGGCGCGTATTCGGGCGCGGGCGCGGTGATCCGCAAGGACGTTCCGGCCGGCGCGCTGGCGCTGAACGTCGCGGCCCAGCGCAATATCGAAGGCTGGGTCCAGCAGAACCGGGCCGGCACTTCAGCTGCAAAGGCGGCCGACGCCGCTGCTTCTTCCCAAACCCCCACCAATGCAGAAAGTGATCATTCATGACCGGAATTAAGGCCCAGGGCGAAAAGAGGCTGGTCCTCGCCTCAGGCAGGGCACACCCGGAACTCGCCAAAGAGATCGCCAAAGAGCTCGAGATCGATCTGCTTCCCACCAGCGCGTACGACTTCGCCAACGGCGAGATCTACGTCCGCTTCGAGGAAAGCGTCCGCGGCACCGACGTCTTTGTGATCCAGGCACACCCGGCCCCGATCAACGAATGGCTCATGGAGCACCTGATCATGGTGGACACGCTCAAGCGGGCCTCCGCCAAGCGCATCACCGTGATCGCCCCGTTCTACCCGTACGCCCGGCAGGACAAGAAGCACCGCGGCCGCGAGCCGATCTCCGCCCGCCTGGTGGCGGACATGTACAAGACCGCCGGCGCCGACCGCCTCATCTCGGTGGACCTGCACACTGCGCAGATCCAGGGCTTCTTCGACGGCCCGGTGGACCACCTGATGGCCATCCCGCTGCTGGCCGACTACGTCCGCACCCGCGTGGACCTGGACAACGTCACCGTGGTCTCCCCGGACACCGGCCGCGTCCGCGTTGCCGAGCAGTGGGCCGAGCGCCTCGGGGGCGCCCCGCTGGCCTTCGTGCACAAGTCCCGCGACGTCAATGTGCCCAACCAGGCCGTGGCCAAGACGGTTGTCGGCCAGGTCGAAGGCCGCGAATGCGTGCTGATCGACGACATGATCGACACCGGCGGCACCATCGCCGGCGCGGTCCAGGTGCTCATGAACGCCGGCGCCAAGGACGTCATCATCGCCTCCACCCACGCCGTGTTCTCGGATCCGGCGGCCCGCCGTCTGGCCGAGTCCGGCGCCCGCGAAGTGGTGGTCACCAACACGCTGCCGATCACCGCGGACAAGCAGTTCTCGCAGCTGACCGTGCTGTCCATCGCTCCGCTGATCGCCCGTGCCATCAGCGAAGTGTTCGAGGACGGTTCCGTCACCAGCCTCTTCGACGGCAAGGCCTAAACCTCAGTCCTAACCGGGCTAACTCCGCGGCGTCGGCCGGTCTCCTTGGGATCCGGCCGGCGCCGCGTCGTCGTTAGCTGCAGTTCTCTCGCCCAGGGACGTCTTGCGTAAGGGATCGGTGCGCCGCTGCACGGCCGAGGCCCACACCCACGTTGTGCGCCTGATGCCGGCGTCCTCCCAGGTCACCTGCACAGCCCGTGACGTCCAGCCGAACGCCTCACCCTGGACCAGTTCGGCGGCACCGGGAAAACGGATCCACGCCCACACCGGCACGCCCGGGACTACCCGGGTCACCTTGTGATGCTCAAGATCCAGTTCCTCGGCGGTCAGCGATACCGGCTCCGCACGCTTCGCGTAACGGGCTGCCACTCGCGCTGCAGCATCCCGATCCATAGTTAAAAGTAGAACACATCTTCGATAAAATGTGACAGAGAGAGGGTGACGGAACGTTGGTTCCGCCACCCTCTCTCTACAGCCTGGCCCCAAGAGGCCGGGACAAAGCCTACCGGCTGCTGCTGCCGTCTTCGTCTTCACCCAGCAGGGAAACGGGGAGGCGCAAGTCCACATCCACGTCAGCGCGGACGCGGAACCGGCGATGCTTCTCCCTCTCCTCATCCCGGGTGTCGGCAGTAGGCGAGGGCTCCGGCGAGTGCCGCTCCTCGGGGTCGGCAGCTTCGCTGGTCGGAGCCGGCTCGACGGGGGCCGCCGAATGGCTGGGTACGGTTGATCTTGTGGGTTCGGGCTCCTCAGGCACCGCTCGGGTGCTCTGCTTGGCCGGAGGGCTCGTAGCCGGACTTGTCGGTACAGCGGCGTCGGCGGTAGGCGAGGCTGTCGGCTCAGGTGAACCTGTGGTGGCCGCAGTGGCCTTGTCCGCCGCGTCCGTCGCAGTCGCTGTGGCCTTTTCAGCCGTATCCGTGGCAGCCGCAGTAGCGCCGGCAACCTTGTCTTTGGCGGCGCCGGTTGCTTCCCCGACGACGCCGGGAAGCGGTGCCGCAGCCTCGCCGGTGGAGTCTGCGGCGGACTGCGTGGTCATTGGAGCGGGTCGCTCGGTTGCGTCCCCTCCAAGAGTCGGCTGGGCCACACTACTCGGAGCGACCTTTATATCCTTCTGTGCGGCCGCTGTGCTGTCTGTTGTCGGCCGGCTGAACGTCGGCTCAGCTTCATTCAACGGCGCTGAAATGGGCCAGGCTTTAACGGATGTCTGCAGTTGGGGTCGGCCAGCGCTGGCTTCCTGGGATCCAGCCTGATTCAGGGGCAGGGCGGCCGCAGCGGCCACCGTGGCAACTACGGCCAGGCCGGTGAGTGCCCCGACGCTGCGGAAGGGGACAGCGGATGGGGCTTGGTCCTTGGCGCGGCGGCGGCCGCGGACGAGACTGGTGACACCATGCGACGAGACAGTGGGACCGGCGCGCCGGCGTCCACGAGAATGGTTCTTCACGGGATTCCTCTCTACACGCCTGCGAAGTTAGCTGTCGGATTCGAGACGGAGCATCTCGGCCCGGCCGGGACCGCAGCAGAACGCCGCGGACAACTAGCCGCACTTCACCCCAAGGCGCCGCTGGCGCCACTTCTGGTTCCTCCACCTCTGCCAGTGAATTTGAACGGACAGGTACGCTGGCAGAGCTCGGCGTGCGGACCCGGCCACAACCCTTGCCTAGGGCCATGGCGCGATTAAACGTATCGAGCGCGCTGAACCGTTACAAACTCGTGACATGTGTTTGTGGTCACTTATTGGAAGATGAATCTTTTCACCAACCTCTGGCGTGTCGGATTGTCGGAACTTAGGCTGAATTAGTCATCCCAGCGCATGCCACCTCCCCAAGGCACGGGATGGATGGACCTGGCCAGGGCAGCGTCTCTGGCCAGGTCCATCAACTTCCCGTCGTAGTGAAGCCGCGCCGGATTTCCTCGGTCATGCCTGCGGTGCTGTAATCAGGAGAGAAGCGCAATATCGGGGAGAATGAGTGAATCAGGGCAACGCCGACAGTCATCGTCACGCCGTTCGTACACTGTTGGCCGCCGCGGCGGTTTCGCTGCTGTCAGGGTGTGCGGCTTCGGCTTCCATCCCTACTTCATCGGCCGCCACCGGGTTCAACACAGGCGAAGCAAGCGAGAACACTTCGGCTCCGAGCCCTCAGCCACCAGGTCCTCCCGCTACCCTTACAGCGGTGACGCCCGCACCCGATGTAACCTCTATACCGGCTGCTCCCGACCTCACCGCGGAGGAGGCCGAAGCCGACCGGTTGGCGATGGAGCAATTTCTCGCCAACGCCTGGGACACCATGGATGCCAAGCGACTAAGCGACTTGGCAATCGGGGACTGTCTCTACTTCGATTACGATTACCAGGCCAAAACCACAGCCATCTTCACGGTTGACTGCACCACGCCGCATGAGGGCGAAGTGATGGCCACCTACCGGCACCCCGATTCCGAATATCCTGGACAGTACAACCTCGGCGGAAGCGTCGGGCCCGTTTTTGGCGAAGTAGCAGATGCAATGCGGGAAGCCGGGCAGTGGCCTACCACGACAAGCAAACATCTGAATCCTACCGAAGCTGATTGGGAAGCCGGCGAGCGGACCAGTATCGACTTGCTCCGCCACAATGCCAGTTCCGGCCTGTTGGAACGCGGCTACCTCGACACCGACCACGTGACGGTCACGGAAGTGCCTGACAGAGGAACCGCGTCCAGCGACCTTGCGAATACCTTGGAAAACCGCGCCGATCCGGCCGAAAGCAACGTTTATCCCTAGCGCCCACAGGTGCCCCTCGCTTAGGCTAACCGTACTTGGCAGCCACCACCGCCTCCGTTGCCGGCGGCTGTCAGGGCTCGACGGCAGCGGAGCGGGTTCTCAATGGCGAGAACCCTGGGGGGAAGCAGTTTTCTTTATGAGGGACTGCACGTGTGGCAGCCCGTGGGGGAGCGGGCTGCCGCAGCGTCCGCATGGGCGCTCACGGCAATAACGGACCAGGGGAGACGGTCCGCCACTCGCACCTGCACCGGCACCCGACGTGTGCCGGTCTTTTTTGGGGGAACAAGATGACAGACAAGCCAGCGCAGTCAGCGGCGTCCAATCCGAAACCGCCCAAGGAAGCGCGCCCGAAGAGACGTGATGCCATGAAGCGGCTGCGCGGAGGATTTGCCGTGGTGGCCGCTGGCACGCTCATGTCGGCCGGTCTGGCCCTGCCTGTTCTGGCTGACGACGGCGGAGCAGAGTCATCGGGATCAGCCGCCGAGATCGCGGGGCTGGCTGCGGCGGCCCCTGCCGAAGCCACGCTCGCCGGAACGGATGATCCGGCGGAGGGAACAGGCGAGGCCGCTGAAGTTGAAGCCGCGGAGGCACCCGAACCTGCTGAAGCGACAGCCGAACTGCCCGTTGAACCGGCTCCTGCCCCGGGTCAGGAGCCTGCCCCGGCACCGGCTGTGCAGGAAGCGGTGCCAGCCAACCAGCCCGCCGCGCCCCGGGCCGCGATCGCCGGCAGCGAGGATGACGCCGGGCACGACGACGAAGACGCCGAGGCCGAAGAAGAGACCGAGAACGAAGAGACCGAGAACGAAGAAGCCGAGCATGAAGAAGAAGGTGAAGACGAAGAAGAAACCGAGCCTGAAGAGGGCGACCACGAGGACGCAGCCGGCCCGATCGTCGCCACCAAGACGGCCAATGCGGTGGAGGCCCTCGGCGACGAGTCCGAAGGCCGCTGGTACATCAGCTACACCATCCAGGTAACCAACCAGCCCAACGGGGACGGCGACTACAAGGACGAAGAGGAGTACACTCTCTCGGACACGCTCTCCTTCGGCCACGGCATCGAGATCGAATCGGCCACCTGGAGCAATGGCAACACGGAAAGCCAATTCCAGGGCAACACGGCCGAGCTCGCCACCGAGGACGACGACGTCGAGCTGGGCGAAGGCAAGAGCCACTTCTACCACGTGTACGCCACGGTCAAGGTTGCAGACGGCACCCCGGAATACGAGCTGACCTGTAAGGACGGTTATTCCGGCGGCCTGCTGAACAAGATCTACCTGGACGGCAACTACGTCGATTCGGCCTGTGCCGATGTCCCGCACGCGCCCAAGTACCGCGCCAGCTTCGAAGTTGATAAGAAGTGGGTCATCGACGACGAAGAATTTGACCACGGCAGCCAGCCGTATGGCTTCGACGCCTGGCTCAAGCTCGGTCCGGACAGCGAGGAAATCGCGGACGCAGCATGGGATACGCAGTACACGGACTTCTACAAGGGCGACTACGTCTACCTCAAGGAGGAAGTCAAGGTTCCTGAAGGCTGCTTGGTGGACTACAGCGAGGGCCTCGGCGAGCGGGAACTCATGGACAAGGACAGCGCCTTCACAGTGGTGAACCACGTTGAATGTGAACAGAACCTGACGCTGGCCAAGGACATCGACCCCGAGGACTACTGGGACTACGCGGAGAAGTGGACGCTGACGGCCACCGCGGAGGGCGCCGAGGAGCCCACGCTCGAGGGCACCTCCTGGGTGAGCGGCAGCGTGGATCAGGACGTCACCTACACCCTCGCCGAGGAAGCGGACTTCGACGGCGAGGATGAGTTCTCCGCCGGCGACTGGGTCTGCGAACTGGTCTACGGCGAAGGCAAGGTCTCCCATGACGGCGACAAGATCACGCCGTCGTACGGCCAGGACATCCGCTGCGTCATCGAGAATTCGCTCGACCCTGAGGGGCTGCACGTCGACAAGACCGCCTACGAGGCGATCGACGTCGGTGCCGGCATCTGGGAAATCGAATACGAAGTCAGCGTGACCAACAATTCCAAGATCGCCTGGCGCGACTATGACCTGACCACCACGCTGAAGTTCGGCGACGGTATCCGGATCACCAACGCCGAATGGATTCGAGATAACGACGGCGAGGAAGGGGCGTGGGAGGATCCCGAAGAGGACGCTACAGCCACCTTGGCGGACGGCCGCGGCATTGAACCCGGCTCCACGGATCTCTACATCGTCTGGGCGCGCGTCGTCGTTGATTCCGATGCTTCGGAGGACCAGCTGGACTGCCGGCTGGAAGAAGATGAAGGAACGGGCCTGTTGAACGAAGCCCTGCTCAACGGCAAATACTCCGCCGAGGCCTGCGCCGAGGTCGAGGCCCCGGACGAGGAGAGCCCGGCCAAGCCGACCCCGGAACCGGAAGAACCGCCGGTCAGCCCCGAGGAACCGCCGGTTGCGCCGGCAGAACCGCCGGCACCGGGGGCAGCGGCACCGAACCCCGAACCGGCTCCCGTCGTCTACCCGCAAGCAGGTGGACTGGCCATGACCGGTACGGAATCCATGGGACTGGTTTCGGCGGCGCTGCTGCTGATGACAGCAGGAACCGCGGCCACCGTCTTCTCACGCCGTCGTAAGAAGGGCTAGGGAACACTTGTCCATCGGTCACGAATAACTTGAGGCCGTTGCCAGCATCCTTTGCCGGCAACGGCCTCAACTATGTCCGATGAAGGAGCGGTTTCGGAGCCAGCCGCGCGCTGCCGCAAGCCCTAGGATGAGCCTATGACGGTACCGGATGCAGTGATTGTCCAGCAGTCGGAATGGTGGAACATTCTTGAGGCTTTGGGCCCGCTGGCCACGTTGCTGGCGGCCGCCGTCGCGGGTTTCATTGCCTGGCAGGCCCTGAAGGAGCGGTCGCTGGCTGACCGTCGTTCCGAGTGGTGGTCGCGCGCGCAATGGGCGTTGGACGCTTCCCTGTCAGCTGACATGGAACGGAAGGCGACGGGACTTGGCGTGCTGGCGCTGCTGGCAAAAAGCCATCTGGCGACAGATGAGGAAATTGAAATCTTGGCCACCGCGGCAATCAGGCCGCTGCAGGAAGCGGCACTCCCCAAAGCCCTACCAGAGCGGGATAGCGAAGACCATTGCGTCAAGACCAACGCGGCGCGACTGTGCGTAACCACGGACAAGCGCCTGGGCAGGGCGACGCCGGAATGGGTTTCAGATCTCGCAGCATCGGGGCTTCCGCAGCCGGGTGCGGGTTCCGGGAAATAGGAACCCGCACCGGCAAAAGCGTTCAGGCTGCGGCGGTCGCCAGTTCCTTCGTTTCCTTTGGCGCGGGAACCGCCGTCAGGTGAAGGCGCCTGACCTCGTTGGCCGGAACCAGCTTCAGATACACGGGGTGCGCCGAGATGATCTTGCGGACCTCGTGGCAGAACGGGCGCACGGCCAGCCGCCTCTTGTGCGCATCGGCCAGGGCGTCGCGGATCAGGCGCTCGGCAAGGCCCTCGACCTCGCAGCTGTCGCTCACGGTGGTCCAGAGAAGCCACATCTCGCCATCCTGGATCTGGTAGTGCAGTGACGCGGCCACCGCTCCGTCCACATAGGCGTCGTATTGGGAAGCACCGAAATTATTGGTGATTACCTGCATGCCATCTCTCCTCTGTTCAAGAATTGATCCTGCTACAAGATGAAGCCAAGCATGCTTACTATCCCTCATGCAACACAGAGACCTGGTTTCTGGTCTTTCGAGGTCAAAATGCTGTTCCGACTAAGCGCGGACACGTCGATCGTGATAAAGACGTGACCCGGAATCTCAGGGCGCCGTATCCTCCTCCACGCCGCACCATTCCGCGATGAACAGGGCGATGGCCTTGGTGATCCGGCGGACGGACTCGATGTCCACCCGTTCGTCGAACCCATGGATCGCCTCGGAGACCGGACCGTAGACCAGGGTAGGAGTGTCGCCGTAGAGCGTGAACACCCGCCCGTCCAGGTAGCCCGGCGTGGTGAAGCTCCGCAGCTCCTCGCCGAACGCCTCCCGGTGCGCGCCGGCCAGCACGGCTTCGGCGTCGGAGCCTTCCTCCAGCACGTAGCCTTCGGAATAGAAGCCGGTCTTGGTGGCGGTCACCGGCAGCCCGGTGGAGTCGAGGCAATCCTGCAGTTCCTGCCAGGCCTCGTCCGCCGTCGTCCCTGGATAGATGGCCACGCGCACGTCGATCTCGCACCACGCCGGGACGCTGGAAGGCCAGTCGCCGCCGACGATTTTGCCGAAGTTGAAGTTGATCGGATGCTCGAGATCCTCGAAATAGCGGTGGGAACTGCGCTGCTCGTTCCACTTCTCCTCCAGCTTCCGCAGGCTGGACATCACTGTGTAGGCCGAGTCAATCGCGTTGAAGCCGGCGGACATTTCGCGCGGGTGCGTGGGCTCGCCGGCCACCCGGACCTTGAACCAGAGCACGCCCACGTTGGCCCTGACCAGCATGTTCTCTTCCGGTTCGGGAATGAGAACGGCATCGGCGGTGTAGCCGCGCAGCAGCGCCGCCAGCGACCCGTTGCCGGTGCACTCTTCCTCCACCACCGACTGGACGATGATCTCGGCGGTCGGCGCCAGCCCGGCGGCGCGGACGGCGTCGAGCGCGAAGAGGTTGGCCACCAGCCCGGCCTTCATATCGCCGGCGCCGCGCCCGTACAGCCAGCCGTCTTTCATCTCGGCGTGCCAGGGGGAGCGGGACCAGGTGTCCTCGGGCCCGGTGGGCACCACGTCCACATGGCCGTTCAGGATGAGCGAGCGCCCCGCCGTCGTCCTCGGTTTGTAGGTGCCGACCACGTTGACGCAGTTCTCGTAGGACACGGTGGACGGGCCGTAGCCGACGTGGTTGCGCAGTTCCTCCGAATCGATTTCCCAGCGGTCCATCTCCAGGCCGCGGGACTCCATCGCCCGGTAGAGCAGGTCCTGCGCGTCGGCCTCATCCGCGCGCAGCGAGGGTTCGGAGATCAGCTCGGCGGTGAACGCGAGCTGCTCATCGAAGGCGGTGTCGACGGCGGCGAGGATGCGCGCTCTGATGTCCGGATCCGGCATGGTTGCTCCTTCGGTCGAGGCTGGCGCGGGCGCGTTACTGGCCAAGGTACAGGATCCTTTCGAGCGGCTCACCGGCAGCAATCCGGCTGAGGATATTCGGTTCGGCGGCGTCG
The DNA here is from genome assembly GCF_002849715.1 of Arthrobacter crystallopoietes. Classification (NCBI taxonomy): domain Bacteria; kingdom Bacillati; phylum Actinomycetota; class Actinomycetes; order Micrococcales; family Micrococcaceae; genus Crystallibacter; species Crystallibacter crystallopoietes. The sequence continues at coordinate 3,057,361 of NZ_CP018863.1, forward strand.
GATTCAACCGCTTGAAGAACGACGGCGGCGGCCACCTCGGGTGCCAGCACCACCACTCCGTTGTCGTCACCGAGGACTATGTCGCCCGGCCGCACCGTCGCACCGCCGACGCTGACCGGAATCCCGAACTCGGCCCGGCCGGAAGCGTGGCGCTTGGTGGTGAGGCAGGTGGTGCCGCGGGCAAACACGGGCAACGCCCCGCCGTCGTTCGCTGTATTGAGTTCCACCACATCGGTCACCGGGCCGTCCACCAGGATGCCGGCCGCGCCGCGGGCACGGGCGGCGGCACTGGTGACCGCTCCGACCGGAGCGTGCTGCCGGTCGCCGTCCATGTCCAGCACCAGCACCTCGCCGGGCTGCAGGCGCAGCAGCGCGTGGTTGACCGCCACCGCATCGGCGTCGGGAATCCGGGCCGTGGAAGCAACGCCCACCATCCGGACACCCGGCACGACCGCCCGGATCTCCGAGGAGCAGAATCCCTCTTCGAGGAAGTGGCCCAGGGTGGGGAAGCTGACGCGGCGCAGCCGGTCAAGCAGTTCGGGCAGCTCCGGCAGCGCGGCCGGCTCGGCCGGCTGGCCCGGGGTCCCTGTTGCCAGGGTTCCGGCGGCGGACATTTCCATCGGTTATTTCTCCTCCTGTGCGGGCACTACCGCCACACATTCGATCTCCAGGCTCACGCCCCACAAGCTGACGCACACCGAGGTGCGGGCCGGCTTGTGGGGGCCGAAGAATTCCTCGTAGACCGCGTTGTATTCGGCCAACTGGTCCGGTTGGGTCAGGTACGTGTTCACCTTGACCACGTGCTCCAGACCGGAGCCGGCTTCGACCAGCGCGGCCTCCAGGTTCCGGATGGTCTGGCGGACCTGCTCGGCGAACGTTTCCGGCTGGTCCTCCAGACTGGACTTGGCGGGCACCTGGCCGGCGGTGAAGACAAAGCCGTTGGCGACGACCGCCTGCGAGTACGGGCCCACCGGCTCGATCGAGCCGGGGGCCGCGTGGATGCGCCGGATGGTCACCGGGCAGCCTCTGCACTCTCAACCGTGCCGGCGGGGGCGTCCAGGTTTTCGCTGGACGGCGCTGCCTCCACGGCGTCGATGTTGCCGTAGCGGGTCTCGGTCAGCAGGTACAGCGCGATCAGGGACAGCGCGGCGGCGCCCATCACGTACCAGGCGATCGAGGAGCTCTGGCCGGTGGCGGCGAGCAGGGCCACCGTGATGGCCGGGGTGGCAGCCGAGCCCAGCAGGCCGGAGAGCATGTAGGACACGGACAGGCCGGAGTAGCGCACCTTGGAGCCGAACAGCTCGGCCAGGAAGGTGGCGATCGGACCGTAGTTGGCGGAGAATGCGAGCATCATCAGGCCGTAGCCCACGAACAACAGCGGCACGGATCCGGTGTCCATCAGCCAGAACATCGGGAAGGCCAGCAGTGCCTCGGCCGCCACACCGGCGAAGATGATCGGCTTGCGGCCCACGCGGTCGGAGAGCCGGCCGAAGAACGGGATGGCGACGAAGGCCAGGACGCAGGCGAACATGACGGCCCAGAGCATCGTGTCGCTGGAATGCCCCAGCTCGGTGGTGCCGTAGTTGACGCCGGACGCGACCAGCAGGGTGAAGGTGCTGCCGGTGGACAGGGTGGCGACGCCGCCGAGGATGACCTGCTTCCAGTACTTGCGCATCAGGTCGGCAAACGGAATCTTCGCCTTGGCACCGGTCTCGCGGACCTTCTGGAAGGACGGGGTCTCTTCGATGTTCAGCCGGATGTAGATGCCCACGCCCACCAAGATGGCGGAGAGCAGGAACGGCACGCGCCAGCCCCAGCTGAGCAGGTCGGCCTCGGACAGGTTGGCGGCCACGAGCAGGAAGGCCACGTTGGCAATCAGCGTACCCACGGGCACGCCGATCTGGACCATGGAGCCGTAGAAACCGCGCTTGTTTTCCGGCGCGTGCTCCACGGTCATCAGGACCGCGCCGCCCCATTCGCCGCCGAGGGCCAGGCCCTGGATCAGGCGCAGGGTCAGCAGCAGCAGGGGAGCGGCGATGCCGATGGTGGCGTAGTCCGGCACCAGGCCGATGGCGAAGGTGGCCGCGCCCATCGCGATCAGCGAGATCAGCAGCATGGACTTGCGGCCCACCCGGTCGCCGAAGTGTCCGAAGAGGATGGCGCCGACCATGCGGGCCAGGTAGGCGGAGGCGAAGGTGAGGAAGGAGAGGATGGTGCCGATGGCGCCGTCGAGCTCCGGGAAGAAGATCCGGTTGAAAACCAGCGCGGACGCCGTGCCGAAGAGGAACAGGTCGTACCATTCGACGGTGGTACCGATCACGCTGGCGGTGGAAATTTTGCGCATCTTTGCGCGGTCGAGTCGTGCACTTGTCGAAGCGCTTCGCGTGGCTGCAGAAGACATTCGTCAGCTCCAATGAGGAAAGGGATAAAGGTGCACCTGGCGTCTCTGATATTCGCCCTGCGGTGCGGTACAAGCTGGTTGTGCAAACCACTATCCCTGCGGCGTGGCGTGTGTCACAAGAAAGATCCACACACGATTAGCGGGCGCGCATTGGGCAGATGCACACCGGCTCCAGCCTCGCCCTTCCCTTCCCGCCAGCTCCTTCCTTTCAACCAACGACGACGGCGCGCCGCCCACTTGGGGCGGCGCGCTCACCTTCCGCTAGGGTCACGTGGCCGACGCCGGTTCACTTCTTGGCGGCCGTGAACAGCAGGTACTCCCATTCCATCTTGCCGTTGTCCAGGTTCGTGCGTGCCAGCTCCGCCAGTTCGTCATCCAGCGCCTGCACCCTCTCCGGACTGTCGGCGATGTTGCGGTACGCGGTGATGGTGGGGCCGTAACAGGTCTTGAAGAACTCACGGAACTCTTCCGGTGTGCCGAACCGGTCGACCATGAGCTTCTCCCGCTTCGCAACGACGTCTGTCACCCGGTCGCCCAGGAGCTCCCGTACGTGCTCCTCGTTGCCCCACAGCGGCGGCGGTTGTGCGCCGGGCGGTGGCGGCGGGGCGTACGGCTTCATGGTCTTGAACATTTGGCCGATGAAGCCCTCGGGTGTCCAGTTGATCAGCCCGATTCTGCCTCCGGGCCGGAGGACGCGGACCAGTTCGTCGGCGCTGGCCTGATGGTTGGGCGTGAACATGATCCCCACGCAGGAGATCGCGACGTCGAAGGAGCCGTCGTCGAACGGCAGGTTCTCGGCGTCGGCCTCCCTCCATTCCAAGGTCAGGCCGTCGCCTTCCGCTTGCCGGCGGCCGGCGTCCAGCAGCGCAGGTGTCAGGTCGGACGCCGTAACTTGAGCGCCGATCCTCGCTGCCGGGAGAGCTGCATTGCCCGAGCCTGCGGCAATGTCCAGCACATGCTCGCCGGGGCGAATCCCGCTGGCCACGACGAGTTCCGGGCCCAGCGCCGGTATAACTTCCGTGGCGACCGAGGGATAGTCGCCCAAGGCCCACATTGCACGGTGCTTCGCTTTGATTCCGTTGACAACATCTTCGCTCATGTCTTGCCCTTAGAAATTAGTAGCTCTTGAGGTGCCTCTTGTTGGTGGTTCTTCAAGGATCGATCCACACGCAGTCTGCGTCCAGTGCCAACTCTGAACCGGCTTCGCTTCAGAGTTTGTGCTGGTGCCAATAACGGAGCTGGCGTTTACTGGAAGAGGCATCGAAGGGCGGCGCGCCGTCTCGGTTTGGCCGAGACAACGGAACTTAAGCGGCAGACAAAGGGGGAACGGAATGAGCACGAAGAATGCTCCGGAAGGGAACGAAGTGGAACTGAGCCCTCAGGAACAGGAGCACTATGGGGCACTCGCTGCGTGGGCGGAAACTGCTGACATCGCACCGGATGCTCGCATAACCAAAGCCGAGGGCCCAGAAGCCGGACGCTCGTTGCTTGAAGCTGCTCTCGGATCTCCAGAGGCTGTGCGTCGTGCCGTTGGAAACCTTCCCTGAGCAAAGAAGACACTTTTCCTACCCGCTCGATCAGACCCAGGCGACGACGGCGCGGGCGGCCTGCACTGGGACCATCAAGTCGATCCCGGTCAGTTCTTTGAAGCGGCGCATCCGGTTCAGGATGGTGTTGCGGTGGCAATAGAGCTGGTCCGCCGTGGCGCTGACGCTGCCGTTGGCCAGGAAGGTGGAGACGGTTTCATGCAGCCGCTCCATTTCGTCCGGCCGGGCTGCGGCAAGCTGGGCGTCCAGCCCCGCGCCAAGCTGCACGCCGAGCGCGTCCATCCGCGCACGGGCCAGCCGGATCCAGTGCCGCTCAACGGTGATGGGAGCCTGGTCGTCCGGCGTGGCGAGGTCCGACAGAGCTGCCGCGATGCGGCCAGCGGCGGCCAGATCCACCAGACCGGCGTCGGCAGTAGCCAGGCCGCAGGGAATCGAAGAGAGACCCGCGCCACGAGCACCGGGCAAACCGGCGCCGCGCGGTTCGGGCCAGAACAGGTACGTGTACTCCTCGGCCTGGTGCAGGAACATGGACAGGCTGCGGTTCGGCGCAGCGGCCATCTTCCGGAGCTCGGACGCCGGCTGCCCCTTCGCGGCGGCGTTGGCGTAGGGCAGGTCCGGCTTCAGGTTGAAGGCCTTGGCAAAGCGGTCACGGGTTTCGGGCAGGCGTCCCTGCGCGCTGAAGAGGGCGGAAATGAATTCCTGCCGGACGCCGGCTTCCTCCTGTGCCATTTGCACACGCGCCACCAGATAACTGGAGTGCGTTGCCGTGGCGTAGTCGTCCACCACCCGCCAGACCTCTTCCGCCCGGTTGACGAGCAGGTCTTCGTCGTCGTTGTTCGAAATTTCCGGCAGCGTGGCCCAGATGATGGGGAACTCCAGACGGACGGCGGAGAAGAGGCCTCGGCCGGGAGCCCCTGGCGGGTGCAGCGGTTGCCTAGATCGGTGGCGAATTCGAGACGCCTCGGGTAGCGCTCCTTGCCCGCCATCGCGTCCAGCGTCAGCTCAATCGCCTTGGCAACGGCGGACTCAGGTCCTCGCCGGAAACGGCATCCCCGGAATACTCGGGGATGGCCCGCACCCGCTCGACGAACGTCTCCTGCATCTTCGGCAGCTTGTCCTTTAGCTCGCCCACCAACTGCACCCAGCGGGCACTGTCAGCTGGGGATGCCAGGACTGTGACGGCCTGCCCTGACATCAACTCTGAGTGCATCGTCAGAATGGAATCCGGACTAAGATCATCGGCAAGGACAAACTGTCAGACCCGGAAACTAGTGTCGAAAATAGTTTTAGAAGTATGGACCATATATAGATAGAACTGCAGGGATGATTTTGTGGCTGACGTGAAGTTCTCGCAGTACGCGAAGAATGCTGGCATTGGCTATCGTGCTGCGTGGAACCGGTACAAGGCGGGGCGGATCGAGGGCGCTTGGCAGGACGAGCACGGAACGATCCACGTTCCTGACCCCGCGTCGGCCCTGGCTCCTAAAGCCGCCGTCTATGCGCGGGTCTCTTCGCACACCCAGAAGGAGGACTTGGAGCGGCAGGCGCAGCGGATGATTGACTACGCGCTGGCGCGTGGGCTTCAAGTTGTCTCGGTGACCAAGGAAGTGGCGAGCGGCGCCGACGACTCCCGCCCCAAACTGTCGAAGCTCCTGGCCTCTGAGGATTGGGGCACCCTCGTTGTCGAGCACCGGGACCGCCTCACGCGTGTCGGGTTCAACTGGTTTGACGTTCTCCTCTCCCGGCAGGGGCGCCGCATCGACGTGGCAAATCTCGCGCAGGAGCAGACCTCTGACCTGATGGACGACTTCTTGTCCATCATCTACTCCTTCACCGCACGCCTGTACGGGCTTCGCGGGTCCAGGAACCGCAGCAGGAAGCTGATCGCCGCGCTTGAAGACGAGGCCGCCGGCATATGACCGAAGCGACCGGGCTGCCCAGGGAAGCCATGAAGGTGCGGGCGTATCCGCTCCAAGCGTTTGCCAACGCCGGCAAACTCTCGCGCGTCCACGCGCTGCTGGGACCGTGGCGGTCCGCTCTCGGAGGCATGCAGTCCCAGCTTTACCGGCAGCTCCTCGACGGCCAGCCGCTGATGAAGCGGATGCCGACGAAAGTTACGGACCTCAGCTTCACGACGGAGCTGTCGGCCCGGCAGGTCAAGTCCATTTACAACCAGACGTTCCAGGCCATGAACTCATGGACCGGCCTGGTCAAGAACGCCGTTCGGGAGCTCATCAGCGGCTCCCATCTGGACGATGAGGCTCGCACCATCCTCTACCGGGTGAACGCCCGTAAGGCCTGGTTCGCAAAGGAGCTCAGCCTCCCGGTCCTGGTCAACCTTGGGACGGGCGAAGTCCGGCACAGTGACGGCAAGCCCGGCAAAGGCTGGGCCGCCCAGGATCTTCCGGTGCCTGCTGAACTGCTCAGGCTCTGCCGCCATATGGTCAAGCAGGTGGGCAAGCATGCTGTTTCGTTGCCGGACCTGTCCCGGGTGAACACGATGCTCATGGACGGCACCATAGCGCGGGTGGAGCCCTCGAAGGACAGCTCCTTCGATTACTGGCTGCGCATCTCGACGTTGCAGAAGGGCGACGTCGCACGAGTTCCACTCAGAGCCCACCGGCACTTCCGTGACGCGCCGGGCGAGGTGTCCGACTTTGTGCAGCTGAACGTCCTGAAGGACGGCTCCCTTCAGTTCGTCCTTCAGAAGAAGTCTCCGCTCGCGCAGCCGCGCCCCGACGGTGTCCACCTCGGCCTCGACTGGGGCATGAAGTCCCTGTTCGCGACCAGCGACGGCCGCCTGCTCGGCGTCGGCGCCATGCCGCATCTGATGGAGCTGGACCGGCAAACGCTGGAACTCGCCAAGAGCCTGCAGCGGCAGGGCATCCGACCCAAGACGAACCGCCGGTACCGCAACCTCCAGCGACGCATGGGCGAATACATCACCAACGAGGTCAACCGCATCCTGAACAAGCTCTCGACCGAGGACATCCAGGGCCTGGCCGTCGAGAAACTCGACGCCAGGGGCGGCGGCATGAGCCGGGACATGAACCGGCTCGTCACCCGCTTCGGCCGTGCCGCCGTCAAGAAAAAGCTCGCAGCGTTGACCGAGGACACCGGTCTCGACGTCGTCGAGGTCAACGCCGCGTACACTTCCAAGGAATGTTCCTCCTGCGGTCTCGTCCACGACGGGAACCGCAGTGGACTGAAGTTTCATTGCCGCTTCTGCGGCAGGAAAACCCACGCCGACATCAACGGTGCACGGGTCGTTCTGTCAAGACGTTCTTGGCATACCCAGGGCGACTCAAGAACCAAGTCACAGCGTGGGACTGTCCGCCGAAGGCTGGACGGTGCGTTTGAAGCCCGTTGGGGTTGCGCGCCGCCTACCGCAGGCTCGACAGGGAGCCGGATCCCCGGTTCCCGACGCCGCTCCGCAGTGCGGCTAGCCACGGCCCCTTCCCAGGCGCCAGTGCGAATGCGTGAAAACGTGGAGAAAGTTCCATGAATTCACGAACTGTGCATGAGCACAGTGTAGAAGATTGCCGTGGACCTGGGGCTGGCGTACGGGCGGGTCAAGACCTTGGCCGGGCACGACTCCACCAACATGAAGGACATCGTCCCCACGTTTATGCTGTTCGTGCCGTCCGTGGAGGGCATCTCGCACAACGAACATGAGTACATCCGGGACGAGGACATCGTCCCGGCCTGCATACGCTCACCGCCGTGGTGCAGCGCCTCGCCGAGGGTGGGCTGGAAGTGCCATCGGTCACCGATATGAGACGAGGGCGCTGAATGCTTCGGCTTTGTCCTTTGCTCCCTGGACGATGACTTGGTCGTCGTCGTAGAGCACGGTCTGCGGGGTGGTGTGTTCCCATTGTCCGCCCTTGCGCTTAACAGCGACCACGGTGACATCGTATTTTGAGCGAAGCTGCAATACCTCCAGTGGGCGGTCCTGTGCCACAGCCGGCGGGGTGGTGCGGATCATGACGAAATTGTCTTCGAACTCGACATAGTCCAGCATCGCTCCGCGGACCAGGTGCGCGACCCGGCGACCCATGTCGTGCTCGGGCCGAATCACATGGTGCACCCCGAGTTGTTCGAGGATCTCGGCGTGCGGTTCGCTGATGGCTTTGGCCCAGATTCCGGGTTTAGCGAATTTCAGGAGCCGGGATGTGGTGAGGATGCTGGCCTCCACATCGGTGCCGATGCCCACCACAGCGCGGTCGAATTCGTGCACGGAGAGCTGCCGCAGCACTTCGTCCTTGGTGGCGTCGGCGCGGACGACGTGGGTGAGCAGCCCGTTGAAGGACTGGACGGTTTCTTCGCTGTCGTCGATGCCCAGGACCTGGGTGCCCAGGGACTCAAGCTCCAGTGCCAGTGCGCCGCCGAAGCGGCCCAGGCCGATAACGACGACGGAGTCCGCCTCAGCGATCCGGTCGAAGGATCGTGTGGGGAAGGGGATCTTAGCCAATGAGGGGCCTTTCTTTCGGGAATTCGTACAGGATGGGCCGTGAGCGCAGCGCCAGCGCGGAAGCCAGCGTGACCGGGCCCAGGCGGCCGACGAACATCAGGATGATCAGGATGACCTGTCCGGCCGGCGGCAGCGAGGCAGTGATACCGGTGGACAGGCCCACGGTGGCGAAGGCGGAGACGGCTTCGAACAGCAGTTTCTCCATGCCCGCGTCGGAGAGGAACATCAGTGCCATGGTGGCGGTGACGACCAGGGCGATGGCCAGCAGCACCACGGTCATGGCCTGGCGGTGCACCGAACGGGAGAGCCGCTTGCCGAAGATGTTTACAGCGGCTTCGCCGCGGATTTCGGTGTAGAGAATGAAGTACAGCACGGCGAAAGTCGTGATCTTCAGGCCGCCCGCGGTGCCCGCCGGGCCGCCGCCGATGAACATCATGATGTCCATGCCAAGCCAGGACACTGGGTTCATCTGACCGATGTCGATGCTGTTGAACCCCGCCGTACGGGTAATGACGGATTGGAAAAAACCGGCCAGAATCCGTGCGCCCGGATCCAGTGCGCCGAGCGTCGCTCGGTTCGTCCACTCCACCGCGGTGAGGAAGACCGTCCCGCCGGCTAGTAGGATCGCCGAGCCCGTCAGCACCAGCTTTGTGTTCATGGACCAGTGGATCGGGCGCCGGTAGTGCCGCGCCAGCTCGAACAGAACCGGGAAGCCGAGCCCCCCGATGATGACCGCCGCGGCGATCGGCAGACAGATCCACGGATCCGCGACGAAGCCCATCAAGCTGTCCGAATACAGTGCGAAACCTGCGTTGTTGAACGAAGACACCGAGTGGAACACACCGTGCCAGAGAGCCTCGCCGGGCGAGTAACCGTAGCCGGCGATGAAGCGGGCGGTGAGCACCAGGGCCAGTACGGCTTCGGTGATCAGGCTGAACTTCAGGACGCCGAGCAGCACGCGCCTCACATCGCCGAAGCCAGTGCTCTTGGTCTCTGCCGCCGCCGAAATTCGCGCGCGCAGTCCCAGCCGCCCGGCCAGCAGCACGCCCAGCAGCGCACCGAAGGACATCACACCGAAACCGCCCAGCTGGATCAGCACCATGATCACGACCTGCCCGAAGGTCGTCCAGTAGACCGGCGTGTCCACAACGATCAGCCCCGTCACGCAGACCGCGGAGGTCGCCGTGAACAGCGCTTCCAGGAACGTAGCGCCGCCTGGGCCCTGCCTGGACATTGGCATCATGAGCACTGCAGTGCCGGCCAGGATCGCGCCGCCAAAGCCGAGGGCGATGACCTGCGCCGGATGCCGCGGACGGACCTGTTGCAGGAGGGCTGCACCGGCATGCGCCCTGGGCGTCAGCCGGTCAAGGGCCCGCCCGAAAGTTCTGCCGACCCGGCCAGCCGTTTTGGTCTTGGCGGTTGGGAGTCTGTTGCGAGGCTTAACCAATGTGGGTCCTGGGTCGGCTCTGTGGGTCGGATTCGTACGTGCGGACAATCTCCCGACGGGTTCCATCCGGGAGGCGGGAGGCCGGCTGCTGACAGAAGGAGACCAGGGGCAGGACTTGCGGAACAAGGGACTGGCTTGAACCACCCAAGATAGGTCTTCTTTCTAATGCGGTTTCTGAAGCGATTGATCACATTACTCCGAGGGAGGGGGCAAAACAGCGTAAAACAGCAGGTGGAGGCGTTAAGAAATCATCAAAAATTGGCGTGGTTCGACCGCTATTCAGTGGTACTATGTACTGGTAGTCAGCAACACTGAGTAGTTGAAGGCAGGTTCCATGGGCAAGCAGATGACCGAGATGCTGAAGGGCACGCTCGAGGGCATCGTCCTCGCGACGCTGGCCGTGCAGCCGGCGTATGGCTACGAGATTACGGCGCGGCTCCGCGAGCAGGGTTTCGCCGACATCGCCGAAGGCACCGTGTACGCGCTGCTGGTCAGGATCGAGCAGCGCGGTCTCGTCGACGTGGCGAAGGTCCCGTCCGAGAAGGGGCCGCCGCGCAAGGTCTACTCACTGAACGCACAAGGCAATGAGTACCTCGACGAGTTCTGGAAGGCCTGGAACTTCCTCACCGAGCGGATCGAGCGGCTCAACCACGACACCGAGCACCCGCAAGAAGAAGGAGATTAACCATGGCCGCAGAATGGATCGAGCAGATCACCGGATCCTTCGAGGACAAGAAGCGCTGGCGCCAGTACAAGGCCCGCAAGAAACAGCTGCCCGCGAGCTACCGGACCGCGATCGACGGGATCGAACGCTACCTCATGTACGCCGGGTCGATTGTCAAGGGCGATGTCTTCCTGCAGATGCTCGAAGATCTCGCCGACCTGATCGAGCGCGCCGCTGTTGACGGCACCCCGATCCGCGACATCGTCGGGGACGATCCGGTCGATTTTGCCGACACCTTCATCCAGAATTACTCCGACGGCCAATGGATCAACAAGGAGCGCAAGCGCCTGACCGACGCCATCGATCAGGCGGCGGACGACGAGGCGTGAACGCGCCGGGAATGGAGCAGCGGACATGACCACCAACCAGGCCCTCGAACCCGAGATCCGGGTACAGGGCATCGAGAAGTCGTTCAAGGACCTGCAAGTGCTCCGCGGCGTCGACTTCGAGGTAGCGGCGGGGAGCATTTTCGCCCTGCTCGGCTCGAACGGTGCCGGCAAGACCACGGTGGTGCGGATCCTCTCCACACTGCTGAAGGCCGACTCAGGCACCGCCATGGTCCACGGCTTCAACGTCGCCGCCCAGCCCGGCGATGTGCGGGGATCGATCAGCCTGACCGGCCAGTTCGCCGCGATCGATGACGTGCTCACCGGCCGCGAGAACCTCGTACTGGTCGCCAGGCTGCGCCATCTGGAGAACCCGGGCGCGATCGCCGACGACCTGCTCGCCCGCTTCTCGCTCACCGAAGCCGGGAACCGCAGGGCCTCGACGTACTCGGGCGGCATGCGCCGCCGGCTCGACATCGCGATGAGCCTGATCGGAAACCCGCCGGTCATCTTCCTCGACGAACCGACCACCGGACTCGATCCCCAGGCGCGCATCGAGGTCTGGCAGACCATCAAGCAGCTCGCCCGCAGCGGCACGACAGTGCTGCTCACCACGCAACACCTCGACGAGGCCGAGCAGCTCGCCGACCGGATTGCAATCCTGCACAACGGCAGGATCATCCAGAACGGCACGCTCGCCCAGCTCAAGGGACTCCTCCCGTCCGCCAAGGTCGAGTACATCGAGAAACAGCCCTCCCTCGAGGACGTCTTCCTCGCCCTCGTCGGCGACGCGGGCGAGACCGAAACCGCCGTCGACGACCGCACCAACGGCACGTTCGCGGCAGGAAGGGAACCGCGATGACCACCCACGTCCTCGGCGACGCCCGCGTCCTTACTGGCCGCTCGCTGAAACACATTCTCCGCAGCCCCGACACAATCATCACCACCGCGGTCACCCCGATCGCGCTGATGCTGCTGTTCGTCTACGTTTTCGGCGGCGCGATCAGCACCGGATCCGACGAGTCCTACGTGAACTACATGCTCCCCGGCATCCTGCTCATCACGATCGCCTCCGGCGTCGCGTACACCGCCTACCGGCTGTTCCTCGACCTGCAGGGCGGTATCTTCGAACGCTTCCAGTCCATGCCCATCGCGAGGCCCAGCGTGCTCTGGGCTCACGTGCTCACCTCCCTGGCCGCGAACCTGGTCTCGGTCGCGATCGTCATCGGCGTCGCGCTGATCATGGGGTTCCGCACCGGAGCATCAGCAGCGGATTGGCTCGCGGTCGCCGGCATCCTGATCCTGTTCACCCTCGCACTGACCTGGATCGCGGTGATCGCCGGGCTCTCGGCGAAGACCGTCGACGGCGCAAGCGCGTTCAGCTACCCCCTGATCTTCCTGCCGTTCATCAGCTCGGCGTTCGTACCCACGGACTCGATGCCCGGCCCGGTCGCGTGGTTTGCCGAGAACCAGCCCGTAACCTCCATCGTGAACATCATCAGAGCCCTGTTCGCGGAGGAGCCCATCGGCAGTGATATTTGGATCGGACTCGCGTGGCTCGCCGGTATCCTCGTCGCAGCGTACGCCTTTGCCATTGCCATTTACCGGCGGAAGATCAGCTAGGTTGAGCGCTGGCCGCGGACAACCGACCGCACGTGAATGCTCCCGGTGCCCCGGCCCCAGTCGGGGCGCAGTCGTGCAGCCGCCGTCGTCGTCGTTGTTTAGCTCGTGAGGTCGCGTCGCCTGAGCAGGCCGGCAGCCGCGGCGGCAAGGACGGCCGCGGCTCCAGTCAGGAGGAGCGTTGTGGTGATGGCGGCAAGGTCCAGGTTTTCGACTGGCAGGGCCGGGGAGTGCCGGAAGGGGCTGAGGTTCTGCAGCCAGCCGGGCAGCCGGAGCAGTTCCCCGAACTGGCCGAGGACCAGGCCTGCCGCGAGCAGCCCCCAGCCCAGCGGAACGGACAGCCGTGGCACAACGGCGAAGACCAGGGCGGCTGCCGCGGTGAATACGAGTGCCGCGGGAACATGGGCGAGGGCAGCCAGAACCATGGTTCCCCCGTTGCCGGTGGTGGTGCCCGTAACTTCCAGCGCGACTGTCGCGGCCGTTCCCGCTGCGGTGGATACAGCCGTGACCGAAAAAGCGGCGACGGCGAGATTCGCGGCCAGCCAGACGGAGCGGGGTTTCGGTGCAGCAAGGAGCAGTTCTGCCCGCGCCTCGGCTTCCTCGGCACGCATCCGCAGCATCGCCTGCACTCCGGCCGCAGCGCCGAGGACACCTGCCATGCCCAGCAGCGCGGCAGCGAAGACATCAACCACATCTGCCCGGCTTCCCGGCACCAGCCGGGCGATGAGCTCAGCGAGTGAAGGATTGCCGGCCACGGTGTCGGAAACAACTGGTCCGAGCGCGCCGGCAACGGTTCCCAACGCTGCCCCGCCCAGAGCCCACCCGGCCAGAGTCGCCCGCTGCAGCCGCCACGCCAGGCCAAGCATCGACCGGCTCGCCGCGCTGCCGCGGTCCCGGCCTGCCCGGTCGGGCAGGAGGCTTGCGCCGAGATCCCGCCGTTGCCGAATCCGGAGAGCCAGTACCGCCAGGACGGCAGCCGCCACGGCCGGGACGAGCAACGGTAGCGGGTCCGCAACAGTGAAGGGGCGCGAACGCTGTCCCCATCCGATGGGTGAGAGCAGGGACGGCCAGGCGCTGGTGACCCTCATGAGGCCGGACTCTGGCGTTCCAAGAGCGTCGCCGATCCCCCTGAGGAGGTACGCCAGGCCGACAAGGGCGGCGGCGGCCCCGTTGGCGCCGCGGCCGGAGGGCATGAACTGTGCGAGCACCGCCGCGGCGGCAACGAAGAAGAAGCCTGCGGCGCCGACCGCAAACCCGGCAACAGCTGAACCCGCGGCGGGAAGCCCGCCAGCGGCGAAACCCGCGGCAGCGAACGTCGACAACAGGACGTTGGCAGCAGCACCCAGCAGCAGGGTCGCGGCCAGCGGAGCGCTTCTGGCGATGGGGGAGGAGCCCAACAGTTCCGCACGCCCGAGTTCCTCTTCGCTTCGGGTGTGCCGGACGATCATGAAGGTGCTCATCAATCCGGCGAGCACCGCCATGAAAGCATAGCCCTGGAAAAATACGACTGCCCCGATTCCGGTCCCATCGGGGAGCCCGCGCAGAAACAGGAAGGCCGGATTGGCAACCGCCACTGCGATGATGCCCGCGCGTTCGGCCTCGGCGTCGAACTCGCTGCCCACCGCGGCGGCCGCGGCGAATCCCAAGACGGAGATGCCCAGGATCCAGATACATAGCTGCCAGCGGTCCCGTCTGGCCTGGGTCAGGGCCAGGCGCAGTGTCGCGCCCATCAGCGGGCCGGTCCATCCAGGCGGCTGTAGTGGCGCAGGAACAGTGATTCCAGCGACGGCGGCGCCACTTCGAGACCGTTGATCCCGGCTTCGGCAAGGCTGGCCAGGACACCGTCAAGGTCTGCCGCTTCGGCATCGAATTCAACCGTTGTCCCCTCGACGCGCAGATCGTGCACGTCCGGACGAGAGGTGACGGCTCCTGGTTCCCTGACACCGGTGGCACGCACATGTGTTCGTCGAAGATGGCGCAGATCCGCCAGCGAACCCGATTCCACGACCGTTCCTTTGCGGATGATCGTGACCCTGTCGCACAACTGCTCGACCTCGCCCAGAATATGGCTTGAGAGCAGAACTGTTGCTCCTTCAGCGCGGACGCGCCGGATCTGTCGGCGGAAGACAGTGTCCATGACCGGGTCCAGGCCGGCGCTCGGCTCGTCCAGCACATACAGGCGGGCCGGCCTTGCAAAAGCGGCAATGAGCGCGGCCTTCTGCCGGTTTCCCCTCGAATAGGTCCGGGCCCTGCGGCGGGGATCGAACTCAAACTCGTCAATGAGCTGTTGACGCAGACGCTCATCGGCGCCTCCGCGCAGCCCGGTCAGCAGATCGATCACTTCACCGCCGCTGAGATTCGGCCAGAGATTCACATCCCCCGGAACGTAGGCGATATCCCGATGCGTCTGCACGGCCTGTGCCCAGGGATCCAGGCCAAAGACCCGAACTGTTCCCGAGGTGGCACGGATATGGCCTAGCAGCACCCGCAGCGTAGTGGATTTCCCTGCTCCGTTGGGACCCAGGAACCCATGAACCTCGCCTTCTGCAACCGAAAGTCGAAGGCCTTCCAAGGCCCGGACACGACCGAAATCCTTCACGAGAGCTACAGTTTCAACAATTGACCCAGTACCCATGACCAGTCCCCTTCCGGGCAATGCCAACGCGGCCACGAGCGAACCAGCGTTCCGCAGCGCTGTTATCAGACCTGAGCGCAGTTAGTTGCCAGGCCGGTGGCGCACTGTGTAGGACAGGACGATGATGCCGTTCTTGAGGGCTTGAGTGTTCACCAGGTCCAGCCGCGCGGCGGGAGTATGTCCGAACAGCAGGCTGTCTGTATCGGTCCCGCCGATGAAGAACGGGTGGACCCACAACCGGATCTCGTCCAGCAAGCCATGTTCCATCAGCGCGCGCCCCAGCCGGCCGAAGCCATAGGTCACAATGTCCTTGCCGGGCTGCCCCTTGATCCGCCGTACCTCGGCGGCAGGATCGCCCGTGATGACGATGCTGTTCTCCCAGCTCGGCTCGACCAGCGTCGACGAGACAACGTATTTAGTCATGCGGTTGATCTGGTCGGTATAAGGATCCCCGGATTGTCCCTCCCACACGGAGGCGAAGCTTTCGAAGGTCTCTTTGCCCAGCAGGACGGCGTCGCACTGTTGCAGCAGCTCAAGCTGAAGATCCGAGCCGGCGTCGTCGTGCCCTTCTAGCTTCGGCCAGGTCTGGGGATTCTTGATGACCCCGTCGAGCGAGATGTAGGTCGAGTTGATAATCCGCCGCACGATGTCCTCCTGGCTCAGCGGTGCTGGCTGTCCCTCCACAGCGTACTCACCCCGGACGTAAAATGGAGCCCTCGATGAGAGGCAGTTATGGCCATCACGGAATCGCTCGAGCGGGGCCGCGCAGCTTGCACGGAGCATGCCTGGGACGACGCGTACCAATTCTTGTCGGACGCGGACGGTGCACGCTCTCTGGAAGCTGCCGATCTTGAGCGCCTCGGGGTAGCCGCCTACCTCACCGGCCGGGATGAGGCCGCCGTTGCGGATCTGGAGCGCGCCTACCAGGCGTACCTCGGACAGGGCGGAATCGAAAGGGCCGTGCGGTGCGCGTTCTGGCTCGGGATCACGTTGCTTCTGCGCGGCCAGCATGCCCGCGGCGGAGGATGGCTCGGCCGGGCTCAGCGGCTGGTCGAGGAACGGTTGCCCGGCTCGGTCGAGCAGGGGTATCTGATGATTCCGGCCGGCCTGCAGGCCTTGGAGGCAGACCCTGCAAGCGCCTACGAGACCTTTGACAAGCTGGTGGCCATCGCCAATGAGTTCGACGACGCCGATCTCACGGCCCTCAGCCGGCTCGGTCTTGGCCAGGCGCTGGTCGCGATGGGGGAGGCGGCGCGTGGCGTTGCCATGCTGGATGAGGCAATGCTCTGTGTGACCGCAGGGGAGGTTTCTCCGATTGCGGCCGGGATTGTCTACTGCGCCGTGATACTTGCCTGCAGGGACACCTTCGACTTGGGCCGCGCCCAGGAGTGGACGGCGGCTCTGAGCGAATGGTGCTCCAAGCAGCAAGGTCTCAGGCCCTACCGGGGCCAGTGTCTTGTGCACCGCTCGGAGATCATGCAGCTGCACGGCCAGTGGGAGGACGCGATGGCGGAGATACGCCGCGCCTGTGAGCATCTTGCTGCGCAGCCGGGGAACCCGGTCATGGGGATGGCTCAATACCAGCAGGCAGAGATCCTCCGCCTGCGGGGCAAGTACGCCGATGCCGAGCTGGCTTACCGCGAGGCCGCTGCCTACGGGCATAATGTGCATCCGGGTCTGGCCCTGCTGCGGCTGGCCCAAGGCCACGTACAAGACGCCCATGCGGCGATCCGCCGGGTGGCATCGGACGCGGCCGAGCGTCCGGTCGAGCGGGCGAAAATCCTCGCAGCGTACGTCCGGATCGCGCTCGCAGCGGGCGACACGAACGGGGCCAAGCAGGCCGCAGAGGATCTGCAGGAGATTGCCGCGCGGTTCGACTCCCAGTACCTGCAGGCCATGGCCGGATCGGTACGGGGCACGGTAATGGTCAGCGAAGGCGACTACACGTCCGCCTGCACCACGCTGCGTGCGGCGTGGCTGGCTTGGCAGGAGGTGGAAGCTCCCTACGAAGGGGCGCGGCTCCGCGTCATTATGGCCCGCGCCTACCATGCATTGGGGGATCATGACACTGCAGAAATGGAACTCGACGCCGCGGCTCACGTCTTTGAGCAGCTGGGGGCGGCACCGGACCTGAGGGAGATCGCAGAAGTTTCGAGACGTTCGACGGCGCAGGCACCCGGAGGACTGAGCGCCCGGGAAATCGAGGTGCTCCGGCTTGTCGCCACCGGCGCGACCAATCGCGGGATTGCGAATACATTGGTCATCAGTGAAAAGACGGTCTCCCGCCACATCAGCAATATCCTGACCAAACTCGGTCTGTCATCACGCACCGCAGCCGCGGCCTTCGCCTACGATAACGACCTCGCTTAACCCGGGCCCGCACGCCAACTTGCTGCCCAGCTGCTGCGGCTCCCGCCAGCGCCCTACACCAAATTGCCCATTACCCTTCGTCGGGCCGGATGGTCCGTCTTCCCGATGCGGCACACGAATGCCCGGTGGGATGCTCGAGCATAAGGAACGGTTTGAGGAAGGTGAGGACGATGAACAGGAATGAAGGGAACGGGATACGGGAGCGACTGCTCGCCGCGATCCCACTGACAGATAAGATCCGGCAGCTCAATGGCGTATCCACCGCGGTGCTGGAGGGCGGCGACGGCCCGCCGATCGTGCTGTTGCACGGCCACGGAGAGTTCGCGGCGGTCTGGCTCCGGGTGGTACCCGAACTCTTGAAGACGCATCATCTGGTCATACCGGATCTGCCCGGGCAGGGCGCGTCGGAATACACGGACGGAGGCCAGCTCGATGCGGAGGGCGTGCTCCAATGGCTCGATCAGCTCATCGATGCGACGTGCGATTCCGCGCCCGTGTTGGCCGGCCACCTGCTGGGCGGTGCTATCGCTGCCCGGTACGCTGCCGATCACGGCCATCGCCTCGCTCATCTGGTGCTCGTGGATACCATGGGCCTGGCCTGGTACCGGCCCGCGCCGAGGTTCGCCATCCCCATGGTGGGCTTCATGGCCCGGCCCTCCGCCAAGAGCAGGGACCGGCTCTTTGACCAATGCTTCCTGGATCGGGAGCAGCTCCGGCAGCGGATCGGCGACAGTTGGGAGCCGCTGATGGACTACGCCCTCGATCGGGTCCGAACGCCGAGCGTGCAGTCGGCAGTGCGCCGGCAGATCACGGGCTTGGGCATGCGGCCGATCCCGCCGGCGGACCTGGCCAGGATCGACGTTCCGACCACGCTGATCCACGGGCGTTACGACCTGCAAGTGCGTCTCAAGACTGCTGAAGAGGCGGCGGCCCGTTATGGGTGGGCGTTGCACGTGATTGACGACTGCCGCGACGATCCCGCCGCCGAACAGCCTGAAGCCTTCATCCATGCCATGCGCGCCGCGCTGGAACCTGCATAACAACTACCACCAGAACAACGACGACGCCGGCGCTCACCAAAGCGGTGAGCGCCGGCCTTCGCCGTTGCTAAGCCTCGACGGCGGAGCTCAGCCGGCATGGATGGCGGGACGGCGGTCCGGGTCCGGCTCGTTCTCGCGGATGATCTCGCGGACCACCGGCGCGGTGTCGCCCTGGCCGAGCAGCAGGTAGCGCATCAGGTGGGTGAGCGGATTGCCTTCCGACCATTCGAAGTAGGCGTGCGGCCGCACCCCGGTGGCATCGCGCAGCGCCAGCAGGATGGCGGCGATGGCGTTCGGTGCGGCGGGGCTCTTCACGCGCAGGATGCGATGGCCGCCCACATCGGTGCCGCGGACGTGGAGCGCGTCGCTGAAGCTTGACGGGTCGCTGACCTCGATCTCCAGGAACAGCACGTCTGCGCTTCCCGGCACCGGGTTGATGCTGCGCTGGGCGGCTTCCTTCGTGGCGTACTCCTGCTCGGTGGCCACGTGCGGCTTGTGCGCGATCAGATTCAGCCGGTTATCGTGCACCAGCGAATCCGTGATGAACCGCCGGGCCGTTTCATCGAACTCGATCCGGTCGGCCCGCAGCTCGGTGGTCCGGGTGACCCGGGAAACGAGCGACACCGCGATGATGCCGCCGATGAAGAACGCGGAGATCATCAGGCCGTCCGGCTTTTCAATAATGTTGGCTACCAGGGCATACATCAGGACCGCGGACAGCACCGTAAAAGCCAGCCCCGCCCGTCTTTGCCGCCGTCGTACGGTGGAAATAGCGACGGCGACCGATGCCGAGACCATCATGGCCAAAATCCCCGTGGCGTAGGCGCCGGCCTGGGCATTGACATCGGCGTTGAACGCGATAGTGATCAGGATGCTGACGCCGGTGTAGACCAGGACCACCGGCCGCACCGCGCGGCTCCACTCGGGAGCCATGCCATAGGAGGGCAGGTAGCGCGGGACGATGTTGATCAGGCCGGCCATGGCGGAGGCGCCGGCGAACCACAGGATCAGGATGCTGCTGATGTCGTACGCGGTGCCGAAGCCGTCGCCGAACCGCTCGTGCGCCAGATAGGCCAGGGCGCGGCCGTTGGCCTCGCCGCCCTCCGCGAAGGCGTCGGCGGGGATCAGCAGGGTGGTGACGAAGCTGCTACCCAGCAGGTACACGCTCATGATGACGGCGGCGGCCGTGAGGAGTTTGCGGGTGTTGCGGACGCGGGAGGCAAGCCGCTCCCCGGGAGTCCGGCCCTTCGCCGCGACCAGCGGCATCATGCTGACGCCGGTTTCGAAGCCGGAGAGCCCCAGGACCAGCAGCGGAAAGGCCAGCAGCGCGGGCAGCACCAAGCCGCCGAGGCCGCCCGGAGCGGTGGTGAGGGCATCCGTCCAGCCGGCGAGCACGCCCGGCGTCGTGAAGATCTCGAGCACGCCGGCGCCGATAATGACGGCGTTGAGCCCCAGGAAGACGGCCACCAGCGGGATCGCCACGGCCACGGCCTCGGTGAAGCCGAGCAGGAACACCCCGCCGAGGATGAGCAGCAGGACAATCGTCACGGGGACGGCGTGGCCGCGGAGCACCTCGGGCGCGTACGGGTTTTCGAGCAGGTGGACCGTCGCGTCGGCCGAGGATAGCGTGATGGTGATGATCCACGAGGTGGCGACGAAGCCCAGCAGGATCAGCACAAAGATCTTGCCCCGCCAGAACGGCAGCAGGTGCTCGAGCATCGCCACCGAGCCCTGCCCGTGCGGGCTCGCCTTCGCCACCCGGCGGTACATCGGGAGCATGCCGAGCAGCGTCAGGGCCACGATCAGCAGCGTGGCCAGCGGCGAGAGCACGCCGGCGGCCAGCGCGGCGATCGCCGGCAGGTAGGACAGTGTGGAGAAGTAGTCCACGCCGGTCAGGCACATGACCTTCCACCACGGCTGCTGGGTGCCGTGGGTTTCCGGACCCGCCGGCCCGACCGGGTGGACAACGTGCGCCGTCAGCCAGCGGGAAACGCCGTGGGCGGGCTTGTGCTGCGGACCCGGCCGGGGAACGCTGGCGGGGATGGAGTACTGAGTGGAAGTGGCCACTGTGATGCCTCTTTCTGGTCCGGATCCGGTGGGGATCCGGGGCAAAAGCCTACAACTGTACAACGCCGAAAAGGCCGGAATTCCGTGTTCCAGGGCGTTAAGAAATCATCAAAAATACGACGGCGCCACGGCGCTGAGCGCGGCTGACGACAGCGGGTGGCCGGTCAGGCAGAATGGGCGCATGACGGACATCGTGCCGGAGCGCGAATGCGTGCTCGTCGGGCTCAGCGGCGGCCCCGAGGGGCAGGCGCTTCTCCGCCGGGCGGCACGGCTCGTGGCGGGGAGGGCCGACGGCGAACTGCACGCCGTCCACGTCCGCGCGACGGGCAGGGCCGGAACGGAATCGCCCAAGGAACTGGACCTGCAGCGCAAGCTGGTCACGGAGCTCGGCGGCACCTACCACACGGTCGGCGGCGGCGATCCGGCGCAGACCCTGCTCGACTTTGCCCGCAGCATCAACGCCACCCAGATTGTGGTGGGAGTGCCCCGCGGCATGTTCAGCCGGGGGACCGGCGCCAGACTCGTCCGGGCTGCCGGTGACATCGACGTGCATTTGGTGGCACAGGAGCATGGTGGCAGCTACAGACCGGCCCGCCGGCCGAATGATCTGGGCCGGCTGCGGCTGGTCGCAGGCTTTGTTCTGGCCGTGTTCCTGCCGCCGGCCCTGCAGTACCTGCTGGGGCATTGGCCGCATGACCATTTCGCCACCGATCTGCTCATCCAGTTGACCGGTACCATCGCCGTGGCGCTGCTGGGCGGACTTTGGCCCGCCGTCACCACCGCGGTCCTGAGCAGCCTGATCGTGAACTACTTCGCCGTCCAGCCCGTGGGCAGCATGGACATCCGGGATCCGGAGAACATCCTCACGCTGCTGGTGTTCCTCGCCGTCGCGGTGTCGGTATCGCTCGTCGTCGGGCTTTCGGCGCGGCGCAGCCGGGAGGCCTCCGCGGCCGGGGCCGAGGCGGCGGCGCTGGGGGAGTTGAGCCGCAACGCGGTGGCCACCCAGGAGAGCGTGCCCGAGTTCCTCGAGCGCGTCCGCGAACATTTCCAGAGCGACGGCGCGGGGCTTTACGTCCGCAAAGATAACGACGGCGAACCGGACGCCTGGCACCCGGTGCACAGCGCCGGCATCGTGCCTTCGAAACTGCAGGACGCCGACAACCTGGAACGCATGGACGCCACCCGGACCCTCGCACTGACCGGGCGGATCCTCAACCAGCGCGAGCGGCGGCTGCTGACCGCGTTCGGCGCCCACCTGCTGGCCATGCTGCAGCGCGACCAGCTGATGGCAAGCCGCCGCGACGTGCAGCGTCTGGCGGAGGGAAACCAGATGCGCACCTCCATCCTGCGGGCGGTCTCGCACGATCTGCGCACCCCGCTGGCGGGCATCAAGCTGGCGGTCAGCAGCCTGCGCCAGGACGCCGTCCAGTTCCCGCCCGAGGAAGAAGCGGAACTGCTCGCCACCATCGAGGACTACACGGACCGGCTGGACTCGCTGGTGGGCAACCTGCTGGACATGTCGCGGATCACCGGGGACTCGATGGCGCCGTTGATCCGCCCTGTCCATTGGCAGGACGCCGTCGCGGACGCCCTGCGCGGACTGCCGGCCGAGCACGTGCTGGTCGACCTGCCGGACAACATGCCGCCCGTCGACGCGGACCAGGGCATGCTCGAGCGCGTCATCGCCAACATAGTGGAGAACGCGCTGAAGTATGCTCGCGGCTCGGACGTTCGGATTACCGGCCTGATCGGCGGCATGGGCAGCGCCACTGTCGACGGCCGCCCGGCCAGCGAACTGCGGATTATCGACGCCGGACAGGGCGTGCCGGCGGAACAAGTGATCAGCATGTTCCGGCCGTTCCAACGGCTCGACGACGCGCCCGCCGGCACCGGGATCGGGCTCGGCCTGGCCGTGGCCAAGGGTTTCACCGAGGCCATGGGCGGCAGGCTGCTGGCCGAGCACACGCCCGGCGGCGGGCTGACCATGGTTATCCAGCTGCCGCTCTCGACCGGGGTCTGACCAGTCGCAGCTTGCCCAGGCGTTGGAAATACGTAAAGAACTGGCCCGGTGCCGTCAGGAAACCATCAACACCGGACTTTGAGGGAGTTCTACGGCGTTGACTTGAAGGGACGGGGAATGCGCAGGACGGGGGACTACCTCATCCGGCAAGGCAGCCCGTCCGAACAGATGGAGTTCTCGTGATGGAAGCGGAGTTGTGGCAGATCCTGTTGGTGCTGGCCGTGGGCGGGACGGCGCTGGTTCTCCTGTTCCGTTCGCTGCTCCGGTCAGGCACATGGTGGCGCTGAGCGATGCGGCGCTGAGCAGTTGGCTGCGCTGAGGGCGGCAAAACCGCTGCTGCCCTGACAGAATGGGCCCAGCACAGCGTCCGGCCGGCACGGCAGAAGGAGCCCCATGACCAACGTGCTCATCGTCGACGACGAGCCGCAGATCCTTCGCGCCCTGCAGATCAACCTCAACGCGCGGGGCTATCAGACACTCCCCGCGGCAGACGGCGCCTCTGCCCTGGACCAAGCGGCCAAGCATGCCGTCGACGTCGTAATTCTGGATCTTGGGCTGCCGGATATGGATGGCATCGACGTCATCCGCGGGCTGCGCGGCTGGACGGACGTGCCGATCATCATTCTCTCCGCGCGGCATGCCTCGGACGAGAAGGTGGACGCCCTGGACGCCGGGGCCGATGACTATGTCACCAAGCCCTTCGACCTGAATGAGTTGCTGGCCCGCGTGCGCGCCGCCACGCGCCGGGTGGGAGGGGCGCCGGAGAGTCCCACCGTGGAGACCGCGGATTTCGAGATCAGCCTGATCGATAAGCGCGTCACCCGCAACGGAGAGGCGGTCCGGCTGACGCCGATCGAGTGGAACATTCTGGAACTGCTTGCGCGGAATCCCGGCAAGCTGATCTCCCAGCAGCAGGTCCTGACCCATGTTTGGGGACCTGCCTACACTAAGGAAACCCAGTACCTGCGGGTCTATATCGCGCAGCTGCGCCGCAAACTCGAACCGGATCCGGCAAAACCGCGCTACCTGCTCACCGAAGCAGGAATGGGCTACCGCTTCGAACCGGGCACTATCTGACCCGCGACCTGACGCGGGACCGCTGGCTACTCGCCTCCGCCGCCCCCACCGGAGTCGCAGGAGGAGCTGCCGGAATCGTAGAAGCCGAGCCCGCCAATGGTGCCTGCCCCGTATGCTCCGGGTCCCACCCAACCGGCATCGGCGCGGCGCTCTGCCCGGACACGCCTGGCTGCCACGCGGTCAGCGCGGGTTGACATTAGCAGCCACACGACGGCGGCCACTACGAGGACGATCATGATGATGGCGAACTCCATGTGAGACTCCTGTCGTTGGCCTCAGCGTAGGGGCTGAGCAACCGGTAGACAACGGTCATGCGTCATTGAAGCTGACGTCGGACTGCATCCGTGCCAGGAAAGGTGCTGGATCCCGGCAAACGGACCATTAGGTCCGGGCGCGCAGGGCGGACCACGGGTCCAGGGCGTAATAAGTCTGCCGCTGGTAGACCAGCGGCGGGGCGGTCGAGCCGCCATCGAGAATCTCCAGGACCTGGGCGGCCAGAACGACGCCGGTTCCGGCGGGCATCCGGTCAAGGGTCTTGCCGCGGAGCACTGCGCCGACGCCGCGGATGATCGGTTCGCCGGTCGGCGCGGTGTACCAGTCCATGTTGAACCCGAAGCGGTGCGAACCGGGCCGCGCGAATAGTTCCGCGAGCCCGCGGTTGGCCGTAGTGAGCAGATGGACGGCAAGCGTTTCGCCGGTCAGCAGTGCAGCTCCGGATTCGCTTCTGGGCATGATGGAAAGCGCAAGCACCGGAGGTTCCGCAGATACGGAGATCACGGAAGACGCGGTAATTCCCGCCGGCCCGTCCGGTCCGGCAGCGGTGACGATCGCTACCCCTGAGGGATGGCCGGCAAACGCGGCGCGGAAGGCGGCGGCGAGGCCCGGACGCTGGGCGTCCGGCGGCAGGGGCACCATCGTTGCTCCTTCCTGTTCAGGGACCGACGGTCGAAAGCCCTTACCGCCCATGCTAGGACGGCAAAGTTCGCCGCGCCAGAGAACGCCGACCGACAGCCGCCGGTTGCCGAAGTCGAATAAGTAGCGCCATAGTCGCCATCTTCGGCGACGATTGAATAACAGCGCCGGCCGTTTCGACGTCGGCGCGAAGCCGCTTTTGCTGAAGGAGAACTGCGTGTGCCCTACATCGGAAAGATCCGGCCCGGAGCCGGCCTCCGGAGCGGCCAGGACCGACACCGGAAGAGACAAGCGGCCACGCGCCGGGAAGCGGCTGCTGCAGTTGGTGCAACGCCCCGAATTCGTCACCGACCTGCTGCAAATCCTCAAGGGCGTTATCGCGGCGACGGGTGCCTGGTGGCTCGCGGTGATGGTCTTGAAATCTCCCCTACCGTTCCTGGCTCCCTGGACGGCGCTGTTGACCGTGCATGCCACGGTGTATCGGTCGCTGTCCCGCGGGGTGCAAATGACCGTTGCCTCCGCAGCCGGCGTTGGGCTCTCGTTTTTCATTGGCAACTACCTTGGCGTCAGTATATGGACCTTTGCCCTGGCACTGTTCGTCGGTCTGGCCGTAGCCCGCGTTCGGTATATCCGCGACGAGGGAGTCGCGGTCGCAACCACGGCGATTTTCGTGCTCGGCAGTGGTTTCTCCAGCCAGGAACCGTTGCTGCTCAATCGATTGGTCGAGGTTGGTGTGGGAGCTGCGGTGGGTATCGCAGTCAATATACTGATCGTCCCCCCGCTGCGGGAGCAGCAGGCCGCCCGGCACGTCGACAGCATCAACCGCCGCATGGGTAGCGTCCTGGTCAACATTGCGGACGAATTTTCCGACTCGTGGGACACTGGCAAGGCCGAGGCGTGGTTCAGCGAAATCGAAACGATGACCGAGGAGTTGCAGTCTGCGTGGCAGTGGGTGCGGTTCGCCCGCGAAAGCCGGCGTGGCAACCCCCGTCACCACTTTCCGATGTCGAGCAAGCCATACAACCGACGACGGCGATCTGGAGACGCCGACCAAGACGTCAACTACGAGGAAATTCTTTATCGTGTTGATGAAGGAATCTCGCATCTCCGCCATCTGGCCCGTACGTTGCGCGATGCCGCCTACGCTCCCGGTGAGTGGGACACGCGGTTCCGGAGGCAGTGGGTGACTATTGTCCGCGACTCCGGCCGGGTCATCGCGGATCCTGATGCGGAAGTGGAACCTATCCGCGACCGGCTGTCAGCCCTGGCCTCAGATATGTCCGATGACGAGGATTTACCCCGCAGCGCGTGGCCAATCTACGGTTCACTCATCGCCAGCATGCGCCACATCATCGTCATCGTCGATGATGTCGCCTCCTCACGGGAGGCCCGCGAAGCCACGAGCGGAAATCAGAAGGCATAACGCCGGCAGCTTTAGGGTATTTCCTGCTCATCTCCGGGCAGGACAGGATCGGGTGATCCGCCCGGCATGGCGGGATCCGTGGGTCCGCTGGGGATACCCGGCGCAGGAGACTCAGTGGTTTCCACCACGTCCTGCGGTGTTTCCCCTGGCTCCGTGTCGTCGCATCCCGCGAGGAAAAGCGCGCTAAGGGCTACGACCGCCGAAAGCTTCTTAGCTGTTTCCTTGGCGTCCATGTTCCGCTCCTGCGATGGATCCTGAGTTCGCTTGGCCCCTATACAACAGAGTGGCAGCCTGGCCTACCCTTCACAAGGGCCACGAGCCCGTGGTCCTGGCGCTATCGCGGCATCAGCAATTTCCGAAAGAACATCGGTTTCCGTAACATGGCTAACAGGTTCTGCAGTGGGCTGGAACAACAATCTGCGGAGTCATCCCATGCCCCATAAACTGCGCCTGCTGGTCAAGCTCGACACCGAGCCAACTACCGCCACACTTGCCGTTACCGGCTGCCTTACTGAAAACAACTGTCTGGCCCTGCTGCCTATCATCCGTCGACTCAGGGCCATGGTTGATGGCATGACCATCACCGTTGATCTGAGCACTGCTAAGCATGTCGAGGCAGCCGCTGTTCGCATATTGGAGGAAACGGGACCGGAGGTCGCCGGTTACCGCGGTGGCGGCAAAGCCTTCCTGACCCTGCCGACTGTCCTTCCATCCTGTCAGCCGGTGAAATGGGATGCGTAAGCCCGAGGCCCGCGCTGTGGAAGTGACGGGCGGGCACCTTGCTCATGTGATTGCCCGCTGAGGGAAGGTCGCAAACCTGTTGGGCAGCTGTAGTCTGAAAGAGCCGGGATTCAGCGAGCGGCCCCATGCTTTGGGATGTCTTCCCTGTTCCGGGTGGTTGCAGGAGACCGATCAGGAACGGGGCTGTCATGACCGATACGCCAAACTCTGTATCCGAGGCAGGCATCCTCGAGTATCTGCAGGACCTGGTGCTTAACAGCTCCGATGTCGAGGAGTTCCTAGACGAACTCGCCCGCTTCTCAGCAGTCATGCTCTCCGTGCCCGGTGGGACGAGGTACTGCGGGATCACTTTGGTGCGGCGGAAGAGAGCCGTAACCATCGCCAGCAGCGATGGGAATGCCCGGATATTGGATGAACTGCAGAACACGTTCGGTGACGGTCCTTGCCTCACTGCCATCCGGGAGAAGGAGTGGGTACTTGTGCCGGATGTCGGCGCCGAGCGCCGCTGGCCCGAGTACATGGCCGTGTGCGCTGACCACAACGTCGGATCCATCCTCGGGATCCCGTTTGACCTCGACGGGGAAGGGGAAGCGGCATTGAACTTGTACGCCGGAACTGCGGATGCCTTTTCCGTCGATACCATCGATCGGATCGCGGAGTATGTGCGGACGGCGTCGAAGGCCTTGAACCTCTCTGTCCGCATGGCACATCTGAGCGACGCGCGGGACAACCTGAAGGCCGCAATGGAATCACGGACCACGATCGACCTGGCCATGGGAGTGATCATGGGACAAAACCACTGCAGTCAAGACGCCGCTTTCAAGATTCTCAGGAACGCTTCCAGCGCACGCAACGTCAAGCTCCGCGAGATCGCGGCCTCTATTGTCGCTACTCTCAACCAAGGCGGGAAAGCGGAAACTCGGTTCGACGAGTAAGCGGGCACCGTAATCCGAGGCCCTGCCTGGGATGCCTGGTTCCTACTCCGCGTCCCGCCGTCCTGAACGCTCATCCCCGACCGATGGCTCTTCTTCGGAGGTCGGCTGCTGCTCGTCCCGCCGATCCCCTTCGTCCCCGGCCCCTATCAGCTCATCGGAATACGGGGCACGGGGACGGGGGATGCTGTCGATGAGCTCATTTGCGGCCATGGCCAGCAGATCGCGCTGGGTTTCGGGTAGGGACAGTAAGCCCTGCAGGTAGGCTTCCAGTTCATATTCCCCGGCCGATCCGCCGAGGCTGAAGTAGTGCAACCACAGGTCCCCGGTGCTGATGCCTGCGGCCTGGACGGCGGAGCGGAGCATGGCCCGTTGTTGCGGTTCGTACGGATCAAAGCCCATCCTGCGCCACCGTTACTGGCTGGCGGCCGGCGTCCCGGCCACGAGGGAAGCGCTGAACTGCTGCAATGGGACGCGGGCTTCACGGGCCTGAAGCATCAGAGCCTGCAGTGCTTCGTCGTCGCCGATGCCATGGCGTTCCATGAGCACGCCGCACGCCCGGTTAACCAGGTCCCTGCTGTGCAGGGAAGTCTGCAGGGACCTGCTGATGCGATGGGGAAGTTCGCTGGCCTGCACATGGGCAAGCAGCGTCGCGGCCGGAGCGGCGAACCGTTCCAGCATGCGTGCAGTCGCGTCCGTGTAGGCCGAGGGGAGGGCAGCATAGACCTTCAGGGCACCGATGCATTCATTCTGTGAGATCAGCGCGGTGCTGATCACAGAGCGAATGGGCAGGGATGCCACGGCCGCGCTCCATTGCGGCCAGCGTGGTTCCGTCGCCACGTCCTGAATGATCACGGTTTCCTCGGCCGCCCATGCGGTCAGGCACGGGCCCTGGCCTAGCTGGTACTGGAGCGCATCAGCCTCTTCTACGACCCGGTCGGTGGCTCCGTTGCTGGTCCTGCGACCGCGGGAATCCAACAGCGAGACTCCTGCGCCGATGCTTCCGGGCACAGCGTCTTTGATCGCCTGGGCCAGGAGTTGCACAGCCCGGTCGACCTTCTCCGCGGTAAGCAGCAGGCCTTCGATCCTCGCGATCACCAGCGAGAGTTCATCTAGGGGAAGTTTGCGGTCCATGGGGTCCTCCGTCGGGGCTCGAGGCGAACCAGCCCCGCATCATTCCTACCCGACGGAAAGTACGGCTTGCAAAAGAGGTGCACCACTTCCAGCATACGCACATTCCGGTTCCTAAGAGGCTCTTTTCCATGATGGCAAAGCCCCCTAAAAACGATTTGGAGATGTAGGCTGAAGGCAGCCGTGGTGCAGTACGCGGCCCCAACTTCCCGGGTTCCGTCCTTAATTCCAACGCGACGGAAGCCTGCAGCTAATTAGAAACGGGGCCTTCTCATGGCCGAGGCGACGAACGAGCTATTCGATACGGGAATCACCGAGCACCTGCAGGACTTGGTGCTTCAGAGCTCGGATGTTGAGCACTTTCTGCATGAATTGGCCGCTTTTACGGCTGCGAGGCTCGGCGAGCCCGGACAGAAAATCTATTGCGGGATTACGCTTGTGCGGCGGAAGAAATCAGTCACGATCGCCAGCAGCGATGAAAATGCCCGGGTGCTGGATGACCTGCAAAACACCTTCGGGGACGGTCCGTGTCTTACCGCCATCCGGGAGAGTGAAAGCGTGCTCGTTCCGGATGTGCATACCGAGCATCGCTGGCCTGAATACATGGAAGCGTTGAAGGACCACGGCGTCAGGTCCATCCTTGGCGTCCCATTGGGCTTGGACGGCGAAGCGGGCGCAGGCCTCAACCTCTACGCCGGGTGGGCCAACGGCTTTTCCGGCGAGGCCATCAAGCGGGCAGAGAACTATGCCCTGAGGGCGTCCAAAGCATTGAATCTTGCCGTTCGAATGGCTCATCTCATCGATGCTCGGGACAATCTGAAGGCTGCCATGGAATCGCGGACCACCATAGATCTGGCCGTCGGAATTGTCATGGGGCAGAACCGCTGCAGCCAGGAAGCCGCCTTCAAGATCCTCAAGAATGCGTCCAGCACGCGTAACATCAAGCTTCGCGAAGTTGCGGCGACCATCGTCGCCTCTGTTACCGCGACCGTGAGATAGAGACTCCGTTCGACGAGTAGATCGCCGGCCGGTACCGGCTTCTTTATTGAACCGGCCGCTTCAATACTTTCTCGGGAAGGTACGGACAAGTGAACGAAGCAGACCAGCAGATATTGACCGCGGCAGTTCTGTCCGAAGTGGGCTCAGGCGTGCCTATGCTCTGGATCCATTACCTGAGCATCGGCGGAAGTGACTCCGAAGATGCGATAGCGGCGTACATCGACGGCCAGGGCGTCCTGCCCGTCAAGGAGCGTGACCTGCTCTCCCAAGCACTCAACGAACTGGTCATGGATTCTCCCTTGTCGCTCCAGGCGCCCTGCAGCGACACTCCTCTCGCATTGGAACCTGGTTCCTAGGGCAGCTACCGCAGCCTCCGGAACCTTCCGCCCCTCGGAATAGCAGCGTCCAGCCGCACGGCAGCAACAAAGCCCGAGGACGGGGAACCTGAACCAGGGGACTGCGGGCGCACAGCCAGAGTTCTGATTCCATCCGGTGCAGCCGGGGTGAAAGTCAACAGGGTACTTCGGCCAACGTTGTCTTTCGAAGTGCATTGGTAACGGGTACCGGCATTGTCCTGCAGCAGGATGCCGGATAGAGCCGTGGCTTCCACCGCCGTCGGGCAATGGACGTGGACGATGACGCTGTCGTCCCAAAGCTCCAACGAGGTGACCAGGAACCGCCCATGGACATCGAAGTGCTGATATGTACAAGACTGAGGAATAACGACGGCGAGTGGTCCGCCACTGTACAGGTCGGCCCCTGCTAGCGGAGCGGGCCGGTGGCCGGTGCGGACTTCTTCTCCGGTGGTCATGACGAGTACCGGTTGGACGCAACATACTCCAAGGCACGCTGCCTTTCCGGCCTTGTGAGGTTTTGTGATGCCCCGCAACCAGCGCAGACCAGCACGCCGGAACTGTCGGCTGTGGCCGCTGCTTGGATGACGGGCTCTATCAGGCGGTGTTCGGCGATTTGGTCACAGGCGGGGCAATGGATTTCAAAGGTTGCCAGAAGGCGCGAAGCCGGGCGGCCTGGCTGGAACATAATATTCCTCCGTGCTTACCTGAGCGGCGTTCAGCCTATGTTGCCGTGAGGGCCGCTGCAGGAGGGGTGCCGCGGCAGTTGCTTAGCTGCTAGCAGAAGGTTCATTTATTTCACGCCCAAACCACGAAACGGTCAAGACGTTTGTGCACATTGATTTTCGACGGTCATCCGGGGCGGCGGGCCAGAATGCGTCTCAATCCCTTGGCCACAGCACCGATTAGCAAAGCCCCAGCCATTTTGCGCACAGCAGTTTTTCTTCTACCGTGCCAACCACCTTCCATTGTCGCCGCAGGACCAGGTGGCAGGGGCTCGTAGATGCTTCCCGCTGTCAGTGGGGCCGGCTCTTTACGGGACAGTTGCGCGCCGTCGACGAGCACTGCCATGACGCTTTCTACGGCCCGCGGAGTGAGCCTATGCTGCAATGCCATGGCACGTCCCAGCGGCCCGACGACTGTTTCTGCGCGCGGTGAAAGCGCGACGTCGACAATGGTGCGGGCTGCTTTTTGAGGTGCGTAGACCGGAGGCATGGCGAGTGCCTTCCGCCCGGTGTAGTTAGCCCCGTGCTCAAAGAAGGGGGTGTCGATAGTCGAGGGCAGCACCGTACAGACTTTGATCCCCTTCCTGCCAGCAAGTCGTAGTTCCGAACGCAGGCTGACGCCCAAAGCCCGGACAGCGGCCTTGGACATCGAGTAGGCCGAGCTATAGGGCTGCGCGATTTCCCCTATGACCGACGAGACGTTCACAATGACGCCGTACCCTTGCGCCTGCATCTGTTCCAGCGCGGCCCTGCAGCCGTGGACGTAGCCCATGACGTTGACATCCATGACCCGCCGGAAGTCTGCGAGAGGTACGTCCAGGAACGGGGCAAAGAAGCCCACAGCCGCGTTGTTGACCCAGATATCTATCCGGCCGAATCGGTGCACTGCCTGCTCTGCCAGACGTTTTACCGCCTCGGCGCCGCTGACATCTGTTGGGACGGCAAGGGCTTCGCCACCCAATCGTTCACACTCCGCCGCTAATCCATCCAAGGCCGATTCGCGCCGGGCGGCGAGGACCACCTTGGCGCCCTTCCGGGCGAAGCGAAGAGCAGTGGCGCGCCCTATGCCACTCGAAGCTCCAGTGACAACGACGACGGAATTTCTTGCTCGCACGGCGGTTCCTTTCACACGGGGGCCGCCCGGCGCAGTTACTTGACCAGTTGGGAAAGTTCGGGGTGGTCTGCATAGACGTCCGGGGCATTCTCCTGTGTCACCGATTCCGGCTCCAGCAGGTAGGCCGGAACAACTTTTTCGCCATTGTCGTACGTTTCCGTGTCGGTCGCTGTCGGGTCGTCGTCCTGAGCCAAGGCTTTGATGATGGCCGTCGCCTGCAAGACCAGCTCCTGATCATCTTCATACGTGGTGGCATACTGTTCGTTGCTCATCATGGACTCCACGGCAGCCGGCTCCGAGCCGGTTCCCGTGACAACCGGCATGTCCTTCCCTGAACCCTCCACAGCCGAAAGGACAGCCTGTGCCTGGGCATCAGTTGCTGCCAGTACGCCGTGCAGATCCTCGGACGCATAGCTGTCGGCGAGCAGCGTTTCAACGCGCGAGGCGGTTGCCTCCGACGTCGAATCCTGCGCAGCCACCTGGTCGAAAGCCTGCTGGCCGGAGGGAATGCTGATTGTCCCGTCGTCGATCTTCGGCTGCAGGACACCCATGGCGCCGTCGAAGAAGGCCTGCGAGCCTGGCTGTTCCGCAGGGCCGGCGAAAATCTCGATGTTGTGCGGGCCGCCGCCGCGCTCGGCCAAGCCGGCCAGCAGCGCCTGCGCCTGCAGCTCACCGGACTTTGAATGGTCATAGGCGACAAAGTAGCCGACATTGGGTGTCCCGGTTATCAGCGTTTCATAAGAGACCACCGGGATGCCCAGTTCGCCAACCGCTTCCAGTCCGCTAGCCACTTGGGCCGGATCAGCCGGGTCGATGATGAGGACTTCCGGACTGCTCTCGATCATGGTTGTGAGCTGTTGTTGTTGCTCCTGCGCGTCCGCGGCTACTTGGATGTTCGGCTCGAAGTTTGCTTCACTGATGGCCGTTTCGAAAGCCTGCTGCAGGTTTTCCGCGTCATCGCCGGACAAGAGAATGCCAATATTGGACCCCGTCTCGAACCCGCCCGCACCGGCTGCCTCAGGCCCGTCGCCGGTGGAGCCTCCGGTATCCGATTGGTTGCACGACGTCAGCAGCAACGCGGTCAGGACGACAGAGGCCGGCCCCGCTTTGGTTAGCTTGCGCATGTTTGCCCATCCTCATCTATGCTCGCCAGATTAATAAGACTACTTACTTTTGGTTCTATCACAGGCGACGGGAATGGAGAAGCAGGAATTCGGGAGCGGCCGCCCGGGGCCAATGGGGGAGCGCGGGGAAGGCGCCTCAACCTCCGTAGCCCCGCGGTCAAAGGTACGCTGGATAGATGAGTGCCGCAGCCCCGTCCACCGTCACTTTTGGCGCCCGCTTCGCCCGTGAACTCACCGAGCTGGCCATCCCGTGGCAAGCGGAGGAAGCTCCCGAGCCGCAGCTGCTCGTGCTCAACGAGCCGCTGGCCACGGAGCTGGGCTTCGACCCTGCCTCCTTGCGGAACGCCGGGGGCCTGCGCCTGCTGATCGGCAACGCGGTCCCCGAGGGCGCAACTCCGGTGGCCCAGGGCTACGCCGGCCACCAGTTCGGCTTCTACTCGCCGCGCCTGGGCGACGGACGCGCTCTCTTGCTCGGTGAGATTGCCGACGCCGACGGCGGCCTTCGGGACATCCACCTCAAGGGTTCCGGCCGCACGCCGTTCGCCCGCGGCGGCGACGGCCTGGCCACGGTCGGCCCGATGCTGCGCGAGTACGTGGTCAGCGAGGCGATGCACGCCCTGGGCATCCCCACCACCCGCTCCCTCGCCGTGGTCGCGACGGGGCGGCCGGTACGCCGCGAGACCTTGCTGCCGGGAGCAGTGCTCACCCGCGTGGCAAGCAGCCATCTGCGCGTGGGCAGCTTCCAATATGCCCGCGCAATGAACGACGACGCCTTGCTGCGCCGCCTGGCCAATCATGCGATCGCACGCCACCATCCCGGAGCGGCGGAGGCGGATAACCCCTATCTCGCCCTGTTCCAGGCGGTGGTTGCCGTGCAGGCGTCGCTGGTGGCCCGGTGGATGCTGGTGGGTTTCATTCACGGCGTGATGAATACCGACAACATGACTATCTCGGGGGAGACCATCGACTACGGGCCGTGTGCCTTCATGGACGCTTTCGATCCGGCTACCGTCTACAGCTCGATCGACGAAAACGGGCGCTATGCCTACGGCAACCAGCCGCTGGTGGCGGAGTGGAACCTCGCCCGCCTCGCGGAGGCTCTGCTGCCCCTGCTCCACGAGGACCCGGAGCAGGCCGTCGCGCTCGCGCAGGAATCGCTCAGCGCCTTGCACGGCCAGTACAGCGCCGCCTGGCTGGCCGGCATGAAATCCAAGCTCGGTCTGCCCGAGAGTCTCGACGACGAGGCCGCCTCGCCGCTGGTGGACGAGCTGTTCACCCTCCTGCAGGAGCGGCAGGTCGACTACACGTCCTTCTTCCGAAGCCTCGCCAAGGCGGCCCGCGGCGACGCCGAGCCTGCGCGCTCCATGTTCCTGAGCCCGGCAGCCTTCGATGCCTGGACCGAGCGCTGGCGCGCCCTCGACCCGGACGCAGACCTGATGGACCGGACCAACCCGGTCTACATTCCCCGCAACCACCTCGTCGAGGAGGCCCTCGCCGCCGCTGTCGACGGCGACCTGGAGCCGTTCAGCCAGCTCCTGGCTGCGGTGACCGCGCCTTTCGAGGAGCGCCCCGGCCTTGAGCGGTACGCCTCCGCCGCCCCGGAAAGCTTCGGCCCGTACCGGACTTTCTGCGGCACCTAAAGCCAGGCCGTGGCGCTGCTGCACCCGCTTCGCGGGACGAGTCTTGAAAGCGGCGAGCCGATGATGGAAACTGGTAAGCACGCTTAGCACCTTGGGGGCCCTCCGGAACTCAGCCTAAGGAGCAGGACCATGACACCCACACCCAAACAGCCCCTGACGGATGACAGCATCAGGGTCCGCCAGCTCAGCCACTACCAGTTCACCTGGGTAGCCGGCGACCCGGGAAAGCCGGGAACCTGGACCTTGCAGCTGGTCCTCGATGAAGGCGCCTGGGAGGAAGTGCTGACCATCGACGCCGACGACGCCGACAACCTGCAGGATCTTCTCTTCACCGCGGAGACCGTGTACTACGACATCGGCCGGCAGACCCTCATGTTCGGTACCACCAAGGCCGGCCAACACTAGGAGCAACCGAACTCTTTGCACTCTTCAACCGGCCACGTGGTCCTGCTCGGTGACTCCATCTTCGACAACAAGGCCTACGTCGGCGGCGGTCCTGACGTCGTTCATCAGCTCCGCGGTGAACTTCCGCCAACGTGGCAGGTAACCCTCCTGGCCATCGACGGTGACGTCATCTCAGGAGTCCTCCGGCAGCTTCGTTCCCTGCCGCGCGACGCGACCCATCTGGTGATCAGTGCCGGCGGGAACGACGCGCTGGGATTCGCCTACCTGCTGCAGTCGCCTGCGAGTTCGGTCGCCGAGGTTCTCGGCTGGTTCGGCGACGCGCAGGACCGGTTTGCCGCGGATTATGAAGCCATGGCGGAAGCGGTCGCGGCTACCGGGCTGCCCGCCTCGGTCTCGACCATCTATGACACTCCCGCCTCCGGGCCCGACTACCGGATCATCAGGACGGCGGCGTCCTTCTTCAATGACTGCATCACCCGGGCAGCCTTCGCCCGCGGCCTGTCGCTGATCGATCTCCGCCTGATCTGCAACGAGGACGGGGACTACGCCGATCCGATCGAGCCGTCGGTCCAAGGCGGCGCCAAGATTGCCCGCGCCATTGCCGCCGTCGTCGGTCTCCGCCGAGGGTCCGCCGCCTCCACCGTTATCGGGGGGACGGCAGGATAGGAGCAAGGGCGCACCCCAGTTATCGAGGACTGGGGCATGGTTACTGTGGTGCTGCCCAACATTGGGGGCCACAATGGTTACGGCGGAAGCGGCCGCGAGAGTGGTTTGGTTCCGTCCGCAGCGTCTTCCTTGGGGGCGGCCGTATACGCGGCCGGGGTGGGAACACCCGAGATCCGCGGCAGAAATGGCTTGAAGCGAGTTGGCTTGGGGAGGCCTGGCTTCAGGCCATTTCGCATGTCCGGGCAGGTCCTAGAGCTCGCGAAGGTAACAGAGCATTCTGTAGTCCTTGCCTGGCTGAATGTTGGTGAAGCCGTGGCGTTCGTAGAAGCGGCGGGTGTCGGTATCAACCTCATCGACGTTGATGTGCATTTCGGCTGCGCCCCGCTCACGGACCCGCAGGAGCGCAGTCTTTAGCAAATCGGTCCCGATGCCCTGGTCCCGCAGGTCGGGTTGCACGTAGAGCTCCTCGAGCTGGGCTAGAGTCCCGTCGTAATACGGCGTTGGGCGCAGGGTCAGGAACGCGAACCCGGTCGGAGCCTCAGCAGTCCCGGACAGGAGTACAAGCACGTTATCGCGGACCAGCAGGGACCTGAAGCGGGCGGCGAACTGCTCGGCGGTAGGGCCGGGTGTCTCAAACTCGTTGTTGAAGTCGTACAGCAGGCGACCGACAGTGCTCGCCTGCTCGGGCCCGGCAAGGAAGACATCGGTCACGGCCATGAAGCCATTCTGAGGGTTGGCCTGCAGGTCTGGAAGGCCCGGACGCTGCTGGACGGCTGTCCGGGCCGGCCGCATGTGCAGCCGGCCCGGATGCCTCCGTCAGCGCAGGTCGAAGCGGTCGAGCTCCATGACCTTCACCCAGGCTGCCACGAAGTCCTTGACGAACTTCTCCCCGCCGTCGTCGCTCGCGTAGACCTCGGCCAGCGCGCGGAGCTGGGAGTTGGAGCCGAAGATCAGGTCGACCGGTGTGGCAGTCCACTTTAGCTCGCCGGTGGCAACGTCGCTGATCTCGTAGACGTTCTCCTCGGCCTCCGATGCCATCCACTTGGTGCCGGGAGAGAGGAGGTTGACGAAGAAGTCGTTGGTCAGGACCTGGGGCCTGTTGGTGAGAACGCCGTGGGCGGTGCCGTCGACGTTGGCGCCGAGGGCGCGCATGCCACCGACGAGGGCTGTCATTTCCGGCGCGGAAAGGTCCAGCAGGTACGCTTTGTCCACTAGGAGGGTCTCCGGCTGGAGCTTCTCACCCGGACGGATGTAGTTGCGGAATCCGTCCGCCCGCGGCTGCAGGTATTGGACCGACTCGACGTCGGTCTGCTCCTGCGAGGCGTCGGTGCGGCCGGGGCGGAAGGGGACTGTGACATCGAAGCCGGCGTCCCGGGCTGCCTTTTCCACCGCTGCGCAACCGCCGAGGACGATCAGGTCCGCCAGCGACACTTTCTTGCCGCTGGTCTGGGCGGTATTGAACTGCTGCTGTACCCCCTCCAGCGCCTGCAGGGCATCGGCGAGCTGCTCGGGCTGGTTAACCTCCCAGCTGCGCTGGGGCTCCAGCCGGATGCGGGCTCCGTTGGCGCCGCCGCGCTTGTCGGTCTTACGGAACGTGGAGGCCGAGGCCCAGGCCGTGCTGACAAGCTGCGGGACGGACAGGGCATCCAGGAGCTGGGCCTTGAGCGAGTCCGTGTCCTGCTCATCGATCAGCTCGTGGTCCACCGCGGGGACTGGGTCCTGCCACAGCTGCGGTTCCGGAACCCACGGCCCGAACATGTGCGGGCCAACCGGCCCCATATCGCGGTGCAGCAGCTTGTACCAGGCCTTGGCGAACGCCAGCGCGAACTCGTCCGGATTCTCCAGGAACCGTCGCCCGATCTTTTCGTAAATCGGGTCGAAGCGCAGCGACAGGTCCGTGGTGAGCATCGTGGGCCGGTGCTTCTTCTCCGGGTCGTGGGCGTCCGGGATGATCTCCGGGGCGTCCTTGGCTACCCATTGGTTGGCGCCGGCGGGGCTCTTGACCAGCTCCCACTCGTGCTCGAACAGGATCTCCAAGAAGCGGTTGCTCCACTGCGTCGGCCGGTCCGTCCAGGTGACCTCGAGCCCGGAAGTAATTGTGTCACCGCCCTTGCCCGTCCCGTAGGTGCTGAGCCAGCCGAGTCCCTGGTCCTCCAGGTTTGCGGCCTCGGGCTCGGGGCCCACGTGGGCGTCAGCGTCGGCTGCGCCGTGGGTCTTGCCGAAGGTGTGGCCACCGGCGATGAGCGCAAAGGTCTCCTCGTCGTTCATTGCCATCCGTTTGAAGGTCTCGCGGATGAACGCTGCCGCGAGCTTGGGATCCGGGTTGCCCATGGGACCTTCGGGATTGACGTAGATCAGACCCATTTCCGTCGAGCCGACCTCCGGGGCCATCGTGCCCTCGCCGACATAGCGTTCGTCGCCCAGCCACGTGTCCTCGGGCCCCCAGAAGATCTCCTCCGGTTCCCACACGTCCTCGCGTCCGAAGGCGAAGCCGAAGGTCTTGAAGCCCATCGACTCGAGGGCGACGTTGCCTGCGAGGACAAGAAGGTCGGCCCAGGAGAGCTTCCGGCCGTACTTCTGTTTCACCGGCCATAGCAGCCGCCGGGCTTTGTCGAGGTTGGCGTTGTCGGGCCAGCTGTTCAGCGGCGCGAACCGCTGGCTGCCGTCCCCCGCGCCGCCGCGGCCGTCGTGGACGCGGTAGGTGCCGGCAGCATGCCAGCTCATGCGGATCATCAGGCCGCCGTAGTGGCCAAAGTCCGCAGGCCACCAGTCCTGGGAGGTGGTCAGGACCTGGATGATGTCCTGCTTGAGTGCCTCGACGTCGAGCTTCTGGAACTCCTCGCGATAACTGAACGTGGGGCCGAGCGGGTTGCCTGCCTGGTTATGCGCGTGGAGAACGGAGAGGTCGAGCTGGTTCGGCCACCAGTCCGCAACGGTCCGCGGCCGGTGCGCCTTGGGCTGCGGTGAGTCGATCGCCGGGTTCTCGCTCTCGCTGCCATGCGAGGTCACGCTGTCAGGGGCGACCGGACACCCAGCTTCGACCTTGCGGTCCAGACCCTGGGCACTTCCCGGGGTGGGGATCGGGGGATGGTCCTGTCGATCGGTCATGTGCTTCCTTCCATATGGCCGAGGCCAAGGTCGGACTCGGGCAGCCGGTCTAACCCTCCCATTTCACCATGAAGGAACGCCGCGGGGGAGAGCCTTTCGGCGAATTGCATGAACACCCGTACCTTGCGACAACCTTGTTTGCCGTCATTGCCGTTCTGTTTCACAGCAGCCTCACAGTTTGGCCACAGTAGGGCCTTATGGCCGGGCCGGAACGTGGAGGTAAGGCAAGCAACATTCATTAGATTCCACGTCCGCACCATCGTGTAGCAATGCACATCTGGGGGAGTCGACATGCGACTTGCAAGATCCGTTCCGCAGCGTTTCCAGAACCATCCGCAGCACCGCACGAAATTGTGGACCGTTGCGTTGTGCGCGGGACTGGTCGGCGGTGTTGCCGCATGTTCGGACGACCCGCGGCCGGCTGTGGGCTTGGAGGCCCCGCCGGACCCGTCTATCGTGCGGGAGGTAGTGGAGCCCAGCGGGCTGCGGGGGCATCTGGAGGCGCTGCAGGCGGCGGCCGACGCTAACGGTGGGAACCGCGCCGCTGCCACCGGGGGCTATGAGGCGTCCGCGGCGTACGTCGAGGAGCAGTTGCGTGCGGCGGGGTACGAACCGCGCCGGCAGGACTTCAGCTACGACGGCCAGGACAACCCCGTCGACACGTTCAACATCCTGGCCGACACCGGCAGCGGCTCGGGCAGTGTGCTGGTGCTCGGCGCGCATCTGGACTCGGTCCAGGAGGGGCCCGGACTCAACGACAACGGCAGCGGGGTCGCCGCGGTGCTCGAGGTCGCGCTGCGGCTCGCCGAGGAGGGCGCCGTGCCGCGGGAGCGGATCCGGTTCGCGTTTTGGGGCGGCGAGGAGGACGGGCTGTACGGCTCGGCATACTATGTCGAGGAGCTCTCCCGCGCGGAGTCCGCCGCGCACGTCGCGTACCTGAACCTCGACGTGGTGGGCTCGCCGAACGCAGCGGTGTTCGTGTACGACGGCGACGGCTCCGACAGCGAGGAGGCCGGGCCCGAGGGGTCGGGGGCTGTCGAGCAGGTTTTCCTGGACATCCTGCGCGCCGAGGGGGTCGAGGCGGTGCCATTCGGATTCATCGGGGATTCGGACTACGACGCGTTCGTGCAAGGTGGCATTCCGGCCGGTGGCCTGTTCACGGGCGACGCGGGCACCAAGAGCGAGGCCGAGGCAAGCACATTCGGCGGACAGGCCGGACTGCAGTACGACGAGTGCTTCCACCTCGCCTGCGACACCATCGAGAACGTGGACATGGCCATGCTGGAGCAAATGACCGAAACGCTCATGAGCGCGACCGTCTCGCTCGGCCGCATCGAGGGCGGCCTCGACAAGCGGCCGGCGACCGGGGAGAACGCCGGGGCGACACCATCCGGGCCATCATCGTGATGAGTGCCATCACCCGTGGGTCTCCTAGCGGTCGTGCTGGATAGCCCAAAGTACTACGGCAGTGCCACCGGGCGGGGCGTCCGCAGCCGGGACAGCAGCCAGACCGTCCGGGGGAGCGAGCAGACGATGGCCAACGTCAGTGCCGGGACAAGTGCGGCGCCGACGTCGGGAAACTGGCGGATGATGACGGCGAGGTAGGTTTCGAAACGGGCCGGCGCGTAAACGAATGCCAACCAGACGAGGAATGCGTCGAGGGCTAATGCCCCACTAGCCCAGAGGACTAACCTCCAACTGTGCCGGGCCGTGCGGACGAGCCTATTTCCGGACGTGCGATTCCGTATGAGGACGCCGAGTACCAGCGCAAGGCTCGCCAGTTCGGCGAGCAGCAGCGCCAGGGCAACGGCCCAACCGTACTGCTGCAGCCAGTCCTCCTTAGCGGTCAGAGGTTGGGGCGGCTGCCCGTGAAGAATCCGCAGGACGTTGCTGTCCAGCGTCTGGAGCCGGGACGGCGCGGACGTATCGTTCCCATTGATCAGCAGGGCAAGGCCCAGCCCGGAGGACGGAACCAGAGCCTGGTAGGTGTGCGTGTTGCCCCACTCACCTTGGTGCTCCAGCAGCAACGGCAGGTCGTCCGCAGCTGGCGACGCCAGTGGGTCCGTGGATTCCAGCAGGGGGCGGGCAAACCAGGCCATGGCATATCTTTTGGATTCATCCACGCGGACCTGCGGTGTCAGCAGCGTCTCCACACTTTCCGGCCGAAGAACGCGGCGGTCCAGATAACGTCCGTCCTCCAGCAGGGCGATCAGTTCGTGGCCCAAGTCCTGTGCAGAGGAGTACATGGTGGTCGAGGGCATCCCCGTGGTTGCCGCAGGCACATCCGTCTGCCGCCAGAAGGTGCCGAACCACAGCGAGTATCCAGCCGCCAGGTAGTCCGCACGTGCAGCTTCCCTCGTGGTGTGGCTGTTAGCCATGTCCAAGGGCGCGAACACATGATCCTGCATGTAGTCCCCGAACGGCTGGCTGGAGACCGTCTGCACCAAGAGGCCCAGGATGTTGTAGTTGGCATTGGAATAGGTGAAGCTCTCGCCGGGATCGTTGAACAGGCTGGCATCTGCCAGCTCCCGCACGCCTTGTTCGAGCGCGTCCGGGTCCTGCGTGTCCGAGGCGCCGAAAGCCGAGCCGTCGGCCGTGGACAATCCGCTGGTCTGATGGAGCAAATGCCGGACGGTGATCTCGGCCGCGCGGTTGTCCGCCATGCTGAACCACGGCAGGTACGTGCGCACAGGTTCATCCAGCTCCAGCCGGCCGGCCTCCACCTGCTGCATCACGGCGATGGCGGTCAGGGATTTGCTGGTCGACGCCAGAAGCACCGGCGTCTGTGCGGTCATCGGCCGCCCCGAATCGTCGGCGCGGCCAAACGCCGCCTGGTGTACCTGCCGGCCGTCACGGACAATAGCGACGGCGACTCCCGGAATTCCGACGTCGTCCATCTGTTCCTGCAGATAGTCGTCAACTGCCGCAAAAGCTCGATGCTCCGAACTGGGTTCCGGCCAGGGGAGGACCGGTTCTGGTGGCCCTGTCCCGAGCGTCGCCGCGCCGGCCGCTGAGACCGCCGACCAGATTCCAAAGGCTGCCGCGCAGACTGCGAAGGCGAGGACGCAAGCGGCCGCACAGGCGAGGGCGAGGGCGGCCGGATAGTGCCACGGAGCCGTCCCCCTCCGTTCGCGGATGTTGCCCATACCCGCTCCTGTAACTCGGGCTGCGGTTCATTTACCGTAGGGCCGGGCTTGTCGGACCGCAATAGTGCGGGACCCACAGGTCTATGAACGTGCGCCGCGAGGAAGGCGCGGAATGCTGGTTCTGGCAGTTCTACCATTGACGAAATTGTGATGCAAGTCATAAAGTTTCTTTTTACGGAAACAAAGTTCCACGATACGGTTTACGTCTCGGCTCCCGGGGCGGGGAAGTGACAGCCATGACTGCTAGGAACAACGACTTGGGTGATTCCGACCTGGCGGTCCGCAACGCCGATCCTTCCCTGTATAACGAAGATCTCGCCCCGCTACCGGCGTCACAGCGAACCTGGGGCTGGTTTGCCATCTTCAATGTCTGGTCCAACGACATCCAAAGCTTGGCCGGGTACACCTTGGCGGCGAGCCTGTTTATCACCGCAGGCATCAATGGCTGGTGTGTCTTCGCTGCCATCCTCCTTGCCGGTTTCATCGTGAAGCTCCTGGTCGATCTCAGCGGACGCCCCAGTGTCAAATACGGCTTTCCTTATCCCGTCCTCGCACGTGCCTCCATGGGTGTGCGCGGCGCGCAGTTCCCGGCGATCGTCAGGGCAGTCGTCGCTGTGTTCTGGTACGGCGCGCAAACGTACTTCGCGTCCACTGCCATTGCCTTGGCGCTTAATGCCGTTCTGGGCAACCCTGAAGGCGCAGAATTCCTGGGCATGAACTGGGCCTCCTGGGCATCCTATGTGCTCGCCTCCGTGCTGCAGGTTGCACTTTTCCTTGGCGGCATCGACCGGATCGCGAACTTCCTCAACATCGTCGGGCCTGGCGTCTATGTAGTGATGATCGCTCTGCTGATAGCGATCTGGGTGCAGGTCGGGCCCAGCCTGCCGCAGGCCGTGGGCACGCTCTTTTCCAATGACGATGTGACCGGCTGGGCAGCAGTCGCCGCGTTCGTGGGAGTCGTGGGCACGATGATCGCTTACTTCGCCGCCGTCGTCATCAACTTCGGGGACTTCGCGCGCAACGTCCGCAGTGAACGGGCCATGCGGTTCGGCAACTTCACAGGCCTGCCGCTCAGCTTGGCGCTCTTCACCTTCCTGTCGGTGTTCATTACGGCCGGCGCCTACCTCCTCTACCAGGACGGCGAGGGCAACCCGCTGACTAATCCTGCCGACATCGTCGGCCTTGTGGACAACGTCCCGCTGACAGTTTTGGCGGCCGTGACCTTCCTCGTTGCGACGCTAGGCATCAATGTCGTGGCAAACTTCATCCCACCGTCATACTCGCTGTCCAACATCAACCCAGCCAGGATCTCGTTCCGTACGGCAGGTATGATCACCGCGGCTGCCGGCTTCGTCATTGGTGCGCTCTGGGTAGCCGTCATCGCGAACATCGGCCTGCCGCGGTTCGTTGACACCCTGGGCGCGGTGCTCGCACCGCTCTACGGCATCATCATCGCCGACTACTACATAGTGCGGAAGCAACGGTTGAACCTGAACGACCTTTACTCCGCGGACCCGAATGGGATCTACCACTTCACCCGCGGCTGGAACCAGCGTGCAGTGGTGGCCTCCGCCATCGCCAGCGTTTTCTCCATCCTGACTGTATGGCTGCCGCAGTTGGCGCAGCTAAGCGGTTTCGCCTGGGTTTTCGGCGCGGTCCTCGGCGGGCTCTTCCATTGGCTCGCCATGCGCGGCCACGTGGTCATAACGTCTGCCGACGACCGCTGACATATACCTGC
This sequence comes from Arthrobacter crystallopoietes, assembly GCF_002849715.1. Taxonomy (NCBI): domain Bacteria; kingdom Bacillati; phylum Actinomycetota; class Actinomycetes; order Micrococcales; family Micrococcaceae; genus Crystallibacter; species Crystallibacter crystallopoietes. The sequence goes on from NZ_CP018863.1 coordinate 3,101,263, forward strand.
ATCACAACTGACTGGTGGCACTGGACCGAGCCGTCCCGCCGTTATCGCCGCGGCGGAGACGGGTGAGCCCCTTCCGAGGCTTAGCGGGTGGGCAGGCCGTAGTGCTCGGCGACCAGTTCGACCGTGCGGGCGTGGATCGCGCGTGAATGCCCTCCGGTAACCAGCATCAGTTCGTCGGCTCGGGTTTGCTCGTGGAGTTCTTCAAGTCCTTCGGCAACTTCGCTGACGGTTCCGTGGAGGGTGCGGTCGGTCCATTCATCTAGGAATTGCCGCTCTTGGAGCGTAGCGGGGTAGTCTTCGACGTCTTTCGGATGGAGGATGGAAAAGCCCTGCTGCTTGAACATGCGCATCATGCCCATGGCCGAGGTTGCCGACTGGCGCCGGGCTTCGGCCGGGTCGTCGTTGGCAATCGCTCCCACACTGATCAGGCTGTACGGCTTGTCCAGGAACGTGGACGGGCGGAAGTTCTCGCGGTAGATCTGCATGGCATTGAGGACGTCGGCGCTGCCGAACTGCAAGGCGAAGGCGTAGGGCCGGCCGAGCCGCGCGGCCAGGTGTGCGGAGTAGACCGAGGAACCCAGGATCCAGACATCAGGACCGGTCTGGGTCCGCGGGACCTGGTTCTGCTCGTCCTGCCAGGGCCCCGGCACGGCGTGCACATGCTGGTAGGGGTGGCCCTGCGGGAAGTCGTTGCCCATGAATCCGAGCAGTTCTTCGATCTGTTCGGGGAACTCGTCGTTCGCCATGTGGTGCCGGCGCAAGGCCATCGCGGTCGCGCCGTCGGTGCCGGGCGCGCGTCCCAGGCCGAGGTCGATGCGTCCCGGGGCCAGTGTCTCGAGCATTCCGAACTGCTCGGCGATCATCAGGGGCACGTGGTTGGGCAGCATGATCCCGCCCGCACCGAGCCGGATGTTCTCGGTCTCGCCGATCAGCCGGGCCACCATGAGTTGAGGTGACGACGTCGACGCGCCGGGCATGGCGTGGTGCTCGGACATCCAGAACCGGTGGAATCCCCGGCGGTCGGCCAACTGCGCCAGCGAAATGACATCCTCAAATACTTCCTGCGTTGAAAGGCCGACGCCGGTTATGGCGTTATCGAGCACGGACAGGACGAACGGGGCGGTGCCGGACGGGGCTGGGCGATTCATGAACTACCTAACTTCTCACGGATATGTAACGCTTTTGGCGTGATGTCCAAGATTACCCGCTTGTCACGTTAAATATCAACTTATGCCGTGAGGGGGTCGATGAGCGGACTTTCTTGCGGGCGCCGCGGCGTGAAGCAGCGACGCCCGCAAGGCGGTCAACTTCTCGGATTACGAGCGGGCCAACGCAGCCGCGGCGCCGTCGGCCGCGGACTCGACCAGGTTGCTCTTGGCCAGCGGCTTCGCGGTCTCGACGGCGCGCGCCCAGTCGTCGGTGGACGCCACGGCGGCGAAGTTCGAGTTGAGCAGGGCCATCAGGGTGGTGTGCACGGTCTTCGCGTCGACCCTGCCGGCGCTGTTCGAGATGTTGATGGCGCCAGTCGCGTCCGAGAGGACCTCGGTGTTGAATGCGTGGATCTCAGCGTCGCTGGCGGAGGCGATGATGCAGTTGTTGGTCATGTATCCGACGAGCGTGATCGTGTCGATCCCGTTCTCCCGGAGCCACTCCACCAGGCCGGTGCCGGGGAAGATGGAGCTGTACTGCTTGACCACAGACTTCCACGTGTCGGACTTGCGCTCTTCCAGCGAGGAGTGAAGCTGGAACTCGGTCATCGTCGGATTGAACACAGGCGCTTCGTCGCCGGCCGAGTGCTGGACAGCGACCACCGGGATATTCGCCTTCTCCGCGGCATCGACGGCCGCCGCGATGCGCTGGATCGATTCCTCGCGCGGCGGGTACTGGATGGGCAGGAGTCCGGTGAAGTATTCCTGCTGGGCATCGATAACAATCAGGGCGCGACGGGGAGCCGTCATGTCTACCTCCTGGGTGGTTGGTGGGCGCGGGTTTTGCGCTCTTTCCCAGTCTCGCCGCCCCGCATTCGTGCGACAATTGGCACAAGTGCACATAAACGATGAAAACAGGCCAACCAGGAGATGATGGGTTTGCGGATCGCTGTTTACGCCTTCGAGGGGGTCACGATGTTCCACCTCGCCGTACCGCAGATGGTGTTCGGCGAGGTGGCCCGTCAGGGACTGGCCGAATGGGAAACGGTTCTATTTACGGACGACGGCGATGCCATCCGCACCGCGGAGGGGTACCAGATCGGCGGGTTGGCCGGCCTCGACGCCGCTGCCGCTGCCGATGTGGTAGTCATTCCCTCCTGGGACGAGAACGGAAAGCGTCCATCAGGGGAACTGGCCGGTGCGCTACAGCAGGCGCATGGGCAGGGTGCCACCGTCGTCGGACTTTGTCTCGGGGCATTTGCCCTCGCCGACAGTGGACTTCTCGCCGCCCGCCCTGCCGTCACCCACTGGCACGCGCTCGACGCGTTCAGCCAGCACTATCCCGACATCCCGGTTGACCGAACTGTCCTCTACATCGACCACGGCGACGTGCTGACCTCCGCTGGCACGGCTGCGGGGATCGACGCCTGCCTCCACATTGTCCGTTCACGCCTCGGAGCGGAGGCGGCGAACCACGTTGCCCGCAGTCTCGTCGTTGCACCGCACCGCAGCGGTGGCCAAGCCCAGTACATCGAGCGCCCCATTCTGCACCCCGGCGGCACGAACCCCATCGCGGAAGCGCTCGACTGGGCGATCGAGCACCTTGGCGACAAGATCAGCGTTGATGATCTTGCCAAGGCTTCGCACATGAGCCGCCGCAGTTTCATCCGCGCCTTCCGGGCGGCAACGGGAACGACGCCGGCAACCTGGCTTCGGGCGCGACGCCTGGACGAAGTCCGGAGGCTCCTGGAGATCACAGACCTTCCGATCGATCGCATCGCAGCCCAATGCGGGTTCTCGAGCCCCATCACCATGCGGCAGAACTTCATGTCCGAGTATGCGACGACGCCTTCGGAGTACCGACGGCGCTTCAGCGCCTCAGCCCCTTCGCCCTACTCGGCGAGCGAGGCGTAGACCACGTAGTTGTCTTCGAAAATGCCGGTGTCCGGGTTGTAGCCCTCGCAGGTAATCAGGCGCAGTTCCGGTCCCTCGGTGTTGCCGTAGACCTCGAACGTGGGGAACTGGTTCTTCTGGTATTGTTCGCCGCGGTCCACGGTGAAGAGAACGCTGATGCCGTCTTCGCGTTCGATGCGGATGCTGTCGCCCTTGGCCAGCTCCGGCAGTCGGGCGAAGACGCCCGGGGTCTGGCTGAGCGAGTTCACATGTCCCAGCAGGACGGCCGGGCCGGGATCCCCGGGGGCGGGGGAGCCGGAGTACCAGCCGGCCGGGGCACCGGCATCCTCCGGCGGCACTTCCAGCGTCCCGTTTTCCTGCAGGCCCAGATGGAGCAGCTCCGAGGAGACGCCGATCTTCTCGATCTGCATCGACACCGGCGCGGCTGCAGGGTCGGCAGCCGGATTGCTTGGCTTCGCCGCCGGCGCCGGGGCGGAACTGGAGCCAGCCGCGGAACCGGGGGCAGCTGTGGAACCGGACGGGGAGCCGGCTGCACGTTTAGCGCCGGACGTGGGGTCAGAGGCGGGGGCGGGCGCCGTCGTCGTTGTTTGGGTTGGTGGTGTTGGGCTGGAGGGCGGCGAGGTGCCGCAGGCGGTCAGGAGCAGGGCGGCCGTCGCGGTCAGCAGTGCTGGTCCGCGGCGGCCTTTTCTACCAATCGTCATGGCTGGTGAGCTGTCCTGCCGTGCCTAGGACTTGGCCATGCTGCGGCGGACAATCCATGTTCCGCCTGCCGCCGCGGCCAGCACCAGGCCGCCGCCGAGGGCGAGCATTTCGGTGGTGTTGTTCTCCGTGACTTCCACGCCCGTGTCCGGGGCGCCGTCGGGCATTGCGCCCATCTGGGAGGCGGCGAGCGTGCCGCAGGCTGCCGGCGAGGTCGCGGCCAGCGGCAGCTCGGGAACGAGGTCGCTCATCTTCTCCTGCGCCTCCGCGCTCAGGGTTGCCGGATCCAGGCCATGGACAACGACGACGGCGGTGCCCGCCTCGAGCGCGGCGGCGGTGTCCGCATTGAGCTCGAACGTGCGGTCGTAGGTGTAGGCGCCGCCTTGGCCGCCGACCTCGAGGGTCAGTCCGGCGTCGGGGCTGGTGTCGCCCGAGGTGGTCAGCGTGGTGCCGATGTGGCCGTAGAAGGGGTGGCCTTCGGTGGTGGAGACCACGCCGTCGCCGTCGGTATCTGCCTCCGGGCCGGGGCAGGTACCTTGGGCGGCGATGTGGATGTGCTGGACGTGCGGGTAGGGGGCGTCGTTGAAGGTTTCGGCCAGCCCGGACACATCCATTTTGACGTGGGCCTGGTTGCCGGTGACGTCGACCATGACGGTGCCGGAGGCGCTGCTGTTGTTCATCGCGCCGAGGTTGGCCTGGTAGTGGTCGGAATCGCCGTGGGCCATGGCGGGGGAGCTGGCCAGGGCGACGGCGCCCAGGGCCAGGGCGGGAATGGTCATCAAACGCATCTTCTTGTTCACGAAAGGATCCTCCAGAATGCGGGTTGCAACGCTCCCGTTGTGGAGCGCATACAAGGTCTTCGGAGTGACCCGCACCACGGATTGGATTCTTTTGAAGAACGCGAAAAATTACCTCGGCGAAACGTTGCGGCAACGTCGAACGGACAGCATGGAAAGGGACAAACAACCGGGGACAGGGAGTCACAATGAAACGTGTTGGATTGATTCGCACTCTATCTACCGAGGCTCGAGGGCTGCTTCAGCTCCACGGACAGATCCTGCAATCGGCCTTTCCCTTTGCTGTGGTCTCCCGAGCCGTTCCGTTCCAGCCCGAGGCGGTGCACGACGCCGAATCCTGCGTCCGCGCCGCCCCCAAGGTGGTTGCCTTGGCCAAGGAGCTGGCTCCCACGGTCGACGGCATCATTGTCAGCTGTTCCGCCGATCCTGGTCTGGCAGAAGCACGCCTGGCCGTGGACGTCCCGGTGGTTGGAGCCGGGGCAGCGGGCGCAGCGGCGGCCTTGGCCATGGGTGCTCGCGTTGGCGTCCTCGGCCTAACGCCGGAGGCGCCCGAAGCGGTTGCCTCCGTCCTGGGCGCCCGCCTCCTCGCGGTTGAATCACCGCAAAGCGTCAACTTCAGCAGGGAGCTGTTGACGCCGACCGGAGTCTTCGAGAGTCTCGACGCCGGCCACAGACTGGCGGATGCCGAGGCCGACGTGATTCTGCTGGCCTGTACCGGCTTCACGAGCATGGGCATCGGCAAGGAACTGCACCGGCGGCTCGGTCTTCCCGTAGTCGACGGTGTCCTGGCCGCCGGGGCAGCCCTCGCTGCTGCCGAGTCCGGACGCGCAATGTCGCCAGCTTCGGTAGGTACGGCCGCGTAGCCGAGGCCGGACGCTGGAGACGCTCACCCCGGATTCTGCAGGCCGGTCAGCCATTCGCGGGCCATGTCGAGGACCTGCTCCGGATCGCTGGTTGTCTCGATCGCAGGCCGCGGCCGGCGTGGACCACGGATAATGCGCGCCCGGAAACCATTGTTGCCGGATTCCTGCCAGGCCCGGATGACGAGCGTAACGGGAACTGCGTTCTTGCCAAGGCCTTCGTCTGCTGTGCTGGTCATGATCAACCACTCCCTCGATGCGTTGTGTGCGAGTGGGATCCACAGTAGGAAGTGGAGTTATGTTTTACCTATGAAGCGGCCCTGCCCTGGATATGAGTGGTGGGCTCAGCGCTCGTAGTTCGCGGCTCAGAGATCGGAGTCGAGCGTGAATCCGCAGCTGCAGCGGTAGGTGCGGACCGTTGTTGCCTCGGGTTCAGGCAGGACCGTGTCGGCGGTCAGAATCATGAGGGGTGCGGTGATCGGGAGATCGGCGGCGTTGACCAACTGCATCGGTTCCCCGCAGTGGACATGCTCGGCGATGGTCCGGGCCAGTGCCTCGTCTTCCTGGCAGACTGAGGAGGCTTCAGCAGCGGGAGCGGAGTTCCCTGTGCAGCCGCGCCACCGCAGGCCTTCTGACGAGAATGCTTCTACTGCGGTCATACTGATTTTTCCCCAGGCGTAGGCAGGACAGGTCCTCGGTGCATTCGATGGCTCCTTAGTCCGGCCGGCTTCGTTGCCGGCGACAACATCAATCGTACGGCTCGTGCTGTCCTGGTGACAGGGGGTATCTCGGGTCCGCAACCTTTCCGTAATCTGCCAGGACCAGAAAACAACGGAATCGCAACGCTCCACCGCGGCTGCAGAAAGCACGTGTGGAATTATTCAACCGGGCGAGCAAAGGCAGCGTTTATGCAGTGGTGGGAAGTCCTGGCGGGAATCGTCGGCGGATTCCTGCTGATCTACGCCGCGTTGTTGTTTCTGCTGTGGCAGTATGCGCGGAGAAACCCGGAAACGGTGGCCTTGCGCGATGCGCTTCGGTTGCTTCCTGATCTGCTGCGACTCGTTCACAGCCTGGCCAAGGACCACGCCTTGCCGGCCGGCGTGCGGCTGCGTCTGTTGTTGCTGCTCGTGTATCTGGCTTCCCCCATCGACATCGTTCCGGACTTCATCCCGGTCCTCGGCTACGCCGATGACGTGGTCTTGGTTGCCCTCGTGCTGCGTTCGGTCATCCGTGCCGCCGGGTCGGAGCCCCTGGGCCGGCATTGGCCCGGAAACGACGCGGGCCTGCGCATCATCCGCAAGCTTGCCGGCCTCCCGTCGGCGCTGGTCGACGAAGACCCTGAAAACCCCTAACAAGGAGCAGCCGGCTGCGCTGGGATCACGTCGGCTCGGATCCCGCCGGCGGCAGGTCCGGATTCAGGTCTTCAACCCGCGGGTCCTCCGCGGTCCACACCTGCAGTATGGCCCAGACGACGGCGGCCAGCGGCACCGAGAGCACGGCGCCGATAATCCCGGCCAGGATGGTACCCGCGGTGAGCGCGAACAGGATGACGAGCGCGTGCAGCTTCAAGGCGTTGCCCATCACTATCGGCTGCAGCAGATCGCCCTCCAGCTGATTTACCGCAATCACAATGATGACAACAATCAGCGCCACTACTGGGCCGTTCGCCACCAGCGCTACCAGCGCGGCGAGGATGCCGGCCACGGTGGCACCCACCAGCGGGATGAATGCGCCAAGGAACACGATCATGGCCAGCGGGATGGCCAGCGGAACCTGCAGGATCAGCAACGCGATTCCGATGGCCGTGGCATCCACTAGCGCTATGATCGCCGTACCGCGGACATAACCGCCCAGGACCTCCAGCGTGCGGGAGCCGGCCCGGCGCAATTTGGCCGCACGCCGTCCGCCGAACGGGCGCAGGAAAAAGTTCCAGATCTTCTCGCCATCCTTGAGGAAGAAGAACAGCACCACCACCATCAGCGTGGTGCCGGCGATGAACTCGGTGACCGCCGAGAGACCTGTAAGGGCGCCGGATCGGACCTGCTGGCTGGTGGCAAAATCGATCAGCGCCTCGCGAGCCTCGTTGATCTGTGCCTGATCGATCGGTAGCGGGCCGGTCAGAAGGAAGGATTGCAGCTCGTCGAGACCGGATGCGGCGGCGGTGACGAGCTCGTCCCATTCACTCCGGACCGCCATCACAATTACCGTGGTCGTCGCGGCCAGCAGCACCAGCAGGCTCAGGAAGGCGATTACCGTGGCCAATGCTCCCGGCACGCCCTTCCGGCGCATCACGTTCACAAACGGTCCGATCGCCGCGGCGAGGATCAGCGCGATCATCACCGGGATGACCAGCAGGCGGATTTGCAGCAGCCCGTAGATGGAGACCGCTACAAGGGTCAGAATCAGAAGGACTTGGGCCGCGCGGCTCCCCGCGCGGCCCAATCCATCATGCCATGCCCGTGCACCCGGCGAAGCTTGGTCCTGCCTGCTGACGTGGCTGCTCATGCAGTCCTCAGGCGGCGGCCGGCTGGGCGTGGCGGACGGCCCGCCGGCGGGCATTCCGCTGTTCCTGCGCCCGCGCCAGCTGCTGCTGGCGTTCGGCCTCCTGTTTGTCGGCAATGAGAGACGAGTGCAGGCGCACTCGCTCATCGTGGGGGACCAGCATCAGATAGTTGGGCAGCGTGGCGATCATATGCCGGACCTTGGGACAGAACGGCCGGACCGCCAGGCGCCTGCGCTGGGCATCGGATAGTGCGCTGGTGATCAGGCTGGAGGCCAACGCCTTGCCCATCCGTCCGCCTGGGACATCGGTAAAGAGCAACCAGATCTCGCCGTCCTGGATCTGGTAATGCAGAGACGCCACCACGACTCCGTCAATGTAGGCATCGAACTGTGAGGCGCCGAAATTGTCCCGTACTACAGGCTTCATGGGGGTTCGCCTTTCTCGTAAGCATGCTTTCTTTTCCGTACTCGAAAGCAAAGCATGCTTACTAACTCGATGCAAGACAGATCGGTCTCTTTTTTGGTTTGCTACAGAATTGGTCGGCCGCCGGTGACCGCAATCCGGGCGCCGGAGATATAGCTTCCGTCCTCGGATGCCAGCAGTACGTAGGTCGGCGCCAGTTCGGCGGGCTGTCCGGCCCGGCCCAGCGGAGTGTTGCTCCCGAAGGATTCGACTTTCTCCGGCGGCATGGTCGACGGGATCAGCGGAGTCCAGATCGGACCCGGGGCAACGCTGTTAACCCGGATGCCCTTCTCGCCCAGCAGCTGCGCCAGGCTCGCGGAGAAGTTGGCAATTGCCGCCTTGGTGGCGGCATAGGGCGCCAGCGTGGGGTTCGGCATATCCGAGTTCACTGAGGAACTACCGATGATCGAGGAGCCCGGCGCCATGTGGGGGAGTGCCGCCTTGACCAGGTAAAACATCGCATTGATGTTCACCTTGAAGGTGTGCTCCCACTCCTCGTCGCTGATCTCCTCGATCGTCTCGTGCGTCATCTGGTAGGCGGCATTGTTGACCAGAATGTCGATCTTGCCGAACTCCTGCACGGCCGTGTCGACGATCTTCCGGCAGTGCTCCGCGGTATCCAGGTCGCCGCGCACCAGGACTGCTTTCCGGCCGGCCTCCTCCACCAGCCGGGCCGTGTCGCGGGCGTCCTCGTCCTCGCTCAGGTAGGAGATCAGCACATCGGCGCCTTCGCGGGCGAACGCGATGGCTACGGCCCGGCCAATCCCGCTGTCGCCGCCGGTGATGACCGCGGCCTTGCCCTTGAGCTTGTCCATGCCGCGGTAGCTCTCTTCGCCGCAGTCGGGCACCGGCGTCATCTCGGACTGGATCCCGGGTACTTCCTGCTGCTGCTTGGGCTGGTTCATGTCGGCCTCCTATTGGAATGCTTGATCGGGTTGCTGTCCGACAATAGTAAGCAGACTTACAAGAGGCACGACGGCGGACGTCGCCTTTGGCGCTGGCAAGCCGTTGCGCCCGGGCTTGAGCCAATCTTGAGCACGGTCCCAACCTTGAGCAAACTTTGAGCCGAAGCTTCGCGAAGCCCGGCGCGTTCCTTGAGGTCGAACCGTCAAAGTAGTCAATATCAGCCGGAAAGCGCAGAACTAAGCTGATCCGCCCTTCTTGGGGGAGGGCGGATCAGCTGCCAGGTGAAAACGCAAAGAGGGTGCGGCCACGTGGTGGCCGCACCCAATTGAGTAGTGATTCAGTCAGTCTTTCTTGAAAGCGTCCTTGACCTTCTCGCCGGCGTCCTTGAGGTCTGCCTTGGACTGGTCCGTCTGGCCCTCGGCCCGCAGGCTCTCGTCGTCGGTGGCGTTTCCGGCTGCTTCCTTGGCCTTGCCGCCTGCACGCTCTGCGGCGTTGCCGATCTTGTCATCCAAACCCATGGTGTTTCTCCTACGGTCGATGGTTGCTGCCGGTGTATCACCCGGCAGACCGGACATTCCTAACCCTACTTACTATCTCCATCGTCCGCCAGCGCTGGAACTTTGAATCGTTGTTGACCCGGCCGCCGCAACCTTGCGTTAAACGCATCGTATAACCCGTTTTTCCGCGTGCTTATGCGGCACAGTCGGGTAACGACTATGGTTTTTACAAGCAGCGATTGGTAGCTTGGACGTATTGGAAAGAGTCCTGCTGGGGAGCAGGACACTCGCACGCGGTGCTCGGGGCGGCACCAGTTGGCGTGATGCGGGAACGCGCACCGTACCGCATCACCATCCGCCGCGGCCCTTCATGGGGGAGGACCAACGCACCGTACCCTGCGGTTCCGCAGGGCATGTGAGGTAGAGGTTTGACGTCGGAACCGGGAGGCAGCGAAGCCGCCCGGTGTGACTGCGTACAACCGCTTGGGGGAGTTCATGAGGTATTTCCCTCTCCGGGGAACCGGAGGTGAGAGGTCCAGTTCCGCTGTGCCCCGGCACCGCCGGCGCGTAGCAGCCAGGAGCCGCGGCAGTGTCCGGGCGAAATCCGGCCGGCAGACCGCGCTGACGACAACGCGAACAGCCCTGGCCACGGCAGTCATGTTCGCCATGCTCGTGCTCGGCTGGCCCGCCGCCGCAATGGCCACGCCAACGCCATCACCCACCGCCACCGCTACGGCAACAGCTCCGGCCGATGATAACGGAGCCGCCAGGACGGTCAAGGAACCCACGGACGATTCCACCACCCGCGAGCTGAGCACGCAGGCGCCGGAGCTCTCCGGCATCTCACCATCGCCCACGCCGCAGACCTCGCCCACCGCTCCGGACACAACGGCTCCGGCGGAAACAACGACGCCCGCGCCGGACCCGGCTCCGGCAGGCACCACGCAGCCTCCCGCGGATCCGGCCACGCCACCACCAACAACGACGACGCCGGAAGAGGTCGTCCCGACCACGCCGCCTGCCACCACCACGCCGCCGGTTGTCAGCCCGCCGCCCACCTCGGTGGAGCCGCCGGCAACGGTTGACCCGCCGGCCACCGGCGGAACCACCACGCCCCCGCCTCCCACGGACGGCGGCAACGTCGACATTCCCGTCCCGCCGCCCGTCGACGAGATCGACCCGGGCACGCCCACGGAAACCGAGGCCCCGCCCGCGGACACCGGTGAAGGCAACGAGGAGACCCCGGACAACACCGGCGGCGAAGCCACCCCGGAGACCCCCGGCACCCCGGATGGTGCAGGAGAGCCCGTCGCGGTCGCCCCGAACGTCACCGTCATCGAAGGCGCGCCCACGCCCAAGCAGGACGCCAACGGCAACAGCCTCGAAGAGCCCGAGCCCCGCGACGATGACGATGACAATGACGGCATCAAGAACGCGGACGTACTGGTCAATGTGGACTGGCAGGTCAACGGCCGCTCCGCCAGCCACGAGGAAGTCACCAGCCTCGGTGTCAGCGCCCACCTGATGCTGGCCCCGGCCGCCACCAACGGCGCGCAGTTCGGCGTCCCGGCTATCGGCTTCGAGGACGGCGGCAGCGTCACCATCAAAGAGGGCTTCTCGCCCGGCCAGCAGTGCCGGCTGCTCTCCCGCTCGCTCGCCGGCAAGGCCCTCCCGGACGGCGGCACCACCGTCCCGCTCAAGGCAGGCGTCAACTCCTTCACCATCTCCAACGCCCTGGACTGCGCCAACCAGGAAGGTGACCTGCAGCTGCTGAAGACCGCGGGCACCCCGGTCCCGGTTCCGGGCGCTGCCGGCAGCTGGAGCATCGGCTACGACATCACCGTCACCAACACTTCCCGCAGCTCGGACAACACTTACAGCCTCTCGGACACGCTCGGCTTCGGTCCCGGCGTCACCATCAAGTCCGCCACCTGGACCCGCACCGGCGGCGCCCCGGCGTCGGGCTCCTGGGACAGCCCCGATGCCAACCGGACCACCGTCCTCGCCCCGGCCGGCACGGTGATCGGCCATAGCCCGGACGGCAGCACTGTCCACACCTACAGCGTGCACGCCGTGGTTGGCGTGCCCGCCGGTACCCGCGCCGCCCACCTGGACTGCCGGATCGACAGCGGCAGGGGCACCGGGCTGACCAGCTCCGTGCAGCTGAACGGGCTCAGCGCCGAGGCCTGCCAGCCGCTGCCCGTGACCCTCAAAGCGACCAACAGCTGGAACATCAATGGCACCGTGTACGCCGGCGGCAGCCAGCCCGATGGATTCGCGGCCGAGCTGGTCCTGCCGGACGGCGGGGGAGAGCCGGCCCCGGGCAAGTGGGGCACCGTGTATGAGTACGACGCCGGCACACGCCTTGCGCTCGGTGCCAACCTCACGCTGCCGGCCGGCTGCGCCGTGGCTGACTCGGACGGCCTCGGCAAGATCACCAAGCTGATGGTCGGCAACGAGGTCGCCGTCACCAACACCATCGACTGCCAGCAGCAGCTCACCCTGATCAAGGCCGTCGGCCCGCAGCCGCCGGTCGGCATCAGCCCGGATGACTGGAAGCTCTCCGCCACCCCGGCCGGTGGCGAAGCAGCTGCCGTCGCCGGTGCCACCGGTATTGCCGGCAGCGTGGCCGCCGGCACCGCCTATGACCTTTCCGAAACGGCCGGCTTCATTGGCGGCACGGAGTTCCTCGCCAGCGAGTGGTCCTGCGAACTGGACAGCGGCAGCGGCACCCTGCACCAGGACGGGACCATCGTGGTCCCTTCCTACGGGCAGAGCATAGTCTGCTCCATCGTCAGCAGCTGGGAAGCCCCGGCCCTGAATGTCACCAAGTCCGCCCGCGAGCCGGTCAAGGTCACCGGCGCCGGGGAGGGCGTCTGGGACGTGGTGTACGAGGTGTCCGTGGAGAATCCGTCCGTGGTTGCCGGTGCCACCTATAACCTGACCGACACGCTGGACTTCGGCGCCGGCGTGGACATTTTGAACGCGCGATGGATGCTTTTGGGAACACCCGACGGCGGCGAATGGCCTGATCCCGAAGCGGATCCTGCCGCTGTGCTCGCCACCGACCGCAGCCTGGAACTGCTGGACAGCCACCTCTACCTGGTCAACGTCCGCATCAAGCTGGATCCGAGGGTCCCGGCCGAGCAACTGGACTGCGTGGCCGACGCCGCATCGGGAACCGGCCTGCGGAACACCGTGCAGCTTGACGGAGAGGGCGGCGGCAGCATCTGCATCCCGGCGCCCGTCGGGGAGTCCGCTATCCCGGCAGCGCCGAAGGAAGGCGAACCGGAAGTCAGCCCTCGGAATGCCGAACGGGCAGAAGCCCGCTTCCTGCCCGTTCCGCCGCTCGGCGGCGAGCCAAACGAGGACCAGCAGCCGGCCAGCCCCGGAGACTCGGAGACCGAGGCGCAGCTAGTGGCAGCGGAGGGCGTGCTTCGTCCGCAGCTCCTACAGCTGGATCCCGCGTTCGCTCTGTCCGATACAGGTACCTTCTCCGCCATCGCCGCGGCGATGCTCCTGATCGGCGCGTACGGCGCAGTACTCTTCGCAGCCCGCAAACGCCCCTGAACTCGTCCGGGAGCAGGCAATTTACCTGTTGCTCACCTTCCCGCAACCTTGGTGCTAGGCAGCAGGACGAGCAGTGGCGTAGGGTGGATTCACCCTCGCACGCGGCACTCCGGGGACGCATCGAGCATAAGGAGCACGAATGTTAGACAAGCCCTACCTTTCGCCGAAGGAAGCCTTCCCCTCGCATCTGGAAACTCTTTCCCGCGAGGAGTTGGATCTGCTGGCGCAGCAGTTGCAGGAGGAAGTCTTCCGGGAGTGCAACGCGGGGGCGGGTGAGGCAAACCCGGAAACCTTGCTGCGGCAGTCCTTGGTGGAACTTGAAGTGGCGGCCCGGGACAACAACGGCGAGTAGCCTTCCGTCCGGAAGCAGCGTGCCAGCAACTGAAACCGGATAGCTACGGCTTCCGTGCCCGGTCGAAAAGCCTGAGCACGGTTTCAGTTCTGGGCCAGCAAGTGTGCAACATCCTTCCCCTCCGGCTGCTCCCGCCAACCCGCCCAGCACCAGGTCCACCGTGACGTGCCTCCGTTTCACGGGTACAGCCGCGGCCAGCTCCTCGTTCACTGCTGAGGTTTGCTCCTTGTGGTGATGCCTGGTCATGATGTTCCCTTTCGCCCGGTTGCGCTATGGATAATGCCAAAGTTCTGGGGATGGGTCCGGCGGACGGCTTCGGCAACAACGCCCTCCAGCGAACCGGTCCGCTCCAGCGCATCGCGCTGCTGCCGTGCTCCGGTTCCCCTGTGAAGCAACTGTCCGTACAGCTGCTGCACTTGGGCGTCATCTCCGTAATCCGTGAGGGCCTCGCCGACGTGCTCGAGAAGCAAGCCGACAACGTAGGCCGCCTTGCAGGGCATACCCGTTACGGGGTGCAGCAGATCGCCTTCGGTTCCCCATCTGCTCGCCTGCCACGCCGCCAGCCGCAGGATGGCAACGGGTACAGGTTCCGGAGCCTTGCCCGACTGCCAGCCCCGGACGGCGGCCTCCACCAGTGCACGGGCGAGGGCCGCGATCAACACCGTGTCGTCCGCGTCCAGACAGACGTCGCTGACGCGGATTTCGACCGTCGGATATTTACTGGACACGCGGGCGTCGAAGTAGAGCATCGCTTTATCGAGTACGACGCCGGTCGCCAAGATATGCTCGATCAATCGGTGGTAGGCAGCCGCCGAGCCCAAGATCTCCAACGGGCCGGTTAACGGCCACCGTGACCATGCCTGTCCTCGGAAACTGGCGTAGCCGGTGTCGACTCCCTGCGAGAACGGCGAGTTGCTGCCCAGTGCTGCCAGGACGGGCAGCCAGATTCGGATGCGGTCCAGAACCGCCACACCTTCCTCGTCCGAGTCCACGCCGACGTGGACGTGGCAGCCGCAGGTCAGCTGCTCCCTGGCCGTCAGTCCATAACGGGCGGTCATCGTGCTGACACGAGCATCCGGTGCAGCGTGCGGAACCGCTGGCAGGGGCGAGGTGGCCAAGGCAACCGTCCGTGCGCCAACCTCCCTGGCACACGCGTCGGCCAGCGCTCTCCCAGCCCTGATATCAGCGCTGAGCTCTTTCAGGGAGCTGTGCGGCCTGCTGATGACTTCAATCTGCTCCTGCTGGAATTCCGTTGCCAGCAGGGGACCGGTAAATGCCGTAGAGGAGGGACCCGCAGGAAGGTTTTGCGCCGTTTGCGGCTGCTGCCAGCGATAGCGGTACATGAGTGAGCTGGCGCGGGGAATCACATGTCCCCTGATGGGGTCAACTAACAGCAGCTCTTCTTCGACTCCGAAACTGCGCATGCAACCGGCCGTTCTGTCATTGGATGGTTCGTGCCTGGAATTTCAACACTAGGAGTCCTACACGACCGCGACAAGGCTTGCATTCTTGTTGCTGTCCGTATCGATTTTAGAAACAGAATTCGAGTTCGTTGATTGCTAGATCCGGTAAGTGTTCGCGACTACTCAACTGTTCCGGTTCTATTGCGGCTGTTAGACTCTCCCGTTATGGGGATGAAACGGCTTTACCGCGACATATCACTTAATCGTTTGTGCAGCACTGACCTGTTGCCGCGCCGTGTCCGCTGGCGTGCGTTGCGCACCTTGGGCATGAACATTGAGGGAGCCTGTACCGTTTCCCCTGATTGCTGGTTTGGTGGCACGGACGTGACTATCGGCTTACACTCGACAATCAATTACGGGGTGTTCTTCGATACGTCCGCGCCCATCACGCTGGGCCAGCGGTGTGACATTGGGATGCAAGTCATGTTCTGCACCAGCACCCATGAGATAGGCCCCTCTGATCGTCGGGCTGGCCCGGCTGGCGGCGCACCTATCATTCGTTGGTGACGGCGTGTGGATTGGTGCACGCGCCACCATCCTGCCCGGTGTGACCATTGGCCCCGGCGCAATAATCGCTGCCGGGGCCGTAGTCACCAAGGACTGTGAGCCGCATACGCTCTACGCCGGGAACCCAGCCAAGCCCGTCAAGTCCTACGCGGTGAGTTGAGCGTAACGCCAGATGCCGCCGGACCTGATGTAGAGCCGGTGGTTCGTGGTGTCAACGCCGCCGATGGTTCCATCCACGGCACCAGACGGGAAGTCCGCGTCTGCGAGCGGACCCGCCTTGGTGAGAACGGAAATACCCGAACCGACCTGCTGTACGTCTGCATAATCCAGACGACGGCAGTTGCGAACCACAATAGGCGAAGCGGCACCGACGAAGAGCGCGGTCTGGGTTATGCCCCTGGTGTAACAGTGCACGAACGTGATGCCGGAGTGCGGGGTCGCCCCGTCCTTGAAGAACAAGGAACGAGCCTTGCCTTTGGTCGTCGCGTTGATGATGGTGGATCGGAGAACCGTCAGCTGTGTGGGGTTCACTCCATCCAAGACCGTTACCAGCCCGCGGTAGATATCCGAGGTTGCCACATCGACGGCGATCACGCCGTCGATGACGGTTCGCACTGGCGGGTTGTCACCCAGTGCGGCATCGCTCTTAGTGAAGACGATTGGGGCGTAGTATGTTTCCCTGATTATGGGGTTCTTGATGACCACGTCCGCGACGGCGCTGCCTGCTGCGATCCGGATACCGTGCCCCATGGACCCGCTGCCGGTGTCGGTGATGCGCTGGATCAGCAGGCCGTCTATGACCAGCCGGTGAGCGTCGCCTATTACCCATACGTGCGACCCTGCATGCGAGACTTCGCCGCCTGTGATGCGGCAGTCAGGGGCGCGCAGCTGGAAGCCTGCGTGCCGACAGTTGTGCGCGGTGCAGTCCACGAACTCGATGCCTTCACCCTCAGGATGAGTGTCCCACGGTGCGGCGGTCATCTCGGTTGCTGCGCCGCCGATGACCTTGAGTGCGCGGGGCACACCGTATAGGCCGGGGCCGCCGGTTGTGGTGAAGGCGTGCCTGCCCTTCCTGGCGATGAAGCCAGAGATTACGATGTTCTCGCAGGGGCCGAAGACGTTGACGCCGTACCCGACGAGGCCGATACCCGTATTGTCGGGCTGGTTCGCGGTTGAGCATGATTCCACATGGCTGTCAATGACGCTATCGAAGTAATAAGCTTGTGCCCACCGCAACCATCCGAGTGGACATCGCGGTGGGTGATGTTCTTTGCGTGCTTGAACTCCACGTTTCCCGCCGAGTGCTGCCCCGGCTCTGAGTCGGCAAACAGCATCGACTCCACGCCGCCACCTTCGTGCATGACGACTTTGCGGAGTGATGCCTCAGCGGCGACCGCGTAGTTATCTCTTACGGCACCGTGCAGTGTGATCTGCGTGGCGCTATTCACTGTCATCACGCGCACATACTCGCCTGCGTTCGCCACGGATGTTGGCGTGAATAGCCGGTCCACGCCAAGGATGAAGTGGTCGCCAGCTTTGATGCCAGTGGTTGATGCCACGGTAAGAGTTTTAGCCCCGCGCACAGCATCAGCGGTGAGTGTGGTGGTAGGCGTTGGCGTGTAGACGCCCTTGCCTCGGATGATGCTGCTGAGCGTCCAGTTCTTACGGAGAATCTTGGTCGCCTTGCCGGCGCCGCGCAGTGTTACCCCAGCGGGCAGCTCGACGCGACCGGAAGAGGTGATGCTGTAAGTTCCTGGGCGAAGGTAAACAATGTCGCCGGCTGTTGCGGATGCCGCCAGGGCAGCAATTGCAGCCCACGCATCCGTTGCCCCGGTGTTATCCACGCCGTTGGATACCGCGTCGATGATCGTTCCACCCGGTTTGATGGTCGTAGCCTCGTCCGCAATTGTGGCAATAAGTGCAGCTTGAATCTCTCCGAGAACCGTCACCCTCGCTCGATTTTTGGCGATAACGGGGATGGGGCCATATCTCGACCGAAAGTGCGAAAGCGTTGCGCCGGCTCGTTGCATGCTCCTTAAGGCTCAGCGAAGCCCAAGGTTTCGCCAACCCCGCGTTGCTAGAAATGGAGCGTCTCGTCACCATCCAGAAAGGTCCGGTGTGCACATGGTTACTGTTTCCATCACCAAGTCTGTCCGCCGGCACCTTAGCGCCGGGTCAGTTGTGCGGATATCCGATGCCGTTGCCATTACTCTCTCAATCTGTGTCGGCCTGTTCCTCGTGCCGGCATCGGGAGTGGGAGCGGAGGCGAGCTCCGATTGGGCAGCCTTCGTGCTCGGCTTCGCCTGGTTCTGTGCACTCGTCCTTACCTACCGGAGCGACATCCTGTTTCCACGCCGGGTAATGGCTGAGTGCTGGAGTGCAGTCAAAGCTACTTTCTGGGCCTACGCCTTCTTCGCCGCCTGGGTACTGCTCGTAGAGATCGACGTCGCACTGGGACTCTTCCTGATCGCCCTACCGCTCGGCGGCGCGTTCCTGATGACTGCCCGCTACCTGCTGCTGCGCGAAAAGTCGCGGAACCTGGACTGGGTTGATCGTGCTCTCGCCCAAGCAAACATCAAGGCGCCCAGCGACTCGGTATGACCGCAGGCGGAGCCAGCCGCTAGAGTGCTGGAATGATCCGCATTCTAACCATCTGCACTGGGAACGTCTGCCGCTCTCCAATGGCGGAGCGGTTGCTGCAGCAAAAACTGGACCAAGTCCGCCCCGGCGTCTTCGACGTCCGCAGTGCCGGTATTCAAGCCCTAGTCAATTCACCTATGGACACCCGTGCAGCTGGCCTGCTTCATGTCCTCGGAGGATCTTCTGAAGGTTTTACCGCCACACAACTCCAAGAATCTCATCTGGCAGACGTCGATCTGGTGCTGGCCATGAGCATCGAACACCGGGACCGGATCCTCAACCTGATGCCGCGCCTGCTCAAGCGGACCTTCACCGTTCGTGAACTTGCCCGCATGATCGACGCCCTCGAAGCGGACCCGGATGCGGAGATCCCCGGCGGGACATCGGACGAAGAAGTCGAATACCGGTGGAAGCGGCTTCCTCATCTTGCCGCGCTCAAGCGCTACCAGGCCCGCGCCGCAGACCAAAACGAAGACGAAATCGTGGATCCGTACCGCCGCGATGACTCCGTTTATCAGCAGATGGTGAAGGACCTCGTGCCTGCTCTGGACAAATTGGTCGCGTTTGAAGCGAGGATTACTCCCGACCTTAGATAAACCCTTTGATCGCCCGTATACTTCATACGGGAATGGCCTGTCGGGGAAAGGCAGGCATCGTAGGGGGAGCTTCAATTTAATGGGTATAACCGTCGAGGAACCGAGTCACGACATCAGGGAACACATTCGCACCGTGGAACCAGAACAGAAAACGGTCGGTTCATTGCCGGCCCCGTCACCAATGTCTGCAGGTACTGCTGGGCAGGACCGAAGCTGGGGGAGATCCCTCAAGAACAGACTGGTTCTGACCGACACAGTTGTCGTAGCGGCTTCTCTGTTCCTCGCCCAGCTTCTGCGGTTCGGTGTGACAGATCAGGAACTCCAGCTCGCCGGTGCCGCACAGACCTATGCAATGGTTTCTGTCGTCCTCGGGCTCATGTGGCTCGTCGCGCTCATGATTACCCAAAGCCGCGCTCTTCCTGTCCTCGGCGTCGGGAATGACGAGTACCGTCGGGTCATCAACGCCACCATCGGGACATTCGGCGCCTTCGCCATCGCCGCCATGCTGTTGAAATACGACGTCGCGCGAGGTTACCTCGCCATCGCCCTGCCTGTAGGACTCGGTCTGCTCCTCCTATCCCGGCATGCTTGGCGCCTGTGGCTGGGCCGGCAGCGCTCCAAGGGAAACTACACAGACCGCGCTATCATCGTTGGCTCGGTCTCGGACGTTACTTTCGTGGGCGACAAGATCTTTAAGTCCCCGCAGACGGGCTATCGGCTGCTCGGTGCCGCCATTCGAGGAACTGAGGAATCTCAGGTCACGCTTTCCACAGGCCACAGCATTCCAGTCATCAGCTCTCCGGAGTCCGTCGTTCAGGCGGTCAAGGACCATAATTTCGACACTGTTATAGTGGCCGGCACAGCACAGAACGGCCAGCGTTACCTCAAGGAACTGAGCTGGGAGCTCGAGGGAACCAACACATCCCTCGTTGTCGCCAGCAAGCTGGTCGACGTTGCTGGTCCGCGAATCCATTGGCGGCCGGTCGAGGGCCTGCCGTTGATGAATGTCGAGATGCCACAGTACGACGGCGCCAAGTTCACCTGGAAGCGGTCCCTCGATGTCGTTGCTTCGGCCTTCGGCCTTATCGTTCTTTCACCCGTCATGCTCGCCATCGCCATCGCGATCAAGCTCGACAATCCGGGCCCGGTGTTTTTCCGTCAGGAGCGCGTAGGCATCCAGGGCAGCCGGTTCCACATGATGAAGTTCCGGTCCATGGTTGTTGACGCCGAGGCACGGCTGAAGGAACTGGCGGAGCAGAACGAGGGCAACGGCACGCTGTTCAAGATGAAGCGTGACCCGCGGGTAACCCGCGTCGGTGCTTTTATCCGCAAGTACTCCCTCGATGAAGTACCCCAACTCTGGAACGTCCTGATTGGCGACATGAGCCTGGTCGGCCCGCGTCCGCCATTGGAGCGGGAAGTTGCTGTATATGAGCAGCACACCCACCGTCGACTTCTTGTACGTCCCGGCATTACTGGTCTGTGGCAAGTCAGCGGCCGCTCGGACCTCTCCTGGGAGGAGAGCGTACGCCTCGACCTTTACTACGTGGAGAACTGGTCCTTGGCCGGGGACCTGACCATCATTATGCGGACCATTAAGGCCGTTGTCGCCAAGGATGGCGCTTACTAAGAACGACGGCGGCGCCTTGCTTATGCACGCGCGTCACCTTCCGGGCGATAGGTAGCGAACAGGACCCCGGCTTCTGTGACTTAGTTAGAGAAGCCGGGGTCCTTTTATCTCGCCCGCATGCGACGACCGAGCAGTCTGCCGCTGTTGGTGGACTGCCTGCCGTGCCTCTGCTCAGCCGCGGAGGTAGGCTGCGACTGGCGAGAAGACCGCATTGCATATGGGCTAAGCCGAAAACATTTCGCCCCTGGTATCAAACAGATACCAGGGCCGAAGTTCGCGCTAGGAACGCTGGAACGAGAAGAACTAGCGACGCGATTGAGGCGTGCGACGCGCCGGGAGCGGTTCACCGCTCAGCAGAGCGGTAAATTCCTCTTCTGAGCCCGAATCGAAGTTTGCCACCGGTGCGGAGGCCGGCGCGGGAGCGCGGCGCGGCTGCTTCTGCTTCCGGCGGCCGCCCTTCTGCGTGGGCTCTTCTTCGTCCTGCTGATAGTACTGGCCGTAGTAGCCGTACTGTGCCGCATCTGCCCCCTGTGTAGGCACACGGTTGAGAATAGCGCCGAGCACGTGGGCATCGACCCGGGCCAGGTTACCCAGCGCCTTGTCGAAGGCGTCCACCGTCGTCTTGCCCGCGTTGAGGACCACCATTGCGCCGTCTGCCACCTTGGACAGAATCGCGGCGTCGGTGACGGGCAGGAGCGGGGGAGCATCGATCAGGACCGTAGCGTGCGCCGCGAGCTGCTCAAGCATGTCTGCCATGGCGTGGGAGCCAAGTAGTTCACTGGGATTCGGAGGCACTCGGCCCGCGCCGAGGACGGCAAGATTTGGAACTTGGCCCCATACCTGCAGTACGTCTTCGAGGTCCGCTTGACCGCTAAGCACATCTGTGACGCCGGCACCAGGAACCAAGTCGAACATGCTGGTTACAACCGGCCTCCGCAGATCGCCATCAACAACTACTACCCGCTTACCGGAGGCCGCGATCGTAACCGCAAGGTTAGCCGTGACAGTTGACTTGCCTTCGCCTGGCATCGAGCTGGTGACAACGATGATCCTTGGGGGATTGTCCACATCGACAAAACTAAGGTTCGTACGAAGTTCACGCAGGGCCTCTGACATTGCGTGGCTTGCTCGGTCACTCTGGAACTCAACGGTTCCGGTCTCGACAACCTTGCGGCGGTCCAGCATCCGCTTATCCACAGGAATAGTTCCGATGACGGGGACGCCAAACTGCTTCTCAATCATTTCCGCCGAACGGATTCGCCGATCCAAGTGGTTGCGAATCAGTGCATAGGCAAGGCCGAGCATCAGACCAATAACGGCCCCGATGGCTAAGGTGAGTTTGACGTTGGGTGAGACAGGCGAGGTCGGGAGGGCCGCATCTGCCAGCGCGACGATCTGCACAGCAGCTTGCTCTGCGCCGGTGCCGGAAGTCTCGATTTCTTCGACCTGGTTCATCAATGCCGTGACCCAAGCGTCGGCCAGGTTGCGCGCGTCAGCCGGGTCTTCGGAAGACGCCGTGATGCGGAGCTCCGCGGTGTCCAAAGGAGTTTCGACTTCGATACGCTCGATGAGCTGCGCCGGTGTCGTGTCGAGGCCTAATTCGTCGATGACGGCTTGGGCGACAGGACGCGTAGTGGCAACACTGGCGTAACTCGTCGCCTTTGACTTGGCGAGGTTGTCGCCGGCCAAAGTCTGATTGATGTCTTCACCCGCGCCGGCCGTCACCAGACCCATGGACTGAGCCTCGTAAACAGGTTTCTGCAGGAACGTCCAGCCGAAGGCCAGCAGGGTTACCAAAAGCGTAATGGCGATGATGCCGCGCCAGTATGTGTGCAGGACCCTAAGATAGTCCCGGAGTTCTAGCCCTTGCGGCTGCTCTTCGGTTTGGTTCAATTCCACGAGACTCTTGCAGTCCTTCCAATGGCGGTCATCTGGCCCCAAGTCAGCCTAAAGTCTAACGCAGGTTACATGAACGGAACGTAACGAGGTGCCGCCTAAGCTCATTCGAGTTAAAGATTTCACTCACGGGCCGCCCAGTGCGGATTCGGCGTTCGAGTGGCACGCTGATAGACTGTTTGCCGATGCCTAGGCGAGGGAGCTCCGCAGTTCTTGTGGAGTGTCCGTTATCGACGGTGGCTAGATAAGATCTTTCTAGAC
This sequence comes from Arthrobacter crystallopoietes, assembly GCF_002849715.1. NCBI lineage: Bacteria > Bacillati > Actinomycetota > Actinomycetes > Micrococcales > Micrococcaceae > Crystallibacter > Crystallibacter crystallopoietes. The sequence continues at coordinate 3,123,964 of NZ_CP018863.1, forward strand.
ATTTTCCTGTAGCTCCGGCCATTGAACCGTTGAGAATCCTATTACTCCCAAGGAGACAGATATGTCTGATCTGAAACTGGCTGCTGAAGTCCGCAGCGAATTCGGCAAGGGCGCTGCCCGCCGCGCCCGCCGCAACGAGCAGATTCCCGCAGTGATCTACGGCCACGGTGCTGAGCCGATGCACATCCTGCTGCCTGCCAAAGCAACCACCCTCGCACTGCGTACGTCCAACGCCCTGTTGACTCTGGACGTCGAGGGCGAACAGCATCTCGCCCTCGCCAAGGACATCCAGCGCGATCCGATCCTGCAGATCGTTGAGCACGTGGACCTGCTCACCGTCCGTAAGGGAGAGAAGGTGCACGTTGACGTCAATGTCCATGTTGAAGGCGAAGTTGCTCCGGGCGCTGTCCTAGAGCTGGAAGAGTACACCGTAGCAGTGGAAGCCGACGCTACTGCGTTGCCTGAGTCGGTTACCGTTAACGTTGAAGGGCGCCAGGTGGGCGAGCACATTTACGCCCGCGACTTGGAACTGCCGCAGGGCACCACCCTTGTGATCGAGGCCGACGCCTTGATTGCCGCGATCTCCGCTCCGACCGTTGCTGAAGAGACCGAGGGGGCTGAAGGCGCGGCTGCAGAAGCTGCTGCTCCCGCTGAATCCGCTGAGTGATTCCTTTCAGTGAATAGCAACACCTGGCTTGTAGTCGGGCTCGGGAATCCCGGGCCCGGCTACAGCCGTAACCGGCACAATATTGGGCAGATGGTGCTGGACGAGCTCGCCACTAGAATTGGGGGATCGTTCAAGTCCCACAAAGCTCATGCCCAGGTCCTCGAAGGCCGGCTGCGGCTCGGCGGTCCCAAGTTGGTCCTGGCCAAGCCGCTCACGTTCATGAATCTCTCTGGCGGTCCGGTCTCGGCGTTATCGAAGTTTTTCGATATCACGCCCGACCACGTTGTAGCAGTGCATGACGAGATCGACATCCCCTTCAATACCCTCAAGCTCAAAATCGGTGGCGGGGAAGGCGGCCACAACGGTCTGCGCGACATGTCCAAAGCTCTCGGGACGAAAGACTATTATCGGGTCCGCGTTGGCGTGGGGCGTCCTCCAGGCCGCATGGATACGGCGGATTATGTACTCAGGGATTTTGGAACCACAGAGAAAAAGGAACTGCCGTTCCTGCTTGATGACGCTGCCGACGCCGTCGAGTTGATGGTCGAAGAGGGGCTGCTGGCAGCCCAACAGAAGTTCCATTCGAAGATCAGCTAGACGAAAGTGAGTTGAACGTCTAGTATCGATTGTCGGGAGGGCGATAGCCATCCTGCCGAGCGCTCTTGTCGCTCACAGCCTTAGTGGCTCCGAAAGCGGGGGCCGACGATGGGCGGCCTCTGAGACTGGGCCACCCCCATCCCATCGTCGGTCCCTTTTTCATGCCCGAATGCGATTCATCCGGAAGCAAATTAGGCGCCACTCACATGACCTCGGAGGGTAGGTCATGGGAAGATTAGGGCAGAGTTGTCTTGCGTATTCAGACAACGGATACTACCCAGTCAATCAAGGAGCACCCGCAGTGCCTGTGGTTTCCACTCCAACAACGCTGAAGCACTCTGTCGGCGCCATCGATAACGCGGAGGTCTTGCGTATCCGCAATGATTTCCCCATCCTGAACAGGGAAGTAAACGGACGCCCTCTGGTTTATCTCGACTCCGGAGCCACTTCCCAGAACCCGCTGAGCGTCATCGAAGCCGAGCAGGAGTACTACGAGCAGCGCAACGCCGCCGTCCACCGCGGTGCACACAGCCTTGCAGTCGAAGCCACCGACGTTTACGAGGCGGCGCGTGAAACTGTCGCCGGCTTCATTGGCGCCCGTACCAACGAACTGGTCTGGACTTCCAATGCGACCGAGGCCATCAACCTCATCACTTATGCTTTCTCCAACGCCACCGCAGGTCGTGGGGGAGAGGAAGCCGAGCCCTTCGTGCTGAAGCAGGGCGACGAGATCGTGGTGACCGAGATGGAACACCACGCGAACCTGATTCCGTGGCAGGAGCTGGCGTTCCGCACTGGTGCCACCCTGCGCTACGTGTCAGTGGACGACGACGGCGCCCTGCAGCTCGAGCGCGCCAACACGGTGATCACGCCACAGACAAAGATCCTGGCGTTCACGCACGCATCCAATGTTCTGGGCACGATCAACCCTGTTGAGACGCTGGTGACTATGGCTCGAGAGGTAGGGGCCTTTGTTGTACTGGACGCATGCCAGTCCGTTCCGCATCTGCCCGTGGATGTGAAAGCGCTCGACGTCGACTTTGCTGTCTTCTCCGGGCACAAGATGCTTGCGCCTACGGGAATCGGCGCGCTTTACGGAAAAGCGGAGCTACTCAACGCGATGCCGCCCTTCCTGACGGGCGGCTCCATGATCACCACGGTCACCATGAAGCACGCAGCCTACCTTCCCTCACCCACACGTTTCGAGGCCGGAACACAGCGCATCTCGCAAGCCGTCGCATTGGCGGCCGCTGTGAACTATCTGCAGGAAACGGGCATGGACCGTATCCACGCGTGGGAACTGGAGCTCGGTCAGCGCCTCGTCACCGGACTGGAGCAGATCGATGGCATCAGGGTCCTCGGCCCGGACGCTGGCTCCGAAAGGATTGGCTTGGCAGCTTTTGATGTCGACAGCGTCCATGCCCACGACGTTGGCCAGTTCTTGGACGATAAGGGCATCGCGGTGCGCGTTGGCCACCACTGCGCGCAGCCCCTCCACCGCCGGCTCGGCTTGGTGGCTACCACTCGGGCCAGTACCTATCTGTACAACACCACGGACGACGTCGAGGCCTTCCTGGAAGCCGTCGCCGGAGTCCGCCCGTTCTTTGGAGTGAAGTAAGTGAGTTCCGAGCTACAGCAGCTGTACCAGCAGATCATCCTTGAGCATGCCAAGCTGCGAAATGGCGCTGGACTGGCCGATACACCCGAGGGCGACAAGATGGGGGAGTCACACATGCTCAACCCCACCTGTGGTGATGAGATCACACTGCGAGCTTCTATCCACACGGACGGCGACGCCCGCACTCTTTCAAGCATCAGCTGGGACGGGCAAGGTTGCTCCATCTCCATGGCGTCCGCCTCGGTCCTCTCGGAGATGGCACTCTCCATGGAACGGGATGAACTGATGAAGCTTGTAGACCAGTTCCGGGAGGTCATGCGCTCCCGTGGCAGCATAGAGGCGGACGAAGAGACCCTTGGCGATGCAGCAGCCTTTTCTGGAGTTGCCAAGTACCCGGCGCGGGTCAAATGCGCCATGCTTGCCTGGGTCGCGCTGGAAGAAGCGCTCCTAGCAGCGAATCAGAACTGAACATAGAAGAAGGTCCGGAACCGTTGAACTGGTCCCCGAAAGTTGGACTGGCTAAATAGATACTAGGCCGCGAGGGCCTGGGCACGGTATTGCACCGGGCTCAGGCCCTCGAGCTTTGTCGAGATCCGGTCGTTGTTGTACCAGCGAATATACTCGTGCAGATCCGCTGCCAATGCGTCGGTGCTGAGGAACCGGATTTGGTGGAAGAGCTCTTCTTTGAGGTGTCCGAAGAAGTTTTCCATCACAGCGTTGTCGTAGCAGTTGCCCTTGCGGGACATTGACTGAACCGCGCCGGCACCCTCAAGGAGATCGCGCCAGGAACGATGCTGGTACTGAAAGCCTTGATCCGAGTGCACGAGTGGCTGCTCGCCGGGATTCAGACATGTCAGGGCCTGACGCAGTGAAGCGTTGGTCAGGGCCAGGTTTGGGGATGCGCCGATCGTGTAGGAGATGATCTGACGGTCGAACAGATCCATAACCGGTGAGAGGTAGAGTTTCCGCTCATTGACGCTGAACTCGGTCACGTCGGTTACCCACTTCTGGTTCGGCGCCGTTGCGTCGAACTCCCGGTTCAGCAGATTGGACGCCACGACGCCTTGGTCGCCCTGGTAGGAGTTGTAGCGCTTCTTCCGCCGAACCTTGCATTCCAGTCCAAGGACACGCATGAGCTTCAGAACGGTCTTCTTCGCGACGTTCCAGCCCTGTTTGAGCAGTTCTGTGTGGATGCGCCGGTGCCCGTACCGGGCATGATTTGCCGTGAAGATGCTCGTGATCTCGGCTTTGAGTGCGGACTGCCGGTCAGGCGTTTGGAAACGCGCCTGGTGGTAGAAAAACGTGGAGCGGGCCAGCCCGGCAATGTCCAAAAGCACGTCGAGGCGGTGTTCGGCCTTGAGAGCGATGACGGCGCGAACCTTTAGCGCCGTTCCTCGTCCCTCAAGGCCTGCACTTTTCCCAGGAACGCCACCTCGGCCCGCAGGCGCTCGTTCTCACGGCGAAGCCGCGCCAGCTCCGACTCAGGTTTCCTTGCTGCCCCGGGATTCGTCTTCGGGCGGCCCTTCGGCTTGGGGCGCAGCCCATCTTCGCCTTCGGTCCGGTACTGACGCGCCCACTTCTCGATCAACAGCGGAGAAGAGAGCCCAAGCTCCTTCGCAAGGGCGACTTTGGGCTCACCTCCGCGGTATCGCTGCACAGCATCAAGCTTGAACTCAAACGAGTACACCGGTCGGGTTGGCTTCGCCACCAGCGTCGAACCTCCGCGTATCCGCCATCGACCGTACAACCGTTTGATGGCACTTCTACCTACACCGAGCCGGGTCGCTACCGCCCAAGCACCCCAACCCGTTTCAAACAACGCTACCGCCGCCTCGCGCTGTTCCTCGGACAACGAACTTCTTCCATGCATAAAACTACTCCCCGAAAGTCAGAACTGATTTCTCAGTCCAACTTTCGGGGAGCTGTTCACGTTTGGTTCCGGACCTTCTTGCTAATTCAAGTTCGACTAGGCATTCTTGCGGCGCGACACTACCACTGCGGTAGCACCTGCACCGAGAGCCAGCACGCCAGCGCCACCCCATAGGAGAGCACTGGAATCAAAGCCGGTCTCGGCCAGACGGTCTCCGTTTGCTACAGCTTCGTTGTTAGCAGCAGAATTGTCGTCAGCGCCGGTGCCAACGTTGCCGCCCATACCAGCACCACCAGCAGTTGCCGAGGACACTTCCACGGTTGCGGACTTGGTAACGCCAGATTCCTGACCGACTGCCGTGAGGGTATAAGTGCCTTCCTCATTCAGCGTCACGGGCAGGGAGAAAGAGCCGTTCTCATCAGCGGTTACGGTCTCGTTGTCGACGACGGAAGCAGGAAGGATTACACCGGACAGGCCAGCACCGAAGGCACCACCGAGGCCAGCGCCACCCGCTGCGCCGGATGCGGCGGCGTCCGGAACAAAGGAGATGGTAACAACGATAGTTTCACCAGGAATGAATCCAGCAGCGCTGAAGGTAAAGGTTTCCCCCGGTGCAGGGGTGCTGTCAGACACCTCAGCGACGGCTGGAGCTGGGTACAGTGCGTCGCCAGCCTGAGCTGCGCCGCCACCAAGGAAGGTCAGCGATCCGGCGATGGCCAGTGCGGTCAAGGTCTTTTTCATGTGTGATCCCCCGTGGGTCAGATTTAAAGGTGCAGGTGTGAAGACAAACTAGCTTTGTTCGAGTATGACGCTACATCGATGAATCGTTTGAAGCAACTTGGTATAGGCAAAATCTATCAACGTTTAACCACACGTTAATACTAGGCAGTGCAGTTCGGGCCGGATTTCGTTGGAATCACCACTTCCGACCGAGCTTGCACAGTAGGAGTCACTCGTAACTGGGGCTCGTCCGTCTCGTACAAAGTTGAAAATTCAAACTCAACAGTAGTGGATTCCCCAGCCTTAAGTGAGACAGTCAACCCGGCAACAGGACTGTCCCCGTGACGATAGGAGCCGAACGATGACGTCTCGCCATCGACGCTAGCTGATTCAAGAAGCCACTCCGACGGACCATAGGCATACACGTTAGTCCTGATCGTACCTGGGGTCACGCCGAAGCTGCCTCCTCCTGTTACATATTCAGGCAGAGACTCCGCGGCATCCACAGGTGCGTTGTTGGTCAGCGTCGTCTGAACCGCATATCTATAGTATCCGTCAGGCTGGCAACGCTTAATGAGTTGAACTTCGCGTTCCACGTAGTAATCCATCTTGGCGCCGGTGCCGTCGTTGAAATAAACCCCAACAGTGGGCTCTTCCGCAGGAATGGAGCCGCTAAGGGTCGAGGCGCTAATGACTGCCTGCTCATCTTCGAACTCGGACCATACGAATAATCGCTGGTCCATAGCGCTCTGCTGTACGGCCTTTAGCATCTGCAGCGCATCAGTGCTCCCGTCTGACAAGTCAGCGAAGGTGTCGCTGGCGACTGCAGCAAAATAGGCATCTTGAGCTTGAGGTTCTTCGATTTCCCGGTACACATCGGAGAGCAATGTCTGAACCACGTTTGTGCTGTCGAGCGTTGTTGGGAGGCCACCGGTAGCTACGGGTAGGGAGTCGAGTGAACTTAACTTAACGGGGCCTGTGGCTACCAGGAGTTGCGACAGAACGACAGGGTCCAGAGCAATGACACCGTCGATCTCAGTCTTCGGGTGCTCCTTCTCCCACATTGCCTGCGCAGTAGTGGCTGCAGTCGGAAAGTCGGGAGTGAGGTTGACGTTCTGCATGTATGCACCGAGGCGGGTGGTATAAATGCGTTCCTGCTCTTGATCAACTTCCAGTGGGGGCTTAAACCTGCCGAGAGCTGACGCGCTGCCATGGTCGGTGAACTCGATCTGCCCGTCGCTCGTTTTGAGCACAACCAGCGCCCCTGGAATACCACCAGTTGCACGAACTTCAGCGTTGTTCTGTACCAAAACAAGATAGTTGCGGTCACCTTCTCCTCCAAGCATTGCCGGGAGGATCTCAGATGCCGAGGCCGCGCCGTTCAAAGTCCCTTGGACTCCCTCTAGCGCTGACGTAGCTTGACCAAGTGGCTCGGATAGTTGTGGGACGAGCTGGTTCTCATCGATCTGCTTGAGGCTTTCGTATGCGGCTGTCACGGTATCGGATGCTCGTGTCAGCTTTGGGGCAAGTTCCTGAAGAGGCCCTAACTCGATCTTTCCGTCTTTGGGGACGAACGCATCGAGTCCCCCAGGCCCGAGCGAATCCATGAGGGGAACGGCGGCGCTAACCACGACATCGGTGGCCACAGTTATGTCAGTCACTGCTGCAAAGTTTTGACCGAACCAAGGCAACATGCCGGCTGCCCTCCACAGCGGGTCGGTCCCGGCGCTACGTGCTTCAGCTGTGTGGGATTCCATCTGATTGAGCCTGACGGTGGCTTCTTCGATGTCGCCCGCTGCCATTGCCTCTTGCATCTTAGGCAGCAGTTGCGTAGTTAGGTCCAGATTGTCTTTTACCTGAAAGGCCCGAAAAGTTAACCAACTAAGGGATAACAGCACAAGGAGGACGATTATTGCGAGGGGAATAACTACTCGCATCAATTTTCGCTTGGAACGATGCCGCTCCCCGCCGGATCGTCGACCCATTCTCGTCGCCGCTGTTCTTCCTTGACGTGCTTCAGTTGTGGCATCTGCGGCGCCTGGCATAAACGTCCTTCGTGAAAGCGGGAGTGAGACCTCGACAATGCTATCCAACCGTCATAAGGGCGCCCAATCGGAGTGGATCCAACATACGTCAGAGGACGTCGGTGTCGCCGCTGGCGCGGAGGGATTCGACGGCCTTCTTGACCTGCTGGGCGTGTTCCTTGGTGGTGATCAGCAGCGCGTCCGGGGTGTCCACGACAACGACGTCGTTAATGCCGATCAGCGCGATCACGCGTTTGGTGTCGGAGACCACCATGCCGGTGGAGTTCTCCGCATACACCCGCGCGCCCTCGCCGAGCACGGTCAGGTTGTTCGTCTCCGACGCGGCGTTCAGCCGGCCGATCGCGGCGAAGTCCCCCACGTCGTCCCAGGAGAAGTCGCCCGGAATCATCGCCACGTCCCCGGCCGCTGCCGCCGGCTCGGCGACCGCGTAGTCGATCGCGGTCTTCGGCAGGCCGGGCCAGACCCGGCGGACCACCTCGCGGCGCTTGGGTGTGTCCCAGGCCGCGGCGATCTCCATCAGTCCGGTGTAGAGCAGCGGCTCGTTGGTCTCCAGGTGCTTGAGCAGCAGTTCCACCGGGGCCACGAACATGCCCGCGTTCCACGAGTACCCGCCTTCGGCCAGGTAGGCCTGCGCGGTTTCGGCGTCGGGCTTCTCCACGAACTCGGTCACCCCGAGCGCGTTCGGCGCGGAACCGATGTCCAGGTTCCCGTTGGTGCGGATGTAGCCGAACCCGGTGGAGGGGTGCGTGGGGGTGATCCCGATGGTGACGATGTAGCCCTCGGCCGCGGTGTGGATCGCCTCGCGCACCGCGTCCTGGAACTTCTCCACCGGGTTGATCACCTGGTCCGCGGCGAAGGAACCCATGATGATCCGCGGATCCCGGTGGTACAGGATCGCCGCGGCCAGCCCGATCGCGGCCGCGGAATCCTTCGGCTCGGACTCGAGCACCAGGTTGTTCTTCGTCAGCTCCGGCAACTGCGCGAGCACCGCCTTGCGGTGCGCGGTACCGGTGACCACCATGGTCCGGTCCCCGCACAACGGCTCCAGACGCGAATACGTCGCCCGGATCAGCGTGCTCCCGGACCCGGTCAGGTCATGCAGGAACTTCGGCGCCGCCGCCCGCGAGAGCGGCCACAACCGGGTCCCCACCCCGCCGGCCGGAATAACACCGTAAAACAGGTCAAGTGCATTCGACTTATCGGCACCGATCGTTGTCATCTTTGGTTATTCCCTTACCAGGTTCAGGACGGTGTCCCGGACCTTGTCCAGTGTTGCGGTGTCGATGGCTTCTGCGTTCAGGCGCAGGAAGGGTTCGGTGTTGGACGGGCGAAGGTTGAACCACCAGGAGCCGTCGCGGGCGGTGAAGGTCACGCCGTCGAGTTCGTCGATGTCCACGTCCTCGCCGGCGAACCGCGCGCGGACGCGGGCGACGGCGGCGTCCTTGTCCTCGATCTTGGAGTTGATCTCGCCGGAGGAGACGTAGGGCTCGTACTCGTGCGCCAGGGCGGAGAGCGGGGTCTCCTGTTCGCCGAGGGCGGCCAGGACGTGCATCGCGGCAAGCATGCCGGTGTCGGCGTTGAAGAAGTCGCGGAAGTAGTAATGCGCCGAGTGTTCCCCGCCGAACACGGCGCCCTCGGCGGCCATGACGGCCTTGATGAAGGAATGCCCCACCCGGGTGCGCACGGCGCGGCCGCCGTCGGTGGCGACGAGTTCGGGCACGGCGCGGGAGGTGATCAGGTTGTGGATGATGACCGGGCTGTCCTCCCCGGCGGCCTTGGCGCGGGCGATTTCGCGGCGGGCCACCAGCGCGGTGACGGCGGAAGGGGAGACCGGGTTGCCGGTCTCGTCGATCACGAAGCAACGGTCCGCGTCGCCGTCGAACGCCAGGCCGATGTCCGCGCCGTGGGCGACGACGGCGGCCTGCAGATCGCGCAGGTTTTCCGGTTCCAGCGGGTTGGCCGGATGGTTCGGGAAGGTGCCGTCGAGCTCGAAGTACAGTTCGACGATCTCCAGCGGCAGGGCCGGCAGCACCCCGTCGCCCAGGACCGCGGGGGTGGTCAGCCCGGCCATGCCGTTGCCGGCATCGACCACGACCTTCAGGGGCCGGGAACCGGACAGATCCACCAGGGAGCGCAGGTAGCCGGCGTAGTCGGCCAGCACGTCCTGGTCGCTGAGCGTGCCGGGGTCGGAGGCGGGGATGCCCTCGGTCAGGTAGCGTGCCGCGATGTCGCGGATCTCGAACAGCCCGGTGTCGGAGGAGACCGGGACGGCGCCGGGCAGGGCCATTTTCATGCCGTTGTATTCGGCCGGGTTGTGCGAGGCAGTGAAGACGACGCCGGCCGCGGACAGGGTGCCGCAGGCGAAGTAGAGCTCGTCCGTGGAGATCAGGCCCAGCATCTTCGGATTCGCCCCGCGGGCAGCGGCACCGCGGGCGAAGGCCTGCGCGAATTCGGGGGAGGACGGACGCATGTCGCCGCCCACCAGGACGGTCTGTCCGGCCAGTCCGAGGACGTCCACAAAAGCGGCGCCGGTGGCCTCCACCGTGGCCGCGGTAATCGTTTCGCCAACGATGCCGCGCACGTCGTACGCCTTGAAGGACTCCTGGAAAGAAACACTAAGATCGAGACTCGTCACCGCCCTAGCTTATAAGGAACCCCTGTGGATAACCGACAGGACTGTCAGGCGCGGCTGAAGTGATCAACTTCTCATCGGGAGGTAGAAGAATGGAACGTGTTCCCTGTGCCGAGAAGGCTTAAGTTCATGAGTGGGCAGGGATGGCTGATAGCATATCCACTGCGCCGAGAGCTTTTCGCACCAGCCTCATAGGTTTCTAATGCCTGAAGTCATACAGGGTTATTACAAAATAAGTCTGGTCGTAAATTGAGAAATGCGAAGGAATGAATTCGCACGATTAGCTAATTGGCGAAAAAGTATTTGATGGTTATCAGTTTTGATATAACATCGTAGCCCCTACTGGTGGCATGAGATGGGTCGGGGGAGTCAAGAAATGTATTGCTGGTTTTTATCATCAGAGGGAACTGAGGCAAGCAGCTAGTGTCAGGAATCATCGTCCATGAGTGGCTGGAAAAACACGGTGGAGCCGAAAAGGTCTTAGATGAGTTACTTGAATCATTCCCGACCGCTTCGGTTAAGTGTCTCTGGAATGATGATCCCACTCGCTATGAAGAGAAATCGGTTTCTGAGACTTGGTTGGCCAAGACCCCATTGAGAAAGAATAAGCGTCTCGCTCTTGCTTTCATGCCGTCGACATGGCGTCATCTTGGTGACGCAACGGCTGACTGGATTCTTTGTAGTTCGCATCTTTTCGCGCATCATGCGAGATTTAGCGGAGCCGCTGCCGAAGCACCGAAGTACGTATATGCGCACACACCCGCACGGTATATCTGGACTCCCGACTTGGATTCAAGAGGAAGGGGACTTATCGCACAAACGGCCTCAATCCCACTTCGTTCACTAGACAAACACAGGATCAAAGAAGCCACTGCAGTGGCGAGTAATAGTCAATTTGTCAAGGAGAGAATCGAATCGACGTGGGAGCGCGACGCTGTTGTTATATATCCACCAGTTGATGTTGCTGCATTTGCAGTGGATACAGCAATGGAACTAAGCCCGACAGATGAAGCTGCGCTCTATAATCTCCCCTCGGAATTTATTCTAGGCGCTTCTCGGTTTATTCCTTATAAGCAGTTGGACGAGGTCATCCGTGCTGGGCGGACATCCAACATCCATGTCGTTCTCGCAGGGAGCGGACCTAGCGGTCACGCTCTGCGAGCCTTAGCCGCGGAGCAACCCGGGCAAGTCACCTTTATTGATCAGCCTTCCAGATCAATGCTTCGCGAGCTCTACAAGCGGGCCCTTGCGTATATATTTCCGCCGGTAGAGGATTTCGGAATAATGCCAGTCGAAGCGATGGCAACTGGTACCCCCGTCGTAGCAAGAAACTTGGGTGGCGCAGCAGAAACCGTTGTCAACGGTGTGACAGGGATTTTAGTTGAATCATTTGATGGTAGTGAGATCAGAAATGCGATATATGCGGCAGCGAGCCTTCGTGGCGCTGAATGTACTCGTCGCGCATGGGAGTTTGATAAGTCAGTATTCCGAACAGAAATAAAGAACTGGGTTACGGGTTAGTTTTCTGCTTCGATTTGTCCTTAGAGAATAAATTTCATTCTGGAGTCCCATGAGCAACATCCACGTCGTGATTGTAACGTATAATTCAAACCGCTATTTGAAAAGACTTGCCCAAAGTGTGCGGGAAGCGTTCCCATTCGACGGCGTAGTGATCGTCGATAACAACTCCGCTGACAATTCGGTTGAATTAGCCCGTGAACTTGACTGGGGCGCTCCTCTTAGTCTGATCTTCAATAGGGAAAACACAGGGTTCGGCGCAGCGATGAACATCGGGGTACGTTCGCTGCCACAGTCCACAGACTATGTTCTGCTTGTGAATCCCGACGTTGAGCTAGACAGACAAGCCATACGATCGATGTGGGAGACAGCCGAGTCAGATGACAATATCGGCTGCGTGGGCGCGCAACTTGTCACGAGTGATGGCTCGCCCGTGTCTTCAGCTCGTGAGCTTCCAACTATTCTATCGGTAGGCATGCGGAAAGCCTTTGACATCGTCCCGCAACCGGATCAGGTACTCGATGCAGGCTGGATCTGTGGCGCATTGATGTTATGGCGTTATGACAAGTTCCTCCAGCTTGGCGGTTTCTCTCCCGACTACTTTTTGTACTTTGAAGATACCGATATCTGTCGTAAAGCGCACAATTTCGGGATACGTACCGTAATTGACGGTGGCTCAAAAGCCATTCACGACCAAGGTCATGGCGAGCGTCCCCACAGAAAGTTGCGTGCTATCAATAGGCGTAGTAGGTACCTATATGCGAAAAAGTGGCTTGGTTTGGGGGGGCGGTTTAGCGCTCGAATTGCGAATTGCATTGAAATTATTCGTGAAGTTGGACGAGATTAGAGGGTAGCATGAAGGTAATGTTCGACGGTCGCTTACTGAAATCGAAACCCTCAGGTGTAAGAGATATAGCTGTCGGTCTATCCAAAGGGTTGCGCGCTCTTGAAGGGGAAGGACGTCTTGATCTGATTGTTGCCGGTTCGCCAGGTGCGGATTCCTGTGACCTTCAGATCGAAAGCCGTGGATTTATGCACTTCGGCTTGCCAAGGGCAGCAAGGCAAAAAGGTGCAGATCGCATTCTTGTGCCACGTCAAACGATTCCTATTATCTCTAAAATTCCTATAGTGCCAGTTTTTCACGACATAGGTTTTTTGCGTCTCCCAGAGAAATACCGTCGCAATTTCGTGCGAGACTTTACGACAAAGATGGCGGGAAAGACGAGCACAAGTTTGGCAGTATCTGAGTATACAGCCAATGAAGTGTCGGAGTATGGGTTTCCGGTATCAATAACGCCGCTTCCCATACAAGCTATACATGATATTCGTTGGGCTCCCGTATATGACGATCCCTACATACTTTGCGTGGCGGCGCATGAGCCACATAAAAACTTAGTAGGTCTTGTTCGTGCTTGGAAAGCTGCAGATATTCACGACGCTCGACTTATTATTTGCGGAAGGTCGGGTGTGGAAACAACAGCGCTTATGGCTGCAATCGATACGGAAAACATCGAGAGGATCGAACTTGTTGCGAACCTGGAGGATGAAGCGTATGAAGAACTCCTCTCAGGGTGCGTAGGTTACATCCAGCCTTCCTTCGATGAGGGTCTGTGTATCCCGGCACTCGACTTGGCTGCAGCCGGCGCACCGACCGCTGTCAGTAGTTTAGGGAACTTAGGCTACATATATTCCAAAGGTGGCGCAGAGGTTTTTGACCCATACTCAATCGAGGAGATGGCGAAGCATTTGAATCGTCTGCTATATGACGAATCTTTCAAACGGGCAATTATTTCTTGGAATAAATCCAATATTTCGCTAACGGACTGGCGAGAGGTTGCGAATGTAGCGCTTGGAGCGATGTCATGAGGGATTTCACCGTGGTGACGGTAACTTACAATTCCAGCCACATTATTGGTGATTTTATTGAGAAGATGGGTTTTGAGAATGGTAGCGACACGAGGCTAATCATAGTAGACTCCGGTTCCGATCCTGAAGATGCCCGTAGAACTAAGGCGATAGCGGATCAATACGGTGCAGAGTTTATTCTGAGCCGCGAGAATATAGGCTATGGCGCAGGTTCGAACATTGGCGCACGTCTAGCCAAATCTGATTGGCTGCTGTTCATCAATCCTGACGTAGCTATATCTTTAGATCAGTGTGCCGCTTTGGTGACTCATGCGCAAGATGGCGGTGTTGATTGCTTGGGTCCACGTGTTCTCGACACTAATGGCCGGCTCAAGATTAGTTGGGGTAGAACCATCACACCTCCTTGGCGCACTCGACCTAGTGGAATCTCCTCACACCGAAATGGGCTTTCTATAACTGAGACTATAAGCGGTTGCTGTATGGCGATTCGACGTGATGTTTTCGATCGTTTAAACGGTTTCGATGAGAATTTCTTTTTGTTTTGTGAAGAGATGGATTTGCACCGCCGATTGAATGATGTAGGTGGCGTTGTAGCCTTGACGGATAAGGTCGAGGTGATCACTCCAGGTGGTGCTAGCTCCACTGGCGTAAGTGAACGTTGGCGCCATGTAGAGCGAGCCGTCGGCCACACGAATTATATGAGGAAACACTTCTTTCGCCTTGAAGGCTGGATTGCCGTTATATACAACATTCTTCGCATCGCCGTGCAGCCGAGGTTCCGGCCCATGCTAATGAGCCTTAGGCAGTACAATAAGGGAATCAGGAGACAAAATTGAGGATTTTTCGAGTGTTCCACGGTGGTGGAGTCGAGGCTTATCAGGCGCGTGATTTAGAACTGGCCAAGTTAGGCCATTCAATCATGCTTATGGTGCCGCGGGTGTTTCGGGAATTACCTACAGCCACCAGGGCGGTCCGACGTTCGGATGAAATCGAAGTCGTTCCCGTTGCACTTTATGGCTTTCGCAGAAATCCGTTCTTTTTTTACAACCCAGTGACTACGGCCCGTCTGATTCGGAAATTTCGTCCCGACGTTATCGATATACATGAGGAGCCTTATAGTCTAGCTGCGGCTTCCGTCGTCCTGGCTCGGTATTTAGCCAGAACAAAAAGTGCATACATTTTCCGCTCTAGCCAGAATGAGTTCAAAAAGTACCCTTTTCCCTTTTCCGCAATCCAGTCAACCGTCCTAAAGTTCAGCTCGGCTGCGTACGTACCATCCAATCAAGCAAAGGAAGTACTCGTTCGCAAGGGTTATAAGCCATCGATCTCGGTAATTGGAAATGGGGTGGAAGTTCCGGTTGGTATAGCCAAGACTGAATCATCAGGTCATATTCTTCGGGTGGTTTATGTTGGCAGGCTGTCGGATCGAAAAGGTGTTGAAGAACTTGTCCGAGCCGTCGTCGAAATTGACGGTCCCTTGGAGCTCACCTTGGTTGGTTCCGGTCCTATGGAGGACGAACTGCGTCAAATTGTTGAGAACAATAGGGAAGCGAAAGCCCGCGTGCATTTTGTCGGTGCTGTTCCTCATGAGTCCGTAGTCGACTGGATGAAACGATCAGACGTCATATGTGTTCCTTCACGGGAGCTTCCTGGTTGGAGCGAGCAATTTTCGAGAGCGTTGGTAGAAGGCATGGCAAATTATTGCGTCCCGCTCGTATCAACTTCGGGTGCATTGGAAGAGGTGTCCGGTGGGATAACTCGTCCGTTTGTATGGGGACAGACTCAGGATCTGGTGTCTAGATTGAGGGAGCTTCTCGCCCTTGAGTCTCTTGACGGGCTTAAATCGAAGGCGAATCTACAGGCGCAACGCTATTCATGGACGAAGACTAGCGAGCAGATCTCGGACATTTATGAGGAGGTAGCTAAATGAGCGAACAAGGCAGTTTGCTGTCCTTGGCTCATCATATGCTTGATGAAGAATTCCTCGGTCAGATCGAGTCTAAGGGAGCATATCAAGTTGTTACGCTCGCGCCGTGGCAGATGTGGCTGGCCCGGAGGAATCCGCTTTATGCAGACAGCATTAGGCATTGTGACGCAACGACGATCGATGGACGTTGGCTCAGTGCAATTCTGAAGCTTGCAGGACGGCAGCATGACGTATTGACTGGTCGTGAGATTGTTGAGGCAGTGTTCCAACGACACGTTCAGGGCCGAATCGCGGTCGTTGGTTCATCCGTGCAGTCCCATGAACGCCTCTCGGTACTCCGCCCAAATTGGCTGTGTATCGGTGGCTCGTTCGGTACAGAAGTTGACCTTGAAAAGTTGGAAGAGGTTACTAAGCGCATAACAGAGTACGGTGCCTCCGTTGTATTCGTAGCCCTTGGCAGTCCTAAACAAGAGGCTTGGGGACGATACTTAGCTGACCGGGCTAATGTGACTGTCATTGGTATTGGCGGTGCGATAGAAACGGTGGTGGGCCTTCGAAAGCCTCCTTCAAAAGGAATCCAGCGAGTTGGCGCAGAATGGCTTCAACGCACTATTCAAGACCCTGTACGCTTTCTACCTCGAATCGTCCAAGCCTTATCTGTCATGCCACGACTTGTCCTTGAAGCGCTGACGATACGACGAAGCGCGAACACTACTGAATTCTGAGCCTACACAACCTGCCCCCGTGAACGCGCCCATAATCGGCATAACACCAGCTCCGGCATAAAAGTGGTCTACGGCCACGGCGGTGCGCGGCAGCCACATCCTCAGTGCCTTGCGGAACGCTGCCGACGGGTCGATCGCCACGACTTGGCCGCCCAGGCGCCACTGCAGCGGCCGGGCGAAGAGCCACCCTCCCACGCCCTTGGAGTCGCGGCCGTTGACGCGCAACAGCACCTGCCCGGCGCCCAGGTCCACGATCGTGGTCATCCAGGGCTCGTACCGGGTCCAGGTCTTCGTCTCGGGATTCTGGAAGTAGCGCACGGACCGGAAGCGGTGTTCGTCTATGCCGATCGCTGCAGAGCCATGCTGTCGACGTCCGGAAGTCTCACCGCGGCGGCGCAGTCGAGCGCACTGCGGACCAGCCACCACGAGACTCCGTATGCGGCGGCGGTCTCGGAGACCGGGACTGCCCCCGGTTCAGTTGACTCCTGACTTGTGAGGATTCATTCCTTACAGAAAGGATGTTCCTGTGCCCAAGCCCTATCCCGCCGAGTTCCGCCGCGATGTTGTTGCTGTCGCCCGGAAGCATGAAGCACCGCTGGCGCAGATCGCCAAGGACTTCGGGATCTCCGAAGCGACCCTGCACAACTGGCTGAAGAAAGCCGACATCGAGGACGGCAGCAGCCCCGGCGTGACCGAGAAGGAAGCCGCCGAACTGCGGGAGGCAAAGAAACGGATTCGCCTGCTTGAGCAGGAGAACGAGATCCTGCGCCGGGCCGCGGCGTTCTTCGCGAGGGAACTGCCCCCAAAATGACGTACCCGCTGGTCCTTGACCTTGCCGCCGACGGAATCCCCGTGGCGGTGGCCTGCCGGGTGCTGGGCTTCTCCAAGCAGGCCTTCTACAAATGGAAGACCAGTCCCGTTTGCGACCGGGACCGGGCGGACGCGCATCTGATCAATGCCGCCCTGGACGTCCATCTGGATGACCCGGCGTTCGGGTACCGGTTCATCGCCGACGAACTGCCGGCCCTGGGCATCAGCGCCGGCGAGAACCGGGTCCAGCGGCTGTGCAGCAGCCAGCGGATCTGGTCCGTCTTCGCCAAGAAGCGCGGTCTCAGCCGCAAGGCCGGCCCACCGGTCCACGAGGACCTCGTGGACCGGGACTTCACTGCCACGGCACCGAACGAGCTGTGGCTGACCGACATCACCGAACACCGAACCGACGAGGGCAAGTTGTATCTCTGCGCGATCAAGGACGTCTACTCCAACCGAATCGTCGGCTATTCCATCGACGAACGGATGAAGGCCTCGCTGGCCGTCTCCGCGCTGCGCAACGCAGTCGCTTTGAGATCACCACGGGGAACTGTGGTGCATTCCGACCGCGGGTCTCAGTTCCGCTCCACAGCGTTCGTCAGGGCACTCAAGAGCAGCGGGCTGACCGGATCGATGGGACGGGTTGGCGCATGCGGCGACAATGCCGCCATGGAATCATTCTTCGCCCTGCTGCAAAAGAACGTCCTGGATCGGCGGCGCTGGTCCACCCGGCAGGAACTGCGCCTGGCCATCGTGACCTGGATCGAGAAGACCTACCACCGCCGGCGTCGTCAGCGGACTCTTGGCCGCCTCACACCCATCGAGTTTGAGACAATCGAAACCGGCCTTCAAGCCGCCTAAACCCATCAACCCCGAGAGTCAACGAAACCCGGGGCAGTCCCACCGCCCTTCCGGATACGAGTACGGCCGATACGACCTTCTCCCGCAGCCGGCCGGTGCTCCGGGCGTACCGGGGCACTTCCGCCGTCGATTCGAAGAAAGACAGCTGATCACACAGCGCCTCGTCGCAGAACCAGCGGTACTTGGACCAGATCAGTTCGAGCGGGCCGGCGACGGGAATGTCACGCAGTCGCTGCAGGCGCTGTTCCTTCCGGCGGGAAGAGGCCACTCCGCACATCGGGCAGCCGGGCGGCAGGTCGGTGCAGATCAGCACCCGCCGCTGGCCGAAGTCACGGACAGCGACGGAAATGATATGGAAATCGGGCAGGTTGAACAATACGGAGGCAGCGTCAACTGACACCCGGGTAGGCTCTATCAAGGTTTGTGGTCCCTGCTCCAGGATGAATGTTTAGACACACTCATCCCAGCAGGGCCACGGGCCCTTTTGCTAACTACGTCAGGAGATCATCTCCCCACGAACCTCGAAGAGCCCCCCAATGCTCAGCCGGCGGACGTCCGCCAGCGTTCGACCCAGGTATCTACAAGAAACGCAACACCGCTGGACGCGGCTTCAACCGGCTCAAGCACTTGCGCGACACAGCCACTCACTACGACAAATACGCCACGACATTCCTCTCGGCGGAGTCCTACTCAGCGAAATGATCACATTCCACTCCGTCCACAGGTCAACAGGCAGAACCTAAACGCGAGGAGCCAACAAAAGCACCTAGGCTCGTCATAATCTCTCGAGCCCGGCTGCTGCAGAATCTGGCAGGATGGTATGTGTGCGTGTTCACAGGTCACAGGAGAACGTCTTGATGGTTTGTCAAGACAAGCTTTTGGCAAGTGACCAAGCATCACGGGGGCTTATGAACAAATAGCGTGTCAGCCGCTGGCGGGTGATATGTCGATTCGATAGGTATAGGAGTGCACCAAAGCTGAGAATATTGCCTCCTAAACTAGCAAATGCCGCTCCAACGATACCGAAGATTGGATACAAGAAAAGAACTAGCGCAATAGTAGTTGCTATAGCCGTGGCTTCGCCGACAAGAGGACTTTGAGGGCGACCGTAACCTATCAAGCACTGGGTTACCACAATGATGCCAGCACGTGGAACCTGCGTGAAGAGGAGAACCATCATGACTGGGACGGCCGGCAGGAATTCATCGCCGAGTACAAAGGAGACGAGCCATGGGAGGCCGGCTGTGACGAAGCTCGCGACGATAAGCGTGCAAGATACAACTGTTGCTGTCGTCTTGGGAACCCTTGAGTTATCCCCACGAGCGACATGATTCCGCGTAGGAAGTGCTACAGCATTTGCTAATGCAGACAATATTGCCGCCAAAGTGGTGGCGACGGCGTAGTATCCGAGATCGGCGGCGCTGGCCAGTACGGTCAACAAGAGGAGATCGATGCGCTGGTTGAGTAACGATAGAGAACCGGAGGGCCAGCCTCGCAGTCCGAAAGATGTAGCGAGCCGCATTCTGCGTAACGAACTGCTTATTGGCGGAAAGAACTGACGACGGAATAAAGGTATAAGCAGACCTACTAGAGATGTACTGATGAGAATTAATCCAACATAGAGTGCGGATACTAGGTCCAGAATCAGCATACCTAACATGCCTAAGACTGCGACCGCCTGGGGAAGTACCTTCAGCACAGCGACCATGCGCCAAAAAGAGGCACCCATTGAAATCGCCGTGACGCAATATCCAAAAATAAACCCTGGCGAAAGAATGGCGTAAGCCATGAGAAGCCACCATGCTGTTGTTCCGTAAGGCTCAAGTACATTGACTACTACAATGTAAGGACCTACAGCCACTATCCCAATAATAAGTGCAAGACAGCCGGCAGTTCCTGTTAGGCGGCGCATATCATCGCCCTTAGCCGATCTTCTTGAAAAGTAATCGGGGAGACCCATGCATAATAGCATCGCGAAAATGCTGCCCGGAACCATCGCTCTCGCAAGTTCCCCTCGGCCCGCGGGTCCCAGAAGACGTGCTTGAAGCGCGGCTGACGCAAGCCCGAGAATCAAACCTACAATGTTCGAAGCAATTAGAAGCACACTTGGGTTGCTAAAGAGTTTTGCGACGAGTCGCATCGGCACCTTTTTCCGTTAACCATGATTTGGGAGGATGCGGCCATCGGGCAGCAGTCACAATAGCTAGTAGTGCAAGGAGCCCGCCAGAAGACCAGAGAAAGGGGACGGAGATACTGACGAATGCAATGGCAGCTAGTACGGCGATCATGGACCGGGCCAGCGGATGATTAGTTCGATAGAGCCTGACGCACAACGTAAAATACGGAATGGAGAACAGGAGAATTCCGATACTTCCCGACTTCAGGAGAATGTTCACATAGACATTATGGGTGTCACGCTTCTTTTCACTAATATCTTCACCGCTGAAGATGACCATTGACCCGGGTCCAGAGCCGATCAACATCGTTATAGGGTCTTCCGAAACTATACGTCCGACAGTTGCCATTTCTGTGACACGGTAGTTGGCCGAAGCCTCATCGGCCCTAGCCAAAAGGTTGAACCTAGATTCGGATCCGATAGCTCCTCCAGCCAAGAGCGCCGTTGTCAGCACTGCGATCAATGAAAGGGCCCTCAGCGTGAGCGATGTATGCCGCCAGTTGAGTATCAAACCGAAGGCAATACCAACGGCAGCAGCCAATACGATGCTAAGTGTTTGACTGATCAAGATTTCTAATATGACGAGGGCGAAGGACAGAATCTTGCTATTTAGCAAGAGAGGAGCTTTGCCAAAGGCGAGAAGTATCGCTAGAACCGGGATCAAGATCTCTCCACCTGGCCGGATATCCCCTGCGGCGCTGCTCGACACATTCACCAAAGCATAGGCACCCGGCTCAAGTACTCCTAGTACTCGAAGTACCCAACTCACTACCGCGACGAAGCACGTGCCGTAGGCCAAATAGCAAACCCATCTAGCTAAGTAAGTCCCACCGTATCGACGCGCGATAACTCCGAGAGGTATCAGGGCTAGGAAAGTCGCAATAATCCGCAGATCAATAACGGGCCCGGTGGTGTCAACATTACCCAACACCGGAAATGCTGATCTAAGGAGAAGCCACAGAGGCCAGGCTAGGAGAGGGGCCCATATTAGTTGTGGACCTGCTGAATTGGCACGCTTAAGATAAAGCCGAATGGATGCGACGAGACCCGCTATAAGGAGTAAATCGACCTCACTTAGTGTGCTTCCCGCTAATCCCATGGAAATAAGTTCTTCGCCGGGGCGGACCAAGATGATCCACCCGAGGCTCATAAGAATGGTCAATCGGGGTAGTAGCAGCGGAACAGCGACAGCAACCGACACGAGGCCGATAAGCGGCACTATCGACCCTGGCGACATTGCTCGCTCCTTATTGATTCTAAATTCATAGCCGGATCATGCTGCCCTATTGAAAGAGGGCACGACGGCTTGTATCGAGTCTGTAGGCGACGCGTGGCCTCTCTTTGACAGGTTTTGCAGGAATACCAAATGCAATAGTCCATTCCGGTATGTCTTTTGTGACGACAGCACCGGCGCCGATAACAGCACCAGCTCCAATTGCGACTCCTGGAAGTATAGTGACTCGGCTCCCGATGAAGGCATTGTCGCCAATGCTGACTGGCCCACCCGTCTGTTCGAATGCTTCAGAGGCTACGTCATGTTCAGCCGTCCAAATCCGAACTTCCGACGCGATGTTTACATTATCACCAATCAATATGCCGTTTCGACCATCCAAAAAAGCATCATTGCCTATAATTGAATTTTCCCCTATGACAACACCTTCTGGCTTGAAAAACCTAGCTCTCCAATAAAGTATTGAATTCTTTGGAAGGGTGACTCCAAGGAATCTTCTATAAAAGAAATTCCGCAGTTTATGGCTGGGCAAACGTCCCACAATCGTGGCAGCGTACAGGCAGCCCCAGTATCTGACATGGCTAAGTTTGGCTCTCGAATCCATTAAGGTGACGTTATCTTTCATCGTGACTCCTAATCACTTCGTTTTTTCCTGCTCCAGGAGACGAAGAAGATACGTTCCGTATCCGCTTTTCAAGAGGGGTTTTGCCAGTTCTTCCAGTTCTTTATCACTGACAAACCCATTACGCCATGCAATTTCTTCGGGTGCCCCGATTTTCAAACCCTGGCGGGCTTCAATTGTGCGGATATAATTGGAGGCATCGTTCAAAGATTCAAATGTTCCGGTATCGAGCCATGCAGTACCGCGAGGCAGGACTTCGACCGACAGCCTCTCTTGATCCAAGTAGATTCGATTCACATCGGTTATTTCAAGTTCACCCCGTTGTGAGGGGCGAAGGCTTTTAGCGATGCTGATAACGTCGTTGTCATAAAAATAGAGTCCTGGCACCGCATAGTTGCTTTTTGGAATGAGCGGCTTTTCTTCGAGAGACAAAGCGCGGCCCTCACCCGAGAACTCCACCACGCCATAGGCTGTGGGGTCAGCCACCCAGTATCCAAAAATGGCTCCACCGTTGATATTTGCATACTTCTGCAACTGGCTCCCCATGCCATGGCCGTAAAAAATGTTGTCACCGAGGACCAAAGCGGCAGAATCATGGCCTATGTGTTCTTCACCGATGATAAAAGCTTGAGCGAGACCTTCTGGTGACGGTTGTACTTTGTATGAAAGATTGATGCCGAAGCGCGATCCGTCACCGAGCAATCGTTGAAACTGATCGCTGTCCTGGGGTGTCGTGATGATGAGGATGTCCTGTATGCCTGCCAGCATCAACGTGGAGAGCGGGTAGTAAATCATAGGTTTGTCATAGACCGGTACCAGTTGCTTGCTGATACCGTGCGTAATCGGATGTAGGCGTGAGCCGGTTCCTCCGGCAAGAATGATTCCCCGCATGATAGTCATGTATATAGTGGCCGCAGGCCCCGCTGCAAACCCGAGGACGTTCAGCGGGTATCGTTTGATGTGTGAAAAAACTCTTGGTTACCGGGGGAGCCGGTTTTATTGGGTCGAACTTCGTGCGCCATGTGCTCGACAACACAGATCAACACGTAACCGTCTTGGACAAGTTGACCTATGCCGGGAACGAGACTTCGCTCGGAGGTCTACCAGACGAGCGATTCCGTTTTGTACAGGGGGATATTGTCGATGCGGCAATTGTAGAAAAGCTTGTCTCGGACACTGACGCTGTGGTTCATTATGCAGCGGAATCACACAACGACAATTCTTTGCAGGATCCGTGGCCCTTCCTAGAGACCAACATCATCGGCACTTATACACTTCTTGAAGCCGCACGCAAGCACAACAAGCGCTTCCACCACATCAGTACGGATGAAGTCTACGGTGATCTTGAGTTGGACGATCCAGAGCGTTTTACAGATTTGACGCCATACAACCCGTCGAGCCCCTACTCGTCGACGAAGGCGAGCTCAGATCTGTTGGTCCGGGCATGGGTGCGTTCCTTCGGGCTGCAGGCAACCATCAGTAACTGCTCGAACAACTATGGCCCGTACCAGCACGTGGAGAAGTTCATTCCGCGTCAGATTTCCAACGTTATCGATGGAATCCGCCCGAAGCTCTACGGTAGCGGCGAGAATGTCCGCGACTGGATCCATGCCAATGACCATTCTTCGGCCGTGCTGACAATCCTCGAGCACGGCCGTATCGGAGAAACCTACCTAATCGGTGCCGACGGCGAAAAGAACAACAAGGACGTCGTTGAACTGATCCTGACGATGATGGGTGAGCCTGCCGACGGCTACGACCACGTGGTCGACCGGCCCGGCCACGATCTGCGCTATGCGATAGATTCCACCAAACTCCGAAGGGAATTAGGCTGGACCGCGAAGTTCGCAGACTTTGAATCCGGGTTAGCGAGCACAATCGAGTGGTACCGGAACAATGAGGCTTGGTGGCGGCCTCAGAAGGCAGCGACCGAAGCAAAATACTTGGCCTTGGGGCGGTGAGCAACGTGAGCATCGAATTCTCAAAGAAACTTGCTGTAAGCGAAACACCTATCCCAGGCGTGTTGCTCTTCGAACTGCCGGTCCACGGTGACAACCGCGGCTGGTTCAAGGAAAACTGGCAGCGCGAAAAAATGCTTGCCGCTGGCCTGCCCGATTTCCAGCCGATCCAGAACAACATTTCGTTCAATGAAAAAGCGGGCACGACACGTGGCATCCACGCTGAACCGTGGGACAAGTTTATTTCCGTCGCTTCCGGGCGCATTTTCGGCGCATGGGTGGACCTGCGGGAAGGCTCGACCTTCGGCACGGTGTTCACTGCCAATCTGGATCCTTCGCGTGCTATCTTTATTCCTCGTGGAGTCGGCAACGCCTTCCAGACTCTGGAAGACAACACTGCCTACTCCTACCTGGTCAATGACCACTGGTCTGCCGATGCCCAGGGCCAGTACACGTTCCTGAACCTCGCCGATGAAACCGCCAACATCCCTTGGCCTATACCCCTGGAGCGGGCGGAGCTCTCTGACAAAGACCGCGTTCACCCCAGCCTGGCGGATGTGTCAGCCATGCCTCAGCGGAAGATTCTGGTTCTTGGTGCCGACGGGCAGTTAGGCAAAGCCCTCCGGAAGGAATACGGAGACCTGGAACATGTCGAATTTGCTGCGCGAGCAGACTTCGATCTGTCCGACCCAGAGGCGTATCGAACCAGGAACTGGCGCGACTACGACACCATCATTAACGCCGCCGCATATACCGCCGTCGACCAGGCCGAAACCGGTGACGGACGACAGGCGGCCTGGGCGATCAATGTGACAGCCGTCGCCGAACTGGCCAAAATTGCTACCCGTTACAATCTCACGCTGGTTCACGTCTCCAGCGACTACGTTTTCGACGGTACGACGGGGATACACACAGAAGAGGAACCTCTGACGCCGCTTGGTGTGTATGGGCAGACCAAGGCCGCAGGCGATGCAATCGTATCGGTAGTGCCCAGACACTACATCGTCCGCACTAGCTGGGTCATCGGCGAGGGTAACAACTTCGTCCGCACTATGGCGAACCTTGCCGCAAAGGGCGTGAGGCCCACCGTTGTCAATGACCAAATCGGCCGTCTCACCTTCACCCCCGATATAGCGGCTGGGATTCGTCATTTGCTTGAGTCGGGCGCTGGCTACGGTGCATACAATCTGACCAATAGCGGAGAGCCGCAGGCATGGGCCGATATCGCCAAAGATGTGTATCAATTAGCTGGAAGTGATGGGGCGGCAGTCACAGGTGTAACGACGGCCGAGTATTTCGAAGGCAAACTGGCAGCGCCGCGTCCTCTGAACAGCTCCCTTGGTCTGGACAAGATCCAATCGACAGGATTCTGCCCTGAGGCCTCTAATGTCCGTCTCAAGGAGTATCTGAGTAATTAGGGGACGAGGAAGTCTCCCCACTTGTGGATTTTAGTGGCCAGGGTCGATCCGTAGTAGGTAAATTCGGCAACTCCAGGAAAAGGCTCTACTGCGGGGCCAAGTTCCGGGAGCCGGAAGGCTGCATGAGCTGGGTGAAAACGGGTGCCTCGGCGTGGAAGGGCCACAACTTGGTCATCGCACCCGGCGACTTCAACGGTGAAGGGCGGGACGACTTGGTCTCCCGCAAGCCCGACGGAATACTGTGGTTCGCCCCGGGGTAACTTCGGCAGGTTGGTCCGGGTCGGCACCGGCTGGCAAATTTACAAGGAGCTGACAGCTGTTGGTGGGGGTTACAACCGTGGCGATAAGAACGACGTCCGCGGCGCCTTCAAAAACGGAACGCTGTGGTTCTACGCAGATACCGGAAAGATCGGCCGTGGCAACGAGGGCTACAAGCGCCAGGTCGAGATCGGCAGCAGCGCCTGGGCCGACTTATTCCGGCTGGAAGGCTTCGGGGAAATCAACCGGGACGGAAAGAATGACCTGCTGGCCGTCCGCCCCGATGGCAAGACCTACCTCTACATGGACCGGGCACAGGCCGTAGCCACAGCCGGCAGCGGTGGCTGGAACGGGTACAGCCGGCTCTTCTGCGCCGGTGACTTCAACCGCGACCGAAAGGCCGAAAGGCTGGGCACCAAGAGGGACGGTTAGGGATGGTTCTACATCGGTGCGCAGTTCAAAGTTGCCGGGGCTGTTGAGGGCGGGATCTACAGGACAAGCTTTGACTGTCCCGAGAGAATGGTGCCCGGCCTCGTTGGGGAAAGGCCGGGCACCGAGCTTGACCGTTCTCCTGCGGGTGCCAGCTCCCGCCGATCAAGATGAAGTAAGTCTGTCGTGGAGTGCTTGGAAAAATCCGAGTCACCAAGACGGGGGAGAGTCAATCCCCATTGGGTACCTAAAGTTGGGTATGGCTGGTCGTCTGTACAACGCGGCCCGACCCTTTTCGTTCCACCGGACATAGCCGGAACCGGGACTGACTAATAGTGTTCAACCTGGCTCGCGGTAGACCGTGGTTGGGGAGGGTAACGTCAGCATGAAAGGCAGCACTATGAGCAGCGCTCTGTATCGGGACTGGAACGAACTGCCCGGTCTGGAAGTCGAGATCAAGAAGGACGGGCGAAGCGTCCGCACCGGTTATGTCGGAGCGGTCACCCGTGGGGCCGATGCGCTGTGGCTGGAGAACCATGGGGCGCAGATGCGGACCCTTTTTGAGAAGGCGGAAGGCTATACCGCCTGGCCGCTGTCCGGCGAGAGCGAGTTGGCTGCCCGATGAACGCTCCCTGTAACACCACCATCGAGGTCCGGGCGGAGAGCCGGGCCGCCAGGGACGAGAGGCTCAATGCCGCCGTCGAGGAAATGACGGGGCTGGCGAAGATGTGCCGGACCGGTGGCATCCTCGTCACCCGCCACGAGCCCGGGCGGTTCACCGTGGCGATCAGCGATTCGGTTCCCTACGGCTACACCGAGCAGCTCGACTTCTGTAACTAATTTCGTTGTGGATCCATCGTCTGGTGGATCTGCAACGCAAACCATAGCTGGGCCAAGGACGATGTCTCGGCCATGTCCAGCCCGGTCAGCTCGCTGATCTTCCGGATCCGGTAAATGACGGTCTGCCGATGGGTGAACAGCGCTGCGGCGGTCTTCTGCCACGACCGTTGATGGTCAAGGTAAGTTTTCAAGGTCGTGAGCAGATCCGGCTGCTTGCCCCGTTCATACTCCAGGATTGGTCCGAGCAGGCGCTGCACCATCGCCTGTCCTTCTTCCATGCTGGTCAAGCCCAGCCACGAGGGGCCGTCCCCGTAGCGAACCAGTGTCCTGCCCGTGCTGGCCGCCGTGCCCAGCGCCCACAGTGATTCCTGCAAGGCGCGCTGCATTCCGGTGGCGCCGGTGGGCCGGCTCATTCCGATTCTGGCGTCGTCGGGCAGTGTGTGCCGCAGCTGGTCCTCGGTGCACTCGGGCGGCAGGATGATGTGCAGGGTGTTGGACTGGCGCAGACTGACATTCGCCAGGCCATGGCGCCACAGTTCGGCGTGGATGGTGGCGAGACTTTCTTCGTCCAGCCCCGAGATGGACACGATGAGAAACTTCTCGGCCGGTAGCTGGAAACTCGTGAGCCGGCTTTCCAGATCCGTAAGGGCATAGCGGCCTTCGAGTGCTTGGGCCAGGAACTCCGCTCCCAGGCGCCGCTGGTCTTCCAGGGCGAGCATGGTGCGGGACAGCTCCAGGCCCAGGACGGAAGCCGCGTGCAGCAGCACAACTGCGTCCGGGTGCGGCTCCGACAACGGCAGGACCAGCAGCAGCGCGTTGTCATGGGTGGGAACGTCCATCATGAGGACGTGGCTTCCATCCACGTGGTGCCACTGGAATTTCTTGCCCGACGCCGGAGCCGTTGCGATCAGCGGCTGCAGCTGCCCGGCGAGTTCGGCTGGCAGGGCTTCTCCGCTGGGGTGCCAGGGGTGGAGGCAGCGGCGGTCCACGACATAGAGCCGGGCATCCAGCTGTGCTGCTACCCCTTGGACCAGGGCCTGCCACTGGTCTGCGCGCGGGCCGGCCAATCGCAGCAGGTCGTAGATCCTGGCCGTTTGCCGCAGCCGGCGCGACTCCTCCAGCAGGGAGGACTCGGCCACGGACCGCGCGATGGAAATGAACGGTAGCGGGTACGGCACGTTGATGACCGGCAGCGGCAGCCGGTCGCAGGCTTCCAGGAATTCGGGTGTGAGTTCCGGCGCGTGCATCTTTTCGCCGATGGCCAGCGCGCTCGCCCCGGCGGCGACCAAGGCCTCTGCCAGCGCGACCTGGCCCGCGGGGTCGGCCGGGATGGAGAGGCCGTTGGTCATCATGATCTCCCCGCCGGTCACCCACTCCCACAGCCTCGGCAGGTCCGAGGTATGCGCCCACGTGATCCGCTGCTGCAGGCCGTCCGAGCCGGCCAGCAGACTCAAACCCAGCTGCGGCTCGGCCAGCAGCTCGGCAACCGTTATCGACATACGCGCTCCTGGAAGCGGGCAGAACGCCGTCGTACTTTGCGGCTTTTATACATATGTCTAAGTGTCCTCTCTCTTTGTAGTCAATCGAAGGGTACTGGCAGTGAGCCGGATCACGAATGATTGAACCATCACGATCCAGCTCAACGATGAGCATTCACGAGAGAGGGCGGCTATGAGCGCAACGAGCAATCTCATTGACGATGCCCCGCTGACCACATTCCATAAGAAACTGACCTTCTTTGCCTCGGGCGGTCCGTTCATTGACGGGTACGCGCTGTCGATCATCGGGATTGCCTTTATTACGATGACGCCGGGGCTGGAGCTGAGCACCGGGGAGATCGGGCTGATCGGCGCGGCGAGCCTGATCGGCATCTTCTTCGGCGGGGCCATCTTCGGCTGGCTGACGGATAAGATCGGCCGGCACAAGATGTACATCGCCGACCTGATCGCGCTGGCGCTGTTCTCGCTGCTGAACGGCTTCGCCACCGAGGTCTGGCACGTTGTCCTGTGCCGGTTCCTCCTCGGCATGGCCATCGGCGCGGACTATCCGATTGCCACCTCGCTGCTCGCGGAGTTCCTGCCCCGCAAGGTACGCGGCCGCCTGCTGGGCGCCACGTTTGTGGTCTGGGCGGTTGGTGCTGCGGCGGCTTTCGCGGTGGGCTACCTGCTGCGCGACATGGGACCGGACGCCTGGCGGTTCATGGTGGCGAGCCCGGCGATTTTCGCCGTCGTTACTTTGCTGTGCCGGCTGGGAACGCCGGAGTCTCCGCGCTGGCTGCTCTCGCGTGGCCGGCAGGAGGAAGCCCGTGCGGTGATCAAGAAGGTCTACGGGGAGCAATACGACATCAGCGACATTTCTTCCGACGCCGAGGCGGACGCCAAGAAGGCCAGCTTTGCCGATATCTTCAAGGGCCAGTTGTGGAAGCGCACGCTGTTCGTCTCCATCTTCTGGACGGCCCAGGTGATCCCGCTGTTCGCCGTTTACACGTTCGCGCCGGACCTGCTGGCCTCCTTCGGGCTGACCGGGGATGCCAACCTTTACGGCGGCTCCTTCCTGATCTCCATGCTGTTTGTGATCGGGGGAGTGCCGGGACTTTGGCTGGTGGAGAAGATCGGGCGGCGCAAGCTGCTGCTGGGGTCCTTCGGGGTCATCGCGGTGGCGCTGGCCATCCCGGCCTTCATCCCGGATGTGCAGGCCGGCCCGCTGTTCCTGGCGCTCGCCATCTTCGCTATTGCCTCCGGCGCCTCCAGCTTCCTCGAGGTGGTCTACCCGAACGAGCTCTTCCCCACGGAAATCCGGGCGACGGCGGTTGGCTTCGGCACCGCGATCAGCCGGGTGGGGTCCGCCGCAAGTACATACCTGATGCCGGTGGCGATCATCAGCTTCGGCGCCGCGGGCTCACTGCTGATCGGGGCCGTGATCTCCCTGGTGGGACTGGTAGCCACGTTCCTGCTCGCGCCGGAAACCGCCAACAAGACACTTTCCGAACTCACCTCTGACAAGAAGCCGGCCTTTCCGGCAGAACGTACCAAGGAAGGATCCTCGCTATGACCACCCACGATCCCATCGGACCCGTCGACGCCACTAAAGTTCCCCGCTACGCAGGTTTGGGCACGTTCGCCCGGCTGCCCCAGATTGATAGGGTTCCGGACTACGACATCGCCATTGTCGGCGTACCGTTCGACGGCGGAACCTCCTTCCGCCCCGGCGCGCGTTTTGGTCCGGCCGGGGTCCGCGAGGCTTCGCGGCTGCTGCGTCCGGGCTACCACGTGGAGCTCGACGTCGAACCCGTGAACGAGACCCAGGTGGTGGATGCGGGCGACATTGCCTGCACGCCGTACGACATCACCCGGGCTGTACAGGCGATCGAGGAGCAGGCGTTGCCGCTGCTCGGGCTGGACAAGCGGCTCATCTCGATCGGCGGGGACCACACCATCGCCCTGCCGATGCTGCGGGCACTGAACAAGGTACACGGACCGGTGGCCCTGCTGCACTTCGACGCTCACCTGGACACCTGGGACACCTACTTCGACCAGCCGGTCACGCACGGCACTATGTTCCGCCGAGCGTTCGAGGAGGGTCTGCTGGTGGAGGATCGGTCGATGCATGTGGGCATCCGCGGGCCGGTGTACGACCGGAACGACTTCCTGCGGGACCATGAGTTCGGCTTCCAGATCCTGCGCTGTTCGGACCTGGATGTCATCGGTGTTCCCGCCGCAATCCAGCGGGTCAAGGACCGGCTGGGCGACACTCCCGTCTACGTCTCCATCGACATCGACGTGCTGGATCCGGCCTTCGCGCCGGGGACGGGCACACCGGAGATGGGCGGACTGCACTCACGCGAACTCCTGGCGCTGCTTCGCGGGCTGAACGGCATCAACATTGTGGGGGCCGATGTGGTGGAAGTTGCGCCGGCCTACGATCATGCCGATGTGACGACGCTGGCGGCGGCGACGGTGGTCTTCGACCTGCTGGCCCTGATGGTCAACCGGGACAAGGGTGCCAAGTTTGTGGGGGAGGAGGACCTGCAGGGGGCAGCTGTCTAATCTGCGTTGTGTTCTGGCTGTTGCTGTGGGCCGGTGGGACTTTCCCACCGGCCCACAGCCATGCCTTGGATGTACGCGGTGCCCACAGATACGCTGATCACGGTCGCTGCCGCACCTGAGGTGTCAGGACAACCGGCGGATACCCCCGCGGATCAGTCTCCAGCTTGGCGTCGGCGAGTCCATATCGGGCTCCTGACCGGATGCGGATCGCAACCCGTCCTCGTGGCTCCTCATGGCGCTCCTAGCGGGACCTGGTTGTCGCTGTCCGGGTCGTGTAGCCGGTCAAACTGACAGTGACCTTGACGGTGATCTTCTTGCCGCGGTCCCGTGCCTGCAGGGTGTACCTGGTGCCTTTGACATGGGCGATCCGCTTGCCGTCGCGGAACCACTGATAGGTGTATTTCTGCGGGGCCGGTGACCAAGTGCCGGTGGAGACCCTCAGGGTCTTGCCTACGGCCT
Source organism: Arthrobacter crystallopoietes (assembly GCF_002849715.1). Classification (NCBI taxonomy): domain Bacteria; kingdom Bacillati; phylum Actinomycetota; class Actinomycetes; order Micrococcales; family Micrococcaceae; genus Crystallibacter; species Crystallibacter crystallopoietes. The sequence continues at coordinate 3,155,257 of NZ_CP018863.1, forward strand.
TCGTCCCGCTGATCACCGGCGCTTTCTTCAGGGCAAGGGTTCCGGCTCCGACCCGGACGGAGTCGCTGGCACGGCCAATGGCCATATAACCGGGCCGCTCGTGCCGGATCGCCACGTGTATGCGCTTGCCGTAGTCGCGGGCGGTCAGCTTGTAGGTCTTTGCGGTGGCTCCGGCAATCGGCTGACCGTTCGAGTACCAGCGGTACGTGGTCTTCGCCGGTGCTGGCGAGACGGCGCCCGGGTTGGCGGTGAGCGTGTTTCCCACGGCGGCCTTGCCTGTGGCGACCGGCTCGGGTGCCTTGAAGACGCCCTGGATCGGGCCGGGCACCTGGATGGTCAGGGTCCGCTGCGGATAGTAGGGCTGCTCCGCGGCGGTTCCGCCGATCGTGACCCGGGCGGCCAGCCGGCGGCCGATGTCGGCTGTCGTGTATGTGTAGAGCATTTCGGTGGCGCCGGGTATGACCGCGCCGTCACGGGTCCACTGGACGGCGATCGGCGTGTAGGTCAGGGAGGACAGGACGGCGAAGCCGCCCATCTGGGGATCCGAATGGAAAAGGAATGGGCCGCGGCCATCGGAGAGATCCACCGCATCGCGGGCAATAGCGTCCTGCTTGATCAGGCGGGTGATCATCACGTCACCCATGGCTGCCGGGTGGGCGCGGAACGGAACCCACGTGACCAGGCCAGGGCCGAGCCGGGTTGCCGTTGCCTGGACCGGGTAAAGGCCGGGATTCTCATCGTCGTACTCAAGGAAGCCGTCATACGGGTGCGGGTGCAGCGGTTTGCCATCGAGCCAGATTGGGGCTTCAACCATGGTCGGCTTGCCGCGCAGCAGCTCCAGCACTCCGTCACGGTGGGTAGTTACGTTGAGCCGATAAAGGTTCGGGATCACGCCCAGAGGCGAGAAGTCATGCACTTTGGTGTCGTAGAGGCCGAGATCTCTGACGGTATGCCTGTCCCGGTTGACGGCGGACAGGGGCGTCAGGTCGGTGATCCCGGAACCGCTCATGTAGAAGGTGTTCAGGAGCCCGGCGACACCGTTCACCCCGACGCCGGCCTCGGCTATGTCACTGTTGTCGACGTCGTAGACGTAAAGAGTGTGGAGGTTTGGCAGTTTCAGGACTTCCAACATGGTTCCTGGAGCGGGAGCCGTCAGCCTGATGGTGTGGACCTGTTCAGGTGAAGCCAGGCCGTCGAGGGTTCCGGTACAGGTGCCGCCCCAGATATATCCGTTCGTATTGGGCAGGCAGCCCGAATGCGCCCCGGCGGCTTCGGCATGGGCAGGTGTTGCAACCAGCGTGAGCAGGCCCAAGGCAGCGGCCACGACGGCCGCGACAATGCGTTTCAATTTTCCCCCAACGGTCAGCCACCAGACGATGGCATCACACTGAGAATAACCGATCCGCAGTGCTCTGGGTAGCAACGATTAACCCGCCTTCAGCTGTTCCCAGCCGCGTGCTGTCTCCTGCTGCCTAAGACAAAAGCTTTCGGTGGCAGTGCGTCTTCAGCTTGATGGCCGGCCTTCGGAATTTTGACGGTGACCCTGGTGCCGGCACCCAGTCGGCTGGCAACTTCGATGGTGCCACCGTGACGGTTCACTATTTCCTTAGTAACCACCAGCCCGAGCCCAGTGCCGTGGATGCCGGAACTGCGCGCCGAGCTGGATCGGAAATACCGGTCAAAGACGCGGCGCTGGTCTGCGGCATCCATCCCGTAGCCGGTGTCTTCGACCTCCAGCACCGAAGTGCCGCCATCTCGCCAGCCGCGGATTCTGATGGTGCTGTCCCGAGGGGAGTACTTGACTGCATTGGAGAGCAGATTATCCATCACCTGGGTCATCCGCCCGGGGTCTATCTCCGCCGGCAGTTCGTGGTCAATTTCGTTGATCAGGGCGATGCCCTTCGCCGCTGCGCCGGCTGCCGCGGAAAGCATACTTCTCCGGACCACGTCTGCCAGGTCTGCGGCTTGGGTCTGGATTTCGAGCGTCCCGGCCGATGAGGAAAGGAAGTCCGAAATCAGTTCCAGGAGCCGCTCGGCGTTGCGGTCAGCCACCGCGAGGTAATCGGCGGCTTGGCCGGGCAAGTCCGGATGCTCAAGTGCCAGGTCCACGTAAGCAAGGATCGAGGTCAACGGCGTCCGGAGTTCATGCGAAATGGCGGACATGAAATCGTCCTTGGCGGCCAGCGCGGCCAATTGGTCTGTCACCTCCTTGAACAAGACCACTGATCCCGGGGACTCCGGCGTCACCGGCTGGCCGGAGATCTTGCGGGCCGCAGCGGAGACCGCGATCCGCTGCGGTCCTTCGCCCAGCCACATGATCTGACCGGAGAATTCCTCCGCCCTGGAAGCCCTGTGCACTGGGCGGGCTTGCGGCGGCAGGGGAGATACGCCGTCGTCGTCGTAAATCTTTGAGTGGTCTGCCTGCAGATCCGGTGTTGCTGCTTCGCGTCCGGGTGCGGACGCGCGGACGGCGAATTCTTCCTGCTGCCGGTTGACCAGAGTGACAGCGCCGCGGGAGTCTACGGCGACCAATCCGACGTCGATGCTGTCCACGACTGCATGCAGCAGCTGCTCGCGTTCCCTGCTGGCCTGCAGAACCTTGTGCAGCTCGGCCTCGGCCGTAGCGATCTGGGCCCGCTGGAACTCCAGGTTGTTGGCGATGATGTGCACCGAGACTGATATGGCCAGCATGATGACCGGGGCGAGCACCAGGCGCAGCAGATGGGTGGCGTTCACGGCTTCGGAGAGCAGCACGGGTACGAGGACGGCCAGCAGGCTGCCGGCAAAGCTGATCAGGATCCGGCTTTTCAGGACGCTTACGGAAAGCCAGATCACCGGGAAAACCAGCAGCATTCCCAATCCGCTGAGCGCCTGGCCGTCGGCGTGCAGCAACAGCGCGATCAGGGCGAAGTCGATGATAGGGATGATCTGGAAACTCCGAACAGGCAGCCGCTCCCAAGGGATGAGTGCACAGAGCGCCAGGACCACGGCATGCAACAGCAGGCACAGGCGGAACCAGGGATTGGCGAACATGGCAGGCTCAGCCAGGGCAAAGACCCCGACAACCACGAGCATGCAGGAAACCAGCGGCAGCTGGCAGAGCACCACCCTGGCCCGAAGGCCGAGACTGTGGAAGTTCTCGGCGAAAGGCAGTTGGGCGCCGGGCCGGTGCATCTTCTCTCCTTGTCGCCCCTGAGCGGGGATCGGTTGGGTTGGCGGATGCTCTAACCGGGAATGCTGACGTGGGCGTGGTCCGCGGGGCCGCAGTCGGGCGCGATTGGCTTTGGGCGGAGCTTGCCGTAGGACAGGATAGCGGACCGGGAAGGGTCGGGCGGGTAACGGGGCGGGTGTCCGGCGGGAGGGAGGACGCGCCGCCGTCGTCGTAAATCTTGGAACAGTAGACTGACCACACACTTTCAGCGGATAGGCGGCACGAATGAGCGACACCGAAGGCGATGCACGTCGGCGGGAACTTGGCGACAATTCAGGCCCGGTTGAGGAGGAGGTGGAGGAATCCTTCGACCGCACGGTTGAGGAAGGCGCGCAGCGGCTGAACCGCTCCTTTCGGGACGTGCTCATCACCGGCTTGTTCGGTGGGTTTGAGATAGGCATCGGCATTATGGCCTACCTCGGTGTTCTCCATGAGACCGAGAACCACCTTCTCGCGGGACTGGCATTCAGTGCAGGCCTCATCGCCCTCCTACTGGCCAAGAGCGAGCTGTTCACTGAGGGCTTCCTGGTGCCCATCGCGGCCGTCGTCGCACGGGAGGCAAGCTACGCGCAGCTCGGGAAGCTCTGGGGTGGGACACTCATTGCCAACCTGGTAGGCGGTTGGCTGTTCATGGCGTTGATCATGACGGCATTCCCGCAGTGGAGCGAGACCATCACGAAGGAAGCCAACCACTTTCTCGACGCCGGGTTCAACTGGCAAACCGTATGTCTTGCCGTGCTGGCGGGGAGCACCATCACGCTGATGACCCGCATGCAGCACGGAACGGACAGCGTCACCGGCAAGATCGCGGCCGCTGTCGTCGGCGCTTTCCTGCTCTACGGGATGCAGCTCTTCCACTCGATCCTGGACTCGCTGCTGATCTTCGGCGCCATCCACGCGGGAGCTGACATCAACTACCTTGAGTGGCTCGGCTGGTTTTCCTATGTGGTGGTCTTCAACGTGCTTGGCGGGATCCTGCTGGTGACCGCGCTGCGGCTGGTGAGCGCAAGCAAGCTGGTGAAGGAACGCCGCGAAGACGCACCGGAGAACCCTGAGGCCGCGCACCACTCCGGATAGGTTGCGGTGAAGGGTTGCCGCCGTCGTTCTTCCCCCTCGACGGCGGGTACGATCCAACGGACAATGAAGCCATGAAAAAGCTCAGAATGCTTCCTATCCTTTCGGTTGCTGCGGGCGTAACCTTGGCCGCGACAGGGTGCGATGGCGCGGAAGATGGGCCCGCGACCACAGGTGAAGGCACGCAAACACAGGTGGCTCCGGAGACGACCAGTCCGTCCCCTGCGGCGACGTCACCGGGCGCGGCGACGAGCGCGGCTCCGGGGCAAACGAGTCCGAGGGCCGGGGGAGCGACAGGCACTCCGCCAACCGGAGATGCCAACGGTCGCGCCGCCGTCGAAACTGCGGTAACGGCCGTGCGTGGCAGCGCCGCTGTGGACGTTGACTACAGCGACGATCGGCAGGGCTGGGAAGTCGAGCTCATCAGCGGTGGCACCGAGCATGAAGTGCTGGTGCTAGCGGACGGCAGCGAAGTACTGGATCAACGGGACAAGGGGCCCGCCGACGAGGAAGACCGGCGCGCTGTCGAATCTGCGACGGTTTCATTAGCCGAGGCGATCGAGACCGCGCAACAAGCCGCCGTCGGCGACCTCGAGGAAGCCTCGCTGGAGGACGAGAACGACAAGCCCGTATGGGAGGTTGAAATCAGGTCCGAGGGCGGTACCCTCACAGAAGTGCTCATTGATGCCGTCAGCGGGGAGCAGCTCCGCTAAGAGAGATCTTGCTAGGTGTGCGACACCAAGCATGGCAGCTGGTGTCGGACGTGGACATGCCTTTGCTGCGACGCTATATTCAATAGCTAGACAAGCAAGATATATGTCCATCGAAGGATCAGCTTTATGCAAGACGAAGCGGCCCAAGACGGCCTGAGAAAAGCAGACGACATAGAGCAGCGGCCAGCGGGTTCGGGCCTGTTGAATGCCTTGAGTGATTATGGGGCGTCTGAAGTCGCCATGAGGCGCCGCATGCGCGGGTCCATGAATTTGGGGGAAACAGACCTGCTTGCCCTGCGGTACGTGATCGAAGCCGATGCGGCGAACAGGCCGATCGGACCGAAGGAACTGGGCCAGAAACTCGGCGTTACTTCTGCGTCCATGACTGCGCTCATTGATCGGCTCGTCAAGAGCGGGCACGTCAGCCGGGAGCCGCATCCCTCGGACCGAAGGGCGCTGCTGCTGCGACCGGCACCGGGTTCGAGCAAGGAAGTGCGGGGGTTGATGGACCTCACGCACCGCAGGATGGCGGAGATCGCCTCATCACTTTCGCCGGAAGACTCCAAGACCGTTGCAGACTTCCTGCAGCGTATGCGCGGCACCGTGGACGCCATTGATCCCACGAACCAGGATTGAGCGCCATGTGGACTTAACCGCTAAACCGTCATATAACTAGTCAGGCGAGATACTTTTTATCCGAATTATCAGTAGTCTGAGGAGTTCGCTGTGACGCAAGTAGTTGATGCCCCCGACGCAACCGGATGGGAAGGTTACCTGCACGGCTCCGCGTTTTCTTTGCAGCCAGCCGACATGTTTCCTTGGACGGGCGACGCGGCGGCTGTGCTCTCGCCCCCTGTGCATCATTGTGCGCCGAGCTCGAGCCGAGTAGCTGATGCACTGGGCGCGGTTCGACTGGCCGCAGCCAGGCAGGAAAGCTTGCAGTGGGAACTCGATGCGGCGCAGTTGGCGCTCGTTGAAGCGATCCGGAATGCTGCCGCCGCCGGAGCGGCTGTGTCCGCGCTCTGCCTGGCGGCCGACATGACGGAATCCGAGCTTGAAGACGTGCTGAAATGACCCCGCCGGTCATCACAGCCGGCCCTGAAGAGGTGCTCAAGCCGACAGCCGACGGGCCGGCGTGGGAAGACTCCTATCCAGCCGGCCGGCGCTACCGGTTGGGGCCGCTCTTGGGCTATGGCTCTGAAGGCGCGGTCCGCAAGGCTTTGGACACGCACACGGGACGCACCGTGGCCGTCAAGATTTTCCGAACCGACGCCGTGCACTCGGGCGAGCGGTTCCATCGGGAAGTCAGTATCCACCGGCGGCTGAACCACTGGGCCATCGTGCCCATGACCGACTACGGCCGGATGCCAGCGGCGGCCGGCGCCACCGAACAGGCATTCATGGTGATGGAGTACGTGGAGGGCCGGAACCTTCGACACCTGCTGCAAAAGGGTCCCGCAGATCCTGCTATGACGGCGGCATGGATGGCTTCCATCCTGCACGCGCTTTCGCATGTTCACCGCAAAGGTATTGTTCACAACGACATAAAGCCGGCAAACATCCTCATCCCATCGCTCGCGAACGAGCGCAGGGGCGCCGTCGCCAAGCTCACCGACTTTGGCATCGCCACCAGCCGACGGCATGCACCGCTGGCTTCCCTCTCCGGCACCGCCCACTACATGAGTCCCGAGGAGGTCCACGGCGCTCAAGCTACCGAAGCAAGCGATATCTATGCTTTGGGTCTGGTCGCTCTTGAGTGCCTCACAGGTGTAAAGCCCTTCCCGGGAACTCCCGTGGAGACGATGGTCGCCCGCGCACTCAACAAACCCCGCATACCGTACACCCTGGGCCGCAGATGGATAGTACTGCTGCAAGCCATGACGGACCTGCGGCCAGCAGAGAGGCCGACCGCCCGTCAAGCACTCCGAATGCTCCACCGGATCAACCGCTGACGCTCCCTGGACTGCGTCGAACGACGCAGTCCAGTCTGGTATGAGCTAACCGGACGGCGGAAAATAGGGATCACCAGGCACGCTCCGGGTCCATGGTGGCAGCAATGCTGAAGAGAAGGGACGAATCCCATGTATTCCCTGCAGATCGAGCATCAGGTACGGGACTTTTCGATGTGGCGGCAGGCATTCGACAGCGACCCGCTCGACCGGGCCGGCTCCGGCGTCCGTTCCTTCCGGATCTACCGGCCGGTGGGCGACGATTACGTCATGATCGAGCTGGACTTCGAGACCCAGGAGGCCGCAGTAATGTTCCTGGCCAGGCTTGAGGAAGAGGTCTGGAGTTCGGGCGGCGCAGCTGCGCCGGCCCTGGTGGGGACTCCCGAAACCAGAATTGTCGAGATTGTAGAGAATACGACCGTGGCTTGGTAACTTAGTCGCTACTTTTCGATAATGGACTCAAATGGCTGAGGGGAAGTTATTGGATCCGCGTGCCGATGGATGACCTTCCACTGACCTTCCTCTAGCCGGAATATCGTTGTTACCCGAAGCGAGACGGGCGACAACGTATCGGATTCGCCGACCTTCACCCTCGTCCGTTCGATCTCGACGATGTAGGCAAGATCCGACCCAACGTGTCCGGAAATGCGTTCAGAGCGATTGGGCTCTCCATTCCGCAGATGGGAAGCTGCCCGGTCCATCACCTTCTCGACTTCGCTCCAACCACGAATAGGCGGTCCGAAGGGGTTCGCCAGCGTGACGTCAGGTTGCCTGGACCAGATGAGCTTCTGACGGGATGGGTCTCCCGTGATGAGCGCGTTGACGGCCTGATGGTACTGCTCTACGGCGGTATCGAAATCGGATCCAGACATTGCTCCTCCAGCCTCCGGCTTCAGTCCGACTTCACCTGAGACAGCTGAAGCGTGGATACATACTGGCACCATATGCGAAGTGTGTCCACCATTCCGGGGGAACCAAGTGGGGGTGGCACTGCCAAAACGTTGTTCTCTCTGGTGCTTCGGTGCCGGCCGTGCCAACCTGAAAAAACGAAAGTGTCTCTAGCTCAGCTACATCGGACCATTCCACGGCATGGAGGATTGCATCGTGAAACCTCTGCACACTATCGTTCCGACCGCCCTCGCCACCCTCGTCCTGAGCCTGACCGCTTGCGCCGGCTCTCCGGAAGGCACCGGGGATGAACCGGCGCCCGGACCTACTGAAGAAGCGACGGGGAACCCAACGCCTGCGACGGAAAGCCAGGTTCCAGAACCTACAGGCGAGCTGGGTTCCGGCGAGTTCGCTCCCTACGCTGAGGGTGCCACTGCCGTTACCTATGATGAGCGTGTACCTGAGGGCAGCTCCGCCGAGGTCAAGGTCAATGAGGACGGTGCTGAAACCACAGTGACCTTGTCGGTGAAGGGGCTTGAACCCGAATCGGAATTCGGTTCACATGTTCATGTCGCTGCGTGTGGCTCCGATCCCGATGATGCCGGTCCGCACTATCAGGATCAGCAGGATCCTGCGACACAGGGTCAGGACGTCGTAGCGTCGACGGACCCGGTCTACGCCAACCCGAAGAACGAAATATGGCTGGACTTCATCACCGATGCCGAAGGTAACGCCGAAGTCGAAAGCACCGTCGGCTGGCAGTTCCGCGAGGGCGAAGGCCGCTCTGTTGTCATCCACGCCACGCATACCGGTATGGAGGAAGGCGAAGCGGGTGAAGCAGGAGACCGCCTCGCCTGTATCACTATCCGTTAGCCCACAGCACGAACGTATCGGGGATCTCCAAGGGCGGGAATACCGAGGAACGGGCCAGCGGGCTTCGCCGTCGTCATATACTCAAAGCATGCTGATCAGGTGCCTCAACCGTGTCCTCTACGCCCAGGAGTCCGCCGTCGTGCAGTGCGGGGGCGAGCTGTGAGCGGCGGTCTCGTCGCCCTGCTGGACGACGTCGCAGCCCTGGCCCGTATAGCGGCGGCCTCGGTGGACGATGTCGCAGCCGGGGCTGCCAGGGCCGGGACCAAGGCCGCCGGCGTGGTGATCGACGACGCGGCGGTCACCCCGCAATACGTATCCGGGGCGGACCCGTCCCGCGAACTGCCGATGATCAAGCGGATCTTCTGGGGCTCGCTCCGGAACAAGCTGTTGATCATCCTGCCGGCGCTGCTGCTCATCAGCGCCTTCATCCCGTGGGCCATCCCGTTCATCCTCATGCTGGGCGGCACCTACCTCTGCTACGAGGGTGCCGAGAAGGTCTGGCACAAGGTCCGCGGCCACCATGAGGCCGAACACGCGCCGGCGGTCGAACAGGGACCGGAAGCGGAGGCCAAGGTCACCAAGGGCGCGATCACCACCGACTTCATCCTGTCCTGCGAGATCATGGTCATCTCGATGAACGAGGTGGCCGACCAGTCCCTGTGGGTCCGGGCGTTCATCCTGGTTGTCGTGGCGATCGCGATCACCGTGCTTGTGTACGGTGCCGTCGGGCTCATCGTCAAGATGGACGACATCGGCCTGCACCTGACCACCAGGAACTCCGCGGGTTCGAAACGCTTTGGCGGCATGCTTGTGAAGGGCATGCCGGCAGTGCTGGCCGCGATCACCTTCGTCGGGACGATCGCCATGCTTTGGGTGGGCGGGCACATCATGCTCCAAGGCGCGTACGACCTCGGCTGGCACGCTCCGTACGACTTGGTCCACGTCCTCGAGCACCCGTTCGCCGGGATCGCGGTGGTCGGCGGCTTCCTGGCCTGGCTCGTAAACACCCTGTGCTCGGCCGTGCTCGGGCTTGCCTGGGGCCTCGTCGTCATGGCCATCGTGCACCCGCTGGTGAAGTTGCTGCCGTTCGGCAAGAAGAAGGGCGGGCACGAAGAGGGTGACATCCGCGCCGCTGTCGCCGGCTACCGGCCGCCGGAACGCGACGCCGGAAAATAACACGCGGGAAGAGGGCCCCCGCTCAACGTTCCCGCTTCAGCATGAACATGTCGCCCGTGCTGCTGGTGGAGAAGTGCGCGATTCCGTTGCCCGAGACCTCGCGCGGGATCAGGACGACACCGTCGTCCTCCCGTAGCTGTGGGTCGCCGCCTTTTGCTGGGTCGTAAACGGCCATGAAATCAATGCCCCGCTCGCTCATGGTGCCGTAGACGAGGCCGTCCGACGCGAGTGTCCATACGCGGAAGGCTGTCTCGTTTTGTTCGATGGCCAGTTCCGTACCGTCCTCGGAGATGATCGCCATCTCATTCTCGGGGTCGGCCGCGATGAAGGAGCCGTGGTACGACTGATCGAAGGAGCCACGCACACAGGCCCCGGTCATTCGTTCGGAGAGTTCCAGCAACTCCCCGGTGCGCACGTCGAGAATCCGGCAGGCTCCCGGCACTCGGAGCGGCGGGTTGGGATCGGCGCCGAAGCCGCTGCCCTCGCGGACAGAGAGGAATGGACCGGCGGAGGAGTCAGTCGCCTCGACGAAGTAACCGTCGAGCTCCCAGTCGCCGCCGGACACCCCGGCCGGAACCACCTCGGACTGCTCCCGCGAGTAGATGTCGGTCCCGTACATACGTCCCATCCATACGGTCTCGGCCGCGAAGGAGTCGTCAACTTCCGTGTTCTGCGGCGGGGGAGGAGGCGCGAATTCCCCAGTGGTCGGATCGAAGACCTGCACGTCGTCCCCGGTGATGCTAACCAGGGCGCTGAGCTTCCGGTCCAAAGCCCCACCGTCGTGGAAGGTGCGCAGCGTCGCCTCTGCGGTCTCCAAATCGAACACGGTAATGACGGATTTGCGCGGCCCTTCGTCCTCGTCGTCATCGCCGCCTTCTTGGGCTGTGCCGGTTTCGCCTATGGAAGGTGCCGAGACCGGTGGCTCCGAACCTTGCCCGCTGGTCGGGGCCTCGGTACTGCTCTGCCAATGGATAAGGTACTGGTTTCCGTCAGTGTGGTGGACGAAGAGGACGCCGCTGGAAGGGTCTTCCGGGTCCGGTGTGAACTCCGTGGGGTCTTCCGTGCGGTCAATGACAATTCCGTCTGAGCCATAGGTGGTGAGGCGGTGGATGCCGCTTTCCTCTTGCGCGTGCACGGCCATCGCAGACGGGAGGCCGTATGCGATGGCGAACTGGCCGGGCTCAATCCAACCCGGTCCACCGAACCATTCCCTGGGGACGCTTGGTCGGACCAGCAGCGGCTCCCCGTAGGAGGAGTGCCGGGCGCCGGGGGTCGCGGGTAGTGGGGCTGTGGCCGTCGCTGCTGGTGAGTCCGCCGGCGGCCGGCTGGCGTCGGTGTCGGAATCGCCGGTGCAAGCGGTGAGCGCGGCCAGGGGGATCAGACCTACTCCGGCAATTTTGAGCGCAAAGCGGGATTTCATAGGACGTCCCTTTCCCGAGGGCACCGCACGCGTAGGGCGGTGCGATGGCACACATGCTCCCAGCGGCGGCGGTCGCGGTCAACGGGACAGGCAGCTGTGGCAGGAAAAGTGGAACCAGTGGTACAGCAGGGGTTGTTGAGACGGTGCGAGGAGGTGTTTACCCGTATTCTGCACATGCCCGGGGTTAGGCTTTCCACGGTCTGGACCGCCTACTCGACCGCGGGCTCCTGCAGGGCGGCGAGCACGTGCATGTGCTCACGGTTCGACGGGTAAAGGAGTTCGTAGGTGGCGTACAGCTTTTCGTAGAGCGGGGCGGTCGCCGGATCCGGCTTCACCGTGGCCACCGTCCTGGCCCAGTCGGTCCCGGCAGGCACAGCCCCGGTGCCGATGGCGGCGAGCAGTGCGTCCCCGTAGCTGGCACCGATGGTCTGTTCCGGGACCAGTTGTTCGCGTCCGGTGATGTTGCTGACGATCTCCGTCCACAGTCTGGCCTTGGTGCCGCCGCCGACGGCCGCGACGCGCCGGATCGGTTCGCCAGCGTTCTCCAGGTACTCCAGAATCTGCCGGATGCCGAAGCCGATCCCTTCGTAGGCGGCACGGAACAGATGGCCGCGAGTGTGGCGCAGGGACAGCCCGGTAATCAGGCCGCGGGCATCGGGATCGAAAACAGGCGTGCGTTCGCCGGCAAAGTAGGGCAGCAGCAGTAGTCCGTCGGATCCAGGTTGCACTGCGGCTGCCTCGGTGACGAGCTGCTCGAAGGGGACGTCGCCGAAAAGCCGCTGCAGCCAGGTGGTCAGGCTTCCCGACGTCGACATGCCCGCGGCCAATGTCAAAGACCCCGGGTCCACCCCGGCCGTGGTCCAGAGCTTGGGTTCGGCGCGGAACTCCCCGAGGACCTGGACGAAGAACATGGTGGACCCGTACATCAGCATGAGGTCGCCCGGTTGCCGGACGCCGGCGCTGAACGCCTCGGCCCAGGCATCCACCGTGCCTGCGCAGACCGGCAGGCCTTCCGGAAGCCCTGTCGCCTCGGCTGCCTGACGGTGGATGCGGCCGCCTACTTCGGCTGGCCAAACCAGCCGGGGTTTCGGCAGGTGACCGGCGACGGCGTCGTACCGTTCCGGATGCCACCGATTGGCCCGGAGGTCGTACAGCGGATCGCACTGGCTGGCAGTGTGGTGGTCCAGAACCAGCTCTCCCGTGAGCTTCGCCAGGATGAAGGAGTTCAGGCTGTGCCAGTTCCGCGCACGGGCGAAGACCTCCGGTTCCCGGTTGCGCAGCCAACGGATCTTCGGTCCCACGGCCTGCGACGACAGGACCTTCCCGGCATCACGAAAGATCGCCTCGGCACCGAACTCCTCCGTGAGCTCGCGGATTTCGACGACGGCCCGCGCGTCTATTCCGTACAGGATCGCCGGGCGCAGCGGGGCCAGGTTTCCGTCCGTGACGACCAGGCTGGGACCCATCGCGCTGACGCACATGCCGGCGACAGCCCCGGCGTCGTTCCTGGAGAGAAGCTCCCGGCACAGCCGGACCACCTCCGCCCAGGCCCCGCCTTCGGCGTCGAATTCGGCCCACCCGGGCCGCGGGTAGTCGACGTCATGCGTGACCGTTGCGCTGTCCAGAACCCGGCCCACGTCGTCCGCCAGTACCGCCTTGCTGCTGCCTGTACCGATATCGATGCCCAGAAACATGTCACTCAACGGCTGACCGCTAGGCGCGGCCGTGCGAGGTGCGGGACTTGCGTGAGACGGCGTCGAGGATCACGGCGAGCAGCAGTACCAAGCCGGTGATCATGTAACGGAAGGAGGATTCAAGGTTGAGCAGGGTGAGGCCACTGGAGATGGACTGGATCACCAGGATGCCCAGAAGGGCGGAGAACGCGGAGCCGCGGCCGCCGAACAGGCTGGTCCCGCCGATCACCGCGGCGGCGATGGCATTCAGGTTCACGTCGCCGGTGCCGCTGCTCTGCGCGGAGGCTGCCAGCCGGCCGGCAGCCAGCATGCCGCCGACGGCCGCGAACGTCGAGCACAGAACGAAGATGGACACGTAGATGCGGTTGACGCTGATGCCGGCCCGCCGCGCAGCTTCCCGGTTGCCGCCGACGGCATAGACGGAGCGGCCCCACCGGGTCCGGGTGAAGGCGTAGTGCATCACCAGCACCAGGGCTGCGAAGAAGACGAACATCCAACCGACGCCGCGTGCCTGGTTCAGGTACCACACCGCGAAGAGCAGGATCACGGCCAGCAGGACTGTCTGGATCACCACCAGCCGCATCGGCCGCCCGGACAGTCCTGCCTTGACGCGCTGGCGGGAGAGCGTGAGCTGGCTGAGGAAGAAGCCTGCCACACCGAGGACCGCCAGCACGTAGGACAGCCATCCCGGCACGAACGCCTGCTGGCCGAACCAGACCAGGAAGGAATCGAACGGCAGATTGATGGTGCCCTCGACGCCGAGCACAAACAGTTGCAGGCCGAGGAAGCCGAGGAGGCCGGCCAGCGTGATCACGAAGGACGGCACCCCGAACCTGGTGTACACCAGCGAATAGACCAGGCCGATGGCAGCTCCGGCGGCCATCGCCGTGAGGATCGCCAGCCCGATCGGCCAGTCCTGCTTGATGAAGGTGACGCCGACGATCGCGGCCGATAGGCCGCTGACGGAGCCGACGGACAGATCAATCTCGCCGACCAGCAGGACGCAGACGATGCCCAGCGCGATGACTCCGACGGCGGCGCTCTCCAACAGGAGGTTGACCAGATTGGCGCTGGAGAGGAAGAAGGGGTTGAGCAGCTGGAAAATGCTCCAGATAACCAGCAGTCCGACGACGATGGGCAGCACGCCCAAGTCGCCGCCGCGGACCCGGTTGATCCCGACCTTGACGGCGCCCTTGAAGCCCTCGGTCCGGATCAGCCGTTCATCCTGCAGATCGGTGGCCACCGGGACGACCGGACTGGTTGGATTGGTTGTCATGGTGCGGCTCCTTCTTCCGGTGCTGGTCCGGACCCTGGTTGCCCGGGGCTTCCGGGGGCTTGGCCGGGCGGCAGCGAACCTCCACCTGGTCCGTCCAGCCGGTCGGCCCCGCCCACCGTTCCTGCCGTCCCCGCCGCGTTGGCGGCGGCTGCGGCGCCGGTTTGGGCGGCGCGCTGGGTCACGACGTTGTCGGTGGCGCCGGTGATGGCGGCGATCAGTTCATCGGTAGACACTTCCTTCATACGGAACGTGCCGTTGTTCTTCCCCAGGCGCAGCACGGCGACGCGGTCGGCGACCGCTTTAACGTCCTGCATATTGTGGCTGATCATGATTACCGCGAGGCCGTTCTCGCGCAGCCGCTCGACCAGATTCAGGACTTCGGCTGTCTGCGCCACGCCGAGAGCAGCCGTCGGCTCATCGAGGATGATGAGCTTGGGGCTGCCGAGCAGCGACCGGGCGATGGCGACGGTCTGCCGCTGGCCGCCGGACAGGGAAGCAACGGCGATGCGGACCGAGGGGATCTTGGCCGAGAGCTGGCGCAGCAGTTTCCAGGACTGGACCTCCATCTCCACTTCGTTCAGCCGCCATGGCCCCAGCTCCCGGCCAAGGAAGAGGTTGTCGACGACGCTGAGGTTGTCACAGAGGGCGAGGTCCTGGAACACAGTGGCAATGCCCAACTGGATGGAATCCACCGGCGTGTGGATGGTGACATCCTTGCCGTCGAAGTTCACGGTTCCGGTGTCCTGAGGATGCACGCCCGCGAGAATCTTGACCAGAGTCGACTTCCCGGCGCCGTTGTCCCCGACAAGGGCGACGACTTCGCCGGCATGGACATCCAGGTCGATGTCGGTGAGGGCGGCCACGGCACCGAAGTGCTTGCTGACCCCCCGCATGGACAGCACCGGAGCGGTTGCCTCCGGGCGTTCCGCTGAGACAGTGGACACGACGGCTTCCCCTTTCCCTGTGACGTCCTTACTCAATACCGAGCTCGTCGCAGCCCTTCTTATATTCGCCAGTGCAGACTTCCGAGGCCTCGTAGATGCCGCCGTCGAAAATCACTTCCTTGACGTTCTCCTTGGTGACCACCGTTGGCACGAACAGCGCCGACGGGGTGTCGAAGAGGGTGGCGTCCGGTTCCGGCGTTTCGCCGTTCAGTAGTTGGACTGCAACTTCGGCCGACTTTTCCGCGACGATCTTGATCGGCTTGGAGATGGTGTTGTACTGGTCGCCGCTGATGATCCGCTGGATCGCCGCAACCTCCGCGTCGTTCCCGGTGACCGGCGGGAACGGCGAGACACCTGCGGCCTTGAGCGCCGCGATCGCGCCACCGGCCGTGCCATCGTTGGCGGCGACGACGCCGGTGATCTCCTCACCGAACTGGGTGATCTGGCCGGCCACCCAGTCCTGAGCCTTGGACGGCTGCCATTCGGGAGTGTCATAGGAGGCCAGCACCGGATGCTCGCTGGCATCGATGGCTTCCTTTGCACCCTCCTTGATCAGCTGTGCAGCCCGGTCTGTCGGCGAGCCGTTGACCATCAGTACCCCGCCGGTCTCCTTGCCGTCGGCATCCAGCTTCTTGACCAGGTCCTCGGCAATGAGCGAACCGATCTTCTTATTGTCGAACGAGACGTAGAAGTCGGCGGGGGTATCCGGAACAGGCCGGTCGTAGGTGATGACTTTGATGCCTTGGCCCTTCGCGGTGTTAACCAGTGAGGCGGCAGCGGTGCTGTCAACCGGGTCGAGAACCAGGACCTTGACGCCCTGGGTGATCATGGCGTTGGCCTGCTGCTGCTGCTTGTTCGCGTCACCGTCCGCGTTTTGGTAGAGCACCTCGCACCCGCCGCACAGTTCTTCTACCTTGGCCTTGAACAACGGGCTGTCCTGCTGCTCATAGCGGGTGGAGGCCCGGTCCGGCATCAGGAAGGCGATCTTTCCCTCGGCCTCGCCGCCGTTCCCGCCTCCGCGGCCTTCGCCGCCGCCACCGCCACCGCAGGCAGTCATGCCGGCTGCCAGCAACAGGGCAGTGGTGAGGCCCAGGATTCCCCGTGTGTGCTTCTTCATCGGTGCTCCTCTTGTACTGGTGGTGTGCCCGTTGCGGCTGGTTGTGATTCCGGCTCCCGCGGTCAGAGCTGCTGGGGGTAGATCATCGCCTTGAGCGATTCGGGTTCGGTGGACGTGTTGTCCAGTGCGGCCGCGGTTTGGGGACTGTGTAAATAACGGTGTATTCGGCTCGACACGCCGGGCGGTTGCTCGGCGGGGAGGAGCCGGCCATGACAACACTTGAGGTTGTGCCGAACAGTGAGAATCTGAGGGATATGTCCGAGGCCGAGGCCGCCCGCGAGCTGGTGCGGATGGCAAGGGAGCAGGGCCTGTCGCTGACCGGTCCTGACGGGCTGCTGAAGCAATTGACCAAGACGGTCATCGAGACTCCGCTCGATGAAGAGATGACCGAGCATCTTGGCTACGAAAAACATGATGCCGTGGCGAAGGAGACCGGCAACTCGCGCAACGGGACCCGGTCCAAGACGGTGCTGACCGAGACGACGGGCCCGGTAGAGATCGAGGTGCCGCGGGACCGGGACGGGTCGTTCGAGCCGGTCATCGTCAGGAAACGCCAACGCAGGCTGAACGGGGTCGACGAGGTCGTTCTTTCGCTCTACGCCAAGGGCCTGACGACCGGGGAGATCAGCGCCCACTTCGCCGAGATCTACGGTGCCTCGGTGTCGAAGGAGACCATTTCCAGGATCACCGACAAGGTGCTCGAGGAAATGGCCGATTGGCAGAACCGGCCGCTCGATGAGGTTTACGCCGCGGTGTTCATCGACGCGATCATGGTCAAGGTCCGGGACGGCCAGGTCGCCAACCGGCCGATCTACGCCGCGATCGGTGTCAGCCTTGCCGGGGAGAAGGAAATCCTTGGCTTATGGGCCGGCACCGGCGGCGAGGGCGCGAAGTTCTGGATGAGCGTGCTCACCGATATCCGTAACCGCGGGGTCAGGGACACGTTCTTCCTTGTCTGCGACGGGCTCAAGGGCCTGCCCGAAGTCGTCGGCAATGTCTGGCCGCTGACCATCGTGCAGACGTGCATCATCCACTTGATCCGCAACACCTTCCGCATGGTCTCGAAGAAGGACTGGGACGCCGTGAAACGCGAGCTCAAACCCGTCTACACGGCCGTGAACGCGGACGCGGCCAGGGCTGCCTTCGACGAGTTCACCGAAGGCTGGGGCGAACGCTACGCTGCGGTCATCCGGCTCTGGGAGAACGCATGGAACGAGTTCGTCCCGTTCCTTGATTACGACGTGGAAATCCGGCGGATCATCTGCTCGACCAACGCGATCGAATCACTGAACGCCCGGTATCGGCGGGCGGTGAAAGCGCGCGGGCATTTCCCCACCGAACTGGCCGCGCTAAAGTGCCTGTATCTGGTCACCCGGTCTCTTGACCCGACCGGTACCGGCAGAACCCGATGGACAGCGCGCTGGAAGCCTGCTTTGAACGCGTTTGCCATCACCTTCAGCGACCGGTTCCCGACCGCTGAAAGCTACTAATGGAAACCGCCGGATACACCGTTAATGGGATAGTCCCGCGGTTTGCGGCAGTGAAAAGCTGTGCGTCACCAGGCCCTCCAGGTTGATCCGGCCGGACGAAACCAGGGCGATGCCCAGGGGCCAGGTGTTGTTGTACCGGTTCACCATGGAGATGGTGATTTCTTTCCAATTGAGGATGGACAGCGGCAGCGGCACCTCTTCGGTCTTGGCAATGCCGATGACAGCGGCCCGCCCGGCCTCGTGCAGCCGGCCCAGCGCGGAGGCGAGGACGCCATTTGCACCCGAGCATTCCAGCAGTACGTCGAAGGTCCGCGAGGTCGACGCGTCGCTTTTCTCCACCATGAACCCATGGTCGGCGGCGATACCGAGCCGGTAGTCGGAGATGTCCGTCAAAGTGACGCTGCCCGCGCCGAGCGCCCGCGCAGCTTCGGCGGCGAGCAGGCCGACCGGTCCGACGCCGGTGATCAGCACGTCGTCTCCGGCCTGGAGGTTCGCCCGCTGGCAGCCCCACAGTCCCACGGACAGCGGCTCGATCAGCGCGCCGTCCTCGTAGCTCATCGAATCAGGGATCGGGAAGTAGCAGCGGGCATCCATGGCCAGGTATTGCAGCAGTGCACCGTCGTAGGGCGGGGTGGCCAGGAACTCCAGATTGGGGCAGAGATGGTAGCGTCCCGCGCGGCATTCTTCGCAGCTGCGGTCCGGCGTGCCCGGTTCCACTGCCACCCGGTCTCCAATGCGGACATTTTCGACTCCTTCGCCGACGGCCACCACCTCGCCGGCAACCTCGTGGCCCAGGATGAACGGGCCGTCGACGACGAACGGGCCGATCTTTCCGTAGCGGTAGTAGGCGACGTCGGAGCCGCAGACCCCTACGGCTTCTACACGGATCACGGCCTGACCGGGAGCGGGATCCGGCGTCGGGCGTTCCTGAATCTCGATGCTGTTCAAGCCGGTCATCACGGCGGCGGCATTGCCCATCTACGACTCCTTTGAAGCAGTCACTGGGTGAAAGGGTCCCGCTTGAACATGTGATTCAAGGCACATGCACACGCATATGCTAACCCCGGCGGAGGCACCACGGCTATGAAATCGCAGGTGGGACTTTCGGCGGGGGACAGCCGAACGTAACCATCCCGAAAACTAGGGGTGCAGGTGTCCTTCGTCCGGGGCTTACCGGTCAGGTGAATGGACTGGACACTAGGTATAGCCGTCCCAGCAGCGAAGATTCCCGAAGGGACGGCCGGTCGAGCCGGAGCCTACGTTTCCCAACCCGCAGGCTCCGGCTCGACACCCGTTATTGCCTGAGTCCGGCTGGCACATTCGAGCATGATCGAGATGGCGCCCCCGCCTGAACCGCAAAATTGGCGAGGGCACTTCATCCCGTTCCTGGCGCGTGACTTCTCGGACGCCGGTGGAACCTGGGTCGTATAGTCCGCCGGGCTGGCCGCACCCGCGCTGGTGCTCCTCCGCCGACACCCGACGGCGGCAGGGGGAGTGGGAGCCCAACCCCTTCCGGGAGTATTCTCTCCCTAGTCCGGTGGGAAGCCGGCATGCTGGAAGCGGAGCGATGGCGTCTCGTAACAGGTTTGTCTTCCCTTAGATTGGGACCGAGCATCACCACCACAAAAGGGGTGAAGGTGAGTACGAGGACGATAACGTAAAGAGTAATTTCCATGTCGAGCTCCTGCCCTTGGCATCAGGTTAAGCGCCAAAAACACGGTGCACAAGGGGCTAATTCGCAGGCCAAAGTAGCCGCTCTGCGGCAACGAATCCGACCTCCAGATGTGACCATTAGCAGGGGAGCCAGCAGCCAATTTTCCAGACGCTGGGGACGCCCCGGCTCAGTCCCTCCCGTAGAGCACGTCGACGATCCGCAGCATGATCGATGCGATGTCGGCCGGGTTCACGGCTCCAGGGGCGGCCGCCGTGATGCCGCGGTTGATTTCGCGTGACAGGGCCTCTTCCGAGGAGATGCCGGGCGGGAGCCGCATCAACCACACGAAGCCGCGAGGGGGTGCCGGTACGCCGGCGTCCCGGAGATAGTCCTCCACACTCTCGTCGATGGTCTGCCGGTCATGTACCGTGAACGGTTCCATTCGGGTTTCGGTGACGCCGCCGGTTTCAAGCGTGACCCGCACTTCCCGGCCGGTGTCATCGGCGGGCAGCTTGCAAACGTTTTCGGTGCCGGCTGCCCATGCGGCGAGCATGCCCCAGCCATTTTCGGGTACTTCGGCCCACTCGCCGTTGCGGGCGCCGTCGGGGACCTCGTCCCAGTTTGTTGGACTCATTGCGGGAATCCGAGCCCGTCAGCCGGCTGGAGCTACCCGCTGACAGGTGCCGGGTCCGCGAAGGCGTCCGGCTGATCGGCCAGCTTCTTGTTGAACGCCCGGCCCAGGAGGTCGCTGCCTTGCTCGCCGAAGAAGAGTTCGTCCGCGCGCTCCTCCAGTTCGCTTTGGGCGTCCACGCTATCAGGGTCATCGGCATCGATGTCTGCGGCATCAGCGGCGATCGATAGGATGCCGTCGGCCAGGGCATCGAGCCCGAACCAGCGGTAGCCGGCCACAGCGGCGGCGAGCTCATCCTCATCGAGAACCTGGATCCCGTGCAGCAGGCCTCCGTTCTGGGCGACGTTGTCCAGCATCAGCAGGTCATAGAGGGCCTGGTCCCCTTCAGACCGCGGACCCTCATAGTCGTAGTCCAGGGCTCTGTTCCACACTTCTTTTTCGCGCATTATCCCCAACCCCCTTAGCATTCGTAGCTACGGGCGGCCGCCGGCGGAAGCGGCCCCACGACCGAGCATAACGGTAGTCCGGGCGGAGGTGGAGAGCTCGACGCCAAGAAAATCGAACGGCTGGATCGAATCCGATTTATCCGCTCGCGCTGACCTCGAATTTTGAGTAAATACTGAGCTGGCGCAGACGCTGTCCTTGAGGGTGTTGGCCAAATACTGTCTGATAGCGCATTCCTGCGGCGGCACGGTCCTGACGCCCCTTGCCTGGACCATTCGCAGCTGTCTCTTCAGGTTGTGCTTAAACGGGGTGCGGGTAGCGTTGGGAAGAGCCTGCCCGCATTCCGGCCAGGCCCAGACTGTTGATTCCCTGTCCAAGCTCCAACCTCCCCGGCTCAGAACGTCAGTCGTTGGCGGTAAACTTTTACCCGTGACCCCGGAGTTCTGCTGAACTTCGGGTACTTGTGTTGCGCCCTGCCGGGGAAGAGTAAGGATTAGAAGACCATGAGCCTGAACGGACTGCGGACCGCCCTCGCTGAAGATAAGTCCTTCGAGCGGGTACGGCTCTACGCGTCCCGGCCGGCGGGGGAGCGCAGCGAGGATCTGCAGATCGGCGCGCCCCCCGGGCTGCGCGCGGCGTTGCTGGCGGAGATGGTCGAGGGGCAGGAATCCGGCGTCGTTCTTGCGGTTACCGCTACCGGGCGCGAGACCGAGGATCTGGCCACGGCGCTGCGCTGCTACCTGCCGGCCGAGTCCATCGAGGAGTTCCCCAGCTGGGAAACGCTCCCGCACGAGCGGCTTTCCCCGCGCTCGGACACGGTGGGCCGGCGCCTGTCCGTGCTGCGCCGGCTCAAGTACGACGACGGCGCCAGCCCGCTCCGCGTGGTGATCGCTCCGGTGCGCGCGGTGCTGCAGCCGCTGGTCAAGGGCCTGGGCGAGCTGAAGCCGGTGTCGCTGAAGGTGGGGGACGAGGTCTCCTTCGAGTCCGTGGTCCGGCAGCTGGCCGATGCCGCCTACGCGCGGGTGGACATGGTCACGCACCGGGGCGAGTTCGCGGTGCGCGGCGGCATCCTGGATGTTTTCCCGCCCACCGAGGACCATCCGGTGCGCATCGACTTCTTCGGCGACGAGGTGGACCAGATGCGCTGGTTCGCGGTGGCGGACCAGCGCAGTCTCTCGGGCGAGAACGTCAAGCACCCCAGCGCGCTGTACGCCCCGCCGTGCCGGGAGCTGCTGATCACCCCGGACGTGATGAGCCGGGCCGCGAAGCTGAAGTCCCAGATGCCGGCCGCGGCGGACATGCTGGAGAAGATCGCAGGCGGCATTGCCGTCGAGGGCATGGAGTCGCTGGCCCCGGTGCTGGTGGACGCCATGGTTCCGTTCCTGGGCGAGCTGCCGGAAGGCTCCCTCGCCGTCGTTATTGAGCCGGAAAAGGTGCGCGCCCGCGCCCACGATCTGGAAGCGACCAACGCGGAGTTCCTCGCCGCGGCGTGGGCCACAGCGTCCGACGGCGGCGACGCGCCGCTGGACCTGGCGCTGCAGGGGGACCTGGACGAGGCGAGCTTCCGCTCCCTGGCGGACACCCGCACCACCGCCCTGGACCGCAAGGTCTCCTGGTGGTCCATCACCTCCTTCAACCCGGACGATGAAACCGTGCTGGACGTGGACTCGCTGACCGTCAGCGCGCGCGAGCCCCGCGGCTACCAGGGCGACGTGGCGGAAATGATGGAGTTCATCGGCGGCCGCGTCCGCGACCAGTGGCGCGTCGTCGTCGCCACCGAAGGCCCCGGCCCCGCGCAGCGCCTGGCCGAGCTCTTCCACGACAATGACATCCCCGCCACCCGCGTCGACTCCCTCGAGGACCAGCCGCAGCCGGGCATCATCGAAATTACGACGGCGAGTGCGGGCAAGGGGTTCGTCTTCGACGGGTTGAAGCTCGGTCTGCTCACCGAGGCGGACCTGCTCGGCCGGACCTCGGCCGCCGGCACCCGCGACATGCGCAAGATGCCCTCGAAGCGCCGCAACGCCGTCGATCCCCTGCAGCTGACTGCGGGGGACTTCGTGGTGCACGAGCAGCACGGCGTGGGCAAGTTCGTGGAGCTGCTGCAGCGCTCCTCCGGGGCCGGATCCACCAAGACCATGCGCGAATACCTGGTGCTGGAGTACGCGCCGTCCAAGCGCGGGGCGCCGGGGGACCGGCTGTTTGTGCCCACGGACCAGCTGGACCAGGTCACCCGCTACGTCGGCGGCGACGCGCCCGCGCTGTCCAAGATGGGCGGCTCGGACTGGGCCAACACCAAGAACAAGGCGCGCAAGGCGGTCAAGGAGATCGCCGGTGAGCTCATCCGGCTGTATTCGGCGCGGATGGCCTCGCGCGGGCATGCCTTCGCCCCGGACACCCCTTGGCAGCGCGAGCTGGAGGAGGCGTTCCCGTACATCGAGACGCCGGACCAGCTGACTACCATCAACGAGGTCAAGCAGGACATGGAGCGCGAGATCCCCATGGACCGCCTGGTCTCCGGCGACGTGGGCTACGGCAAAACCGAGATCGCCGTGCGCGCCGCGTTCAAGGCGGTGCAGGACGGCAAGCAGGTGGCGCTGCTGGTGCCCACCACCCTGCTCTCGCAGCAGCACTACGAGACCTTCTCCGAGCGGTTCAGCGGTTTCCCCATCCGGGTCAAGGCGCTCTCCCGTTTCCAGACCGCCAAGGAATCCAAGGAGACCATCGAGGGCGTGAAAAACGGCGCGGTGGACGTGATCATCGGCACGCACCGGCTGCTGTCCAAGGAAGTGGACTTCAAGGATCTGGGCCTGGTCATCGTGGACGAGGAACAGCGTTTCGGCGTGGAGCACAAGGAGGCGCTGAAAAAGATGCGCACCAACGTGGACGTTCTGGCCATGAGTGCGACGCCGATTCCGCGCACCTTGGAGATGTCGCTTACCGGCATCCGCGAGACTTCCACTTTGGCTACGCCGCCGGAAGAGCGGCACCCTGTGCTGACCTACGTGGGCGGGTACACGGACAAGCAGGCTTCTGCTGCCATCCGGCGCGAGCTGATGCGCGAAGGCCAAGTGTTCTTCGTGCACAACCGCGTCTCCTCGATCGACGCGACCGCCGCCCGCATCCGCGAGCTGGTGCCCGAGGCGCGGGTGGAAGTGGCCCACGGGCGGATGAGCGAATCCAAGCTCGAGCAGATTATCGTGGACTTCTGGGAAAAGCGCTTCGACGTGCTCGTCTGCACCACCATCATCGAAACCGGCCTGGACATCTCCAACGCCAACACGCTGATTGTGGACCGGGCGGACAACTACGGCCTGTCCCAGCTGCACCAGCTGCGCGGCCGAGTGGGCCGTGGCCGCGAGCGGGCCTACGCGTACTTCCTCTACCCGGCGGAGAAGCCGTTGGGCGAGGTGGCGCTGGAGCGGCTCAAGGCCGTGGCCTCCCACAATGAGCTTGGCGCAGGCATGCAATTGGCCCTGAAGGACCTCGAGATCCGCGGCGCCGGCAACCTCTTGGGCGGCGAGCAATCCGGCCACATCCAGGGCGTCGGGTTCGACCTTTACATCCGGCTGGTCGGCGAGGCCGTCGCGGACTACCGCGGCGAGGCCGAAGAGAAGGCCGCCGAAATGAAGATCGAGCTGCCCGTCAACGCCCACCTCCCGCACGACTACGTCCCGGGGGAGCGGCTGCGTCTGGAGGCCTACCGCAAGCTTGCCTCAGCGACGACGCTGGAGGGCATCGACGAGGTGGTCGAGGAACTGACCGACCGCTACGGCGAACCGCCCTTGCCCGTGCAGAACCTTATCGCCGTGGCCCGGTTCAGGGTTGGCGCCCGCGAAGTCGGCCTGACCGACGTGGCGCTGCAGGGCAACTTCATCAAGTTCGCCCCCGCATCCCTGCCCGAGTCCAAGACCATGCGCCTGAACCGCATGTACCCGGGGTCTCAAGTCAAACCCAACCTCGACTTCATCCTCATCCCCAAGCCCAAAACCTCCCGCATCGGCGGCCGCGACCTCTCCGACCAAGCCGTCCTCGAATGGGCCCAAGGCGTCATCGACGCAGTGTTTAAGGGGTAGCTATTGAGAGTAAGTGAGAGCACGTCCTGTTTACTAAAGAGTACTGTCAATATATTTCGAGGCTCTCCTATTCCAAGCAATAAGTGAAGAAATAGGATCTGGAGAGGATTCCTCTTTCTCCTTAATACGTTGAGGACGTCCATGAACCTCAAAGGCTGCTATATACCCGAAGTGGTCCGGCTTGGTGGACAGTTTCTCGATTTGTGACCGCCAGTCGCCATACGTTCGTTCCAGGATGCCATCTATCAGCCATTCCATGTCGGGATAATCCAATGTTTCTTGAAAGAAAGAGCGAACAATGTGAAGCGACTCTGCGACGCTATGGTTTTGGGTATATGTCATATGGAAAGCGGTGGAATACAGGGCACCATAAAGATCCCCAATTGGCCATTCGGCGGCTACGACATGGGAGGCTCCTCGCAATAGCAGCGCGTCAGCGACTGACAGGCCCTCATGGAGTGCAGTCCGTGCATTATTTGCACTACCGACCGAGCAGACGTCGAGAAAGATCAGCTCGGCTTGTGATACTCCTTCAGAGCGCAGAATATCAATCACGTCAACCGTTTCTTCGCCCGAAGGACCGAGAAGCAACTGATTATCTGCGAGATTGCCGAATCCCTTGCCATGGGCAGATACATGGATCACGTCAGCTTGTGATTGGAGGAATTCCTCTGATGTGTGTTTGGGGAGATAAAGGCGATAGCAGTCTCTAATTGCCCGGCATTCTTTCGTCGCACTGCTGATGCGAGTATCGCCGGCACTGCAATCGAAGATGTCTAGCAGATTGGAATTCTTCTCGTAGCGGCGTGGAACGGCCTGGGCCACCATAGCGGACAGCAACAGCGACGGTGTACGTAAGCATTCAGCCTTACTTATGGCGCTGAGGAGAAAATGTAAAGGTACTCCGGATAATTGACGTCCCGGTGAATACCATATTTTCAGCGGTTTCGATGATATTTCATTCCACCAGTTCTCCAAGGGCGAGGCGATGCTGCTCAACACGTCCCGGAGCGTCGACTCACCATCGTCTGAGACAACGCTTGGATTTTTTGCTCTTTCACCGTTTTCCCGATGCTCTAGATGTTTCCCTATATTGTTGAGAAAAGTTTGACCGATGACCTCGTAATGCTCGAAGAAATTGTTCTCGCCGTCCACCCAGATGAAACTCAATTCCGACCGCCGGGCGTCATACTCCAAATGCAGAAAGATCTCGTCTGGATGCAGATAGTCGCTAGGGCAAGGGGGCGGCCAGTAGGCCGAACTTGAGGCAGGGGGTGGCACCGGCCTTTCTATGGCTTGTCCTAGTCGCAGTGAAGCGCGCCAGTCATCAATGTCCGAATCGAACTTTGCTAACGCATCCTTGTCTACGATTGCGCTAGGGAAAGCTTCACGCAATAAGAGTGACGAAGCGATGGCGTCCGCATGCCGGGTTCTGTCTATAGCGTTGAATTCTTCACTTATCGGAGTTAAAATATCATTCGTCATTGTATTTTTCATACTGCCAGTGTTGAAGAATTCTCGACATGCGTCGATAGATACATACAAAGACCTCGAGAGAATGTGGGGCATCGGAAACTTTGAAGTGTCATATAAATCCACTCTAACCATGCCAAAAATCATCGCGAGCGCCAAACTATATTTCCCATGGCTGCCATATAGTGGGGCGACGAACGTGCGCCTTCGATTATTGAATTCCCAAACAAAGCCGAACTCAATAATCTCAGTTTGATATATCGCCGTCAAAAACAGATCGTTGGGACGCCAGCTAATGTCTTTAAACCATTCAATGTCTGCGCTGTCTAAGTATAATTCCAACGTGGGTAATAGGCCGTTCGTATGCATAATGATTCTTTGGGGAAGTGTTGCAGCAAGAGAGTCTCGCCATTCAAGCCCCTCTATTGTTGGATGACTCGGCTTCGCCATGATGTCTGTGTAAACCACCCGTGGCCCCTCGAGTAGTTCTAGCACTTCCTTCGGTAGGTCATCCGCACGCGAGCTCTCCGGGTCGCAATTCATGCCAAATAGTGCGTGTTCAAGCGATCGATCCCAATCCGTTGGAAGATCATCTAATGGGATGCCATTCGCCGTGGCTAGCAGCCCCCAGCACCGCACCAAATCGGCAGCGGTAGTGAAACTGTATTGATTCTCTAGCTGAAACGGACGCAGGGCTAGCTTGCCCCAGATTTCAGATATAGAGTCTGCGGTCAGGTCATCAACGCTCTCGTGTTGTGCCAAGAGTGCTGCAATGCAGGCTGCGGTAGAGCCAGCGCTCCACCCAAACAAGTAACCTAAGTGGGCTGTAAGAACAACAAAGGTTTGGTCGGCGAGTAAGCCAGACTGAACATTGTTTTTATACATTGACTGAAGCGAAGATTCCATTTCCCCCATTAGTTCAGCATATATCCTCCGCGCCCCTTATGATGTGGTGAAGGTCGATGGCCTTAACGGACGGGGGCGCAGTTCATTGGCCGTCCTACAGCGGGGCGAGGACACGGCTGACGGTGCTTTCGTACTTTCCCAAGAGTCTGGGGAGCCGGGCGCGACCACTGCTCATTGAGGATAACCGTCATTGCGCTGGCGCTGATGGTGGTATTCAATGTTCTGTCTGGCGTGGCTTGGCATAGTTCTGCCGCATGATGATGTCGTCGGTGTCGCCTTTGTTGGGGGCCAGCGGAGTTCCCATTCATCCAATGGTGACGGTGGTTGGATTGATCTGCTGGGTGTAGGTGAAGCCAGAGCCGTGGCTGACTTCGAGCCCTCCCGCGGTGGCGGGTTCCCGGTGGTGCTACGGATGTCCGTTCCGATAGGCGGCTGCTGTCCGCGCCGGAGGGAAACGACGCTCTAAGGATCAGAGGTTGCAGACGGAAGTGAGGCGAAGACGGCCTGAACCTTTTCTGCTTCCGGTGCTTCACGGCGGAGCCTGGCCCAGTTTTCGGCCACGGCTAGATGACTCCTCGCGGCGGCAACGACGGCCTCCGGCAGCGGATTGTTCCAATTCCGGACTAGCTCCGCGAGCGTCTCCGCGGCGGAACGACGTGCCAAGGCCAGTTCCATGGAATCGACGATGCCAATACGGATGGCTGGTGTTGCGGTCATGCCCTGTATTCGAAGCAGGGTGGGTATGCGGATTGTTTCCTCATAGTCAGAGTAGCTCCTGAAGGTGCAGGCTGAGCCACAGCACCAAGGTGTCTTCGGGCTGGCCCAAATCAATGCCAAAGAGTTCGGAGAGGCGCCGCAGGCGGTAACGGAGAGTGTTCTGATGTAGGGACAGAGCGGCGGCAGTTTTGGCGGAGTCGCGCGATAAATCGAGGTAGGTGCGCAACGTCTTGGCATAGTCGGTTCCGGACTTGGCATCGAATTCCACCATCCTGGTTGCGGCCGGGGACATGAGCCGCGGGGTGTTCCGGAACTGAGCCGCGAGTTCGAGCAGGGTCAGCCGGCTGCGTACTTCCTGGGCGCTGGCATAGGCGCCGTCGCTGCGCCCGGAAGCGAGCATCAACAGAACAAGGTCGGCGTCGTGCCGTGAACGGCTGATCCCGGCGACGGTAGCGGCGGCAGAGCCGGTCGACACCCGTAGCTGGACTGGCAGGGTAGCGGCGGATCGCTCGATCAGGCGGCGGGCCAGGGCCTCGATGGACCCCAGAGCCGATGCGGCAGCGTCCGCGAAGAGGGCGTAGATGGTGGTGCCAATGAGGACGCAGTGGGCGCCTTGCCGGTGGGACTCGCACTGCGTGGTGACAAGGTCTACGAGGCGGAGCAGGGAGATTTCGTCGGCTTGGCTGAGGTCCGGTTGGAAAGCGACGACAACGAAGGGGCCCGACGGCTTGAGTCCAAGTTGTTCCGCGATGAGCTGGACATCATCGCCGCCTTCGAGGAGCCGGCGGAGGAGTTCTGCGCGTTGCTGACGGGCCAGATCGTTGGCGCTGCGGGCACGCAACATGTGCAGGGCGGCGATATCGGCGGCGCGTTCCAGTGCCTGCTCCGCGTCGGAATCCAGGTTTCCGTCGGCGTCGACAACCCAGATGGAACCCAGCGGTTGGTTCCCTGCCCTGACGGCGATGGCCAACCGGTCCAGCGCTGTGCCGATCCCTTTGATGTGCACGGCGCCGCGAGACTGAAACACGGAGGCGTACTGCTCGGCGTTCTCCGGCAGGTAGGGAACCTGCCGCCCCAGGATTCCGTTCCGTCGGTCTTCATCAATGGGCTGGTCGGGGAGGGCGGAGTAGGCCAGTACCTGTTCCTGGAGGTTTTCGATGGTGGTGGCGCCACCGACCATGGCTGCGATGGCATTGGCCAAGGCGAATAGGTCACCTGCCCCCAACGGCGAGGGCGACCGGCTGGTTTCTGCCGCGGTGCTCAGCGCCGATTCCAGAAGGGCGTAGAGCTGCCGCCAGCCTACTGCGTCGTCCACCACGAGAAGGGCAATGCCGGCTTCGACGGCGGTTGTGACGAGTCCGTCGATGTCCTGGGAGAGTTGCTTCAGGACGATCGCGCCGAAACCAGCGCCCGCGGCGCTTAGAACGACGTCGTTGGTTTCCGGATTCGCAGGATGGAGGCCTATCCCCAGCAGGATCTCGCCGCGGAATCCTTCGACGGGCGCGAGCGGATCGTACAGGGCTGGACTGGTCAGGGACAGCTTGGGGGCGTTGCCGTACGAGCGCACCAGCAGTCCGGAACGCTCCAGAACTTGCAGGAGGTCGGGCAAGCCGATGCTATCCGGGGTTTTCGCGAGGGTGACCACTTCGTGCACATTACCGGCGGTTTGTGCTGGACCACAAGACAAAGGACGAAGGTTGGTGCCGGGCGCTGAAGTCATGGCTAACCCGCTCAGGCCATAGTTGACGCATGTCACTTACAGTTGAAGCCAACCCGGCAGCCCGCCAGGCCGAGGAAGCGGCGGCCGCTGCCGCAGCCAGGGCCGGCGTCCGGGTTGTCGATGAACACGACCGCGAAAGACTCCGGGACGTTGAAGAGTTGCTCATTTCCATCTGGGGAATGTCGCCCCATGGAGCGCCCGTCCCCTTTGATCTACTGCGGAGCATCTCCCACGCCGGCTGCAACGTTTCCGCCGCCTACAGGACGGACGGCGTGTTGTGCGGGGCAGCCGTCGGCATCGTTTCCCCGGGAGGGCGGGCAACCTATTCGCTGATCGCCGGCGTCCTGCCCGGCACGGCGGACAAGGGCGTGGGTTTCGCCCTCAAACAACACCAGCGGGCGTGGTCCCTTGCCCGTGGCATCGACACGATGACGTGGACTTTCGATCCGCTGGTCAGCCGGAACGCGCGCTTCAACCTGACGAAACTCGGCGCCCACGCCACGGAATACGCCCGCGATTTCTACGGCGAAATGCAGGACGACATCAACGCCAACGACGAAAGCGACCGGCTCGTGGCCGTCTGGCCGCTGACCTCCACGCGGAGCGTCAACTGCAGCGAAGGCAAAGTCGAAGAGCCGCAGCTCCCCGAAGCGGACCTGGTCCGCATCCTCGAATACGGCCCGGACTCCGATCCGCTGCTCCGCGAAACCCCGGGTGCCCTCTGGTGCCGTGCACCGCAGGACATCGTCGCCTTGAGGGCCGCGAATCCGACCGAAGCAAGCCAATGGCGGCTGACGATCCGCGGGATCTTCGAATCCGCCTTCGCCTCCGGCTACAGCGCCACCGGAGTCACCCGGACCGGCTGGTACCGGCTGACCAAAACCAGCCAGGCCTGACCTACACCCACCATCAGGAGTAAACAATGCGCCACAAAAATCGAGCAGTTACCGTGCGCCACGTCCTCGGCGTCGCCAGCCTGAGCCTCCTCGTCGGACTCACGGGGTGTGCGGGAGGAGCCGCCCCGGCTGCAGAGCCGCAGCCAATCTCCACCGCCGACATCGACCCCGCCGCCGCAGCGGCCCTGCCGGAGGAATACAAATCGGCCGGCGTGATCAAGGTGGCCTCGGACATTCCCTATCCGCCGCTGGAGATGTTCGATGAAAACCAGCAACTCACGGGCCTGGACTACGACCTTGCCCAGGCGATGGGCGCCAAGCTCGGCGTGCGGCTGGAACTGCAGACGCAGGCGTTCGACAGCATCATTCCCTCACTGCAGTCCGGCAAGAACGACATCATCATGTCCGGCATGAATGACACGGTTGAGCGGCAGGAGACGCTGGACTTCGTGGATTACCTCCACGCCGGGTTCTCCATCCTGGTCCTGGAGGGCAATCCGGAGAACATCACCACCGTGCTGGACCTGTGTGGCAAGAACGTCGCCGTGCAGAAGGCCACGGTGCAGGGGGAGATCCTCCGCAGCTACGACCAGCAGTGCAAGGACAAGGGCTCCGAGCCGGTGAACGTTGCCGAGCTCCCGCTGGAAACAGATGTGCAGACAGCCGTCCGTTCCGGCAAGGCCGCTGCCGACGTCGTCGATTCCGCGGTAGCAACCTATGCAGCCAAGACCGCCGGGGACGGCAAGATCTTCGACATCGTGAAGGACCCCGCGAATCCGGCCGGCTACAACCCCGTCTACACCGGGATCGGCATCCTCAAGGAGGACAAGGAACTGAGCCAGGCCATCCTCGCAGCCCTCGATGCGGTCATCGCCGACGGCACCTATGACGAGATCCTGGCGAAGTACGACCTATCCGATTACACGGTCAAGGAA
Organism: Arthrobacter crystallopoietes; assembly: GCF_002849715.1. NCBI lineage: Bacteria > Bacillati > Actinomycetota > Actinomycetes > Micrococcales > Micrococcaceae > Crystallibacter > Crystallibacter crystallopoietes. The sequence continues at coordinate 3,186,534 of NZ_CP018863.1, forward strand.
ACCGGGCTCAATCTGGGCGGGACCAAACCATGAAGCAGGCGAGCACCCTCCCTGCCCGGCACGCAGCAGAAACCGGGAGCACCACCGCCAGCACGGCGGACGACGTCGTCGCTGTTCCGTTGCGGCATCCGTGGCGGTGGATCGTTGCGGGGGCACTGGCCCTGGGATTTGTCGCTCTCTTCTCGTCCCTGTGGACCAACCCCAACATCGACCACGACACCATCAGCAGCTACGTCTTCCACCCGCGGATCCTCAGCGGCATCGGCCTCACCCTGGTGGTGACCGTCGTTTCCATGCTCGTCTCGACCGTCCTCGGCGTGCTGCTGGCGGTGATGCGGCTGTCGAAAAACCCCGTGATGAACGCCTTCGCCTGGTTCTACGTCTGGGTATTCCGCGGAACCCCGCTGCTGATCCAGATTGTCTTCTGGGGGTATCTGGGGCTGCTGTATTCGCAGATATCCCTGGGCGTCCCGTTCACGGACTTCACGGTGTTCTCGGTAGACACCAACACACTGGTACCCGCCTTCACCGCCGGGCTGCTGGCCATGACCCTGAACCAGGCCGCCTATTCCGCGGAGATCATCAGGGGCGGGCTGGTCTCGGTGGATGCGGGGCAACAAGAGGCGGCCGCCTCGCTCGGAATGTCACCGGCCTACACTCTCTTCCGGGTGGTGCTGCCGCAGGCGATGCGCGTGATCATTCCGCCGATGGGCAACGAGACCATCTCGATGCTGAAGAACACGTCCCTACTGTCCGTCATCGCGGTTCTTGAGCTTTACACCGTGGCCACCCAGATCTCCTCGCAGAACCTCCGCCAGGTGGAGCTGCTCATCGTCGTTAGTTGCTGGTATCTCTTCCTGACCTCGGTGCTGTCCGTGCCGCAGTACTACCTGGAACGGCACTACGGCCGCGGGAACGCACGGCAGCCGGGGCCTACGCCGTTGGGCCGGATCGTGTCCTCGTTCCGCAAAGGCAAGCAGCCAGAATCGAAAGGACCGGTCAATGACTGACGCCCTCGCAACCCAACGGCCCATGCCTGGCTCCGCGGCAACGACGCCGCTCCTGGTCGCCAGCAACGTCCGTAAGCAGTACGGCAGCGTGGAGGTGCTGAAAGGCATCTCGCTGACCGTCAATGCCGGAGAGGTCATGTGCCTCCTGGGCCCTTCCGGCTCCGGCAAGTCCACTTTCCTGCGCTGCATCAACCATTTGGAGCGGATCGACGGCGGACGTATCTCCGTGGCCGGCGAACTGATCGGCTACGCCCAGCGCCAGGACCGGGTTTTCGAAATGAACCCGCGCGAAGTCGCCCGGCAGCGCCGCAGCATCGGCATGGTGTTCCAGCGCTTCAATCTGTTCCCGCACATGAGCGCCCTGGAGAACATCTGGGCCGCGCCGGTGGGAGTGAAGAAGGTGCCCAAGCAGCAGGCGCTCAAGCGCGGCATGGAGTTGCTGGACCGGGTGGGCCTGGCCCACCTGGCGAAGGCTTATCCGGCGCAGCTTTCCGGCGGCCAGCAGCAGCGGGTCGCGATTGCCCGGGCGCTCGCCATGGACCCCCAGCTGTTGCTGTTCGATGAGCCGACGAGCGCGCTGGACCCCGAACTGGTGGGCGATGTCCTCGACGTGATGCGGACCCTCGCCGCCGACGGGATGACCATGATTGTGGTTACCCACGAGATCGGCTTCGCCCGCAGCGCCGCGGACAACGTCGTCTTCATGGACGGGGGCGTGGTGGTGGAATCGGGTGCGCCGGCTGCGGTGCTCGACAATCCGCAGCATCCCCGGACCATCGCCTTCCTCAACAGCGTCATGTAGCCGGGCGCACCTTCAGCATCCCGTTGACAGTCCGACCCCTAGCCCTCTCTTGAATTGCGAGTACCAATGAAAATCTCCCGCGCCACCATCGCGCTCATCGATGTTCCGCTGCTGGAACCCTTCGTGGTTTCTTATGCCACCTACGACTCAATGCCGAGCATCATCCTGACTCTTGAGACCGACGATGGACTGGTGGGTTACGGTGAGAGCGTTCCGGATGGACACATCACCGGAGAAACGCCGACCGGAACGGTCGAAGCCCTCAAGACCGAGCTGATTCCCGCCATCTTGGGGATGGACCCGCGGGACATCACCGCGATTCATCAGCGGCTCGACCAGTCGTTGAAGGGGTGCGGCGCTGCGAAGGCCGCCGTCGACATTGCCTGTTGGGATCTGGCGGGCAAAGCTGCCGGGCGACCCATCTACGCACTCCTGGGAGGGCGCCGGCCGGAGCAGCCAAACATCGCCCGGGTGATGAGCATTCTGGAGCCCGAGGTGCTCGCCGAACAGGCGGTCCAGGCACGAAACGAAGGGTACCGGCACCTCAAGATGAAGCTCGGCAGCGACGACGGGCAGGACGTGGAGCGGGTGCGGGCCGTGCGGGCCGCTATCGGTCACGACTTGGCCATCCGGGTGGACGCGAACCAGGGGTGGGGCGATCCGGCCACGGCCCGCACAATGATCCGGGCCCTTGAGCCGTTCGGCATCGATTGGATAGAGCAGCCAATCCTCGCGGACGACATCCACGGCTTCCGCCTGCTTCGCCAGGACACGAGCGCCCGGCTGATGGCCGACGAATCCGTAGTGGATGCCGGCGACCTTGCACGGTTTGTCCGTGACCGCTCGGTGGACATGGTCAACCTGAAGCTCATGAAGAGCGGCGGCATCACGCCCTGCCACCGTATGGCGACGCAGGCTGAACTCGGCGGACTCAAAGTGCAGATCGGCTCCATGCTCGAGACTAGCGTCGCTTCCGCAGCAGGGTTCCATCTGGCCCTTAGCCATCCCAACATCGTTTCCACTGAACTGTCCGGGCCGATGAAGTTCGCGAAGGAACCGGGGGACTTGCAGTACGTTCTGCCCGACGTCCAGATCACCGAACGGCCTGGTCTCGGCGTCGACGTGGACACCGACATCCTTGCCGAACTCACGGTCAGCGAGTGCGAAGTTCTGGCGTGACGGTTGGCGCTGGTTCTCAATAAGCAGACCGAGCGAAACGGCGGGTGGAAGCGCAACGCCACCACTCGCCGTCGTCGTTTTCTTCCAAAGTGCAGCAGCCGTGGGCTGGACCTAGCTAACGTCGTAGCGCAGGGTCACGGTGGCCAGCTTGCAGGCGTCCTGATTGACGGATTTGTTGTTGAAGCCGATTTTTGCCCCGGTGAATACCGTTGACTCTCCTGGTGCCAGTGTGCGGCCAACTGGCATCCGTACATCGGTCAGGATGTAGTCGCTGAGGTCGCACGCTCCGGGTGCTGCTTCAGGGGCCATGGCCAAGGAGCTGGCCCTGACCGTAACTGCAGCGATGTACCTGGTTTCCGTGCTGTTGTTGGTGACGGTCCCGGTGATGAGTGCGGGATCAGCTCCGGGGGCAACGCCGTTGATAGTCGAGATCTGCACCGCTGTGACTTCCTTGTTCGGCCCGATCACGACCGGGCCTTGGATCTCCTGGCTGCAGTCCGGTACAGCTTGGGCGGCTGAAACGCCGGCGCCGGAGCCCCCGGCAAAGAGCAGTAACAGCAGCAGGACAGCGACGCCTCCCCGTCTGGTGCCTCGTCGGCGGGCCGCGGCAACCAGCAACAGGCCGGCAGCTACGAAGGCGACTGCTAGTGCTATCAGCGCCGTTATAGGCAGGCCGGTGGCGGCGAGCTGGTCACAGTTCATCGGAGGGCCTTTCTGCTGCGCGGATTGGTCAGTTGGCGTTGAAGGGATTGCTGGTCACGTCTGCAAAACCTGGTGTTGAGGCTATGAGGACGTGGGATGCAGTAGCTTGTCCTGCGATATACAGATCGCTGAAGGTAGCGATGCCATTGACGGCAGTGATGGTTAGGGACCCCTTCAGGTCTCCGGGCGAAGCGCCCTTCCTCATCGTTACCTGCACCGTTCCTGTCGTTTGATTCCCGAAACCGTCCACGATCAGAACGGTGACAGCAGGCGCAATGACCTGGCCTCCCCTCACCGTGCTGGGCGGCTGCTGACCGAACATCAGTCTGGCTGCCGGGGCTGCCGTGACGGTGGCGGTCTGGGTGGCGCTGGTCAGGCCGTTGGCGCTGACGGTGAGGGTCGGGGTGCCGGCTTTGGTGTCGCCGTAATAGAAGGAGGCGGTGGAGGAACCGGCCGGGATCATCACGTTTGTGGTGGATGTGCCACCGGCGGTGGCGGAGAAGACTTTGCTTCCGGTGGAGTTCGACGACAGGGCCAATGTGGTGGCGCCGGCGGTCACGGGATTGCCGAACGTGTCCTGACGCTGCACTGTTGCCGGGCCCAGGGTTGCCGTTGCGGAAGCGGCTCCGGAGACCGGGGCAGAGGTGAAGACCACCTTGGATGCGGCAGCGGCATTGATAGTGGCGGTCTGAGTGGCGCTGGTGAGGCCGCTGGCACTGACGGTGAGAGTCGGCGTGCCGGCTTTGGTGTCGCCGTAGTAGAAGGACGCGGTGGAGGAACCGGCCGGAATCGTCACGCTTGTTGTGGTCGAGCCGCCGGCGGTGGCAGAGAAGACCTTGCCTCCGGCGGAGTTCGACGTCAGGGCCAATGTGGTGGCGCCGGCGGTGACGGGATTGCCGAACGTGTCCTGACGCTGCACTGTTGCCGGGCCTAGATTTGCCGTTGCGGAAGCGGCTCCGGAGACTGGGGCAGACGTGAAGACCATTCTGGAGGCGGCGGCGGCGCTGACGGTGGCGGTTTGGATGGCGCTTGTCAGGCCGCTGGCGCTGATGGTGAGGGTCGGGGTGCCGGCTTTGGTGTCGCCGTAGTAGAAGGACGCGGTGGAGGAACCGGCCGGAATCGTTAGACTCGTGGTGGGCGTGCCGCTGGCGGTGGCAGAGAAGACCTTGGTTCCGGTGGAGTTCGACGACAGGGCCACGACGGTACCGCCGGCCGGCGCAGGTGCTGAATTTCCTGATGCGTCCTGCAACTGCAGCGTCACCTGCCCCAGAGACGCTGTTGCGGATGCGGGACCTGAAACAGGCGGCGTGGTGATTACCAGCCTGGAAGCCGGCAACGGGGCGTTGACGGTGAAAGGGCTGCTCGTTGCATCCAACAGTCCCGAACTGGTAGCCGTCAGCGTGAAGCCGAGGCCTGCCTTATCAATGGACAAGTCGTTAAAGACGGCTACCCCTTGGGCATTGGTCAAGGCAGTCAGCGTTCCTGAGAGTCTGGCACCGTTGAGGTTCAGTCCGCTCAAGGAAACGGTGATGGGAACACCGGCAGCCTCGACAGTGGTGCCCAGCACCGACTGCAGGCTCACCGCGACGGCCGGGCTAATCGGGGCGCCGGCCGTAGCGCCACTGGGCGAGGTGGTGAAAGCCAGTTTGTTCGCCGCAACGACGGTAACGGCACCGCTGGGTACGCTGGCAGCAGTCCAGGACTTGTAGACCGCTGTCACGGTGTAGGTAAAGGTGCCCGCCGCCACGGCGGTGTCAGTGCAGGAAGTGCCCGTGACCAGAACAGTCGAACTGGTTCCGCAGGCAGGCACGGCCATCCCGTTGCTGCTGGAGCGCGTGATGTAGTAACCCTCTGGGTTCGGAGTACCCGAAGATGCCGTCCAGTTGACCGGGATAGTGGAAGCGCCGATCAGGGAAACTGTCACGGCAGTCGGTGCCGACAGCGTTCCGGTCGACACCTCCGCGGTCACGGATCCAGTCGCCGTCCAGTAGGCCGAGGCTGGCCCCGCACCCAGAACAACCGCAAGGAACCAGACAGCGACGACGATCGCGCTGGATCGTAACAGGCGCCTCAAAGGCAGCGCACTGGCCCGGACCCCGGGAGGGGATTCGGGCGCGGCGGGCTGGCTGGGCACGAGCATCTCGACCTTCCGGACTCATTCCTAGAAACACGGCTCCCGACCCGCGACATGAAGGTCAAGCGGGCCGGGAGGTACAGGCTGCTATCGGCTAACTGGCGGAGAAGTGCAGCGGCACAGCCAGGCCCTTGCAAGCATCCTGGTTCGTGGCTAGGTTGTTCATCTTGATCGTGACGGTGCCTGTGACCTTACCGCCGTTGGGTGCGACGTCGCCAGCGGTGAACACGGCATCGCTAACAAAGTAGTCCTTATAGGAGCATCCGCCGGCATCCGTCCACAGGATCCCGTCCTCGTCCGCGACTGTCACGATAACGTTTTGCAGACGCTGCACGCCGGTGCTGGGGTTGGTGACCTCGAATTCGACTACCTGGCTGGGTCCACCCGGCGTAAGTGGCCCGCCGGTCGCCGTCGTGCTGGTGACGGTAAAAGGCACAGTGGTTCCGGTCGTTGCGCTGCCGGTGCCTGAGCCCGTCGAGGTCCAGTAGGCGAAGGCCGCGCCGCCGCCGATGGCGACGAGGGCTGCAGTCGTGATGGCTACACGCTTTTTGTGTGCGGTGAACTTCTTCATGATGTGCCCCTTAGTTAGTGAGTCGAGAAGCTGATCTGCTCTGGATTCACTTTCGTGGGTTAACCTCAAGAAGAACCGCTGCTCAGGCGCATGTACCTGAAAAAATGCCTCAAAATTCGCCCAAGATCTGCTCAAGTCTTGACACACACTGCGTCCGCGTCCTAGTTGGCGCTTGTTCGATAAGCAGGCCAAGCGGAACGGCGGGTGGCTGCGTGAAAAAACGCAACCACCCGCCGTCGTTGTTCTCGAAAGTCCGCGCTCCGGGAGTCAGGAGACGCGGGCCAGGAAGCTGCGGGTCCGCTCGTGCTGTGGGTGGAGCAGGACATCGTCCGGAGCGCCCTGCTCCACAATGACGCCGTTGTCCATGAAGGCGACCACGTCCGCTACTTCGCGGGCGAAGCCCATCTCGTGGGTGACCACGATCATCGTCATGCCCGAACGCGCCAGCTTCTTCATGACCTCCAGCACCTCGCCGACCAGTTCCGGGTCTAGGGCGGACGTGGGTTCGTCGAAGAGCATTACGTCCGGATCCATGGACAGGGCCCGGGCGATGGCCACGCGCTGCTGCTGACCGCCGGAGAGCTGGGACGGGTAGTTACCGATCTTGTCGGCTAGGCCAACCTTGCCCAGCAGACCGCGTGCCTTGGCCTCCGCTTCGGCCCGTGGCGCCTTGAGCAGCTTCAACGGGCCGTGCATGACGTTCTCCAGGGCAGTCATGTGGCCGAAGAGGTTGAAGTTCTGGAAGACCATGCCGATCTTCGACCGGCGCTTGTTGATCTCGCTTTGGCGGGCTTCCATCAACTGGTCGCCCTTGACGTCGTAACCGATCATCCGCCCGTCCACCAGAATGGCGCCGGCAGTGGTCATCTCCAGATGGTTTACGCAGCGCAGCAGGGTTGATTTGCCGGAACCGGACGGGCCGATCAAGCAGACCACCTGCTGTGGCTGGACGGTGAGGTTGATGCCTTTGAGTACTTCCACGTCGCCGAAACTCTTATGGACGTTGAGGAATTCGACGGTTGCCATCAGCGGGCCGCCTTTCCGGCAATGAGGAAGTTGCCTTTGGAATAGCGCTTTTCCAGTTTGCCCTGGAAGTACGTCAGGATGGTGGTGAGGACGATGTACCAGATGCTGGCGACGATCAGCAGCGGGATCTGGCGCAGGTTCTGGGCGTAGATCTGCTGGGTGTTGTAGAGCAGGTCTCCCACCCCGATGACTATGACTAGCGAGGTGGTTTTCAGCATGGAGATCACGTTGTTGCCCACCGGCGGAATGATGACCTTCATGGCCTGCGGGATCACTACGTGCCACAGCGTGGACATCTTGCTGAAGCCCATGGCCCGGCTGGCTTCGGTCTGGCCGTGCGGCACGCTGAGCAGGCCGGCGCGGACGATTTCGGCCATGTAAGCGCCCTCGTTCAGGCCGAGGCCGAGGATGGCCGCGGTCATGAGGGAAATGACGTCATTCGTGTTCCACTCGACGAAGTTCGGTCCGATGAAGGGGATGCCGATCCCGATCTTCGGGAAGAGCGCCGCGGCGAAGCCCCAAAACAGCAGCTGCACCAACAACGGGGTCCCGCGGAAGAACCACACGTACGCTCCCGCGACACCGGCTAAGAGCCAGTTGTCGCTCATCCGCATGACCGCGACGATCAGGCCGACAACAAATCCGATGACCATGGCGATGAAGGTCAACTGCAGCGTGGTCAGCAGGCCGCCGAGAATCCGCGTGTCGAAGAAGTAGCGGGCCACCACGTCCCAGCCGAAGCCCGGGTTGGTAACCAGGGTGATGCCCGCGATGAGGATGCAGAACGCGACGGCGATGATCGCAACCACCTGCCCGGGCCGCTTGCGCCTCAGCACCGGCCTGCCGGCTAGTGCGAGGAAGTCGATGTCCGCGCTTGACGGCCCGGATGTCGGGACGGGCTTGCTCGTTCGTTCCATGGTCATGATGTCTGGGCCTGGCCTTCCTGGTTTGTCCGGCTCACTTGGCAGGGTTGATCTCGGACGCTTCAACTGCCGTGTTGCCCAGGCTCCAGGCCTCCATGATCTCCGTATAGGTGCCGTCGGCGATCAACGAATCGATGGCGGCCTTGAACGCATCCGCAAGCTCCTTGTCCTTCTGGTTCACGACGACACCGGCCAGCGACGGCTCGACGAGGATGTCCTCGACGGCAGCGAAGACGTCGGGCTGCAGCTGCGAGTAGTAGGCGATCAGCGCGCCATCGGCCGCCATCGCTGCGGCCCGGCCGGTTGCCACGGCTTGATTCACGTTGTCCTGCTGGGGGAGCACCAGTTCGGTAACCTCTTCCTTGCCGGCCTTCTTGCACTCTTCCTGGAAGCCTGGCAGCACAGTCAGGGCCTGCGTCGTGCCGGTCTGGGCGGCTACCGTCTTGCCGCACAGGTCCAGAACCCCCGCGATGCTCTCGGGGTTGTCCTTTTTGACCATGACCGAGGTGCCCCCTTGCATATAGCTGACCATGGTCACGCGCTCCTGGCGTTCCGGGGTGATGGAGAAGGCGGCCCAGGAGGCGTCGTACCGCTCTGCCTCGATGCCGGCGAGGATGCCGTTGAAATCTCCCTTGTTGATGGTGATGTCCAGCCCCATCTTCTTGGCAGCGGCCAGAGCCATGTCCGGTTCCAGTCCGACGATGTTGCCCTTGTCGTCGGTGAAGTCGATCGGCGCGTAGGTGGGGTCCGTCACCAGCTCCATGGTGCCTTTGTCCTTGAGGTCCTGCGGGACGAGTGCGCTGACGGCGGGATCCTCTTCCACAGCCTGCGCAGCCTCCTGGCCACCTGCGCCCAACACGGGTCCTGCGGCCTGGCTGGCACCTTCGCCGCCCGACGAGGCAGCGCTCTCGGTGTTCGTGCAGGCTGTAGCACCTGTCATCAGCGCAAGTGCTGTGACTGCGAGGCAAGAGTTCCGGAACGTCATGTTCATGGTGTGCCTTCCATCGGCGGAATTAGATTCTGGAGAAGTGTTGATAACTTCAATATGTTCAACTTATTATTGAAGTGACAGAGATCACTGTCAAGGGCTATTTTTGAGGATGCGCCGAGTTGGAACCTCCATCAGGCCTCAACTGAAGTGCGATCAGAAGGAGTAAGCCGTGGGCGGGTCAAGGATTAAACATGCCGTAACGGATGAAGCCATTGCGGAGCGCCGGCTGGCTATCGTCAATCACACGGCTGCCATCATCTCCGACTCCGGGGTGGACGGCTGCTCCTTTGCCGCGGTCTCGGAGGCGAGCGGCTTCAGTATCGGCATGATCCAGCATTACTTCCGAACGCGGGACCGCCTCATCTCGGCGACCATCGACCACCGGATCCATGAAGCCGAGGAGGAATGGCGTGAGATCGCCTCCCGTGGTGCAAACGCGTTGGCGAAGATTCGTGACCTCCTGACCTTCTCCGTGGAAGGGGACAAGTCCTTCGCGGACGCGTGGGGCTTCTGGCTTGAGCTGTACGCAGCGTCGCATAAGGACCAAGCCATGCGGCAGGAGGTCAACAGCATTCTCGAGCTGTGGCGCAAGTTCTTCCTGGACGTGCTGGAGGAAGCCGTTGCCGAGGGCAGCATCAATCCCGTCCATGACCCCGAGGACGCGGCCCGGCTCCTGCTCGCCGTTGTCGACGGTCTCGCCATCCAGACCGTGAACGGAACCTACGGGAGCAGCCCCGAGGACATGCGGCGCTTGCTCTATCGCTTTGCTGCCGCCGAATTGGGCGTTGATACATCCGCATGGGAGTCCACGCTCGCCTATGCAGCCGAACGCTGACCACCGCTTTTTGCCCGTCGATTCCACTTTTGTGCAATGCCAACAGAACGAGGAAGTTCATGACCATCACCTCCTTTCCGTCCTCCACGGCAGCGGGCCTGTTCGCAGCCCGTGCCTCCGGCTACAAGCCGTCGCCGGTGCGCGAGGTCTTCGACATCTCGATGCAGCCGGGGATGATTTCCCTGGCCGGCGGCAATCCAGACCTGAGCGTCCTGCAGCTCGACGCGCTCGCGGATACGGCGGCCGAGCTGGTCCGCACCCAGGGCTTGGACGCGCTGCAGTATGGCGGGGGCGGCGGGACCAGGGAATTGCAGGAGCTCATCTGCGCGGTCATGGCGGCCGAAGGAAACCCGGCGCTTCCGGCTAACGTGCAGGTAACCGCGGGATCCCAGATGGCGCTTGAACTGCTGGTCAAACTCTTTTGCGATCCCGGGGATGTCATCCTGGCCGAGGGCCCCACCTACGTGGGCGCCATCAGCGTCTTTGACGGACTTCAGGCGGACGTGGTTCATGTTCCCATGGACGACGACGGCCTGATCCCCGGGGAACTCGAGCGCAAAATCAGCGAGCTGGCGGCCGTAGGCAAACGGGTCAAGCTGCTCTACACCATCCCCAACTTCCATAATCCTTCCGGCGTCACGCTCTCCGCCGGGCGGCGGGCCGACGTCGTCCGTATCTGCAGGGAGGCGGGCCTGGCCATCATCGAAGACAATCCTTACGGCATGCTCAGCTTCGATGGCCTCTACCTGCCAAGCCTCCACCAGCTGGATCCGGAGAACGTGTTCTACCTCGGTTCCTTTTCCAAGATCTTCTCCCCAGGGGTTCGTGTGGGCTGGGCGGTAGTGCCCGATGACGTGCGCCGGCAACTGCAACTGGCCTCCGAAGCGACCACCATCTGCCCTTCGGTTCTGAGCCAGATGCTTGTGCAGGAGTACCTGAGCCAAACCGACTGGCGCCAAACCCTAGCCTCAGCCGGCGATCTCTACCGGGACCGTTGTGAGGCGACAATGACAGCGCTCGCAGACTTCATGCCGGCCGGCACCACCTGGACCGTGCCCGGCGGCGGCTTCTTCACCTGGGTGACCCTGCCCGAGGGCATATCCGGTGAAGACGTTATGTACCGGGCGATCGGCCACAAGGTGGTATTCGTCCCGGGCAGTGCTTTCTATTCCGATGGGGCCGGCGACAACCAGCTGCGCATTGCATTCTCCTTCGAGACACCTGAACGATTGCGTGAAGGCGTCCGGCGCCTCGGACTGGCCACCGCCGAGAGCATACAGGGAGCTACGGCATGAGCATGGTGGATGCCTTAAAACAGCGGGCCGAGGATGCGCTCGAGGCGGGACTGGACCGGATTGTGGACTTCAGCCATCGGCTCCACGGCAACCCGGAGACCGGCCTGGAGGAGGTCAAGGCCTCCGCCTGGCTGGTGGCCGAGCTGGAAGCACTCGACCAAGCACGCGTGGAGCACGGCCTGGGCGAACTCCCTACCGCAGTGCGGGCCGAGGGCGGCCACGGCGAACTCGTCCTAACCATCTGCGCTGAGTATGACGCGCTCCCCGGGATCGGCCATGCGTGCGGTCACAACATCATCGCCGCCGCGGCTCTTGGTGCGTTTACCGCCTTGGCCCCGCTGGTCGACGAACTGGGCGTCACTGTCCGCCTGCTTGGAACGCCGGCGGAAGAAACTGTGGGCGGCAAGATCATCATGCTTGAGCAGGGTGACTTCGACGGAACCCATGCCGCGATGATGGTCCACCCGAACGCGCATGACGAATCCGCCATGAGGCCATACGCATGCTCCGGCTACAGGGCCACCTTCCGGGGCCAAAGCGCCCACGCATCCGCGGCACCTTATGAGGGCATCAATGCACTCGACGCTATGACGGTCGCCCTGACCGCCATCGGTCTCGCCCGCCAACAGCTGAAACCGAACCAACAGATCCATGGCTACGTGCTCGACGCCGGCTTCGCACCCAACGTCATCCCCGAAAAGGCTACCGGCGAATGGATGGTACGTGCGGACTCCATGGAGTCTCTTGAACACGTAACGAAAGTCCTCCACCGCTGCCTGGAAGCAGGTGCGGTTGCCAGCGGCTGCCGGTTGGAAATCGACGAGACGGGCCACAGCTTCGCAAACCTCAAGACCGACGGCCATATGGCCGACTTGTATAACGCCAATGCCAGGTTGCTGGGCAGGAGTCCCCGCGAGGAGGCGCTGTTGGCCGGATCGACGGACATGGGCAACGTGTCGCAGTACTTTCCGACAATCCATCCCATGATCGGACTCGGCGATGACTGCCCGCCGATCCACAGCGCCGAATTCGCGGACTTCGCGGTCTCCAGTGCCGGCGACCAGGCTGTCCGGGACGGCGCCCTTGCCATGGCCTGGACCTGCATTGATCTCGCCACCGATCCGGCGCACCGGCGGCGGCTGCTGACGGGAACGCGAATGATAGACGCCTAGCCCTTCGGGTGGATTATCACCAACGAAACGGCGGGTGGTTGCGTCTGAAACGCAACCACCCGCCGTCGTTGTTTTAGATGGAATTCGGATGCCAGACGCGTGACCCGCTGGTGTCTTTGGAGTAATCCGGCCAGGCCAGCTCGGTGGGCGGCATGAAGTCCGGTTCCAGCAGAGCCGGCATGGGATCTTCTGCCATACGGCCCTCAAATTCGGTCCGGGCTTGGGCCAGGACATCGGGCCGGGTGAGCAGGTCAATAAAGGTCCCGGTAATCGTCTTGCCGGCGGTCTCGATGGTGGGATCGATGGTTTCCGGTATGCCGCCGAGGGCGTTCATGACCCAGCCGGGGTAGGCGCCCTGGCCCGGGGCGGGTTTGAGCGCGGAACGGGAGACATAGAACCGGACCGTGGGAGCGTAATGCGTCATCTCCACGTAGTCGTCGCTGGTCCAGTTTTTCTGCCATGGCGCCATGTGCTCGCGCAGCGCAGCCTCCGCGTCCTGCGGCGTGATCAGCTGTTCGCACTCGTCCAGGAAGGGCTTGTCCATGGGCTCGAGACCGAGGTTCTGCTGGATGTTCTGCGCAGCCGCGACGGCGTCGGGTCCATAGCTTGGGGCGCCGACGGCTTCTAGGTTGTCGTAGAGCGCTTGGGCCAGCACATGGTTGGTCCGTCCCGGCCGGTTCCGCGCCACCCACGTGGTTTCCAGCCGGCAGTGAGCCATCGCGGCGGCATGCTCGGCGTTGCGGTCCAGCACGGTAAGGACATGTTCGGCCATTTCGACGGTGGGGCAGCGCCAGGAGTATTGGATCTGCGCTATCCGCGCCGGCAGGTTATCCGCGGTGGCCTGGCCGTGGGTGAAGATGGCATCGGAGAGGGACCAGCCGCCGAAGCTAGGCAGCATGGCGTCCTGCATGATCCGCGACGACGAATACATGCTCATCAGGGCCACGTTGGCTCCCGGCGCGCGGGCAGCGGAGTGCGAGGCGGGAATGGGGGAGTTGGGGTTGGCGGAGAGCTGCCAGGTTTCGGGCTGGTCGCACACGAAGGTGTAGACCTTGCTGTAGTAGCTGCCGCACTGGGTGTCCCAGCGGGCGGTGTTGCACAGCGGCAGCATGTAGAAGGGGTGGAAGCTGACAATGGCGTCCACGCCGTCGTAATAGCCGCGCAGGCCATGCACCACCTTGGAGCCCTGCACCTTTTCGGCCGGTTCCCCAGTGTACTTCAGCGTGCCTGTGATCCCATGGACTTCCATGGCGTGCTTGGTGGCCAGCAGCCCGGCAAGGGTGGAGATGCCCAGCGCCGAATGCGGGTCCGTATGGCCCGGGGCGAATTCGCTGAGCCCGTCGCGCGGTTCCTCCTGGTGGCCGGCGGCCTGGCAATTGCCGGGCACGGCGTCGTACTCGGCGTAGGTGAGCAGGACCGGGCCGCCCTGGCCGCTGGACCATTCCGCGGCGAAGGCCGTGGGCATGCCGCCGCTGCCGGCCTCTACCGTAAAGCCTTCCGAACGGAGGCGTTCGACATACCAGGCAGCGGACTGGAACTCGCGCCACGCCGGCTCGGCCAGCTCCCAGATGTGCCGGTGCCATTGGCTCAACCGGTCCATATTGGCGTCGATCCAGGCACGCGCGGTGGCCTTGGCTTCGTCGGTCAGACCGGCCGGACCAGCGGACTGACCGGAGAGTACTTCCGTCATGAGTGTTCCTTCAGGTGCAGTAGTTAGAGGCTCGCGGCGATTTCGGCGAGCGGGACATGGATGAGCTGCAGGCCGCCGTCGGTCGCGGCAGAGCGGAGGGCATCGCCGAGCTCCGCGAGGGTCGCGGCCCGCTGGCCGTGTCCGCCGAAGGCATCAGCCAGGGCAGGCCAGTTCGGCTGGGCCAGGTTGACGCCCACGGGCTCCATGCCGCGGTCGCGTTCGTTTTGCCGGATCTCCGCGTAGCCGCCGTTGTCCACGCAGACCACGGTCAGGTCCAGTCCCTGTTCCACGGCGGTGATGAGTTCCTGGATGGCGAACATCAGGGCCCCGTCGCCGGCCACGCACACCACCTGGCGGTCCGGCGCCGCGATCTTGGCGCCGATCGATGCCGGCAGGCCGTAGCCGAGCGTGGCGTATGCGGGGGTGTAGAGCAGGCTGTGCGGCTGCTGCTGCGGGATGAACGACGACGTCCCGAAGTACGTGATCTGGGAGGAGTCCCCGCCGATGATTGCGTCCGCCGCCACGTTGGCAGCAATGGTCTCGCTGACCGCGGCGAGCTCGGGCGAGAGGGAGCGGGCCTGCTCCTCAAGTTCCGTACGCAGGGCGGCGAGGTTGGTTACCGGAGCCTGATGCCCGTCGAGTTCTGCCAGAAGCTGGGGCACGACGGCGGAGGCGTCGCCTACCAGCCCGAGATCCGCCGGAATGTTCTTATCCAGTTGGGTGCCAAGGATATCGATGCGGATTACGCTGCCGCGCGGTGTGACGGCGCCGCCCCACATTTCCGCCTCGCCCACTTTGGAGCCGACGACCAGTAGCACGTCCGCGTCGTCGGCCAGCTGCTGGGCACGGGGCAACCTGATGTTGGAGCCCAGGGAGAGCGGGTGGTCTTCCGCAATGGCGGCCTTGCCGTTGAGCGTGGTGACCACCGGCGCCTGCAGCCGCTCGGCCAGCCTGCGCAGGTTGTCGCCCGCGTGGAGCGAGCCCCCACCGGCCAAAATCACGGGACGCACTGCGGAACGCAAGGCAGCAGCGGCAGCTGCCACGGCGCCGTCGTCCGCCTGAACGGGCTCAAGCAGCGGCAGCGCCTCCAACAGTTCGGGCGTGCAGCTGTGCCGGCTTTCGAGGATGTTGAGGGGAACCTCGATGTGGACCGGGCGGGGCCGGCCGTGGCGGAAGAGCTCGAACGCGTCGTGGACTGCCTGCACTGCTTCCTGGGCGCTGTGCACGCGCCGGCTCCACTCCATAATGGCGCCGGCAGCGGCGGAGGCGTCCTTCGTCTCGTGCAGCGAGCCGTTGTCGGAGAACTCCGCTCCCTCGGGCACGCCGGGGGAGAGGACAATCAGCGGGCGGGACTCGCAGTAGGCAGTCCCCGCGGCCGAGAGGGCATTCAGCAGGCCGGGACCGGAGGTGGTGATGACGACGCCGGGGAGTCCCGTCTGCTGGGCCCAGCCGTCCGCGCCGTAGCCGGCGCCCTGTTCATGCCGGGTGGTGACAGGGCGGATGCCTAGGGGGGCCAAGTGGCGGTAGAACTCCAGGTTGTGGGTGCCGGGAATGCCGAAAATGGTGTCGATCCCGTAGTTGCGCAGCACGCTCATGATGGCGAGGCCCGCATTGTCCGCAGGGATCTGCAGCGGAGCCACGGACGTTTCCTGATCCAGTGTTTCCATGATTGGTGGCCTCCTAAGCCGATGCCGTAGCGGTCAATTGGGCGCCTGCTGCTTCTGCTGCGTCAGCCGACGGGGTGGCGTACTGGCAGACGCCGTTGATCCAAGTCTGCAGCACGGCGATGTCGCGGATCTCTTCCGGAGCCACGTCCAGTGGATCGGCAGAGAGTACGGCGAAGTCCGCGCGCTTGCCGGCCTCCAGCGAACCGAGCTCGTCCTCGCGGCCGAGCGCCTTAGCACCGTTGAGGGTATGGCCGACCAGTGCATCGTAGGCAGAGATGCGGAGGCTGTCGGCGCCGAGCCGGTGGCCCAGCCGGGTCACGCGTGTGACGGCTGCCTGGATGGCCTCGAGGGGACGCGGTTCCGCCACCGGGGCGTCCGAGCTCAGCGTCACTGTAACGCCTTCGGCGATGAACTCGCCCAGCGGGTTGAAGCGCTCGCCGGGAGTGCCGATGGCGGCCGTGACCCCTTCGCCCCAGTTGTAGTAGTGCTGCGGCTGGTTTACCGGGTAGATGCCCGCGGCCGCCATCCGCCGGATCTGGTCCGGGGTGGGCAGGCCGCAATGCTCGATCCGGTGCCGGGCGTCCGCGTCCGGGCGTTCTGCCTGGGCTTGCTCGATGGCGGAGATGACCATCTCCAGTGCGGTGGGGGACTGGGCGTGGGTGGCCGTCTGGAGCCCGGCAAGGTGGGCTTTGCGGATCAGGTCGGCGTAGTCGGCCGGATCATGGTAGAGCTGGCCGGTGCGGCAGGGATCGCCCACGTAGCCGTCGGGGAAGTACGCGGTCCAGCCGCCCAGCGTGCCGTCGGCGTAGAACTTGATGCCGGCGAAGCTCAGATGGGCGTTGCCGAACTGCCCCTGCAGACCCATGTCCAGCGCGTCATCAAGCAGGTGGGAGAGCAGGTACATGCTGACACGGGTCTTGAGCTGGTCTTCCTCGGCCAGCCGCAGGTACATGTCGAACTCGCGCTTGGACACCTGGCAGTCGCCGATGGCTGTCACGCCGCCGGCCAGGAAGTTATCCTGCGCAGCGCGCAGCTGGCGCAGGTGCTCAGCGGGCTCATCGGCAAGGTGGAAGTTCGGGCCGTGGTGGCCTACCTTCACGCCCTCGAGGCCGGTCAGGATGTTGCAGGCAGCGTCCGAGAGCTCGCCGGTCAGCTCGCCGTCGTTGTCCCGGAAAAACACCCCGCCCTTCGGATCCGGCGTCGCGCTGGTTATTCCGTGCAGTTCGAAAGTGTAGGAGTTGACCACGCCGCCGTGTCCGGAGGCGTTCATCAGGTAAACCTCGCGGTCCGTGGCCACCTGGTCCAGTTCATGGCGGGTGGGGTGGCGGCCTTCGGCGAGGTTGCGGTGTTCGTAGCCGTAACCACGCACCGGCTGTCCGGCCGGAGTGGTGCGGGCGGCAGCTTGAAGCAGTGCCACGATCTCCGGGATGCTCCCGGCTTTGCCCGGGCCGCAGTCCACCCAGCTCATCATCTGTCCCAGCATGAGCGGGTGGGCGTGCGGATCGATGAAACCGGGAACGACGGCGGCATCGCCGAAGTCCTGCAGCTGCGGTTCCAGAGTGGAGACGTTGGCGGCGATTTCCCGGCAGTGCTCGAGGGAACCCGTGGCGACGATGTTCCCGCCGAGGACCAGCATCGCCTCAGGTGCCTGTCCGTCGTCTGCGAGCGTGTGGATGGTTCGGGCAGTGACGATCACGGGAACATGGCCGTAGGACTGTTGTTCGAAATGCTTGAGTTTGCGCAAGATGTTGCTCCTGTAGGGTGCTTGCCGGCGGACTAGATCCGGGCCGGTTCCAGCGGAAAGATGGGGGTGTCCGGAGTGCCGGTGGCGTACCAGCTAGCCACGTTCTGGGCCTGTTGCCGGACGTATTCAGAATCGGTGTGGTCCGAGAAATAGGCCACATGCGGAGTCACCAGCGCGCGTGGATGGGCCACCAGCGGATGGTCGGCAGCCGGAGGCTCCTGCTCCAGCACGTCCACGGCAACCCCGGCGAGGTGCCCGGAATTGAGCGCCTCAACCACTGCCTCGACGTCGATCAACTGGCCGCGGCTGACGTTGACCAGGAAGCTGCCGGCGGGCATCCGTCCAATGGTCCCCGCATTGATCAGTTGGTCCGTCTCCGGGGTCAGCGGTACATGGAGCGAGAGCACATGCGAGTTCTCCAGGACTTCATCCAGCCCGGTGCGCCTGATTCCTGCCGCCTTGAGCTCCGCCTCCGTTTCCGGTGAATCCGGGAGCATGGGATCGTAGCCGATGACCTCTCCAAAGATGGGGGAGGCTAGTTGGCCGAAACGGCGGCCGATCCGGCCAAGTCCTACCAGCCCGAGCCGGCGGCTGCTCAACCGCAGAGGCGCCCGGTCATTGCGGATGTTCCACTCGCCGTTGTTTACAGCCTGGGCGAAAAAGGGGAGATCGCGGACGGCCGCCAAGGCCAGAGCCAATGCGTGGGTGGCCACTTCCTCGATGGCCGCGGCCGGAATGTTCGTCAGCCAGATGCCGCGGCGGCGGGCTTCCTCAAGGTCCACATTGTTGTAGCCAACGGACATGAGTGCGATGATGCGCAGATTCGGCAGCTTGTCCATGAGGTCTGCGTCGATCTGTGCATAGCCGACGAGGAGAGCCGTGGCTTTCGCTGCTTCACGGGCGATAACTGCAGGATCCTGGCTGTCCGCGTAGCGCACGTCGAATCCCGCCGCCTCGAGGAGGCTCGCACCGGCAGCGAAGTCGGTGTCGTCCATGTCCGTGTAGACAGCCAGTGGGCGGTACTGCTCGTGGCTCTCAATGGACATGGCTCAGGAACTTCCTTGTGCGTTCGTGCTGCGGGTTATTGAAGAATTGGTCGGGGGCGGCCTGCTCTATGATCACGCCGCCGTCGAACAGACTCACCTCACTGGCCACACGGCTGGCGAAACGTGTCTCGTGCGTGACCACGATCATCGTCATGCCGTCGGCTGCGAGCTTTTCCATCACGTCGAGGACTTCGCCGACCAGCTCCGGATCCAGCGCGGAGGTGGGCTCGTCGAAGAGCATGACCGACGGGTTCAGAACCAGGGCCCGGGCAATGGCGACGCGCTGCTGCTGCCCGCCGGAGAGCTCCGAGGGGTAGTGCTCCGCGCGGTGGTCCAGTCCGACTCGGTTCAGCATCTCCATGGCCTGTTCCCGCGCCGCATGGTGTGAGATTCCCTTGACCGAGGTCATGCCCAGCATCACGTTCCGAACAGCCGACAAGTGAGGGAAGAGATTGAACTTCTGGAACACCATGCCGATTTCCTGCCGTTGCCTGGCCAACAAGCGCTCGGGCAGGTGGACGGTACGCCCATGCTGGAGCTTCGTGCCTATGGTTTCGCCTCGGAGCTGGATGGAGCCGTCGTCGGCTGGCTCCAACAGTGCCATGAGCCTGAGCATCGTTGATTTACCTGACCCCGACGGGCCCAGGACCGCCTTGACCTGGCCTTTGCGGATATCGAACTCGACGCCCCTGAGCACTTCCTGCCCCTGATACGACTTGTGCAGGTTCTTGACCTGCAGGATGGGCTGGTCCACGACAGCGGCCTCCTGAACAATCTCGGCACTTTGGGTCATCACAGGCCTGCTTTCGCGGCGGGAGCCAGAACGCGGCTCTTCTTTACTTTCGCCTTCGAGGTCCAGGCGAACTTCTTCTCCAAGGCATTCTGGGCCAGGGTCAGCAGCGTCACGATGATCAGGTAGTAGATGATCGCCGCGGCGTAGTACTCGGCGTAGCGGAAGGTGATGTTAACGCCGACCTGCGCGGTGGTCAGCAACTCCCGCAGGGAGATGACCGAGGCCAGGGACGAATACTTCACCAGCCCAATGAACTCGTTTCCGGTAGGAGGAAGCGCAATCCGGATGGCCTGGGGGAGAGTAATCTTGAGCATCACCTTCGTCGGCGACATACCCAGCGCGCGGCCGGCCAAAGCCTGGCCCTCATCCACACTCAACAGGGCAGAACGCACAATTTCCGCCATGAACGCCGCTTCGACCAGTCCAAGGCCGACGAAGGCCGCAATAAACGGGGTGAACCAGTCCTGGCGCAGGGCGGGAATGATCTGCGGCAAGGCGTTCCACATGATCAGCAGAACCAGGAGCGCGGGAATGGCGCGGAAAAACCAGACATAGATGCTGGCCGGTGCCTGGAAAGTCTTCCTGCGGGAGGTTCGGCCAAGCGCAAGGAAGAATCCGATGACGGTGGCAAGGATGAGCGACAGTACTGCTACCGCCACTGAGATCAGCGCACCCCACATGTATTCGGTGCTGACCAGTTGTTGGAAAAAGATATCGGGATCGAACAGCATGATTTCACTTCCTCATGGATGGGAGCGCCGATGAATGTGCCAGCGCTCCCATCAGCGGGATCAGTAGACGTCGAGGATTGCGGGATCGAGGTTGTACTTCTTGGCGATTTCAGCCAGCTTTCCGTTCTCGTACAGTGCCTTGAGCCCCTCGGCGATCGCAGGAGTCAGCTCATCACCCTTGCGGCTGAAGACGCCGAACTGGGTATCGGTCTCGAATACGCCGGGAGCAACCTGCAGCTTGCCTTCGTTCTGCGTCTCCATGTATGAAGCCGCGACGTTCGTTTCGACAAGAGCGTCAGCCTTGCCGTTGAGGACTGCGAGGACCGTCTCGGCCGTCTTGGGGTATTCCGTCAAGCGCGGTGCATCTTTGCCCTCAGCCTCGCACTCGTCGCCGAGGGCCTGGATCCTGGCCGCGTTGCTGGAGGCGGCCTGTGCGGCCACGGTCAGTCCGCAGAGGTCCGCAGGGGTGGCCAATTCGCTCGCCTTTGCCGGTGCTGTGAGGACCGCCGGACCTGCATTCATGACCGGTGCAGCATCAGCGACCTGAAGCCGGTCTTCGCTCATGTAAAGACCGCCGAGAATCATGTCGCAACGCCGTGTCTGCAATCCCGGCATCAGGCCATCGAACGCGGTGACCTCGAACTTCACCTCAACGCCCCAGTGCTCGGCCAAAGCTCGGCCTGCATCGGCGTCGAAACCGATGATGTCACCGCCCGAGCCGTCCGAGTAGTACTCAAGGGGCGGGTATTCGGGATCGATGCACAGCGTTGCCTGACCGTCGTTGACGAGTCCGGACGGTGCATTCTCCGAGGAAGCAGCGGCTCCTTCGCCGCCGGCGGAAGATCCGCAGCCTGCCAGCGCCAGCAACGCTGCTGACGCCGCAACTGTGGAATAGATCGACTTACGCATGGAAATCTCCTGGGTACAGGTAGTGGGCGACTATTTGCTGACAGGCGCCCGCTGAACGGTATGCAGATGATTCTGTGACACTTGCCACCATCCGTCAAGCAGTTTTTTTGTTGGGCATCATTTCTACGAATTAAGTGATGAGTTTACCTATCAATTTTGCGACGTTAGGCACGTAGATTCGCGTTCTGACAATAAATTTGCTGGTGAAGCTGAAAGTTAGTTGATATAAACAGTGGATGGGCGATCTTGAAGAGCGATTAGTGCGGCACCTGCAGCAAGACGGGCGCGCCTCATTCAGCGAACTGGCCAAGGCCTTGGATACCAACCGCGCGACAGTTGCCGCTCATGTGAATGCTCTGCTGGAGTCAGGAGAGATACGGATCGTTGCTGCCGTACACCCGCGTGTACTGGGGCTAAACTGTCTCGCGCATGTTGCCGTTCAGCTGACTGGGGATCCGGTTCCTGTGCTCGAAGCAATGGAAGCCATGGAGAGTCCGGTTTTCATCTCCCAGACGACTGGCCCGTATCATCTGGCAGCTGAACTGCGTATGCCAACGCTGGCTTCTATGTACGAGCAGACTGAGTTGATTCGTGCCCTGCCTCAAGTCGCTTCCGTCAACGTCACCGTCTATGAGCGGGTCATCCGTAGCTTCTTCCTGGGGGCGGAACCAAAGCTGATGGATCTGGAATTGGATGAGTACGACTTGCGGCTGATGAATCTTCTCCAACGTGATGGCCGTGCATCCTTCGCCGAAATGGCGGCGGCAGTAGGACTGTCGTTGAGCGCCTGCCGAACAAGGGTACTCAAGCTGATCAATGCCAATGTCATGCAGATCGGCGCTATCCGGCGTCGGGCAGATACATCCCAGGCCATGGCGTTCGGGTTTGGTCTCAGCACCTCCGGTATCGAGGAGGCAGTCCGGTATCTCGAGGGTGTGCCGGGTGCCGAGTTCATAGTGAAATGTTTCGGGCACTACAACTTGATTGCAACGGTGGGGGTGGCGTCGCTGGGGGAGTTCAACCGTATCGCTGGCGGGCTCCGTCAACTCGGTTCTGTCGCGACTGTCGATACTTGGCTTCACGCAGATATCGTTCGCGAACGCTATGAAAAACCGCTGGATACCTTGGTCGGCGCGATTGCCGCTTCACAGCTCGCGTAATCAACTATGACGTGAACGGTGAGCATGCGTTCGAGGTTCTGGAAGAGCAGGCCTAGAGAGCTATTGCTCAATCGGGCAGGACGGTCACAGGTGCGCCCATTTGGGAGAACGAAGGTCCGCGCTTGCTTCCCCAGAAGTGCACTGGCTGTGTCTTCTCCCAGATGAGTTCTTGGTTGTCATCAAGGCAATCGGCCCGGGCGGAGACAGCCACCACGCGACCCACAATCATGCAACGGCCTGACCAGAGCTTGATCCACTCAGCCTCGAGTTCGAGATGTGCGTAGCATTGCGCCAACAGCGGCGGCGCGATCTTGATGGCGGGAAAGGCCGTAAGCCTTGCTTGGGCAATCTCGTCGACACCGCCCGGCCAGGGGTGGGCGGCGACGAGAACCTGCTTCAGCAGCTCTTCCTCAAACGGTATGAAGTTCACTGCGAACTCTCCCGTTGCCCTGATGTTGGCACAGGTGTCGCTGTCTTCTGCAGCAGTAAAGGCTAGATGCAAGGGATCCTGACTGACACGCACAAGCGTGGCGAAGGGCGCCGCATTCATCGATCCAGCTGCGTCAACCGTGGTGATGAGGGACAGAGCAGAAGTCGGCCTCGCGATGTCCAGCCAATGGTTAGGAGCGACTTTCACTCTGTCTTCCGCCCAGTTCGCAGTCATCCGGCTCCTCAGGTTGAAGGCAACGTCGAGTAGTAAATCACGTTACAAAGCTGACCATATATTTCACGCAAGTAGCGGCCTTTGAGCGAAAGATTTTCTGCAAGCACGGTGGATTCCTTCTGTAACTCGGCCTATTGTTCACAACCGGCGTTTGCTGGAAATTAGATGGAACGCTCTACAACTTTTTATGAACGGCAGGCAACATGAACGACCCGACGATCTGCAGGTGTGAAGGTGTCACGCTCCGTCAGATAGAAAAGTGTCTGACCGTGCCAGACACTTCCGTTTCGCTCCGGGAACTCAAGCTGCAGACCCGCGCGGGTATGGGAATCTGCCAAGGACGCACTTGTATGCCTCTTCTGATGGCGATCGCGGACGCCTCCGGCCGCGGATTGAGCAACGATGCAGGGCTGCCCAGAAACCAACCGATCCGGCCCATTGCCATGGCCGACCTGATGAATGTCGTCTCGAAGCCGGAGCGGAGCGTCGCAGAATGAAACGCATCAGCGAGCATCCGGTCCTCGGCACTCTGAGGGATAGTGCCATCTCATTCGAGTTCAATGGCACGAGCTTTCCTGCTAATGAGGGAGATTCCATAGCTTCCGCGCTCTTGGCCAGCAATGTCAGAACCCTTCGCTATTCCCGTCTAGGTCAGGAGCCCCGGGGCATCTATTGTGGCATCGGGCATTGCTATGAGTGCCGCGTCACCGTTGACGGCGCGGCGAGCGTGCGAGCGTGTATTACGCCGGTTGTCGACGGGATGACCGTGGAGTCGCACGGCCAGACCCAGCCGGAAACCGAAGCATGATCTCTCCCGACGTCGCCGTTGTGGGCGCTGGCCCGGCGGGCCTGTCGGCCGCGATCGCCGCGGCTGAAGCCGGCGCCCGTGTCACGGTCATCGATGAAAATCCTGCACCTGGGGGCAGACTGCTGGGACAGCTCCACCAGGAGTCCAATGGAAACTGGTGGATCGGCAAGGAAATTGCTGTACAGCTCGCTGACCGCGCGGCAACCGCCGGTGTCCAATTGCTGGAACGCCGGGAAGTGTGGGGGATGTACCCGCAGTGGAAACTCGCTCTCGACGGCGGAGAAACGCTAACTGCCTCCTGCGTAGTCCTGGCCTCGGGAGCAGCAGAGCGGGCACTGCCGATTCCAGGATGGACACTGCCGGGGGCAATGACCATCGGCGCCGCCCAGACCCTCACGAACTACTATCGGGTTCTCCCAGGGAAGCGCGTCGCCGTCGTCGGTGTTGATCCTTTGTCACTCACCGTTGCCCATGAGCTCACTATGGCCGGCGCCGAGGTAGTTGGGATTTACCTTCCTCCTGCCGATCTGTTCAGCAAGGACAAAGGTAATCCCCGGTACACCCTTGGCTACTTGGCCGGGATGGCCGATTTGGCTCCCAATGCCTTCCTGCGCGCCGGCGCCAAGCTAGCTGGAGTGCCGGCCATGCGGAAAATCGCCGGAGCTCTCTATCCGAAAGCCGGGATCCCCGTCCTCGGAGCGAAGCTGAAACTTCGTCAACGCGTCAGCTCGATACACGGAGACGACCGCGTAACCGGTGTCGGGATAGATGACGTTGACGGCATAGGCAGGCCAACAGGCCGCTCCGTATTCGTGGATGTGGACTGTGTCTGCCTCTCCGGCGGGTTGTATCCGGTGCAGGAGCTGACTGCCGGCTGCTCTATCGAGCGGATTGACGAACTGGGTGGACAGGTGCCGCTTCACAGTCCGGAGATGGAGACCTCCCTAAAGAACCTCTTCGTGGCCGGAAACATCACCGGTATTGAGGGGGCCAAAATTGCGATGGCCCAGGGAACTCTGGCCGGTTGCGCCGCGGCAGCCCGTTTGGGCCTGCTCGATGCAGCAGCGGTGACCCTCGCGGCCAGCGGGGTCGGCCAAGCCAGGGAAACCAGTCCCATAACCTTCCAGCCCGACATCCTCCAAGGCAGGCGCCGGGCCACGGAAGCTTGGGCGAATACTGTCGGCAGGAGGCCGGCCATGAGCCCGGAGGTCTACTCATGATGACGGCAGATGTGGTGGTGATAGGCGCCGGAGTGATAGGTGCTTCGATAGCCTTCCGCCTTGCTGAACAAGGGCGCAGCGTCGTGCTTGTGGAGCAGAACGGGCCCGGTTCAGGTGCGTCCGGTTCCTGTGACAAAGCCATCTTCCTCCAGTCAAAACGGCCCGGAATCCACATGGAGCTCGCCTTGGCCAGCCGTCGCATGTACGACTCCCTCGAGGCTGAACTAGATGCCGACCTTGAGTTGAAGAACGACGGCGGCATGGTCGTGATTGAAACGCCCGAGCATCTTGAGTTCATGCGCGATTTCGTTGAACGGCAGCAAGAGGCCGGCATCTCGGTGTCGCTGCTCGACAGGGATGCGGCGCGCGAGCGCCAGCCTTGCCTCGCCCAGCACGTACTGGGTGCGTCCTACAGCCCCGATGACGCGGAAGTAAATCCCCTCGCACTCAACACAGCGCTCTACCGGGCCGCGGCACGATGCGGTGCGGTAGTCCGGACGCACTGTGAGGTCACCGCTATCAACGTAGTAAGCGGCCGGGTCATTTCCGCCGACACTACCCGCGGCCGCATATCGACTGATCTGGTGGTCAACGCGGCGGGTCCCTTCGCGGCCCGGGTTGGCGAACTGGCCGGCGTATGTGTTCCGGTGCAGCCGCGTAGAGGAACCATTTTGATATCCGAGGCCGTGGAACCATTGGTCAATGGGAGCATGCTCTGCGCCCAATACATCGCCGCAAAGCACTTGGCCGCGGTCGAGGCCGGAAGTACCCCTCCGTACGGCGTAGGCCTGTCGCTGGGCCAGACCGACTCGGGCAACCTGCTGATCGGCGGCAGCAGGGAATTTACCGGTTTCAACAAGCCGCAGGGCCCGGAGATCATGGCTGCCATTGCCCGTCATGCGGCGAGGATTGTGCCGTTGCTTGCGCAATTGCGCATCATCCGGTCGATGACAGGCTTCCGCCCATACACCGGCGATGGACTGCCGATTATTGACCGAGCGCCGGAAGTTGATGGCTACATCATCGCTGCCGGCCACGAGGGCGACGGAATCGCCCTCGCCCCGATCACTGGAGTCCTGGTCCGGGATCTCCTCGACGACAAAGCGAGCCCTGACCCGTTTCTGGGCGCATTGTCGATAAACCGCTTCGCTGGATCCGTTCACTCTTAATACACCGCTCGATCGAGGAGCCACACATGCTTGTCGTCATCGTTCCACTGGTACTGCTGTTCGCCATAGCCCTCATCAAGAAGATCCCCTGGATCGGCGGTGACATCCGTGCCGCCCTGTTGACTGCGGCAGTAGCAGCCGGGCTTATCGGCGGACTCGCTCCCATGGGATGGGTCAATGCCCTCGTCGATGGAGCCGACCGCCTCGCCTGGGTGATCGCCCTGTCCTTGTTTGGCAGCATCTATGCAGAGGCGCAGGTCCGGCTGGGGGCCATGGAAACAACTCTCTTCGGATTGCGGGCGCTGTTCGGGAAATCTCCGCGGGGATTGATCGCAGCCGTCTTCGTGACGCTGATTCTTGCCGGCTCATTGCTGGGCGATGCTATTGCTGCGGCAACGGTGATCGGCTTCCTGGTGATCCACGCGCTGAGTGAACTGAAAATCAAGCCCGTTCAGATCGGTATGATGATCCTCCTGGGAGCATCCATTGGCTCCATCATGCCGCCCATTTCCCAAGGCGTCTTCCTGTCAGCTTCCCTGATTGGAATAGACCCGACTCCGGTGACCAATATTGCTTACCTGACGGTCGGCGGCGGAGCCCTTTTCGCCATATTTGAGTCATTCCGGTTCGTCCGCGCGAAGCGCGGGACGGGTGCCAAACTTACCCCCGCAGCACAGACTGTAGGAGGGTCTTTTCCGATGGGCTCAGGGGCCGGAGCAGCATCGGGGCCAGCAAAGAGCTTGCCAGCGGGATCGTCGGCTTCAGGATTCGGGTCCCTCGATGCCACCGGATCCAAAGCCTTCATGAAACTCATGGCGGAACGATGGAAGACCCTGATTCCTCTCGCGGTCCTGATCGTTATCGTGGTAGCGAAATCCGGCTTCGGGTTCGACGTTTTTACCGAGATTCCTCCACTGGCCGCAACCACGTCGTGGCTGGGAAGCATTCCGGTGCTCAAGGGCATCGCCTTCCCGGTGGTCATGGCAATCATCGTCGCCATCGCGGTCAGCTTTCTGTTCAAGAGCGTCCGGCGCGACACTCTGGGTACGGTTACGACAGGTTTGAGCAAGGTCAGCGGAACCATTCAGATCCAGCTTTGTGCAGCAGCAATGATTGGCATCTTCTATGCGGTGGGAGCCGTCGACATGGTAGCCGCCGCGGCAGAATCACTAGCCGGACCCGAGCTGAAACTTGGAGGAGCGGCTGGAATAGTTGCCATCGGTATGTTGACCGGCTCGCAGACCGCAGCCCAGACGGTGCTCGTCACATTCCTCGGCCCCATCCTGGTTGGCCTCGGGGTGGACCCGGTCAACGCTGCACTCGGCGCATCCCACATCGCTGCGGCGGGACAAAACATGCCGCCGGTTGGACTGACAGCCTTTGTGGTCTGCGGTCTGGTCGGATCGGCGCTGAACACCAAAGTCGACCCCGTCAAGGTTATGATCCTGGCCCTGCCGAATTCCATCTACTTCCTTCTTGTTGGCTTGCTGGTCTGGTTCATTTAGCGATGCTCGGAGTCCTTATGCTCGCGACGAATTTCCGTCGTCCGGTAGGAGATATCGGGAATCCCGCTACGTTTCCGTTTCCGGTCCTTTATGAAACAGTGCCGACCGCGTCCGTGCGGAGAGTTGTTATGGATCCGGACCCGGCGCTAATCGGAGAGTTCATTGCAGCAGGCCGGCTTCTCGAGCAGCGGGGTGCTAAAGCCATTTCCACGAGCTGCGGTTTCCTATCCCTCTATCAAGCAGAGATCCAGGCACAGCTCTCAGTGCCATTCGCCGCCTCGAGCCTGCTGCAGATTCCCGGAGCCGAGAGGCTGCATGGGCAGGTAGGAGTCATTACCGCAAGAGCAGCAAGTTTGACCAAACGGCACTTCACGGCTGCAGGGTGCTCCGGTATGCCCGTTGCCGTGGAAGGCATGGATTCAAGCCCGGCGTTTACTGCCGCTATTATCGAGGGCAAAGTACACCTGGACGAACGCGCTGTGGAGCGGGAGGTGGCTGCGGTCACTGAAGCCATGCTGCGGCGACGACCTGAGGTACGGGCAGTAGTACTGGAATGCACTAACCTGCCGCCGTACGCCGCAGCAGTCAGGGATGTGTCCGGTCTGCCAGTGTATGATTCAACGACCCTTTGCCTGGACCTTTTGAACGCGTCCCGATGAGGCAGTGGGAGTGAATCATGGAGGCCGGAATGCAGAGGATGACCAGTACCAACAGTTTTGTCCACCTTCGGACCTTACAGGCGGTACTCGAATCCGGTTCGCACAGCGCGGCTGCTAAGGAGCTGGGTTACACTACTTCGGCGGTCTCCCAACAGATTGCCGCTCTCGAGAAGGCACTTGGCGTGGCCCTCTTTGAACGAGGCCCACGTAATCTCTGGCCCACGCCGGCGGGTTTGGCCATGGCAAAGCACGCCCAAGTACTGCTGAAGCAGCTCGCCCAGGCGGAAGATGACATGCAGTCCTACGCTCACGGAGCTCGCGGCCGGCTGAGAATTGGCGCCTCCGGGACTGTTGCAGCGCAACTGCTGCCCAAAGCCATATCCCGGCTGCTCGACAAGCAACCGGAAACTGAGTTACTCGTGGAAGACCTCGAATCAGCGGACTTGCCGAACGCCATCCTCAGTGGGGAAGTCGACCTGGGGATCGTTTACGAGTATGCGGTACTCTCGGTGGACCGGCACCCAGAATTGAAATACCGTCTTGTCCTGGACGAGGAATTGGTGATTCTTCAGGGCGTTCCCAATATTGTGAAGGACGAAAGGATTCCGCTGGAGTCCCTCGCCGAGGAAGTTTGGGCGACCAGCGCAACCGGCTCCGACGGAGAGCAGGTACTGGGGATCCTTTGTGCGGAAGCGGGTTTTGCTCCCAGGATCCGCTTCAATAGTAAGGACTTTGACGTAATCCGGGGGCTAGTCAGCGAACAGCTGGCCGTCGCTCTGGTGCCGGCGCTGGCATTGGGAATTGACCGAAATATCCGCATGCATCGGTTGGTCGGCGATCCTCCACGCCGCAGGATTTATGCGGTACGTCGTGCATCGGACACGAATCCTGTGTTGCCCGAGATGCTGCAGGCTCTCGATGCGGCGGCAGCTACATTCCTAGAGTGGACGACAACAGCTTTCCTCACGCGGCTGGATTCGCCCCTCGCGACGAGCCGGGGTTAGACGGAGGGTGGTGCTGACCGCGCAGGTTCCGCTGGTCGTCGCCGTCGTTCTTCCATAGCTAATGGGCGGGATTGCCCAGTTCGATGAGCAGCACACCGCCGATGATGAGAACAATGCCGAGACTCATCAGCCAGGTGAAGGGCTCGTCGAACAGGAATCTGCCGAGCACCGCGGTGAGGGCCACGCCGACTGCGGTCCAGATCCCGTAAGCCACGCCCAGAGCTATGCCGTTGGCGAGCGTAAGCGCAAGCAAGCTGAAGGCGAGCAGGTAGCCGGCGACCACGCTGATGTACCAGCGCTTTGCTGCGGTGACCGCCATGCGCAGTGAGAGCGTACCGGCGACTTCGAATATGATCGCACCGATAAGGAACAGCCAGGCCATCAGGCCACTTCGCTGTTCACTTCGGCGGGCCCCCTGTGAGCCGCCTGGGAGCCCAGTTCGACGCACAGCACCCCGGCGATGATCACGAGGATGCCAATCCCCATCAGCAGGGTGAGGGGCTCGCCAAAAATGATCAGTGACATGACCGCTGTGAGCGCAACTCCGGTGGCGCCCCAGATGCCGTATGCAACGCCGATAGCCATGCCGGTGCGGAGAACAGCGGCCAGCAACACGAAGGCGGCGACGTAGCCAACCACAACCACGGCGTAGAGCAGAGGGGTGGTCAAGGCACCCTTAAGCGACAGCGAGCCCGCTACCTCCGTGATAATCGCGCCGGCGAGCAAGAGCGCGCCCTTGCGGGGTGTCGTAGCCACGCCAGAAACGTACCATACGCATGGCCTGCAATTGGGGCAGGCTTCAGCACATTCGCCCTTGGAACCAGGAGGGCCCGGGGCCACAATGGTGATACCCATCCAGCAGACGCGTTCAAAGCTATTTCCGGGAGTCACCATGACAACTCCTCAAGACGTAGTCAGACATCCGATCATGGTGGGGAGCCCGGAGTTCCTGGCCGACCCCTATGCCCACTACGCATGGCTGCGGGAAAACGCCCCTGTCTACCGCGGACGATTGGCGTATGTGAGCGACCAGGACGTGTGGATGGTCTCCCGGCACGCGGACTGCCGGGCACTGCTGACCGACGAGCGGTTCCAGCGCTCGCCGGGCGGGAACGGTCCGGGCTTCCTGGAGCAGTTCCCGGAGGCGGCGCGGGAACCGCTGAAGCTGCTGACGACCTACAGCATGATCATGATGGACGATCCGGCTCATCGGCGGCTGCGTATGCTCGTGGTCAAACCGTTTACGCCGGGGGCGATTGCCCGGATCGGTAAACGGGTGGCCGAGCTGGCCCACGGCCTGCTTGACCGGCTCGAACAGGTGGGGACCGCAGATCTGCGCGAGCAGTTCGCGCTGCCCATCCCTTCCACCGTAATCAACGAGATGATGGGGGTTCCGCACGCCGACCGGGACCGCTTCCAAAAGGGCGCGCAGGCACTAATCGCCGGTGGCTTCGACTACGGCCAGGACAGTTGGGTCCGGGAAGTCAACGAGATGACCGAACTCGTCCGTCAGCTGATCGAACATAAGCGGACCGAGCCTGGCGAGGACATCCTGACCGGTCTGATCCATGCCGAAGAAGAAGGCGATCGTCTCGACGAGCACGAGCTGGTGGCCATGGCGTTCCTGCTGATCACCGCGGGATACGAGACTACCTACAACCTGATCACCAACGCCGTCGTCACACTGCTTGACCACCCGGATGAGCTTGCGCGGCTGCGCTCCGCGACCGACGACGACGAACTCTGGCGCGGCGCCGTCGACGAAGTGTTGCGCTACAACAGTCCGGTCGGGGGGACCGAACCGGTTACCGCGACGGAAGACGTGGTCTGGCACGGCGTCACCATTCCGGCAGGGGCGTCAGCCGTGCCGCTGACTCAGGCCGCCAACCGCGACCCGGAAGTGTTCGAGGACCCGGATCGTTTCGATATTGACCGCCGCCCGAATAACCACCTCGCGTTCGGCCACGGGGTGCACTACTGCCTCGGGGCGAATCTCGCACGCTTGGAGACCCGGGTGGCGCTGGGCATCCTGTTCGAACGCAATCCCAACCTGCGGCTGGCTGTTGACCGCTGCGAGCTCACAATTGAACCGCTGCCGCTTTGGACGCGCTACCAAACGTTGCCGGTCCGCTTCGGTTAGGCAAGGCCGGGGCCGCCAGCGATAAAGAAGGGATACCGGCGACGTATCGCCGAGGTTTATGTGCGCAGCTTCTCGGAGGACTTCGTGACGTTCTCGCGCGACACCGGCAAGTTAGCCGGCGTCACCTCGGGCTGGCTCGCGGGCTGCTCGGCTACGCGGTGATCGGCGGCTGGTTTATGGGTGGTTCCGACGGTGCCCGGCCGGGGCTTGCCGAGATCGGGTTCGTCGCTACTGAGCCGGCCCACCAGGGTCGCGGCGTCGGGACGGCGTTGCTGCGCCATCTGCTGGCTCAGCCCGGGTACCGCGAGTACGTGCTTGAGGACATCAAGGACACCAATGAACCCGCCCTCGGCCTCTACGCCAAGCTCGGCTTCAGCGTGTACAAGCGCCGGAAGGTGCGCTTCGCCCGACGTGCCGGCTTCCGCGAGCTCGTGTCGATGAAGCTCGTACAGGACCCCGCATCGCAGCCTACCGCGGGCTTTTGACCGGCCGCGTAGACGATCACCCGCCGTCGTCGTACTTTGCATGCCGCGAGGCCGAAACGGACGCTTTCACTAGACTTCCTCGAACAGTTACCCCATGGTGGAAAAAGTGTCCGGCGTCACCCGGCGTCGGAAAATCCGACATTCCCGCGGGGTGAACCATGGTAATTTCAGGCAATCAGACCATGCAGAGCAGGCGCACCGTGCTCAGGGGCCTGGCGGCGGGCGCTGTCCTCGGACCGGCTGCGGTCTTGACCGGCAGTCCCGCCGAGGCTGCTGCTGGCTACCACCTTGCAGTGGTCGACCAGAACTCGAAGACAGTGCGGATCTACGACAGGCGCGCGAAACGCTGGAACGACGATGCGGTGATCTGGTCTTTCACCGGCAAGGAGCCTTGGTTTGGTACTGCCTGGTGGGCGGACCTGTCCGATGTCAAGATCCGCAAGACCCAGGGGCGGGGGCGGATCGCGCTGGTCTGTGCCTCCGGCGGTGCCGCTGGAATCGTCGACATCAAGCGCCGCGAGCACACCGACTCCGATAACGATCTGATCTGGCAAGCGTACCCGGACGACAACCCGCACTCCATCGAGCGGATCCCGCATAACGGCTCAATTCTTACCGCCAGCTCGAAGGGTGGGAAGAACCTCCAGCTCTACTCCCCGAAGAACCCGAAAAAGATCGATGACTTCGACAGCTACGAGAAGGTCAACTCCTGGAGCTTCCCTGGCGCTCACGGCATCCTCTGGGATCCGCGCACCAAAAACAAGGTTTCCCAAGGAGTGCTATGGGTACTCGGTGACGGCCGGCTTGTCGGCTACAAGGTCAGGGGAGCTGGCCGGAACACCGATCTCGACGTCTGGCGCGAGGTAATGATTGACCATCCCGGCGCCAAGATGGGTCATGACCTCCAACCCGATTACACCAACCGAGGTCACCTACTCCTGACCGACAGCAAGGGTGTCTACCGCTACGACGTTAACAGGGACAAAGTCATCAGCAAGCCGATCTGGGCCAAGGGGCGGGTCAAATCTATCGCCCGTCACCCCGTCACCAAGGAGTACATCTGGGTGGTGGGTTCACCTGACACCGGTGAGATGGGCACCAAGGTCAGCATCGGCAAGGTCCTCGGGAAGCCCACCGCCGAGCGCGGCTGGTCCGATGCTCGCTTCTACAAGGCCAGGATCTTTAGCCCCGATTACGAGTGACAGCGGCCGCATCCCGGAAGGCCGTGAGCGGCTGGACAGACGCGATGTTCTTACGAGTCAGGCGTTGCCGTCGGCGTTCCAATCTGCGTAGCCGCTGGCCTCGGTCTGATCGACCTTGCGGTGGTAATGCATACCGGCCTTGCCGCCCAGTACGGCGGCCACCAGCGAGAGCAGTGCGATGCCGATCAGCACCACTATTCCGCCGGTTGTCATTGTCCCCTCGTCGAGCGGCACCCCGGGGAAGCTGGCAAGGAGGGCCGGGACGTCCAGCTGCGCTCCGGACACCGTGCCGGTCACGGTTCCGAGCGCGGCGATGATCCCTGCGACGACGACGGCCCAAAGCCAGACGGCCACACCCTGTCTGGCTCCGTCGTAGCGCGCCATGCGGCCGGCGACGTAGCCGCCCGAAAAGTAGGCGAGGAAGATGATGACCGCGAGAATCACCGCACCGATGATGCTGACGCTCCGCAGGTCTTGTCCCGCTTGTTGGGCAATGGTGCTCGGGTCAGCGCTGTCGGCGACGCCGAAGAGGGCGCCGATCGCGGCGGCGAGTCCGGCCAGCAGGACGAAAATGCCGGTGGCTGTCATCCAACCGAAGAAAGCGGAGCCGATTTTCACCCCGCCAAGCCTGGTGGGCCGTGCCGGATGGTCCCGATGGCTCTCGTAATGGCCTGCACCAGCGGCTTCTGCTTTCATGGCAATCCCTCCTGCGGGTTAAGGGCCTCACAGCCCTGCTGCACGTCCCTAAATTCCAGATTAGGCGCGCGGAATCAGGGCCCACAAGCAGAGTTATGCAGTCGTGATTCGCGCTGGAATTCTTGACGTGGCCGTGACGCCTCCGCGATATTTACGACGGCGTTTCAAGCCGCCCACCAGTCATTCAGGCCTGCTGCCGGCAGGTATGTCCCGATGCAGCGGCAGTGTGAAGGAGACCACCGTGCCTTTGGCCGGCGTGCTTTCGAAACCGATGTTGCCGCCGTGCTGTTCAACGATGGCTTTGGCTATGGGCAGTCCCAACCCCATTCCAGGAATCGCCGTTTTTCGGACGGACGGGCTGCGGTAAAACCGGGTAAAGGCTTCGCCCATCTCTTGGGTATCCATGCCGCGGCCTTGGTCAACGATGCGGCAAACCAAGTGGTTGTCTTCCTGCCTGGCACGAACCACGACCGTGCTGTCCTCGGGCGAGTATTTGATTGCGTTGGAGATCAGGTTGTCCAAGACCTGGCGGATGCGAAGGGGGTCGCAGACCAGCCGCAGATCCGGCTGTACTTCAGTGCGAATGATGATGCCTTTGGGATCGGCCCGGTGACCGGCGTCCGAGGCGCTGTGGGCGATAAGTTCCGAGACGTTGGTGGGGACCGGGCAAATCGCGGTCCGCTTCGCCGAATCAAGCAGATCCTGTACCAAGTGAAGAAGGTGCACTGCGTTGCGCTCCACGGCTTCCAAACGCGTGCGGTGTGCGGGCGGCGCGTCGTCCAAAAGCAGTTCGGTGTTTCCGAGGATGACGGTCAGTGGCGTCTTCAGTTCGTGTGAGACGTTGGCCATGAAGTCGTCCCGTGCGTCGATGGCGTTGACGAGTTCAGTCACATCGGAGGAAGCGATTACCGCTCCATCGACAGTTCCAGCGGCACTGCGTACATACCGGATCGACGTGGAGAGGACGCGTTGTCCGGGTTTGGCGCCGACAGTGCAGAGCTGGTCTGATACGGGCTCCCCGCGGGCAGCCCGCCGGGAGGGCCATTGGTCCACAGGCAGCGGGACGTTGGTGCCGAACTCAAAGAGAAGGTGCCTGTCCTCATTGGGTGAGGCACCTCCGACGGTTTGCGCCAATTGCTGAAAGTAGCGTTGTTGCCTGTTGGAGAGGATCTCATGGCCTTGGGCGTCCACCGCCAGGACACCGGTGCCGACTGTATCCATGATGGTCCTGAGGAGCCGCTCCCGCTTGTCCGTCTCGGCCAGCAGCGACCTGAGCTCCTCATCCTTGGCGGCCATGTTGTCCACCATGAGACGAACCGTGGCGGCCAGCGCCAACATCACCAAGGGGAGCGGCAGAACACGGGAGAGCTCATGCGCGGCATTTCCAAAATCTATGTCTTCACGCTGCAAGAGGACCGGTTCCCAGGCAATGGCGAGCGTGCCCAGAATGCTGGCCACCATGCACCATCTGGGAAAGCGGGCAGAGGAAGCCAGCCAAACGACCGGAAACACCGTGAGCAGCCCCAGATGGAACACTTCGAAGCTTCCGCCCATCTGCAGGAGCCCGACCGCGACGAAGTCCAGGAGGGGAATGGCCAGATGCAGGGGGCGGCTGGACCTCTCCCACGGCACGATCACTCCGCCCGCGAGCAGAACCGCCGCCAAGGCTACTCCCAGTTGGAATTGAAGAACGGCCAGCGGTTCCGGGTGGATCACAGCCAACAGGAACACGGTCGCGGTGAAGGGCGCCTGGCCCATCAGGACAGCCCGCCGGCCCTCCGACCGCATCCGCTGGACGGGTGTCAGGGTCAGGAACCTGAGAATGCGCTCCACTAACCAGCCTCCTCGCTGTAGCCACCACTCTGGTGTTTAAGCCTTACACCACAGAGCCCTGCAGGGATAGGGAGTGCCACACCGCACCAATTATTACCTCAACGACTCGGCGGGTGGCTGCGTAAAGCAACCACCCGCCGTCGTACTTAGATTGTGGCGAGGTCCAGGATCACTTTTTCGCTGACACGAGCTCGTGGGCGGCAGTCCGGTAGGCGACACGACCGCCAACTACGGTGAGGCGGGCGTGGTTGGTCAGGAGTTCCGCGGGCTCGGCGGCGAGCGGGTTGGCGTCGAGGACGGTGAAATCGGCGAAATCTCCGACGGCGATGCGCCCCTGCTGGTTCTCGGCCCGGCAGGAGTAGGCTGCGTCGCGGGTGGCATGGCACAGGGCGTCGGCCAGGTCCAGGGCATAGCCGGGCAGGTTCGCCGGCAAGGCCGGGTCCAAAGCCGAGCGTCGGGTCGCGGCTACGTACATGTTGGGCAGCGGATGATGCGGGGCCGTGGGAGCGTCACTGCTCAAGGCCAGGGTGGCGCCGGCGGCCGTGAATTCGGTCCACGGGTAGGCCCGCTCCGTCCGGTGGTCTCCCAGCATGCTCTGCCAGTTCTCCTGGATCGACGGATCGGCATGGACCGGCTGCATGGAAGCGACCACGCCCAGGCGGGCCAGCCGGCGGACGTTGGCTTCGGTCACCGTTTCCAGGTGTTCGATCCGGTGCCGGCGATCGCGCGGACCGTTGATGCTGTAGGCCTCCTCAAGGGCATCCAGCGCGATGTCGGAGGCCTCGTCGCCGATGGCATGCAGGGCGATCTGCCCATCTCAACCGCGGTGTCCGTAGAGCGGACGTGGGAATCTTTACGCCAGGGGCTGCCACCGTTCCATCACGTAGGCGCAGCCCCATCGACCACAACCTCCGAGGGACTGATGTTGCGCGTCGCAACTCCTGAGACGATCTAAAGATGACTACTTGCTATCCCCACCCCCGCATCGCGGCCGGTCGCCGACACTCGGTGGGCGTCACCGCGCAGGGTTCGGTGCTATCCGCGGGCATCCCGACAGCGGAGGAACGGCGCGTCGAGGGCTGGAATAGCATCGTCGCGGTGGCGGCTGGAAACGTGCACACAGCATCGAACACCGGGCGCTCTCACACGGTTGGACTGCGCGAGGACGGCACGGTGCTCGCGACCGGCTGGAACAACGAGGGGCAGTGCGACGTCGACGAATGGACCGACGTCGTGAGCATCGCCGCTGGTTGGCGACGCACGCTCGCAGTCATCGCAAACGGTACAGCCCGTGCGGCTGGTCGACGGAACGAAGGCGCCAGCGACATTGAAGGTTGGAGCGAACTGGTGGCCGTTGCGGCGGGAGACTGGCACTCCATAGGGCTTCGGGCGGATGGCACAGCAGTGGCTGCAGGAAACAATCGCAGGGGCCAATGCGAGGTGGCCGGATGGCGCGACCTGCGGGCGGTGGCCGCGGGCTGCCTGCATACGGTCGCCCTCACCAGAGACGGACGAGTGATCGCGGCCGGGGACCGAGCGTCCTGGGTCGAAGAAGTGTCTGCGTGGCGTGACGTTGTAGCCGTGTCAGCGGGCAGTTATCACACGGTTGCGGTGGTCGCTGGGGGCCAGGTGCGCGCGGCCGGCGACAACAGTCGCGGGCAATGCGATGTTGCATCGTGGGGTGACGTCGTGGCGGTTGCGGCTGGTTCCACTCACACGCTAGGCCTTCGCTCCGATGGGAGCGTTTTGGCGACCGGTAACAGCGATGACGGCCAATGCGACACTGCGAGCTGGCACCTCTCCTCAACCGACTAACGAGCCGCTTACGCGCGGCGCGGGGCGCCATTTAACGCAGCAGATAAGCCGCCATTTAGCGCTGCGATTCACAGGCAACGGTTATCAAACGTACATTTCGACGGTTGTTGCTACCGCTAGCGGGCCCATAGGCATGCTGTCGATTAACACACCCGAGCCTGGCTCCTTGAGCAACGCTGACTAACCTTATGCCACCTTAGCTGCGGGGTTGTTGGCGGTCGCGTTCAGTCCGCTCTTTCCCGGAGCTTAACGACAATCCCTGATCTGAACGATGAACTACCTATCGACGCTTGCGTGCCGAAGCAGAGGAAGAACTACGTGAGGCCCGGCGGAATGCTCAAAAACGCGCCTTCCGGTCCCTTCTCCGTCTCGGCTGGCTTATGAGGTTTAAGGTCGGCTGAGGCCAGGGGGGGAATTTCTTGGACTCAGTATGAACGTGAAGTATCACCGCAGACCGGTTACCGGCAGGGGTTGTGTGGAGCCTGTTGTTTCCCAACACGCCCAGGCTCCACACGGATTCCCCCAACCTCCATCGACAATTCCGCGGCCTCCCCAACGAAGCCGCGGTTGTTGATGCGTCACGTTCAGGGTAACGAATCGGCCCGACGGATCGCTAGGGACTTTAGGCCCTATCGGGATGCCGGCCGGCCGGGAGCGAGGTCCGGCGGAAAACCTATTGTCACGGCGCCGGAGCAGGGCCACCATTGGTTCATTCCAACAGTTGAAGGAGGCACCCATGGAAACGTCGGCCTACGCAATCGTGCATTTCTTTCCCGGCGGCACCAAGGACCAGTACGAGGCATCGGTGGCCGCGGCCCATCCGGGCGAGGGCCAGCGGCCGCCGGGGCAAATCTTCCACGCCGCAGGTCCGTCCGACGGCGGTTGGAGGGTCATTGCAATCCACGAGTCGAAGGAAAGCTGGGAGTCTTTCCGCGACAGCACCCTCATGCCCCTGCTGCAGAAGGGCGTGGAGGGCGGTTTTACAACTATGCCGGAGGCCACGGAGATCCCGTTGCACAACCTGCTGATGTAGGTGGGCACCGCCGTCGTTATTGTGTGCCGACAGTCCGGGTTAGTGTAAGGGTGCTGCCGACCGCGATTACCGGGTTCTGCCGGAGGATCGCGCTGGGGGAAGCGCGCTTGGCGGCCTGTTCAACGGTCACGTCAGTGCTCCTAATTGCCATGGCACACTCTAACTTGCCGGCCGAAGCCTCAACGCCTGCATGCCGCCGTCTACCGCCAAGGCCGTTCCCGTCGTGGACCCGGCCGCGGGGGAAGCGAGATATGCCACGGCCGCCGCGACTTCATTGGGCTGCACAAGCCTGCCATGTGGCTGCCGGGCTTCGAGCGCGGATCGTTCGGCTCCCGGATCTTCGGCCTTCTCCAGCAGGCGTCCGACCCACGGTGTGTCGGCGGTACCGGGGTTGACGCAGTTGACCCGGATGCCTTCGCGCAGGTGGTCCGCCGCCATCGCCATGGTCATTGACAGCACTGCTCCCTTCGAAGCGCCGTACAGTACGCGGGCAGGCAGTCCGGCCGTGGCCGCGATAGAACAGGTGTTGACGATGGCCGCCGTGGGCGACTTCCGCAAGTGGGGCAGCGCCGCACGGCTGACCCGCACCATGCCGACGACGTTGATGTCGAAGACGCGGTGCCACTCGTCGTCGTCGTTGTCCTCAACGGTTCCCTGCGCACCTATGCCAGCGTTGTTGACCACGACGTCCAGCCGACCGTACCGCTGGACGACGCTTTCGACGGCGGACTTCACCGATGCGTCGTCGGAAACGTCGCAACGCAGCGAGAAGTGCCTTCCGTTGGCGGATTCCGGCACCAGGTCCAGTACGGCGACCCGTGCGCCCAAATCCGCCAGCCGGTCCGCGGTGGCTGCTCCGATCCCCGAAGCGCCACCGGTCACGATGGCCACGAGTCCTTCCATCTCCTTGCTCATTACCCTCCGTCCTTCTTGCTGTTGCTCATGCCTGGGCAAAGGTCTGCCGCTGGCGGCCGAGTCCTTCGACTTCGATCTCGACGACATCGCCGGCCTTCAGGTACGGGTACTTCCCGGAAAGCGCCACCCCTTGCGGCGTGCCCGTCAGGATGACGTCGCCGGGTTCCATGGTCAGGTACTGGCTGAGGTGGTGCACCAGGAAGTCGACCGGGAAAATCATGTCGGCAGTGGTCGAATCCTGGCGCGGTTCGCCGTTCACCCAGCTGCGCAGGCGCAGGTTGTTGGCGTCCACGTCTGTGGCGGGGACCAGCCAGGGGCCGAGGGGAGAGAAACCGGGAGCACACTTGCCTTTGGACCATTGTCCGCCGGAATCCTCGATCTGGAAGGTGCGTTCCGACAGATCGTTGGCGGTGAGGTATCCGGCGATATGTTCCGCAGCCTGGGCAGGGGAGTCCAGGTAGCTGGCGCGCTTGCCGATGACCACGCCGAGCTCGACTTCCCAGTCTGTCTTGGTGCTGTTGCGCGGAATGTAGGCTTCATCATCCGGTCCGGCCACCGTGTTGGGGGTCTTGAAGAAGATGATGGGCACGGTGGGAGGCGCCGAACCCGATTCGGCGGCATGTTCGGCGTAGTTCATGCCGACGCAGATGATGGCGGACGGACGGGCGATGGGAGCCCCCAGCCGCTGGCCGTCGAGCTCTACGGCGGGCAGATCGCCGGCTGCCAGCGCTTTCCGTACGGAGGTGAGCCCGTCGGCCGCGAGGAATTCTCCAGTGATGTCGGCCGTCAGGGATGACACATCGTAGGCGTGCTCACTGCCGTCTCCGTTCAATGTAAGTACAGCGGGTTTTTCTGTTCCCGGAGAGCCGTATCGTACGAGTTTCATGCGTTCCTTCCAACGTGTTGCGGCGTGCCGACGACGGCCGGACTCTGGAGATAGGCGAACAGCTGCCTGATACCGAAGGTCCAGGGCGGGAGCTCTTCCGTGATGCCCGTCCGGTTGGCCAAAGTGCCAAGGTGCTTGCTGCGGATGGTGACGGTGTCGCCGGGCTTGTGGGTGAACCCCTGGCCCGGGGTGTCCCTGTCCTGGGTGGGCGCAAACAGTGTTCCCGTGAACAGGACAAAGCCGTCCGGGTATTGGTGGTGACTGCCGTGGGCGGCCCGCACCAGCTCTTCGAAGGGCCGGCTGATCTTGGCGACGTTATTGCGCCCTTCCAATGCATAGCCGTCCTGGCCTTGCACCTTAAGCGTTATCTCCTCTTCACGGAGCGTATCCAGTGTGAAGTCGCCATCGAAGAGCCTGATGAAGGGCCCCAGAGCCGTGGATGCGTTGTTGTCCTTCGCTTTGCCCAGGAGCAGGGCGCTGCGCCCTTCGACGTCCCGGAGATTGACGTCGTTTCCGAGTGTGGCACCGCGGACGGTGCCGGAGGAATCCGCGACGAGGACCAGTTCCGGTTCCGGATTGTTCCAGGAGGAGAAGGTGGGAATGCCGACGTCGGCACCGAAGCCGACGGCCGAGAGGACCGGGGCCTTGGTGAAAACCTCGGGGTCCGGCCCGATGCCTACTTCAAGGTACTGGGACCACATACCTTCGGCGATGAGCACCCGTTTGGCCTGCATGGCTGCTTCGGAGCCCGGCCGGAGCGACGAAATGCTTCCGCCGAGTGCCTTGCCCACAAGCTCCCGGACCTCCGCGGCCTTATTGAAGTCACCACCGCAACGTTCTTCGATGACGCGTTCGACCATGCTTTCCACGAACGTCACGCCGCAGGCCTTGACGACCTGCAGGTCGATGGGTGCCAGGAGGTGGGCGCTGCCGGCGTCCGCGTTCCATGAGGCGTCGACGAGCTCGGCCAGCGTCCAGCGGGGGCGGTCCAAGGCGGCAGCCGCATGCTGGGCGGGGTCATCCTGTTCCAAGAGGTCGGCGACAGTGCGGGCCACGGCGGTAATGTCGTAGACGTCTTCGCCCTTGGCCACTACTACCCGCGGGCCGCCGGACTCGGGGTCCCAGACCCGGCCGATCAGCAGCGCTTCGTCGGCGTCGGAGGGCAGGATCTCCCGTGCGGGAAACGCGGTCATGCTAGTTCCCTCCCTTGGCCGGTCGTTCCCACTGTCCGTCAACGCGGCGCGCGATGCCCCAGGGGTTGTCCTCCTGCAACGGCGGCGGAAGCTGCGTCGCGGGGAAGGAATCGTACGCGACCGGGCGCATGAAGCGACGGATGGCCGCGGTCCCCACGGACGTCGTGCCGGGCGCGGTGGTTGCCGGGTAGGGGCCGCCATGCTGCTGGGCATAGCTCACCGTCACGCCGGTGGGCCAGGAGTTCCACAGCACGCGGCCGCTCTTCTCCCGCAGCACGGTCAGCAGGTCGCCGAGCTCCTCTTCCGGCTCAGCCTGGACCGTGGCCGTAAGCTGTCCCTGAAGGAGCGCAGCCAGCTCGGCCAGATCGCTGCCCGGCTTGTACCCGATCAGCAAGGTGGCCGGTCCGAACATCTCCTGCTCCAGGAGTTCGGGCCGCTCGCGTACGGCATCCGCAGACGTGGACAACACGGTAGGCGACGGAGCGTCGTCGTCGTTCCCCTGGATGAGGACCTGTACCCCCTCGGTGTCCCGGACACCGGCCAAAGCCGAATCGTAGCCTTCACGCAGGCGCGGACTCAGCAGCGGGGCAACGGGCTTGCCTTCGAGCTCGCGCTCCAGCAGCCGGGTGACGTCCTCGGTGTCTTCCACGGGTGCGAACAGCAGTCCGGGCTTGGTGCAGAACTGGCCCATGCCCATGGTGAACGATCCCGCGTAGCCGGACAGGATCTCATCCTTGCGCCGGCTCCAGGCCTCCTCCGTGACGAAGACCGGGTTGATGCTGCCCAGCTCGCCGTAGAAGGGGATCGGCACCGGGCGGCGCGATGCCCTGTCGAAGAGCGCCCGCCCGCCCGCCGTCGAACCGGTGAAGCCGATGGCCATAACGAGCGGGTGGTCCACCAAGGCCTCCGCAGCGGCTCGGCCCGTGACGGTAGCAAAGAGCCCGGCGGGAGCGCCGGCCGCGGCGAGCGCCTCGACGACGATTTCTCCGGTTCGGAGGCCCAGTTCCAGGTGGCCGTCATGGATTTTGTGTACGACGGCGCAACCCGCAGCCAGGGCCGAGGCACTGTCCCCGCCCATGACGCTGAAGGCGAACGGGAAGTTGGAGGCGCCGAAGACGCCGACGACGCCGAGGGGAACGTTGACCTTCCGGATGTCCGGCCTCGGGCCCATGCCCCACTCCGGGTCGGCGTGGTCGATGGTGGCATCCAGGTTCTCGCCGCGGAGGATCTCGTCGCGGAAGAGGCGCAGTTGGAAGACCGAACGCTTGAGCTCGAAGCGGAGCCTAGCCTCGGCCAGATGCGTTTCCCGGCCGGCAATCCCGACCAAATCGTCCGCATGCTGTTCAAGACCGGCGGCGATCGCTTCCAGCCAGCTGCCCCGGGTTTCCGGTGTTACGTTGCGGACCTGCTCGTAAGCCGAATGGGCCGTCTGGATTAGGGATGCGGCTTGCTCGGCCGAGGTAGCGGTCATCGGTTGCCACCGCCCGTCACAGCGGCGCGGTTGCCGACCTGCTGCCAGCCGGCTCCAGCTGGGAAACTCCAGCGGTCCCGCGATTCCTGCAGCATTTCGGCTCCGTTACCCGGCTTCTGTGGCGCCAGATAACGGCCGTTTTCTACTCGAACAGGCTCAATGAAGTGCTCGTGCAGATGGTCGACGAACTCAATCATGCGGTTATCCATGCTGCCGCTGACGGCAGCGTAGTCGAAGAAGGAGAAGTGCTGCACCAATTCGCACAACCCTACGCCGCCTGCGTGCGGGCAGACGGGGGTCTCGAAACGTGCGGCCAGCAACAGATTCGCGATGTTCTCGTTGACGCCTGCGACCCTGGTGGAATCAATCTGCATGACGTCGATGGCACCGGCCTGGAGCAGCTGTTTGAAGATGATGCGGCTGGCTACGGCCTCGCCGGTGGCCACCTTGATGGGAGAAACCCCCTTGCGGATCGCTGCGTGGCCGAGAATCTCGTCCGTGCTGGTGGGCTCCTCGATCCACCAGGGGTTGAACTCAGCAAGCTCGTTGACCCAATCGATAGCTTCCTGGACTTCCCAGCGCTGGTTGGCATCGATGGAGATTTTGATGTTCTCGCCTACGGCCTCGCGGGCCAGCTTCATCCGGCGCCGGTCCTCGTTCAGGTCACCGCCCACTTTGAGCTTGATCATGCCAAAGCCATCTGCAACGGCTTCCTTGCTGAGCCGGACCAGC
Source organism: Arthrobacter crystallopoietes (assembly GCF_002849715.1). Classification (NCBI taxonomy): domain Bacteria; kingdom Bacillati; phylum Actinomycetota; class Actinomycetes; order Micrococcales; family Micrococcaceae; genus Crystallibacter; species Crystallibacter crystallopoietes. Next base: position 3,230,344 of record NZ_CP018863.1, read on the forward strand.
TTCTCGTCACTGTAGCCAAGCCAACCCGGCGTGGTGGTGTAGGCGGGGTAGCCGGAGCGCTGGAGCTCGGTGATGCGTTCTGCCTTGCCGGGTTCGCCGCGCCGCAGGATCTCCAGGGCGTCGTCAGGGGTAAGTGCGTTGCGGATGTGGGTGAAGTCCACCGCGTTGACGATCTCCTCCGCGGGCATCTCACTAAGAAGCAGCCACAGCGGCTTCTGTTCGCGCTTGGCCCGGATGTCCCAGAGCGCATTGACCAAGGCGCCTGCGGCCATATGGGATACGCCCTTTTCGGGGCCGAGCCAGCGGAGTTGGGAGTCGTGGATGAGCCGACGGGAGGCATCGCCCAGATCGTTGACCAGGTCGTCGGTATCCAGGCCGACAAGTAACTGGCCGTAGGACTCGATGGCTGCAGTGACGATCTCATTGCCGCGGCCGCAGGTAAATACGAACCCGTGGCCGGCTTCGTCATCGGTATTGATGCTGACGTAGGCGGCCGAGTAGTCAGGGTCCACATTGACAGCGTCGGAACCGTCCAGATCCAGCGAGGTTGGGAAGCGGATGTCTTCGGTGCGGACAGAGGTGATTTTTGACATTGATGGAGCCTTTCAGGCGTTTAGATAAAGCCGAGCAGTGACGGAAGCCAAAGGCTCAGCGCCGGAACAAAGGTGATGACAAAGAGGGTGATCAACATGGGCACGAAGAACGGCAACACACCCTTAATGACCTTGGGCACCGGGATATTGGTGACGCTGGACAAGACGAACAGCACCAGTCCGACGGGTGGCGTCAACAGGCCGATCAGCAGGTTGAAGATGACGACGACGCCGAAGTGGATGGGACTGAGGCCGAAGGTCTCCGCGACCGGCCCCAGCACTGGAACCAGGATCAGGATGGCGGCCGTCGGCTCCAGGACACAGCCGATTACCAGCAGCAGGAGGTTGACGAGGATGAGGAAGACGATCGGATGGTTGGTGAAGTTCAGGATGAAGTCCGCAGCGAGCTGGGGTGCCTGTTCACGGGCCAGCACCCACCCGAACAGCGCTGCCGCAGCGACAATAAGCAGGACCGAGCCCGATGTTTCGACGGAGCCGAGGAGGATCCGGTAGGTTTTCCGCCACGTCAAGGATCCGTAGATGAGGGCGAGGACGAAGATGTAAAGCACTCCGATACCCGAGGCCTCGGTGGGCGTGAAGATTCCGCTCAGGATGCCGCCGAGGATGACTACGCCGGCGCCAAAGGCTGGAAGGGCCGCCAGCAGGGACCGTCCGCGTTCGCTCCACGAGGCTTTGGACAGAGTGAGATGATGCTCCGTCCGGGTTAGCCACCAAACCATGAATGTCAGGCAGAGGATCAGTACCAGAGCAGGAATGATGCCTGCCATGAATAATGCGCCGACAGACACACCGGCCGTGACTGCATAGATGATGGCGGGAATGCTCGGTGGAATCATCGGCGCGATCAAGGAGGATGCGCCCGTGATGCCGAGGCTGAATTCCTCCTTGTATCCGCGCTGCTTCATGGCGGGAACCTGGATCTTGCCCATGGCAGCGGCGTCGGCAATAGCGGCGCCGCTCATCCAGGAGAAGCCGAAACTGGTGGCGATGTTGACGTATCCGAGGCTGCCGCGGATATGGCCGAGGTAGGCCACGGCGGTGGTGTAGAGCCGGTCCGAGACACCGGAAACGTTTGCGACGTTTCCGAGGAGGATGAACAGGGGCACGGCAAGGATGGCGAAGCTGTTGACACCGGACGTGGTCTGCTGCACAGCAATGCCCAAGGACGCGGTGGGGTCCATTGTGACGTAGATCAGCGACGGCACCAGCAGGGCTATCGCTACGGGAACTCGGAGGGCCAGGAGAACCAGAAGGCCCACGAGCATGAGGGTCAATGTCATATGCGTTTCCTCAGAAGGATTCTTTTTCGAGATTGTCCATGGCTTCCGGCACTTCCTCCGGGTGGCGCAGGTTGACCAGGGTGTTCAGCAGGCCGTGCACGAAGATGAGTGCAAATCCCAGCACAGCTGCCGTGTAGACCACGCTCATGGGAATGTCCGTTGCCGGGGCGTTCAGCTTTGCGGCGGAGATGGCGAACTGGGTTCCGGCGATGGTCATGGCCGCCGATACAACCAGGACCACCAGCATGGCGAACGAGTCCATCAGCACTGCCGCCCGCTTGTTAAGCTTGGCCGCCAGAAGGTCCACGGTGACATGCAGCCGTCTCGCCATGACGAATCCGGCCGAGATGAACGTCAGCCACACGAGCGCGAACCGCGCCAGTTCCTCGGTCCAGGACAACGGGCTTGAGAAGACATACCGACTGACCACTTGGACAAGTACCAGGACGAGCGTGAGGCTCAGCAGGCCGGCCGCCGCCATTCGTTCGACGTTGACGAGGGCTCGCAGTGCGGGGCTCTTGGACTCGAGGAAGTCCGGTTCATCGGGGTGTTCGGGAATCATTTGGCGTCCTGGATCTGCTTGTAGAGTTCGCCCCAGGAAACCTCGCTCGGCAGCATCTGGCGGGAGCGTTCGGCAAAGACTTCGCGGTCGACGTCCTCATTGACCTTGATACCGTCGCCCTTCTTCCACTTTTCGAGAGTTTCCTTCTCTTCTGTCTCGACACACTCGCGGACCTTGTCGGAGGCGACATCCATAGCGGAATCGAGGGCTGCCCTTTGGTCCTCAGGCAGAGAGTCGTAGAGGGCAGAACCGGTCACGATGTTGATGCCCTGAATCATGTGGCCGGTCAGGTTGATGTAGTCCTGGACCTCGTTGAGCTTTGCGGAGGCGATCGTGGGGATCGGGTTTTCCTGCGCGTCGATGACTCCCTGCTGCAGGGCGAGGTAAACCTCATCAAGGGCCATCGGGGTGGCTGTTCCGCCCATGATCTTGGTATTGGTTAGATAGAGCGGGGCATCAGGCGTGCGGATCTTGACGCCCTGCATATCTTCGGGCCCGTGGATTTCCTTGTTCGAGGTCACGTGCCGGGTGCCGTAGTACCAGCCCGAGAGAACCTTGATCCCCGTTTCTTCCTTCATGTCGTTGTAGACCTGTTCCATGACCGGCCCTTCAATGGTTTCCACGAAATGGTCCACGTCATCGAAGAGGTAGGCTCCGTCCAGGACGGCGGCGGGCTCATGCCAGACGCCGAGGAAGGACGGCCCGGCGATGGCCATGTCCAGGCCACCGGTGGCGACCTGTTCCAATGATTCGGCTTCACTGCCGAGCTGGGCTGCCGGGTAGCTTTCGACGGTGATACCGCTGCCTTCCAGCTCCTCCTTAAGCGTGGCGATGCCACATTTTTCAACAGGATGCCCAGCCTCATATACATGGGCAAGCCGCAGCGCCCTGTCGCTGTTTCCTCCCGCACCGCCGGTGCCGTCTGCCTGTACGGGACCGCCCACGCCGCAACCGGCGAGCATGGTTGTTGCAGCGGCTGCGACGGATAGGGTCAGGACCTTGGCCATGCGGCGGCCGCGGCGGGAAACGCTCTGCTTTGAATCCAACATCGTTGGTTCTCCTTGAACTGGTTGTGACCTTTGCATTCGGTCTTGTGCGGTAATAGGGGTATTCAGGCGGGCTGCTCGGCCGGAACGATTGCCAGGCGCTCAGCGAGCTGATTGAGGAGGAGGGTAGTGGAAGCGGCCAAGGTCACCGTCTCCTGGTTCTGGTGCCCCTTGGCATATTCGATGTCTCCTGGTGCATGAACCACGGCTTCATTGACGCCCGATTCCCGGATCCGGCTTTGGAGCCGGGACACGCGCTCTTCGGTGTGCTGCCGGCCGGTGAAGGCTTCTGTATCCAGAGCAATCAGCAGGTGCCCAGTGTTCATGCGGGAGCCGGGGTTGGACCAGATATCCTCGGTCTCGTGCGCGAACGTGCCCGTGCCAAGAGACGCAGCAATGGCCTCGAGCAGGGCTGAGATACCCGAACCCTTGTGGCCGCCGAAAGGTATGAGCGCCCCAGCCATGGCCTGCAAAGGATCCGTGGTGGGATTGCCCTGCGCGTCCACTGCCCAGCCCCGAGGGATGGAAGTTCCCTCGTTCTTAGCTGCAATGACCTTTCCGTAGGCGCCCGTGCTGGTCGCCATATCCGCGGTCAGGGGATGTCCGTCGGCGCTGGGGGCCGCGATGGTGAGCGGGTTGGTTCCAAACACTTTGGCGACGCCGCCATACGGCGCCACTGTTGGGCCGGTTGTGGAGGTCAGAATGGCGATGAACCCCTGGGCGGCCATTAGATCGGACCAGAAGATGCCGGCACCGTAGTGACTGCTGTTCTGGACCGCGACGGCGGCCACGCCCCGATCAGGAGCATGCTCCCGTGCGTAGTCTGTTGCCGCCCGCATTGACACTTGTCCCAGTGCGCCATCGGCGTCCAGCAGTGCAGCGGAGCCTGAGTCTTTCAGCCAGTGCATGTTCGGGCGCGGGTTGATGCCACCCTGCTCGATGGCGGAAATGTACAACGGCAGTCGCAGAAGGCCATGGGAGTTGATTCCCCGAACATCCGCTTCAACAAGCGACTCAGCCGTAAGATCGGCGTCGGCGGTAGGCACCCCGACGCTCTGGAGTGCCTTCGAAGAAAAGCGAACAAGGTCGTGTGTGGAGTAAGTCTGCAGTTCCAAAATGTGTTCCCCGTTACTGTTCATATAGGATTGATGAAAACCCTATATGATTAATCGCACATTGCAAATGGTTTCTTCTGATGGGTTTGAACCGACCGCTCGCACCCAATGGGCGGCCAGAGACTACCCTTCTAGGGGGACGAAAGGTGTGGAAGTGGCAGAGTCGCCGGAACAGAGCAAGACAAAGTTGTCGACGGGTGAGGTGTACGAAGAACTGCGCGCCCAAATCCTGGAGAACAGAATTCCACCCGGGACACGGGTCAACATCGAGGCGGTCTCTCGGCAACTGGGTGTCTCGCCGACTCCGGTGCGAGAAGCCTTGCATCGCTTGCAGGGCGATAACCTGGTTGTGGCTACGTCCGGCCGGGGATACAGCACGACAACACTGCTGGACCTGTCCGCGCTGCGTGACTTGTTCGAGTTTCGGCTGCTTGTGGAGCCATGGGCTGCTCGTTCAGCCGCCGTGGACCGCTTGGAAAATCCAGCCCGGCGTCTGGAGAAAGAACTGGACTCATTCCGCCAGCAAACGGAGTCAAATGACGACATCCGGCAGGATCTCGTCAGTCACGACACTCGTTTTCACGACCTCATCCTGTCGGCAACCGGCAACGATGTGGTTCTCAACGCTTACACCCAAACTCACTGCCATTTGCATATTTTCCGGCTCTATCCGGCAGATATCGGCGGTGCAATTACTTTGGAAGAGCACCGGCAGGTGTGGCGCGCCATTCGCGACTGCGATCCCGAGCGGGCGGAGGAAGCAATGCAAGAGCATCTCACCGGCGCCTATATGCGCTTCGCCCAAGCTTTCGAGGACAGCGACGCAGCCCCGGCGCTCAGGCCGGCAGGCTCTGCCCTGACACACGTCCCTGCTCAGCAGCAAGCGTGAAGATGAAAATCTCTACACCGGTTCGTGCCGGAACTTCAGCACGACTATCTACAGAAAACGATCACCTGCGGGAGGACGCTTCATGAGCTCAACAGCTGGCCCTATCAAGACCATCACATTCCCTGACCGGGAACTGCTCGAAGCTGTCCAGCCCCTGCCTGACGGGATTCGTGCAACGGTTTGGGACTTTCGAGACGATCCTGTTGACGTGGACCTCGCCGAGGTCGACGCCGTTGTGCTGCCGTACTTGAACGCGCAGACAGTGCTGGGCTCACTGAGTAGGGCTGGAAATCTAAAGTTTGTCCAGGCACAGACCACCGGAATCGACGGCGTCCGTGAGGCGGTGGGTGCGAACGTAACCGTGGCCAGCGCGGCTGGGGTGCATGCCGCCTCCACCGCAGAACTCGCAGTCGGTCTAGTGCTGGCGTCGCTGCGTGGCATCGACAAGGCAGCGCAGGACCAGCTTGAGGGCAGATGGCGTCACGAACGGCGTCTGTCTCTGGCCGATCGGCGGGTTCTCCTCGTGGGGGTTGGCGGGATCGGTGCGGAGATCTCGAAGCGCCTGATCCCTTTCGATGTCGAGCTCACCCGTGTCGGCTCCCAGGCCCGCGACGACAACGAAGGCCACGTACACAGCAAGGACGAACTGATCCAGCTGGCCGCAAATACCGACGTTTTGATCGTCATCACGCCCCTCACCGAAGGGACCCGTGGGCTAATCGGACGAGAAGTGCTGGCCGCGCTCCCGGATGGAGCGCTGTTGGTCAACGTGGCGCGTGGCGGTGTCGTCGATTCCGAGGCCCTGACCGCAGAGGTGGTTTCCGGGCGGATCAGCTGCGCCATAGACGTCTTCGATCCAGAACCGATTCCTGCGACCCACCCGCTATGGCAGGCAGAAAATGCCCTCATCACCCCGCACGTCGGCGGCGACACATCCGCATTCTTTCCGCGGATCGTGCATCTGCTCAAGCGCCAACTGGACGCGCTCGGCACTGGCTCCGAACCGGAGAACCTCGTCCAGCAGGGGACAGACCTGTCCTGACGCCGCTGTTGCAGCGGGCAGTCGGAGGCCACGGAGATCCCGCTGCACAACCTGCTGATGTAGCCGGGCCAGAACCCAAGGCGGCGCCCGGCATCAAAGCCGAGCGCCGCCGTCGTAATTTCCCTTTGCACTTACCCGATGACTGGAGTCTGTGCAGTGACGGGAACATCCGATACGGACTGGACGAATCGCTTGATCCGAGGCTCTGCGTCCGGACCGAAAAGCGACTCCGGCGGACCCTGCTTCACCACGTTCCCGTCCTCCATGAAAACCACCCAGTCCGCAACGTCGCGGGCTAGCTTCATCTCGTGTGTCACGATCACCATGGTCATGCCGTCCCGGGCTAGTTCGGCGATGACCGCAAGGACTTCTGCCACTAGTTCAGGGTCCAACGCCGAAGTTGGCTCGTCGAACAACATGACCGATGGCTTCATGGCCAGAGCGCGGGCGATAGCAATTCTCTGCTGCTGGCCACCCGAGAGCTGGTGCGGGTACTTCTTGGCATGTGCTGCCATGCCAACCTTGCGGAGAAGCTCCATGCCGAATGTTTCGGCTTCGGCTGCCGTCATGAGGTGCAGTTGGACGGGTGCCAGGGTGACGTTCTCCAGCACTGTCTTGTGGGGGAAGAGGTTGAATCTCTGGAACACCATTCCGATGTTGCGGCGCTGCAAAGAAATGTCACGGTCGGAGAGGGCAACAACGCGTCCTTGGGGACCGGCTTTGCAGCCGACAGTCTGGCCGTTGATTTCGATGCTTCCGCCGTCGGCCGGTTCCAGATGGTTCAAGGTACGTACCAAGGTGGTTTTGCCGGAACCTGACGGGCCGATAACCACAACCACCTCGCCTGCGTGGACGTCCATGTCCACACCCTTCAAGACCTGGTTCCCGTGGAAAGACTTGGTGACGCCCTGAGCCTTGACCAGCTTCTCGCCCTCGTGTGGACGGCGCTCGCGACCGCGGACCACCGTTCCCTGGATAGCCACATCGCCATCTCCATGCAGAGCGGGACGGCGGCGGTTCACGTCAAGCCTGCGCTCGAGTAGATCCCGCAACCGGTCGAAAATAGTGACCAGCAGGACGTAGAAGATAGCGACGGCGAACAGCGTTTCCAAGACCATGAAGTTCTGCGTATACAGCCGCTGACCGACAAGAAGGATCTCCTCAAGCGAGATGACACTTGCCAATGAAGTCAGTTTCAGAATTGAGACGAACTCATTACCCAGGGCAGGCAGCGCGATACGGAATGCCTGCGGGATAACCACCTGGCGCTGCACCCGTCCGTACGGCAGTCCCAGCGCCCGCGCCGCTTCCCGTTGGTCAGTGGAAACGGACAGCAGGCCACCTCGGTGAATTTCGGCCATGTAGGCCGCTTCGCTGAGGACCAGGGCGATCAACGCGGCATTGAATGATGAACCGAGGACCACCTGCGTTGCGGGAAAGACCTGCGGGATGTTGTAGGCGAACACCAACAGGACCAGCAGCGGCAGGCTACGGAACAGCCAGACATAGGCACCGGCTGCGGTGGAAAGGACCCTGGACCGGGATTCTTTCATTAGCGCCAGGCCGATGCCGGCGATGTTGGCGATGACCCAAGACAGCAGGCTGAGTGCGACGACGAGGCCGGCTGCCCGCCACAGGTCAGGGTTTGCAAAGAGCGAGAATGTGTATGCCCAGTCGAACGTCATGATTATCCCTGCTTCAGCGAATCTTCGAGGACTTGCGGGTCGACGGGCTCAAGGTTGTATTCCTGGAGGAGCTCATCGTAGGTGCCGGACTCCTTCATGGCTTCGATGCCGGTCTCGAGTGCTTTCTGCATCTCGCTATTGCCCTTTTGCACGGCCAGCCCGACGGCGATCGGATAGATCAATTCAGTACTGGTGATCGTCGCCCGTTCGTTTGACTTTTCCACCACGGTCTTCGCTACTGCGGCATCTGTCATCTGCGCATCCACCTGACCTGCGAGCAGTGCTTGGGTTGCTTCGGGATCCGTCGGGAATTCCTTCACGTTGATGACGGGCTTCCCTGCTTCCTTGCACTTGTCACTTTCGGTGGAAGGAAGCAGTTTGGCGATCACTGTGGCCGTGATGACGCTGACCGTCTTGCCACAGAGATCTTGGGCCGTAACTAGTGGTTCCTCGCCTTGCGGCGCCAGGATGGAATTTCCTGTCTGGAAATACGGCACGAAGTCCACTTCCTTGTCCCGGCCGGCGGAGATGTACAAGGTGGAGGCGATCACGTCATAGCGATCTGCCTTGATGCCAGCGACGATCTGGGCAAAGCGGGTATCGGTGAATTTGGGCTCCAGCCCCAGTTCTGCGGACAGTGCGTTCATAAAGTCGACATCAAAGCCGGCCGGTTTGCCGTCTACGAGCATGTCGTAGGGCGGGTAAGTCAGATCGACCCCGACATTGAGTTGGCCCGGCGTATTGGTTTCGACGCTGCTGGTGCCGGCCGCGGGCGCTGCACTGTTTTCACCTTCCGCGGCGGTGCTGCCACCACCGCAACCGGAGACGAGCAGAGCAAGGGTTGTTGCACCACCGAGGAGACCGGCGAGCTTAGCTGACTTTTTCATGGAAGAACCTTTCTCGGAACTACTCGGAGATATGCGTTTCGGTGCTGTTGGTGCTGTTGTCGCCGCGGTGGAGATCTTGCCTCAGCGGCACCAGCTGTGGACTGCGTTGTCATAGATTTCTATAATTTGGCGGTACTTTGCGAGCTCAACCCACTCATCCGCCCAGCTGTAGGGGGGTGTCCCTGGTCCTACATTCACCGAGGGAATTCCGAATTGCTTCAGGGGCACCATGTCCGTCCAGAACTGGATACCTTGGTAGACCGGCGAGATTCCGGCCTCCTGCACTGCTTTCGCGACAGTCCTGGAGATAGGGGAGTTCTTGTCAATTTCGTAGGGTAACCGGGGTCCGCTGAGCCAATGGTCACTGAATTCTACGATGGCTTCGATACGAGGATCGGAAGCCTTGAGCTCGCTGACCATCTGCTCAACCTGGATCTTGACGTCGTATGGATCTTGGGAGGGCAGGAGCCTAATATCGCAGGTCATCTCGCAGCGGTCCGGCACCTGGTTGTGCTTTGTGCCGCCACGGATAGTGCCGATATTCAGGTTGGGCCCGCCGGGCAGATCCGGATGCGGTTCGTAAGGCATGACTCCTTCGAGCTTCCGCATGGCCGCCAGAATGGGCTCCATGGTTTCAATGGCGTTCAGTCCTAGTTCCTTGGCCGAGGTGTGGGCCTGCTTGCCGAATGTCGTGATCTTCAAGTAGGCGGCGCCCCGATGAACCGTGCCAATTGTGTTGTCCGTCGGCTCACCGCAGATGGCTGCATCAGCGGTGAAGCCAGCCTCCAGTAGGGACCTTGTGCCGACCCCGCCTTCAAAATGGCAGGACACACCTTGGAATATGACGTCGCCCGCGGGGCGCTCGCCCGATGTAGCGATCCTGCGCATCACCGCCAGCGCTGCGGTCGTCGCTGCTTTCATGTCGGCGATGCCTCCGCCGTAGATGCGGCCCTCCTCGATACCGGGGTTGAACGGATCCCGCGTCCAATCGGGGGACATTTCATAAATGTCTAAATGGCCGTTGAGGATCAATGACCTTCCCTTGCCGGTTCCCCGGATGCGGCCGCCAACACTGGGACGCCCCGGCATGGAGTCGACCAGCTCTACGTCGTCGACTCCCCAGGACTCCATCTGGCTACCCATGTACTGGGCCAGTTCCTTCTCCTTGCCCCATGTCGAGTCAATGGAGAGTGTGTCGAAAAGCAGCGCGAGCTCGGGATCATTCATCTTTGCTCCTTGGAGAATCTGTGAGGCGTTCAGTGATTACAACGACTATGCAGTGCGCAGTGCATCGTGTAAAACAGATGTATTCGAAGAAGGGTTTCGGTTTAATCGATGTCTAACGTGAGCTTGAGGCAGCTGGAGTATCTCGTAGCGGCCGCAGAAACCGGCAGCGTGACCGCGGCGGCAACCAAGTTGTATCTATCGCAATCTGCCGTTTCCACGGCTCTGACCGACCTCGAAGAATCCCTTGGGGTGCAGATATTTGTCCGTCATGCCCGCGGCATGTCGCTCACTAGTGTTGGTCAACAGGTCCTGGTGGACGCGCGTCGCTTGCTGGCCGGGGTCGAAGATTTGCGCAACTCAGCCAGGGAGACCAGTGAGTCTCTGTCGGGACGGCTTGTTGTCGGGTGTTACTCCACTTTGGCACCCATCCTGCTGCCCCGCATCATCGCCGACTTTACTGATTCGCATCCGGGCGTAGATCTCAGCTTTATCGAGGGATCGCATTCGGAGCTGGAAGAGAAGTTGCGCAGCGGCTCCTTGGATCTCGCGATCCTGTACGACTATGGTTTCAGCGGTCGCCAGCGCCCACGAGACCTAACCAGCACTGTTATTGAGTCAACGCCGCCCTACGTAATCTTGCCGGAGCACCATAGGCTGACGCAGCGTCCTAGCATAAGCCTGAGCCAGTTGGTGGAAGAGCCGCTGATCCTCTTCGATCTTCCTCCCGGCGGCGACTACTTCCTCTCCTTCTTCCAGGATGAAAACTTATCTCCCAACATCCGCTTCCGGACAACCAGTTTCGAAATGGTGAGGGCCTTGGTTGCCCGTGGTCTTGGTTATTCGATTCTCAGCCAACGCACCAACATCAACATGAGCTATGAAGGCTTGGGATTTGTTGCCCGGGAGCTCGATGGCGGGCACGGAGGACTGAACGTCGGCACTGTCCATTTGACGGGCGTGCGGCTCACCCGGAGGGCCACGGCCTTCATCGACCAGTGCAGGCGTTCCCTTCTGAAATAGGACACCCACCGTTTCCTATGGAAACTTGGGGTTACTAGGTTTCGGTTTTTTCGATGCCTATCGTAGAAAACTTCTGTTGGACACATGGCTCGCAGCCGCCCAATACTGATTGCAGATCACCGCAGCAATCGGAAAAGGAGCATGCGATGTCAACCGAAACCAGAGCAACTTCGGGCCAAACTGCGCCGGCGAGAGCGTATGATCCGTTCATCGCCGCCATGGGCAAGGTGGCTACGGGAGTCACTGTCGTAGCAACGGACGGGCCGGGTGGACGCTATGCGCAGACCGTGAGTGCGATGTGCTCGGTTTCCGCCGATCCGCGGCTTGTACTCGTCTGTATCAACACCCGGAGCCCGATCAATAACGCGATCGCCAAGAACCAGGCGTTCACCGTAAACGTCCTCGGACGTCAGCACGACCATGTTGCCGATACTTTTGCCGGTCGTCCTTGGCCGGGCAAAGAGCCTTGGGACTTCAGCTGCGGGGAATGGACCAATGCTCCTTCAGGATCCCCGCGCATTGCCGATGCCGTGGCCAGCTTCGACTGTGAAATCCACGAATCGGTGGAGGCGGGGACCCACCTTGTGTATATCGGCCATGCCCTCGACATTGAATCCCACGGCGGCGATCCACTGATCTACAGCGCTCAGACATATGCGAAACCGCAGCCCGTGCCGCCCTCAATTTTCCCCGATTATCCAGGATCGGGACCCACCTACGGACCGTACAAGAAAGAGAGCTCCAAATGATCCGCACCGGAGATGAATACCGCGACTCCATCCGCGACGGACGCCAAGTCTGGGTTGACGGTGAGAAAGTCAGCGATGTTACCTCCCACCCAATGTTCAAGCCGATCGTGGATGTCCGGGCGAGGATCTATGATCTGGCCCATGAAGCCGAGACCCAGAAGGTCATGACCTACGCGGATGAGGAAACCGGCGAACTTAATGCGATTGCTAACCGGCTGCCCAAGACGCAGCAGGACTGGATCGACAAGCGGGCCGCTGTGGATCTGGTCCAGCGCGAGGCGGGCGGAGTCGTCACGCGTGTCGGCGACGAGACCATTGGTGAAATGTGGTCGCTTTATGACGGCCAGGATGTGCTGAACGAGGTGGATCCACGGTTCTCCGAGAACATTCGCCGGCATATCTCTCGCTCCATCAAAGCCGACCCATTCCATGTTTCAGCCAACACTGATCCCAAGGGGGACCGTTCCAAGGCCCCGCAGGATCAGGATCCTGACATGCTCCTGCACGTGGTGCGGGAAACCGACAATGGCATCGTGGTTAGAGGCGCCAAGTACGAGACGGCAGCCGCGTACTCCAACCAGGCCTTCACGAAGCCCACAATTGCCAACTGGGGCAACAGCGAACTCTCCGACTATGCGGTCGGCTTCGTTATGGACATGGGATCGCCCGGGCTGAAGTTCATCTCCCGAAACGGATTCGCCAGCAAGAGTCCTTCGGCCGACTACCCATTGGCCAACCGCGTGGATGAGGTTGAATCTTTGGTGGTGTTCGACGACGTCGAAATCCCCTGGGAGGACGTTCTCTTCTACCGCCACACCAAGGCGGCCGGCTTCATCCGGTCCACCCTGCACCGCTACAGCGCATTCCCGTTCGTGCAGCGAACACTGCATCTGGCCGATTTGATGATCGGCTCGGCGCTGTGGAACGTAAAGCAGACCGGATTGGAGAAGCAGCAGGCTGTGCAGGAAAAGCTGGCCCAGCTGGCCTGCTACAGGGAGACTATCAACGCCCACCTGACGGCGGCCATCGCACATGCCGAACCGAGTCCGGGCGGACTCCTGATGCCCAACCAGTCGCTGCTCTATACCGGCCGCGTCACCGCGCTGACACAGCTCCCGGCCATGATGCACATTGCCCGTGAGCTTTGCGGCGGCCAGATCTGCATCACGCCCGACTCGGCAACCTTCAACGACCCGGAAGTCGGATCCTGGCTGGACAAGTTCTACTCAGTGAACGAAAACTGGGTGGCTGAGGACCGCCGTCGCCTCCTCGCGTTTGCACGCGACTTGCTCAATAGCGACTACGCTGGCCATCGCCTGACGTTCCAGCTCTTCGCACAGTCGCCGCCTTTCGCCCAGCTCGGCGCCGTTTACCGTAACTTCGACTGGGATGGCCCGCTCGATCTGGTTAAGTCCGCGGCAGATCTCTCGGAGAAGGTGAACGGGTCGCGATGACAGCAACAACTCACACACGGATCCGGCCATTCAACACCAGGGAAACGTACCCCGAGCAAAACCTCGACAATGATTTGTGCCAAGCGGTGGTCGCCAACGGCGTGGTCTACCTTCGCGGTCAGATCGGGCAGGACTTGGATACGCGCGAATCCGTCGGCGTCGGTGATGTAGAAGCACAGGCGGAGAAGGCAATGGCCAATATCAAGATGCTCTTGGAAGAGGCCGGCAGCTCCTTGGCGGACATCGTCAAGGTCACCGTCTACTTGACCGACCCCCGATTCAGGGAGCCTGTCTACCGAACAATGGGCAAATGGCTCCGGGGCGTCCATCCGGTATCTACCGGCCTCGTGGTCAGCGCCCTGGCCCGACCCGAGTGGCTGGTGGAGATCGACGCCACCGCCGTTGTCAGCAACAGCCAACTTTAACTACTCCTGAGGAGCCATTATGACGTTTTCCCTTGTGGCACGAGATCCCGAATCCGGTGCCTTCGGCATGGTTGTCACTTCATCAAGTCCTGCTGTGGCCGCGCGTTGCGTGCATCTGCGGGCCGGTATTGGCGGTGCAGCCTCTCAGAACATCACTAATCCGGAGCTAGGGTCCAAACTGCTGGAATCGCTTGAATCCGGCACAGCCGCCGGGGATGCGATGGCGAAACTGCTCGCAACGGAGCCGGACACCGAGTACCGCCAGCTGAGCCTGGTTGATAATCAGGGAGGGACGGCAGCCTTCAGCGGAACCAACACCCTTGGCACTCACCGAACTGTAGAAGGTCCGGGCGCGGTGGCTGCAGGCAACCTGCTCTCCGATGCCGCTGTCGTTGATGCAATCATGGACGCCTACGCCAGTGCCCCGGGTGAGTTTGAAGACCGGCTCCTGGCCGGCCTGCTCGCTGGTAGGGACGCGGGTGGTGAGGAAGGGCCGGAGCATTCGGCTGGCCTCGTCGTCGTCGATAAAGTTTCCTGGGCCGTCACCGACCTGCGGGTGGATTGGGTCGAGGAAGATCCGATTGGCCAACTGGCTGACGTCTGGAAACTATGGCAGCCGCAGAAGCAGCAGTACCTTACACGTGCAGTGCAGCCGAACGCGGCGCCGAGCTACGGCGTTCCGGGGGACCTGTGAAAGACCTGAAAGACGTTGCGGCCGCGCGGATCGACGGACTTTCCGCGCGGCTGCTCGGCCTCTCGCACCGACTGCACGCGAACCCAGAAACTGCATGGCAGGAGAAGCAAGCCGCTGCTTGGATCTCAGCAGAACTCACCGGCGTTGGATATAAGGTGACGCGGGAACTGTGCGGCTTCCCGACGGCGTTTGCCGCCACCCTCGGCCGCGGACCCCTGCAACTGGCTATTTGTGCCGAGTACGATGCGTTGCCTGGCCTCGGGCACGCTTGCGGACACAACATCATCGCCGCTGCTGCCGTTGGTGCCGCGGCGGCGCTGGCCCCCGTGGTAGATGCCCTCGGCGTGACGATCACGGTCATCGGTACACCAGCTGAAGAGGGCGGCGGCGGCAAAATCGAGTTGATGGATCGCGGCGCCTTCGACGGACTGCACGCGGCTATGATGGTCCATCCCGGCCCGCTCGATGTGGCGCGGGCGGAGCCCTTCGCCGTATCGCACAGTAAGATTCGATACCGGGGGAAGGCAACTCATGCGGCGGCCTATCCGGAGCGGGGAGTCAACGCAGCTGATGCTTTCACCGTGGCACAGGTCGCTATAGGTCTGTTGCGGCAGCAGCTCCAATCCGGCGTACGCGTCCACGGAGTGGTGACGAACGGGGGAGAAGCTCCGAATGCAATCCCCGAGGTGACTGAGGGCCGCTGGTACGTCCGTGCGGGCACTCTGGCCGACCTGGCGGTGCTGGAAGAACGGGTCCGGAAATGCTTCGAAGCAGGTGCCCTGTCCACCGGTTGCGACCTGGAGATTGAGGCCGAAAGTCAGCCCTATGCGGAGTTTGCCAATGATGAGGCAATCCTAGACCTCTACGTAGCCAATGCAACGGCGCTGGGACGTCAGTTCGTCTCCTCCGGTCCGGACATGAGGATGAATAGAGCCTCCACAGATATGGGTAATGTGTCCCAGCGGGTTCCAGCCATCCACCCCTATATAGGTATTGATTCTCTTCCTGCTGTGAACCATCAAAAGGAGTTCGCCGCGCATTGCATTACCGCGGCAGCGGACAAGGCTGTCATGGACGCGGCGAAGGCCATGGCCTTCACCTGTATTGACATCGCCCGGAGCAGTCCGCTGCGCTCGCGTTTGATCGGGAATACGGAACAGGTAGATCCTCTAAAGGAGACCGTCGATGTCCACTAATATGCGCCGCGAGCACGACCTGATCGGCTGGCTGGACGTCCCAGTCGACGCGTATTACGGCGTACATACGGCCCGCGCTCTGATGAACTTTCCTATGACCGGTGTACCTATCGGCATCCACGGCCACTTTGTGAACGCTTTGGCTGCGGTCAAGGAAGCTGCAGCGGCCACTAACAAGGATCTCGGCCTGCTGGACGCGGTCCGCGCGGATGCCATCATCGCGGCATGCCGGTTGATTCAGACGGGGAAGCTGCACGATCAGTTTGTGGTGGATTCGCTCCAGGGCGGCGCCGGTACCTCCACGAACATGAACGCCAACGAAGTCATAGCAAACCTCGCATTGGAAATACTTGGCAGCCAGCGGGGCGACTACAGCATCCTGCACCCGCTGGACCATGTGAACCTGGGGCAGAGTACCAACGATGTTTATCCCACAGCACTGCGGATTGGTCTTCACGGGGCGGCCGCGGATTTACTCACGGCAATGGGCGGTCTTCGCGATTCCTTCGATCGAAAGGCGGCGGAGTTCAAGGAAAACCTCAAGATGGGCCGGACCCAGCTCCAAGACGCAGTGCCGATGACGCTGGGGCAGGAATTCAAGACGTTCTCAGTCATGCTCTCCGAAGATGAACTCCGCTTAGGAGAGGTGATGGCGCTGATCCGGGAAGTGAATCTGGGCGGCACCGCTATCGGAACGGGCCTGAACTCCCACGGCGAATATACTCAGCGGGCCTGCACCCATCTGGCCCATATCAGCGGAGTCCCGGTAACACCGGCCGGTGACCTGATCGAAGCGACCCAGGACGTCGGAGCATTGGTCCAGCTTTCGAGCGTACTGAAGAGAATCGCCGTCAAAATCTCCAAGGTCGCCCACGATCTGCGCCTGCTCTCGTCCGGACCACGGGCTGGCCTGGGGGAAATAAATCTGCCCGCAGTTCAGGCAGGCTCAAGCATAATGCCGGGGAAAGTTAATCCGGTCATTCCGGAAGTTGTGAA
The DNA here is from genome assembly GCF_002849715.1 of Arthrobacter crystallopoietes. Classification (NCBI taxonomy): domain Bacteria; kingdom Bacillati; phylum Actinomycetota; class Actinomycetes; order Micrococcales; family Micrococcaceae; genus Crystallibacter; species Crystallibacter crystallopoietes. Next base: position 3,247,225 of record NZ_CP018863.1, read on the forward strand.
CCAGGTTGCGTACTCCGCGATCGGCAATGATCTCGTTGTCACAATGGCAGCCGAAGCCGGCCAGCTGCAGCTAAATGCGTTCGAACCTGTCATGGCCCGCGCACTCTTCGAGAGCCTGGGCGAGCTCAGGGCAGCCTGCACCGTACTGGCTGAGCGTTGCGTCGATGGCATTACTGCGGATCCCGCCAAACTGCTCGCCACCGTTGAACAATCCATCGGTCTAGTGACTGCTCTGGTTCCCTACATCGGGTACTTGAGCGCCACTGAAGTCGCCCAAGAAGCAATGGCTTCCGGTGGCAGTGTAGTGGAAGTTGTCCGGGCTCGAGGACTGATGTCAGATGAGGCTTTGGACAGCGTGCTCGGTTCCCCGCACCTGCTCACAGCGCCGGGGCTTCGGACTCTCGGCGCACCGCTGGCCAGTATAGTGTGACGGTGCGGCTGATGCCGTGAGTCCAGCCTCTGCTCCCGACACAGCGGGGACGCCTGAACCGGCGTCCCCCGCTGTGTCGGGAGCAGCTGTCTTGTCTGTCCCCTTCTACAGCGCCGCGCCCGTGACCGCCCTTGCATAGGAAAGCAGTATTGTCTTAGCGTGTTCTGCGGTGAGACTGTCAGTGCCGGCCAGCACTTGCAACCCCAGGCCGTCCTCGAGGGCGACAAAGGATCTTGCCAGTTCGTTAGTGGGACCGGACAAGTTGAACGCCTGTGTCTTGCTGCCGTGTTCCAGTACTTGCTCGTACAGAGAGACTTCGTCCCTGTACAGGTTGCTCATCAGCTGTTCGTGCTGGAGCTGTCTCGTGGCGCTGATGCTTAGCTCGTACAGCACGCTGGAAAGCACATCCCCGCGGCCTTGGGGCAGGCCGCTGGCGATGAGCTCCGTCAGTGCAGCTTCGGGTGCGCGATGGCGCTGGATCGTGCGAAGTCTATTCCAATAGTACTTTTCCGACGCTTTGCGGTGGGTCGCAGCAACCAAGCCGTCCAGATCCGGGTAGTAATAACTGACTAGCCGCTCGGACACACCCGCCTCTGCCGCGATGTCCTTAATTCTCAGATTCGTTAGGCCATTGCGGGCGATTGTAGCCACCGAGGCGTCAACGAGCGCATCCATGCGTTTCTCCCTGTCGCGCGCCACTTTGCACTCCTCCCGGCCGGTATTCAGAAGCCTATGCCCTGTCCAGGCGGACCCCACGGTTATTTCAATATATAGCTTCGGTTAATCAGTGCTGACAACTCTCGCCCTAGTGACTCAGTTCACAGTATTCTTGCGGTGAAGCGCAAAGTATAGGAGTAGTTATTATGTCGCAAAATACCCATCAAGAGTGGTTGGACCTGGCTCAAACCCTGCCGGTTCCGCAATATGCATTCATTGACGGCCAACAGGCCAAGGCTGAATCAGGTGCCACCTTTACATCCATAAACCCTGCTACGGGCAAGCCCTTGGCGGATGTGGTCTCCTGCGATGCCGCAGACGTGAATCGCGCGACTGCTGCTGCCAGGAGGTCTTTTGAAGATCGCCGCTGGACAGGCCAGCCGATCGCGGTCCGCAAGCGCGTCATGCAGAACATCGCCGAAGGACTGCGGACGCATGCAGCCGAACTGGCCTTGTTGGACTCGCTGGATATGGGGAAGCGGGTCGTTGACGCCTACGAACTCGACGTGCCGTTCTCGGCATCGCTGTTCGATTTCTACGGCGAGGCCCTAGACAAGCTCAACGGAGAGGCCGTGGCAACGGACGACGGCGTTCACGCCACCATCACAAAAGAACCGTTGGGTGTAGTGGGCGCCGTCGTGCCATGGAACTACCCAGTGGATATGGCGGCCTGGAAGCTCGCGCCGGCCATCGCCGCGGGCAACAGCGTAGTCCTCAAGCCGGCCGAACAGTCACCTCTGTCAGCTATCCGTTTGGCTGAAATCTTTGCCGAAGCGGGCCTTCCGGACGGCGTCGTCAACGTGGTGCCCGGATTTGGCGAGACCGCGGGGCAAGCCATCGGCCGGCACATGGACATCGACACACTCGTGTTTACCGGTTCAACCGGGGTCGGCAAACTGTTCCAGCGGTATGCGGGCGAATCGAACATGAAGCAGGTCTGGCTTGAGTGTGGCGGCAAGAGTGCCAACATCGTCTTTGCCGACACCGAAGACTTGCAGAAGGCAGCCGAATCGGCCGCGTTTGACGTGTTCTTTAATCAAGGGGAGGTGTGTTCCTCGCATTCACGGGTTCTGGTGCAGCGCGGAATCCACCAGGAGTTCGTCGCGCTCTTGCGCGATATCTCTGAGCGGTACCAGCCCGGGGATCCGCTCGACCCGGCATCGGGCATGGGTGCCATGGTAAGTGCGGAGCACGCGGACATGGTGGAGGGTTTTATCGCCCGCGCGCGGCAGGAAGCCGACCTCGCAGCCGGCGGGCGCAGGCTAAGACTAGGCGACAGCGATTGCTTCATTCAGCCCACTGTGGTGGACAACGTGCACCCGGACTCCGAACTCGGCCAGAACGAAGTGTTTGGTCCGGTTCTGGCGGTCATTCCGTTCGACACCGAAGAGGACGCGGTCAGAATTGCCAACTCGACGCAGTTTGGCCTGGCCGCATCAGTCTGGACTTCAAACATCTCACGCGCACACAGGGTGGCCAGCCGATTGGTTGCAGGCACGGTATCGGTCAATGCCACGGACGCGTTCGGAGCCCAAACTCCCTTTGGCGGCTTCAAATCCTCTGGCTACGGCCGTGACCTCTCGCTGCATGCCCTGGACAAGTACCAGGGATTCAAGACGACGTGGATTTCTTACTGATAAAACGACCGTTTGCCGAGCCGCTTCAATGCGGCCTGTGGCAGGACCAAGCAAAGAGGCCTGGCCCTTCATCCACGCTTTTCGAAAGGTTCAGCAATGTCATCGATAAACACCAAATATATGGACGAGCAGCAAGGGAAGCTTCACCGTACGCTTGGCCGCTTGGACATCGTTCTGTTGACGATCGCGGCGGTTATTTCGATCGAGATTCTCGGTCAACTGTCTTCGTACGGAGGGGAGACCTTTACATGGCTGGTCATTCTGGTCATCACTTTCCTGATTCCCTACGCACTCTTGTTCTCCGAGACCGGCAGTGCATTCACAGAAGAGGGCGGTTGCTACAACTGGGTCAAGCGCGCTTTCGGCCGCAGAGTCGCATCAATCTCTACGGTCTTCTATTGGGTTACGACGCCCGTCTGGATCGGCGGTTCAATGGCGTTCCTGGCAGGGGAGACGTTCCACCAGTTCTTGCTGCCCCTCGATCTGGCTGGTCCGTCCGGCTACCTGTTTTATCTGGCCTTCATCTGGACCACGGTGATTTCGGCCATTGCAAGCCTCCGTTGGGCTAAGTGGCTACCGAACTCCGGGGCTGTGGCCAAGGTGGGGCTGTTGTTCCTGTTCGTGGTAACCACGATTATCTACGGGTTCCAGCACGGTTTCAGCGGTATATCCGCTGCCGACCTCAGCCCGACACTGCTCGGTCTCTTCGGCGTAGCACCGCTACTGCTGTTCGGATTTCTCGGCTTTGAAGCGGCCAACGGCGCCGCCGGCGAAATGAAGAACCCGCAAAAAGACGTACCCAAGGGACTGACACAATCCACGTTTATCGCGGCCTGCTGCTACCTGCTACCCATCTTGGCCATCCTGCTGGTGATTCCCAAGGACGAGATCACGGGTGTTTCGGGCTTGATGGAAGCAGTCGGCGAAGTCTTTGTTGTTTACGGACCGGCCGCGCCGGTCATGATGACCGTAGCGGCAGCGCTTTTCGTTCATGTACTGGTCACCCAAGGCGCCGCGTGGATGATCGTCAGTGACCGCGTCCAAGGTATCGCGGCGGCAGACGGTTCATTCTTCGGCGGCTTCTTCGGCAAATTTCATCGGATTCTCGGCACTCCGATCCGTATCAACCTTCTTTCCGGCGTTCTCGCCAGCGTTTTCTTGATCGCGTCCCTGACCCTGATCGAGGGTTCTTCCGCAGCGGTGTTCGGGGTAGTGCTGACGATCTCCATCAGTACGTACCTGATCTCGTACCTTGCCATCATTCCTGCGGCCATAAAGCTGCGCCTATCGGACACCCGGACCCACCGGCCGTTCCGCTTACCAGGTGGAAACCGCGTTTTCGTTATCCTCGGTGTGATCTGTACGGCTTGGGTGGCTCTGGGATCGTGGGTTGCTGTCTTCCCCGGCACCCTCGAAGCCGTCTTTGGGCTGGACTACCCGTTCGTCGAGATCTGGGGCGTGGAGCAGCAGGTCTACACAACGTTTACGCTTGGCACTCTCGGATTCCTGGCAGCGCTGGGCTTGGCCGGTTACATATTTGGCGCCAAATTGCGAGTGCCGTCGGCTCCGGAGGATCGCGAGGAACCCGATGGCGAATCTGTTCAAGACCGCACCTCGGTTCTGGACTAACACCCGCCATTAATGGAGGCGTCCAGTTATCCGAACGACTCCATCGCATGTTTCCACAGCACCAGCCATCGCTATTTATAGTCCCCTTCGTTTATTCTTGCGGTTGAGCGCAAAAATTTATTCTGATTCGGCCGCGCCGGCCGGTTCTATTTGAAAGGCAAACCATGCAGACTACCCAAACTGCTCCCTCAAGCCTGGGCGTCACCCATCCTCTGGACATGCTGACTCCGCAGGAGATCAGCGCTGCTCGCCAGGTTCTGGTGGATGCAGGAATGGTCAGCGAGAACACCCGCTTTCCTCGAGTTCTTCCTGTGGAGGCCGACAAGCAACTGCTGGAAACCTATGTGGATGGCGACGACGACTACGACCGGTCGGTCCTCGTTACGCTGATGGATATCACGACGGCGGAGGCCGCGGAAGCCACCGTCTCGGTTACAAAGGGCGAAGTTACTGCCTTCAGGACAATGCCGAATACCGAGCATCCTTATGGTCAGCCGCAATACCTCTTCGAGGAGTATGAGCGGGCGCAGGAAATCGCGAAGTCGGATCCGCGCTGGCAGGCAGCCATGCTCCGTCGTGGGATCACAGACACCACCAACACTTACCTATCCCCGCTGGCACCTGGATTCTTCCCGCGGGAAGGCGAGACCGGAAAAAGAATGATTCGGTCTTTGACCTTCCACCGGAACTTTGAGGGAGACAACGCTTGGGCGCACCCGGTCGAGGGCCTCATTTGCCACATTGACCTGACTGCCGGTGTCGTTGCCCGGGTCGAGGACGACTATGCCGAAACGGAACCGGTACCGATCCCGATGGAAACTCGGCACTACACACCAGAGCATGTTGGTCCCGCCCGGACCACTCTTAAGCCTTTGGAGATTACCCAGCCTGAAGGCCCGTCCTTTAAGGTCAACGGAAATCACGTGGAGTGGGAGAACTGGAAACTCCGCGTGGGGTTCAACGCTCAGGACGGCCTCGTGTTGAATCAGGTCAGCTTCCGGGACGGCGACGAGGACCGCATGGTGCTGCACCGGGCATCTGTACCGGAGATGGTGGTCCCGTATGGCGATACATCCAACACCCGATTCTGGATCAGCTATTTCGACGCGGGGGAGTACCTCCTCGGCAAGAACGCGAACTCGCTCAAGCTAGGGTGTGACTGCCTGGGCGTGATCGAGTATTTCGATGCCTTCGTCGCAGGGGACGACGGACGACCTGTCCAGATTCCAAACGCCGTCTGCATGCACGAGGAGGACTACGGCGTTCTCTGGAAGCACACCGAATTCGGCGAAGCCCCGCAGGTGCGCCGGTCACGCCGGTTGGTCCTCTCCTACTTCGCAACTATCGGGAACTACGACTACGGCTTCTTCTGGTACTTCTACCTTGACGGCTCCATCCAGATGGAGGCCAAAGCCACGGGAATCGTCTACACCGGAGCCACTTTTCCCGGCCAGCCGAACCGGTACGCCCCCGAAATCGCCCCCGGGGTCATTGCGCCTGTCCACCAGCACATTTTCTGCGCGCGGCTTGACGTAGCGATCGATGGCAACGCCAATTCGGTCGAGGAGCAAAACATACTGGGTATCCCGATGGGGGAGGAAAATCCGCACGGAAACGCATTCACCTGGGAACGCACACCGTTGAACCGCGAACTGGATGCTGTCCGTGATGCCAACGCTGAGACGGGCAGGAGTTGGTTCATTACTAACCCGAACCGGAGGAACTACGTTGGCCAACCCACCGGCTACCAACTGATTCCGATGGCCGGTCCGCGGCTTATGGCGCAAGAAGGTTCCTCCGCGTGGAAGCGTGCCCAGTTCGCAACTCACCATTTCTGGGCCACAAAGTACGACCCGGCAGAGCGCTTTCCGGCCGGCGATTACCCCAATCAGCACGCCGGAGACGGCATCGGGGAATGGGTGAAGGCCAACCGAGCCATCGAAAACGAAGATATTGTCGTCTGGCATTCCTTCGGCCCCACCCACATCCCGAGGACCGAGGATTGGCCGATTATGCCCGTCGACTACAGCGGTTTCTGGTTCAAGCCACACGGTTTCCTAGACCAGAACCCCGCTATGGACTTGCCGGACTGGAGTTCCTACAAGGCGGCCGCTGAAGCGCAGGCACACCAGGACGATGCTGCCGGCAATTGCTGCCGGAACTGACCTAAACCCTGAAGACCGGTTGCCTGGACTTGTGCCTACCCCCGTGTACAGGCAGCAGCGCATATTGAAAGGGCGTTTCTAACATGGCGGGTTCTCTGCACCTAGCTCTCACAACGGGAATGCTCGTCTTTACCGGGACTGGAGTTTGCTGTGCGGTAGCCGGCAACCGCCGGCAACCCGGTCAGCGTTCGCGGATCCAACTCTCGCTGACCGGGCGCGCCAATGATGTTATGGGCGTCTTTTGGATGTTGATCATGCTGACAGCCATGGCGGATATTGCCCTGTCCTCGGTCGCCTTGCAGCCGGATATTGGATGGGCCCTGTCCCTGATATTGGCCTGCCCGTTTTCGATGGCGTTGGCTGCGCGCGCAGGAGGCCGATTCTCTGGCGCTGCACAACGTGCCCAGGTGGACCTGCACCGAGGTCTGTCCATGCTGGCAATGGGTGCATTGATTCCGTTCGTTCATTCAGGAGGTGAAACAACAAACATCGCTATGGGGCACGCGCACGGTTCCCTGAGCGGAACGAGCCAAATTTACGTGATAGTTGCAGGTACCGCCGTCTACATCACGTTCACTCTCTGGGTGGCGTCCCGCCTTGGGGGTAGCCCGGATCTACGGCACCGACGTCGTTCGCATTTTCTTGAGGCTGTTTCATCGGCGGCGGCGGTCGTTTGTATGGCCGCCATGGCGGCCTAGATGAGATTCCAACACGAATCGCCGGGTGGCTGCGCAACGCAACCACCCGGCGTCGTACTTCTGCCGCCGATGCCCTAGGTGAGGACGAAGACGCGAATCAGCACGGCATCCCTGGAGGGGCGCAGTGAGTTGAGCGTTCCGATCAGGATGCGCCGGTTCAGCCAGTCGTGCGGGCCCGTCGGGGCGGTCACGGTCAGGAACGATCGGGCGTACCGCTGTTCCGGCGTGGGCTGGTCGATGAGCACGTTGTTGACCACTGACAGAACGGCGCCGTCATCCGTGCGCAGTTCGTAGGTGGCCTCCAGCATGCGGACGCCGTCGCCACGGATGAGCTGCCTGTCGGCGCCGCCGCTCTCAACGGTGCCGCTGATCCGCGGACCTTTGAACCTGCCGCCGGTGATGGGCACAATCCGTCGTCCGCCAAGTGGGCCATCGCCCAGGTCCTCGGCGGGCGCAATGTCCACGACTGCTTCGAAGGCGAGCTCGGCGCCCACTCGGTCCATGGGGACGCCGGCGAGGAGTTCCTCGAATTTCTTATCGGGCAGCGGGGGAGTAGGTTTCGCTTTGTCGGCGGCTGCGGCTGAGCCGGCTGTGGCAAGACCGGCAACAGACGCCAATCCTGCACCGAGCATGACGCGACGTTGGATGTTCTGGCTCATGACATTCCTCCTTTGTGCATGAAGCTCGGCTTAGAATTTGACGTTCCAGTCGCGGTCATTGATGAACTCGCCCGGCCGGAAGTCGACGAAGGCGGCGCCGTCCAGCCCTAGGGATTCGGCGTTCTTCTGCAGCACGGAGGTCTTGGCTACGTTCGCCCAGTAGCCGGTCTCCAGCCGCTGGTCCATGGCTTCGATCGAGGCGACGTTCTCGGCGACGGTGAAGCTGCAATGGCCCTCGCGGTCGATGAAGGCCTGACGGAACAAGGAACGCTCGCCGGCCTGGCGGACGGTTTCGGCGTACTCCTCCTGGTATTCCACGGGCGCCAGCAGGTCTACGAGGGTGTGCGTTGCCAGCAGCGGCACCTGCAGCTCACCGGTGGGAGTGGAGGTGCGCAGCATCCATCCAAGGGCGTTTTCATCGGGCTCGATGTCGGCGTTGGCGGTGATGGTGGCGAGGTCGTCCGACAGGCCGAGGCCGGCCAGGCCGTACATGTGCTCCACCTGCTTGCGCCGGTCCGAGGAATGCAGGAGTTTGGCGTAGTCGACGCCGGCGGTCCAGCCGCTGTCGCCGCCCGCCGCGTTGACGATGGTGTGCCGGCGCTCGATGACGGTCGGTAGAGTGCCGAGAACCAGTTTCGCCTGGGCGGCCGCCAGCGCTTCCGGGTCCGTGACGTCGACGCCGTCGAGCTCGGTGGGAGTGTTCAGCAGCGTGGCCACCAGCGCGATCCGCGCCCTTCCCTCGGCTGATTCCGTGGCTTCCTGCAGCGCCGCCTTCAGGCTGGCGATGGTCGCATCCGACTGCTCCGGCGTGGTGAAGCCGGTCAGCCGGATGTCCTGCCCGGGGAGGATGAGTGCGGCCGCCGCGTGGGCTGCATCGAGCTGGTAGTTGTTCAGCGCGACGCCGCCGCCCACCAGACCGCAAGTGCTCACGGCGCCGTCGATGCCGGCTCCCGGAATCTCGGCCATCATGCTGGTCACGAGGCCGCCCATGGACCGGCCCATGGCAATGACGCGGTCCGCTTCGCCGAACTGTTTCTCGAACGCGGCCATGGTGTCGAGCTGGTCCTGCGCGGCCGTCTCCAGCGCCCAACCCGTTTCGGCGTACGACGACGACGCCACGGCGTACCCGCGCTTGATCAGTTCTTCGGCGGTGGGGGCGAACCCTCTGTCCCAGGCAGGGTTGTCGGTACCGCCACGGAAGCCGTGCGCAAACAGCACCAGCTTGCCGTTCCAGTCCGCGGGCACTTCTGCGCGCCAGGTGGCTCCGTTGTCGAGGGTTCCGTTGGCGACCGTGGGCGGTGCTTGCTGCGCTGCGGTGTTGACTGCGCTGCCGGCGTCGGATGCCGGTGGTGCAGCTACGGCGGCGGGGGAGATGGCCGCGGCGGCGAGGAGGGCAGTAAGGGCGGATGTTGAAACAATCGTGCGGCAGCGTTGACGCATGGTGCGGGTCATTGGGGAAACCTCACTGTGGATCGTTTAATCGGACAACTAATGCTTATCAAAACAGTTGAAGGTGTCAATGGATTGGCGCCCCTTGTCTGGGACTTGCAGAAGGATGGACGAGAAGTCGTGCCGCGTTCAGTCAGCAGGTCCAACTCGATTCTCAAGTTGGACCGCGAACGGATTCCGGCACGGGTGGGACTGTCCCTAGAGGAGTTCAGATTCGCCGTCGAATCACGACCTCTGACCCCTGATGAGTGGCGAGCGAGGGAAGAACTTGAGGAGATCCAATTCCTCATAGGGGGATGCCGGCTTTGCTGACTGAGCAATGTGTGTCGAAGGAGTAAAGACTGGGGTTTAACTGGGGTATGAAAGCTTTAAGTGAAACGTTACGCTTCTCCCGGGGGAATGGTCGCGGCTTGCCGGGCACCTACCTGTAGCTCGGAGCCGGTCTCACGGCTCCGCTGATCGTTTTTGAGGGGCGAATGTGAAAGAACGACTTGCTGCGCTGGCGGCTGCCGGAATGCTGACTGCCGGGTTCATCATCCCGGGCGCGACGCCGGCCTACGCGGGTGAGCAGGTTACCGGCCTGTCTACAACCGACACGACCTCGGTGGCCACGGACAATGCGCCCGGCGGCTCCGCTCCGGCATCCGTCCTTGCGACGCCTGATCCTGCGCCGTCCGGCGCTGCGGACGCTGCTGCCGAACCGGTTGTGAAGCTGGAAATCCTGACGCGTGAGCCTGGCGACCCGGAGCTCAAGTTCGAGGGCCAGGCCACCAACGCTGCCGGTAAGGCCATTGAGCTCCAGGTGCTCTGGGACGGCGAGTGGGCGAAGCTGTGGACGTCGGAGGCTCTGAAAACGGGCGATGAGGCGTTCCAGCGTACGTTCAAGTTCACCGAGGCCGCCGAACTCCGGTTCCGCGCTGCTGTTGAAGGCGGCACGGCCGTATCCGAGATCGTGGAGGCGGAGTGGGCCGATGAGGCGGCGTCGACGAAGCCTGCCCCCGAGGCAACCGGCTCCGCTACGGGCCAGCCTGCCAAGGAGGCACCGCTGACGGAAGTTCCGGAAGCGGACGAATCAGCGCCGGCCACCGATGCCGCGACGCCAGCACCGGCTACGGACGTTCCGGAAGCAGAAACGCCGGCGCCGGCTCCGACCACGGAAGCTCCAGCCACGGAATCGCCAGAGAAGGAAGCTCCCGCCGAGGAAGCGCCGAAGTCAACACCGACGACCGATGCTCCTGCGCCGGCCCCTTCGCCGACCACTACTACCGAAGCTCCGGTCACCGTCAAGGCCACTCCGCAGCCCGTCGTGAACAGCGTCCTCCCCACCATTTCCGGCAGCGCTGTCCTGGGCCAGACCCTGACCGCCACGCCCGGGACCTGGACCACCGGCGCCACCTTCGCTTACCAGTGGCTGCGCGAGGGCCAGCCGATCACGGGCGCCACCGCTGCCACCTATAAGGTGACCACGGCTGATGCGGGCAAGCGCCTTAGCGTCCGCGTAACCGGAACCAAGTCCGGCATGACCGCCACCTCCGCCACCTCGGCGCTCACGGCCAAGGTCATCCTGGGCACGGTGGCCAACAGCGTGGCCGCGACGATCAGCGGCAGCGCACTCGTGGGCAGCACCCTCACCGCGAAGGGTACCTGGACCACCGGCGCCACCCTGACCTACCAGTGGCTGCGCGACGGCAGGAACATCACCGGCGCCACCGCCGCAACCTACAAAGTGACCACCACCGACGCCGGGACGAAGCTTTCGGTCCGGATCACCGGCTCGAAGACCAACTACAAGTCCCGGACCGTCACCACGGCACAGACCGCGATCGTGGCCTACGCGCCCGCTCCTGGCACCCTGACCTACCGGAACTACACCGCGCCCAATGGCCTGACCAGCCAGTACCACGTGCTCGGCAACAACGTGGACACCTCCCAGCCGGTGGGCATCGTGTTCGTCTTCCACGGCGACTACAGCTACCCGGCGCAGTCCTACGTCCACCAGCCCACGGGCTCGATCATGAAGGGCATGGCAGCCGAGGCGGCCAAGAAGAACATGATCATGGTCCCGGTCATCACCCCGGACAAGGTCGGCGGCATCACCTGGTGGGAAGACATCGACCGCAACGGCGATTACTTCCGATCGCTCGCGACCATGCTGATTGCAAAGTACGATGTCGACCCGAGCCGGGTCTGGTTCCACGGCTACTCCGGCGGCGCAGAGTTCACCAGCATGGAGGTGCTCTCCGACCGGCAGAACTGGATCAAGGGCGGCGGCGCCACCATCGTCGGCGGCGGCGGATACCGGAGCATGCCGACGGCCCCGTCCACCGAGGTCAAGAACATGAACCTCAACTGGATCGCCGGCAGCCTGGACGGCATGGGCGGCACCACGTTGGCCACCTGGTCCGCGCTTGGCACCGCCCAGCGTGCCGAACAGATCTACTCCGACAAGGGCTTCACCAAGACCACCATGACGGTCCTGCCCGGCGTCAACCACTGGTCCTACGACATGCCGGCCCTGCTGGCCCGTGACCTGCGGGTGCTGCCGGACCGACTCCCGGCGGCCAACAAGACCGCGAAGATCCTGCCCGGCGACATTGCCGCGGTGGCGGGCGACGGCTCCCTCTACTCGTACCCCTCGGCCAAGGGCGGCGACCTGGCCACACGGACCTTCGTGTCCGCGGGCTGGCAGAACGCGCTCAACGTGGATGTGGCCGACTGGAACAACGACGGCGTCCAGGACCTCGTGGCGAACTGGAAGAACGGCCAGCTGACCGTCGACTATGGCCGGGCAACCGGCGGCTTCCAGCGCGCAGTCATCGGCAGCGGCGGCTGGCAGGGCTACGACGTGCTGGTGACGAAGTGGCGCAACGCCGACAAGTTCCCCGGCGTCATCGCCAAGAACCTGCGTGACGGCAAGCTCTACGCCTACACCAACCCGACAGGCGAGAACCACGGTCCCCGCACTCTGATCGGCTCCTCTGGCTGGCGCAACCTGGGCCTGATGGCCATGGACTACGACCAGGACGCCAAGATGGACCTGGTGGTCAAGATGACCACTGGGAAGCTGAAGCTGTACCGTTCCAACGGCGCCGGCCGGTTCATCTCCGAAGAACGCCGCGTCGTCGGCCGGTCCGGCTGGAACGCGATGGGCCACCTCTCCGCGATTCCGAACCATGTGGCCGACGGCGGGATGGGTATCCTCGCCCGGGACATGAACGGCACGCTGTACCACTACGCGGTGACCAAGAACCGGATCAACAAGCGGATCATCATCGGCCAAGGCGGCTGGGCGACCCTGCGCCTCGGTTCCTGAGGCCTCGGTACAACTCCTCCGTGGATGACCAGCGGTTGCCGTAGAGCAACCAGCGCAAACGCCAAGCGGGCGGTCGGCAACTAGCCGGCCGCCCGTCGTCGTACGTTGAACTGCCTGGGCGGGCTGCGAAACCTAAGCGAAGACCGAGGCCGTCTCGATTCCGTCATCCTCGTTGCGGAGGTCTTCAAACTCCTGAAGGTCGAATTCCTCAGGTTTGATAACCGGCTTTTGTGGACGGTCGTCGAAGATCAGGCGCGTGACATCTGCCCGCGCGTAATGGCCAGCGGGGTCAACCGTGTTCTTCGCCAGAGCGATCTGGGAGAGGTCAAGGTCTGCATAGACGAGGCCTTCCTCTGTCGGCTCCATCGGCTGGCTGATCAGGCCTGAATGCGGACCAAAGATCCGGGCGAACCCGCCGCCACCGGTGTAGATGGGAGTGGGGCCGCCATCGGCATCCGGGAACTTTAGGGCGCCGTCGTCGGACATGATCTGGGTGGCCATGAGGACGAAGGCGCTGCCCTCCAGAGCATAGGTCTGGGACGCAGCGATAATCGATTCCGGACTGAGCGCCGGCACGTTGCCCATGATGCCAAGGCAAGGCCAGCCTGCAACGTGAATTTGCTCGTTCTGTGCGTACATGGCGTACTTGGTCAACGGCTGAACGTGCTCAAAGCAGTTCAAAGCACCGACGCGGCCAATGGCAGTTTCAACGACCTTGATTCCGCTGCCGTCGCTTTCGCCGAAGAGGGTGCGTTCAGCGTGCGTGGGCTTGAGTTTGCGGCGGTGCAGGACGATCTCACCGTCAGCCCCGATGATGGCCTGCGCCATGTACAGGGAGCCGCCGTCCTTCTCGCTGAAGCCAAGAACCACACTGATCTGGTTCTCACGGGCGGCTTCGCGGATACGGCGCAGCTGGTCGCCGTCCACCGTGATCGAGTTGGCATGGTAGCGCGCCACAAACTCCATCTGTTGATAGACAGGGTAGGACCAGAGGAAGACCGGGTAGCCCGGTATCCAGGTCTCGGGAAACGCCACGAGTTCGGCGCCTTCTGCTGCGGCCTGGCCGATCAGATCGATGGTCTTTTTGGTCGTGCCTTCTGCGTCGAGCCAGACGGGCTCGGCTTGGACTGCTGCTACACGGATGGTCTTTTCCACGATTACTCCTTGTTTTATCCCTGACGGATGGGATATTCCGAGACTATGACGCAGCACACTGTCGTGTCCTTGGCGTTTTCTGCACGGCATGGTGCATTTCCTGCAGGCGTTGGTACCCTCTTAGGCATGGAACGTCCGCAGCGACGGGCGCTTGGGGAAGCAAGAGGGATGAAGATGGCAGCCGTGTATGCCTCCGACATTGCCGGATGGCAGGATATTTCCAGTAAGCATTTCGTGCCGCTTCGCTGTGCCTCTCCCGAGGCGACTTTCAGGGGTAGCTTGGTTCCGCTGCGGTTGGCGGACGACGTCTCCCTCTGCAGGGTCAGTACGGGGCCGGTGCGGGTGGAACGGACAGACCGTTTGGCGCAGAGTTCAGAGAACGACGACGTTCTTCTCTCGCTCCAGTTGGCGTCCTCCGGAACCGTCAGGCAGCACGGCAGGGCGGCGCAGATCAATCCGGGTTGTGCCATTCTCTACGAGACCAACCGGCCATATGTCTTGGACCACCTGCAGACCGGTCAGGAATTGCTGGTCCTGCGCGTCGGCAGAGGCCGCCTGGGGATCCGGGATCGTCTGATCTCCGAGTTGTGCGGTCGCACGCTCGACCGCAAGGTACCGGGTATGGCAGCTTTCAGCGGTTATCTGCGTGGTTTGGCTGACGATGCGGGGGCCGATGACTTCGCACGGCAGGACATGGCACGGGCTGGTGCCGAACTGCTGGCAATGGTCTTGCGCTCATTCGCGGGCTTGGAGAGCAACGGCTGGGACAGCGATGCAGCTCTGCTGGCCGCCTTGCGATCCTATATAAATGACCACTTGGCTAACCCGGCGCTGACTGTGGAAATGCTCGCCCGGGAACACCACGTATCGGTGCGCAAGGTCCATTCAGTCTTTTCCGACATCGGGCAAACTCCCGCTGTTGTTGTCCGGGGCTTGCGCCTGAACCGGGCGGCCTCCATGTTGGCTTCCCGTGCTCCTGGGCAAACCGTTGCTTCCATCGGTGCCGCCTGTGGCATTGCGGACCCTACGACGTTCAATCGCGCGTTCCTGCGTGAGTTCGGCTGCTCGCCTTCGAAGTGGCAACCTTCCCTGCAAACTTAGGCACGGGATTCAAAGCAGCGCTGCTGGGAGGCGCTGAAGCCTGGTTCCTGCGTGTCTTTCCTCCTTCTGGATTCCCTGTCATTCTGTAGTTGAGGGGCGGATTCCTAGACGAAGGAGAGCGGCGATGGCATCGACAAGCGGCAAAATTGTTGTCGGTGTGGATGGTTCCGAGGGCTCGGTGGAGGCACTGCGCATGGCTGCACGGCTGGCGCCGGCCCTTGACGCGTCTATTCACGCGATTTCCTGCTGGCATTTTCCCCCAATCTACGAGGGCTATGTTCCGCCGGATTTTGAGGCGTTCGAGGCCTCGACGAAGAAGGAACTCGAGGCCGCCTTGGATCAGGCCTTCGGTGAGAATAGGCCTGCAGACCTGACCTCCGAGCTCTTGCGCGGTCCGGCGCCCGAGCTGCTGGTCGAGGCAGGAAAGGAAGCCGCCATGCTGGTGGTCGGGCGGCGTGGCCACGGCGGCTTCCTCGGCATGCACCTCGGCTCGGTGAGCTCGGCCTGCGTATCCCATGCCGCGTGTCCGGTCCTGGTTCTGCACGAGGACGGAAAGGTTCACGGCCGTTCCCATCACCGGGGACGTCGGGAGCACTAGCGGTTGGCTCGACGCTCAGGGTCCGGCGCCGGCCTTCACGATGTAGGCCATCCCGTTCCCGCCGAGGCCGGGGAAGGCTCCGATCCCGTCGCCGGAGACGGCGGCGGGCAGCACTGTCTCATCGCCCTCATGCCAGGGGCGCGGTTCGGTTCCCAGCGCAGGGTCATAGCTGGCCGCCTGCCCCTCACCGGTGTCCGGGGCAGCGTACTTGCCGTACACGATGCGGTCCGCGCCGACAAAGTAGGGGCGGAAGTCCTCCGACTCGGTGTCGCGCGGATCGGCGTTTTCCACCCATTGCCGCCCGGTCTCCGGGTCGAACATGGAAACCAGGACGGTGCCCTCCTCAAACGATGCGAAACCGCGGCCCCGATGCCCCACGAACAGGAGCCCGTTGAAGCCATGGATGTGGTTGGAGCCCGTCCGCAAGCACCCGTTGTTCAGCTGCTCCGAAGCGCCGATGCTTTCGCCGGTATGCACGTCGACAATAAGGCACTTGTCCGTGGCGACGCCACCGTTGCCGATGGCCAGACTGATATACGGGCCTACCGCGTTCGGGATGGCAATGAACCCCTCATGACGCCAATCCCCGGTGAACGCCTCATAGCCCAGCCGGCGGCGCTCATCCAGACCCATTGTCGGCAGGTCATCGACCCGGTTAAACACGTCCACCCCGTCCACCCGCAGGATCCATTCATCGCCGTCAGGAACCTCAACGGTTTCGAACTCGCCGCTGACCGGGTCCAAGACCATCGGGGCCTCGGCGACGGGCAAATGCAGGGAGCCGCTGTGGCCGAGCAACCCGGTGTCATTGTCGCCGCGGGACGGGAAGGTATGGACCGTCCGGTGCAGCAACTCGCCGTTTGTGCCGTCGAACACGGTGATCACGGCTGTGAGGCCGCCGGGGGAGGGACTTGTGCCTTCTGCCTGCGGTGGAGTTCCTTGGCTGAAGACGGCGAGGAACTTCTTCCCGCCCTCATAGAGTTGTGCCACCTCGGTCCCTCTGGTCTGCTCGGGCCTGAGCTCCCTGGGTTCCTCCGACTGCGAGACAACGCCGCCGCGCTTGTCGTAGACGGTCATGATGCCGTCCTCGGACAGTGCGGCAATGCCGGTGTCCAAGCCATAGGTGCCGATCACTCCGCCCTCGGTGACCCATGAGGCTCCGCCCGTCCACGGAGCCGGCAGCTGGGCCTTAAAGGAATTCGTGGATCGGTAGGACTCGTGGGGCTCCCGCGAGGACTCGGTGGTCCCCGGAGCGCCGCTGGAAGTGGAGGGGACGGTGTCAGGCGGTTCCGGTCCGCCGGGGGTGCAGGATGAGAGTGCAGTCACCACCGCGGCTGTCGCAAGTACGACGGCCGTGGACGCACGCATACTCCTCATGACGCGTCCTTCCCCACTGCGGCGCTCGTCGCGCCGCGTGCGTTCAGACTCACTCAGCATCGCCCGCGCGTCAATCCACCAAACAGGGGGTAACGACGACGACGAAGCCGACGACGACGAAACCGTCCGCCCAGCCGGGTTTGGCTGGGCGGACGGCTTCGTGGGGTTGGACTACTCGGTTACCTCGAAGGTCAGTGTTTCGGTGAACTCGCGGCCGTGGACGTCGGTCGCGGTGACTTCGGCGGTGTGCTCTCCGACAGCGAGGTCGGTGGGCAGTTCCAGCCGCCACAGGTGCATCGACCGGTCGGCGAGACCGCCGCCGTGGACGAACTGCTCCTGGATGGCGACCGGGTCGGACCATTCGGCGCCGACGCGGACGGTCTCGCCCTGCAGCTGCTGGGTGCGGGTAGCCGGAACGGTTTCGCCGCCGTCGAGCTTTGCTTCAACGGTGGAGCCCGTGCTGCCCATGTAGAAGTTGGTGGTCAGCCAGGTCTGGTTGGCCACCTCCTCCTGCGAGACGGTCAGCGGGTTCCCGAACTCCGGTGCCGAGCCGCGGGGCTTGCCGACGTTCTCTGCGTACCAGGTCCGGTAGCGCGGGCTGTTCAGGCCGACGGCCAGCTGCTGCGACTCATCGCCGCCCCGGACGGTGAAGCGCTCGGTGACGTCCGTGTTCATGATGTCCAACGTCACGACGCCGGGCGGGGTGCCGTCACGCTGGATGGACGTGGGATAGCCCTCCTCGACCACACGTCCGCCGTACCAGTGGCCGGAAACCGCGGGGACGGTCAGGTGCGTGAACGGCAGGCCCTGCTCGCCAACCTCGTCCATCCAGCCGGCCATCAGATCGCCCTTGCGCAGGTTCTCCGACATGTGGGTGTGGCCGCCCAGCGCGATGACCTCGCGGCCCTCGAGGATTCCGTAGATCTCCTTGAGCTGCTTGGTGGTGTGCGAGTTGCTGTAGAAGAACTCGAGCAGCGGGCTGTGCGAAGCCAGCACGATCACCTTGTTTTGCGGTACCTGTGCGATGTCGTTGCGCAGCCATTCGAGCTGGCGCTCGCCGAGGCCGTACGTGTAGTTGCTCTTCTTGGCCGGCACCTTCGTGGGGTACTCGATGGTGCTCAGCGCGACGACGTGGGCCTTGCCGGCGTCGTATGAGTAGTACTCCGGGCCCAGCTTGGCGCGGAAGGTGTCGAACTCGTGCTCCCCGTCCAGGGCGTCGAAGTCGAGGTCGTGGTTGCCGGGCAGGAAGCGGGCGGGACCGTTCAGCATCCCCGTCAGTTCGCGGGTCTGGCTGAACAGGGACAGATCGTCGCCCACCACGTCGCCGATGAAGAGGGCGCCGCAGCCGGCATAGTCATCGCGGGCGGCCAGATCGGCGAAGACGCCCGCCTTGGCGAACTCCACCTCTTCCTGGTCATAGGTCTGGACGTCGGCGCCGATCACGCAGTGCTGCTCGGGCGACTGCGTGAGCTTGCTCTGGGCCAGCGGGAAGTTCACGGCGTCCGGCAGCGCACCGGTAGGCGCGATGCCGCCGTACTTCAGCTCCGGCGAGCCCTCGGGCAGGTGGTTGTAGGAGAACTGGGCAACGTTGTCGCCGTCCACCGGAACCTGGTAGCCGCGGGGCTGGGTGACGAAGACGGTCATGTTGTTGAACGCCGGCAGCTCGTAGCGGCCCTGCTCGTCGGTGCTTACGACGTCGCGGCCGTTGGACACGGTCACACCGGCGACGCCCGGCTCGTTGGTGTCCTGCTTGGAGTTGCGGTTCTTGTCGTTGAACACGGTGCCATCGAGGACATTCTGGTTCTCGTCGGCTCCAATAACGACGTCGACGGCACCCTGGTACGCGGCGGTTCCGCCGGCGTCTACGGGAGCGCTGTCAGACGTGGCGGTGGCGGCGGGGGAGAGCAGGACGCCGCCGACAATGAGTGCCAGCGTGCTGGCGGTCAGGCGGGCAGGCCGGCTGGAGAGCGGTTTTCTCAGAGGGACATTCGGATGCAATGGATTCTCCGGTCGAAAGGTGTGGCTCGTGGCAGCAGCTGTCCGCCCAGCGGATTGGCTGGGCGGACAGCTGCGGTGCGGGCAGTACTACTTGGTGACTTGGAAGGTCAGAGTTTCGGTGAACTCGCGGCCGTGGACGTCGGTCGCGGTGACCTCGGCGGTGTGCTCGCCGACGGCGAGGTCGGCGGGCAGCTCCAGCCGCCAGAGGTGCATCATGCGGTCGGCCAGGCTGCCGCCATGGACAAGCTGTTCCTGGACGGCGGTCGGGTCGGACCACTCGGCGCCGACCAGCTGGCCTTCGCCCTGCATCTGCTGGGTGCGGACGGCCTCGGCGGTGTCGCCGCCGTCGATCTTCACGTCAACGGTGGAGCCGGTGCTGCCCATCCAGAAGTTGGTGGTCAGCCAGGTTTGGTTGGCCAGGTCTTCCTGCGAGACGGTCAGCGGGTCGGCGAACTCCGGAGCGGAGCCCTTGTTATCCACGTTCTCGGCGTACCAGCCGCGGTAACGCGGGGTGTTCAGGCCCAGCGCCATCTGCAGTGAATCGTCTTCGCCGCGGACGGTGAAGCGCTCCTTGACCTCGGTGTTTTTGATGTCCAAAGTGAGCACGCCCGGCAGGCCGCCGTCGCGCTGGACGGCGAGGGGGTAGCCCTCGGGTAGCATGCGGCCGGAGTACCAGTCGCCGGAGATGGCACCCGCGGTGATGTGGGTGAACGGCAGTCCGTCGACGCCGAAGATGTCGGACCAGCCGGCCATCGAGTCGCCTTCGCGCAGGTTCTCGATGCTGTGCGTGTGTCCGCCCAGGGCAACCACTTCGCGGCCTTCGAGGATCTGGTAGATCTCCTTGACCTGGTCGACCTGGTGCTTGGAGCTGCCCTGGTCGGCGTAGTCCAGCAGCGGGATGTGCGCGGCGAGGACGATCAGCTTGTTTTCCGGCACCTGGGCGATGTCGTTGCGCAGCCACTCGAGCTGGCGCTCGTCCAGCGCACCGTTGTACGGCGTGCCCGACTTGTACTCCACAGTGTTCAGCGCCACGACGTGGGTTTTGCCGGCGTCGTACGAGTAGTACTCCGGCCCGAGGTTGGCGCGGAACGAATCGAACGAGTGCTCGCTGCTGGCGGCGTCGAAGTCCAGATCATGGTTGCCGGGCAGGAAGCGGGCCGGGCCGTTGAGCATGCTCGTCAGCTCGCGGGTCTGCGGGTAGAGCCCGGGGTCGTCGCCCACCACATCGCCGATGAACAGGGCGCCGCAGCCGGCGTAGTCGGTGCGCTCGGCCAGATCGGCGAAGGCGCCTGCGCGTGCGAACGGCACCTCTTCCGGCGTGTACGTCTGGATGTCGCCACCGATGAGGCAGTGCTGCTCGGGCGACTGGGTCAGCGAGCTCTTGGCCAGCGGGAAGTTGACCGCGTCCGGCAGGGCGCCGGTGGGGGCGATGCCGCCATGTTCCAGCTCCGGCGAACCCTCGGGCAGGTGATGGTAGTAGAACTGCGCCACGTTGTTCTCGTCCACCGGCACCTGGTAGCCGCGCGGCTGGGTGGCGAAGACGGTCATGTTCTCGAACGCCGGCAGCTCGTAGCGTCCCTGGCTGTCCGTGGTGACAACATCGCGGCCGTTGGAGACGGTCACGCCGCCGAGTCCGCGTTCGCCGTCGTCCTGCACGGAGTTCTTGTTCTGATCGTCGAAGACGCTGCCATCGAGCGTCTCCTGGTCGGCGTCCGGTCCTTCGACCACCTCAACGCCGCCGCGGTAGGCACTCGCGGCCCAGCCGGTATCGGTAGGTGCGTTTTCGGGTGCTGCGGTCGCCGCGGGGGAGAGCACGACACCGCCGAAAATCAGCGCCAGCGTGCCGGCGGTCAGGGCGAGGGGCCTGGCAGAAGGTGACTTGGACGGGGTGGTAATGGGGTTCACCATGTTCCTTCGGTCGAGTGATTTGGCTAGCGGTTCTCGCTGCCAAAGGCACTGTTCCAAGGTTGGGTGAACGTTTCACTACCGGCAGACCACAAGGACGGGAAGTGGACGTAGCGACTCGCCCAACCCCCGGTGAAGTCTCACCCGTTCCCGGAACCAGGTGCCTGTGGAAAGCTGGTGGCATGAAGCCGCAGAAGAAGTCCAGGCGTAAGGTCCTTGCCGCCCTCCAGAGCGCTATGGATAAGAAGGCGTACGTAGATGTCCGCCGGAAGATCAAAGACGCGGACGTCATCCACGGCTACGTCGTGCAGCTCTCCGACGCCTGGATCCTCGTTGCCGACGCCCGTGACGGAGGCTACCTCGACGGCTTCACTGCCCTGCGCACCAAGGACATCGCGAAGGTCAAGAAGGTCGACGGGTTCGAACGAGAGCTGCTGAAGAAGCTCGAGCAATGGCCGCCGGCCGCACCGGGCCAGCCCATCAGCCTCTCCAGCGCTGAGGCCATCATCCGCACTGTGGGCGAGGGCAGGGAGGCCCTCACGATTCACCAGGAGAAGGACAAGCCCAATGCCTGCTTTATCGGTGCCCCGGTCGACTGGGGCAGGAAAAGCGTCTGGCTGCTCGAAATCGACAGGCACGCCCGCTGGGATACAGAGATGACCAAATACCGGCTCAAGGACATCACCCGCATCGGCTTCGGCGGCGGCTACGAGGAGGCCCTGCTGACCGTTTCAGGAGCCAAGCCCGATCGTAATTCCGGTGGGCACGAAGGAAAGTGAGCCCGTCACCGGCCCGCTCCGCAGCCCGTTGTATACCGGCCAATTGGCGCTTAACCTGATTCTAAGGGCAGGAGCACGTCATGGAATTTATCCTCTTCGTTATCGTCCTCGTACTCGCCTTCGCGCCTTTTGCGGTGCTGTTGTTCGGGCCCGATCTACGGCAAGACAAAACCGTTGAGCCGGTGCGGCTGCGGCCAGCCCGGCGGTCCAAACGACCCAGATTCCACCGAGGTCCAGGAGGCCACGCCCCCGTACCGGGATGACCGGAAGCCTGGATTACGGGAACTCATCGTCCAGCATCTGGTCGCGAGGGCCGCGCGGGGCCCTCGCGTTCGACCCCAACCAAGTCAGCGCGCTCTACTTCGGCATCCCGTTTGTCGGCGCCTGCTATGGTGCCCGGCTTGCTGAAGCCGGGCACCCGACGTCGTTGTTCGATCGAAGCGGAACTGGGAACCACCGGGTGCAAATCCGCGGATTAAACGTACAATCAACTGCGGAAGTGTTTGCGGCGCTTCCGTTTTTGAAGTGCTATTTGCACCGTCTCCCCAGCGGTGCACCATTGACAGGATGCCTATGTCTCAGCTCCGTCCCCGCCGGCTCTCTTCTGGAATTGCCTCGTTCTGCGCCGCTGCCCTGCTGGGTGGCCTGCTGTTCCCCACCGCGGCAGCCGCCGCCGAAAAGCCGACCTCCGCCGCCAAAGAACCCCGCCCCGCGGCCACCGAAGAACCCCTTCCGGTAGCGCCGGAAGCCGGCCTCGATCGGGAAGATGTGCCGGCGTCCGGCCGGTTCGTCGTCAAGTTCAAGGAGAAGGCCGGGCGCAGTTCCGCCGGCCGCAGCCATGCCTACGGGAAGACGGCGAAGGATCTGGGCATCTCCGTCAAGGAGGTCCGGACCACAGCCACCGGAGCGCAGGTGATCGAAACCGCCGCGACGCTGGACTCCACCTCGTCACAGGACTTCGTGGCCGGGCTGGAGGCCAACCCGGCTGTTGCCTACGTCGAGCCGGACCCGCTTCTGCAGCCGGCCGCGGTGGCGCCGAATGACGAGCTGTACAAATTGCAGTGGAACTTCTGGGAAGAACAGGCAGGCCTGCGCGTGCCCGGCGCCTGGGACGCCAGCCGCGGCGCTGGTGCGGTGGTCGCCGTCGTCGACACCGGCATCACCAACCACAGCGACCTCAACGCGAACGTGCTGCCGGGCTACGACATGATCTCCGATCCCGCGATGTCCCGTGACGGCAATGGCCGCGACGCCGACGCGCATGACGCGGGGGACTGGTACGGCGCCTATGAATGCGGCGGGAACACCGGCGGCGCGGGCTCGTCCTGGCACGGTACCCATGTAGCCGGGATCGTGGCCGCGGTGACCGGCAACGGCAAGGGCGTGGCCGGCGTTGCGCCCGGAGCGAAGGTCCTCCCGGTCCGCGCGCTCGGTTCCTGCGGCGGCTACATGTCAGACATCGCCGACGGCATCATCTGGGCAGCCGGCGGCGCCGTGCCCGGTGTGCCGGCGAACCCGAACCCGGCCGATGTGGTCAACATGTCCCTAGGTGGCAGCGGAACCTGCTCCCAGACCTCGCAGGCCGCGATCGACTACGCCTACAATGCCGGAGCAGCCGTGGTGGTCGCTGCCGGGAACGAGAACCGGGACGCGCTGAACTCCAACCCGGCGAACTGCGAACACGTGATCACCGTGGGCGCCAGCGGCCGCGAGGGCAACCGTGCCGCGTACTCGAACTACGGCCCGGTGGTGGACGTGACCGCTCCGGGCGGCGACATGAGTACGGATGTCAGCAGCGGGATCGCCTCCACACTGAACGACGGCGCCACCACGCCCGGTGCCGAATCGTACTTCTACTCGCAGGGCACCTCGATGGCGGCGCCGCATGTCGCCGGGGTTGCTGCGCTGATGATGGCCGGCTCCGGCGGAACCATGACGCCGGCCGCGGTGGAGCAGCGGCTCAAGGCAACCGCCCGGCCGCTGCCGGGCTCCTGTACGCAGGGCTGCGGCGCGGGACTGGTGGACGCTGCCGCCGCGGTCGGGTCCGCGCCGTCGCCGACCCCGGAACCGCCCGTGGTCGAGGTGGTGCCGAAAAACGTGGTCTTCACCGACAAGGACGGGACCGCCGCCGATACCTACACGGTTCCATCGGTCGAGGGGGTCCGCTACCAGGCCAATGGCGAGCCGGTAGCTGCCGGCACGCACCCGGGATCAGGCACCGTGGTGGTCACCGCGGCGGCGCAGCCGGGCTACGGGCTGCAGCAAGGCTCCACCAAGGAATGGTCCCACGCCTTCAGCGCGGCCGCGATCAAAGTTGATACCGCCGCACCGGCACTGGCAAGCTCCACCGTGACGCCGGAATCGCTGGACCTCGCGGACGGCACGGACAGCGTCACCGTGAAGGTGCAGGTGACCGACGCAACCGGAGCCGTGGCGCCGTCGGTCTCGCTGGACCATACGGGGACGGATGAAACGGTGGGCTTCGGTGAGATGAAGCTCGTCTCCGGCGACGTCAAGAACGGCACCTGGGAACGGGTCATGGCCCTGCCCGAGGGAGCATCCGCCGGTACCTGGGACGTCACGCTGTTTCCGTTGCGGGACAGCCTGGGCAACTCGTCCGGGGAGTTCCAGAAGGTCGGCAGCATAGAGGTCGCGGCGGGCACTTCCGCCCCGGCCAGCCCCTCGATCGCTTCCCAGGGCGAGATTGTGGCCTTCGACTCTTCCGGCAGGCTCTGGAACTACGGGCACAGCGGAAACGGAGCTACCCGGGTCCTGATCGGCGCCTCCGGCTGGACCGCCATGGACGAGATCCACACGGTGGACTGGAACGCCGATGGCTTCATCGACATCATCGCCCAGGCCAAGTCCGGCAAGCTCTACTACTACCAGGCCAAGCGCGACGGGGACTTCATCCGCCACACCATCGGCAGCAGCGGCTGGGCGCCCTATGACCTGACCGTTACCAAATGGCGCACCGGCGACAAGTACCCCGTGGTGATCGCCAAGAACAGCTCCACCGGAAGGCTCTACGTGTACCCCAACGATTCCGGCACCTGGCTTTCCCCGCGCTATCTGCTGGGCAGCAGCGGCTGGAGCGACTACACGCTGACGGCGATGGACTGGGACCGCGACGGGCAGAAGGACGTCGTGGCCAAGACCCCGGCAGGGCAGCTGAAGCTCTACCGCGGCAACGGCGCCGGGACGTTCATCAGCGAAACCCGCACGGTGGTCGGCAGGTCAGGCTGGAATTCGATGAGCAACATTGTCACGTCCAACGGCTACGCGGGGGAGGGGACCGCCGGGCTGATCGCCAGGGACAGCGGCGGCAGGCTCTGGTACTACCAGGCCAACAAGAGCAGCTGGGCTCCGCGCGAGCTCGTCGGTACGGGCTGGTGGAGCTATACCGTGGCGGCCCAATAGAACGACGGCGGCACTCCACGACACGGAACCCTAACGTTTAATCCCGCATCTTTTGCGCGGGTATGAGGATGCTGTAGTTTATTGTCAGCAGCGAAGGAAAATGTTGGTGCAGTTTCCTTCACTGCCGCGCAGTTGGGGCGTTGGGGAACGATACTTCCTTGTTGGGGATAGATATTTCCTGCCGTGCCCTAGTGCGTTTAAGTACTGGGAGGCTCTCAGTTCTGTTACTGCCGGGCACGTGCTTCACTTGATCCCCCGAAATCGGGTCAGCGCGTGCCCGGCTCAGCAGACTGTTGTGCTTCCCGTTTGGGAAAAGCGATAGACAGTTGGGGAACTGCATGAATCTACGACGCATGCGGCGCAAATGGCGCCGGATGAAACCCGAAGCGCAGCGCGGCATTGCGAACGCAACAGTAGCGGTCCTGGGCGTGATGGTCCTGGCCGCCGGAGTTTACTCCATAACCCTTTAGCCCCGGCCGGCGGTTTCGTCCGCCACGGTCGGATCACCGCTCGCGCTGTCAGGCGGGGAGGTGCTGTCCGACAGCGCCTGCGCCGCGACGGTCAGTATGGTGTGATGAGCCTCTTGCTCCTCAGGCGCCTGCGCCCCGGCGAGTGATTGCGCACTATACGTAAGCCGGCCGCCCGCCGTCGTGCTTTGACTGTTTTTCCTGCTCAGGGGCACGGTCCAGTGTGGGATAGGTTCTGGCGGGAGGCCGGGAAGCATGCCTAGGATGTGAAGAACAGCCCGACGTCGGGCAGGTGAGGTGGTTCCTTTGGCACTGAATCATGGGTACGGGGTGGTCGCGGGGGTCAAGGAGGACTACTTCCGGGATCCGCCGAACGACTACGGGCAATACTTCCACGGGAACCTGCGGCTGCGCACGCCCGCCGGCGTGTACCACTGTGCGATCGACGTCGACAGCAAGGCCGTTCGGAACGGCGTGCAGTGGCGGGTCATTGAGCTGCGGCCGTCGATGCTCAAGGGCGTGGACAGGCTCGGCGACGGCTGGCATCCGCTTGAGTCCACGCCGGATTCCGGTGCGCTGGACTTCATCCGCAACCGGGACCTGAGCTGGCGGCACCATCTGGGGTGCATTCCGGGCCTGCTGGCCGCGGTGTTCCGGGTGCATTTCCCCGTGCGGTGGAAGTCCGGCGTGAGTACCCAGGCGCTCGCCGACCTTGAGCCACTGCTTGAAGTGTCACAACGGATCTGGGTGTTCGGCGAACCGTTCGAGGACGGGCTGGGCGTTCACAACATCCACCAGAACCAGGGCGACCCGCTGGATTCGCAATGGTCGGCGGAAAACGGCCTCTGGCAGGACGGCGCCACCATGGTGCAGCGGCAGGACGGCTCGTTTGCGATGTTCTGCAACAAGTTCGTCACCCAGTCGGTCCAGACCAACGAGCAGGGGAGGCCGCGGTAGGGCATGGACCGGCAGGGGTGGCCGCGAAAGCGAGCCGGCCACCCGCCGTCGTTCCTGCGGTGCTAGGAGAATGAGTTGTACTTGCCGAAGCCGTAACCGATCTGCTTCGTCGACGCGATCCCGTTCTTGGGCAGTTCGTAGTAGCGGACGACGCCGTTGCGGAACTTCACGATCATGCCCTGCGCGCTGCCGCTGCCGAAGCCGACGGTGTCGGTGAAGGTCGCAGCGGTTCCCCAGCCGGAGGGTCCGACGACTTTGCGGGCTTCACTGATGAACGTGCCCCGGCCGTTTGTCCGGTAGAGCTTCAGCTGGCCGGTGTATTTCTGGGCGCCGAGGATGTCCTTCTTGCCGTCCTTGTCGAAGTCGACGATGGCGAGGTTGTAGTTGCTCCAGCCGGTATTGAACTTGTTCGGGGTGGGGTGGAACGCGTCACCCTTGGTGTTCGGGTAAAGGTTCAGGACACCGGCGGAGGTCTTCTCCACGATGCTCGGGAACGGGTTGTTGTTGCAGAAGCGGTCGGCAACGATGGTCGAAGACTTGGCGATGGAACCGGCATTCAGGTAGCCGTAGAAACCGCCGGTGGCCTTGCCCTTGTAGACGCGGACCTTTCCGTCGCTCCAGTGCGCCACGATGTCGAGGTAGCCGTCGTTGTTCCAGTCGGTGACGGACGTGGTCCTGGCATGCTGCCACCCGCTGTTGCCGATCAGGGCCCGCTTGCCCAGCGTCTTGTTGGACTGCTCCGGGTAGCGCCATAGCCGGCCGCTGGTATCAACGGAAATATAGTCGCCGGTGCTCTTGATCGATGCCCGGGAGAGGTCCTTGCCGGAGGCTATGGTGCCGGCGACCGTCGCGCACTTGGCCAAGGCCGGCTTCGGCGCCGTGAGGGTCGAGTAGTAGGCGTTGGGCGAACTGTAGACGCCGGACGGGGTGGTGCTGTAGCCGTAAAGGTTCACGGTGCCGTACATGCTGTAGCGGTCCGGGTGGGTGCGGTAGTCGCCGTCGGTGAAGGCGACACCGACGCCGATGACATTGAAGGCGGGGTTGGACATGGCCGCGTTGTGGGGCGGGGACTTGATCCACTGGTCGACGAGGCCCTGGCCGTTCCGGTCCCAGCGGGCGGCGATGATTTCACCGGCGGCGTTCCAGCCCGGGGTGCGCTTGTCGAGGCTGTACTGGGGGTTATGGTCGAACCAATCGTTCGCGGCCATGTGCGTGGACCAGTCCTGCGATACCTTGCTGCCGCTGACGTAGAACTTGACGGGCTTCAGGCCCTTGGAAGCGCGGAACTTGTTGATGCCATCGAACACCTGCTGCACCTGAGTACGGTTGCTGTCATTGACCACGTTGGACGCCGCAGCTGCTGGCTGGACGGCGGGAGCGGCGTACGCTGGAGCGCTGATCGCGGCGGTGCCGGCCACGATAGTCAGCATGACTGAAACGGCGCAGGCGCGGATGGCAAGTTTCTTCGTTGCGCGTGCCAAAGGGACACTCTTGATTGACTTCACTCTTATTCCCCCGAATAGTGCGCAGAGAGCGCTGACTTATGCCTGATAGGCAGTACCAAAAGGATAATGCATTCACCCGGCAGTTGAACCCCCGCCGTCGTCCTTTTGCTACTTCCCGATCTTGACCGTGGAATCAGCGCATCCCATTGTCCGGTCCTTGCAGCGGGGTTAGTGTCGGGGAAAGAGGATCCGTTCCACCGGATCGCATTTCAACAGCGGGCGGGGCGCAGCTGCGCTGCTGTCCGAGGCAAGGAGGCTGGCATGGCTGAACGCCGGACACAGAGGAGTCTGCCATGGGCTCCGTAGTGATATTTGCGCCGTCGCCGGTGCTGACCGTGACCGTGGAGGATGTGGAAGGGACCGCGGACATCCACCTCCACGCCGGGGGCCAGGGCGTGTGGCAGGCACGGATGCTCACCGCCCTGGGCGCTTCGGTCACGATGTGCGGGGTGTTCTCCGGGAGACCGGCCGGATGGTGCGTCATCTGATCGCCGATGAAGGTGTCCATGTTCTTTCGGTAGAGGGCCAGGGCAACGGGGGCGCGTACATCCACGACCGGCGGGACGGCGGCCGGAAGGTTGTCGCCGAATCGCCGGGCGACAAGCTTTCCCGGCACGAGCTCGACGAGCTGTACGGCCTGACGATCAAGGCGGGGATGGACGCCGGAACGGTGATCCTCAGCGGCGCCGCCCGGGAAGACGCGGTGCCGGCCGACGTGTACCGCCGCTTGGCGGCGGATCTTCGTACCGCCGGGTGCCGGGTCATTACCGATCTGACGGGGGAGCGGCTGACCGCTTCTCTGGCTGGCGGCCTGGCCGTGGCCAAGATCGCCGACGACGAACTCGTGGAGTCCGGCCGCGCCGCCAGTTCCAGCCCCGCCGACATTGTCGAGGCGATGCGCAAGCTGAATGAAGAAGGCGCGGAATCGGTGATTGTCACCCGCGCCCACCTGCCGTCCCTGCTGCTGGAGGAGGGCGAGGTCAGCGAGATACACATGCCGGAGATGCAGAGCGTGGACACCAGCGGAGCCGGCGATTCGCTCACCGCCGGCGTCGCCGCGACGCTCTCCGACGGCGGCTCCATGCACGAAGCCGTGGTGCTGGGAACCGCAGCAGGCGCGCTGAACGTGACCCGGCACGGCCTGGGCACCGGCGAGGCCGCCGCGATCCACAAGCTGAGCAGCCTGGTGAAGGTGGCTCCCTTCGAGGGCGAGGCCGAGGCAGACCAGTCGCAGCAAATTAGTCCGGACGAGCTCGCGCAGAAGATACGGAAACAATGAACAAGCCGAAAATGGTCCTGATCACGAACGACGACGGCATCGACTCCCCGGGTCTGCATGCCTTGGCTGCCGGTGCCGTGGAGGCCGGGCTCAACGTCACGGTTGCCGCACCGGTGGTGGAAGCCAGCGGTAGCAGCGCTTCCATCACCGCACGCGAGGACGAGGGCCGTATCCGCATTGAGGAGCGGAAACTGGAAGGCCTCGACGGCGTTCCGGCGTTCGCGGTCCACGGTGCGCCGGGCTTTATCGCCATGATTGCTACCCATGGCGCCTTCGGCGACCCGCCCGACGTCGTACTCTCCGGGGTGAACCGCGGCGCGAACGTCGGACGCGTGATCCTGCACTCCGGCACGGTAGGCGCAGCGCTGACCGCGGGCATCAACGGCGGCCACGGGATGGCGGTGTCCCTCGACACCGGCATGCATCCATCCCACCTGAACTGGGACAATGCCGCGCGGCTGGCCACCGGGCTGCTGCCGTTCCTGCTGGAGCAGGAGGCGGGCACGGTGCTGAATCTCAATGTGCCCAACATCGACTCGGCGGAGCTGCCCGAATACCGCACGGCCACACTGGCCGAATTCGGTATCGTGCAGACCACCATGGCCGAACGCGGGCAGCAGCACCTTCGTCTGGCCATTGCGGACAGCAAGGAGGAGGCACCGCCGGAGAGCGACTTCGCGCTGCTGGCAGCCGGCTTCGCCACGGTGACCAGCATCCAGCCGGTGACCGAAAGCAAACTGCCGGACCTGGAGCGGAGCCTGCCGAACACGTAATCCTGGAGGAGTAAGCTCGCCGAACAGCGCGTTGGGGAACCGCTTCCCAAACGCCGGCTACCTACGTGACTGCCCGCGGACGGCCATTGTTCCATCCTGATGGGCCGCAGCGAAGCTCGGCTGCTGTCAGTCTGCCACGTTTGCATTACCTGTGGTCAACGCCTAGGGTCTACAGCGTGGGACTTCGTTTCGGCTCAGTCCTATAGGCTGGCGCCGCATTCAGGGTTGGCCGTTGCTTCGAGTGCTTGGTGCACGGTGCCGGAGTAATTGGCTGCTGTAGCAAAACGGCGGCACCAAGGCACCCACAGGAAAAGAGCCGCCATGGCACATTCCCACTTCGACCGATTCCTGCAGGAAGCTACCGCTCTTGACCTTGAATCGGACTGCACACTTGCCCCCGATCCTCTGTACGGACTTTACGTCAGCTGGTGCGAAGTCACACGAAATGCGCGACGGGCGGAGAAAACCTTCCGGGCCGCGATGAAGAGCCGAGTAGGCGCTGGGCCCAATGGTCTGTGCATGAAAGGCCCGGCCGCGGCTGATTACTTCCTGTCCAGTTATCCAAGACTGACCTGACCCCAGTTCACGGCGCCGCGAGGCGAGGCTTCCGGCGCCGTATCCGGCTGGCACTGGGCGACTTCTTTTTCTACTTAGTGTCATCCCTAAATGCGTTACGCATTTGGGGCCATTCAACTTGAGGGATATCCAATATTGGGCATGATCGAAAGCGGGCATCTGCTCGGCGGGCGGTACCGAATCGAGGAGCTCGTCGGCCGCGGAGGCCAATCAAGCGTATACCGTGCAGTCGATCAACTGCTGGAGCGGGACGTGGCGGTCAAGGTATTTCATGAAGGCAGGCACGGCGACGCCGCGCAGGCCCGCCGGCAGGAATCCGAAGTGCGGATTCTGGCCGGGATGAGCCACCATGCGCTCGTCACGTTGTTCGATGTCGGCATGGATCCCACGAACGCATCCGTTTCTTACCTGGTGATGGAGCTTGTCACTGGTCCTGATCTGCGTCGGCGCAGCGCGCAGTCGCCGCTTCCGTTGGCGCATGTGGCGCTGATCGGTCATGACATAGCTGACGGTTTGGCCTATATCCACCATCACGGCATCGTCCACCGGGACGTCAAACCTGCCAACATCCTCCTGGTTGACTACAATCACCAGGATCAAAGGCCGCGTGCAAAGCTGAGTGACTTCGGCGTCGCCATGATACTTGGAGACGACGGGCGCGACGACGGGATCGCCTCGGGGACACCGCAGTACCTGAGTCCGGAGCAGGCTGCCGGGGAACCCGTGGGTCCCTCCTCCGACGTCTATTCGCTCGGACTGGTCCTGCTCGAAGTATTGACGGGCGAGGTAGCCTTTCCTGGTGCCCCGATCCAGTCGGCGGTGGCCAGGCTCCTGCATCCGCCGCACGTCCCGGCCAGCCTTGCCCCCCGGTGGGCCGGACTGCTGACATCGATGCTCTCCCGCGAACCCGCCTCCAGGCCATCAGCCCTGGAGGTCTCCTTGGCCCTGCGGCAGGAAATTGTCCAAGGCGCCGGGAGGCGCCGGGCAGCATCCTTCCGCTCGGACAGCGAGGAGTCCAGGATGCAGGCCGTGCACCGGTACCGGATTCTGGACACACTTCCTGATGGCATGTTCGATCGGGTGGCTGCGATCGCGGCGAGGGTATTCTCCGTTCCTGTCGCGATCGTGAGCATAGTGGACCATGACCGTATCTGGTTCAAAACTCATCACGGCACGGACGTTCAACAAATCGGCAAAGATCCGGGCCTATGCGCCTCGGCTATCCTTCAGGACGGCCCGTGGATCATTCCGGATGCAACCACCGATCCCAGAAGCCTGGCCAATCCCCTGGTGGCAGGGGAGTTCGGGCTGCAGTTCTATGCCGGTGTCCCGTTGCGCACTCCCGACGGCTACAACCTCGGTACCCTCTGCGTGATCGACAGGGAACCGCGGGAATTTACGGAGGATGACGCCCGGACGCTGGAGGACCTGGCCGCGATCGTGATGAATGATCTGGAGCTTCGGCTACAGACAAGGCAGAGCATCGCCACACGCAAACGGGCACCAGCTATGGCGTAGCAGGGTGTGAGCCGGTCGCGGAGAGCCGGGCGGACTGCTGCAGTGTTGAGGCGGCATCAGGCTCAGTCGTCGAAGACCGTTTGCGCCGGTCCTTGGCCGATGGAGGCCACGATTCCGGCTGCGATCTCGCGGAGCTTGACGTTCCGGCTGCTGGAGGCGTTCTTCAGGATACCGAACGCCTCGTCCTGGCTGCAGCGGTTCTGGCCCATGACGATGCCGACGGCCAGATCGATGGTAGTCCGCGAGTCCATGGCCCGCTTCAGGTGGTCTGCAGTTTCCGACTTGTGGGCAAGACGCAGAGCCAGCTGCAGCGCCCGCGACGCCTGGGCGGCATAGCCTTCGGCAATCCCGACGGCGTCCGCTCTGAAGGTGTCCGGTTCCCGCGCGTAGAAGTTCAACGCTGCACCGCCGCTTTCGCCCAGGATCAGCGGCACTCCCATCATGGAGTAAAAGCCGAACTCGGCAACGGCAGTGAAATAGTCAGGCCACCGGTTATCGGTGCGCACATCGGCTACGACCGTTGTGTGCTCGGTTGCAATGGCATGCAGGCACGGCCCGTCGCCGAAACCGTACTGGACCTCATCCAAGAGCTTGGCCTGCATGCTGCTGCTGGCCACTGTGAGCGCCCGTTTATTCCGCTTGAGGGTCACGCCGCAGTGGACCTCGACGCCCCCGCCAAGGATGTTGGAGGAATGGACAGCCAGGTCTTCCAGGAAGTCGTCAACATCCTCGTTGTTGAGGATCAGATCCTGGAGTTGTTCTGCGACGGGAGTCTCCGCGTAGTTCTCTTGCATCCGACAAGTGTAAAGTGTGCGCGCGCGGAAAGAACGGGCCTTTGGTACCTGTTGTCGGCCCGGCGGCCACTTGGCGTTCTGCGCAGTCATCACCCTGCCGGGGCCATGGACGGGCGGTTTGGGATGCGCGTAGCGTTGTATCCATGAGTGAGATCCGTGTGAACGGGGTGTCCCTCTACTACGAGGAACACGGCGACGGCGTTCCGATCCTATGCATCCACGGCACCGGCAGCTCGGCGAAGGTCTGGGGCGAGGCGGTGGAGCAGCTGGCCCAACGTGGACGGACGATCATCTACGACCGGCGCGGCTGCACCCGCAGCGAGCGGCCGGAACCATACACGATGACCACGGTAGGCGAACATGCCGAAGACGCAGCGGCGCTGCTGCAGGCTCTCAAGGCGACCCCCGCCGTCGTTGTCGGACGCAGTTATGGCGGCGAGATCGCCGTTGACCTTGTGCAACGCTACCCGGGGCTGGTCCGGGCTCTTGTCTTGCTCGAGCCGGCCATCGTGACCATGACGGCGGAAGCCCACGCGTGGGAGGGCGCCTTGGAGGCAAACGTCGCCGCGGCTGCCGCCACCGGGGGACCGGAGGCCGGGGCGGACTGCTTCTACCGGGAGATCCTCGGCGATGAGGGCTGGACGCAGCTGCCCGGGACCTGGCGCCGTATGGTGCTCGATAACGCTCCCGCCATCTTGGCCGAGCTGAAAGGCGGCTCCTCCCGGCCGGACCAGGAGCAGTTGGCCCACGTGCGAAAGCCCGTGCTGATTGTTTCCGGTGCCGCGTCGCCGCCGGTCTTCCGCGCCGTTGACAACGTACTGGCGGACCTGATCCCCGGGTCGCGGCACGAAGTCGTAGAGGGCGGCCACCTCATCGATCCGGCTTCTGCGGAGGTGCTGGCGTTTCTCGACGGGCAGTTGGCAGAAGGCGGAGGGCGCTAGGTCAGTTTCGGGCAGGGGCGGGCGGTGGATCAGTCCCGGTGGCCGTGGTCTGCCGCGAACGCGTGGAAAACCTCGCGGGTGGTTGTGCCTTCGAGCGTGAACTCGTCCCGCAGGTAATGGGCCAGCTCAGTCAGCGAGGTCTCCAGCACCTCGGCGGTGAGATTGACGTCCGTGCTGGAGGATTGCTGTCCTGCCGCGGAAAGGTCGAGCGCGTAGGAGAGGGAAACGGCAAGAGCAAGATCAGCGGACGTATCCCGAAAGTAGTAAGTCTCCGTGGTCTGGCTCAGGTCGATTCGGGCCTGGACAATGCTGTCTGCCACGGATTCCAGCGCGCTGCAGGCCACTGAAGGTTCGAGCTGCCGCAGCTTGTCCGCGTACCCGCTCTTGCTCATCGACGACAGTTTCAGCGCCAGCGTCCTGCGGCGGGAAAGGGCAGGGTAAATCTGCATGAACCAGGAAACGGCCGCGGTGAGCAGCCCGAAGCCGGTGACTGCCTGAAAGGTAGAGACCCAGCGGATCCAGTTGTCGATGGGAACGACGTCGCCGTACCCGAGCGTGGACAGCGTCATGACCGAGACGTACAGTGCCTCGGCGGCATTCGAATACCTGGTTTCATCAAGTCCGGGTGAATAGGAGAACCCGTCGGGAAAATGCGGGTAGTAGATCAGCGCCCAGCCTATTGCCTGCAGCGCGGTCCAGGTGAGGATCACGGAGACGATGGCCAGCGGGCCGGCGTACTTCCGGATCGCTTGGTTGCCCCTGAAGGCCTTCCACATGCCGTTGACCACGAAGTGGCTCAAATGGCCTCGCCCCGTTGGCCGGAGCAGGGTATGGAAAATGTCGTTCAGCCCGGCAACAATCAGAACGACGCCCAGCAGGGTGAAGAGCCACATCATCCTTACTGTCTAGCACGCCGGCTCTGCGGGTAGGGAAGATTGGCGAAGCAAGCGTGCCTTCCAAGGACCACGCGTCCTTCCCCAACATCCCTCACGCTCACCCGTTCCCGGCTCGGCAGACTTCAGTCCTTGCCCACTGTCTTCCTTTCCGACATCACGCGTGAACATGCGTGGGTAGGAAAGGAGGACAGTGATTTGTTTAGGAACCTGTAGGCGCAAGGACAATATCAAAGTGGGCTTTTGCCCAGGTGGTCTCGCCTAGCTCACGTCCATCCGGTGTGGGAGCGCCAGCAGGCTGCTGGATAAAGTCTTTGACCAGTGACTGCTTTACCCCGAATACGGTGTCGTGTTTTAACAGCTCGTCACCGTTCACGAAGATGTGCGTGACGAGGGTGCGCATCTGAGGGGCCGTGACCATGAAGTGTAAGTGGCTGGCTCGCATCGGTGAGCGTCCTGTGGCCTGCAGCATCCGGCCCACTGGTCCATCATGTGGGATCGGGTACGGTGTGGGGGTTAGTCCCCAGAACCGGTAGTGGCCTTTGTCGTCGCTGAAGAGGTGTGCTCGCCCGTAGACGCGTCCGTCGGCGTGCTGTACATCGTAGAAGCCCTCGTCATCGGCCTCCCATACTTCGATCCGTGCGCCCGGGATGGGGTTGCCGTCGAGATCACGGACAGTTCCCTCTACCCAGCAGGGTTCTCCGGCAGCGCCCCCGGCGATATCCCCGCCATTTTCAATCAGCGGGGCGTCCTCGACGAAGAACGGGCCGAACACGGTTGCCTCGGTGGCATTGCCGCGCGCCTCGTTGTTCACGTTGATGGTCTGCATCGACGCGCCGAGCACGTCCGAGAGCAGGATGAATTCCTGCCGCTTGTCATCGGTGATGTGCCCGACCTCGGTCAAAAATTCGATGGCCTGGTTCCATTCCGTCTCGCTCAGGCGCACGTCTCGAATGAATGCATGCAGGTGGCGTACCAGGGCTTGCATGATCTGCTTCAAGCGGTCATCGGTGCATCCCTCGAACGAGGTCAGGACGTTGGCGATGAGCTTTTCCTCGACAGCCTGCTGAGCGTCGGAAACGGTTGTGTACTCCTGCTGACGAGTCATGATTCGGTTCCTTGGTTCTGCGAGGCAGCGGTCAGTAGTGATAGTTCGTCGTCGTTGAGCACCAGATCGATGGTTTCCAGCAGCGGTTCAAGCTGTTCGACGGTACGCCCGCTGGCGATCGGTGCGGTAATGCCTGGCTGGGACCGTAGCCACGCCAGTGCGATCGGCGCGTAGGGCAGGCGGCGGTCGGCGGCGATTGAGCCCAGCGCTTCCAGCACCCGTTCGCCGCGCCCGTCGAGATAACGTGTGGCGTCGTCGGCCCGGGCGCTGTCCACGGAAACACCTGGACGGTATTTGCCGGTCAGGAATCCGTGAGCGAGCGAGTAGTAGGGGAATACCTCAAGACGGTGCTCCCTGGCCAGCGGAAGCAGACGCTCCTCTATGCCGCGCTCCATCAGGTTGTACTGGGGTTCCAGCGCTACTGGAACGTGGTATCCGCCCGACTCGGTGATTTCCATCCATTCGGCCAACCGCTCGGCGCTATAGTTCGAGACCCCGATCGCGCGGATCTTGCCTTCATCCACCAGTTCGGAGAATGTCGCAATGGTCTGTTCCAACGGCGTTTCAGGGTCATCGAAGTGGGCATAATAAACGTCCACATAATCCAGTTCCAGGCGCCGGAGTGTATCGTCGATTCCCTCGCGGATCGTGGCAGGTGCCAGTCCGAACAGCTCCGGGTGGTAGCTGACTTTCGAAGCGATCAGAATCTCTTCACGTACGCTTCGCTTGGCCAGCCAGGTACCAATGATCGTTTCGGATTCACCGCCGGTATTTCCCTCAACCCAGAAAGAATATGAATCAGCAGTGTCGATGAAGTTACCGCCCGCGGCGACGAAAGCGTCCAGGATCCGGTGTGACTGGGCCTCGTCGGCGGTCCAACCGAAAACATTTGTCCCCAGCACCAGCGGCGCCACTTGCAACCCGGTGGCTTCGGCAGTGGTTAATGACATTTCAGTCCTCCTGCTGTCCCGGGTTCTCGCGGGGAGCGCCGCCGTGCAATGCGTCCGTCAGCAGAGCGCGTACGGTGGCTGCATCAATGGGACGCGGGTTTCCATAGGAGTAGCCGGTGACCTCTTCGACGATGCGTTCCACATCGGATTCCTTCATGCCCAATTCAGCGAGGGAACGTGGAGCGCCGAGTTCTCCTGTGAGGTTCCACAGGGCCAACGCCGGATCTTCCACCCCGCCCAAGGCTCGGGACAGTGCAGCCTTGGCAGCCGGTGCGGCGGGCTGGTTGAAAGCCAGTGCGTAGGGAAGAACTACGGTGTGGGTCTGGGCGTGGGGAAGGTTCAACGTGCCGCCCAGGGCGTGGCATAGCTTATGGTGCAGCGACATCGTCGTGGCCCCGAGGCACGCCCCGCACAACCAGGACCCATAGAGTGCGTCGCTACGGGCATCCAGATCGGCTGAATCTTTGACAATTTTCGGCAAGGCACCGGTCAGGGCACGGACCCCTTCTTCAGCCATCAGGGAGATGATGGGCGTGGCGTCCGGGGCGTACAGTGCTTCGACAGCGTGCGCGATGGCGTTCACGCCGCTGGTGACGGACATTCCTACCGGCAAGGTGGCAGACAGGGTGGGGTCATAGACGACGCTTCGCGGCAGCACCCGGGCGTCCCGGCCGGTCTCCTTGCGGCCATCGGTGGTGAGCCCCCACACGGGGGTCATTTCCGACCCCGCATAGGTTGTTGGGACCGCGATGATCGGCAGTGAGTGGTTCAATGCGATCGCCTTGCCCAAGCCGATCGCCGAGCCGCCGCCTACTGTCACGCATCCATCGGCGCCGACCCGCTTGGCTTCGTCGCTGGCTTTTTGTGCGGCTTCGGCGGGCACATGCATCACGGCTTCGGGCAGGACGCCTACGGCCCGGGAGCCCAGGGCCTGGGCGACCTCTCGCCCGGTTGCTGCCTGTTCAGGGGAGCAGAGTACCAGCACGCGCTTGAGCCCGATCGCGTCGAGTTCGGCCGGAAGATCGGCCAGCGAGCCGATTCCGAACCGCACCCGCATGGGCAGCGCCTGGTAGGTGAATTCGCGGTCCCTGGTTTTCTGTGTGTCCATTGTCTTTGCCGTCATCGTCGAACTCCTTCGCATGTGGTTGTTGTTCTTTGCTTGCTGCTGTTCGGGTGTTTTACTGAGCGCCGGCGCGGCGCTTGTTCCAGATGTCGAAGGCCACGGCGAGCAGCAGTACCAGGCCCTTGACCACGGACTGCACCGACTGGTCGATACCCATCAATTGCATGCCATTGCTCATCACCGCCATGATCAAGGCACCGGCCACCGCCCCGACAACCTTGCCCACGCCGCCGGTGACTGCTGCACCGCCGATAAACGCCGCAGCGATCGCATCCAGCTCGAACATGTTGCCGGCGCCGGGCTGGGCCCCGTTGGTGCGCGAGGAAAAGACGATGCCGGCTACGGCTGAGAGCAGGCCCATATTCACGAAGATCCAGAAGTTCACTGCCTTGACCTTCACGCCCGACAATGCGGCGGCGGAGAGGTTGCCGCCGATCGCGTAGATCTGCCGGCCGAATACTGTGTGCTGCATGATCAGCGAGTAGGCCATGATGAGGATTGCCAGCATGATCAGCACCACAGGCAAACCGCGGGCGGTGGCCAGCTGCCAGGCAAAGGCCATGACGACCACGCCGACGGCCGCGATTTTCGCTGCGAAGAGCCACAACGGGGGGACCGGCTGCCGGTAGGACCGGCGTGTCTTGCGCGTACGGTATTCGTTTACCGCGAAACCGATGACTCCGATCGCGAACACGAGCAAGGTGAAGGTGTCATACCCGTACCCGCCCAGTAGCCCGTTGACGAATCCGGACGCAATGACTCCATACTCGGAAGGGAAGGGCGAGAGCGAAATATTGTCCAGCACCCAGAGGGTCATGCCGCGGAAGAGCAGCATGCCGGCCAGCGTCACGATGAAGGCAGGGATTCCGACATAGGCGACCCAGAAGCCGTGCCATGCGCCGATCGCCAGCCCTGCCGCCAGGGCAGCGAGAACGCCAGCCCACCAGGGCATCCCGTATTTGATCACCGTGATCGCCGAAATGGCGCTGGTCAGCGCCACCACCGACCCGACCGATAGATCAATATGGCCGGCGATGATCACAATGACCATGCCTATGGCGAGGACCAAGATGTAGGAGTACTGCAGCACGATGTTCGTGATATTTCCCGGGGAGAGCGATGCACCTCCGGTGAACACAGCGAACAGCACTACCAGGGCCACCAGAGCCATGTAGATCCCGCTGGTGCGCAGGTTGCGGGTCAGCGCCAGCCGCAGCTCGGTCAGCGTCGAGGAGCCGGTGCCGCCGGGGTCTTGTAACGGTTTGTTTGTGCGTTGGGCCATCGTAGTCATCGCACTGCTTCCTTCTCTTTGGTCATCAATGTCATCAGGTTTTCCTCGGTCGCCTGGCCGACCGGAACTTCACCGGTAATCCGCCCCTGGGACAGGGTATAGATCCGGTCGCAGGTGCCCAGGATCTCCAGGAGGTCCGAGGAGATCACCACTACTGCCTTGCCCGCCGCCACAAATTCGTTGATCAATTGGTAAATCTCGTATTTGGCACCGACATCAATGCCGCGTGTCGGCTCGTCAATGATCAACAAATCGGGTCCGGTCAAAAGCCACTTGGAAAGCACCACTTTTTGCTGGTTTCCCCCCGAGAGCTGACCGACAACGGACTGTACACTCGGTGCCTTGATCCGCATCTTCTCCATTGCCTGTTCGGCCAGCTTGTTCTCCCTGTGCTGGTTAACCCAGCCGAACCGCGCCAGCTTGGGTAAAGCAGCGCCGGAAATATTCCGGGCAATGGTGTCCAGCAGGTTCAAGCCGTACTGCTTGCGGTCCTCGCTGACGTAAGCCATGCCGTAATCGATCGCCTCGGCGACACTGCGGGGCTTGACTTCCCGGCCCCGCATCGATGCACGTCCCGAAATGAACCGGCCATAGGACTTCCCGAACAAGCTCATGGCCAGCTCTGTGCGCCCGGCTCCCATCAAGCCGGCGATTCCCACGACTTCACCGGCCCGCACAGTGAAGGAAGCCCCTTCGACCACCAGCCGATCCTGCACCGGGTGGCGCACTGTCCAGTCCTGGACTTCCAGGACAACCTCGCCTGGATCCGAGACCCGATCGGGATAGAACGATTCCAGGTCCCGGCCAACCATTGAACGGATGATGCGGTCAATGCTCGCTGAGTCATCGGCCATGTCCATGGACTCCACCGTCTGCCCGTCCCGGATCACTGTGGTGGTGTTCGCCGACGCCTCGATTTCGTTGAGCTTGTGGGAAATGATGATCGAGGTAATCCCTTGATCCTGCAGCTGACGCACCAGACCCAGCAGGTGTGCCGAGTCCGTATCGTTCAAGGCGGCAGTGGGTTCATCCAGGATCAGTAACTTCACGTCCTTTGACAACGCCTTCGCGATCTCGACAAGCTGCTGCTTGCCCACGCCCAGCTGCCCCACAGGTGTCGTGGATTTCTCGCGAAGGCCAACCCTGTCCAGCAGCTCACTCGCTTCGGCATGGGCGCGATGCCAGTCAATGAGACCACCTGGGCCGCGCCGCTCGTTTCCAAGGAAAATGTTCTCCGCGATCGATAGGTGCGGCACCAGCGCCAGTTCCTGGTGAATGATGACGATTCCGGCCCGTTCCGAATCACGAATGGATGCGAATCGGCACTCGGTTCCCTCAAAGATGATCTGGCCGCCGTAGCTGCCATGGGGATATACGCCCGAGAGTACCTTCATCAAGGTGGATTTTCCCGCACCGTTCTCACCGCAGATCGCGTGGACTTCACCGCGCCGGGCAGACAGGGTTACCCCCGAGAGTGCCTTAACCCCGGGAAAGCTCTTTTCAATTGAACGCATTTCAAGGATGTAGTCGTCCATGGCGCCCATTCCTTCCAGCTTCATTGATTCCGTTGCCCGGGCAGCTAGAGCTGCCCGGCTTTGACCTGCTCGGCGGTGTAGTAGCCGGACTCCACCAGGACCTCGTCGATGTTCTTTTCTTTGACTACCTCGATGGGCATCAGGAAGGAAGGCACCACCATGGCGCCGTTGTCGTAGGATTCGGAGTCGTTGACCTCCGGTTCCTCGCCGTTGAGCAGCTTGACGGCAGAGTCCACGGTCTGCGCGGCCAGCAGCTTGGTGTTTTTGAAGACCGTGGCGTACTGGACCTGGTCCTCGATGAGCTTGACCGAGGCAATTTCCGCGTCCTGTCCGGTGGTCACCGGCATCGGCTTGCCCTCAGACGACAGGGTGGGTCCGTAGCCGGCGTTGCGCAGCGAAGTGATGACTCCACGAGCCACGGCATCGTTCGGGGTCAGTACCGCATCGACCTTGCGGCTGCCCGTGTAGGTAGAAGTGATCAGGTTGTCCATGCGTGCCTGGGCTTCCTGCTGTGACCAGTCCTTCGTGGCGATCTGCGACAGCTCTGTCTGCTTGGAGGCAATCACGATGGTGCCATCGTCAATGAACGGTTGCAGGACTTCCATGGCCCCTCCGTAGACAAAGGTGGCGTTGTTGTCATCGAGCGAACCGCCGAACAACTCAACGTTGAAGGGGCCTTTCTCCGAGGTACGCTGCCCCTGCTCGTCAAGCACGCCCAGGCCGGTCAACAAGGCGGTGGCCTGCTCGGATCCGACCTTGTAGTTGTCGAAGGTGACATAGAGGTCCACATCGGCGCTATTACGAATCAGCCGGTCGTAGGAAATGATCGGCACATCGGCACCGACTGCCGCCTGGATCTGCGGGGCGAGGGCCGTGCCATCCAGGGGGGCCAAAATCAGCAGGTCTGCACCGCTGGTGATCATTTGATCAACCTGCTGCTGCTGAGTGGGGATGTCGTTGTTGGCGTACTGCAGATCCACCTGGTAGCCCAGTTCCTCCAGACCCTGCTGGATTGCCTTCCCGTCGGTCAGCCAGCGTTCTTCGTCCTGGCTGGTCAGAGAGACGCCAATACGCGTATCTGCCGGCTCCTGCGTACCACCCCCCTGAACGCCACCCCCGGCACCCTCTCCGCCGCAACCGGTAGCCAGCAATGCCGCGGCGAGTGCTGCCGAGACCAATAGGGTTTTTCTCTGCATGATGTCCCCTCCCTGAGGGAAAAAGCGAAGTAATGTGGATCGCTGTCACTGAGATGTTGGCCAAGTGTCCGCTTGTGCCATAGAATGGACAACGTGTTCAGACAGTACCACATGATCTGAATCACTGCGAGTGAAATGATGGAGTTAGATCTTGTGACGCTCGCAAAACGCCCCACACCGGCCAGCGTCGAACCTATCCGGACCCAAACGGCTTATGCCGAACACAGGCCTTATCGGCCTCATTCGAGGAGCATTCAGATGAAGACGGTAAACCCGATCCAGCTGGTCATGAAGGCAAACCAGTTGGTCGACGATTTATCCATTTTGGGTCGCTCCACGCCGGCAGATCTGGCCAAGGTGATGAACGAACCCCGCCCCTCCATCTACCGGATCATCTCTTCATTGGAGCAGGCCGAGATTGTGCGGCGCACTCCGGAGGGGCTGGTGGAAATGGGCACCGGAATCCTGCGCCTGGGCGAGGCCGCCGGTGACGCTTTGGTCGATCGGCACGCACTGAAGAAGGTGCTTGACGACGTGCAGGCCCAACTCGGGCTGACCGCCGCCTTCTGGATCCCCCGCAACGGTACGGCCGTGTGCCTGGACCAGGTTGATGCCACGGATGTAGATCTTTACGAACTGTCCTCCGGGCGCATCCTTCCACTGCACGCCGGAGCGGCGTCGCACGTGCTGCTCGCCTGGCAGCCCGGGGAAGTGCTCCAGCAGGTACTTGCTTCCGAACCCTACGCACAGCTCTCTGCCGAAACCCCTACCGACGCTCAAACTCTGGCGCGACTGGTGGAGGCTACTCGACGAGACGGGTGGCGCCTGGAGGCCAATGAGGTGGTCAACGGAATTGCAGCCCTCGGCTTCCCGGTCTTCAATCCCGATGGAAGTATCTTCGGGGCCTTAACCGCCGCCGGCCTGGTGGAACACGTCGTGGGCCAGCAAGCAGAAGCAAAGACGGTCCTGTCCGCCGCAGCTCAAGCCCTCACCGAGGTCATGGCCTCGTTCCAGCCCGAACCGACGGGCAGCGAATTTGAGGCGCCGGATTCCCAGGGGTCGGTACTCACAAAGGCCCATGCCCTCATGCGCGCATTGGCCAGTGAGCGGGTCTCCACATCCTCCAGGCTGACCGAACTACTCGGCGAGCCGGTCAGCTCCGTTTACCGCATGCTCGCCACCCTCATCGAAGCCGGCTGGGTCGAGCAGCTGGGCCACCGTGGATCGTACCGGGTGGGTAGCAAGATGCTTTCCCTCTCGGGAAAGATGCTCAACTCCCTGGACCTGCGCCGTGCAGCACTGCCCGTGCTGCGCAGTATCCACGACGCCACCGGCGAAACGGCTTTCTTGTGTATTCGGCGCAACACCAGGGCTGTATGCATTGAGCGGATCGACGGCAAGAGGGTAAACAGCCGTCGGCTGGCATTGGGAAGTTCGTTGCCACTGCACGTTGGAGCCGCTCCGCGGGCGCTCCTGGCCTTCGAAGACCAGCAGGCTTGGGAGGATTATGCAGGGATGCTAGCCCAGAGTGCCGACTCCCGATTCGATGTGCGCTCACGTTCCAAGTTCTTCAGTGAACTGACAGCTATCCGGGAGAGGGGCTATGCCCTGAGCGACGATGAGCTGACCCCCGGCATCGCCGCGGTCGGGGCGCCGATCTTTGATCACCGAGGTCATGTGGTCGCTTCCCTGTCGGTCAGCGGGTTACGCGACGGGATTCTTACCTCAACACCTGAGTCTGCGGGTGCAATCGCCTTGGCCAGCGAGGGGGCCCGGGAGTTGTCAATCTACCTGGGTGCCCCTTCCATGTCTTGAACGGCCCCGGCTGCCGACGCGCCTGCGGATGCATGATGTGACCCGGCGTACTTGACCGGTGGGGTGTGAGATGAAATACTTTGGACAAGTTGTCCACCCAGCGGCACTTCGGGAATGAAGAATCAAATTCCTCCCCCATCTTTCCCCCTCGGTCCCGGACGCCGGTTCCGGTTCCATGGGAACCCTTGTACCAAACAAACAGGAGACACGTCATGAAGCCTATCGTTGTCGGATTGCTGGGTATCACACACCCCCACGCCTCAGCACGGGTTCGGGCCCTGCGGGAGATCGAGAACGTTGAAGTCGTCGCCGCAGCCGACACCGATCCCCGGCTGACATACTTCACCGAAAAGTACGATGTTGAAGCCCGCAGCATCGAGGACGTGCTGGGCGATGACCGAATCAACGCAATTATGGTTCATTCCAAGAGCAAGGACATGGTTCCTCATGCGCTCCGCGCGCTTGCCGCCGGAAAATCGGTGGTCGTGGAGAAGCCCGGGGGCGGTACCGTGGAGGACCTTCTTCAATTGGCCGAGGCAGAACGTACGGCTGCCCAGGACCAGATTGTCCAGGTGGGATACAACGTGCGTCTGGCCCCGAGTATTGAGCGGGCACGCGAGCTCATCGCTGGAGGCACCATAGGAGAGGTCGTCACTGTATCGGCCCGGGGGTCGGCGATGGTCGGTGAACATCTGACTGACCACTTGAACCAGCCGGCTGACATGGGGGGAGTGCTGTGGATTCTGGGGTGCCATATGCTCGATTCGCTGGTACACATGTTCGGCGCTCCGCAGTCAGTCAATGCCCGCGTTCATAAGTCCCCCAGATTGTCGGACGGGAAGAGCCGCGAAGACTCGGCGTCGGTGCTATTGAATTACCCGGATCTATCCGTTACGTTCAGCTTTGACGGGCATGACAGCCTGGAATGGTTCGAAAGCTCGCGGATCTTCGTTTACGGCACACGCGGAATGCTCGAAATTGGTGTTCTGCCGCAAACGTTGCGCGTACACGTTGATCAGGCCCGTGACGGCTACTTGCCCGGTTGGAATGAATGGACCGAATCCCATTTCACACCACCGTTTGCCCGCACCGAAGCCAATAAGTTCTCTGAGCTCCCGGAGTTGGGGAACATCTCGAATTTCCATACCGAGATGCGAGGCTGGGTGAATTCGATGCGAACCGGAGCGCCAATCGTAGC
Organism: Arthrobacter crystallopoietes; assembly: GCF_002849715.1. Taxonomy (NCBI): domain Bacteria; kingdom Bacillati; phylum Actinomycetota; class Actinomycetes; order Micrococcales; family Micrococcaceae; genus Crystallibacter; species Crystallibacter crystallopoietes. Next base: position 3,292,174 of record NZ_CP018863.1, read on the forward strand.
TCCGGTCGCCGACGCGCTGAGCGTCGCTCAAATCGTTGAAGCCAGCTACCGATCCAACAACGCCCAGGGCGCTGAAGTTTCACTGGCTGCCCAGGTCCCCGTCAGCTAGGAGCATGATGAACACGCATTCCCCCACCAGCGCTCCCGCGCTGATCGCCACCTGCTGGACCAGCGCGGGAGACGCTGCTCCACTACGCCCCAGTGAGGCGAGTCCAATTGCCCTCAGCGACCGCATTGCGGCCATCGCCGCAACTGGGTGGGCGGGCATTGGTTTGGTTCATGCCGATTTGATACTGGCCCGGGAAACTATCGGTTACCCGGAACTGGCCCGACAGATCAGCGAGGCAGGGTTGTCAATCACCGAAATTGAGTTTCTAAACGATTGGTGGGCCACAGGTAGCGCCCGTGAATCCTCCGACACGATCCGTGCAGATCTGTTCGAAGCGGCCACCGCGCTGGGGGCCCGCCACATAAAGATCGGTGCTGGCAACGCCGACGTGCCGCTCCCCATCTCCGTGCTCACTGATGCCTTCGGCGAGCTGGCAGACGATGCGGCATCCACGGGCATCCAACTTGCTCTGGAAGCCACCCCTTTCTCAAACCTGCGCACCACACAGGACGCAATCAAGGTAGTCACGGCAACCGATAGCCCATCGGCCGGACTGATGATCGACATCTGGCACACCGCGAAGACCGGACTGTCGCATGAGGAACTATGGTCCATCGTCCCGATGGACCGGGTAGCTGCCGTAGAGATCGACGACGGCTATTACGACACCCTGGGCACGATCTTCGAGGACACCATCAATCGACGGACCTATTGTGGCGAGGGCGAGTTCGACACCGCTGGTTTCGTGCAACATGCCCTTAAAGCAGGCTATCGCGGCCCCTGGGGCGTGGAAATCATCTCCGAAACCCACCGCAACACCCCGGTATACGAAGGCCTGCAGCACGCCTTCAACACCGCTGTTGCCAGCTTTCCCAACGTCTCCTCCTAAGCGCCATAACCGAAGGAATACACAATCATGAGTTCATCCCGTCCTCTCCGCCTTGCGCTGTTCGGCTCAGGCCGCATCGGACAGGTCCATGCCCGCAACCTCGCGGCAGATCCCGATATCGAATTGGTACTGATTGCCGATCCGTTTATAGACGCAGCCCGTGCCTTGGCTTCCCAAACAGGAGCCCGCGCAGTCCAGGACCCCGAGGAGGTGTTCGCTGCACAGGATCTTGACGGGGTCATCATCGGCTCACCGACCAACACTCACGTGGACCTCATGACCCGTGCTGCGGAGCGGGGCCTAGCAGTCCTCTGCGAGAAACCCATTGACCTGGACCTAGACACGGTCCTGGCCTGCCGTGATCGAGTCAAGAACGCCACAGCCCCCATCATGCTCGGATTCAACCGCAGATTCGACCCGGGTTTCGCAGCGGTCAACGCGCGTGTGGAAGCCGGCGAGATTGGGCCTCTGGAACAGCTGACCATCATCAGCAGGGATCCGGCGCCGGCCCCACGCGGCTACCTCGAGACTTCCGGAGGAATTTTCCGGGATATGACCATTCACGATCTGGATATGGCACGTTTCTTCGTGCCGGATATCGTCGAGGTCACGGCTGTTGGCGCCAACCAGTTCAGTGATGATATTCGAGAGCTTGGCGACTACGATTCCGTGGTCGTGACACTGCGTGGACGCGGCGGCGAGCTCATATCGATCACCAATTCGCGCCATTGTTCTTACGGATACGATCAGCGTCTGGAGGCTTTCGGCCCTGAAGGCATGCTCGAAGCGCGAAACTTGACTCCAACCGCTGTGCGCAAGCACGACGCCAGCGGTACAGAGCTACAAGACCCCATTATGAATTTCTTTCTGGAACGATATGCCGAGGCATACCGCTTGGAGTTGCAAGCTTTTGCCCAAGCGATCCGGAGCGGGACCACGCCGAGTCCCGGGTTCGCGGATGGGCTAGCTGCGTTGGTGTTGGCCGATGCCGCCGTCGAATCTGCTCAGAATGGAAAAACCGTTACGGTCGAACAGATTTGGTGACATTCTCGGTCTACCAGCCGAAAAGGCCGCCAACTTCAAGATCGTGGCCATTGGAAAGGATCGATTGACCGCTGGTCGATTTTCGGATGCACCCGTCGCGCTCGGCCAGACGAAGCCGGCGGCAAAGCTGAAAACTACCTGTCAGGGGTAAGTCGGGGTGAAGCATGGCACATCCGTTTACAGTGCGTGAGATTGCCCGTCAGGCGGGTGTCAGCGTTACAACGGTTGACCGGGTTCTACACGGTCGACCGGGGGGTGCGGTCCGGGACTGCCGGGCAAGTGCAGCAGGCAATTCAGGACTTGGAAGCGCAGCGACACCAAATGTAGCTGGTGGGACGCCGTCTCATGATTGACGTCCTGGCAGCTACGCCGGCCTGGTTCCATATGACGGTTCGCAGGGCGCTGGAAGACGAGCTGCCTTCCTGCGGCCGGCGGTTTTCCGAACTCGTTTCCATCTGCATGAACGCTGGCCAAAGGAGGATTGTGTTACCCGGATGGATCAAATCGCGGCCAAGGGCAGCCACGTGGTTCTTATGGCACCGGACGTACAGGAGGCGGTTGCGGCCGTCGATCGATTACAAGCGGTTGGCATTCCTGTGATCACCCTCGCCTCCGACCTGCCGGTAAGCCGGCGGTTAGCCTACGTAAGCATCGACAATCGTTCAGCCGGTGTCACCGCGGATATCTCCTTTCCCACGAGGACAGCCGGGCGACATCGCAGTGATCGGGGGCAGCGATTCCTTCCGCGGTGAAGAGGAACGGGAGATGGGATTCCGGGCGGCGCTACGCCGTATGGAACCGGAGCGCCCCGTGCACTACCTGGACGGTTCGCACGGATTGAATGAGAACCGCGGGAGACCATGATGGGGGAGCTGAACGAGGATCAGTGCTTGGCGGGCGCCTACTCCATCGGAGGTGGCAATTCGGGAATCTTGGCGGCCTGTGACGCTGCAGGGCGCCAGCCAACCGTGTTTATTGGACATGACCTGAACGACGATAATCTTGCGCTGCTGCGGACCGGCAGAATCGACGCGCTGCTGCACCACGATCTGCGGCAGGATCTCAACCGATGCTGCAGGATCCTGATGCATCGCCACGGGCTTTGTCCAATGAGCCGCCGATCGAGGCTTCGAGAATGGACGTCGTTACCCCATATATAACATCCCGGGTCGGCCTGTAGCCGCGGTCCGGCACGGCCTGATACCTCAGGACCCGCAGGCTCATAATCCGTGAGCGATGGTTTCGTATGGCGTGCGCCATGCGTTAATGCCAACTGCTCGTTAACCCCGAACTTGGGCGTCTCTTCAATAAGATCCATTCGATCCGAAGCCGCTTGCCTCTTCTCGCCTGGCGGTTCTGCAATGTTCGTCGCGGGGAACCGCAGGGCACGCGTAACTCGGGTCAGGGCTCGGCTCTGGCAGTGGTCTGCCAGGAGCGTCTCTCGTCCCGGAAGTTGACGGAACGTACGCAGGGAAGTGCAGACTGATCCTTCCGTCGAAGATAACTACCAAGTCCTCACCGCTCATTAGGACGAGCTGGACTGATGTGAGAGTCGGTAAAGCGCTACGACGTCTTCCCGGAACCTGGCCTTGGAGATATAAAGATCCAGGGTGGAATCGATACGCCGGTTCGCCGTATGCGCGAGGTCGGCGAGGTCTCCATCGACTGCAGGAGCTTGACGCCACCTAGCTTCGACGAGGTACGTGTGGTCCCGCTGTCTAGTGGAAGGTCCCTCTCATGGAATGCATGTGCCCTTAGACGGCAATCGAGCTATTGGAGCGGGACCATCGAGAGTAGCAGCTGGCCACCGGTCAGGCCACGGCGCGTTCTTTGACTACACCGATGAAAGCGTCCAAGGGCTAAGCCATGGGCGCTTATCCGATCAGATCCGTCCTCCGGAGGATCCATTGTTCGCGGATCCTCCGGGCCAGAACAGGCGCGACCGTAGTACTAGGCGGAGAACGGCACCAGGTCGACAGCGGGGACCGGCTCGGCCGTGCCGTCGAGGACGTCGCGCAGCGCCGGGACCGCTACCGGTTCACTACGGGCGAGGGACAATTGGGCTGCATCTGCCACGAGGGACGCGGCTACGGCGTCGAACGGCGTGCACGGGTTCTCACGCTCCCCTAGGACTAGTTCGACAAACGCGACCAGTTCGGCCACGTACGCGTCGACGAACCGCTCGGCGAACGTCTGATGGGCGGTCCCGGCCGGGAACCCCACGTCGGGTTCCGCGGAACGCAGGGCCGACCGGTCGTCGAGGCCAACGACCACGGTGTCCTTGGATCCCTGTACGTCGAGGCGTACATCGTGCCCCGCCCCGTTGTAGCGGGTGGCCGTGGCCATGGCGACGGTGCCATCGGCGAGGGTGAGCGTGGCCTGCGCCGTGTCTACGTCACCCACAGCGCCGATTTCAGGATCGCCGTTGTTGGTGCCCCGTGCGTAAACCTCGACGATCTCCTGACCGGTCAACCAGCGGATCACATCGAAATCGTGCACAGCCATATCGCGGAAGATCCCACCGGAGGTCGCGAGGTACTCCACCGGGGGTGGAAATGCGTCCCCTGACACGGCCCGAAGTCCGTGGAGCCACCCGAGATCGCCAGCGTCGAACCGGCGTTTGGCCTCCTGATAGCCCACGTCGAAGCGGCGCTGATGGCCAATCTGTACGACGCCGGAAGCTGCCTCGATTTCTTTCAGCAGCGGCAGCGCGCCGACGACGTCGGAGGAGACGGGCTTCTCGCAGAACACCGGTATCCCGGCGGCGAGGCCGGCACGAATCAGGTCGGGGTGGGTTGCGGTGTTGGTCGCGATGACGAGGCCGTCGATGCCTTCGCTGATCAGTGTGTCGACACTCTCGGTGGCCCGCAGACCGAACCGATCGGCAACCTGGCGGGCTGTCTCCGGCGCGGCATCCGCAAGCACGATTTCGAGCTGCACGCCGCGAGCTGCCACTTGGTCACGAACCGTCAGCAGGTTCTGGGCATGCATCTGGCCGATCCGGCCGACGCCGACGAGTCCCAGGGTCAAAGTTTTCATTTGTCTCTCTTTTCTCTCAAGTCTCTTCGATAAGCGAGTCGTCCGTGATCACGGACGCAACTCGAACGGGTGTCTCTGTAGGCTTATCCAGCACTGGCTGCGGCGACCCCGGCGACCGCCACCGTCCGGCCTTTGGCGGCGGATTGGGCGAAGGCTTGCGGCTCGTCATTGTATGCCTGTGCGTAACGCTCGAGGAAGAACGGCATGTATGGCTCTGCCTGCTCCGTGCCCGTCGAGTTGTACTTCTTGACCAAAGTTGGCGTGACGTTTCCGACGGACAGCATGCCCTCGGGGCCGAAGGCCTCGAGGCGCTGGTCATAACCGAAGGAACAGTGGCGTGCGCCGGGGTCAAATTCCGGTCGGTTCCCTAGCCAGCCGTCGGGAAGCAGGCGAGTGCGGTGTCCTGGGCTTTCTTCAGACCATCGAGGACGGGGAGGGCACGGTGCTCCGCCGAGATTATCTCGACACCCCACGGTCCCGTCCATCCCGCTTCCAGAGTGCGCTCGACGAACGTCCGCGAATCGAAGTCGCCCTCGCCGCAATATGCACGGTTGTTGATGGTGTCCTCGAAGATGGTCCCGACGGTTTTGTGGTAGCCGTCGTCGACCTCGATCGCCGCAACGCGTTCCATCGGTACCACCTTCCACAGTTCCTCGTGGGATAGCCCAGTCTTGGCGGTGTGCCAGATGTCGATCAACAAGCCCGCGGATGGGCTGCTCGAACGTCCCACGACCTCCACGGCTTCCTGCGTGGTACGAAGGTGGGAGAACGGGGTGGCCTCCAAGGCCAGCTGGATGCCCGCTTCGGCGGCCTCGTCCGCGAGGTCGGCGAAGGCGCCAGCGATTGTCGATAGGGGCAGCGGCTGTTCGGTCATACCCGCTCCGACTTTGATATGCCGGGCTCCCAGCACCTTTGCGGCCTCGAACAGGTCTGCACGGATACCGTTAGCTGCAGCACGCTCTTCACCGGTGGTCCACCAGTCGTTGAGGAACTCGACCTCGACGATTCCGATGCCGGCGTCGCGGATCATGCGCGACAGTTCGGGGTAGCCGATCGTATCGCGAGCCGCAACAAGGTCGGCATGCACCAGGCCGATGCCGGACCACCCGGTCTGGGCGACAGCGGCAATGCGCTTGGCCAGGGGCACTGGGCTTGTCTCATCGGCCCGCATGGGCGCGGCGTCGCCGGCGCTGGTCCAACAGGTGGCGATCAGTTGAGGGGTCATGGTCTCTTCTTTCGTCGTGCTCATGCTGGGTCCACCTCGATCGAGGTGCCCTGCTGGTTTCGGATCGGTAGGTATCGACGGCGGGCTACGGCCAGCGCATCCGTGACCAGGGACACGATGGGCCAGCCAGCGCGGATGCAGTCGACCTCATCCGCGCATGCCAAGTGGGCTTGGCGACCGCGAGTGACCGGCGTCCGCTTACCGTCGCAGTCCCGCGTAATGGACAATGTGTCCAAAGCATTTCACGAACACTGCTCGAGGGTCAAACTATGACCCAGAACACTTCGGATGCCTCCGGCCCCTGGCCCATGGGATCCGATTCTGCCTGCGGGGCACCAAGGTGCCGGTCGGCCTCCATGCTTTCTTGACGCACCGGCTCGGCGACAGGCAGGCCTTGCATAGCAGCTGAATGACGGCCCCTGCTTACCCCACTCTTCGTTGCTTGGCCATCCCGCGCCCGGCGCCCCAGGGGTGGCAGGCCTGCCTGCGGTAGCGTAGGCCACCTTCATGTCGCACCAGCGTCCGCCCCCAGGAATAGACTCGATCGAGAAGTAATCTGGATCACTTTTAGCGCGTTTTTATGCTACTGTATGAACGTCTTGTCCGTTGTGTACTACTTGGCAGAACTGGGAATACGCTCAAACTGGACGTGATCGCCGTAGCTTCATCAGCGGTGCCACCGCGGCCACCGCGGCCGGCGCGGCCGGCGGGGTCGGCAAGGCCGTCGGTGCCATCGCCGGCGGATTGATCATCGCTGCGATGAGCAACGGCGTGCAGCTGATGGACGTCGACTAGTCGGTTCAGCCCGTCGTCAAGGGCCTGGTGCTGCTGCTGGCCGCGGTCTTCCGCACCTACAACAAGCGCAGCTGCGATTCCCGCTGAACCACCAGGCCACCCACCCGTTCGTTCTGTCGGAAGGTCCTCACATGTTTGCCCGGACATTCGAGCCGCACTCCACCCGCACCCGCCACAGCACCACGTAGCATCCTGCATTTCCGGCCGAAACGCCGCATTCAAATTACGACCAATCCATCATTTGAGGGCGCCATGCGCGATTCACAAATACATCATCCAGGTAGCGACAAAGGAGTTTAAATGTCTCAAAAATCTACTGTCGACAGACAAGTCACCCTTCCGCCGTTGACCAGTGGACCGCATCGGAAGCGGCTCGGATTGATCTCGACCGTGGCCTGTTTGGGCGGCCTGCTGTTTGGGTATGACACGGGTGTGACCAACGGGGCCGAGGGGCCGATGGCCCAGGACCTGGGGTTGAACCTGATCCAGTTGGGCGTGGTGATCAGTTCGCTGATCTTCGCGGCGGCGGTTGGAGCTCTGGTCTGCGGCCGGATCTCGGATGCATGGGGCCGACGTAAAACGATCATCATGCTGGCGGTGCTGTTCTTCGTGGGCACGCTGCTGGTGGTCTTCTCGCCCGCGCCTCCTGAGCCGGGAACGTTCTCCCTTACGGGGTTCGCGGTCTTGGTATGCGGGCGGATCATGATCGGCCTAGCCGTCGGTGGGGCCTCGACGGTGGTGCCGGTGTATCTGGCCGAGCTGGCCCCATTCGAGATCCGTGGGTCGATCACGGGCCGGAACGAGCTGGCGATCGTGATTGGTCAGCTGTCCGCATTCGTGATGAATGCGATCATCGCCACCTCGCTCGGCGGCATCGTAGACGGCGTGTGGCGAATCATGTTCTCCGTCTCCGCGGTGCCGGCGATCGCATTGTTCATCGGCATGCTGCGCATGCCCGAATCCCCACGCTGGTTGACCGAGAAGGGTCGGTACGGTGAAGCTTTGGCAGTGCTGGAGTCGGTCCGTCCGGCCGAGCGCGCGAAAGCTGAGCTACGGGAGATCGAGCACGTAGCGGTCAAGGAGGTCGAGGAGCACCAGATCGGCTTGAAGGCAGTTCTGACGAACAAGTGGCTGCGGCGGATCGTCCTGGTTGGCATCGGATTGTCCGTAACCCAGCAACTGACCGGTATTAACTCAGTCATGTACTACGGCACGCGCATTCTGGAGGAGTCCGGGATGTCAGCGCAGCAGGCCGTACTCGCGAACATCGCGTTCGGCGTCGTGGCCGTTATCGGCGGCATCATTGCCTTGTGCAACATGGACCGGCTTGACCGCCGCACCACGTTTATCATCGGGTTGTCGTTGACCACGACCTGCCACCTGCTGATTGGGGTCGCCGGCATGCTGCTTCCCGAAGGCAACCCGGCCCGCCCAATCGTGATCCTGATCCTCGTGGTCGCATTCGTGCTCTCGATGCAGACATTCCTGAACATCGCTATCTGGGTGTGGCTTGCAGAGATCTTCCCGCTGCACATGCGCGGGCTGGGTATCGGCGTCTCGGTGTTCTTCGGCTGGACCATGAACGGCTTCCTAGCCCTGTACTTCCCGACGCTTGTTGGCGCGGTCGGCATTTCCGGCTCGTTCTTCCTCTTCGCGGGCATCGGCCTGCTGGCCCTGCTCTTCGTAATCACCCAAGTCCCCGAAACCCGGGGCCGCTCCCTCGAAGACCTCGAGGAAGACGTCTCCACCGGAACGATCTACCACGTCGTCAAGCCCGCCGACGCCCAACATTCCTGACACCCAGAGCTCTACCCTCCGGAGCTTAATCCCCCGGACCCGTGAAGTGACGCCAGCGAGTTCGCCGCAAGCCAACCTGCCCTGTACCGGTCATCGTCGAAGTCCTTCCAGCCGTTGCCGTACTGGGGGGATTACGGCCCACGTGGAGCGGGGAAACTTGTACCTGTCGGTCACCTGTTGATGCTGGTCTGGAACCCTGCAAACCCTCGTGGCGGGGAACCTTGAAGCCATGAGCGGGGATGACTGGCGTTTCTACCTGAACGCGGAAGACAAGATCCTGAACTTTGTCCATTGCCGCCGCGTCCGCGCTGCTGGGCTTTGAAGAAACCTGAGTCCTCGCCGACGTGCCCGGGCACCTGATCGACCTCGCATAGCAACTCTTCAGACTGCACCAAACGGCCGCCTAATCACCGAATCCTTGCCGGGCGGATACCCCGCCCGGCAAGGCCCGGCCCCGCCCGCGCGTTCAGGCAAAAGGATAAAGAACCATGATTGACAGCAAGAGGAGCGGTGAAAGCACCGCCCGGACAGCCGTGCTCACATAGACCCCCAGGGCTTACCGCCAGGAGAAGCGGGCAATGTCGGCAGCCCCGATGAGCCCCGCCTTCGGTCCCAGTGCCGCCAGCTCGATGGGCGCTGCGGGACGGAAACCGCGGCCGGTGAGGTTGCGGCCGAACGCGCGGCGGGTGGGTTCCAGCAGCAGCTCGCCTGCCTCGGAAAGTCCACCGCCGATCACGAACATCCCGGGGTCCAAAGCCGCGGCAAGGTTGGCCAGGCCCAAACCGAGCCACTCGCCAATGTCCTCGATCAACTGGATGCTGGCCGGATCGCCCTCGCGGGCCAGGGAGGTGACGACGGCGCCCGTGATGTCCTCCGCCCGGCCATCCACCGCGCGGAGCCATTCCTGGGCAACCGGGGAGTTGGCCCGGGCAAGTTCGCGTGCCTCGCGGCCGAGGGCGTTGCCGGAGGCATATTGTTCCCAACAGCCGCGGTTCCCGCATTCACAGCGATGGCCGTGCGGGACGATGACCTGGTGGCCGAACTCGCCGGCCACGCCCCAGTTTCCCCGTTCGAGCCGACCGTCGAGGATGATGGCACCGCCGATGCCGGTTCCGAGCGTGATGCAGACCAAGCGGCTCTGGCCGGTGCCCGTGCCGAAGCGGCACTCTGCCCACGCCGCGGCATCGGCGTCGTTGGTTACGCTGACCCGTCGGTGCAACAGCTTTTCGAGATTCGCGCGTACAGGTTCATTGCGCCAAGCCAGGTGCGGGCTAAACAGGACCGTGCTGCCGCTGCGGTCCATCCAACCGGCGGCGCCGATGCCCACCGACAGGATGCGGTGTTCGGATGATAAAGAACGGACCAAGGAGACAATGACCTGCTCCACTTCACGCGCATCGTGGCCCGGCGTGGCGCGGATTTCTTCGACGAGGATGCGGCCGTCCGCGTCGACGACGCCTGCCGCGACTTTGGTGCCCCCGATGTCGATCCCAATGGACAGCCCGCGGCGTGTCAGCCGGCTGGGCAGGCGGAGCTGGACGCGTGCACGCGGAACCCGGCCATTGCGCAGCGCCGGGGAATGAACTCTTGGTGTGCGCGGGCGGCCCGGGTCGTCGACTCTCATCTGTTTCATATTAGGGGCACTTCTCCCAGCTGACCGTGACCGGCGGCTTCGATGACGGAGAATTGGGGCCGTGCTTGACCCAGTGGGGCGGCATCTCGACGATGCCGCCCCTTCAGCCTGTACGCGATGTCGACGGCGTCCTATCGCTGTACCAACGACGCTGTCAACGCGGCATCAGCATCCTTCAAGACATTGGCTGCGACCTCAAGGCCTTCGATCCTGCCAAGAGAGACATCCTCATGCTCGATGTTCACGAGCATTTCGGGATCGACTTCGTAAAGTGCCCGCAGGAACTCCGTCCAATAGGCGGTGTTATGTCCCTTGCCCAGCGCGACGAAGTCCCACGCGGATTCCTTCGGCCACTCGTTCGCCCATTCGTCGCCACCCAGGTTGGTGCGCTCCTCCTCGGGCAAGAGGCGCCGGAACCGGTTATCAAGAACCCCGTAGAGGGCAGCAGTCTCCGTATTAACCCGAACGTCCTTGGCGGCGGCCTGCACCACCAATGGCCCAAGATGGCGGACCACGGCGACTGGGTCCATCTGCTGCCAGAAAAGGTGCGAAGCGTCGAGTTCGACGCCGATATGTGTCGCCTTGGTCAGTTCCAGCAGCTTGAAGACGTCGGCAGGGTTGAACACGAGGTTCTGCGGGTGGAGTTCCAGCGCGACTTTGACATCGAGGTCCCGGGCCAGCTGGTCGGTTTCCTTCCAGAACGCGGCCGCGACTTCCCACTGGTAATCCAGAACGTCCAGGGCCGCGGAGTTCCAGGCGTTGACGATCCAGTTGGCACGGGTGGCGCCGGGTTCACCGCCGGGCAGACCGGACATGGTCACGACACGGTTTTGCCCGAGGCGGTGGGCGAGGCGGATCGAGCGTCGAATGTCCTCGGCGTGCTTGTCCCCGATGGCGCGGTTGGGGTGCAGGGGATTGCCATTGCAATTCAGCCCTGCCATCGATACGCCGGTGCCTTCAAAGATGGCCAGGTACTCGTCGCGCGCGGCGTCGCTTTCCAGGATCTGGTCGATGTTTGGGATGTGGACGGGCGGCAGGAATCCGCCGGTGTTGATTTCGATGCCTGTCAGCCCGAGGTCAGCGATGACCTCGAGTGCTTCGGGCAGCGGGCGGTCGTGCAGAATTGCGTTATAGACGCCGAGTTTCACAGGAAGACCTGCTTTCCGTTGTTGAGGGGCGATTCGCTGACGGCTGCCAGCAGTCCCAAGTTGTGCACACCTTCGTCGAAAGTGGTGCAGAGAGGCAGACAGGACGCCTCCTCAATGCCGCCTACCCCTTGCAGAAATGCGCGAGAACGGTATCCGAAGGCACAGTTCTGGCCGCAACCGACGCTTGGGGCCCTACCGCTCGGCGGGCGGCCCTAAATGCGCCGCTCCGAAAAGCAGAGGCAGTGGCGACCAGGGCGAACAACCGCAAGGGACGGCCCCTGACAATCTAGGATGACGGTCATTGCCGGCTTTTCCACGTCGTTGCCGCCACTCGAAGCGACATTACGGTTTGCACTTTGTCCTGTCAATGTTCTTTGTAGAGGGGGCAGCCTCCATGCTCAACGTTCCAATGGGTGGTCGGTTACGGATCGGCCGTGCGGCCCGGCCCAGTCAGCTCCCAATAGACATGAGGGGTCGGATGCGTCGATTCCGCGTGCGGCCAGGTCCAGTTCTAGCTCTACAACTCGAGATTTTTACGTTGAATGTAAGTATGTCAGTACAAATGTTTGACAGGACATTTCCAGTCGTGCAAAGTAGTTGGTGTGGTTCGGCTCACAGCCTGCCACCAGGCGGCCGCGAAGGGCCCCCCGAAACAGAAAGGCCGAGGATCTAAGTGGCTCACGATTTGCTTACTATGGGACGGATCAGCGTCGACATTTATCCGAATGACATCGGGGTCGGGCTGGCAGACGTCAGTTCGTTCGGCAAGTACCTAGGCGGTTCTCCGTCCAACGTTGCCGTAGCGGCCGCGCGGCACGGCCGCCGTAGCGCCATTATCACCCGTACCGGCGAGGATCCGTTCGGAGAGTACCTGCACCGCGAACTGCACAAATTCGGTGTGGATGATAGCTTCATCACCGCAGTTCCGGGTCTGCAAACTCCGGCAACGTTCTGCGCCATCATGCCGCCGGAAGACTTTCCGCTTTACTTCTACGGTCGTTTCCCCACCGCCCCGGACCTGCAGATCGCGGCCAGCGAGTTGGACCTGAGCGCCATCCGCGAGGCCGGGATCTTCTGGTCCACTGTGACGGGCCTGTGCCAGGAGCCCAGCCGATCCGCCCACCTGGCTGCCCATGAGGCGCGTCGGCGTGAGAACCTGCAAGCCGGCCAGTACACGGTTCTTGACCTGGACTACCGCCCGATGTTCTGGGGCTCGGAAGAGGAGGCGCGCGAGCAGGTCGCGAAGATACTGCCGCACGTCACCGTGGCCATCGGCAACGACAAGGAATGCGCCGTCGCCGTGGGTGAAGGCACCCCCGACGAGCAGGCGGACCGGCTCCTTGAGGCCGGCGTCGAGATCGCCGTGGTCAAGCTTGGACCCGAAGGCGTGATGGCCAAGACCCGCAACGAGCGGGTGGTCTCGGCCCCGGTGCCCGTGGAAACGGTGAATGGCCTCGGCGCGGGCGATGCCTTCGGCGGCGCCTTCTGCCACGGACTGCTGTCCGGCTGGCCCCTCGGGTTGGTCCTGGACTACGCCAATGCCTCCGGCGCACTGGTGGCCTCGCGTCTGTCCTGCGCCGATGCCATGCCCACGCCCCACGAGGTCAATTCCCTGCTGGCCGAACGCGGCCGCAACGTCCCGGCACCCGTGGAGGCAGTCCGATGAGCGAGTTCGACGACAACCCGCGCCGCTACGAAGATCTTTCTCGTATCCGGCTCGAAGATCCCGATGCCGTGGCCCGCGCCGCAGCCGTCCGCCGGCCGCACCCGGGACTCAAGTTGGGCGAGCAGAACTTCATCGTAGCCGCGGACCATCCCGCCCGCGGCGCCCTCGCCGTCGGTGATAATCCCACCGCGATGGCGGACCGGCGCGACCTGCTGGACCGGATGCAGGAAGCACTGGCCAACCCGGCCGTGGACGGCGTGTTGGCCAGCCCGGACATCATGGACGACCTATTGCTGCTCGGTGCACTGGACGGCAAGCTGCTGTTCGGGTCGATGAACCGCGGCGGCCTGGCCGGCTATGTCAACGAGATGGACGACCGCTTCACCGGTCACACCGCCGCGGCGCTGGAGGCCCTCGGCGCCAATGGCGGTAAGATGCTCACGCGCATCTGCCTGGGCGACCCTGCCACCGTCGCCACGCTCGAATCCACGGCCAAGGTGATCGATAGCCTGGCCGAGCGCCGGCTGGTCGCCATGGTGGAGCCGTTCATCTCCGTCTGGGACAACGGGCGCATCCGCAACGACCTGAGCACGGATGCCGTAATCAAGTCCATCGCGATCGCCTCCGGCTTGGGATCCACGAGCGCCTACACCTGGATGAAGCTGCCCGTAGTCCAGGACATGGAACGCGTGATGGCAGCCACCACCATGCCCACCGTCCTGCTGGGCGGGGACCCGACCGGCACGCCGGAGGAAATCTATTCAAGCTGGGGAGCTGCACTGCGGTTGCCCGGAGTCCAGGGCCTGACCGTTGGCCGGACCTTGTTGTATCCGAAGGAGGGCAGCGTGAAGGAAGCAGTCGCTACCGCCGCGGCCCTGCTGAACACCCGTACCGGACAGGAGATCGCCAGCTGATGGCAACCCGCAGAATGACCGTGGCCCAGGCGGTTGTAGAGTTCCTAGGCAAGCAGTACACCGTGGATAACGTCGGGGGAGCGGAGTACCGTGAGCGGCTGATACCGGGCATGTTCGGCATCTTTGGCCACGGCAACGTTGCCGGCGTGGGCCAGGCGCTGAAGCAGTGGCAGGTCCAGGACCCGTCGCTCATGCCGTACTACCAGGGCCGCAACGAGCAGGCCCAGGTGCACCAGTCCGTTGGCTACGCCCGGCACATGCGCCGCCGCGCCACCTTCGCGATCTCCAGCTCCATCGGCCCCGGTTCGTCGAACCTGCTGACCGGCGCCGCGCTGGCCACCACCAATCGGCTGCCCGTGCTGCTGCTGCCCTCGGACACGTTCGCCACCCGCGCGGCGGATCCGGTGCTGCAGCAGTTGGAGCGCCCGGACGCGTACGACATCACGGTCAACGACGCCTTCCGCCCGCTGTCCAAGTACTTCGACCGCGTGACCCGCCCGGAACAGCTGTTTTCCGCGTTCCACCACGGGCTCCGCGTGCTGACGGACCCGGCCGAGACCGGTACCGTCACCATCTCCCTGCCGCAGGACGTGCAGGCCGAAGTGCTGGACGTGCCCGAGGAATTCCTGACCGAGCGCGAGTGGCGGATCCGCCGTCCCGAGCCGGAAGAGGATGACATCCGCCGGGCCGCCCAAATGATCCGCGCGGCCAAGCGGCCGCTGATCATCGCCGGCGGGGGCGTGCTGTACTCCTTCGCCAACGAGCAGCTCGCCGAGCTGGCCCAACTGACCGGTATCCCCGTGGCTTACACGCAGGCCGGTGTCGGCGTGCTGCCCTGGGACGCCCCGTACTGCCTCGGCGCGGTGGGTTCCACCGGTACGACGGCGGCCAACGCCGTCGCCCGCGAAGCAGACCTGATCATCGGCATCGGGACTCGCTACGAGGATTTCACCACCGCTTCGCGCACGGCGTTCCAGAACCCGGACGTGCAGTTCGTCAACATCAACGTGGCCCCGATCGACGCGTACAAGCAGGGCACCAGCCTGCCGATCGTCGCCGACGCCCGCAAGAGCCTGGTCAAACTGGTGGAGAGTCTCTCCGGCTACCGCGTGGCCGGCGACCTGGAGCAGCAGGTGGCCGCGGAGAAGGACCGCTGGAACAAGACGGTGGACACCGCGTTCGACACCCGGCACACCCCGCTGCCGAGCCAGAACGAGATCATCGGCGCCGTCAACCGCACCATGGACGCCCGCGACGTGGTCATCTGCGCTGCCGGCTCGCTGCCCGGCGACCTGCATAAGATGTGGCGCGTGCGGGACCCGTTCGGCTACCACGTGGAATACGCGTACTCCTGCATGGGCTACGAGATTCCCGGCGGCCTCGGCGTGAAGCGCGCCGCCATCGACGAGGCCGACCGCGCCGCGGAGGGTTCGGCAGGCGCCCAGGCGCGCGACGTCATCGTTATGGTGGGTGACGGTTCCTACCTGATGATGCACACCGAGCTGGTCACGGCGGTGGCTGAGGGGATCAAGCTCATCACGGTCCTGATCCAGAACCACGGTTACGCGTCCATCGGCGCGCTGTCCGAATCGCTCGGGTCTCAGCGTTTCGGCACCAAGTACCGCACGCTGGACAAGAAGCACCACACGTTCGACGACGGCGAGAAGCTGCCGATCGACCTCGCCACCAACGCGGAATCGCTGGGTGTGCGGGTGATCCGGGTGGAGCCGGGCCAGAACGTCATCGCGGACCTGGAGGCTGCGGTCGCCAAGGCCAAGGCCGAGCCGGAAGGATCCGGCCCCGTGCTGATTCATGTCGAATCCGATCCGCTGATCGACGCCCCGGACTCCGAGTCCTGGTGGGACGTCCCGGTGGCCTCTGTCTCCGAGTTGGACTCCACCCAAAACGCCTACCGCACCTATGCAGACCACAAGGCCCAACAGAAGCCCCTGATCTAGTAATTTTCCACTGCAACACGAGGAGCAACCATGACCACCACTATCACGCACTTCATCAACGGAGCTGAGACCGCCGGCGAGGGCGACCGCACCCAGCCCGTTTACAACCCGGCCACCGGCGAGGCCACGGGCGAACTTCGACTGGCCAACCGGGCCGACATCGAGGCCGTGGTCGCCGCGGCGAAGGCCGCCTCCGAAATCTGGGCCGAGACCTCGCTGACCAAGCGCACCGCCGTGCTGTTCAAGTTCCGCGAACTACTGGCCGCCAATGTGCAGGAGCTGGCCAAGATTGTCACCAGCGAGCACGGCAAGGTTGTCTCCGACGCCGCCGGCGAAGTGGGCCGCGGCCTAGAGGTCGTCGAATATGCCTGCGGCGCTTCGCAGTCGCTGAAGGGCGAGTACTCGGACCAGGTCTCCGGCGGGATCGATGTCTTCTCCTTCCGGCAGCCGCTCGGCGTCGTCGCCGGCATCACCCCGTTCAACTTCCCGGTGATGGTGCCGCTGTGGATGGCACCGGTCGCCATCGTTACCGGCAACGCGTTCATCCTCAAGCCGTCGGAGCGCGACCCCTCCGCCAGCCTGTTCATGGCGCGGCTGTGGAAGGAAGCCGGACTGCCCGACGGCGTCTTCAACGTGCTGCAGGGCGACAAGGAAGCCGTTGACGGCCTGCTGACCCACCCGGACGTGGACGGCATCTCCTTTGTCGGGTCCACCCCGATCGCCAAGTACGTGCACGAGACCGCCACCAAGCACGGCAAGCGCGTCCAGGCTCTGGGCGGCGCCAAGAACCACGCGGTGGTCATGCCGGATGCCGACATGGACCTCGCCGCGGACCACATTAACGCAGCGGCCTTCGGCTCTGCCGGACAGCGCTGCATGGCCATCTCCGTAGCCGTCGCCGTGGGCGACGCGGCCGAGTCCCTGGTGGCCAAGCTGAAGGAACGCGCCGAGGCCGTCAAGGTTGCCAACGGCATGGAGCCGGACGCGGACATGGGCCCGGTCATCACCCCGCAGTCCAGGGCCCGCCTGCAGAAGATCGTCGGCGAGGCCCAGGAAGACGGCGCCGCCTTGGTCGTGGACGGTCGCGACTTGCTGGTCAAGGACCACGAGAACGGCTTCTTTGTCGGCCCGACCGTCATTGACCACGTCCGCCGCGAGATGACCGCCTACCAGGAGGAAATCTTCGGGCCGGTCCTCGCCGTGGTGCGGGTGGCCAACATCGAGGAGGCCCTCGAGGTCATCAACTCCAACCCGTACGGTAACGGCACCGCCATCTTCACCTCCTCCGGCGCCTACGCCCGCGCCTTCACCAGGGGCGTCACGGTAGGCATGGTAGGCGTGAACGTCCCGCTGCCGGTGCCGGTTGCCTGGCACTCCTTCGGCGGCTGGAAGGACTCGCTGTTCGGCGACCACCACATCTACGGACCCGACGGCGTGCGCTTCTACACCCGCGGCAAGGTGGTCACCCAGCGCTGGCCCGAACCGAAGCAGGCCTCCAACGCCTCCTTCGCGTTCCCGTCCCACTGACGCGCGTTCCGGCCCGCAGACTGACCCGCCACTACAAGGCTGAAAGGACTGATGAAATGTCCGAGGTTGAGAACAAGCTGATCATCGGCACCGCCCCCGACTCCTGGGGGGTATGGTTTCCGGATGATCCCAAGCAGACCCCGTGGGAGCGCTTCCTGGACGAGGTAGCCGAATCCGGCTACAAGTGGATCGAGCTGGGCCCCTACGGCTATCTGCCCACCGACCCGTCCCGTCTGGCGGACGAGCTGAAGGCGCGCGACCTCAAGGTCTCCGCCGGCACCGTTTTCACCGCTTTCCACCGCGGCGTGGACCAATGGGACATCGCGTGGGAGCCGGCCCGCAAGGTCGCGGAACTGACCGCGGCCATGGGCGGCGAACATATTGTGGTCATCCCCGCCATGTGGCGCGACGACGTCACCGGCGAGGCCGTGGAGAACGGCGAGCTGACGGTGGAGCAGTGGGACGACCTGTTCAACGGGCACAACCGCCTGGGCAAGGTGCTCTCCGAGGAATACGGCCTGCAGCAGCAGTTCCACTCCCATGCCGACTCGCATGTCTGCGTGCAGCCGGACATCGAGCGCTTCCTGCAGAACACGGACCCGCAGCTGGTCACGCTCTGCCTGGACACCGGCCACGCCGAGTACGGCGGCGCCAGCAGCGTGGACCTGATCGAGAAGTACCCGGAGCGGATCGGTTACCTGCACCTGAAGCAGATTGACCCGGAGGTGCTGAAGACCGTCCGCGAGCAGAACATGACCTGGGCCGCCGCGAATCTGGCCGGCGTCATGATCGAACCGCCGAACGGCCTGCCGGACCTGTCCAAGGTGATCGACGCCGTCGAGAAGCTGGACAAGCCCATCTTTGGCATCGTCGAGCAGGACATGTACCCGGTGGCCGACTTCGGCGTGCCGATGCCCATCGCCAAGCGCACCTGCAGCTACCTGCTCTCCTGCGGCTCCCGGACCCGCGTCCAGTAGCCAGTCCCGAAACGCACGCACCCACCAAGCAAGAAGGAAACACCATGAGCCAGAACCTCCGCGTTGCCGTCATCGGCGCCGGACGCATGGGCATTGACCACATCCAGCGCATCCACCGCCGCATTCACGGCGCCGAGGTAGCCGCCGTCGTCGATATCGACCTGGACCGTGCCAACGCCGCCATTGCCGACATTCCCGGCGCCGTGGCGCTGACGGATGCCCAGGCTGCCCTGGATAATCCGGACATCAACGCCGTGTTGATCGCCACTCCCGGGTTCCTGCACGAGGAGATCCTGCACGCCGCGTTGGTCAAGGACATACCCATCCTGTGCGAGAAGCCGCTGACCCCCGACGCCGAGTCCGCCTGGAAGGTTGTCCAGGCGGAGGAGAAGCTGGGCCGCAAGCGGATCCAGGTGGGCTTCATGCGCCGTTACGATGCCGAATATGCCCAGCTGGGCAACATCATCCGCAGCGGCGAGCTCGGCGAACTGCTGGTGCTGCACCACCAGCACCGGAATCCAGCCACGCCGCCGGGTTTCACCAACGAGATGCTGATCAACGACTCGGTGGTCCACGAGTTCGATGCCGTCCGCTTCTTCACGGGCGAGGAAATCACCTCGGTCCAGGTGCGGATGGGCAAGCGCACCCGCAACGCTCCGGAAGGCCAGCACGACCCGCAGCACGTACTGCTGGAGACCGAGTCCGGCGTCCTGGCCGACGTGGAGATCTACGTCAACGCCCAGTACGGCTACGAGGTTGCCACGCAGGCCTCCTTCGAAGAGGGCGTGGTCAGCATCGGCAGCGACTCCGGCCCCTACGTGCGGACGCAGGGACGCTGGGGTGGCACGGTTACGCCTGGCTTCGAGGAACGCTTCGGCGCAGCGTACGACGTCGAAATCCAGGCGTGGGTCGATGCCGCGCTGAAGGATGAGATCGGCGGCCCGAGCGCCTGGGACGGCTACGCCACGGCTGCCTGCTGCGAAGCCGGTGTCGAGGCGCAGAAGACGGGCGGCAAGGTCACCGTCGCACTGAACCCGAAGCCCGCGCTCTACAACTAAACACCCATGGCGGGAGGCGCCCGGCAAGTCCCGGCTCCTCCCGCCGTTCCATGTCCGCCCCGCCCCGAATCCCCCGAATCCACGAGGAGCGCTACCGATGAAGATCGCCCTGGATCCCACCCCGTTCCACCACAGCCACTCTGTGCTCGAGTTTCCCAAGGTCGCCGCGGAACTCGGCTACAAGTACATCCAGCTCACCCCGCACAAGGACGTTCTGCCGTTCTTCACCCATC
The DNA here is from genome assembly GCF_002849715.1 of Arthrobacter crystallopoietes. Classification (NCBI taxonomy): domain Bacteria; kingdom Bacillati; phylum Actinomycetota; class Actinomycetes; order Micrococcales; family Micrococcaceae; genus Crystallibacter; species Crystallibacter crystallopoietes. The sequence continues at coordinate 3,312,186 of NZ_CP018863.1, forward strand.
CAAAGGCCGATGACGCCTTGGTTGCCGATTTGAAGAAGGCCTGCGCGGAGGCGGACGTCCAAATCGCGTCGGTGCTGCCGGTGCTGCGCTGGTCCTCCCCGGATGAGAACCTGCGCCAGGCCGCGGTCCGTTACTGGAAGCGCGCGGTGCAGATCGCCGTCGATCTCGGAGTGACCCAGATGAACACCGAATTCAGCGGCCGGCCCGAGCAGCCCGAGGAGTCGGAGGCCGCGTTCTACCGGTCCATGGAGGAGCTCATCCCCGTCTTCGAGCGTGAGGGCGTGAACGTGGCCATCGACCCGCACCCGGACGACTTCGTCGAAGAGGGCCTGGCCGCCTGGCGGGTCATTCGCGGCGTGAACTCCCCGAATCTGGGTTTCGTCTACGTCGCTGCACACAGCTTCCACATGAAGGATGAGCCGGCCGACATCATGGAGGCGGTGGGGGACCGGCTCCGGGTTGTCCACGTCGCGGACACCATGAACCACCACGCCTCGCACGGGCTGCGCTACATCACCAACCCGCCCGGCAATCCGGTGCGGGTGCACCAGCACCTTAAAATCGGTGACGGCGACGTGGACTGGCAGGAATTCTTCGGCGGACTGGCCGAGAACGGCTTTCTGGACCGGCCGGACTCGGTCATGGTCTCCAGCGTCTTCGGCGAAAACGAGAACGCCCTCGAAGTCTCCCGTTACCAACTGCAGACCATGAAGGAATACGTCGGCGGGTTCCAGTGACCGGCACGTCCGACGGAGAAGACATGAGCACTGCAAACACGGTGAATACAGCTGCGGGCGGTCCTGCCCGCGCGGCACGGCCGGAGGGCAAGCCGAACAAGGCGCTCAAGCGCATCACCGCCATCAGCACGCTGGGCGGACTGCTCTTCGGTTACGACACCGGTGTCATTAACGGTGCCTTGCCCTTCATGGAGGAGGATCTCGGGCTCACCCCGTTCACCACCGGGCTGGTCACCAGCGCCTTGCTGTTCGGCGCTGCCTTCGGTGCTCTGATGGGCGGCCGGCTCGCCGACCGGTACGGCCGCCGGCGGATGATTATGGCCCTCGCCGGCGTCTTCCTCATCGGAACGCTGGGCGTCTCCTTTGCACCGAACGTGGAGATCATGGTTCCGTTCCGCTTCGTCCTCGGCCTGGCCGTGGGCGGTGCCTCCGCCATGGTTCCGGTGTTCCTGGCGGAAATGTCGCCGGCGCACCTGCGAGGACAGGTGGTCACGCGGAACGAACTGATGATCGTCAGCGGCCAGTTGCTGGCCTTCGTGACCAACGCAGTGCTGGGCAACGTCTGGTCCGACGAGCTGCACATTTGGCGCTGGATGCTGGTGCTGGCCACGCTGCCGGCGATCGCCCTCTGGATCGGCATGCTCCGTGTCCCGGAGAGCCCGCGCTGGCTGGCCTCGATCGGCAGCTTCGAAGAGGCCTTCGAGGTGCTGAAGAAGATCCGCACTGCCGCGACTGCGCGCAAGGAATTCGACGAGGTCCGGCACCTGGCCCGGGAAGACTACGAGTCCAAGAAGGGATCCTTCCGAGACCTGAATGTCCCGTGGATGCGCCGGATCTTCCTCATCGGCGTGGGCATTGCCATCTGCCAGCAGATCACCGGCGTGAATTCGATCATGTACTACGGCACGGAGATCCTGAAGCAGTCGGGCTTCGGTACCCAGGCGGCCCTGACCGCGAACATCGCCAACGGAGTGATCTCGGTCCTGGCCACCTTTGTGGGTATCTGGCTACTGGGGCGCGTGGGACGCCGGCCCATGCTGATGGTCGGCCAGATCGGAACCATCGTGGCGCTGGCCCTGATCGGCGTCTTCTCCATGATGCTGCCGGAGGGAACGGCACGTGGCTTCGTCATCCTGGGCCTGACGGTGACCTTCCTGGCCTTCCAGCAGGGCGCGATTTCCCCGGTGACCTGGCTGATGCTTTCCGAGATCTTCCCGCTGAAGATCCGCGGCCTCGGCATGGGCAGCACAGCGTTCATCCTCTGGATGGTCAACTTCGCCGTCGGCTTCAGCTTCCCCATCCTGACCGGGCAGATCGGGATCTCGGGCACGTTCTTCATGTTCGCCGCAGTCGGTATTTTCGCAGTCCTCTTCGTGAAGGCCTACCTGCCCGAGACCCGCGGCAAGAGCCTGGAGGAGTTGGAGGAACAGTTCCACAGAGGCGATATCGGTGCGCTGCGCCGGCCCGGCACCTCCGAGTCGGTAGCCACCCACTAGACCCGGCCAACGCAGCCGCGACTGCGCGCATTTGCCCGATCTGTGGCCATCGTAGACAGCGGCGGTGTCAACAATGGCATATTCCTCAATGAGAGCGATTTGTTCCGCGGAATCTGCGCGTTCGGGGCAACGGTTAGCGGCAGCACCTGGTGCGGCTTCGACCGATGGCTGGGTGGCAGGTGGCCTAGCATTCCGGCGTTCAGCGAGCGGTTGTCCATCGTTCGATGGTGGTGCGAAAGGGGACCTCTTCGCTTGTGTCCACGGTGAAGTGCGTATAGCTGTGGCGCGTGACGAGAATGCCTTGTCGTTTTCGGGCGGCGTCAACTTGGGCAATAGCCACGGCCGCTTCAAGTTGGTCATGGAACGTGGCCGGGCTGCCGATAATGACCTCAAGGGGTAACTGTCCAGATTGCATGGGGGGCTCCTTCTTGCAAATTCTGGGGTATCGATGGGGTGAAAGTCCGGTAGCTCACGTAACACTCGGGGCAGGAGATCCGGACAAACTTTCTGAGTGTCTTTATGCCCGTGATGTGCTCTGTGGTGTAAATCGTGGGGCCCTGCGCCCCATGTGTCAAGGATATGTAGTGACATACTTACAAATCGGTGTTTTGAATTAGATCTGCTCTACATCCTCTGTTGCTTGATCCAGTTAGTGCCCGCCTCGGCCCTCCTCACCCGACTTGAATGGGGGAGGGCCGGACTTTGACCAAATGTCTTTACAAAGTCTTGACCTCGGCGTTGGAGCGCTCTAATCTGATTTGTACGTGACCTGGCACACATGTGCAGGAATCCCCAAACTGAAACCCCAGCACAGCCATCGATCCAAGGAAGTCACCAATGTCGTCGCATGCAACAAGCCGGCCCGCAACGGGCTCCAAGCACCGCGGGTATCTGACCCGCCTCACGGTCATATCCACTCTCGGCGGACTTTTGTTCGGCTACGACACAGGAGTCATCTCCGGGGCGTTGCTGTACATGCAGGACACGCTGAACATGAGTGCCGTAGAGGAAGCGATGGTAGTCAGCGCTCTGCTGTTCCCCGGTGCCGCAATCGGCGCGCTGAGCGGTGGCCGGATGGCTGATAAGCTCGGCCGCCGCGGCACACTCCTCGTATGCGCGCTGCTCTTTCTCGTCGGTGCCCTGGGCTGCGCCGTTGCTCCCACGGTCGGGTTCATGGTCGTGGCCCGCGTCGTCCTGGGCCTGGGCGTTGGCGCAGCGGCGGTTACGTGCCCCCTATATCTGGCAGAAATGGCTCCGGCACACCTGCGTGGCCGGATGGTCACCATCAACGAACTGATGATCGTGACCGGCCAGATGCTCGCCTTTGCTATCAACGCGCTGCTCGATGCACTCATCCAAGACCCGGGGGTCTGGCGCCTCATGCTGGGCGTGGCATCAATCCCCGCCATAGCACTTCTGATCGGGATGCTGGTACTGCCCGAATCCCCCCGCTGGTTCGCGATCCGTGACCGTTTTGCCGATAGCCGCCGCATCCTGGATCTCAGCCGCAGCCCGGAGGAAGCCGACTTCGAATACGGAGAAATCGTGGCATCAGCCGCCACTGCCCGGAACGAGCGATCCCATGCATGGCGGGACTTAAGGGACAACCCGTGGATGCGCAAGCTCCTGTGGATCGGCATTGGTCTCGCCGTCGTCCAGCAGGCCACGGGCGTCAATACCGTGAACTACTACGCCCCCTCGATCCTCGAGCGCAGCGGACTCGGCGTCAGCGCGTCGTTGGTCGCGACTATTGCAGTGGGCGTGACATCAGTTGTGATGACGGTCCTGGGTATCTGGCTTCTTGGCTTCATCGGACGACGACGCATGCTGATCATCGGGTTCTCAGGTGTCGTTGCCTCCCAGGCGATCCTCGCCGTCGTCTTCCAGCTGCCTCAATCCGACGTCGTCAGCTATACCATCCTGGCCGCCATGATGCTGTTCGTCGCTTTCGTGCAGTGCTTCATCGGCACCTGCGTCTGGTTGCTCCTGTCGGAGATTTTCCCGATGGCCATCCGAGGCTTCGCCATGGGGATCGCGGTCTTCGTCCTTTGGACGGTGAATGCGGCTATATCCTTCCTGTTCCCGATCCTCGTCGTCGCTCTGGGTTCCACTGGCACCTTCACGGCATTCGTCCTGGTAAACATTCTGTCCCTCGTATTCGTCGCCAAGTTCGTGCCGGAAACCAAGGGAAAGTCGTTGGAAGAGCTGGAGGTGCACTTCCGCACCGAAGGTTTGCCGATTGTCGTGCCCCCGGCCACACCGGGCAAGAATGCAGTGAGCCTCTGAAGCTCGGCGTATACGCCGGTGCACATTCGAGGGCGGCGGCCTCCCAGGGCCGTCGTCCTTTCAAGGTACGCTTGCGCGCAGGAGGCCGTCATTGCCGGGGAGTGAAGTGAAACAGCAGGGAGCGACTAAGCGGCCCACCATTGAGGATGTTGCACGGGAAGCGGGCGTTTCGCGTGCACTCGTTTCGCTGGTGCTGCAAGGATCGCCCAAGGTTAGTGCGACAAAAAGACACGTCGTGGCCGAAGCCATGGCCGCACTCGATTACAGGCCGAGCAACGCAGCACGCTCCCTTGCCAGCGGCCGGACCCGCGTCGTCGGAGTTTTACTCGATGACCTGGCCAACCCCTGGTATGTGGAATTGCTCGACGGACTGCAGTCCATATTCGGTGAGAAGAACCTGCGCATGGTCCTCGGTGACCCCCAGTACCTCGCCCGTGCAGGGGAAAGCCCGGTGGCCGCCTTCATGGAGATGCGTGTCGACGGACTTGTCATCGCGGGAGACATTCGCCCCGACGACGATCTTGCTCGCGCAACCATGAGCACACCGGCAGTCGTTGCCGGGACGCGGGCCTTCGAGCTCCCGGCAACAGACCTCGTGACCAACGACGACATCGCCGGTGCCCGTTTGGCGGTCGAGCATCTGATTGGTCTGGGGCACCGGGACATCGCCTACCTCGCCGCCCCCACAGGTTCCGCTGCGGTCCGCGCCACCTCATACTTGGACACGATGGCCCGCCATGGCCTCCAGGAGTACGCCCGCGTGGTTCAAACGGACATGACCGAGGTGTCCGGTTTCGCGGCAATGAACCGGCTCATCGACAGCGGCCGTCCACCGACTGCGGTCTTCGCGGCCAACGACATACTTGCCATCGGCGCCCTCTCCGCCGCCGACGAACGGTCCCTCAGCGTTCCCTCAAAACTTTCGCTGATCGGGTACGACAACACCTACCTTGCCAATATCCGGCACCTGTCGCTGAGCAGCGTAGACCCGGTCAGCCGTGAAGTGGGCAGTCGCGCAGCGCAACTGCTTGTTGAACGGATGGCGGACTCCAACTTGCCGCAACGCACCGAAATGCTGACCCCCCGCCTGGTCCTCCGCAGCAGCACCGCGTCCTTCACGCTTCCTTAAGTCGTGGACTTTCATCCCGTTGCATTTGAGCAGTCCATATTCCTCAACCGCAAAACAGTAAGGCGGCCAGCTTCACGTCTGCCAACGGCTGTTGTCTAACCATCACAAGCTACCTAGCTCAGCCTGCCCTGGGTTGGAGGGGCAAATGCCCGCCACGCGGACGAGGGTGCGTCCTGTATTGGGGTTGCGTGTTTCCCGTAACGCGAGCCTGCACGTGCGGAAGGGTGCTGCGCTGGGGGAGATGGCGACCCCTTTACCTATGAAGTTGATATTGTTAGTATGTCAGGACAAACTACCCTAGAAGGAGGCGCACGTGCCGCTGATCCGCATTGATGTCATCGAAGGCCGTTCCGAGCAGGAGCTGGAAGCCGTCAGCCAGGCCATCCACACCGCGGTCGTCGCGGAATACGGGATCCCCGAACGGGACTACTTCCATATCCTGACGGTGCACCCTCGGGGCCAGATTGTCGCCCAGGACGCAGGTCTCGGGTTCGAACGGTCCCGTGGCATCGTCATGATCCAAATCTTCACCCAGGAAGGCCGCAGCGCCGTGGCCAAGACCAGTCTCTTCGAGGCAATCCATAACTCGCTGGCCGAAGTGGGAGTAGCCAGCGAGGACGTCTTCATCGGCTACATGGAAAACGGGCCGGGGGACTGGTCCTTCGGCTTCGGCCGGGCCCAGTATATTACCGGCGAACTGGCCGTCCCGAAGCGCTGAACTCAGTCGTACGCGCCGGGGACGGTCTGGTCCCAATCGATCGCCGAGCCTGTGACCACGCCGGACCGCCCGGAGAGCAGGAACACCACGAAGTCCGCAAGCTCGTCCACTTGCCCGAGCTTGCCCATCGGCTGCGACATCCCGGCCTTCTCCAGCCAGTCGTCGCCGGCATTGTGGAAGCGGCGCTGAATGGCATCCTCACCCTCGGTTTCGGTCCAGCCGATATTGAGGCCGTTGATCCGGATCCGGTCCCAGCGGTGCGCGTGCGCGGCGTTCCTGGTGAGCCCGGCCAGGCCGGCCTTGGTCGCCACGTACGGCGCGAGGTAGGGCTGACCGCCATGTGAGCTCATTGTGATGACGTTGGCGATGCTGCCGGATGCCCCGCGTTCGAGCAGATGGGCAATGACCTGCTGCATCAAGAAGAACGGCGCCTTCAGATTCACCGCCACATGGGCATCGAACAGCTCCTCGGTGGTGTCGAGCATGGTTCCCCGCGTAGTCAGCCCCGCGGCGTTTACCAGCGCATCGACCCTCCCAAAACGCTCGACGGCGGTCTCCACTACCGTGCCTACCTGCGCCAGATCGGCCAAGTCGGCCTTGATGAACACGGCCTTCGTTCCGGCTGCTTCGAGCCGTTTCACCGTCTCCAGTCCCTTGTCCGCGTTGCGACCGACGACGGCGACCGCTTCGGCCTGCTGATCGGCTGCGGCCAGGGCAATGCCGGCCCCGAGCCCCTGCGTCCCGCCGCTGACCAGCAGGACCTTGTCCCTCATCAAGCCACCAAATCCCACTACTGCTCTCCTCTCGATCGTTGCCGCCGGGAGTTCGTGATGGCCACCTGCTCGCCGCCCGCGCCGGCCAGGACAACGACGGTGGAGTCATAGTCCCCGGCGTCGCGGATGTAGTCGCTGAAAAGATTCGAGCCGTGTGCGGTCACCTGGACGATGTTCGGGAGGAAGAACCGGGCCATATCGAAATCACGGATCGTAATGTCGCGGAAGATGGCGCCCGAAGTGCGGATGTACGGCTCGGGTGCCGGCGCCGGATCCCGGCTGGTGATGGCCAGTTGCTTAAGTCGCCCGATCTCGCCCGAGCCCACGCGCCGCCGGACGGCCGCGAAGGACGGGTCGAACCTGCGGTTGAAGCCAATCATGATCGGCTGCGCCGCGCCGGCCACCGCCCGCTGGCAGGCGCGGGCGCGTTCCAGATCCAGGTCCGCGGGCTTCTCGCACAACACCGCCAGACCTCGCTCGACGGCGGCCATGATCAGGTCCACGTGGGTGGGTGTCGGCGAGCAGATGATGATGCCATCCAGCCATCCAGCCTTCCATCGTCCAGAACCTGCTCGGCAGACTCCACGGCGGTCGCCCCGTACAGGGCCTCCAGCCGCCGGGCGTTCTCGATGAGCGGATCCGCCACCCACGCGAAGTCGACCCCTGGATGTGCTGCTAGGCTGGCGGCGTGGACCGCGCTGATCCGGCCGGACCCGATCAGGCCCAGCCGGAGCGGGCGGCCGGAGCCGCTGGCGTCCGCTGCCACGTCAGCCCACCTGCGTTCGGCGGCGCTGCTGCTGGGCATTCAGCTCCGACTCGAACGCCGCCTGGTCCATGCCGCTCGCCAGCGCGCGCAGCGCCAGCTGGGCTTGGCTCTCGGGGGCGATGCCGCCGATCGGCCGGTCCCGGTCGAGGTTCGTGGGGAAGGCATAGCCTTGGGCTGAAGCCGCCACGACGTTGCGCATAGAGCGCTCCGGCGCGCCGGCCACCCGCTGTTCCTGCAGTACCGGATAGAGCGCTTTGCTCATGGCGGTGCGGTTCACGGTTTCCATGACTCGGCCGAACGCGGACGAGACCTGCAACAGGTTGGCCGTGCTGCGGATGTCCGCGGTGCGGTTGTGCCCGGCCCCGTGGAATAGAGCGGGGTTGAAGAACGCGGCGTCGCCCTTCTCCAGCGGGAGCTGGACATAGTTCTGCTCGAAATACTCAGTGAACTCCGGCCGGTGGAATGCCACGTAGCCGGCCGGGTACTTGTGCGAATGGGGCAGGTAGAGCGTGGGCGCGGATTCCACCGGCATGTCGCAGTGGGCCACCGCGCCCTGCAACGTGAGCGCCGGGGAGAGCAGGTGGATGTGCGCCGGATACGTCTGTGCCTCCTCCAGCCCCATGAAACCCAGATGGTAGTCGCGGTGCGCCGGCCAAGGCGTCAAAGACCGACGTCGTTACCCCGCACAACATCCCGGCCGGACTGTAGGCAGCCCGGCCGGGAAACGGGGTTTTCCTAGTCAGCTGAGGGAGAACCAGGGGCGCGGAGCCGTGCTGTGCCTCGGGTGGTCAGGCGGTAAAGGGCAGCCGCGGGTCCATCTCCTGGCCGTCCCAGGTCTGGCGGACCCAGCCATGGTGCGGGTCGTCGCTGATCAACCACTCCCGCACGCGGCCGGGACCGGCCATCACGTTCAGGTAGTACAGGTCGTAGCCGGGAGCAGCCATCGCTGGTCCATGCCAGCCGTAGGGGACTAAAACAACGTCGCCGGTGCGGACCTCGGCGTTGACATCGATGGGGCGCTCGTCTGAGGCATAGACGCGGGCATAGCCGATGGGGTCCACTCCTGCGGGGGCCGGCGCGCCCTGGGCCAGCCGGGTTTCGAAGTAGTAGATCTCCTCAAGGCTGGTCTCGCCGTCCTTCTCCTCGTCATGTTTGTGCGGAGGATAGGAGGACCAGTTGCCGGCCGGGGTGATGACCTCGCAGACAATGAACCGGTCCGCCTCCAGGGCTGCGGGTGTGCCGAAGTTGTGCACCTGGCGGGAGCAGATCCCGGAGCCACGCAATTCCACGGGAGTGTCTTCGGCCTTGATCAGGCGGACGGGATAGCTGGCCTTGGCGGGCGCCAGTGCCACGGCTATGCGTCCGCCCTGAGGCGATGAAATGGCGACGGCGGTTTCGATCCCCGTGTAGAGCACGTCCGAGGGGCCAGTGAAGACGGAGCCGCGGCCACGGAGCTGGTAGTCCGTGCCGTCCACCGTCACGGTGAAAGCACCTTGCAGCGGAATGACGATCCGTTCCTCGGCCTCGGCCGCGAGCTTTACGGCCTCGCCGGCCGCGAGCTCGGCGATCTTGATGCCGGTATGCGCCCAGCCGTCCACCGGAGTGGGGCTGTCGGACGCACCGAGCGAGACTTGCCAGGCGCCGTCGCCGGCGGTTCCGAGGGGGTAGACCCATTGCGTTGACTCGGGCATAGCTGGAGGCCTTTCAATTCAGGATCGGGATCGGGATGAGGGAGAGACAGAAGCCCGGCGATCAGCGCTGGACCAAGGTCATTTCAAAGCTGTAGGAATCGGCTCGGTAGACATGGTGGCCGGTCTCGACGTTGCGCCCGGTGTCGTCCACAGCGGTGCGCTCCATCGTGACCAGCGCCGAGCCTGCCTCGGTTTCGAGCAGGCCGGCCTGACGTGGATCAGCGACCATCGCGCCGATGCGCTGGCTGGCCAGGCGGAAGTTCACGCCGGCGTCGCGCAGGATCTGGTAGAGGCCCAGCTGTCGAAGGCCTTCCTCGGTGATGTCCGTGATGTCATCCCGGACCCAGTTCTCCATCAGCGCCAGCGGTTTGCCGCCAACGCTCCGCAGCCGGGTGAAGTGGTAGACGCCTACGCCCGAGGGCAGATCGAGAGCCTGGGCAATGGCAGCATCTGCCTTGCCATGACGGAACTCGAGGACCTCGGTGGTGGGCTTCTGTCCGGTGCGCTGAAGGTCGTCGAATAGGCTGGACAGCTCCAGGTGCCGACGGACCTGATTCGAAACCACCTGCGTGCCGACGCCGCGCTTGCGGACCAGGAGGCCGGAACGGACCAGCTCGTCCATGGCCTTGCGCATGGTGGGCCGCGAAAGCTTCAGCTTACTGGCCAGCTCGATCTCGTTGTCCAGGCGGGAGCCGGACTCCAGCACGCCGCTGTGGATGGCCGCCTCAATGCCCTGTACTACCTGATGGTAGAGCGGCACCGGGGAGGACCGGTCTATCGGGATATTGAGGTCTGCGCTCATTGCTCCTCCTCCGCCTGCTTTCTGGTCTATTGACTGTCTGGTCGAAATGTTAGGACAAATCGCCTTGCGGTGATGGTATCAGCGATTTCGAACCACCGGAGGGCCATCCTTTACTGCCTCGGCGTTCGTCTTCGTAACGGTTTCTTCGCAATGTGAATATGTCCTTACATACTATTGACTTCTGTGATCCCTGTCACCCATGCTTGGTGTCAAGGCACTGACCGAGCATTCGCTGACGGATGCCGGGAGGCAGTACCACCGGTCTTCGGGGAAGGCCGGTTCACGAAAACAAAGGAGATTCTCGTGTCACACAAGCTTTCGCTGCGGAAACTGGCGGCTGCGGCGGTCCTGGTTCCCGCACTCACCCTCACGGCCTGTTCCGCTGGAGGTCGCGCCCCCGAATCAGGCGGGGAAGGCGGCGGCGGTGCCGTTGCCGAGACCGAGCGCATGAACATTGCCCTCATTACGCACGCTGCCCCGGGCGACACATTCTGGGACATCGTCCGCAAGGGCGCGGAGGAAGCTGCCGCCAAGGACAACGTCGAACTGCAGTACCTCTCCGATCCCGAAGGCGGCCGCCAGGCCCAGCTGATCGAGCAGGCAGTGGATCAGGGTGTCGACGGCATCGCCGTTACCCTGGCGAAGCCGGACGCGCTCGCCTCGGCACTGAAGCAGGCCACCGATGCCGGCATCCCTGTGGTCAGCATCAACGCCGGCGAGGACCGCTTCGCCGATCTCGGCGCGTTCACCCACTTCGGCTCGAACGAGAAGCTCGCCGGCGAGGCCGTTGGAGAACGGCTCGCTGCGGACGGCTACGAGCATCCGATCTGCGTGATCCAGGAACAGGGCCACGTGGGCCTGGAGAACCGCTGCGCCGGCGTCAAGGCCAAGGTTCCCGATACGGAGATCCTCTACGTCCAGGGCACCGACATGACCCAGGTGCAGTCCACCGTTACCGCGAAGCTGCAGGCAACGGACGCCGCCGACGTCGTTATTGGCCTTGGTGCGCCGTTCACGCTGACCATCCTGCAGTCCATCGAAACTGCCGGCAGCGAGGCCAAGGCTGCGTCCTTCGACATGAATGCCGAGCTGGCCCAGAAGATCGTGGACGGCGACGTCATCTTCACCGTCGACCAGCAGCCCTGGCTGCAGGGTTACGGCGCCATCGACGCGCTGTGGCAGAACCAGCGCGGCGGCTTCGAGATCGGCGGCGGCCAGCCGGTCCTGACCGGCCCGACCATCGTGGACCAGGAGAGCGCCGCCGAGGTTCTCGAATTCGCCGAGCAGGGCGTCCGCTAACCCCACCGTTGACCGCTGTGGCGGAGCCCGCAAACGGTTCCGCCACAGCATCCAAGGAGAAATGACATGACTCTCACAGCAACAGCTCCCGCGGCAGATGAACGGGTAGCCAAGAAAAGTACGCTCAGCAAGCTGTTGGGCCGCCCGGAGATCGGCGCCCTGGTCGGTGCCGTCGCCCTCTTTATCTTCTTCGCCGCGGTGGCGCCCGTGTTCCTGCAGCCAGGCTCGATCGCGACCGTTCTTTACGGCGCCTCGACCATCGGCATCATGGCCGTGGGTGTGTCCCTGCTGATGATCGGCGGCGAGTTCGACCTCTCCACCGGTGTCGCCGTGATCAGTTCGGCGCTGACGGCGTCGCTGTTCAGCTGGTACTTCTCCATGAATATCTGGGTTGGCGTGGTGCTGGCGCTGGCTCTCTCGCTGGGCGTCGGTTTCATCAACGGCTGGATCCTGATCAAGACCAAGCTGCCCTCCTTCATCGTCACCCTGGCGACGTTCCTGATGCTGACCGGCCTGAACCTCGGACTGACCCGCGCCATCGGCGGCAGCGTTTCCACCCCCTCCATCGCCAACATGGACGGTTTCGAATCGGCCCGTGCCATCTTCGCCTCCTCGGTGAACATCGCAGGCGTGGACGTGAAGATCACCGTCTTCATCTGGATTGCCATGGTCGCGGTGGCGTCGTGGATACTGCTGCGCACCAAGATCGGCAACTGGATCTTCGCCTCGGGCGGCGACGCCGATGCGGCGCGCGCGGTGGGCGTCCCGGTGGTGCGCACCAAGATCGGACTGTTCATGGGCGTGGGCTTCTGCGCCTGGGTGCTCGGCATGCACAACCTTTTCGCCTTCTCCACCGTGCAGTCGGGTGAAGGCATCGGCAACGAATTCCTCTACATCATCGCTGCCGTCATCGGCGGCTGCCTCCTCACCGGCGGCTATGGCTCGGCGATCGGCGGCGCGATCGGCGCATTCATCTTCGGCATGGCCAACAAGGGCATTGTTTACGCCGAGTGGAACCCGGACTGGTTCAAGTTCTTCCTGGGGCTGATGCTGCTCCTGGCCACCATCGTCAACCTCGTGGTGAAGCGCCGGGCCGAGCAGAAGTAAGCGAACCGGGCCAGGCAAGACCTAAGCAGGAGCTAAAGGAAATGACCATCATGAAAAACAGGGACATCACGCAGGACGAGCTGCTTCGCGGCGAGAAGGACCCGCTGACCAGCACACCGGTCCACCTGCTGGAGCTGGACAAGGTCGGCAAGCACTATGGCAACATCATCGCCCTGAGCGACGTGACCATGGCCGTGGACGCAGGCCGCGTCACCTGCGTCCTCGGCGACAACGGCGCCGGAAAGTCCACGCTGATCAAGATCATCGCGGGCCTGCACAAGCACGATGCGGGAACCTTCTCGATCTTCGGCGAGCCGCGCCACCTCAATTCACCCCGCGAGGCGCTGGATGCCGGCATCGCGGCCGTGTACCAGGACCTCGCCGTCGTCTCGCTGATGCCGATCTGGCGCAACTTCTTCCTCGGGTCCGAGCTGACCACCGGTGTCGGCCCGTTCAAGCGGCTGGACGTCGAGACGATGAAGCAGATCACCAAGAAGGAACTGCAAGAGATGGGCATCGACCTACGCGACGTGGAGCAGCCCATCGGCCAGCTCTCCGGCGGTGAGCGCCAGTGTGTGGCGATCGCCCGCGCCGTCCACTTCGGGGCCAAGGTCTTGATCCTGGACGAGCCGACCGCTGCGCTGGGCGTGAAGCAATCCGGCGTCGTGCTTCGTTACATCCTGCAGGCCCGCGACCGCGGCCTCGGCGTCATCTTCATCACCCACAACCCGCACCACGCCTTCCCCGTGGGCGACCGGTTCCTGCTGCTCAAGCGCGGTAAGTCCATCGGCTACTACAACAAGAAGGACATCACGCTCGAGGAGCTGACGGCGCAGATGGCCGGCGGCGCCGAACTGGCCGAGCTGGCGCACGAACTGGAGTCGCTCGGCGGCCACAGCGACGTCGTCGCGGAAGTCGAGGCCGAGGTCGCGAGCACCGAACCGCGCCGCAGCTAAACCGGGCGGCAGCTAGACCGCAGGCAACAGGAACCGACAGGAAAGAGGAGCATGACAATCCGCACGGGAGTGATTGGCGCCGGCGTCATGGGCGCCGACCATGCACAGAACCTGGCCCGCAACATCGGCGGTGCTTCACTGTCCGTCATCGCGGACATCGACGCCGAAAGGGCACAGGCGTCGGCGTCGGCCCTCGGAGCCCGCGCGGTGTCGGATCCGCTGGAGCTGATCAAAGCGAACGACGTCGATGCCGTGGTCATCGCCTCCCACGATTCCACTCATGCGGAGCTGGTCCAGGCCTGCCTGGACGCCGGTAAACCGGTGCTCTGCGAGAAGCCGCTGGCCCCGACGGCGGCGGAAGCGCGCGAAGTCGTGGAGGCCGAGCGAAGGGTCCGCGATGATCAGGGCCGGTCCCTGGTCAGTGTGGGCTTCATGCGCCGCTTCGACCCGGGGCACCTGGAGGTCCGTGAGGCTATCGAGGAGGGGCGCCTGGGCCGAACGCTGCTACTGCACGGCATCAGCCGCAACGTCTCCGCCGCGCCGGGTGCGACGAGCGAGTCCGCCGTCACCAACTCGGCGATCCACGAACTGGACTCCTTCCCCTGGCTGCTGGATAGCCCGATCACGGAGGTGGCCTGGGTGCCCGGCATCCTCTCCACCTCGGAGGCGGCGTCTGGGCTGCAGGATCCGGCGTTCATGATGATGCGCCTGGGCTCCGGTGTGTTGGCCACCCTGGAACTGTTCCTCAACGCCGGGCACGGCTACTCGACGCAGTGCGAGGTGGTCGGCGAGCACGGCACCGGCCGCTTCCTGGAGCCGGCCTCCGTGGCCTACAACGCGGACCTGAAGAGTTACACGCAGTACCCGCAGGACTGGCGGCCGCGTTTCGCCGAGGCCTACCGGCGCCAGTTGCAGGCTTGGATCCACTCGCTGCAGGAGGGGACAGGTTCACCGCTGGCCAGCGCCGAGGACGGCCTCCGCGCCACTCTGGCCGCTGAGGCCATGGTGGCGTCCATGCACAACGGAGGCGCCTTCACCCCGGTGGAACAGGTATGAGCGCGACACTAAATGCGCGCTTTCCTGACGCGCTTCCCGGCAGCCGCGTGCCGGACTCCCGGGACGCGCCCCCGCTACGGTGGGGCATCGCCGGACCCGGCTGGATCGCGGAGCGCTTCGCCGCCTCCTTGCAGCAACACACCCGCCAGATTGTGGCCGCCGTCGGCTCACGGTCTCAGGAGCGCTCCAGAGATTTCGCAGGACGGTTCAGCATCCCTGCGGCCTACGGCAGTTACGAGGAGCTGGCGGCGGCACCGGACGTGGACATCGTCTACGTGGCCACGCCGCACAACCACCACCACGCCGTCGCTCGCCTGGCGCTCGAGGCCGGCAAACACGTCCTGATCGAGAAGCCGATCGGCATCAACGCGCGGCAGGCCGAGGACATTGCCGCCTTGGCCGAGGCGCGGGGCCTGCTGGCCGCCGAAGCGCTCTGGACGTTCTTCCTGCCCAAGTACGACGTCGTGCGGCAGCTTCTCGACGCCGGTGCCCTGGGGCAGTTGGTCACCGTGCTGGCCGAATACGGCGAGCATTTCGAACCCGGCCACCGCATATTCGACCCGAAGCTGGCCGGCGGACCGCTGCTGGACCTGGGCACGTACCCGCTGGCGTTCATCTCCTCGGTACTCGGCCTGCCCGAGACCGTGCACGCCGTCGGAACCCCGCACCCGGCCGGCGTCAACGGGCAGATCTCTGCCGTTATGGATTTCGCCGGCGGGGTGCACGCGGTGATCAGTACCAACCTCTATGGGTTCACGCCGACCACAGCTACTATCGTGGGCACCGAAGCTACGCTCACCCTGGACGGCCCCTTCAATGCGCCCGGCGGCTTCACGGTCCGCACCGCGGACGGCCGGGAATTGCGCTACGAGGAACCGCCTGGTGATCACGTGGCGGGGCTACACTTCCAGGCCGCGGCGGTGGCCCGCGCGATCGCAGCCGGTGGGCTGGAGGTGGCGGAGCGTCCCTTGGCCGAATCCATCAAGACGATGCGGCTGGCCGACGAACTGCGTGGCCAGCTGGGCATCAGCTTTCCCGACGGGCAGCACGCCGCAGCCACAGCAAGCCACAGCGACTAGCCAGCCTCACACAACCGCACCATACTGAGCAGCCGCACTCACCTAGCAAAGGAAACTATGAAGAACGTCACCCTCGGCCTCGCCGGCGCCGGCCGCATCGGCACCATGCACGCCAAAAACATTGCTGCCCTCAATGCAGACCTGGCCGAGCAGGGCATTCAGATCCGGCTGCAGATTACCGACGTTGCCGCGGACCACGCGCGCACCGTCGCCGAGTCGGTCGGTGCGAAGTTTGTCCCGAGCGTCCGGGAGATGCTCGACGGCGGGATCGACGGCCTGGTCATCGCCACCGGAACCGCAACCCACCCGGAGCTCATCCGTGCCGGCGTGGACGCGGGCGTGCCCGTCTTCTGTGAAAAGCCCGTGGCCGGGAACGTCGCAGACTCGCTGCCCGTGCTGGATTACATCCGCGAACACAACGGCGTCGTGCAGATCGGCCACCAGCGCCGCTTCGACGCCGGCTACCTGGAGGCTAAGCGCCGGCTCGACGCGGGGAAGCTGGGCTGGATCCACTCCCTGCGGGCCGTCACCGGCGACATGTTCCCGCCGTCGGTCGAGTTCCTTGCCACCTCCGGCGGGCTGTTCCGCGACTGCTCGGTGCATGACTTCGACATCCTGCGCTGGCTGACCGGCCGCGAAATCGTGGAGGTCTACGCCCGCGGCTCAAACAACGGCGATCCCGCCATCGGCGCCGTGGGCGACGTGGACACTGCGCTCGCCGTCGTTACTTTCGACGACGGGACCGTCGGCACCGTCTCGGCGACCCGCTACAACGGGGCCGGCCACGACGTGCGGCTCGAAATCCAGGGATCCAAGTCATCCGTCATGGTGGGGCTGGACGAGAAGACTGCGGTCCGGTCAACCGAGGCCGAAGTCGAGTTCCCGCAGGGGGAAACCCACAAGACTTTCGCTGAGCGGTTCGACGCTGCCTACCGGGCCGAGATGCTGGCGTTTCTCGAACTGATCCAGGGCCAGCGGGAAAACCCTTGCACGCCCGAGGACGCCGTCGCTGCCTCCAAGGTAGCCGACGCCGCCCAGCTGTCCTTGGAGACCGGCATCCCGGTCAAAGTGGAGCTCTGACTCTCTCCCAGCCACGAGGCCCGGACAAGGCATCGGGGCCAGGACCCCCGATCGGTGATCCGGGGTCCTGGTTGCGCTGCTGCTAACCGGTGGAGATTCCAGCACCGAACGGAACCGAGTGCCGTAGCGTGAACGCTTCACGGAAGCGTGCCAGCGCTAGCTCGCTGTCGGATTCGGCCCACGCCTCCATCCCGACTGTTCCCTCATAGCCGATTGCGTCCAGCGCTCGGGCAATGGCCGGGTAATTGATCTCACCGGTGCCCGGTTCGCAGCGTCCAGGCACATCCGCCACTTGGATCTCGCCGATATGCGGGAGGGCGCGGCCGAGCAGGTCGATCAAGTTCCCTTCCCCGATCTGCGCGTGATAGAGATCGAGCATCATCTTCACATTCGGGTGGGACACGGCCTCGACCATTGCCAGCGTGTCCTTGGCTCTGGCGAGCGGGATGCCGGGATGATCAGCGATGGTATTGAGGTTCTCGAGCGTGAACGTAACCCCGTGCTCTGCCCCAAGCTCGCCCAGCTTTTCAAGCGTCCGTAGTCCCGCGAGCCACATCTGTCCGGTAGCGCGGTACGCCGGACGGGCAGCCTGCCCGTCTATTAGCTCGGCAGGGTGGATAACCATGCGGCTCACTCCCAATTGCAGCGCCGAGGGTATGAGCTCGGCGGCGGTGCGGAGGACATCGTGCGAGGTATCTGAATCGATGACGCTGCCGGCGGAGTAGCCGGTCATCGAGGAGAACGTGGCACCTGTAGCAACGAGTTGTTCGATGTCGTGCTTGCGGGTGTCCCAAAGCTCGACGTCGAAGCCTGCGGCTGAGATCCGGCGGATGCGTTCCTCCATGGGAAGATCCAGGAAAACCATTTCTGCGCAGACAGCCAAGCGGATGCCGGCTGTGTCCTGGTTCGGTGTGACCTTCGCGTTCATCGGGCGTCCGCCGGAAGTGCGCCGGCCGGAACGGTCGCGGGAAGGACGTTGGTTAACTCGACGGCGGCACCGGTCTCGACGGACTTGATGCAGGCCAAGGCGAGGGCGAGGGCCGCGCGGGCATCGGCGCCGCCGGGTGCGGCAAGCTCAGGAGCGGGCGTGCCGTCGCGGCGGCTTCGGATGACCTTCGCGAAGTGGGCGATTTCCGCGGTGTAGGCATCATGGAACAGCTCCACGTTCAGCCGCGGAGTTTCGCCGCCGAATCCCTCCGCTGTGTAGCGAGTGGCTGACGTTTCCTGCAGCGAACCGGCCTGGACCATTCCGGCGGAGCCGAATACTTCGCCGCGTACGTCGTAGCCGTACAGTGCACTGAAGTTCGCTTCGGCGACGGCGATGGCTCCGTTGCTGTAGCGGATAGTGACGACGGCGGTGTCCAGATAGCCCGCATCCTTGAGGGAGGGTTCCACTAGTGCATCGGCCACCACATGGACCTGCTCCGGGACAGCGCCCTGGTTGAACCAGTTCAGGGTGTCGAAGTCGTGAATCAGTGTCTCGAGGAAGATAGTCCATTGCGGGGTTCGGTCCGCGTTGGGGATGGCGTCCGTCGTGTTCGGATCGCGGGTAAGCGAGCGCAGCAGGCGCGGCTCGCCCACTGTTCCGACGTCGATGGTGCGCTTGGCCGCGGCGAAGTCTGCAGCGAAACGACGGTTGAAGCCAATTTGGAGTTCGATGCCGGCCGCGTCGACGGCGGCCAGCGCCTCGTCCAACTCTTCGAGGGTTCGGGCGGCCGGCTTCTCGCAGAACACATGCTTGCCGGCCACAGCGGCTGCTGCGATCAGGGACGAGTGGAAGCGCGCCGGTGCTGCGATAATGACGCCGTCGATGTCCGGATCGGCAAACAGGTCAGTCGGATCGGCAGTAACCTTCGCGACGCCGAGTCGATCTGCCAGTTCGGTTGCCGGTCCAAGGGCAGGATCGGCGATCGCCTCAAGGCGGGTTCCGCCGATCCGGGTGGCTACGCTTTCGGCATGGAAAGCGCCCATCCAGCCGGAACCGATCAGCGCCAGCCGGACCGGGGAAGCCGATCCGGTGCTGCGCTCAATGTAGGCCATGAATGCTCCTTTTAACGACGGGGTCCTGCGCCGGTTGGCTTGGACTAGAACGATCTAGTGAACGGGACGAATCAACTCTGGCATACGTGGACAGCGCTGTCTAGATCGTTCTAGTATTCATTTTGGGGCTTGTAAGAATCGAAGCGGCTGCGAGAATCTCCTCGAAGAACTGGCTCCCGTAATGTGGGGCAGAGAGCAAAGGAGCATGATGCGAAGACAGCCTGAGCGCGCGCCGACGCGCAGGACAACGCTTGCGGACGTCGCTGCGGCGGCTGGTGTATCGCGGGCGTTGGCTTCGATCGTAATGCGTGGCGCCGAAGGTGCCGGCGAGGTCACCCGCCGCCGCGTGCTCGAGGTTGCCCGCGAACTGGGCTACCGTCCGGATTCCCGGGCGCGCCTGCTGCGCAGCAGCCGGACGAGGCTTCTTGGCGTCACGTTCACGCTCTCCGAGCCATTCCACGGCGAGGTGGTCGAATCCATTTATGCTGCAGCGGAGGCTGCCGGTTTCGACGTTGTGCTCAGCGCCGTGGGCACACACCGGCCGGAATCCCGCGCGGTGGAGTCGCTGCTGGACGCGGGCGTTGAGGCCGCACTGATGATCTCGCCGTCCTCCGCCCCGCACGAGCTAGCGGGCTATGCGCGTCAGGTTCCGGTGGTCAGCCTCCTCAGCCCCACGTCGGCTGAAGGCGTTGACGTAGTCCGCAGCGATGACGGCGCCGGCGTCCGTGCAGCCGTGGAACATCTGGTGTCGCTGGGGCATCGGAATATTGTGCACATCGACGGTGCCGGAGCAGTGGCCGCGGACGAACGCACCGCGGCCTACCGGACCGCCATGCAGGAGTACGGGCTCGCGGCCGACATTCGGGTGCTCCATGGCGGAGCCCACGAAGAAGACGGGCTGCGCGCGGCTGGCAAACTGGTGGCCGGTTCGATCCCGGACGCCGTAGTGGCCTTCAATGACCGGTGCGCCCTGGGCGTGCTCGAGGCGGTCCGACGGGCGGGCCTGAACGTTCCCGAGGACCTCTCTGTGGCTGGATACGACGACAGTCAGCTTTCCCGCCTCAGTCACGTGCAGCTGACCAGCGTCAGCCAGGACGCGCCGCGGCTGGCTGCAGCTGCTGTTGCGTGCGCGGCGGCGCGGCTAGCCTCCGAGGAGCCCACCGGCCTGGTCCACCAGCCACAACTGGTGGTCCGGAATACGACAGGCCCCGCTCCCGCACGCGTCTAGCGTGCGCTATCTGCGGGCATCGCCGTCGTCGTTGTTCGCCTCGTAAGTTCACGCGACACTGGCACGGCCAAGAGGATAGCCACGGCGCACATCCCTGCCAGGAGGAAGAAACCGGCGTCGAACGAGCCAAGCAGGTCCTTGGCTGACCCGAGCAGGTACAGCGAGAACAGGGCGCCGATGTTCGCCCAGAAGTTAGAGAAGCCACTGATCGTTCCCGCAAATTCGCGTCCTAGCGCGCGGACAGGAATGTCGAAAAGCGGACCGAAGTAGATCTGAACCAGGAATTGGTTGACGGCCACCAGGACCAGCAGGGCGGCGGGGGACTGGGCCTGCACGATCAGCAGCAACGTTCCGCCGATCAGCACTAGCGCTGTGGAGATGACGGCCACGGGACGATTGAAGCGGTCCGCGATGTAGCCGCCGAGGAAGTTCGCCGGGGCAGAAAGCAGAGCGCCCGCAGCGAGGACAAGACCCGCGGCTTGCAGCGACATGTCCTTGTCCGCGACCAGATAAGTGGGCAGCCACATCGCTGTTCCGCCGGTGACTGCCAAGCGGACAAATTGGATGCCTGCGCAGAGCCAGAGAATGCGCTCGCGCATGAGGGTCACCAGCTCGTGGATCCGGACAGGCCGGGTGTCCTGCCCGGTTCCAGGTGCCTCCGGCGTCTTCCAGAACAGGACCAGGAACAGCAGGCCCATTGCGGCGAAGATGAGAAAGAGATTGCGCCAGCCAAGCGGACCCACCAAGACCGGCCCGAGGGTGTTGAGGAAGATGTTGGAGGTGAAGCCCAGCGCCACAAACAGTCCCATCGCGGTGGCGCGGCGCTCGGGCGGGAACTGGCGCGACATTAGCACCATGCCTGGCGCGAACATCAGTGACCGGAATATCCCCGATACTGCCTGGTCCAAAAGTAGCCAGCCAAATGTCGGCAGCAAGGCAAAACCTAGGGCTGTCAGATTGACTCCGAGGGTGCCGATCAGGAATACCCGTTTGGCACCGAAGCGGTCCGCGAGATATCCCGCGGGAATCTGCATCGCCGCATAAGTGGCCGTGGTCGCAATGGCGAACAGCCCGGACTCGGTAAACGTCAGTCCAAGCTCCGTCCGGATCAGTGGAAGGAACAGCGCGATGCCTGCATATGCCAAGGACTGAGAGCTCTGGCACAGCACGATCAAGGCGGCGATAAAACCGCGTGAACTCCTCATCGGACCAGTCTTGCAGGTCGGCCGCGTGGTGAAACATCTTGCAGGTAATGCACAGTCGCAGATTGCATCGCAATCCATCCAATCGCTCAGGGGGCGGACCGGCGGATAGCGGCGGCGACGGCGAAAGCCCAGCCAAGGATGCCGACCAAACAGATCCGCTCCGCCAAGCCGAGCAGTTCCGGAGCAAAGCCGATGGTCATGCCAAGGGACGCGAGCCCGGCGCCGGCCAGCAGGGTGAAGGCCAGTGCAGCAGGATACGCATTGCGCAGTTTCGGACTGGTCCGGATCCACAGTGTCAGCAGGACGAAGGCCGCCAACGCGGCGAGGAAACCGAGACTCGCAACGTAAAGGTGGATGGTGCCTTCGGCAGTGGAAACCCGCAGGCCGGATGCGCCGGCAGCATGGACATCGGCCGAAAAGAACGCCAGAACACCCGAGCACACGCCTCCGACTGCCAGGAGCCAGGAGCCGGTACGCCGCAGTCCCGTCGCCGGCCCCGTCCCGCCGATGGCT
Organism: Arthrobacter crystallopoietes; assembly: GCF_002849715.1. Taxonomy (NCBI): domain Bacteria; kingdom Bacillati; phylum Actinomycetota; class Actinomycetes; order Micrococcales; family Micrococcaceae; genus Crystallibacter; species Crystallibacter crystallopoietes. Next base: position 3,334,147 of record NZ_CP018863.1, read on the forward strand.
GCAATCACGCAGAAAGTCATGGCGGCGCGGCCGAGGAAATTGAGGTTCATGATCCAGCCGAACGGGCCCACCGCGAGGTTGCTTTCGGCGTCGCTAATTGGGTTGTAGTGCGGCGGCAGCAGGTGAAGGACAACGTCCACCACGGCGTAGAGCACGGCGCCGGCCATGGCAGCCGCCGCGTATCGGCGTCGGCCCGCGGTGAGCGGCTGCGTTGTCATAGGCCCAGCATTCCACTAAAGCGGGAGCACCATCCTGTAGTTGGTCATCGCTACGCCGAGTGTGACGGGGTGCTGCTCCGCGACCACGGCGAAACCATGCTGCTCGAAGAACGGCCGGGCCGTGATGCTCGCATTGGTATACAGCTCGGATGCGCCGGCTCCTACTGCGATGCCGTGGAGATGCGTCAGGAGGGCGCCGGCGACACCGCGTCGACCGAACCTGGGGGCGACAAACATCATGTCGATGTAGCCATCGTCTCCGACGTCGGAGAAGCCGGCAACCTCGCCCCCGATGGTGGCCACGTAGGTATTGCGCGACTTCCTGGCCAAGTTCCATTGGGCGACATCCCGTTCAACTGGCCGCGCCCATGCCGCGATCTGCTCCGCTGAGTAGTGCGCTGAAGCGGTCTCCGTCACCGCCGCCAGGAACAGGCTCAGCGTCGCTGCGGCATCGGTTTCGGCGTAGGGGCGGATCTCCATCCCCTGATTCCATCACGCCCCGCGGCCGCCGGTCGTCGCCGCAGGCGGAGCGAGTTCACCAACCGTTCACCCGGCGTTGTTAGAGTGCCGTGAATTCGCGAGCCGGAAGGGGTGGTTGGATGACTCAGGACGGCAAACATTGGTCGATTGAGAATCAAGGCTGGGTCAGGGAGAACCTGCGTGAGGCCATCGACCAGCTGGTGAAGCTGGGTTACTCGGTCAGGGGCGGGCAGGGTGAGGACCCGGAGCTGATTGATCCTGGTGGTTCGGCCGTGGAGACGTGGCGGGATGACTACCCGTACGACGAACGGATGTCCCGGGAGGAATACGAGCTGGAGAAATACCGGTTGCAGGTGGAACTGCTGAAGTTCCAGTACTGGAGCCAGGACCATGACCGTAAGCACGTGATCGTTTTCGAAGGCCGCGACGCGGCGGGCAAGGGCGGGACGATCAAGCGCTTCGCCGAGCATCTGAATCCTCGGGCCGCCCGGACGGTGGCGCTGGGAAAACCCTCGGACCGTGAACAGGGCCAGTGGTATTTCCAGCGCTACATCCACCACCTGCCCACGGCCGGCGAGATCGTGCTGTTCGACCGCTCCTGGTACAACCGGGCCAACGTGGAGCGTGTGATGGAGTTCTGCAGTGCTGAGGAGTACGAGACCTTCATGGACCAGGCGCCGGTCTTCGAACGGATGCTGGTGGACTCCGGAATCCACCTCACCAAGTTCTGGTTCTCGGTGACGCGGCACGAACAACGTACCCGTTTCGCGATCCGCCAGATCGACCCGGTGCGCCGCTGGAAGCTCTCGCCGATGGACCTTGCCTCCCTGGACCGGTGGGAGGACTACACCCAGGCGAAGGAAGACACGTTCCTGCGCACCGATACGGACCACGCCCCGTGGATCACCATCAAGTCCAATGACAAGAAGCGGGCGCGGGTTAACGCGATGCGCTTTTTCCTCAACCAGTTCGACTACGAGGACAAGGACAGCTCCGTGGTTTACGAGCCGGATCCGCTGATTGTGCGCCGCGGCCGCGAGGCAGTAGGCGACTGACCCGCAAACGTGAGCCCCGCCGTCGTCGGCCCACTACGCTGGAGACAAATGCCAACGACGACGACGAAAGGCGGGGCGACGTTGAACCCACAGCAGCAGGTACAGCAGACCCGGATGATCAGCGCGGACGACAAGGGACTGCCAGGCGACGCGGCCGGCCGGAGCGTTGAGGAGTACGTCGCGGCCGGTCCGGACCTGGCGGATTTCTGGACTCCCTTGCTGGTGCTGGACGAGGAAGCCCTGGCACACAATGTCGCGTTCATGGCCGGCTGGCTGAGCGAGCGGGACCTGGAACTGATGCCGCACGGCAAGACCACCATGGCGCCGCAGCTCTGGCAGCAGCAGCTCGATGCGGGCGCCACGGGCATCACCGTGGCCAATCCCAGCCAGCTGCGGGTGGGGCGGGCGCGTTCCTTCAGCTCGCTCCTGCTGGCGAACCAGCTCACGGACCCGAACGCGATCCGCTGGGTCGCCGGGGAGCTTCAGGATCCCGAGTGCTCCATCTGGTCCTGGCTGGATAATCCCGCTGCCATCGCCGTTGCCGAAGAAGCCCTGGGCGGGGTCACGCTGGCCCGGCCGCTGTCCGTCCTGGTGGAGCTCGGCGCGCCGGGAGGACGGACCGGCTGCCGCAGCGTGGACGAGGCGGTTGCGCTCGCCGAAGCGGTGCATGCCTCACCGGTCCTGCGGCTGGCCGGGGTGGCCGGCTACGAGGGAGCGCTCGGGCATGACCGGGACAAGGCGACGCTGGACTTCCTCCACCGCTACGTTTCGGATCTGTTGGAGCTGCACCGTCGGATCGGGCACTTGTACGACGACGCCGACGTGCTGGTGACCTGCGGCGGCAGCAACTATCCCGACGTCGTGAGTGAGCTGTTCGAGCAGGCGCGGAAGTCCGACACGGCGCGGTATGTCCTGCGGTCCGGCGCCTACATCACCCATGACCACGGGATCTACCATGCGCTCTCGCCCTTCGATCCGGACCGCGCGTCCACCGGCGACGAGACCCTGGAGCCGGCGGCGCGCGCCGTCTGCCGGGTGCTGTCCCAGCCGGAGCCGGGGCTGGCGCTGCTCGATGGCGGCAAGCGGGACTTCCCCTATGACGAGGGTTTCCCGATCCCGCTGACCGCCGTGTCCCGGACAACGGGGCAGGCTTCCGATCTTCGCGGGGCGACCGTGAGCGGGATGAATGACCAGCATTCCTTCCTGCGGACGGCCGACGGCGCCGAGCCCGCCGTGGGGGATCTGGTGGTGCTGGGGCTGTCGCACCCGTGCACCATGTTCGACAAATGGCGGCTCATCCCCGCGGTGGAGAGCTTCACACCCGGGGCCAGTGCCAAAGTCACCCGCCTGATCGAGACGTTCTTCTAGGCTCCGAGGGATCTGGCCAGCTGGACGACCGGCGCCGCAGAGCCGCCCGACACGAGCCATTCGATGGGCGCCACCGGCGCACCGTCGAGAACCAGCTCCGGTTTGGGAAACGGAAGAACCCGGCGATGGTCTGCGGGTGCAGGTCTTCGGCCATCGCCGCCAGAACCAACCCAAGATGTGGCAGGAGCTGGCCGCGATCGAACTGCCAGTCAGGGAACAGCAGCCTGCCGTGGGCGGTATAGGCGTAGATTTTCCTCTCTGCTTTGTAGCGGCGGAGCGTAGAGGGAGCAAGCTTGAGCATGGCGCCCACCTCCGCGGCCGTGTGGGACGAGGCGGCCAGCAGTCTTTCGGAGGCGGCACGGGCGGCCGATGCCCGGGCGACTTTATCGGAGCCGCCGTCCACGCCGGAATGCTGCCTCCAGAATTCCAGCTCGGAGGCCGGCAGACGCACGGTACCCGTCGCGCGACCCTGCTCTCCATCTCTGGCGGCCATACGGTCCTCCTTGGTGAATCCACAGTTTAGGCCGCTGCCCCAACTGTCGGAGGTCGCGGGACTAAGCCGCGCCGCCGCCGTCGTACGTCAGCAGTCCTTCATCTTCCTCGATGGCTTTCAATGCCAGGTCCCGGTAGCCCACCGAGTCGAAGAGCACGGTGATGCGGTCCGGCTGTGTTCCCATGACAATGCCGTGGCCCCACTCGCGGTGCATGACGGGCCGCTGGATCTCGTAGCCCTCCGGCATGGCCGCCTCGTGCGCCTCCGCCTCGGCCTTGGAGCCCTCTTCGCAGTTGTCGCAGTTGCCGCAGTAGCCGTCCGTCTCCTCGCCGAAGTAATTCAGCAGCCAGTCCCGCCGGCAGGTGTCCGTCTCGGCGTAGCCGCGCGCCATTTCGATGCGCGACTTGTCGATCAGCCGGCGCGATTCGGATTCGGCCAGCGCCTTCTCCACCGCTTCCTCGGTGCTGACGGAGCTGACGGCACGATAGCCCCTGCGGTTCACCGCGATGCTGCCGCTGTGCTCGAGAAGGTTCAGCACCCGGGTCTGCTTCCGCGGCGTCAGGCCGGTGTGCTCGCGCAGCCCGGCGGCGCGGATGGGGGAGTGGTCGCGGACGGCCTCGAACACCGCGGCGAGGTCCTCTTCGGCCGGGGTGCCGCCGACAAAGAACTGCTGCATCCCCAGGTCCTCCGAGCGGTAGTGCAGCACGGCGCGGGCAGGCTCGCCGTCCCTCCCTGCCCGGCCGATCTCCTGGTAGTAGCTATCCAGCGAGTCGGTGATGTCCGCGTGCACCACAAACCGCACGTCCGGCTTGTCGATCCCCATGCCGAATGCGGTAGTGGCCACCACGACATCCACCTCGTTCGCGTGGAAGCGCTCGTGGATAGCCTTCCGCTCCGAGGCCTTGCGCCCGGCGTGGTACGCGTCCGTCCGCAGCCCGCGCTCGGCGAGCTCCGCGGCGTAGAACTCGGTGTCCTTGCGCGTGGCGGCGTAGAGCAGCCCCGGCCCCCGGAGCTCCGCTAGCTGGTCCAGCACGGCGTCCTGTTTGCCGCGTTCCTCATGGTGGCGCTGCACTCTCAGGTTCAGGTTGGGCCTGTCAAAACTGTGCACAAAGGTGTGCGGATCGCGCATGCCCAGCCGGTCCACAATCTCGTTGCGCGTCTGCGGCGAGGCGGTCGCGGTCAGCGCGATCACCGGCGGATGGCCCAGCCGCTTCACCACCGCGGTCAGGGTGAGGTAATCCGGGCGGAAGTCGTGGCCCCACGACGAGATGCAGTGCGCCTCGTCCACCACAAACAGGCTGATGTCCTGCTTGGCCAGCCGCGCCATGGTCTCCTCGCGCGCCAGCTGCTCCGGCGCCAGGAAAATGAACTTCGCCTCCCCGTTCTCCAGCGCCTCCCACGCGGCCCGTTCGGCCGTGGCACGCACCTGCGAGTTGATCGCGAAGGCCCGCTCCGCCTGCAGGTCCGCGTTGATGGCCTCCACCTGGTCGCGCTGGAGTGCCAAAAGCGGCGAAACAACGACGGCGGTGCCCGGCATTGCCATGCCCGGCACCTGATACACGGCAGACTTTCCGTGCCCGGTGGGCATGACGGCGAGAACGTCCCTGCCGCCCACGGCTGCCTCCATGGCTTCGAGCTGGCCCTCGCGGAGGGTCTCCATGCCGAAGGAGTGCTCGGCGATGTCCCGCAGCTGCTTCGCCGTCGGCTGTTCTGAAGTTTGTTGATCTACGTTTGCCACTTCTCGATCTTCTCCCGTGATCGACCGGGATGGGGGAATCGGCCCGGATTGGTGCGGGCAGTAAAGATTACGGGATGTCGTAACAAACGATTCACCAAAACGGCACATCAGTTGGCAGAATGGCCAAGGCAAAGCTGGCCGCGATACTACCCCCTAAGACGCTGGCCGCTCCGGACCGGATGCTTTCCCCCATTCATCCGTCCGGAACGCCCCGAAGGCCCCCGCTCCGAGACTGGCGGGGGTCTTCGCTTTTTAACCGCCTGGTCTGGCGCGAATCAAAGTGGGAGTGGCCTGTTCTCGACGACGCTCTTCATCACCAGGGTGGAACTCAATTTCTCCACACCAGGAAGCGTGGAAATGCGGTCGTCGTAAAGCTTCTGGAAGGCCCGGAGGTCCTTCGCGACCACCTGCAGTAGATAGTCCGGGTCACCGAAAAGCCGCTGTGCCGTCAGAACGTTAGGGATGTCAGCTACGGCCGGTTCAAAGGCGTCCAAGGTGGCCCGGCTGGCATCGCGCATGGTGACGAAAATCAGTGCGTCAAAACCCAGTCCGAGAGCTTCTGCGTCTAGATACGCACGGTAGCCGCCTATCGCGCCGGATCGCTCCAGGGCACGGAGGCGGCGGTGGCAGGGCGACATGCTCAGGCCTACCCGCCCAGCCAATTCCGTCAGGGAAAGCCGGCCATCCGCTTGGAGCTCCGCAAGGATCTTCCTATCAATACCATCCATATGGAAGATTCTTCCTCAAAGCGGGCCTGCGGGGGAAAATCGTGGAAGCACATTCCACGATTATTCTTCTACTCTCTTCATAGGCCTTCAATCCTGGGGGTACAGCACCGATCGGAAGCCATACATGACGACGCCCATTCCGCCTGCTCCTGCAGCCACGGCCCCCGTCCGGAAACGGGCCGGCTTACACCGCGCCTGGCTGGTCGCGGCGGTAACCCTGCTGGCGCTGGTGGCTACCGCGGCGTTCCGCTCCACGACAGGTGCACTATTTGCCCCGATCGAGGGTGAATTCGGATGGACCCGCACCCAGCTCTCGGGCGCGGTGACCGCCAACCTCATCGTTTACGGCTTGGTAGCACCCTTCGCGGCCGTGCTCATGGAACGATTCTCCATGCGTGGGGTGGCCGCCGCTGCCTTGGGCCTGGTCGCCGCGGGGAGCGGCCTGACCCTAGCGATGACCGAGATCTGGCAACTGTGGGTCCTTTGGGGTGGTTTCGTGGGCGTGGGAACCGGGGCGATGGCCTTGGTATTCGGTGCCGTGGTTGCCAACCGGTGGTTCGTAAAACACCGCGGGCTTGTTATGGGCATGTTCTCGGCAGCCAATGCGTGCGGGCAACTGGTGTTCCTTCCCACCATCGTCCACCTGTCCAGCAACCACGGCTGGCGCGTCGCGTCGCTGATCGTGGCTGTCTTTGCCTTGGCCATCATTCCCCTGCTGTTCTGGCCCTTCGCCGATACCCCTGCGAAGGCCGGCACCACACCCTACGGCGCGGAAAGCGGTACCACCACACCGGCGTCTGCATCACCAGCAGCCCGCCGTCGGGGAGCGGCCGCCGAAACCCTGCACGTCCTCGGCCAAGCGGCCCGCTTCCGGGCTTTTTGGATCCTGGTGTTCACGTTCTGGGTATGCGGTTGGTCCACCAACGGCCTGATTCAAACGCACTTCATCCCGGCCGCGCACGACCACGGCATGCCCGCCACCACCGCCTCGGGATTACTGGCGCTGATCGGGGTGTTCGACGTCATCGGCACCATCGCCTCGGGCTGGCTCACCGACCGCATCCGGCCCTGGATCCTGCTGGTCATCTACTACGGATTGCGTGGCTTCTCACTGCTCACCGTCCATGCGCTGCTCGGACCGTCTGTGGATGCGGTGCTCTGGATCTTCATCGTTTTTTACGGGCTTGACTGGGTGGCGACCGTTCCACCCACCGTCGCCCTCTGCCGGGAGCATTTCGGAATCGAACGCTCCTCCGTAGTCTTCGGCTGGGTCTTCGCCTCCCACATGGTCGGCGCTGGGATCGGTGCACTCACCGCCGGCATCGGACGGGACATCGCCGGCAGCTATCTGCCCGCCTGGATCACCGCCGCGGCCCTGTGCTTCCTCGCCGCGGCCTCCCTGTTCCTGCTGCCACGCAAAACAGCGACCACACGGGAGAAGCAACACAGCACGAGCTGATCTCACCCGCGGTTGATCTGCACCCTGCGCGGCGGAGTTCCAGCCGGCTTGGGCGGCATCGGCGTCCGGACTTCCAGTACGCCGTCGCGGTAGGTGGCGTTGATGTCATCCGTGTTTACGCCATCGGGCAGCGTGACCTCCCGGGTGAACGAGCCGTACCTGAACTCCGAGCGGTAACTGTCCTTGTCCCGGTGCTCGGTCTGTTCCCGGCGCTCGGCCTTGATGCGCAGGACGCCGTCCGAAACGGACACGTCCACATCCTGGTCCGGGTCGATGCCCGGCAATTCGGCCCGCACCACCATCGTCTGGCCATCCACGAACTCCTCGACGCGGATGCCCGAAGAGGACTCCATTTCCGTATCGAAGAAACGTCGGAGCGGTTCCAGCAGTTCGCCGGGGGACCTGCGCGGGTCGAATGGAAGTCTCTTGTGCTGCTCAGTCATGGCCGTGTCCTTTCAGCGGGGTTTCTTCCAGATTCCCACCGGAGGCACATGATGACAAGGAACAAAGTCCCGGCTGTGATGCGGCCCGGGCGTCAGTCCTGTTCGCGGGTCAGCAGCAGGACGGCGCCGGAGACCACCAGCACGGCCAGGCCCACGTAGAGCAGGAACTTCACGGCCTGGACGGCGATGCCCAGCACCAGCAGGACGATGGCCGCAATCAGGAGGACGGTCAGCAATTGCTTCATGCTCCCAGTATGCCGCAGCCCCTTGCCCCGGCCCGCTCAGGCCGCCAGCGCGGCGTAGCGGCCGTTTTCTTCCACCAGCGTGAGGTGGGTTCCGGTCTCAACGATCCGTCCGCCGTCGAGCACTGCAATCTGGTCCGCGTTGCGGACGGTGGAGAGCCGGTGCGCGATGGTGATGGTGGTCCGCCCCTGCGCCAGCCGGTCGAAGGCCTCCTGCACGGCACGTTCGGTCCGGGTGTCCAGCGCGCTGGTGGCCTCGTCGAGGATGAGCACCTGGGGGTTGCGCAGCAGCGTCCGGGCGATCGCGATGCGCTGTTTTTCGCCGCCGGAGAAGCGGTGGCCGCGGGAGCCCACCATGGTGTCGTAGCCGTCCGGCAGCGCCATGATGTGCTCGTGGATCTGCGCGTCGCGGGCGGCCTGTTCGATCTGCGCGTCGCTGGCGTCCGGCTTGGCGTAGCGCAGGTTTTGGCGCACGGTGGTGTGCAGCAGGTAGGTGTCCTGGCTGACCATGCCGACCACGGAGGCCAGGTCCGCCAGCGCCATGGTGCGGATGTCCACGCCGTCGATGGTGATGCGGCCGGCACCGGGATCGTGCAGCCGGGCGGCCATGGAAGCGAGCGTGCTCTTGCCTGAACCGGTCTGACCCACCAGCGCCAGGGTGGTGCCGGCCGGAACGTCCAGGCTGACGCCGTCGATCGCGGGCAGTTCGCTGCCCGGGTAGCTGAAGCTGACGTCCTCGAAGCGCATGTGGCCCTTGAATTCGGCAGGAACAACGACGGCGGGGGAGGCCGGGTCCTTGATCTCCACCGGCAGGTCGAGGTACTCGAAGATGCGGGCGAAAAGGGCCAGCGAGCTGGTCAGCGTGATGCCGACGTTCAGCAGTCCCATCAGGGGCCGGAACAGTCCGCTCTGCAGTGCGGTGAACGCCACCACGGTACCGATGGTCATGTTCCCGGCGGTGGCAGGCAGGCCCGCGGCCAGGTAGATGACGGCGGGGACGGCCGCGAAGATGATGCTCATGGTGGCCATCCGCCAGCGGCCGGCGAGTTCGGAGCGCAGTTCCAGGTCCGTGAGCCGTCCGGAGGACTCGGTGAAGCGGGCGGCCAGCGCCGGTCCGGTGCCCAGGGTCTTGCTGAGCTGGATGCCGCTGACGGAGAGCGACTCTTCGATGGTGACGTTCATGTTCGCCAGCTCGCGCTGCTTGCGGGCGGTGATTTCGCGCCGCATGGTGGCGACCTTGCGGGTGAGGATCACGGCCGGGGCATCACCAGCAGCGAGATCAGGCTCAGTTGCCAGGACAGCGCCACCATGGCGACGGCGGTGGCCACCACAGTGGTCAGGTTCGCCGCGATGCTCGTGGCAGTAGACGTGACCACCGTCTGCATGCCGCCGATGTCGTTGGTGATGCGGGACTGCACTTCGCCGCCGCGGGTCCGGGTGAAGAAGCCGATGGACTGGCGCTGCAGGTGGGCGAACACATCCGAGCGCAGCCGGTGCATCACCTCCTGGCCGATCCTGGTGCTGATCCAGGTCTGGACCACGCCGAAGGCGGCCGTGATAACGGCGACGGCCAGCATGCCGGCGGTCAGGAAAACCAGCAGCCGGACGTCCTGCTCGGGCAGCGCGGTATCGATGACGGCGCGCAGCAGGAAGGGCGAGGCCATCGAGACCACGGAGGACGCGATGATGATGGCGGTGACGAGCGTGAGCTGCCAGCGGTAGGGGCGGAACAGCGCCGCGATGCGCCGCAGCGAAACGTGCTGCGCCTGGTCGCGTTCCGCGGCGGTAGGCGTACGGACGGGACCGCCGCCGGGTCCGCCGCCTCTGCCGCCGCCGAGGCCGAAACTGATGGTATTGATGGATTCCGTGGGAACCACCCCGTTTCTCTCGAGGGGCGCCAGACCGTTCTGTTTGGACGGCCGGTTGATGACTGAGGGCCCGGCAGAATTGCTGAGGTAACCTCACTATGAGGGTACAACCGCTACCGCTGATAGTCTATTCCCGTGGCTGATGAAAACCTGCTGGATTCCTTTTGGGCTGTAGCCCGGCGGCTGCGGCACCTCTCCCGGGACGCGCTGGCGCCGTGGGATGTTGCGCCGTCGCAGTCGCGGGCGCTGGGCATGCTCAGGCGCCACGGCCAGCTGCGGCTGGGGGAGCTCTCCGAACGGCTGCATATTGTTCCGCGTTCCGCCACCGAAGTGGTGGACGGACTGCAGGAGCGGGGCTGGTGCGTGCGCCAGCCGGACCCGGCCGACCGCCGGGCCACCGTTGTCACCCTGACCGACGCCGGCCGCGAGCTGTCCGAGGCCATTCGTGCGGCGCAGCTGGAGCAGGCCGAGAAGTTCTTCGCGGTCCTGGCCGACGAGGAGCGCGCCGAGCTCGCGGCCACCCTGGGCCGGCTCCTGCGGACCGAAGAAGGCGCCGCCCTGACCGCCGACCGGGCGTCCGAGAACCGCGCGCACTAGGTCTCGCCAACACGGGCTAACCATGCTGTGATGGAAAGAGCACCAGCTCGTCCAGTCTCGCCGCGGAGCGGCTATGTCCAGTCAGGAACAGACGAAACTCGGCCGGTACCCGGCCAGCCACCCCCGCTTTTTCAACGGCCTTGCGATAGTCGCGGCCTACGCGGCAGTGCTGTGCTGGATCGGCTTTATGGGCTTTCTGGCCGCCAGCAACGGACTGTCGGGTGTAGGGGCGCTGGTCTTCATCCCCATTCTGGCAACCCTGTCCGCCGTAGCCATCGCGCGCTTCGCGAGAAGGTCCCGGCCCCGGCGGACCCGGCTCTAGTACCGGCGGGTGCCGCGAGGAGCGTCGCTGTCGGAACCAGAAGCGTCAGAGCCAGAAGAGGAACGTCGCGGCGACCAGCCCCACCACCACGGCGGCGCCGCCGGCGATCCAGAGCGGTTTGCGGCGCGAGGCCGGGGCCGGCGTCGTTGTTTCAGGTTTTGGCGCCTGCACATAGCGTGTTGCCGAGGATGGCTGGCCTTGCGCGGGCGGGACGATCTGGATCATTCCGGTCCGCAGTTCCTTGCGGGCGGGCAACGCGGGCTGGGCCGGTACGGACAGCTTGGCTGGCAAGGGGACCACGGGGATCATGCCGGTTGGGGGTACCGGATCGGCAGCGCCGCTGCGGATGTCGCGCCGGCGGGGGTAGGGGGCGTTTTCAGCCGGGGGATTCATCAACTCGACTTTCAGCCGGGCAAGCCGGACGTCGGATGGAAGTGTTTTCTCCATCCTATGGGCCCGGCCTGCTTCAAAAGCCCTAGCCAGATAGCGTTTCCATCACATTTCCCCGAAGGACCTTCGCCACTTGGCGAAAACGGTGGATCTGGTAAGAATGAACTAAAGGACCGGACCAGATGACCGAGCACATGGGGGTGCCATCGTGATTGGGGAACAGGTGGACGAGGCAGCGCGCTCCCAGCCGAATTCGGCAGAGGGCACCATCAAGGTTTTTATTCTCGATGACCACGAGCTGGTCAGGCGCGGGCTCCAGGACCTGCTGGAGGGCGAGGGCTTCGAGGTCATCGGCCAGTCCGGCTCGGCCCGGGAGGCCACCGGCCTGATTCCGGTTCTGCGTCCGGACGTGTCCATTCTCGATGCGAGGCTGCCGGACGGCACCGGGATCGAGGTCTGCCGGGATGTGCTCTCCGTGGATCCGTCGCTGCGGTGTGTGATTCTGACAAGTTATGACGACGAACGTTCCCTGCGCAGCGCGGTCATTGCCGGGGCGCTGGGTTATGTGCTCAAGCAGATTGTCGGAACGGATCTCGTGGCGGAGCTGCGTAAGGCCGCCAACGGGGAGTCTCTTTTTGAGCCGGATCTGAAGGCCCGGATCCTGCAGGGGCTGGCCCGGCCCGAGGCAACGGATCCCCGGCTGGAGGCGCTGAGTCCGCAGGAGCTGCGCATTCTGGCGCTGATCGGCGAGGGCCTGACCAACCGGCAGATCGGCGACCAGCTGTTCCTGGCCGAGAAGACCGTCAAGAACTACGTGTCCTCCATCCTGGCGAAGCTCGGATTCGAACGTAGGACCCAGGCAGCGGTGTTCGTGGCCAAGGCCGCCGGCGAAGCGCAGCCCGACGGAGTCGGGCAGTAGCAGGCCGGGTAGCGGTTGGCCGGATCCTGCCGCCGCCCCGCCAGCCGGCTACTCCAACGGCACTGTCCAGACCAGGCTTGTGCCTTGGCCCGGAGCGCTCTTGATCTCCAGGGTGCCGTGCAGTTCTTCCGCCCGTTGCTCGAGGTTGGCCAGGCCGCTGCGGCGCAGGGGGTCGGCGAACCCGCGGCCGTTGTCCTCGATGGCCAGCCGGACGCGGTTGTCGCTGGCCGCGACGGAGACCTCGATATGGTCGGCATCCGAATGGCGCACCGCGTTGCTGAGCCCCTCCCGGATAACCGCCAGCAGGTGTTCGGCCACCTTGTCCGGCACGTCCGAATCGATGGGACCGGAAATTTCGAGCCGCGGCGTGAAGGCTGACGCGCGGGTGCCTTCCTGCACGGCCCGCACAATCCTGCTGCTGAGGACTTCCTCCTGGGCGTCGGCGCGCAGGGAGTAGATCGTGTCGCGCAGCTCGCGGATAGCTTCGTCGAGTTCCCGGGTGACGTCGGAGATCCGCTCTTGGGCACTGTCCTCCATGGTGTAGCGGCGCAGGCTTTGCAGGTTCAGGCCGGCGGCAAACAAACGCTGAATGACGACGTCGTGCAAGTCCCTGGCAATCCGGTCCCGGTCCGCAAAGAGCACCAGTTGTTCACGCAGCCGCTGGCCCTGCGCCAACTCCATCGTGAGCGAAGCATGCGTGCAGAAGATCTCGGCCATGTCCAGATCAACGGGGTGGAAGCCGTCGGCTCCGGCCGCCCTGCAGAGCACCAGCAGGCTGGGTTCGCCGCCGCGTGGGGACAGCCGGGCCACCAGCGCGGCCCCCAGCCCCTCCGCTTTTTCCGGATCCACCAGATCGGCCGCTTCGCACAACACGGGTCTTCCGGTCTCCAGCACGGAGTGGAGAACGGTGAGCGAGACCGGGACACTCTGGCGGACAATTTCCCCCGCGCGCTCGCCCGCGGCAGCTTCGCACCGGGCGATCATCCCGTCCTGGGCCGGTGTGGCGAACACCGCCAATGCAGCTCCCGACGGCGCCAACGCGTGGTCGACGATCAGATCGCGCGGGTCCTGCGACTTGGAAGGCAACCGCATGCTCAATTCCATCGAGGCCTGCAGCCACTGTTCACGGCGTCGCAGGGCCTCGAACAGGCGGGCATTTTGGACCGCTACGCCTGCGGCCGCGGCCAGAGTGGAGACGAAGTCCTCGTCCCGCTCGGTGAAGCTGCCGCCGCCTCTCTTCTCCGTCAGGTAGAGGCTGCCGAAGACCGCGCCGCGGACGCGGATCGGCACCCCGAGAAAGGACTGCATCGGCGGATGATTGGGCGGAAAGCCATGGGCGTCCGCGTGGCCGCTGAGCGGGTTGAGCCGGAGCGCCACGGGTTCGCGCAACAGCAGCCCGAGCACACCGTGCCCGGTCGGCAGGTCCCCGATACGGTGGTGTTCCTCCTCATCGAGACCAACCGTAATGAAGTGGCTCAGCGACGTGCCGTCTTCACCGGCAACGCCCAGCGCGCCGTACTGGGCATCCACGAGCTGGCAGGCCGACTCCACCACCCGCCGCAGGACGGTTTCCAGGCTCAGGTCTTCGGCGACCGCCATCACGGCCGCGAGGAGATGCTTCATCCGGTCCTACCTCCAACCGGCGAATCGGGAATCCCCATACGTCCCCCCAACCGATGTTCGTACTCTGCAGCCCGGCTGTTGCGCTAAAGCTCTGGACTGTTATCTAAGTTGCCGGGGGCAACACCCGTCAAGCTTTTACGGAGCCGGATCACGCAGCCGTACTGCTGCAGAGACTTCCTAAACGCGGCAACCACCCGCCGTCGTACGTGCTGAATGGTTCGATCAGCGGCTATTTGCGCCTTTATAACAATTGGGGGACGAAAGGCCCTCCTCTTTCCAAGGTTGCTAGGGCAGACTCTTGGTCATGCGGCTTCCGACAGCCGCTGCGCCGGAACGAGGACGTCCGGCACAAGTCTTGAGCAAGACCGGAGGCAACCCCTTATGGTTCTACCCGCCTGGCAAGATGACGAAGCCGCAACAGCGGTCCCCACGATCGGGACCGGACCGGAACTGCCGTTCTGCGAGACCTGCCGCTCAGACCAGTATCTGATTATCGAAGAGTTCGTTCCGCCCCGGCTGCAGCCCAGGACGGGTCTCACCTCAGCCGAAGCCAGCTACAGCTGTCTCAAATGCGGGCAGTTCAGCGGCCATGAGGTGCCCTCGGACTGGGAGCCGCCCGGGTGGTTTTGGTACGCCTGACCCGAAGCCGGGACTTTGGGCCCTATTGGCAATGGCCAGGGCACGGGAGTCTTTAGGAGGTGCATATCGGGAGCCAGCAGGGGGGACTGGCCGCACTACACATGTGGCAATCCCGATTCCGTACCGGTCCCGTGCAAAGGCGCTCGGGATTTAGTACGGAAATGCAGCCGTGGACCGCCTAGGCTATCGGCGGTCCACGGCAGCCATCAGCAGTTCCCCGGAGATCTCAGAAGGACGGGTATGACAACCACACAGCTAGTACGCAATGCTCGGGACCAGACCGGATTCACCGGCGCAGCCAGCCGGAAACTCAAAGTGCTGGTGCGTCTGGACACGACGATGCAGTCCGCGCGGATCCAGGTGGGCGGCACGGTGACGATCCAAAACCTCAAGGCGCTCTACGCGATTGCCCGGCGTACCAACTCGCTGGTGCCCGGCATGGAAATAGTCGTTGATTTGTCCAGGGCCCACGCCGGCGCCGAAGCACTGGCGGATCTGCAGACCGCGGTAGAGCGTGGCTGCCTGCCGGAGAAGTCCGACCCGCTGCATTCCGAATGCCGGCTGCAGGTGCTGGAGCCCCTGGCGGCTTAGGTATCCGCCGGGCGGCATGGCGACGGCGATTTAGTAGGCCGGCGCCGAGGCTGTCTCCGTGGCGTTGGGCGACGGGGCGCCCGGGGGCAGGTACTGGCGGTAGGGTTCCAACGTGCCGTCGAAGACCGGAACCAGCAGCTCGGTGCTCTCCGAGCCGACCGTGACGGTAACCGGCACGCGCGAGCCCGGCGGTTCGGTGATTGTCGGGAGCTGATGGGGATTGGTGTCGAAGCCATAGTCCGTGCCGCCGTCGACCGTTACCGTCACTTCACTGTTCGCATCCGCGATGGTGACCTCGGTCGGCTCGTCGGCGGTGTTGGACAGCGTGCCCAGCAGGCGGCCCGGCTGGCCTTCGGCCGCGGCAACGATCAGCAGGCTCCGCACCTGCATGGGCCCAATGTCCGCGTTGACCCCGTTGGCCACCGGGTCTGTTTCCTCCACGTCCGTTTCTGCGCAGCTTGAGAGCGAAAAGGCCATGGCAAGGGCAGCCAGCACGGCGATCAGATGCCGCAGGGCGGTGCCTGGTTTTCTCATGGTGGGGTCCTAACGTTGCTCGTCCAAAAGGTACGTATGCCCAACATAAGCACACTGATCAATGGGGACAACAGAATTGACCGGATCGTAACCGCTCGGGTGCGGATGCAGAACGGGGAGATAACGCCGCGGGTTCCCCGGTTTCGGTTCCGTCACGTCCGTTGACCTCTGTTCCGGCGTGTTTCTACGTTGAAAACAGCTGAATCAACTGCACGCCGAGGGAGCAGGACCATGTCGATTCATCATTCCAAGAGTGATCACTTCGGGAGCTGGCTGGTCCGCCTGGGGCTTCCGGGCGCCTTGGTTTTCGGGTCACTCGGCCTGGCCGGCTGCGGCACGTCGGGACCCGAGAGCGGGGTCGACGTCGAGGACGTCCAGGAGGCTGCCGACGATCCGTTGGGAGCCGAGGCACCGCGCTCGGCGTCGCCGTCGGTGCCGGGCGGCCCCTATGAAGGACTGTACGACCAGAAGTTCGTCGACGAACTGGATTCGCTCGAAGGCCAGACCGTCACGATCTCGGCCGACGTGAACGAGGTGGTGGCGCCGGAAGCCTTCACCATCGCCGGCACCGACGACACGACGGTTGAGCCGCTGCTGGTGATTTACGACGGCGACCTGGCCGACCTCGAGCCAGGCAAACCGGTACGGGTCAAGGGCGTGGTCCACACGGTGCTGGACCTGCCGTACATTGAGGACGATCTGGGCGCGGACCTCGACGACCCCCTCTACGCCGCGTGGGACCAGGAGCCCTACATCATGGCAGTGAAGGTGGATATGAATCCTAGCGGCTGACAGAAGCCCCGGCTGCGGCAGAATGAGGGCATGAAGAGGCGCAGCGAACGCATCCGGGACGCCCTGCGGACCCAGCTGTGGCCGGTGCCGGCGATCGCCGTCGTTCTCTCGGTGGGACTTGGCATCTTCCTGCCCCGCCTCGATGCCGCCGTGGACGACAGCCTGCCGCCGGCGGTGACGGCACTGCTGTTCGGCGGCGGACCGGAAGCAGCGCGTTCGGTGCTGGAGGCCATTTCCGGGTCGCTCATCACGGTGACGTCGCTGACCTTTTCCCTCACGGTGGTCACGCTGCAGCTGGCCA
Organism: Arthrobacter crystallopoietes; assembly: GCF_002849715.1. NCBI lineage: Bacteria > Bacillati > Actinomycetota > Actinomycetes > Micrococcales > Micrococcaceae > Crystallibacter > Crystallibacter crystallopoietes. Next base: position 3,350,947 of record NZ_CP018863.1, read on the forward strand.
GCAGCCAGTTCTCCCCGCGGCTGCTGCGCACCTTTACGCGGGACCGGTTTGTGCACTTCACGCTCGCGCTGTTCCTGGCCACGTTCGTCTTCGCGCTGACCGTGCTGCGGAGCGTGCGGACCCAGCAGGACGAGGACGGTCCGTTCGTCCCGGAAATCTCCGTCACCGTCTCGTTTGTGCTGTCCCTGGCCAGCGTGATGGGGCTCGTTCTGTTCCTGGCGCACCTGACGCGCGAGATCCGGGTGGAAACGATGATGCGCAACGTGCACGAGGAAACCAAGGTCACCATCGACCGGATCTTTCCCGCCGGCGCTCCGCCCCAGCCGCAGGAGCCCCAACCGGGTCCGGGTAGCATTCCCATCACGTCCGCCAGTTCGGGCTTCCTGACCAGCATCGACGAACAAGCGCTGCTGCAGGCGGCGCGGGAGACCGGGACAGTGGTGCGGATCGATCGGGAACCGGGCAGCTCGCTGATCGAAGGCGTGCCCTTTGCCCGCGCCTGGAAGCCAGGTTCCGGCAGAGCGCTGAACACCGAGGAAGCCGCTGAGCTGGGGAAGCGGGTGAACGAGGCGGTGGCCACCGGCTTCGAGCGCACCAATGTGCAGGATGTGGCCTTCGGCTTCCGCCAGCTGGTGGACGTGGCGGCCCGCGCGCTGTCCCCGGGGATCAATGATCCGACTACGGCCATCCATGTGCTGGGACACCTGTCCAGCCTGCTGTGCTGCCTCGTGGACCGGAATCCGGGACCACGCATGATGACCGACAACGACGACGGCGGCCGGGTCCGCGTGGTGCTCGCGCTGCCCGGCGTGGAGGAGCTGCTGGACCTGGCCGTCAGCCAGCCGCGCCTGTACGGTGCCAAGGATCCGACGGTCGCCGCCCGGCTGATCGAGCTGCTGCGGGAAGTGGCCTGGTGCGACAAGCACCGGCGCTACCGTGCCGCCGTCGCACGGCAGCTCGAACAGCTGCGCAGCGCCATCGAAGCGGCCTCGCTCGAGGAGAAAGAGCGCATCCGCCTGATACAGGCCGCGGACGAAACGGCCGCCCTGCTCGCGAACTGAACGCTTCCCGCCGTCGTTCTCGGATTGTAATCCACAGCGGTTGCTTTCTCGAAGCAATCGGTCAGGGTTGCACCTTACAGTTAAAGCCATGCGCATTCACAAAACTCCTATATTGGACAGCTCGACGAAGCTGGGCAAGCTGGCCCTCTTCTTCGGCGTGAGCGTGCTGTGCGGCGTCCTGGCGGCCGGCCTGTTGGTCCCGTCCGTCGCCGTGGCCGCCGCAGGAGCCAACACTTCAGTGGACATTTTCGATCAGCTGCCCAGCGATCTCGAGACCAATCCCATGGACGAGCCCTCCACCATCTACTCGGCGGACGGGGAGCTCATTGCCACCTTCTACGCGGAGAACCGGGTGCCGGTGACGCTGGACGAGGTGTCGCGGCACATGCAGGATGCCATCATCTCCATCGAGGACACTCGGTACTACGAGCACAACGGCGTGGACCTGCAGGGCATCATGCGCGCCGCGGCCAGCAACCTCGCCGGCGGGAGCCTGCAGGGAGCGTCCACGCTGACCATGCAGTACGTGAACAATGTGCTGATCGACAACGGCGTGGAGGCCGGCAAAAGCGGTGACGAGCTGACCATCAGCGGCACAAAGAACATCACTGACAAACTGCGTGAGGCCAAGCTGGCCATCGCCGTCGAACGGGAGTACTCGAAAGAGGAAATCCTGCAGGGCTACCTGAACATTGTTCTGTTCAGCGGCCAGACCTACGGCGTGGAAGCCGCTGCGCAGACGTACTTCGGCATTCCCGCGGCGGAACTGAACATCCCGCAGTCCGCCATGCTCGCCGGCATGGTCCAGTCGCCGAACTACTTTAACCCGGTCACCAACCCGGAGGCCACCAAGGAACGCCGGGACACGGTGCTGGGTGCGATGCTGCGCAACGGGAAGATCACCCAGAAGGAGTACGACGACGCCGTCGCCTCGGATCTGGAGATTGACCTGCAGCCGGTGCAATCGGGCTGCGTGGGGGCAGAGCTCGCCGCCTACTTCTGCAACTACGTGGAAAACGTGGTCATGCAGTCCGACGCCTTCGGTGAAGATGCCGCCGAGCGCGCCAAGCTGCTGGCCCGCGGCGGCCTCAAGATCCAGACCACCTTGGATTCGCGGCTGCAGGAGGAAGCCCAGGAGCAGATCGAGGAGCAGGTGCCTGTAGGCGATAGTTCCGGCGCCGGTTCGGCAATGATCTCGGTTGAACCGGGTACCGGGAAGATCCTCGCGATGGCGCAGAACACCAACTACACGCCCGAGGCAGGCGAGGGCAACACCGAGCTGAACTTCAACGTGGATCCGGACATGGGCGGAACACCGTACGGCTTCCAGCCGGGCTCCACAGTGAAGCCGTTCACCACCGTTGCCTGGCTCGAGGCCGGGAACGCGTTGAGCGACGTGGTGGACGCCAGCCGCACTTACTATCCCGGCGGGTACAACTGGACGGCCAGCTGCCTGCCGTCTACCGCGTACTTCAGCGAGTGGGATTTCAAGAACGCGCTGCCCGGCTTTGACCGTCCGATGACCGTGAGCGAGGGGCTGACCTCGTCGGTCAACTCGGCAACCGCGGCCCAGGCCGCGATGCTGGACCTGTGCGAGATCCGCGACGTGTACAGCAAACTGGGCGTCCACCGCGCGGTGGACGGTGAGCCGATGGTCGTGAACAACCCGTCCTTCGTGATCGGCGGGCAGGAAGTGTCGCCGCTGACCATGGCAGCCGCGTTCGCCACCTTCGCCAGCGGGGGAGAGTACTGCGAGCCGATCGCCCTGACGGAGGTCAGCGACTCCGAAGGCAAGAGCTACGAGATCCCGGAACCGGCGTGTGAGCAGGTCCTGGCACCGGGTGTGGCGGCAGCCATCAGCAAGCCGCTGCAGGACCTGGTGCAGGAGATGCCGGGCAACATCACGCCCATCGGTGTGCCGGCCGCAGCGAAGACCGGCACCACCGACCTCTCCGAGCAGACCTGGACCGTCGGCTACACTGAGGGCATTTCCACCGCGTCCTGGGTGGGCAACTGGACGTCCTACTCGTCGCTGAACTACGTCCCGATCAACGGCGTGGCCCGCGACTATGTGGACGGCTCCACCATCGCCGGGGCGCAGTGGACCGAGTACATGCGCGAAGTGGCTCCCCTCTACGAGACCGGGGACTTCGGCGAGATTCCCTTCAGCATGCGCTAATCATCCACCAGCTCCAGCTCCGCGGTGGCAGTCACCTGCTCGCAGGCCCCTATGGTGCAGGTGGCCAGGAAGATGCGGGCGACGGCGGTTCCTTCGGCGAAGGCGAAGAAGCCGCCGGATGCCAGCACGGACACCTCCACGCTTTGCTCGGTGCCGGTGCAGTCGACCGGAGCTGCGAACCCGTTGCCGGTAGCGACCCGCTCATCGTCGATGGTTTGGGCGATTTCGGCGAAGACGTTCGCATTCTGCCCGGTGTCGCACTCGTAGGTGATGGACAGGATGACAGCCGCGCCGTCACCGAGGAGTGCACCCTCGTCGGGCGCGGTGATGGTGCCGGCTGCGCTCGCGGGAGCAGCAACGGAAAATGCGGTCAGGAGTGCGGCGGCTCCGGCGGCAGCCAAAGCGCGGAACATGGTTTTCATGATGGGGAAGTCCGATGCGACAAACGAGCGGGATTTTGGGGAGGTCGCCTAAGAAGGCTTGGTTCCGCTGAGCCGGAGCGCGCACTGTGCCACTTGTTCCGCCATTTTATCCGTCCGTTCCACGCCGGCCCTGTCTGTAACGCAAAAATAACGGGTCGGCACGTTGTCTTGTACCGGCGGCGCGGCGCTACCACCAAGGGACGGATTCGTTCCGTCGTGGTGTCTGTGTCTGTCAGGCCCGCGAGCATCAAGGAAGGAATCTGCCATGCCCTCTCGTACCGTTCACGCACCACTCCCGGGCCAATCACAGACGCCTGGGTCGGGAAGCTCGCCGCGAGTGGTCGGCGTCGACGTTGCCCGCGGCGTTGCCCTCATCGGGATCGTGGTCCTGAACATCCTGCCCACCGAAGGCGACACCCCAGTTCGTTTCGACTCTGTTCGGGGGGCGGGCGGCGGCCCTCTTCGTGCTGATCGCCGGGATCTCCATCACCTTGCAGTCCGGGGGCAGACGGCCTCCCTCGGGCCGTGCGATGACCGCGACTCGGACCGCCCTTGCCCTGCGCGGCCTGATGATCATCGCGATAGGCCTGCTGCTGGGCCCGACGGAAACCTCGGTAGAGATCATCCTGGCCTACTACGGGATCCTCTTTCTGCTGGCCATCCCGCTGCTGGGCCTGGGCAGGCGGACCCTGCTCGCCCTGGCGGCCGTCTTCGCGGTGCTCGGCCCAGTGGCGATGCAACTGGTCCGTGCGTGGTGGCCGGACATGCCACGCCTCGACGCCGAGTACACCTTCGCCCTGGCCGGTGCCAACCCGGGAACGTTCCTCACCGACATGCTGTTCACGGGGAACTATCCCGCCCTGCCCTGGCTCGCTTACATCTGCGTGGGGCTCGCGGTCGGCCGCTTGGACTTGACGTGCCGGAAGGTCGGCGCCGTCCACCTCGCTGCGGGGACCTCGCTGGCTGCCTCCATGTGGGTCCTGTCTGCACTTCTGCTGGGTCCGGGCGGAGGCTACGAGCGGCTCGTCGCCGCAACACCGCTGCTGGACAGGGCACAGATTAACCAGTTTATGAGCCTCGGTGAAGCGGAGGCGGCGGACGCGCTGCCGGCCACCACCGGCTGGTGGCTGGCGATTCTCGCCCCCCACACGTCAACCCCCGTCACCATCCTCAGCACCCTTGGAACCTCACTCGCCGTCCTCGGCGTCATACTCCTCCTCGTCCCGCACCTAGGCAGGATTACCAGTCCCTTTGGCGGCGGCGGGTTCCATGACTCTGACCCTCTACTCCGCTCACGTGATTATCCTTGCCAGCGACGTTCTCGACCCGGAACGTCCGGTCATTGCTATCACCATCCAATGCATCCTCTTCCTCCTCGCCGGCGTCCTCTGGCGCAACGCCGTCGGCAAGGGTCCCCTGGAAGCAGTCGTCGCCGCGGCCACCGGCTGGCTCCGCACTCTGGTCCTCACCGGCCGCCGCCCCGGCGCCCAGCCCAGACCGGTCCGCAGCGAGGCAGGGCAGAACGTAATCTTCGACGCCGAGGGGCATGGAACAGCCTTATCAACTTCTGCTAATCAATCCCGCACAAGCGGGAGAGGGCCCGTGCCAACGGCCCAGTCCATTTCGGAGACACCGACAAACGACCGCGGCGCCGCCGGGCATTCCGCCTTTCGGCCGGCCGACTCCTAGTCCGGCAGCACACAGACTCCTCTCGGATCCTGTGCTATTGCACACTGACGGGGTGCCGCCGCGTCCCATAGTCTGTGACCAAGACCGCAATCCTCAGCCGGAAGACCGGTCCGCACTCCGTCCGGGGAGTGCAGGTCCAGGGCCTCGACCGACCTCTTGCCCTGACGTCCTGGAACCGAACGGTGCCGCGGCAGCAGACCCTGCCGCGGCACCGCATCTGGACCCTCCCGGCTGCAGGACGAGAAGCCGCATCTAAGGACTGGCAATGACCCACACTGTTCTCGAAGACACACCGACCAAGCTCACACTCGATTCAACCAACGGCATCGCCGCAGAGGCGTTTCCGGACGCCTGCGGTTTCGGCTCCGGCCGCTGCCCCTACTGCGACGGTCCTGAAACGGACTGAACACGGGCAGCTTATTCTCGTTTTTATTTCCCGACCGGCTCGAGATTGTTAGGCCCCACCACAACTTATATGTGGATCCTACCAATCAATGTGCTTTAGGTATTTCTCAGCTGGCAATCCTTCCTCTACGGTAGATCGATGTGACTTGCGCCGCAGTAGTCGGCGCTTCAAATTTTTCTTGAGCTCCTGCTGTCCTGAAGACAGTTTCCAAGGGGCTTCCCCAAGGAGTGAAGTATGACCGCCGTAAGAGAACATGATGCGGTAGAGGCGCCAGTCTCGCCGCTGGCCGCCAAGGTCACGAAGATCAAGTGGCCGATTGTTGTGGCCGGCTTGATGCTGGCCGTAGCGGCATTTTTCCTGTTACCGGACAGCCTGTCTTTGCAGGCCCGAGGTGTTGCCGCAATCGGAATTCTCATGGCCACATGGTGGATGACCGAAGCTGTTCCGCTGGAAGTAACTTCACTGTTGCCGTTGGTCTTGTTTCCGATTACCGGTGTTGCAGACATTGGAGCGGCGGCTGCTCCGTATGCCAATAACGTCATCTACCTGGTTCTGGGCGGCGTGATCCTTGGGCTGGCGACCCAACGATGGAACCTGCACCGCCGCGTGGCTCTGCTGATCATTTTGGCGGTGGGTACCAGGCCGAGCCAGATTGTCTTCGGTTTGATGCTCGCCAGCGCCCTGATCACAATGTGGGTGAGCAACACAGCGACAGCTGTCATTATGGTTCCCATTGGCGGCGCCATCCTCGCGTTGATCAACTCTCTGGAAAATTCCAAAGTGACGCCCAAGCTTGCTGCTTCCATGCTGCTGGGCATTGCGTACGCAGTGACCATCGGCTCCATGGGCACATTGATTGGCCAGCCTCCGATGGCTCTGATGAAGGCATACCTTGCGGACAATTACGAGATCACCGTTGGTTTCGGCCAGTGGATGCTGGTCGGCGTACCTTTTGCGGCGTTCATGTTGGCAACGGCGTGGCTTGTGCTAACGAAGATCGTCTTCCGCTCTGAGGTCGACGAAATTCCCGGCGGCAAGGAAATCATGCGCGAGGAGCTGCGCAAACTGGGCGGGCTGACCAGCCAGGAGAAGCGCGTTATCGCAATCTTTGCCGGCGCCGCTTTCTGCTGGATCTTCCTGCCGTTCATCGCCAAAATCCCGGCCGTTGCTACGGCGGTTCCTTTCGCAGCGAACTTCAATGACACCTCCATCGCTGTTCTCGCCGCGCTGCTTGTCTTTGTGGTTCCTGGCGATAAGCCCAAGAACGGCCCCTTGCTCGAGTGGTCCGCGACGAAGGAAGTTCCCTGGGGCCTGCTGCTGCTCTTCGGCGGTGGCTTGTCCTTGTCCGCACAGGTAACAGCCACGGGACTGAGCGAGTGGATCGGTAACAGCGTGTCGGGCCTGGCGGACGTACCGCCCATCATCTTGATTCTGATCATCGTCATTATCCTGCTGGCAATCACGGAGATGACCAGCAACACGGCAACCGCCGCGGCATTCATGCCGATCATGGCCTCCGTGGGCGTCGGGGTGGGTATTGATCCGCTGGTCATGGCCATCACGGTCACCCTCGCAGTTTCCGGCGCTTACATGCTTCCGGTTGGCACGCCGTCCAACGCTGTGGCCTTCGCCGCCGGTGGAGTTTCCATCAAGAGCATGGTTCGGGGCGGAATCTGGCTCAATATCGTCAGCATCGTCATGATTCCGGTCGTCCTGATGACTCTCGTACCATTCGTATTCGGCGTGGGCGTCTAACAGCTCCCGCTGAATGAAGCCGACGGCGGCGCTTCCTATAAAACGGAAGTGTTGCCGTTGGTGTTTGCGTCAAAGCTCGGGGACACATTCCCCTTGGCCGAGGAGGGCGAGGCCGGCACGGTCCCCGTCGCCGAGTTGTGTCTGCGAGTTCCCGCCCGCGTACATCAGCTGGCCCGGATCATCCACGTGGTCCAGCCCCAGGACGTGGCCCAGTTCATGCACGACGACGGACCGTGCACCTTCCCAGCCGCCGGGGTACTGCAGCACCTCGCGCATCTGCGGGCCGTCCAGCTCCACCTGCCCGGTGACATAAACCATGGTTTCGCCCTCGAGGCCCACGGGGGAGCTGCCGCCCAGGCCGATGGTGTCGCCGTCCAGGTCCGGATTGTCCGCGGGCGTTGACCAGGCAATGAGTACCGGTGCCCAGCGCTCACCGTAGCGGTCCGGTTGGTACTTCGGCCGGCGGGACTGCGGCGCCTCGGTGGTTGCGCCGTCGTTAATGAACTGCAGCCCGGAAGCCGCCGAGACAATGCCGACGGCCTCCTCGATCATTTCCGCTCCTCCGGCCGGTGCGCCCTCCGCGCGGACCACATAGTGGATCGGCCGGCAGGGGTCGAAGGCGACGAAGGGCTGGTCCAGCCCGTCGAATTCGAGGAACCGGTACTGATCCGATCCGGTGGCGGCCGGCGGCGTGCCAAGCGGCGCGTCCGCAGCTTCAACGCCCGACGGCGGCATCTCGGCTGCCGCCAAAAACCCGGGTAGGGCGTTGAGCACCCGGCTCCCCATGGCCGGGGCCAGCAGCAGGGCGCCGACAACGGTGATGGACACCGCGGTGGTCAGCCAGAGAGGGTACCGGCGGTTCCTGGGGATGCCACCGTGGTTCCTGCGGCGTCGAGCGCGGCGCCGCGTGCGGGTGGAAACGGGGGAAGCAGCGGGCGCCGGGGGAGTCCGCCAGCCCGCCGGGGCCGGTCCCTGCCCCAGGGCCTCGTCCCGCGCCCACTGCGGGATGCGTCCGGACGCGGAACTGCGCAGGCCCTCCGGTGTCCCGGTGATCCTGCGGCTGATGTTTTCAGCGGGCGGAGGGTACGGTCCATCCCCACGGCTATACGGCATTTGCTTCCCCCAATTGCCTGATTCATCCGGCCCTAGTCCGCGGCCAGGGCAATTCTTCGGCCGGCGGCTACCGGGCCAGCAGCAGCCAAAGAGCTCCCACACATGCTGCGACGGCGAATGCTGCGGTGATGGTCCGGGCCTGCCGGAGCCGCGGGCCCGTCCGCAAATCCCGGCGCATGGGCAGCGGGATGCCCGAGGGCGCTTTGACCAGCGGGACCGCCAACATGCCGGTGGGCGGAACGGGATCGGCGGTACCGAGGCGGATATCGCGGCGGCGCGGATAAGCGAGGGGATTCGTCGCGTAGCTCATGAACCTGTCTTTCAGCCGGCGGCCGGCATGGGTTGCAGTGGTCAGGTGAAAAGTTACTTGGATCACCTTGGGAATACCTTGCAGCCCCTGACAAGCCACAATGCCCCGGGGCGCCAGTCAGCCGCGCGAGCGTGATCAAACCGTAACCCAAGCGAGTGGTGAATCGGTTACTCTTATTCGGCGCCGCGTGTCTCGGATTGGGGCGGTGCACCAAGTCTCGCTATCTGGAGTTACCTGTGAACATTGTTCATTCGCGCCCGCCTGCCTGCGGCCCTTTATATAAACGATTGACCTTGCGGAAGGCCTGGCAGCGTGCTGTCTCCGGCGCCACCGCCCTGACCATCAGCGTTGCCGGAGTGCTCGTCATGCAGCCGGCAGCTGCGGCCGAGTCCCTCCCCGCCCCGGCCGTCACGGTGACCGAACCAACCGAAACCCAGGCACCGCCGTCGTCGGTTGAAACCGGCTTGGCCAAACCGCAAACGCTGCCGGACATACTCGAGCCAGCGGAACCGGCGGAAGACGCCGCACCGGTGGAAATCCCCGCCGCCGATCCCGCCGACGAGCCGTCGGAAGCGCCGGCTGTTGAAGCGCCGGCGGTCCCCGAGCCGGAGCAGACCGCCACCGAACCCGCCGAAGATGCGGGCGCCCCCGCGGCGGACAAGCCCGTCGAGGTGGACGTGGACAAGCTGACCCAGGCGCAGAAGCTCGCGCTGCTGGAGAAGCTGCAGGGCGAACACGGCGCCGAGATGGGCAAGGGCCTGGAGATGCGCCAGGAACGCGAAGCGGAGCTCAAACAGGACGACGCGCAGGAGGAGCTCGCCGAAACGCTCGATGTCCTCGAGATCGAGCGGACGGCAGCCGTCACCATTGCCGCGGCCACCAACCGCAACCACTGGCGGGCCCCGGGCATCCAGGGCATGGACGTCTCCGGCTGGCAGCCGAGCGTGAACTGGCAGACCGAATGGAACCTCGGCGCCCGCTTCGCCTATGTGAAGGCCACCGAGGCGACCAGCTACAAGAACCCCAGCTTTGGCGGCCAGTACTCCGGCTCTTACAAGGTGGGCATGATCCGCGGCGCCTACCACTTCGCCATTCCCAACGTCACCAGCGGCAAGGTCCAGGCGGACTACTTCGTCAACAACGGCGGCGGCTGGTCCGCCGACGGCAGGACGCTGCCGCCGCTGCTGGACATCGAGTTCAACCCGTACCCGGAGCTGGGCAACACCTGCTACAACATGAGCCCCTCGCAGCTGGTCAACTGGGTACGCGACTTCTCCAACCAGATCAAGGCCCGGACCGGCCGGGTGCCGGCGATCTACACCAACGGCAGCTGGTGGAACCAGTGCCTGGGCTACAGCAGCGCCTTCAAGGACCACCCGCTGCACGTCGCGCATTTCTCCACCGGCAATGTCACCTACCCGTGGCTGCCCGCCGGCTGGACCCGCTTCGATATCTGGCAGTACAGCGAATCCGGCCCCTTCCTGGGCGACTCCAACGTCTGGCGCGGCACGCAGGCGCAGCTCGTCGCCTTCGCCAAGTACCCCAACGGCGTGAGCGCCCCGGCACCGGCCGTGGCGCCGAAGCCGGCCGGCGATTACACCGTCACCAGTGCTATCCCCGGCGACCTGAACCGTGACGGCAAGACCGACATGGTCTCGCGCCGCACCGACGGCAGCCTTTGGTACTACCCCGGCAACGGGGCCGGCGGCTACGGCAATGCCGTGAAGATCGGCGGCGGCTGGTACATCTACAACAAGCTGATCGGCGCCGGGAATTACGACGGCGATGCTTACCCTGATCTGCTGGCCCGCCACCGGGACGGCTCGCTCTGGCTCTACCAGGGCACCGGCGCGGGTGGCAGCCAGGCCTTCAAGCCCAGGGTCAAGGTCGGCTCGAGCGGCTGGAACCAGTTCACCGAGGTCATTGCGGCCGGCGACCTGAACGGGGACCGGCGCGGAGACCTGCTGGCCACGCGCGCTGACGGAACCGTATGGTTCTACCCCGGCCTGAGCACCGGGAAGACCGGCTCCCGGGTCCAGGTGGCTGCGGGCTGGAACTACACCAAGCTCGTTGCTCCGGGCGACTACTCCGGCGACGGCAAAGCGGATGTCCTTGCGGTCAAAGCGGACGGCACGCTGTGGCTGTACCGGGGGACCGGCCGGAAGGCGGCCATGAATGCCTCGTTCGGCGTGCCGCAGAAGGTCGGCTCCAGCGGCTGGCAGAAGTTCAGCCAGGTCCTCGGCGCGGGCGACAACAACGGCGACCGGATGCCGGACGTCCTGGGCATCTACCCGGACAAGTCGCTACGTTTCTATGCCGGCACCCAGATGCAGGACAGCTCCGGCATGCTGCCGCGCCTGGCCGCCGGAACGGGCTGGAACGCCTACAACCTGGTGGCGACGCCGGGCGATTTCAACGGCGACGGCAGGGCGGACCTGGTGGCCAGCAAGTCCAACGGCACCCTGTGGTTCGCCGCCGGCAACGGCAGGGGCGGGCACGCCGCCGCGGTGCGCATCGGCACCGGCTGGCAGATCTACACCGCACTTATCGGCGTCGGCGACTTCAACCGGGACGGCGCCAACGACCTGCTGGCCCGCGAAACGGACGGCTCGCTGTGGCTCTACAAGGGCACCGGCAGGGTCAACTCCATCAGCGAAGGCTACATGCCCCGGATCCGCATCGGCGCCAGCGGCTGGAACCAGTTCAACACGCTGCTGGGCGCCGGCGACGTGAACCGGGATGGCAAGAAGGACCTGATCGGCGTGCGCCCGGACGGCACGGCGTGGCTCTATCCGGGAACCGGGACGGGCAAGGTTTCCGCGCGCAGCCGGATCGCCACCGGCTGGAACAAATACGATCACCTCACCGCCGTCGGCGATTACGACGACGGCGGCACCGGCGACCTGACGGCCCGCAAGCCTGACGGAACACTGTGGCTGCTGGCCGGACGCACCACCGCCTCCTCGGGCGGTTGGTTTGCCGCGGAACGAAAGATCGGCAACAGCGGCTGGTCGCAATACAACCGGATCCTCGGGCCCGGAGACGCCGGCACGGACAACAAGGCGGATCTGCTGGCTACCAGGCCGACGGGCGCTCTGTACTACTACGCCGGCACGCGCTTCACGAACAGCGGCGTGAAGCCAGGGGTGCTCAAGGGCACGCTGTAAGAGTCCCTTCTGCCAAGCAGCATCAGCGGCAACACCAGGCGGCGGTTCCGGTTCAAGTTGACTGGGGCCGCCGCTTTGTGCTGCCGGAATCCTTGACCGCACCGCCCGGCAGGCGGATGCTGAACCACACGAGTGCCCCGTCCGGGGTGCGGGCTGTTCATGAAGGAGCTTTGCTGTGCAGACTCTGGACCGGGATGAGCTTATTACGTACATTAACGTTGCTCCTGAGGCCGTTTACGCCATCGTCGCGGACGTCACCAGGACACCTGAATACAGTCCGGAGGTTGCCGAATGCGTCTGGCTTGGCGGCGTTTCAGGGCCCAAGGTCGGTGCGAGGTTCAAGGCCCGCAATATACGGTCGGGCGGGCCAGCTGGCACAATAAGCCGGTGATCACCACGGCGGAGCCGGGCCGGGAGTTCGCGTTCGCCCGGACCGAACCGTTCGCCGGGACCCTGGTCTGGCGCTATCGGTTCGAGCCGGACGGATCTGGAACGCGGGTGACTGAATCCTACGAAGTAGTGCGTCCGATCACGCGGATCGGCTGGTGGATCATCGAATCTGGCAGCAAGGAGAACAAGAACCGGCGGGCAGTCATGCACGGAGGCATGGCCCAAAGCCTCCAGCGGCTCAAGGCACTGGCTGAAAGCAGGGCACGCTGAACGACGACGAACACGCGGCCGAGAACACGGACAACGAGCGGGATCTGGTTGCGTCCGCGCCTCGAAACGGACGGTGGCCTGCCCATCATCACCATGGCTGGCTAAATTTCCTGAACCCCCTCGGCGACGACAACCAGCTCCTGCTCGAATTCGACCTTCTGCTAGGTTTTCCGTCATGCCGGCGGCGAGGACCATGGTGTCCTCACCGACGATGAAAACGTTCGGTCCCGAGGCAAAACCGGCATTAGTGTTCCCGGCTCTGGCGGCGCCATCATGCTGGCACTACGCTGGGCTGAACAAACCATCAGTCTGCTTATGAACGGCGGGAGTCCTTGCTATGAGTGATTTAGGCGACGTGCGCGAGGGAATGGATGTTTTCGACGCATCCGGTGAAAAAGTTGGAACGGTGAAGTCCGTTAAGTTCGGTGATCCGGAGGCGACCACCGCCGAGGGGCAGACCTCCGAGCGGGACCCCAACATCGTCCAGGCCGTGGCGACTGCACTGAGCGGCCAGGCGAACCTGCCGGAAGAACGCAGGGAACGGCTGCTGCGAATGGGCTATGTCGAGGTGGACGGAAAGGGGTTTGGAAACAACTTCTTTGAAGCCTCCGACGCCGTAAAGCGCGTCTCCGGGAACGCTGTACACCTGAACCCCACCCGCGGGGAACGGACAAAATCCTGACCCTGCAATAAGCCTTACCGACATCGCACGCGTACAGCCGCCTCCCAGCGGGCCTGGAGTGCGCTTGAAGTTTGACCGGCTAGTGTGATGACCGGCCACTGCCGGTGATTACCCACGGGGAGGTGACCTTCCACTGCCGAGGCGAGTGGCCGACGTCGTTGTTTGGAAGGACATTATCGTTTTGCGCTCAGCGTTCAGGACACTGGCTGCCGTGTTGCTGTTTGGACTGGCCCTCGCAGGATGTTCTTCCATTCCGGAAATGGGGCCGGTAGATAGGATCGAACCGCCGACCGAAGGGGCTCCGGTCGGGGAGTACACGTTCAATCCGCCGGGACCCGAACCTGGTGCCGGACCGGAGCAGGTCATCGAAGGTTTCCTGCTGGCGGGTACCGCGACCCAGGATGATTACGGTACGGCCCGGGAATTCATGGCCCCGAAGCTCGCTGGCGAATGGCGGTCCACCGAGCGGACGCTGGTGTACGACGGCGGGGTGAAGATCACCAAGGCAGCCGGGGAGCACGCCTACGTCCTGAACTTCGAGGTTGCCTCCGTCATCGACGCCCGCGGCATCAGGGTAACTGCGGATCCCGGGACCACGCGTTCCGTGCCGGTGGAACTCGAACAGGTGGACGGCCAGTGGCGCATCTCCGGTATTCCGGACGGGACGATGGTCTCCGCTTCGGACTTCCCCGTACTGTTCGAGGCATATACCGCGTATTTTTTCGACCCCACCTTCAGCTATGCCGTCCCCGACATCCGGTGGCTGGCCAGCCGCCAGGGAGTCGCGGCGAGTCTGGCCACATTGATGCTCGAAGGGCCCGCACCTTATTTGGCCGAAGCGGTGGTGAGCGCCTTCCCGGAAGGCACCCGGCTCGCGCAACAGGCGGTGCCGGTCGAATCAGGTGTTGCCGGCGTGGACCTGACGTCCGACGCCCTTGACGGCACTACCTTCCTGGACCGGCAACGGATGCAGCAGCAGTTGGAGCTGACCCTCGGCCCGTTGAACACGGTGAGCAGCATCAGGATGTCGGTGGGCCAGCGCGATGTCGAAATCGGCGACAGGGCCGCAGCGGGATTCGAACCGGCGGTGAAGGATCCGGCGGTCGGAAGCAGGCAGATTGCCGTGCTCGACGGCGAGCTGGTCTTCTATGAAGGATCTGCTCCCGTGCAGGACACGCAGCTGCCGAAGGTCTCGCAGCTGAATCCGCGCGAACCCGCACTGGCTCCCAACGGGGACGAAGCCGCCTTCCTCGGCGACGGCGGATTGTTCACGATCGGCGCGGACGGAGCGGTCAGGAACGTGGTCGCCGGCGCGGAACTGACAGGTCCGAGCATCGGCCCGTTCGGCTGGGTTTGGACCGCATCCGGCCACGGCGGCACTGTGTCGGCGGTTCCGCTGGACCAGAGCGGCGGGTCTGCAGCGCCGGTCGCTGCACAATGGCTGGCAGGTGTGGAAGTGACGGACTTGAGGATTTCGCGCGACGGAACCCGCGCCCTGCTGATCACGCAAGAAGGCGGGGAGGGCAAGGTGCAGCTGGCGGGCATTGTCCGGGACGGGGACGGGGCGCCGCTCCGGCTGAGCGAGCCTAACGAACTGCGTTCCCCTGTCGCCGCCGACAGCGCAGTATGGGCAGACGAAACAACCGTGGCGGTCCTGGACTCCGGCGGAAGTGAGGCAGCCGTGCTCGGGCTCGACGGCAGCTCCGAGGAACTGGGGGAGCTGGACGGCATGGAAGAAATCAGCGCCGGCAATGGACCGGACAACATTTACGTCCAGACCCCGGATGCTGTCTACTCGCGCGTGGGGCACAGCTGGGCGGCACAGCCACCCCCGGTGGTGCTGGACCCGGCCTTCCCAGGCTAAACGGCGAATCCCAGTGTCAGGGCTTGAGGGCACCTGCGCGTGCTCGAAGCGCCTGGATCATCGCCTTTCGCGGTCCAGGTTCTTCGGACCTCTGATCAGGCCGAGACCGAAGAGGACCGCGCCGAGCACCAGATGGAACCAGTTGTCCACTTCGCCCGCGGGCACCCACAAGGTAGACCCGTACCTGACGTTGATGAGTCCATAGGCCGCGCAAGCTACATTGAACAGCCCCAGCCCGATCAGGGTGGCTTTTGTCGCGCCGGCACTGCGCTGGGCAGCAGCAAAAATGCCGGCAGCGAACAGCAGCATCAAAACATTGTGCGTAATGGTGACCGGCAGCAGCCCGAAGAGGAGGGCATCGGTGCCGATACCGGTTACCTCCAGCTGGCCGTACTCGGCGGTAATGCCCGGGATGAAGCCAAGGATTCCCAGGAGGCCCAGGACTATGGCGACGACCCGCGCGGTTTTCTGCACCGGCGTTGCCTGAGCCCGGCGTTCGTCCGGACGCGGTTTGTTGATGTTGACCATTTTCTTCTCCCTCGGATTGCGGCCGGCAAGGCCGTGCTTCCGTCTGTTGACCAGCCCCACTATCCGTTGTTCATCCGGCCGTTCCGGAGCCCAAGAGCGCGAGCATGCAGAGTAGGGACGCCTATCACCTCACCGGGGGATAGGAGTAGGCAGGGTAGATGTACCCGGGCGCCCAGTAGGGCGTATAGCCGTAGAGATCCTCGTAGTAGCCGCGTTCCTCGACAATGTCGGGATCGTAGGTGGGCGCACCTGCTATCTTGTCTTTGGCCTGGTCGATACGGACTTCATCGGCACTGATGCCGGACACGGCTTCAATGGGAATGAAGGACTTTGTCTGGCCCAGCCCGAGGAACCCTCCGGAAGCGACCACCAGGAAGCGTACTTTGTTCTCCGTGGGTCGACCAGGAGGTCGTCGACTTCGCCAAGTTCCTCGCCGTCTCTGGCCTTGACGTTCCTGCCGCGGATGTCTTCGTCATCTTGGGATACGGTCCGGGCAATGTCGCTGAGCTTTTGGAGACTGGCGGCTTTATCGTCTGTCATGGTTTCTCCTCGTCGGCAATTCAGTATCGAGCGGTCGGCGGTGTGTTGTGACGGACTCCCCTATTCCGGGCGGTCTTTTTTCGTACCGTGTTTTTCACGTTACGGAGGGCGCAGAGGGGCTGCAACGGATGTTATTCACCTGTGACTCCATCCGCCGCCAAGGCGGCGGGTACATCGTTTCATCCGCCGGAATCGTGATTGCCATGCCGATTTTCGGCATGGCAATGCGCTGGAGCGGTCGGTGGACCACTCCAGCGCAAGGGCCAGGCTATTAGCGCTGCGGTACTGGAAGCCCGTGACCGGGCGGACCCGCTGCTACTTGTGTGAGTACGTCAGGCAGTCCGCGTTGTCTGCACCGGGGCCGACGTGGACTTCGGGTGCGTTGCAGAGCAGGCTTTCATTGTGGACGCACTCCGCCCGCTGGCACGCACCCACCTGGGCGAGAACCTTGGGCAGGCCGCCATGCTTTCCGATGTCAACAAACGTTGCACAGGCGGCATGGTCTTCGCCTCCGCCGACGGTGATGGCAAACGCGGTACAGCCTTCATGATCATTGAACCCGCAGCGGGTCACGCTGCAGTCGGCAACACTGGTGGTAACAGTCACGGCAGAACCTCCATGTCAGGTCGTCCGGGACGGACGACGCCTCTTTCCACGGTAAGCCCGAAAGGAGCTGAAAAATTAGTGCTGATTTAATGCGCTATTTCCCGCTGCGCCGGATGCGCTGGAGGGATTAAGGAAGATTCTGTGGTCCACGCCCATAGAGATGCAGCCTCAGGATCCGCCCATGCCGGCGTGCAGGAAGGCCGCGCAGGGCAGGTCGGCCTCCGGCTCCGTATCCGGACTCACCTCCGGAAACGGTGGATATCCTGGCCGAAACGTCATGCGGAACATGATTTCGCCCCAGCTATGGACGCCTCTTCCTCCGGGGTCCATACTGTGATTCCAAAGGGGTTTATAACGATATGGTGAAGCGCTTGGGGGCAGGTGGCCGCATATCGATTTTGGGGTATTGGGATCGAACCTGCTTCGGAGGAAATCATGGGGAGTCTGCATCCAGCAGCGCGCCGGTGGCTGGCCATTCTGGCCGCATCGGCAACTGCTACGGCCGGAATGGCTTTTCTCGGATCGCCGGCACTGGCCGAGACCGAAGACGACTACATCGTCGTGCTAAAGGACTCCGTTGCCGATGTCGAGGACGTCGCGGCGGACCATCAGAAGGAATTCGACGTCGACGAGACCTCGACCTACAGCGAGGCCATCTCTGGCTACGCCGCGAGCATGACCGCTGCCAACGCCGAGCAACTGGGCAATGATCCGGCGGTGGCGTACGTCGCCTTGGACCGGCAGTTCACCCTCGCGGCGCAGAAGACGCCGGTCAGCGTGACGCGCACCGGGGCTGATCAGTCCAGTGCCAAAGCCGGCGACGGCGCGGGTTCCGTCGACGTGAACATTGCCGTCATCGACACCGGCGTCGATGCCACGCATCCGGACCTCAACGTCCGCGGCGGCGTCGACTGCAGCAGCGGCTCCGCGGTAAACGTGCCGGCGCCGGTGGATGTGATGGGCCACGGCACTTCGGTGGCCGGTGTGGCGGCGGCCCGCGACAATGATCTGGGCGTGGTGGGAATGGCTCCCGGCGCACCGATCTGGTCCGTGCGGGTGCTGAGCGACGCCGGGACAATCTCGGAGTCCAGCCTGATCTGCGCCTATGACTGGGTGACCCAGACGCGGACCGATAACAATGCGGACAACGACATCGCGGTCGCCAACGTGAGCATCGCCGGACCGGGTACCGACGACGGCGCCTGCGGCAGCCAGAGCGGGGACCCGATGCATGCGGCGATCTGCCGTTCGGTCGAGGCCGGGGTGACTTACGTGGTGGCGGCCGGCAACGGTGCGACCGATGTGGCCGGCGTCGTTCCTGCCGCCTACGACGAGGTACTGACGGCGACGGCGATCGGCGACTTCGACGGCAGGCCCGGCGGCGAGGCATCGCCGGTGTGCCTGGGCCAGGACGTGAGTGCCTACGCCAACGATGACAGGCCCGCGAGCTTCTCCAACTTCGCCACGCAGGGCGACGATCTGGAGCACACCGTCGCCGGACCGGGCGTCTGTGTTGAAACGACGGCCCGCGGCGGTGGTACAGCCTCCCCGCACGGCACCAGCTTTGCCTCCCCTGCGGTGGCCGGAACCGTGGCGCTCTGCCTGAACCAGGGCACCTGCACCGGATCCGTGGCGGACGTGGTGGACAGCTTCGTGGATGCGACC
The DNA here is from genome assembly GCF_002849715.1 of Arthrobacter crystallopoietes. Lineage (NCBI taxonomy): Bacteria > Bacillati > Actinomycetota > Actinomycetes > Micrococcales > Micrococcaceae > Crystallibacter > Crystallibacter crystallopoietes. The sequence continues at coordinate 3,369,594 of NZ_CP018863.1, forward strand.
GAGAAGTACAACAACGACAACCCGGACCACGGCTACGAGGGAGACCCGCAGCGGCCGGGCTCGATCTACTACGGCCACCTCATCCGCGGTTCGCTGTTCTAACCAAGTCCGGCTTTGACGGAGGGCACCGGCGCCGGACGGCCAGCTCCCGTTAACGCCAGAACGTCCCTGCCGGTACCGACGCCCTCGTGGGAGGGACGATCTGGTGCGGCAGGGACGTTCTCGCGGGAAAACCTCGGCAAGTAGGCTGAAGCTAAGCCGCCAGGGGGCTGAAGCTAGCCTGCCAGCAGCCGGAAGCCGATCACCAGCGTGGCGATGCCCAGGATCATCGACGTGGTGATCAGCATGAACCGGGTGGTGAGGTAGCTGGTCATATTGCCCTTGTCGTCCTTGGACCGCGGGTCCTTCCAGACTTGGAGCAGGAACGGCACCCAGGCGATGACGCTCCACAAGCCGGCGAAGACCAGGACCCAGGACAGGGCGGCAGGTACGTTCACAGTCGGTAAGCCCCTATGCCCGGCCGGCGATCCAGGCTTCGGCCTGCTCCGCCTGGATCCGCAGCGCCTTGCCCAGCATCGGCTCGGCTGCGGAGGCAATCTTGCCGCCGAGGAACGGGATGCCGGAGGTGACTTCGCCTTCGAGATCCACGCGGGTGGAACCGCCATCGGAAACCAGCTTCTGCACGGCGGCCACATCAACCGGCGCACCGGCGATCTTGACGCCGACGTTGACGGTGCGGGAGCCGTCGGCCTCCGGTGCCTGCCACTGCTCGGTCTGCGTCACGTTCAGGAACTCGCCCAGCATCTTGCGCGCAATGTCCGGGAGCCGGGTAGTGGGAATATTCCGGACCACGGTGAGGGTGAAGGGACCATCAACGTCGCCCTCCTGCTCCACGGAGACCAGGCTGCCGCCGACCATTTCGCTGATGTGGCGGAGGAAGTCCGCGCTGACAAAGGTCTCGGTGACCTGGGCAACGGGGTGGGACAGGTTGGTGGAGGCGCTCAAGGCCATAGGTGGACTCCAAAGATCGGTCTCGGTTGGGATCAGAGTCCATCCTACTGTCTTGTACGGATGCGGCGCCCGCGCGTCAGCTCGACGGATCGGCCTCCACGGCGGCGTCCGCCAGATAGTCCGCGACCGCCGTCTCGTTGATCCGGAACGAGTGGCCGATGTGTACGGCAGGCATTTCGCCGGAGTGGACCAAACGGTACACGGTCATCTTGCTGACATTGAGCCGGGCTGCGACGTCCGATACTGTCAGGAAGTTGCCGATGTCCAGGTTCTGTTCAGTTGACATTTTTCCTCCCCAGGAAAGGTAAAGCCACTGTAGGCCTCGGCTGTGGCGTGGGTGGCGGAAACACGCTGGTGTTGTCGTTTCGATACCGCGGGTGGCCCGCCGTTACCTGATCGCGTCACAGGGCACCGGGCTTCCCCGGAGTAAAGAGCCAGGTGTCGAACAGCTCCGTCAGGTCCTGCCCCGAGTACTCCTGGGCGAACTGGATGAACTGCTTCGTGGAGACAACCTTGCCGGCTTTTCCGGTGCTCCAGCTCTTCAGCAGGCCGAAGAACGTGTCGTCGCCGAGCTCCTCGCGCAGTGCGTGCAGCACCATCGCGCCGCGGGCCTGCACGGAGGCGTCGAAGACCCGCTCCGCCCCCGGATCCGAGATGCGCAGGTCCCAGAAGGGATCGTCCGCCGGAATGCCGCCGTAGAATTCGAACGCATCCTGGGCCTTGCCAAGATCCTGTTCCTCGTTCCACAGCCACTGTGCGTAGGTGGCGAAACCGTCCGCCAGCCAGGCATCCCGCCACGAGGCGATCGACAGGCTGCCGCCGAACCACTGGTGCGCCAGCTCGTGCACCATCATCGAGTCGGCGCTGGCCGGATCGTAGAACCAGTCTTCCGAGTAGGTCGGCCGGCTCTGGCTCTCCAGCGCAAACCCCAGACCGTCAATTCCACTTACGACGCCGCCGGCCGCCTCGGCGGGATAGTCACCGAAATTGTCGGCCAGGAAACCGATGATTTCGGGCTGGCGGGCCAGTCCCTTTTCAACCCGGGCGCCGATGGAGACCGGAGTGGAAACGCCGGCTTCCCAGTCATCTTCGTTGCCGGGGCTGCCTTCCGGCGCACCGGGAATGGTCCAGCCTTCCAGCCGGTCCCGGTTGCGGTCGTTCTCGAAGGACGTGGTGCCCTCGTCGGTGGAGACGATAATGTCCTCGATCAGCACGCCGTCGCGCTGGCCGTTGATGTCGCTGGCGTAGGTGATGGAGAGCTCCACGTCCGTGCCCTTGTAAGCGGACAGGTCGAACTCCCACTTCTCCCAGCCGTCGCTGGTGCCGCTGGCAGCCCACCACTTGCCCGAGGTGCCTTCGGCCGTGCAGCCGCCCTCGCCGTCGTCGGTTTGGTAATGCTTGAGGAACGGGTGCACCTCGTGCCAGGCCGGGCAGGCCAGGCCGGTGTCGTCGGTGGCGTGGCCGGTGGTGTCCTTGAGCGTGGTCCAGTCCTCGGCGCCGGCGGTGCGGGCCTCCACGAACGCGAAGTCCCAGCCCGGTTCCGTGTCGCGTTCGAGCCAGAAGGACAGCTCGGCGCCGTCGTTGGGAATGCTGATGGTGCGGCTGAGCCGCTTGTAGGAGGAGTCCGAGGTGTGGGACCAGGCCAGGCCGTTGCCGTTGCGCGGGGTGATGACGGACTTCAGTTCCGGATCCAGCGCGTCCCAGTAGTCGATGCCGTCCTTGGCGTAGGAGTCGATCTCGAACTCGCCCACGCTCATCGAGGCCAGGTACGCCGGCAGTTGTTCCTTGGCTTCCCACGTCCACGTGGTCCGGCCGCCCTTGGACTTCTTGCCCTTCAGCGCGCCGTTGGCGAGGGCTTCCCAGCCGTCCGGCACGGAGATGTTGTAGGTGAAGGTGGCCTTGTCCCGCGGGTGGTTGTTGGACGGGAACCAGGTGGGAGCGGTCAGCGGGTGGCCAGTGACGGTGGCGCCGGTTTCGGTGTGGATGAAGCCGGCCAAGCCTGGCTCCTTGATGGTCTTGGGCACGCCCGAGTACTTGACGACCACGCTGAACTTGTCGCCCTCGCGGATATTCTGCGGCGACCGTACCTTCAGCTCCCCGTCCTCCGGAACAGACCAATAGGCCGAGAGGCCGTTGACCTCGACGGACTCCACCGAGAGTCCGCGCAAGTCCAGGTTGAAGGCGGACAGATCCTGGGCGGCGCGGGCGCTGATGGTGGCAACGCCGTCGAGCTTGTCCGTGGGCGGATGATAGGACAGGTCCAATTGGTAGTGCTTGACGTCGTAGCCGCCGTTGCCGGCCTGCGGGAAGTACTTATCGCCCACGCTTGCCGCACCGGGCTGGGCTTCGAACAACCGCGGATCGGGCGCCGCAAGGGCGGCGGTTCCCGGCAGGACAGCCAGACCCGCGGCCAGCGATGCCGCAAGGGCCACCGCGATACCGGTCCTGCGCCATACTGCCGGGCCGGTTGGTTCCGTGCCTGACCAGGATCTGTTGCTCATGCTGCCCCCTGAAACAGCGCAGTCGGTGTCTCTACCTTGCGCTGCTTCTGCAAGTGGTGTCAATGAATACGAGCGGTGCAGTTGTTACTGCGCTCCGGTGCCATTCTTCGTCCCGGTGCTTGGGAAAAAGTTATGTTGCAACGTTTACGTTGCGGTGGCGCGCGCACCCCTGTATCTCCACGCCGGAGATGGGTAATCTGGCTATAAGGAACACCGTTCAGAGGCGACATTGCCCGCGGCTCTACGGCAAGGTTGCTTCGCGTCGAGGGAGATGCATTGCAATGAATGCAGAATGGTTCTTAGTCGGAGGAGCCTGGCTGTTCGGCCTGGTGCTGCTGATGGTCGTGGTGCTGCTGGCTGTCATGGTGGTGCGGGCCTTTGTGACCGCAACCCGTGGCGGGCAGGAGCCGTTCCTGTTGCACCCGGCAGCAACGCATCATGCACCACCGCCCCGAAGTGTGGCACGGCAGATCCTGGACCAGAGGCTGGCCCACGGCCGGATCACTTTGGACGAATATCAGGAGCGGCTGCGCGTCCTCGGCGAAAGCAGCAACGTGTAGCCCGTCAGGTCAGTCCTGGTTCCCGGTGCCTTTGATCTGCAGCAGCCGGGCGGCATCCCGCTGGGCCGCTTCCTCCTCGGGGCTCAGCACTGTTCCGGCAACATGCGGCGGTGCCGCCATCAAGCGCCTCAGTTCAGCCGGGGAGTACGGGACGGGCGTGCGCTGATGCGCCATCGCGTGGCAGTTGGCGCAGAGCGGCACCAGATCGGTCAGCGGATCAAGCTGATAGTCCGTGCCCTGTTCGACGGCCGGAACGATGTGGTGGACCTGGATGTAGTCCTTGCCGAGCCCGCCGTAGGCCGCCCCGAAATTGAAACCGCACGCCGCGCAGCTGGTTCCATGGTGGCGGATGCAGGCCGTCCTCGCCCGCGGGCTGATTTCGTACCGGTTGGCGGCAACCTTCAGCAGCGCCTCATCCGGAAGCGCCCCCGGCACGGCCAGCGTCGCCTCAAACTGCGACGGCCCGGCATAATCGCCCCAGGCGTCACGCAGTGCGGGAAGTTCGGAGGGCGGGATCGGCTCACCCGAGCCACGCACCGAGTCCCACTCCACACCGGGCACGCGGTCAGCCAGCTCGTCGTAGGGAACATGTTCGCCCTGGCGCAGGAGGGCGTCGAAAACGACGTCGACGGCGGCGCCTGATTCCAAGCCTGCGGATCCGGGCGTGGAGACACCGTCCGGTCCCACCACGCCATGGCCGATCAGCCCGCGGTGCTTCCCGCCCGTGAGCAGCAGCCACACCTCGGTGCCCGGGGAAAGCTCCGGCGCCGGGGCCGGGCCTGGGCTCGGGGAAGTCTGTGCTTGCCCGGCGCGATCTTCCGCCAAGCCAAGGCTCCATCTGGTCCGGAACCCGCCGGTTTCGGCGACAAGCTCCACCACCTCGGGGAAGGCCGGCTGCCACGCATCCCAATCGGCAGGATCCCAGCCGAGGACGATCGCGTTCATGGGTTCCTCCCCGGCCGTCGGGATCAGGGGCGGCCGATGCCCTTGTAGGTCCAGCCGGCCTCGCGCCAGATGGCGGCGTCGAGAACGTTGCGGCCGTCGAGGATCTTCTTCTCGTCCACGAGATTTGCGACGGCGGCCGGGTCCAGTTCGCGGTATTCCTTCCACTCGGTCAGGAGTACCAGGGCGTGGGCCTTGGCCAGCGCGGTCTTGGTATCCGGTTCGTAGGACAGCTCGGGGAAGCGGCCCTTGGCGTTGGGCAGAGCCTCCGGATCCGTGACGGTGACGGTGGCGCCCTGCAGCTGAAGCTGCTGGGCGACGCTGAGTGCGGGGGAGTCGCGCACGTCGTCGGACTCGGGCTTGAATGCGGCGCCGAGGACGGTGATGCGCTTGCCGATCAGGGAGCCGCCGACCAGATCGCGGGTCAGTTCGACCACGCGGGAGCGGCGGCGCATATTGATCGCGTCGACTTCGCGCAGGAAGGTCAGGGCCTGGTCGGCGCCGAGTTCGCCGGCGCGGGCCATGAAGGCGCGGATGTCCTTGGGCAGGCAGCCGCCGCCGAAGCCGACGCCGGCGTTGAGGAACTTGCGGCCGATCCGCTCGTCCATGCCGATCGCGTCGGCCAGGGCGGACACGTCGGCACCGGCGGCTTCGCAGACCTCGGCCATGGCGTTAATGAAGGAGATCTTCGTGGCCAGGAAGGAGTTCGCGGCGGTCTTGACCAGTTCCGCGGTGGCGTAGTCGACCACGAGGCGCGGGGTGTCGTTGGATAGCGGGGTGGCGTAGACCTCGTCCAGGGCGGCGGTGGCGCGTGCGCCGTTTTCGCCGGCGGGGACGCCGTAGACGAAGCGGTCCGGGGTGAGGGTGTCCTTCACGGCGTGGCCTTCGCGCAGGAACTCCGGGTTCCAGGCGAGCACGGCGCCGGGTGCCTTGGCGGCGACCATGTCGGCCAGGCGGGCGGCGGTGCCCACGGGAACGGTGGATTTGCCGACGGCGATGTCGCCCTCGTGCAGGTACGGGATGAGCTCGTAGAACGCGGAGTCGACGTAGGTCAGGTCCGCGGCGTATTCGCCCTTGCGCTGCGGGGTGCCGACGCAGACGAAGTGGACCTGGGCGCCTTCGGCGTCGGCCATGGAGGTGCTGAACTTCAGCCGGCCGGTCTCCTGGACCTCGGTGAGCAGTTCCGGCAGGCCGGGCTCGAAGAACGGTGCGCGGCCGGCCTGGAGCTCGGTGATCTTGCGCTGGTCCACATCGATGCCAACGACTTCATGACCGAGCTTGGCCATGGAAGCCGCGTGCACGGCGCCTAAGTAACCACAGCCAATGACGGAGATACGCATACAGATCCTTTGAACGAGACTTCTTGGAAAAACCCTATTGACAGTATCCCGCAAACATGAAGAGAAGATTAAAACGCTACGGAACTTGAGCCGACCTTGAGGTTCATGCCTTAGGGTGTGGACAAGCCTAAACGCTTGTGCCATCTGGGGACGGCCACGCGATGGGCGATTATTGGGGAGTTGGGGAACTCATATGTCTGTACTTTTTCGCGTCCAAACTGCCATCCATCAGTCTGGACAGAAATACCGAACAGCCAGCCGTGCAGAACAGTTGGTGCTGCCATGACCGGATTCATGAGCGAGCGCGTCCAGGCCGCTGCGGACAATGGAACGGTTCTGGTCGGCGTGCTGTGTCTGGCCCTGGTGTTCCTGTTTTTCGCGCTGCAGCGCAAACCGCCTCGGTCGCTGAAGACCGATCCCGCGATGCTGCCGTCCACGTTTTTCACGGGCGTCATGGCAGCGGCCCTGTTCGCCGGGCTTACCGGCGGCGGGATTTCAGAGATGATCGGGGCAGGCCTGGCGGCGGGCGGTGCCTATGGGTTGTTCTGCAGCTTCGTCCGGCAGCGGCCCGCGCGGTCCGTCAGCCTGCACCTTGTCCGGTCTTTCATCGAGTTCATCATCGCCGCGGCGGCAGTGTTCTATGCGACCACCGCCTACTTTGAGCTGGCGGCGCAGTCGTCCGCGGCCGGACTGCCGCGCCCGTTCTGGACGGCGGCCTACATTGCGCTGCTGGCCGCCGCGTTCATCGCGGTGCTGCCCAATACGCTCCACAAAATGGGCAGCCACGGTTCCATTCTGGACGTGGGGATATGCACCTACGCGGCCCTGGTATTGCTGACCTTCTGCCTCGCGCCCACCGGCCTGGCGACGTTGGAGTTGCCCGGCGACGGCTGGATCTGGGCGATCGCCGGCGTGGCCGTGGTCCTGATTGCCAGTGTGCTGGCGCCCGGGGCGGTGACGGCGGCCGGCGGGCTGTTCCTGCTGCTAGGCGGGGTGTTGCTGGATGCCGCGGTCGGGGCGGATTTCTTGCCGTCGTCGCTTGTCTCCGCGTCGGTTCTGGGCGCTTACGCGGTCTGCTTCTGGCTGTGCCTGAGTTTGACGCGAAAAGTACTTCCGCCGGTCGTGCAGATGCGCTAGGTTTCAAGGCAAGGGGGAACATCCATGAAAATGCATAGAGGTGCCCGGGCAGGTCTTGCCGCAGTGGCCGCGGCCGCCGTCGTTGTTCTTGCAGGTTGTTCCGCCGCTCCGCCGCCGCTGGTTCCCACACACAGCGCCGACACCGGTGCATTGCGCGAGGCCGTCGACGCCCGGAACATCATGGACCACCTCGAGGCCCTGCAGGACGTGGCCGATGCCAACGGCGGCAACCGTGCCGCCGGCACATCCGGCTATGAGGAATCCGCCCGGTATGTCGAGGAGCAGCTGCGTGCCGCCGGTTACGACCCGGTGCGCCAGCACTTCAGTTACGAGCACGACCATGGCCACGGCGACGACAGCGACGGCGAAAACATCGAGACCTTCAACATCCTCGCGGAAACCGGCGGCAGCGACGAGCACATCATTGTGGTGGGCGGGCATCTGGATTCGGTGCCTCGCGGACCCGGCATGAACGACAACGCCAGCGGGGTGGCGGCCATCCTCGAAACGGCACTGCGGATGGCGGATTCCGGGATCGAGCCGACCAACAAGGTGCGGTTCGCGTTCTGGGGCGGCGAGGAGGACGGGCTGTACGGTTCGCGGCATTACGTGGACGAACTCAGCGGCAACGAGACCGGGCAGCATTCGGTCTACCTGAACCTGGACATGGTGGCCTCGCCCAACGGCGTACGATTTGTGCACGACGGCGACGGCTCAACTTTCGGCGACAACGTCCCCAATGGTTCGGATGAGATCGAGGACGTTTTCCTTGACTATTTTGCCGACCGCGGGCTGGAGGCGGCGCCCACTCCCTTCTTGGACGGGGATTCCGACTACACGGCGTTCCTCAAAGCCGGGATTCCCTCCGGCGGGCTCTTCACCGGCGACGCGGGTACGAAGAGCGGGGCTGAAGCGCAGGACTTTGGCGGCCAGGCGGGAGTGGTTTACGACCGTTGCTACCACGAATCCTGCGACACGATCGAGAATGTGGATACGGAATTGCTGGAGGAACTGGCGGACGCACTGGCGCACACCACCATAGCCTTCGCCACGGCCACTGCCGTGGAGGAATGAGCGGGCTTAACCCGGACGGCAGCGTGACTATCGGCCTCATTTTCCGAATCATGCAAGAGGTTTTTGTCAACCCCTGATGATGTCTTTGCCTCTTCGAAGGCCGAACTGGTTGTGCGCTCTTCCGGCCCGAGAATCCCTCGACTAACGTCAGCCACACGACCGGTGTTGGGGGCCATGCCGGGCGACATTCAACCGAAATCAGGGGAATGACGAAAATGAATCATCGTCGCAATAAGCGTGTCGGGGCGATAACCGCCGTCGTCGCTTTGGCACTCGGCGCCGGGCTGCCCGCCAACGCGGACAACGGAACGGACACGGAAAAGCTGCGTGAAGCCGTTACTGCTGATGGCATCTATAACCACCTTGAGCAACTCCAAAAGATCGCCAACGACAACGGAGGCAACCGCGCAGGAGCAACGGAGGGGTACGAGGCAGGGGCGGAGTACATCGAGTCCGAGCTGGAGGATGCGGGCTATGATCCGGTGCGCCAGTACTTCGACTACCAGCAGTTCATTGAACACACGCCCTCGGAGTTGGCCCAGGTCTCGCCGACGGAGAAGACCTATGTCAACGGAACCGACTTTACGACCATGGAGTACTCAGGTGCCGGCGACGTAACGGCCGCAGTAACAGCAGTGGATGTGAATTTCGCCGATCCGGCCGCCTCCACTAGCGGGTGTGAAGCCGCCGACTTCGAAGGCTTCACACCCGGGAATATCGCACTGATCCAGCGGGGCACTTGCACATTCGGAGTAAAGGCACAGCTGGCTGCGAATGCTGAAGCGTCCGCGGTCATCATTTTCAATCAAGGCAACGGGGACGACCGGAGCGGCCTCTTGAACGGCACGCTGGGCGAAGCGGTGGCAATCCCGACCGTCGGCACGACCTTCGCAGTGGGCCAGGATCTTGCCAAGGATCCGGCGACAACGGCAAGCGTCACGGTTGACGCCGAGGTCAAAGATTCCACCACGTTCAACATCCTGGCGGACACCGACGGACGCGCGGACCGCACCGTGGTGGTCGGCGCCCACCTGGACAGTGTGGCCGAAGGCCCCGGCATCAACGACAACGGCTCCGGCAGCGCGGCCATCCTCGAGACAGCCATACAGATGGCCGAGATGTACAAGGACGAAGACGGACCGCGCAACCGGGTGCGCTTCGCCTTCTGGGGCGCCGAGGAAAGCGGGCTCGTCGGCTCCACCTACTACGTCTCGCAGCTGAGCAAAGAGGAGATCAAGCAGCACGCACTCAACCTGAACTTCGACATGGTCGGCTCCACCAACTTCGTGCGTTTTGTGTACGACGGCGACGGCGATGCTTTCGGCCAGGTCGGCCCGAACGGATCGGCCCACATTGAACATGTCTTCAACGACTACTTCACCTCGCAGGGGCTAGCGTCAGCCCCGACGGCCTTCGACGGTCGCTCCGACTACGCTGCCTTCATCGCGAACGGCATTCCGGCAGGCGGCTTGTTTACGGGTGCAGAGGGAGAAAAGACGGCTAAGGAGGCGGAAAAATTCGGCGGTATGGAGGGGGAAGCCTATGACCCCTGCTACCACCAGGCCTGCGACGATATCGAAAATGTGAGCATGACGGCGCTGGATGAGATGTCCGACGCGATCGCGCACACCACGCTCACCTTTGCCGAGACCACTTCGGCAGTCAACGGCACGGCCAAGGGTGGCTCCAACACCGGTACTGCTGACATGAAGTTCAAGGGCAATGCCGCACAGAAGTAGCCGAAAATAACCCCAGCATTACAGCTAGCGGTTAGTGCCGCCGTCGTTCATCTGTTTCGGATGTTCGGCGGCGGCGTCCTCGTTGGCCATACGCCGGTATTCGAGGAACGCGTACAGGATTACCAGGCCCAGCGCCGAGCCATGGGTGTTGGCGAGCACATCCTGCATGGTCCCGAACCGACCGGGCAGGAACATGTCCTGGACCAGTTCGATCAGGAACGAGACGGCGAAGGCAGCCGGCACGGCGATCCAGCGGTAGCCCGCGCGCAGGAGGGTGCCGCCCAGCAGACCGATCGGCACGAACATCACAATGTTGGCGCTGGTCTCGACGAAGTTGTAATCGATCCAGTCCGGTGCGCCGAAGGAGTGCAGCTTCGCCAGCACCTTCAGGATGGTCCCGCTCGCATCGCGGTCCACCGGCGTTGGCCACAGGACGACCAGGGCCACTGTCAGCAGGTAGCCGATCAGCAGGAAGCCGGGCAGATGCCCGCGGCGCCCACCGGCAGGTGCGGTCAGCAGCCAGGCTTCGTTTTTGGCATCGTGCCTTCGCCGGAACCAGGACTCCAGCCCGGCCCAGGGCCGCGACCGGCGTATCGCCAGCACGGCGGACTTCAATCGTGCCGACAGTAGCGCCAGTTTCGTCCCGAACTCCTTACCCTGCATCCCCAACTTCGCTGCCCACGTCCCCAGCTTGGTCCCTAACGTTTGCCGCATCAAATCCTGTCCGCCGACGCCGCCTCCGTGGGACGGACCGGGTCACCGCCGTGGGCCGGAAGCAGGACCCTGAATGTGGTGCCCTTGCCGAGCTCGCTGGTGAAGTCGATTGTGCCGCCGTGCGCTTCCACGATCGCCTTGGTGATCACCAGGCCAAGGCCAACTCCGGGGATGGCTGCGCGGCGGACCGTGGGAGTGCGGAAGAATTTGGTGAAGACCCCGCCCCGGTCTTCTTCCGCAATGCCCATGCCGTGGTCCTCCACCTCGAAGCCGACGCTGCCCTCTGCCCGCCACGCACTGACGGTTACGCGGCCGCCGGCGGGGGAGTACTTGATGGCATTGGAGAGCAGATTGTCCATCACCTGGCACATGCGGTCATGGTCAATGAATGCCTCGAGATCGTCGGGGCTTTCATTTACCAGCACGACGCCGGCTTCCTCCGCCCGGGGCGTTGCCGAGGCCAGGCAGGAGGCGATGACCTCGGCCAGATCAGCGCTGCGTTGCTCGATCTTGGCGGGGCCGGAGGCGGTAGTGAGAAGGTCCGAGACGAGCTGGAGCAGCCGCTCTGCATTGCGCAGCGCCACGCTCAGGCATACGGCCATGGATCCGTCCGGATCCTTCAGCTGGGTTTCTTCCAGCGCCAGATCGAGGTAGCCGATGATTGAGGTCAGCGGTGTGCGCAGCTCGTGCGACACGCTGGCCACGAAATCGTCTTTGGCAGCCAGGGCGTTCACCAGATCCGTGACATCGCTGAAGGCAACTACAGAACCGGCGAAGGTGCCGTCGTCGTCCCGCATGGATCTGGCGGAGATGGACATGGCCCGTTGCTGCTTGCCCTCGCCGATCCAGACCAATTCGTCGGAGAAGGTCTCCCCGCGCACGGCCCTCAGTACCGGCCGTTCCTCCGGCGGGATGGGCGAGGTGCGGTCCGGTTTATACACGTGCAGCTGGCGTTCGTTGGGGTCATTATTTCCCGGGGGAGCGGCCAGCATGTGGTTCTGCAGCTGGCGCCGGTTCATCAGGATGTCGTGTCCGTCCTTGTCCACGGCGACCAGGCCGACGCCGACCGTGTCCATCATCGTCTGCATGAGCCTGGAGCGGTCCCTGGTTTCATCCAGAACAGCCTGTAGTTCGCGGTCTTTGGCTTCAAGAACTCCCTGTTTGTCCGTCTCGCTCAGGCTGAATATCGACGCCGTAACGCAGATGGCGAGCATGATGATGGGAATCAGGAAAGGATCGGCCAGCCCGGCTGCAGTGACCGGTTCACCGGAGGTCAGGACTGGTACCCAGACCAGCAGCAAGGGTGCGAAGAAGCTGATGATTCTGGCGGTAACTGGCGCAATGCCGGACCATGCCAACCAGAACACCGGGAAAACCGCCAGCATGCTCAGCCCGCTCAGCGACTCCGCCCCGCCTGTCCTCAGCGCTGCCACGACAACGAAATCCAGCAGTGGGATGACCCAGTAGGTGGGGTAGGGCAAACGATCCCAGGGGACCAGAAAGCTGGCTGCCGTCAGAATTGCCAGCATGATTAGCCCCGCCTGGAAAGCGACGTTGTCAAGGGTGGTCGGGAAGAAGATTGCCGCCACCAACGCCACCAGGGCCACGCAAATCACCAGCGGCATCTGGCTCAGGAAGACGCGGTACCGCAGATTCAGCTCATGAAACTGCTTCCGCACGCCGATCATGGCCAGCGCGTTTTTGACGACTGCGGACATGTTCCCCGGTTTCCTGTTGCTGCAGCAGATGAGACCTGATACCCGGCACAGCCTGTTCTACCCGCCGGAAATTCAGTATAAAGGTGGAGCTGTCCCGTTCGGGCAATGCTAGCCCGTCAGCGCCGGAAAAACTGTCCGTGGTGAAAGGTATAATACGAACAGTTGTTGCATCGAGGTGCATCATGGGTGTGCGGGCAAAAAGTTCGGGGGGATTTTGGAAGCATCACGGGTAGCGGTCATTGTTGAAGATGACCGGGACATACGGGACCTCATCGAGGCTGTTCTGATTCAATCCGGCTTCGAGGTCCATGCTGCGGCGAGCGGCGAAGAAGGCGTACAAGCCGTAGAGAAACACGACCCGTCCATTGTCACTCTGGATCTTGGTCTGCCGGATATGGACGGGTTCGAAGTGGCCCGCCGGATCCGTCTCTTCAGCGATAGCTACATCATCATGCTCACCGCCCGTGCCGAAGAGCTGGATACTTTGCTGGGCTTGGAATCCGGCGCCGATGACTACATCACCAAACCCTTCCGCCCGCGCGAACTGCGGGCCCGCGTCGCGGCCATGCTCCGGCGGCCACGTATGGGCGACACTGGTGCGCGTTCCCCGGGGCAGGCGCGGGTGCCGGCTGCACCGGTCAATGGACCGGAGCAGCCGGGAGACAATGGTCAGGCTCAGGTGGCCGAACCGGCGACTAATGGAAACCAGGCCGGCACTTACTCGCACAATGGGCTTCTGCTGAACCACCGCACGCGAACCACCGAGGTCGACGGCCAGGAGATTGAGCTGACCCGTACGGAGTTCGACCTGCTTCAGGCGTTAATGGAAAGTGGGCGCGTTGTGCGCACGAAGACGGACCTTGTCCGCCGGCTCCGCTATGAGGATTATGACACCGGCTCGTTCATCAGCGATGCCGATATGCGTGCTATCGAGGTCCATATCGGTAATCTGCGCAGGAAGCTGGGCGATAATTCGCGCGAGCCGCGCTGGCTGGAGACGGTTCGTGGAGTCGGTTACCGGCTAGCCCCCAAGACTCTCCGCTAACCGACCCCGCCGCATCCGAGCGACCGGCTTAGCCCTCCCCAGGTGCCGGACTGCTTGACGCACTTTAAATGCCGCGATCACCCGTCTGCGGTTCCAAGTAGTCCGCTTGTAGCTGGACCATGGTGGCGCAACCGCACGCCCTGATCTCTTCGAACAGGTCCATCGTGCAGGAAGTCCTGATGTCCTCACCCAGACGGAGGAGCATCACTTGCAGGTTTCCTGCCAACTGGGACAGCCTTCCGGCGCCGGCCATCGCGCTGGAAACCTTCACGCTCAGGACTACGTCCATGGCCGCTTTTGCATCGGAAGCCTGGATAGCTTGGCGCAAACGGGCTTGCCTCTCATCCCAGGTGCCGATGAAGCTCCCGACGAATGTACGGCAGGTCTCTTCATCCTCTAGCTCAGCCGCGAGTCGACGTAGCGCTTCCAGCGAGACAAGCGGCGCAACTTTCGGCATATTGCTACCGCCCTCCTGCCCGTCAATCGGCCGCCCGCACATGATCCCTGGTCCTGCAGTTCGCTATGGGTTTCATCTTGCTGTGAGATGCTCAGGATGCAGGGCAAGAAAGACTCAAGATCGCCTCAAGATTGTCCGAGCGAAGTCTTCGCCAGTCTCTTTGATGCTCTTGGGACCGGCAAACTACAACGGCCTCGTCAAAGCAGCGGCAATCGGCAGCACCGGCTTAGCTTCGGCCCTCACCCTCAAACACATCGGGGATGCCGTCCTGGTCCGTGTCTGCGGTCTCGATTTCCTCGATCTTGCGGTAGTGCCGGTTGCGGGCGCGCAGGATGACGGTAGCAACCAGGGCGGAAACCAGGGAGCCGGTCAACACCGCCACCTTCGCATGGTCATGGTGCTCGCTGCCGAGGACGAAGCTGAGGTCATTGACCAGCAGAGAGACGGTAAAACCAACACCGGCGAGAATCGAGATGCCAAAGACATCGATCCATTTGAGCGTCGGGTCCAGATTGGCCTTACTGAGTTTGGTCAAGGTCCAGGTGGTCAGCATGATGCCGATGGGCTTGCCAAGGAACAGGCCAAGGATGATACCCAGGGCAACGGTATCCGTGAGGGAAGCGCCAAATCCATCCCAGCCGCCCAAGGCGACGCCCGCGGAGAAGAAAGCGAATACGGGAACGGCGAAGCCGGTTGAGAGCGGACGGAAGCGGTGCTCCAACTGCTCGGCGAGGCCGGGCCCGCCATCCGCGCCGCCGTCCTTTTTGCTCCGCAGTACAGGCACCATGAAGCCCAACAGCACTCCGGCAACGGTTGCGTGCACACCGGAGGAGTGCATCAAAGCCCAGGTGATGATGCCCAGCGGCAGCAGGATGACCCACGCGGCAATGTGGTTCTTGGCGAAGAACTTTGCGTACTTCTGGGTCAGGAATGCGAACAGCGCCAGCGGAACGAACATCAGGAGCAGGAACGGGACGTGGACTTCGGCCGTGTAGAAAAAGGCGATGATCGCGATGGCAATCAGGTCATCCACCACGGCCAGGGTGAGGATGAAGATGCGCAGGGCGCTGGGCAGGTGCGAGCTGATGACAGCGAGGACAGCGACGGCGAAGGCGATATCGGTCGCGGTGGGGATAGCCCAGCCTCGCAGCGCCTCGGGGCCGGCTGTGAGGTTGATGACCACGTAGATGAGAGCCGGAACTGCGACGCCGCCGAAGGCCGCGGCGATGGGTACGATCGCTCGGCTGGGGGAGCGCAGGTCGCCGGCGACGAATTCCCGTTTGAGCTCCAGGCCGGTGAGGAAGAAGAAGATCGCCAGCAGGCCGTCGGAGGCCCATTTCCCGATGCTCAGATCCAGGTGCCAGGGCTCGTAGCCGATCTTGAAGTCGCGGATGGCGAAGTAGCTGTCCGCGGCAGGGGAGTTGGCCCAGATCAGCGCTGCTACGGCGGCGATCAGCAGCATGATGCCGCCGACGGTTTCCTTGCGCATCAGGTCGCTGAGCCGGACATATTCCGGATAGCTGCCGCGGCTAAGAATGGTCTTCTTGCCGTTTCCGGGGGCGGGGTTAGTCACTGGTTCTCCAGACGGTTTTTGACATCACGGACGTACTCGACGACCAGACTTCCCGTCACACCGTGAGCCAGTTTACATCCCAGCGCGTGAGCTACGTCATCTGTTACTGCCTCAGGAGCCCACAGCAGACGACCCTGACGGATGTCACGCTGCGGGAGGCAAATTAGTTTGCGTTAACTAGCTGAGCGCACAGCCCAGCTGTAGGTGCCACCGGGTTTTCGGCCAGAGCCGAGCACCGGAGTTCTCCTACAACTAAAGGCTGTGCGCCCAGGTGTGTGGGGCTGTGAAGCCTGGACCTAGCGGGAAGTGTTGAGTTCTTCGTGCGAGTCCGAGCGCCCAAGGATCTCCTTGGGGATGAAGAACGCGAGGGCAAAGAGCAGCAGCCCGATGCCGAAAGCCGGAATTGCGCCGATCTGGGGCTCCAGGCCAAAGGCGACCAGGCTGGCGCAGAAGAGAACCATCATGATGACGAAGGTGATGATGTTGCTGACCAGGTGGCCTTCGCCGGAATGGGAACGCTGCTTGGGGGTTGCCATGGAACTGATTCTCCTCGTTAATGCCGTGCTAAAAGTAGTACCCAAAATTGAGCGGATTAGTATGCAGAAGTAGCTTGCTCACCGTTAACAATAGCCACTGATGAGCTCGCTCCAATTCTCGTGGCGCCGGCTTCGAGCATCGCGCGCGCGTCCTCGAGTGAACGGATGCCCCCCGATGCCTTGACTCCGAGCTCCGGTCCGACCGCCTTGCGCATCAGGGCGATGTCTTCAACGGTTGCCCCGCCGCCGCTGAAACCGGTGGAGGTTTTCACAAAATCCGCGCCCGCTTCGGCCGCGACCTCGCAGACCAAGGTCTTTTGTTCGTCGGTGAGGAAATGTGTTTCCAGAATGACCTTCAGCGCTGCCCCGCCGACGTGCACGGCATCGGCTACGGCAGCGATGTCTGTGTACAGCGAGTTGCGGTCGTTGGCACGGGCTGCGGCGATGTTGATGACCATGTCGATTTCGTCCGCGCCGTCGAGGTTGGCGCCGCGGGCCTCGTAGACCTTCACATCGGTGGGAGTGGCTCCGAATGGAAATCCGATGACGGAGCAGGTCTTTACGCCGGAACCCTTGAGCGTGTTGTGTACCAGGGCAGTCCAGAGCGGGTTGGTGCAGACAGAGGCGAACTTGTGCTCCACGGCCTCCTTGCACACGGCAAGGATGTCTTCACGGGAAGCGTCCGGCTTGAGCAGCGTGTGGTCAATGTAGGAGGCAATCCCGGACATAGTCACCCTTTCGACGGCTTGTTCTGGAGTTCCCATCTTTGCATAGAAGCATGGCCCCCGCATGGGTGACGGCGAGTCGCCTGCGACGGCGGCGAAGGGCCTCGGTCAGGCCGCCGAAAGGCGTGCCCGGGTAGTTCCAGTGCCGATCAAGTGGTGAGATATTGGGATGACACCTACCGCTGACTCACCTGCCGCCGGCGAACGCGCCCCTTTGGCATTGGTCACGGGATGTTCCGACGCCCTGGCAGGCATTCCGGCGGCGCTGCATGCAGCGGGGATAGCGGTAGTGGACGCGGCCGGGGCGGCAGGAGCACCACCGGATGTCGCCGTCGTTGCCGTGGGCCCGGACGGAAACGGAGCCGATGTTCTGGCGGGGCTCTCGGCGGAAGGCGCGGAAGGAACCGGCGGAAACCTGCCGGTCATCCTGCTGGCCGGCGAGGGCATGTCTGCGGAGGAAATTGCGGCCCTGGACGTCGCCGATTTCCTGATGGTGCCTGCCCCGGAACAGGAATTGGTGCTGCGCATCCGTACCTTGCTGCGGCGGACCAAGCGGCAGCAGCGCCGGCGTGAGTCCACCGAGCAGTTGCGCCAGCGCATCCGGGCGATTTCGGCGGCGATCCGTTCATCGAACGACCCGCAGTTCATGGCCGAACAGGTGATCGCCGGTCTGAGCGAGACTTTCGGAGCTGACCGTAGTTGGATCCGTACCTTCGGCGACGAGCGTGTCCCAACGCTGGAAATGGGCTGGGACAATGGCGGCGTCAACGCCTCCGCACCGGCCCTGCCCATGGAGGAGGCAGAGCGGATGGCGGCAATGTTGTGGGAGGACGAGACGGTCTTGGCCGTGCCGGACCACGACGGTGCGGAGCTGCCCGATTGTGAATCCTTGAGCAGAGCGGCCGGCAAGGACGGGCTCAAGACCTCCGTCATTGTGCCGCTAGGACACGGCGGCAAAGCTTTCGGTCTCCTCTGGCTCGCCGGAATAGCCACCGCGCGCGAATGGGCGCCGATCGAGCTGTCGCTGATCCAGCACGTTGCCGGCAACCTCGCCCATGGTCTGGTGCAAGGCCAGCTCATCACAGCCCAACGGCAGGTGCTGGACCGGGTACGTGAACTGGACCAGGCCAAGAGCGAATTCGTCGCCACAGTCAACCATGAATTGCGGACCCCGCTGAGTTCGATCATCGGCTATCTGGACATGATCATGGACGACGGCGTGGGCCAGCTTCCGCACGAAACAGCCAGAATGCTCGAGATTGTGGACCGTAATGCGCACCGGCTGAACAACCTCGTCGAGGATGTGCTCACGCTCTCCAGAAGCGACGCCGGAAACATCCAGCAGACCATCCGGCCGGTCCAGCTTGCCGCTTTGCTGCAGTCCGTGATCAGCACGTTGGCACCTGCGGCAGCGGCCGGTCGGATTGATCTGGGCCTTCGGGCGCCGGCTTCGGACGTTGAAGTGGACGGGGACCAGGAACAGTTGGAACAGGTGTTCGTGAACATCATCTCCAATGCGGTGAAGTTCACCCCCGCCGGCGGCAGTGTCGCCGTCGATATCAGCAGCAGCAGGAGCGACGCAGGGATCCCGCGGGCCTGCGTCAAGGTGCGTGACACCGGGATCGGCATCCCTGCCGACGAGGTCCCCAAGCTGTACGGCCGGTTCTTCCGCGCGTCCAATGCCACCGCCGCGGCCATCCAGGGCACGGGGCTCGGCCTATCCATCGTGCAGGACCTGGTGCACCAGCACGGCGGGGAACTGCACATTTCGTCCCGCCTGAACGAAGGAACCACGGTCTACGTCCAGTTGCCAGCGCGCCGCTAATGGCAGCCGCTTTGGGCAACCGCTTGAGGTAACAGCTGAAGGTAAAGGTTTCACATAAACTGGTGATGTACGTTGCCACTTCGAAGGGGAACCAATGGACTCCGCACCCGCTGAGGACCCGCGGCTGCAACAGTTGGTCGAGGGTGTCGTGAAGCTGGCCACGGGTGATCTAAGCGCCAGGATCGAGCCTTCGGAGAAACGGGACGAAATTGACGCCGTCATCACCGGCGTCAATTTGCTGGCCGAGGAGCTCCACTATATCTACTCGGACCTTGAACAGCGCGTCGAGGAGCGGACCGCGGCGCTGATCGAGGCGCAGTCCAAACTGCAGCGGATGGCGATGACGGATGCGCTCACAGGCCTGGCCAATCGTTCGACCCTGCGTGACCGGACGCAAGAGGCGCTGGCTGCGGCCGAGGGTGGGAAACGGGCGCCAGCCGTGCTGATGCTGGACCTTGATTCGTTCAAGCCGATCAACGACAGCCTCGGCCACAGTGCCGGGGACGAAGTCCTGGTGGAGGTGGGCCGCCGGCTGTCCTCGGCAGTCCGGGACACGGACACGGTGGCACGGCTGGGCGGGGACGAGTTCGCCATCCTGATTCCCGAGGCCACCGAGGCAGACGTCCGGGTGATTGCGGACCGTGCGCTGCGGGCGCTGCAAAGCAGCATCACCGTGGGCACCGTCTCTGTCTGGGCGATGGCCAGCATCGGTGTGAGCATCGGCACCGAAGGGGTTTCGGCAGCATCCCTGCTCCGCGATGCCGACGTGGCCATGTACGAGGCCAAATCGCGCGGCCGGAACAACGTCCAGATCTTCCACCCGTCGATGCTTCATGCCACGCAGCAGCGCTCGCGCACAGCCGCCGAACTGCGCAACGCCATCGAGAACGGCGAACTGTTGCTGTACTACCAGCCCGTGGTGGAGTTGGCGACCGGCAGGATCATCGGGATCGAGGCGCTGGTCCGCTGGGTGCACCCGACCCGCGGCATGATCATGCCGGAGAGCTTCATCCCGGTGGCCGAGGAAACCGGACTCATCGTGGATCTGGGCCGGTGGGTACTGCAGGAGGCGCTGCAACAGCTTAAGTCTTGGAACGACGTCGCACCCTTGCCTTCGCAGCTCAAGCTCCACCTGAATCTCTCGGCCGCGGAGCTGTTGCGGAACGACCTGCTGGAGGACATCGCACGGTCGCTGGAGCGGCGTGGCATCGACCCGGGCCGGCTGGTT
This sequence comes from Arthrobacter crystallopoietes, assembly GCF_002849715.1. Taxonomy (NCBI): domain Bacteria; kingdom Bacillati; phylum Actinomycetota; class Actinomycetes; order Micrococcales; family Micrococcaceae; genus Crystallibacter; species Crystallibacter crystallopoietes. The sequence goes on from NZ_CP018863.1 coordinate 3,389,719, forward strand.
TTCGAGATCACCGAGACCGTGCTGATGACCCGGGAGACCGAAGAGGCGCAGGTACTGGGGAAGATCCGCGGGCTCGGCGTCGGACTGCAGATCGACGACTTCGGCACGGGCTATTCCTCCATCAGCTACCTGCGTTCGCTGCCCGCCGATACGGTCAAAGTGGACCAGTCCCTGATCGAGGGGATGGACAACGACGCCGGCCAACAGACCTTCGTGGCGGCCGTTCTACAACTGATCGAGTCGGCCGGGCTGCAGGCCATTGTCGAGGGCATCGAGACCGCGGAGCAGGTTTCCCAGCTGCGCCGGCTGGGCTGCCGCTTTGGCCAGGGTTATTACTTCGGCAGGCCTCTCCCGGCTGCAGAAACCGTGGCTTTACTCAATTCACCCCTGCCGTCTGCGTAAGGTAATTCCATGCCAAAGATCTGGGACTCGGTACTGCTGCTCCCCAAGCTCGCCCGCTTGGCTTCCCGCGTACCCAAAAATCCGCATCATGCGTGGGAAAATTACTGGGCCGGCATCACCCGCACGGGCAAGGACGGCGAGGTCTTGTGGGACGCCGCCGCCGAGTCCGAGCGCCTGAGCTATCTCGCGCCCATCAAGGAACACTTTGATCCGGCGCTGCCGGTGGTCGACGTGGGCTGCGGCAACGGAACCTACACGCGGTGGCTGGCCACCTTGTTCCCACAGGTGCTGGGGGTGGACGTTTCCGCCAGCGCAGTCCGCCGTGCCCAGGCAGAGGCCGAAGCGGAAGGCATCCGCGATGTGGAGTTCGCGGCGATGGACGCGGTGGGCGACGGCGCCGGGAACCTGCTGCGCGAACGGCTTGGTGGCTCCGCGAATGTGTTCCTCCGCGGCGTGCTGCATGTGCTTAAGCCGGAGGAACAAGCACGGCTGGCGGCAAACCTGCACACTGTGGTGGGGGAGCAGGGCCGCGTGTTCCTCGCCGAGACCAACTTCCAGGGCAACCGCTTCGAGTACGTGGGGCATCTGGGCGCCACCAGACACGGCATTCCGCATCCGCTGCGGCGCGCCATCGAGGGCCTGCCCATGCCCGGACATTTCGGCCAGCCGGAACTGACCGGGGTCTTTCCGGACTCGGAGTGGCAGCTGCTGGCTGACGGCCCGGCGGTCATCGAGGCGGTGCCGATGAAACAGGGCTCGGTGACGGAGCAGATTCCCGGCTACTTCGCCGTCCTGCAGGCCAACTGAGCCCTGAAGCTCACTGCCGCCGCAGCTGCGCTATTCCGGACGATGCTCGCGCCCTGCATTGTGCTCGGCTTCCCGAGCCTCTTCCTTGGCTTCTTTCTGGTGCTGTTCGAGCTTTTCCTCGGCCTCGCGCCGCCGCTTCGCTACGGCCCGCGGGTCGTCGACGGGTAAGGCGGCGTCTGGCCGGGCAGGCCCGGTATGAGCGCTGCGGTCATGCTCCCGGTGGCCGTGGCCGGAGGGTTTCGGTTCGTTTTCGTTCATGTGCGCATGGTTCCATATTCGTTACGCCGGCAAAAAGGCGTGTGTGTAGAAGGAGAAGTGGTCTCTGACTCCGGGCCGTTCGCGGCCGGGTGCTCCCGGGGCTCCGCGCGGTGTCGGCCCGGCGCACCCGGAGTCAGAGCTTCGTGCCGGCCAGGAGCTTGGCCGCCGCTGTTCCCCGCGCACCCGCGCAGTTCTTGGTGTAGGTGCCGAAGATGAGTTTGCTGTTCACGCCCATCCGGAAGGCCATGCAGTCCGCCGCCTGTTCTATCCCGCCGGTACCGGTGGTCTTGTAGATCTTGTTCAGCTTGGCCCGCAGTGTTCCCTGCTGCGACGGCGGGTAGAGGCTGAACTCCCGGATGTGCGCGCATTCATGCAGGGCCGCATATTTCAGCAGGTTCCCTGCCGGCCGACGTGCAACATTCATCCGCAGCGACGTGCTGTACGTGTAGCTGTGCAGCCGGTCCTCTTCCAGGATGATCACGTTGGGGCAGTACCTCTTGACCTGGTTGTAGACGGTCTTCTTGTAGCCATTATAAAACCTGGGGTTTTCGTGCCGCAGCGTGACGTGCTTCGATTCCCACCGGGCTTCCTTGCTGCTGGCGTTGACCACCAGGCGATACTTCTTCTTGACGGTGGCCGCAGTGTGGGTAGTCCGGACGGTGACTGCAGTGGAGGTAGCCTTTCCGACCTGCTTCTTCCAGGTCAGCTTCTGCAGCGTGACCCACCTGCCGTTGCGCGATTCCTGCAGCACGCCGGTCCGGTTGGACTTGATGTTCCTCAGGATGTACTGCTGCGAGAAGCGTGTATAGGAGGCGACGTAACCGCCCGCGTTGCTGAACAAAGCCTTCGAATTCGAACTCCCGACAGCCACCACGGACGTGGCGGGCAGTACGGCTGTTGCCGGCGCCGCCGGAAGCATCAGCGAGGCTGTGAGGGCACTGCAGAGCAGGGCAGTAGTTAGGCGCTTCACGTCGAGGTCCTTCTCGAGTGACGGGCAAGGCCCTACTGCCCCGCATGAGGAACTGCCCGCGAATGATTATGGATGGGACTCCATAATCGATGCACCGTGTACCTGGGTCAACGCCCCAATAATGGGTGCCCGGTTTTGAGTATTCCGGAAATCAGGCCTCCACCGCCGGCTCCTGCAGCACCCAGAAAATGGCGCCGTGCGGATCCTGCAACATGGCTATCCGCCCGACGCCCGGAATATCCACCGGTTCCCGTAGGACCGTCCCGCCGCCCTTCTGCGTAATAACGACGGCGGCGTCCGCGTCTTCGGTGCCGAAGTAGACCTCCCAGCGCGGAGACTTGTCCTCGGTCTCGGGTTCCTTGAAGCCTGCCACGTACATCCCCGCGGCCTTGAGCATGGTGAAAGTGCCGCCGTCGACCTGCTCCTCGTGTGCTTCGCCGCCGAGCACCGCGAGGTAGAACGGCACGGCGTGGTCCCAGTTATCGGCTGCCAGTTCGTGCCAGACGATAGTGCCGGGCTCGTTGATCAGCCCGGCTCCGGTGTGCTGCGCGGACTCCCACAGCAGCAGCGGTGTCCCGACTCCGTCTTCGATGGCGGCCATGCGGCCGGACCCGGGGACCTCCGTGGCGGGCATGACGATGAGACCGCCGGCCGGGATCACTTTCTCCAGCGTGGCATCAAGGTCATCGACGGCAAAGTAGGTGTTCCAAGCAGTGGGCACACCCGCTTCCACCGCTTCCGGGGTCTGCCCGGCAATCGCGGCGACGGGAACGCCGCCGATCGTGGCCGTGGCGTAGCTGCCCTGGGCCGAACTGGTGCTGTCCGTGTACTGCCAGCCGAAGAGGGCGCTGTAGAAGGTCTTGGACGCCTCCGGATCCGGCGACTGCAGGTCGACCCATGCCGGGGCACCCTGCGGAAACTTTTCGACTGTGCTCATGGCTGCTCCTGTGTTCGGGCGGCTGATGTTGCAGTTCCCGGCCAGTCTAACCGCGCGCACGGACAGGATGGCGCCGGAGGAGGACACCGGTTTGCCGCTTGCCCGGGAAGCGCAGAAGGCGGGATAAGCACGCACCTATCTTTCCGCCGTCGTGCGTGGTAGCAAGGGAAGTAACCTTATTTTTTTCAATGCAGGCGCGGCTGTGCGTGTTGCAGTGCGCGGGCGCGGAGACCCGGGCGCCTGCCGACAGGGAGGCACATCATGGCAATTCAGCGTGACCTGATCATCGGCGGAAAGCACGTTGCCGCCGCATCCGGCAAGACCACCGAGGACATCAATCCCTACACAGGCCAGCCCTACGCCACGGTGGCTGCCGCCGGTGCGGAGGACATGACCCGTGCTGTCGACGCCGCCGCCGGCGCCTTCGACCAGTGGGCGGGCATGGCCCCCAGCGCGCGGCGCAAGATCTTCCTGCGGGCGGCCGACCTGCTCGAGGAGCGCGCCGAAGACGGCGTCTCCCTGATGGCCGGCGAAGTGGGCGGCGTGCGGAGCTGGGCGCTGTTCAACATCGGCCTGGCCGCGAACATCCTGCGCGAAGCGGCGGCAGCAACCACCGCTCCGCAGGGCGATGTGCTCGCCACGGATATGCCCGGCGTGTACTCGCTGGCGGTCCGGCAGCCGTTCGGCGTGGTGGGTGCCATGTCGCCGTGGAACGCGCCGTTCATCCTGGGCATCCGGGCGATCGCGGTTCCGCTGGCCGTGGGAAACACGGCCGTGCTGAAGCCGAGCGAGGATGCGCCGCTGTCCTGCGGCCTGTTCCTGGCCGACGCGCTGCTTGATGCCGGGATTCCCGACGGTGTACTGAATGTGGTGACCAATGCGCCCGAGGATGCGGCCGACGTCGTGAGCACCATGATCGCCGACGAGCGCGTCCGTTGTGTCAACTTCACCGGTTCCACTGCCGTGGGCCGGAAGATCGGCATGCAGGCGGCCGAGCACCTGAAGCCGGCCGTCCTGGAGCTCGGCGGGAAGAACAGCCTGGTGGTGCTCAAGGACGCCGACCTGGACTATGCAGTGAACGCCGCGGCCTTCGGGTCCTTCATGAACGCCGGGCAGATCTGCATGTCGGTGGACCGGGTGGTGGTGGACAAGAGCTTGGCAGCCGAGTTTACGGAACGGTTCGCGGCGAAGGTCTCCGGGCTGCCGACCGGTGATCCGACCAACCCCGAGACGGTGATCGGGCCGGCGGTCAACGCGAAGTCCGCGCAGCGCCAGTACAGCCTGATCGACGACGCGCTGGCCAAGGGCGCCACCGCGGTGGCCGGCGGCCACAAGCTGGAAAACTCGCTGGTTCCCGCGACCGTGCTGACCGGGACGACGCCGGACATGAAGATCTACCACGACGAGATCTTCGGCTCCGCGACGACCGTGCTGGAGGCCGAGAACCCCGAGCACGCCATCGAGCTGTCCAACGACACCAAGTACGGCCTGACTGCGGGCGTGATCACCGAGAACATCCATGAGGGACTGAAGGTGGCGCAGCGGCTGCGCACCGGGATTGTCCACGTGAATGACCAGCCTGTGGCGGACGAGCCGATGGCGCCTTTCGGCGGGGTACAGAACTCCGGCTACGGCAAGTTCGGGGGGCAGGCCGGGATCGATTCGTTCAGCGAGCTGCGCTGGGTGACCATCCAACAGTACGGCCACGCGCAATACCCGTTCTAACAGCAGATGTCTCTGCTCCTTGCGGTTAGATAACAAGTGAAACGAATGATCGGTAAATCCTTCCATCATCCTGTCCTGCAAGGTATCGTATGTGTCTGTTGTCACTATGAGGATAGTGAACTGAGACTCCCTGGAAAGGGGACAAAATGCCGCATGAGGTGGCGATGCTACGTACCGACGAGCCGGTGGCCACAAGGCCCTCGGACAGCACGTTGGAGCTTGGCGAATTTCTTGGCGACCACGGGGACTGTCTCGTGCAGGAAATCCAAACGCTGTTGGCAGAGCTCGAGGGTAAAGTCACGCGGTACACCTGGCTGAAGTCTTCCCAGGAAACGCCGAAGGAACAGCGGGCCGAGAACATGCGCTCCCTGGCCTTCATGCAGACAGCGTTGGAAGACATCACCGCCACGGTGGTCGGCATCTCAGTGAGCTCCCAGAGCGATCCGGGCATGGAAACTACCGGCAGAATCTCCAGCTGCGGCTAGCGAGCCTAATCGAGTCCGCCGGACTAAGTTGCCAAACGGAGGGCGGCGGTGCGTGCTGCTGCACGCTCCATCGCCTTGATGATCCGGGCCTTGAGTTCTTCCGGATTCGATAAGTCCGACCAGTCCACCCGGAAGAAGTTCCAATGAACCTCGGTGAGGGCGTTCTCCCGTTTCCGTTCATCGAGGATCACCTGGTCCGTGGGCCGGTAGTCGAAGTACTTGCTCCTGCCATCGAATTCGAGGATCAGCAGGATCTCCTTCCAAGCGAAGTCCACCCGGTGATCACCGTGTCTCGTCGAAAGCCGAACCTGCGGTTCAGGCATCGGGATACCGAAGGTACGCAGCAGTAGACGGGTGCGGGTTTCGCCTGGTGATTCGGAGCGGCCGTCGAGAAGGCTGAGGACGTTGCGCGCTTTTCTGATTCCCGGGGCGCCAGGCATCGCGTTGACCATCCCCTCCATCTTGCTCAAGCTGGCTCCGAGCCGCAGCGCATGATCGCCGATGATGACAGCTCGGTGTAGCTCCAGTTCGCGTGCGCAGTCTAATACTGTCCGTTCCAAACTTGTGGCAGTGATTGTCCTGCCTCTCGGCCCTTGTAAAACAACCGTTTCGCCGACAGGCAGAACGCGGTTGTGCGTTTGAACATCCCCTCCGCTGGAGCGCCGGGTGGAGGAGAACGGTTGGCTGAGATGAATTGTCGAGTTGATACTCCAAATGTAGAGATGATGGAGCCGCGCAGCCGTGGTGTGGCTGTACGCGCCGGCATGGGGAGTAGTCAGAAAATGTGCCCGGATCCGCATGAGGTTCTGTTGTTTATGGGTACTTTGTTTCCAGAGCGCTGCGAGTACATAGGCACCCCGTCGAATCCGAAGGACCACGCCCCAACGGACGGCTTCCATTCGTAAGCGTTCACCTATACCGACCTCAGTGAGCTCCGCTGCTGTCAGGACATCCAGCTTGGGCCAAGCGGCTGTAACTCGTGCTTCGACAATATTGCGCTGCATCGCACCATTTTCATGGCGCTGATCAAACCTACGAGTGCCTGCCGCGGGGAATGTGGACAGTACCGGTTATTGGGGGGCGCTGTGTAGGGACTGCCGATTCGGTTGGCACGGTTCGAGTTTGTGCGTAAAGGCGAAGTTCGAACGGGTTATTCGCCCTAAAACGGTTGGGGCCTGCGAAAGCGGTGCTGGCCGGCACCGCTTTCGCAGGCTAGCACCGTTCTCATTAACCAAAGCAAGCTGGCTATTGTCCGTCGGCTGGGCTCGGGCTAGACGTTCAGGCGGTAGCCGCGCTTGATGACCGTGGCCACCAGCGACGCATCAGGCAGTGCCTGGCGGAGCCTGCTGACCGCCATGTCGAGCGCGTGTTCGCCGGGGGCGTCGGGCAGACACTCCAGCAACGCCTCGCGCGGCAGGACTGCTCCGCCGGCGGCCGCCAGCGCTCGGAAGATTGCCAATGGCGTGGGGGACAGGTCCACCCGCTCGCCGCGCAGAATGACCGAGCGGCCTCGGATCTCAAGCTCGCCAAGGGCCGTGTTGAAGCGCTGGATCTGGTTGCCGGACAGGTGCTCCACCACCAGCCGGATGAGCGCGCCCATGCGGTACCGCTCAGGCATGATCGGCCGGACACCGGCATCCTCCAGCGGTTTAGCGGTGACCGGCCCCACCGCGGCGGCAACGACGTCGTACTTGAAAGCGGTCACGAGGGCGTCGAAGAGGCCGAGTTCATGTGCCGTGCTCCACAGGGCGTCCACGGCCGGCGCACTGGTAAAGGTGACCACGTCCAGTTGCCGGGTAATGACCGCCTCGATCAGCCGTCCCACCTTGCCCTCGGCACCCTCCGGCTTGATCCAGCGGTAGGGGGTAACCGTCAGGACCGTGGCGCCGGCGCCGCGCAGCCGGGCCAACTGTTCGGCATCCGTGTACCCGTGCAGTTGGATGGCGACGGTCAGCCCTTCCACCCCTTGTTCCAGCAGCATGTCCACCATCGTGGCTGTGCGCTCGTCGTGGCTGATGCCGGCGTCGTCCAGCCCGGCCGCCCGTACCGCGCCGCGTGCTTTGGGACCGCGGACGAAGATCCGCGACGCCGCGAGGATGTCCATCAGGTCCTCGCCCAGCCCGTGGGCGTCCGCGGCCTCGCACCAGCGGCGCATGCCGTAGGCGGTGGTGATCAGGGTGATGTCCGGGCGGGCGCCGAGAATGGCGGCGGTGTCCTGCATCAGCAGATGGTCCTCCGCAACCGGGGCGATCCGCAGCGCGGGGGCATGCAGAACCTGGGCGCCGCGGCGTTCCAGCGCCGAGATGAGGTCCTCGGCACGGCGGTCCGAGGTGACGCCGACGCGGAAGCCGGCCAGCGCGTCCGCATTCGGGAGCTCCACCAAGGTGCGGAGTTCCTGGTCCGGAGCGCGGGTGAGGTCCTGGCTGGGAGCTGGAGCGGAGGCGGGGACGGCAGCGGCGGCGCCCATCATGCTCCCAACGTGTCGGCGAGCTCGGCCAGTTTGCCGGCGGTTTCTTCGCAGCCGTTGGCCAGCCGGACCACCTCGCCGATGACCAGGATAGCCGGGGGTTTCACTCCGGCTGCACCGGCGGCCGTGACGACGCCGGTCAGCGTGGAGATTGTGGTCCGCTGAGAGTCGCTGTAGCCGCGCTCGACGATTGCCACCGGCATGTCCGCCTTCATCCCGGCGCGGCGCAGCCCGGCGGTGAGCTGGGGCAGCGTGCCGACACCCATCAGCACCACAACCGTCCCGCCGAGGCCGGCGAGGTGTTCGTACTCGGCGTCGGTCAGCGGGGCGTGCCCGGAAACCACGGTGAACAGATGGCTGATTTCGCGGTGTGTCACGGGGATGCCGGCGGCGGCCGGGACCGAAATGGCGCTGGTGATACCGGGGACCACACTGACCGGGACGCCGGCCTTGGCACAGCTGATGACTTCCTCGCCGCCGCGGCCAAAGACATACGGGTCCCCGCCCTTGAGCCGGACCACATTGTTGCCCTCCTGCGCGGACTGGATCATCAGCCGTTCGATCTCGCGCTGCGTGACTTTGTGGTGCCCGGGGCGCTTGCCGACGTCGATCAGCTCGGCCCCCGGTGCGTACTCGGCCAGGTTCCGGTGCGGGGCCAGCCGGTCAAAGAAGACGACGTCGGCCTCCTGCAGTACCTGCCGTGCCCGCACCGTCAGCAGGTCTTCCGCACCGGGACCGCCGCCGATCAGAGTGACATGGCCGCCGGGTGCTGCGGCTTCCTCCCGGGACACCAGCAGCCCACGCCGGCGGCAGGTTTCCGGCAACGCCGACCACCGGGGGTCGCCGTCGTCAATCGCCACCACCAGGGCTACGCCGTCGAGCATTTCCGGCTTGTACGCAGCGGGGGAGGACAGAGTGCGGACGGTGGCGCCGGCGGCACCGTACCGGCGGATTGCCCGCCGCGCTGCCTCGGGAGTGCCGGCGACGAGGACCGTGTAGCCGGTCAGATCCGTATTCGTGAACATAAGGCTTCTCCTTCAGGGGCGGGCGTGGGCAGCGGTTACTGGGCAGTGCGGACAGGGATCGAGGAGCCGAGCAGCACCGGGCCCTCGCCGGCGGCTGCAGCGGCACGTTCGTCCTCGGTTGCGGGGCGGATCATGCCGCGCTCGCTGACGTTGGCGATCGAGTTATCCTGCTGATCCGGCGCGTTCACAAACGAGCGAAAACGCCGCAGCCGGTCCGGGTTTTTCAGCGTAGCGGCCCACTCATCCTCGTAGTTATCAACGTGACGTGCCATTGCTGCCTCGAGGTCATCGGCGATCCCGAGGACGTCATTGATGACGACATCCTTGACATGTTCGATGCCCCCGTCCAGGTCTTCGACCCAGCGGGCCGTGCGCTGCAGCCGGTCCGCCGTGCGGATGTAGTACATCAGGTAGCGGTCGATGTACTTGACCAAGGTTTCGTCGTCCAGATCCTTGGCCAGCAACTGGGCGTGGGCCGGGTTGGCCCCGCCGTTTCCGCCTACATACAGGTTCCAGCCGTCCGCCGTGGCGATCACGCCAACGTCCTTGCCCCGGGCCTCGGCACACTCCCGGGCGCAGCCGGAAACGCCCATCTTGAACTTGTGCGGGGCACGCAGTCCGCGGTAGCGCAGCTCTAGCCGGATGCCCATCGCCACCGAGTCCTGCACCCCGAAACGGCACCAGGTGGAGCCGACACAACTCTTCACATTGCGCAATGCTTTGCCGTACGCCTGGCCCGACTCGAACCCGGCTTCCACCAGTTCCTTCCAGATCTCCGGCAGTTGCTCCAGCCGGGCGCCGAACATATCGATGCGCAGGGCGCCGGTGATCTTGGTGTAGAGCCCGTACTTCTCCGCCACGCGGGCGATCACGCCGAGCTTCTCCGGAGTGATTTCGCCGCCGGGGATACGCGGAACCACGGAGTAGGTGCCGTTCTTCTGCATGTTGGCCAGCGCGCGGTCGTTGGTGTCCTGCAGCGTGCCGCGGCCGCCGTCGAGCGGGTATTCGGCCAGCTGCGACGCGAGGATGGAGCCAATGGCCGGCTTGCAGATGTCGCAGCCCAGCGGGGCCTGGGTGGCCGTGGTGCCGTCCTCGAGCTCCAGTTCCACCGGGAGGCCGAAGCGCAGGAAGATCTCCTCGGCACTGGCCAGCTCGAGGGCGCGCACGGCCTCGAAGAGCTCCGCGCGGGAGAGGGAGAAGTGCTCGCACAGGGCTTTGGAAACGGTGATGCCGCTCTTGGTCAGCTCGGTTTCGAGCAGCTTCTTGAGCATCGGGACGCACGAGCCGCACTGGGTGCCGGCACGGGTGCAGGCCTTCAGCCCGCCGAGGTCCTGCGCCGGGTCCTGGCCCTCGCAGGCGCCGCAGCCGTTGATCGCGTCCCGGATGGAACCGGCCGCCACGTTGTTGCACGAACACAGGATCGCGTCGTCCGGCAGCTCGGTGTCCGGGGCGTCGCCGCCGCCGGCAGCGGAGAGGTACGCGCCGGGTTCGGCAGGCAGCTCGCGGCCCAGCAGCGGGCGCAGGCTCTGGTACGGGGCGGCATCGCCGACGAAGATGCCGCCGAGCAGAGTCTTGGCATCGTCCGTGGTGACGATCTTCTGGTAGACGCCCCGGGCCGGATCCGCGTAGACGATTTCCAACGCGTGCTCCGTCGTGGCGAACGCGTCGCCGAAGCTGGCCACGTCCACGCCGGAGAGCTTGAGCTTGGTGGCGGTGTCGAAGCCGGCGAAGGTGGCCTGCCCGCCGGACAGCCGGTCCGCAACGATCTCGGCCATGGAGTTCGCCGGCGCCACCAGTCCTACACACAGGCCGCCGAAGTTGGCGACTTCGCCCACGGCCCAGATATTCTCGACGTCGGTGGCGCAGGTTTCGTCGATCACGATGCCGCCGCGGGCGCCCATCCGGAAGACGGGGACGAAGTCCTCATCGCCCAGCTCTACCGGCATTCCGGCGGCCCGGCTTGCGGCGGCCTCGGCGTCGGCCTTGGCCCGGTTGTTGACGGTCCGCGCCAGTTCATCGCGTGGCCGGACGCCGATGGAAACCACCACCAGGTCCGCCGGGATGATCCGGCCATCGGCCATTTCGACGCCGGTGACCACCGGTTCGCCATCCGCGCCGGTCTCAGTCAGGACCGCCTTGGGGAAGACGCCGCCGTGCACCTCCAGGCCCTTTTCGGCGACGAGCCGGCCCATGGCCTGGCCCGCGCCCTCGTCCAGCTGGGTGCCCATCAGCCACTTGCCGCCGTCGATAATCACCGGACGGGCGCCGAGGCTCTGCAGCCCGGCCGCGGCCTCGAGCCCCAGCAGTCCGCCGCCGATCGTAACGGCGTTGATGGTGCGGCCGTGCTTCGCGGTCAGTGCGGCGACCTGTTGGTTGATGCCCCGGACGTCCTCGAGCGTGCGGTAGACACTGGTGTGCTCGCTGCCCGGGATGGGCAGGGTGGCGGCGTTGGAGCCGGTGGCTAGCACCAGTTCGTCGTACGGATACCGGCCGCCGCCTTCCGTGATGACTTCTTTGGCAGCCAGGTCCAGGTCCACTGCACGTGCCCCGGTAACCAGGGTGACGCCGTCGTTCTCCCAGAGGCTCTTTTCGCCCAGCGTGAGGTCCACGTCCGTGTCGGTCAGCGCCTTGCTCAGCGCCACCCGGTCGTACGGCAGATGGACTTCCTCGGTCAGCACGGTGATTGCCGTTTGACCCGCAGCGACGGCGTTCCGGGCGCACATGGCCTCGACGAAGCGGTGTGCAGCGGGGCCGCCGCCGATGACCACGATCCGGCGCGATGCAGTGGATTCCAACTGGTTCATGGGCCTACCTCTGGTTAGGGTGCAGTTTCCTGGCGCCGGCCTGAGTCGCGGACCGTTTGAGGGTCGCGGACGGCAGGTCCCGGAGCGTTGCTTTCCAGCCTAGGAGCCCGCCGTTGCGCCCTAATTTCCCTACTGTTTCCCGCAGTTGACTTTTCCCTGGCCATTTCCGGGGTTGGGGGTGAAGAATCCGAAATCTGCCCGAAACATACGACGGCGGGGCGTTGCGTTCCGCTCAATGTGGCCGTGCGGGGCGGGAGGGCCGGCGCATCACAGGCGGGGTGCCGGTGCCGTGAGAACCGTTTTACGAAGCCGAAACAGCGCGGAGGGCCGGATGAAACACGGGCTTCGTAGCGTGGTCGTCATCGACAACCGATCCAACACCGAACGGGGTCCATGATGACCGTACTTACTGCTCCCGAGATTGATCCTGCTGCCGGAACGCTACCTGACGCCCTTGCCGCCGATGCCCTCGACTGGCATACCGTTTGCCGCGTTGCGGATCTGGAAGTTGCCTGGGGCGAGGCTGCACTGATCGACGGCGAACAGGTAGCCCTGATCAAGGTTTCCGCCAGCGAGGTCTACGCGGTTGCCCACCGGGATCCCGTCACCGGCGCCCACGTCATGGCCCGGGGGATCGTCGGCAACAAGGGCTGGCACCGGACGCTCGCATCGCCCCTGCATAAGGAGGTCTACGACCTGGCGACGGGGGAGTGCTTCACCGATCCGGCCTTGGCCCTGCGCGTCTACCCGGTCCGGCTGCGCGAGGGCATGGTCACCGTTGGGCTGCCGGCCGACGCCGCTGTTGGAATCGCCGCATGACTGCTACTGAAGCGCTTGCCAGCACGGGCTTTGGACGCGACGCGATGCTGAACGGGCGGCTCCTGCCCAGGCGGCCGAGGCGGATCCCGCTGCCCGCGCCCGATTCTTCTACGATGCCGGACGATCTTGTCTGCGAACCGTGGGGCGGGTTGGTGGATGTTCACACCGCGGCTTCGCTGGTAGGGGCATCCCATGGCACCAGCTCGCCCGCCGGGCAAGCAGCCATTGGCAACCTGGTCCGCGCCGTGGCCAGGCGCCGGCCGGACCTGAACGTGGCGGAGGCGTTCGTGGATGTCCAGCAGCCCGACGTCTCGACAGTACTGGGCCGGTTGAAGGAGTTGCGTCGGGAGGCCGGAGCTGAGGAGCGCGCCGCCCCAGGTGGACAAACAAGAATTGTGCCGCTGCTGCTTTCCGCCGGCTACCATGTCCACGTCGACCTGGCCGAGGTTGCCGCCGGGCACGAGGGTGTTTCTGTGGCCCGTGCCCTTGGCCCGGACCAGCGGCTGGTCAAGGTCCTGGCCCGCCGCCTGCAGGAAGCCGGTCTGCGCCGCGGCGACCATGTCATCCTCGGCGCCGCCGGCTCCACCGATGCCCGGGCCGTGGCGGACTGCGAAACCATGGCACTGATGCTGGGGAAGTACCTCGGTATGAAGGTGGCCACCGGCTACATCTCCGCCTCACAACCCGAATTGAAGTCAGCCGTCTCTGCCGGGCGGGCCAGGATTTCCCAGTGGCGCTTCGCCGCCAGGAACGCCCGCGTGCTGGTGGCAACCTACCTGCTGGCCCCGGGGTATTTCGCCTCGCTGGCTGCCGGTTGCGGAGCCGACGTCGTCACCGACCCGCTGCTGGTCCCGGATCGGGAGACGCCCGCCGAGCTGGTCAACCTCGTGCTGGAGCGGTTCATTCGCGGCTGAGTTCGTCCCGAAGCCGGGGTACGTTAAAGCGAAAGCGTCTCTAAGCGATGAGATAGCTCAAGGGCAGCTACGTTACAGCCCCAGGGCGTCGCTGATGTCTTCCTTGATCGTTTCCAGCGTGCCGCGGACCTTGTCATGCATCGCGGGCAGCTCATCGGCGCCGTCCACCGGCTGGACCACCTCGATGTAGCACTTGAGCTTCGGCTCGGTTCCGCTGGGCCGGATGATGACCCGCGAACCGTCCCGGGTCAGGTACTGCAGCCCGTCGGTCGGCGGCAGGTCGGCGCTGCCTTCAGCGAGATCCAGCGTTGAGTCCACGGGAGAACCGCCGAACGACGACGGCGGGTTCTCGCGGAGCCGGAGCATCATGGCGCCCAGCAGATCCAGGCTGCCCACCCGCACGGAGAGCTGGTCGGTCGCGTGGATGCCGTGCGCCAGATGGAGCTCGTCGAGTTCGTCGCGGACGTCGCGCCCCTTGGCAATGGAATCGGCCGCATATTCGGCAACCAGCAGGGCAGCGGAAATACCGTCCTTATCCTTGACCAGGTCCGGGGCCACGCAGTAACCGAGCGCCTCCTCGTAGCCGTAAGACAGGCCGGGCACGCGCGAGATCCACTTGAAGCCGGTCAGCGTCTGCACGTGCGCGATGCCGTGCCGCTCGGCGATCTTGCCCAGCAGCCGCGAGGACACGATGGAGTTGGCGAAGACCGGAACGGCGCCACCAGCCGCGCCAGCGGCTCCGGCCGCACTGGACTCCCCGGACTGGGCGCTCCCGGTGCCGGCCCCACCGGCAACCTCGCCCGCGAAACCAGCGCTCGAGCCGGCCGCATCAACGGCGTCGTTCGCTGAATCCATTTCCGCCTGCGCCCTGAGCCGGCCCGCCATGTGCGTGCCCAGCAGGGCGCCCACATCGTCGCCGCGGAGCATGCCCCACTTGCCGGTCTCGGGCCACTTCACGGCGACGGCGGCGCGGTCCGCATCCGGATCATTGGCGAGCACGATGTCCGCTTCGATCCGCTCGGCCAGTTCGAGGGCCAGGTCCAGCGCGCCGGGTTCCTCCGGGTTCGGAAAGGCCACGGTGGGGAACAACGGATCCGGCTCGGCCTGCGCCTCCACCAACGTGACGTCTTCAAAGCCGGCCCGCTGCAGTACATTCAGCGCCGTCTTCCCGCCGACACCATGCATGGGCGTCAGCACGATCTTCAGCCGACGCGACGGAAAAAGCCGCGGATCGGCCAGCGCGGTGACGGCGTCCACGTAGGCGTCCTCGATGGAATCGGGTTCGCCCGAAGCCGGCAGCACGGTCCAGCCGCCTTCGGCCAGCGCAATGCCCTCCAGCCCGTCGAACGCAGCAATCTCGGCGGCAATCTGCCCATCTGCCGGCGCCACAATCTGCGCACCCCGGCCGCTATCCGCCACGGCCCGCCCGCCCAAATAGACCTTATAGCCGTTGTCCTGCGGGGGATTGTGGCTGGCCGTAACCATCACCCCGCCGTCGCACTCGAGGGCACGCACCGCATAGGCGAGAACCGGCGTCGGAAGCGCCGACGGCAGCAGGAACGTTTCGATGCCGGACTCGGTGAAGATGGCGGCGGTCTCCTGCGCGAAAATGTCCGAATTGCGCCGGGCGTCATAACCAACGACGGCGCGTGGCCGGCCATGGGTGCCCACCTTGGCTACCAGGAATCTCGCCAGCCCGGCGGCCGCATGGCGCACCACTACGCGGTTCATCCGGTTCGGGCCGGGGCCAAGGGCCGCCCGCAGCCCGGCGGTGCCGAATTCGAGCCGGCCGCTGAAACTGTCCGCCAGCTCCTGCCGAGCCGCGGATCCGGCCTGGCCTTCCTCGCGGGTGCGCTCCAGCAGTTCGCGGAGTTCCTGCACGGTCTGCGGGTCCGGATCCTGCGCCATCCAGGCTTCGGCGGCGGCGGTGAGGGAAGCCAGCGGATCCTTTTCGGAGTCAGTCAATGGAGTTACCTGGTCTCTCAGAGCTTGGCGATGATGTCGGCCAGCAAGCGCGAGATGCGCGCTCCGGCGGCTTGCCCGGCTTCGATCACTTCCTGGTGGCTGAGCGGGACCGGGCTGATGCCGGCGGCCAGGTTGGTGACCAGGGAAATGCCGAAAACTTCCATCCCGGCGTGGCGGGCCGCGATGGCCTCCAGCGCGGTGGACATGCCTACCAGGTCCGCGCCGATGCGTTTGGCGTACTGCACTTCCGCCGGCGTCTCGTAGTGCGGGCCGGTGAACTGCGCGTACACGCCCTCGTCCAGGCTCGGGTCCACCTCTTTGGCCAGCGCGCGGATGCGGGAGGAGTAAAGATCCGTCAGATCCACGAACGTCGCGCCTTCAAGCGGCGACCTCGCCGTGAGGTTGATGTGGTCGCTGATCAGGACCGGTGTACCGGGCTTCCAGTCAGGGTTGAGTCCGCCGCAGCCGTTGGTCAGCACCAGCGTTTTCGCGCCGGCCGCCGCTGCCGTGCGCACGCCGTGGACCACAGCCCGCACGCCTTTGCCCTCGTAGAAATGCGTCCGGGCGCCGAGTACAAGTGCCCGCTTGCCGTCTGGAGTCAGCACGGACCGGATGGTACCGACATGGCCCTCCACCGTGGGGGCGGAGAAACCGGGAATGGACCAGGCATTCAGCGTGTGGGTGGTCTCGCCGATCAACTCGGCGGCTCCGCCCCAGCCGGAACCGAGTACCAGCGCGACGTCGTGGTTCTGCACGCCGGTCTGCTTGGCGATGTACGAGGCGGCCGCGGAGGCAAGTTCAAACGGATCAGTAGTCACACAGATAACCTACCCGCTGGCCGTCGCAGGCTCCATAGCTCACGCCGGATGCCGCCGTCGTCTGGCTATTACTGGCGTTTCTGATACCGGTTCTCGCCGGGAACAGCCTGAGTGCTCAGGGCTTCAAACCGGGCAGCAGCCGCGACAGAACGGTCAGGTCCGTCACGGCAACGTGGTCCGGATGGGAAAGGAAGACGCCCACTTCTTCGGCAAGCGACTGCGCATTAACCAGCTGTACGGGAAGCCGGCCCGGCTCAATAAAACCGCCATGGTTCTCGATATAGGGGGAGCGCGGATCTCCTGCAGGGGTGTGGATGACGACCCAGCCTTGCACTTCGCAATCGGGGAAAGCGGCAGCCATTTTCGCCACGGCATAACCGAATTTCAGCTGGTTCAGCTCCTTGCCACTGCGGAAAAGTGTCCGGTTGTCCCACCAGTAGCTGCCGTCGCGCCATTGCTTCGAGTCGATCAAAGCGATCCGCTTGCCAGCGACCATCACATGATCGATGTCCGCATGTCTGCTGCCCGGCCACTGCATGCTGTGCAATAGCCGCGCGGCCGGCATCAGCGGGAGCAGCGTTTCGGCCAGAACGGTGTGGGTGGCGCGTTCACCCTGCCTGCCCAGTTCTGCCTGCCGTTCGCCGAAGCGGGCGTCGGAGAGTCCGCGCCCCGGCTCGCCGAAGACCTGGTTCATGGCGATGCCCTGGGGAACCAGTTTGTCCGCCCGAACGCGCGATCCAGGGAGACGGAAAAGGGCAACCACGGCGGAGAGCATCAGGCCAAGGATGGCGGCACAGATCATGACCGACATAAAGCCGGCGACGCCGTAGCCGAGGCCGCCTGACGATCCTTGTAGGAAGCTCATCCCGAAAACGAAAACCGCGAGAACCAGTCCCGCTTTTAAGGTCCTCGGCATGATCCTTACGGGCCACACACGCCTGTCGGTTTTCCTCCGGATGCTCTTGCCGTAGGCCGGGCGGAACGAGGCCGTGGCGGTCGGCGTCTGAGCGAATAGCATCCGGCTAACATCAGCCTTGAGCGGTTGCGCCGGGCGAGGATGCTGCGCAGGACCAGGCTGTTGCGCCGGCTCGTGCGCGGCAGGGCGTTTTGTTGGCCGGTGAGCCCAACTGGCCGAAGCAGGAGGGGAATCCTCGACACCGCGTAGGAATCGATCATATTCCTGACGAAAATCGGCGGTGGCAAGCACTTCATAAGCCGTGGTCACCGCCATGAAAATGCCTGTATGCCCGCCAGTGTCCGGATGGGCTGTTCTAACCGCACGCCGGTACGCCTTCCGGATTTCTTCCGCGGAAGCGTTCTGCGCCACGTCCAATAGGTCGTAATGCGTGACTGAGCTGTTCTTCATTTATCCCCCCGGTATGAACTTGCTCATCTTATGCGAGGACTTCAACGGTTGGATAAACGCTTCAGCAACGAACGTCCGCACAGGTCCGGACGCAGACACCGCGGCATCCCTAGCGGCGAGGGAGGTTGAGTGGCTTGGGCAGGTGCGACAGAATGGCGAGTGTGACGAACCAAATTGATTTCAGTGCCCCCCGTCTGGTGATCCTGGGCGGCGGCCCGGGCGGATACGAAGCCGCCATGGTGGCCAACTCACTCGGGGCGAAGGTGACCGTCATTGAGCGCAAGGGCATGGGCGGCTCGGCCGTGCTCACCGACGTTGTGCCCTCCAAAACCCTGATTGCGACGGCGGACGCCATGCGCCGCGTGGCCGGCGCCCACGATCTTGGTGTGCGTTTCGACGAGGGCTCCCATGCGGCCTATGCCGATCTGCAGACCGTCAATTCGCGCCTGCTCAAGCTTGCCGAAAGCCAGTCCTCGGACATCCACCGCGGGCTGGAGCGCGCGGGTGTGCGGGTCATCATCGGCAACGGCCGGCTCGCCGATTCGAACACCATCACCGTCGAAACCGAGACCGGTACGGAGACCATCGACGCCGATGCCGTGCTGGTCGCCACCGGTGCCACCCCGCGTGAATTGCCCTCGGCCAAGCCGGACGGGGAACGCATCTTCAATTGGACCCAGGTCTACAACCTGACTGAAATTCCGGAGCACCTGATCGTCGTCGGTTCCGGCGTCACCGGCGCCGAGTTCGCCTCCGCCTACCGCATGCTCGGCACCAAGGTCACGCTGGTCTCCTCGCGCGACCGCGTGCTGCCCGGCGAAGACGCGGATGCCGCCGAGGTGCTGGAAGAAGTCTTCGCCCGCAGCGGGATGACAGTGCTCTCGAAGTCCCGTGCCAACGCCGTGGAAAGGACCGACGACGGCGTCCGGGTCACACTGAACGACGGACGGATTGTGGACGGCTCGCACTGCCTGCTGGCGGTCGGCGGCGTTCCCAACACCTCGGGCATCGGGCTGGAAGAGGCCGGTGTGGCGCTGTCTGAAAGCGGCCACATCCAAGTGGACGGCGTCTCGCGCACCACTGCCTCGCACATCTATGCTGCCGGTGACTGCACAGGCGTCTTCGCGCTGGCTTCCGTGGCGGCGATGCAGGGCCGTATTGCCGTGGCGCACCTGCTGGGCGATTCGGTGACGCCGCTGAAGCTCAAGCGCGTTGCCTCCAACATCTTCACCAGTCCGGAGATTGCCACCGTGGGCGTGACCGAAGAGGACATCGCAGCGGGCAAGTACCAGGGGGACGTGATCAAGCTTTCGCTGAACACCAACCCGCGGGCCAAGATGATGAACGTGACGGAGGGCTTTGTGAAGATCATTGCCCGCCGCGGTTCGGGCACCGTTATCGGCGGCGTGGTGGTGGCCCCGCGTGCTTCCGAGCTGATCTTCCCGATCGCGCTGGCCGTGACGCAGAAGCTGCACGTGGATGACGTGGCCAACACCTTTACCGTCTACCCGTCGCTGACAGGCTCCATCTCCGAGGCCGCACGCCGGCTACACGTCCACCTGTAGACGCCGGAACTTGCGGTCCCGGAATGGTAGTCCCGGAACTGCCCCTGCCGTGAAAGGGCCCGCCGACATCTGTTCAAACAGTCGCGGATCTTCCCGATAAGGTTGTGTCCGGACGGCAAGCGCGATTCATCTGAAGAGGGGCGGGGCGGGTGCACGGGCGGAACAAGATTCTCAAAAACAAGGCGTTGCAGAACGTAGGGCTGGCGGTCCTGCTGCTGGCGACGCTGGCGGCATTCGTCTACGCTTTCCTGCCCAAGCCGTCCGCAACACCGGTAGGCGGGACAACGCAGCCGGCGGAAGCAACGCCGTCGTCCGCTCCAACGGAAACCGCCACCGCCAGCCCCACGCCGTCCGCCACGGCTACCGAAACCAAGGAAGCCGAGCCACCCGTCGCGGCCTTCCTGGGCGATTCCTACGTCGAGGGCATCGGCGCCTCCAGCCAGGAGAACCGCTGGAGCACGCTGGTGGCATTGGAGCTGGGCTGGGAAGAGATGAACCACGGGATTTCGGGCACCGGGTACGCCACCAATGCGCAGGGTCCCGGTTACGTGGACCGGCTGGATGACGTCATCTCGGAGGATCCTGATGTAGTGGTGGTCTCCGGCGGGCAGAACGACTTCAGTACCTATCAGTTCGACCCGCAGGGCACGCTCCAAGCCATCTCCAGCGTCTACGAGGAGCTGCGCGCAGAGCTGCCCGACGCCCAAATAATCGCCGTCGGCCCGTCCACGCCAAGCGCCGTGGACCAGACCGTCTTCGCCCTCGACGCTGCCGTGCAGGAAGCGGCGGAAAGTGTCGATGCCACCTATGTGAGCCTGCTGGATCCCGATGTGTTTACGCTCGAGATGATCCAGCCGGATGGAGTCCATGTGGACGACGCTGGCCACGCGGCAATTGCCGAACGCGTCATCAAAGCGGTGGAGTAGAACAGCGGGGCCGAAACCTGGACGGTCCTAGACGGTCAGGACCTGGATGAGCCGCCAACCTTCCGGAATCTGCTGTTCCAGGGCGATTTTGGCCTCGGCATAGTCAACTCCTTCGGCTTCAATTTCCTTGATTTCCACCGGTTGAATTTTTCCTTTTACCTTGACCACAGGGACAGATTAGCCTATTCCGGCAGTGGATCGGGGGAGCGGCGGGGGTGGTTCCGGTCACCTCGCCCGGAGCGCACTCACCTCACCGGTCGCGCACTCACTTCGCCGAAATGTTGTTGCCGGAGCCCTCGTCGTCGATCTGGGGGTTGCCGGCGCCGAACGTGACCTGATTGCCCTGTCCCTCGAGGACGATCTTGCCCACCTCGTCGGCGTGCAGGGTGTTGTTACTGCCCTCGGCCCGGAGCCCGGCAGCTTTCTCCACCGTGACAGTGTTCCGCGGCCCGTCGACATCGATTTCATTGACCGATTCGGCCCGCACAGTGGTGCCGGAAGACAGGATGTCGATTTCCTGGCAATGGCCCGTGACCGTCAGCGTAATGCCGTTGGCCAGCACTTGGATCTTCCCGCCGCCGTCACAGACCAGTTCCACATCCGCGTCGGCCAGCGTGAGCTTGCGTTCCCGGCCAGGCGCCAGGACCGGCTGCGCCAACGCAGTGCTGCTTGCCGCCGGCGGGTCGGGGGCCTCAACAGCGGCGGGGACGTCAACCGCGGCGGGAGCCTCGGCGGGCGCGGGCGCCGCCGGCGCGGGCGCCGACCCTTGCACGGCGCTGCCGATCGGGGTGGCGGTGTCCGTCGTGGCGTTCGCCGTGCAGCCGGACATCAGGAGTACGACGGCGGCAAGACCCACCACGGTGCGCAGGGCCGGCTGGTACTTCATCGGGCACTCCCTCGATCAGCGTGCGCGAGGGACACCCGTCAGCTGTGGCCGGCGGAGCCATCGCCCTACCCAGAGGCTAGCCCATGTAGGTTGGAAAATAACTGCAGCGGCCCAACCCGCCGTCGTTACTTACCCAGACCGGCGCGGCGCAGCGCTTCCGCCATCGCGGTGTTTCCCGGAGCCGGTTCCTTGCGGTTGTCCCGGCCACGCGGCGGGTTGGGGCGGCCGCCGGAGCGGGAGTTGCCCTTGGATTCCCCGCGGTCGCGGGACGGGCCGGGCCGCCCACCCTTGCCCGGGCCGCCGCCTGACGAACCCTTGTCCGCGGAGCCGTCCCGGCCTGCTGCGGCGCGGCCGCCCTGCTTGGCTCCCGCTTCGTCGTCCAGCCGCAGGGTGAGGGAAATGCGCTTGCGGTCCGGATCGGCCTCAAGCACCTTGACCTTGACTACCTGGCCGGACTTGACCACCTCGTGCGGGTCCGAGATGAACTTGTTGGACATGGCCGAAATGTGGACCAGCCCGTCCTGGTGCACGCCGACGTCGACGAATGCGCCGAAGGCAGCCACGTTGGTGACGGTACCTTCCAGGACCATGCCCGGCACCAGATCGGAGATCTTCTCCACGCCCTCAGAGAAGGATGCCGTGGTGAACGTGGGCCGCGGGTCACGGCCGGGCTTCTCGAGTTCGGAGATGATGTCCCGCACCGTGGGCAGGCCGAAGGCGTCGTCCACGAAGGTCTGCGGGTCCAGCGTTGCCAGCGAACCCACGCCGCGCGGCACATCGGCGGCCGCGGCGCCAGCGGCCGAAAGGATCTTGCGGGCAACGCCGTAGGCCTCGGGGTGCACGCTGGAGGAATCCAGCGGCTCGGCGCCGCCGGTGATCCGCAGGAAGCCCGAGCACTGCTCAAACGCCTTGGCGCCCAGCCGCGGCACCTTCTTCAGGTCCGAGCGCTTGGCAAACGGCCCGTTCTCGTTCCGGAAGGACACGATGTTCTCGCTCAGCAGCGGGCCGACGCCGGCCACCCTGGCCAGCAGCGACGGCGAAGCGGTGTTCACATCCACACCGACGGCGTTCACACAGTCCTCCACCACGGCGTCCAGCGAACGCTCCAGCTTCGCGGCCGTAATGTCGTGCTGGTACTGGCCGACGCCGATGGACTTCGGATCGATCTTCACCAGCTCTGCCAGCGGATCCTGCAGCCGGCGGGCAATCGACACCGCACCGCGGATCGAGACATCCAGCTCCGGCAGCTCGGCCGAGGCCAGGGCGGACGCCGAGTAGATGGAGGCGCCGGCCTCGGAGACCACCAGCTTCTGGATCTTCTGCTTCGGTGCCAGCAGCTTGATCAGTTCGGTGGCCAGCTTGTCCGTCTCGCGGGAGGCGGTGCCGTTGCCGATGGCCACCAGGTCCACGTTGTGCTTTTCGGACAGGCGGGCCAGGGTGACCAGGGAGTCGTCCCACTTCTTGGCCGGCGCGTGCGGGTAGATGGTGTCCGTGGCGACCACCTTGCCGGTGCCATCAACGACCGCGACCTTCACGCCGGTGCGCAGCCCCGGATCCAGTCCGAGGGTGGCTCGGTTCCCGGCGGGGGCGGCCAGCAGTACGTCGCGCAGGTTGGCGGCGAAGATCCGCACGGCTTCGTCCTCGGCGTCGGTGAAGAGGCGCACGCGCAGGTCGATGGCGAGCTTGACCAGAATGCGGCGCCAGCCCAGCTGCGCCGTCTGCATCAGCCACTTGTCCGCCGGCCGGCCTTGGTCGGCGACACTTAGTTTGTAAGCCACGGCGTTTTCGTAGCGGCCGCGCGCAGCGGCGAACTCTTCCTTGTCCGAGACGTCGCCCTCGACAATGTTCAGGTCCAGCACGCCTTCCTTCTCGCCGCGCAGCAGCGCCAGGACACGGTGCGAGGGTAGCCCCGAAGGTGCCTGCGCGAAGTCGAAGTAGTCGGCGAACTTCTGCCCCTCGGATTCCATGCCTTCACGCACCTGCGCACGGACCAGTCCCTGTTTCCAGAGCCGCTCGCGCAGTTCGGTGACCAGATCCGCGTCCTGGCTTATCCGCTCCACCAGGATGGAGCGCGCCCCGGCCAGCGCTTCGGCCGCATCGTTGATGGCATGCTCGGAATTCAGGTAGCCGGCAGCTTCAGCCTCAGGCTCAAGGCCAGGGTTGGCCAGCAGGGCGTCCGCCAGCGGCTCGAGCCCGGCCTCGCGGACGATCTGCGCCTTGGTCCGCCGCTTGGACTTGAACGGGAGGTAGATGTCTTCGAGCCGGGCCTTCGTGTCCGCGGCTTGGATGCTCGCCTCCAGCTCGGCGGTCAGCTTGCCCTGCTGCGCAATGCTTTCCAGCACGGAACGACGGCGGTCCTCAAGCTCGCGGAGGTAGCGCAGCCGTTCTTCCAGGTCGCGCAGCTGGGCATCATCGAGCGTCCCGGTGACTTCCTTGCGGTAGCGGGCGATGAACGGCACGGTGGAACCGCCGTCGAGCAGCTCCACGGCGGCCTTGACCTGCCAGGGCTTGACGCCGAGTTCTTCGGCAATCTGGGCGTAGATCCGGGCGTTGAGCTCATCCGGATCTACCGGCTTCAGAGCGGGGCTGGCGGCGGGCACTGCGGAGCTGGGCGTTTGCGTCACCCGATCCATTTTGCCGTATCCGGGCGGCAGCGTGGGAAACGGCGCCGGGCATGGAGCGTCACTGCTCGTCAGGGTAGTAAAAGCCGTAGTCGTCATACGGGTCCCGCCAGGCGGATTCGTCCCGGGTAATGCGTCGAACGTCCGACGCCGGAACCCACTGGGTGCGCATGGAACCGTTTTCGTCCACCCACTTGAGCTGGACTGTGTTGCGGTCCCAGGAAATGGCCTTCGCGTCCACGGTGTCATCGGCGCCGACGCCGATGCGGGCGCGCACATAGGGCTCACGGCGGTAGGGCGCCCGGGTGACTGTTCCGCGCTTAACCGGGCGTCCGCCGTCGTTCCTTGCGTATTCCCTGGCGGTCACAACATCCACTTTATTCACGAACGCGAGCATGGCAGCCGGCTCGGACAATATTCGTGCGGGCGTTCGGACATCCGGCGGCCCCCTGTTATTCCCAGGGCGAGGCACTAGCATGGGGCCAACTGCCAATCATCGGGTGTGGGGATCCAATGGGACTGAAACGGAAATGGCGCCGCTTGAGCGACGCAAAGAAGAGGAACATCGCCAATACCGTGGTGGCGGTGCTGGCCGTGCTGGTGCTTGCGGCGGTTGCCTACGCCATGCTGGTCTAGGTGCCGCCGGTCATGCGCGCTTCGATCCGGCCGGAGACAAGGAACAGCGCGCCCGCACAGAGGCAGCAGCCGAGCATCAGGATGGCCATGGGAACGGCCGTGAAGCCGCCGCCGATGCCGGCCAGCGGAGTGACGATGGCACCCAGCACGAACTGGGAGGCGCCCAGGACGGCCGAGCCTTGGCCCGCGGCCTGGCGGACCGTGCCGATGGCCAGGCTGGTCGTGTTGCCCATCAGGAAACCTGTGCAGCTGATGGCAAAGAAGATGGGCAGGGCCGCCCAGATGGCCGGTACGTCGGACAGCACCAGGACAAAGATGGCTGCGGTCATGATCAGCTGTGCCGTCAGGGCCGCGGCGATGATGCGGCGCACGGCGAAGCGGCGGATCAGCCGGACCGAGACCAGGCCGCAGGTCATCATCCCCAGCGCGTTGACGGCCGCGGCCGCGCCGTAGCCGATGGCGCTGAAGCCCATCAGGTTCTGGTAGACAAAGGACGAGGCCGAAATATAAGAGATGATCACGCCGAAGGTGAAAGCGAACTGGAGCACGTAGGCCGGAAACAAGCCTCCCTTGAAGGCCCGCCTGACCACGTCGCCGGCGGCAAGCAAGGCGGCCTTGTCGCGGGCATGCGGCGGATGGGTTTCGCGGACCAGCAGCAGGACACCGCCGAGCATCACCGCGAAGATTCCTGCCAAGACCCAGAAGATGCTGCGCCAGCTGCCGGCGGCAAGCAGGACGCTGCCCAGCAGGGGAGCCAGGACCGGAGCCAGGCTGGAAATGGTCAGCAGCAGCGTGAAAGCCCGCGCCGCGCCGGTACCGGCGTTGAGGTCCGAAATGATGGCGCGGCCAATGACGATTCCGGCCGCGGCGGCGAAACCCTGAACGAAG
Organism: Arthrobacter crystallopoietes; assembly: GCF_002849715.1. Taxonomy (NCBI): domain Bacteria; kingdom Bacillati; phylum Actinomycetota; class Actinomycetes; order Micrococcales; family Micrococcaceae; genus Crystallibacter; species Crystallibacter crystallopoietes. The sequence continues at coordinate 3,415,003 of NZ_CP018863.1, forward strand.
CGGGCTCCCACCAAGAACCAGATATCCTGGGCCAGCGCAGCGGCAACACAGGCGACGACGGCGATGGCGATGCCAACCATCAGCGGGCGGATGCGCCCGTACCTGTCTGAAAGCGGGCCGAACGCCAGTTGCCCGAGCGCGATGCCGAGCAGCAACGCCGTCAGCGTGAGCTGGGCGCCGGAGGCACGCACCCCCAGGTCGGTGGCGATCATGGGCAGCGACGCCAGATACATGTCGGAGGACAACGGCGCCGCGGCGGCCAACAGCGCAAGGACAGCCAGCAGCGGTCCCGACATGGCCGGCGTCGTACGTTGTGCAGTCATGGCCATTATCCAAACACGCTCCGGCAGCAACTCATGGCTGTATGACGCGTAGCGGGACACCAAAAGCTGAAGGGTATTCCGGCGCCACGTGTCCAGAGCCGTCCACATATTGGAACAATGTCCGGATGCTGGACGGAACGGAGTAGAATTTTCGGCGGTAATCATTCGTTTTCATCGAAAGCCGACACCCATGTCTTCTGCAGCACCAGCCTCAACAGGTGCGTCCAAGGCCCCGGTCAACTCCCGCGGCCGCGTGATCGTTGCCAGCCTCATTGGCACGTCCGTTGAGTTCTACGACTTCTACGTCTACGCCACGGCCGCCGTGCTCGTTTTCCCGGCCTTGTTCTTCCCCGGCGCCGATGCCGCCACCGCGCTGCTGAGCTCGTTCGCCGTCTTCGGCGTCGCCTTCATCGCGCGGCCGCTCGGCTCCATTGTTTTCGGACACTTCGGCGACAAGTTCGGCCGCAAGGGCACGCTGGTCGCCTCGCTGCTCACCATGGGCATCGCGACCTTCCTGATCGGCTGCCTCCCCACCGCGCAGGTCAGCGGCTGGTCGTTCTGGGCTCCAGCCCTGCTGGTGGTCCTGCGCTTTGCCCAGGGCCTGGCCCTTGGCGGCGAATGGAGCGGTGCCGCACTGCTGGCCACAGAGAACGCCCCGGCGAACAAGCGGGCCATCTACGGCACGTTCCCGCAGCTGGGCGCCCCGATCGGCTTCATCATTGCCAACTCGCTCTTCCTGGTCCTCAGTATGAACCTGAGCAATGAGGCGTTCATGTCCTGGGGCTGGCGCGTTCCGTTCCTGGGCAGCGCCGTCATGGTCATCATCGGCCTCTACGTCCGCCTGAAGCTGGTGGAAACCCCGGCCTTTCAGAAGGTCGTGGACAAGGGCGAGGTCACCAAGCTGCCGCTCGGCCGCGTCTTCAAGTCCAGCTGGCGCCAGCTGATCCTGGGTACCTTCATCATGCTGGCCACCTACGTGCTGTTCTACCTGATGACCACCTTCACGCTGTCCTACGGCACTGCGGCCAAGACGGTGGACGACGCGGCAGCGGCCGCTGCCGCAGCAGGGAAGGACTTCGACCCCTCGGCGTTCACCGCCGGCCTGGGTTACGCTCGCAACGACTTCCTGCTGATGCTGATCATCGGCGTCGTCTTCTTCGGGATCTTCACGATGGTGGCCGGGCCGCTGGCAGAAAAGTTCGGCCGTCGGAAGACGCTGATCTGGGTCTCGCTGGGCATCGTGGGCTTCGGCTTCCTCTGGGTTCCGCTCTTCGGCGGCGGCTTCGCCGGCACCATGCTGCACCTGATCATCGGCTTCACCCTGATGGGCCTGACCTTCGGCCCCATGGGTGCCATGCTGCCCGAGCTGTTCCCGACCAACGTCCGGTACACCGGTTCGGCCGTGGCCTACAACTTCTCCTCGATCCTGGGTGCCTCCGTGGCCCCGTTCATCGCGGTGGCGCTGTGGCAGGCGGCCGATGGCAGCACTTTCCTGGTGGGCATGTACCTCAGCGGCGCAGCCGTCGTCACGCTGATCTCCCTGTTCCTGACCAAAGAAACCAAGGACATGGATTACGAGGGACTCAGCAGCTGATTCTCCTCTGATTCGGAGTCAAAGAAGCCCGCGGTTCCAGCAGGAACCGCGGGCTTCTTCTCAGTTAAGAATCCGGCTGTCCGTTAGTGGACTGCCTTCCGTTTAGTGATGAAGCCCCAAATCAGCAGTACAACGAGGGCGCCCGCGATGGCAACGAGCCAGGTCTGGATGCTCCAGAACTCTTCCAGCCCAACGTTGAAGACGGCGCTGCCTACCCAGCCGCCCAGCAGGGCGCCGACGACGCCGAGTACTAGGGTTGCGATCCAGCCGCCGCCTTGGTCACCCGGCAGGATCAGCTTGGCGATAGCGCCCGCAATTAGTCCGAGAATAAGAAAAGCAAGAAAACCCATGATGCTCTCTCCTTACGGTGATCAATGGTCCCCCGACGGGATTGCCGGAGAGTGTCCCTTACCAATTCCCACGGTACAACAAAGCATGCTTATTGTATTGTCTTTTTGCCAAAGGAATTTATTGCCAGTGGTCTTGCATGTGGTGCGCCGTGAGCGCTTACGGCGCCGCCTGAACCTCATTCACAGTCGGTTCGGAAACCAACTGGACGGGGGTTCCGTCGCCTCCGGTGTAGGTGACGACCACCTGGACAGTGAAGCCGACTTCAGCTTCGCCGAGCAGGAAATTGCCGGTGGTTCCATCCTGGGTGGTGGCTGCTTCGCCCGTGCCGGGGTCAACGATCTGGAGTTCGAACCGGAGGTCCGTGACTTCCGGATCGGGGATCTCCGCCGTTGCGTTTACCGTCTGCCCTTCCACGAGGTCGCCCACATTGAGGTTGACCGTTCCGGCGGGCAGTTCAACCGGTGCTTCAACACCGTCAGAGACGTCCACAGTTTCATCGCTGAACTGCAGTTGCTCGACGTTGCGCAGAATGTCCTGGCGGATACCGGGATTGGCAACACTGGTGACCCGGATGACGCCATCGGACAGCTGCTCGATCTCGAACTCGTCGCGGGTTTCCGCGTAGACGATCGTATCGGTGGCATCAGCCTGGTTGGCGTCGGCGCCGACAACACTGCGCTCAATGAACAGATCGACCGGGCTGATGGTCCGGTTGAAGATCCGCTCCGAGAAGGCAGAGATCGACTTGGCCCTTTCGGCTACTGCACCATCGGCGGGCCGCCAGACAACGTTCACGTCCAGCCAGGCGTCGCCGTCGACAAAGTTGCGGCCGAGGCGGGGTTCGACGAGGTCGCTGCCCGCACCGGCTAACAGGATGTTGTTGTTGAAATCGTCCGGCGTGGTGGGCTGGCCGTCGAGGAACGGCAGGGCGTATTCGGGCAGCTCGCCACCACCGAGCAGGTCGCGCAGACCGGCTATCCGGTCCAGATGTTCCTGGGTCAGTCGGTGACCGTACCCGAGGGTGCCGATTTCCGGAGCGACGAGGTCATCTTCCGACTGGGAGCCGCGGATCACGTCGTTGCTGTTCCAGCCGGCGACCGCCTCGACGCCGAGGTACCTGTCGCGGATGCCCGACTCGACTTCGGGCACGATCTGCAGCCTGTCCATGTCGACCCTGGCCGGGAACCTGTTGTCCTTGAAGGTCACCCAGTCGAAGCCGAGCATCCCGCCGAACCGCTCCGTCCCGGTGCCAGCGACCATGATGTCGTCGCCGCCTTCGGCATCGTGGTCCGCGTTGCCGGAGCCGCCGTTGAGGACGTCGTGCCCGCCGTGCCACAGGGCCGGATCGTTCATCATGGTGTTGCTCAGATCGCCGACCAACAGATCGCTGCCGCCCGGACCGCCTTCGATCCAATCGTCCCCCTCATCGCCGCGGAGGTTATCCGGGCCGGTGGAGCCAAGAATGAAGTCGTTACCCAGTCCGCCAAAGACCGTGGAATTGTCATTGCCGCCGAGGATGAAGTCCTGTCCGGAGCCGCCGAACAGCAGGTCCGCAACACCGGGCCCGCCGGCCAGGGCGTCGTTGCCGGCCTCACCCTGGAGCCTGTCGTCGCCGTTGAGATCGGTCAGGATGTCATCGCCGTCGCCGCCCATCAGGGCATCGGCGCCGTCGTCGCCTTCAATCCGGTCGTTGCCGGCCCGGCCCCAGAACGAGTCGTCGCCGATGCCGCCCCGGAGGCTGTCGTTGCTATCTGTTCCCTGCATGGTGGTATGTTCCCCGCCGGTAAAGCGGGACCATCCGTCCAGCTCCTGCAGCCCGGCGGCGGCGAGATCCACTGCCGGCTCGCTTAGGTCGAAGGTCGCCTGGGCTGCAGCGAAGACGTCGTGGGGCAGCTTGTCTGCGGCAGTGTTCCGCAGGATCAACTGGGAGAACGAGTTCGCCTCCAGCGTGTGAAACAAGGAGTTGCCCAGATTCCTGGTCAGGTAGTAGAAACGGTCGCCGTTCTGCAGGTTTTCCAGCTGCTGTTCGAACACCACGTTGAAGGTGGTACCCAGCATGCCACCGAAAACGAACGGCTTTTCAGCCAGGCCGCCCATCCAGAAGTCGATGTCGTTGACACCGGTTTCCGCGGCCGGGGCGGTCATGAACGCCTCGTCCTCGATGAGCAGCGCCGCCGCGGCACGCTTTGAATCCAGCGTGTCAACGTCCAGCGATGGGTGGATTCCGTAGGCGGCCACGAAGTTCAGGATGGACTCCGGATTCTTCATGGCGAGCCGGAAGTCCTCCCAGCTGGTGTACGGGGCAAGTTCCGGATGCCGCGAATCTTCGTAGAACGTTTGGCGTGCCACCTGCAGGGACGGAACACCGGTCTCGCGTGCCCGCAGCATATTGATCGTGACCAGATCCAGCGGCAGTCCCAGCAGTTGGTTTCGCAACGTATCGGTCACGAATTCGTCGATGGCGTTGGCCGTCTGATGCGTGGTGCCCCGGATGATGGAACCGGCAGCCTCATTCGGTGACAGCGCGGTGCCGTCCGGTGCTGTCAGGTAACCTTGCGGGTTCAGGAAGCCGTCGAAGAGCGGGATGTCCTCCATCTCGCCGTTGACCTCGCGCCGGATGTCCTCGGTCAGCAATGAATGCCCGAACCGGTAGACCACGTGTGCGAATTCCGCGACGATCGCCGGGTCGACATCCGGCATGTAGGAATTCTCATTCAGGGTGGTTGGATCGATATTCGGCTGGATGCGGCGGGCAAACTCTTCGAAAACGAGATGCTGGTACTGCATCTCCGTAAAGAAGCGTGCCGCTTGGAACAGCCGCTCGCCGTAGTCCCAAATGCCGTCCTCGGCCATGTAGCGGTCCCGGAGCTCGGCCGGTGCCTCGTTCTGCAGGAAATCATCGATCTGTTCCATGACCCGGTTATGCTCCGAATGGAACACATGGTGCACAGCTGTCAGGGCGATGTTCTCGTTGCCGCGTCCGTCGCCGGTGGCGAAATGGCTGCCCAGCAGTTCGGCGTCGTAACCGCTCGGCGGATTTGGCGTAGCACCATGGGCAATGTCGTCCAGGAACGCCTGGTTTACGCGGATTACGTTCTCCGGTACGGCAACACCGCCATTGGCAGGATCGCCCTCGATCATGGTGCCGTCTTCGAGGACCAGTTGCGGATAGCCGTTCGGGCCGGGCACAAAATGGCCGTACGGATCCATCCGCAGCATCGGTACGTTCAGGACGTCCATGTCCGTCAGGTTGATGCCGAGGACAGTACGGGCTTGGTTCTTGACATCGTTCCAAGTGGCCACGCCTTCACCGCCGGCGCCGTTGAGCAGTTTACCGGTGACCTCGGGCCCGTTTTCTCCGGCCACATACTCTCGGAGGAACGCCTGGTGCGAGGGGTGCGAAGTGTAGGTCTGGTTCTGGTCGACGAACGGGGTGGTGCGGTTGATATGCTCCTGGCTGCCGTCCTCGCCGATGGTGGCGCGGGAGAGAGTCAGGAAGTTGGTGCGGGAGCCCTCCTCATACAGCGGATCATCGGGCTGCAGCGGGACCACGATGGTGCCGTTGCCGCCCTTGGAGACCTGGTCCAGACCGTGGTCGAAGAACTGCCCAAAGAACGTGAAGAAGCTTGTGACGGAAGCCGAGAGGCCCTCATCGGTAGCAATGTCGGGGATAAACATTTCCGAACCCCCGACCAAGCCGGCCAGCTCGTCTTCCACCCCTGCGCTGACGGCCAGCGGGCCGCCGAGGATAATGGCTCTTTTAGCCTTGAGCCGCTGCAGTTCGGCAGCAACACTGGCCGGGACTGAGCCGCTCCTGGGCACCAGCAGGATGGGGGCACCCTGTTTGCCCGCGGCAGGTGAACCGGAAAGTGCGTCCGGGAAGTTCTCCCCGGTGGTGAGATAGACGGTGTCCACGCCCGGTGCGTAGTGTTCGGCCGAGATCATGGCGGCCGTGTCGTACAGGGTGGTTCCGCCGATCCGGGTGACCGTCGCGCCGTCCCGGCCGTTCAACTCGTTGAAGACCGGCTCGCTGACTGCCCTCGGCCCGCCGAGAACGACTATCTCGGAGGGATTCAGCCGGTCCAGTTCGGTGGCGGTGGCCGCAGGGATGCCGTCCCTGGTGACCAGGAGGACGGGATTCCCGTCCCTGGCCGCAGGGGCCGCGGCCGCCAGCGCATCCGGGAAATTCAGGCCCGTGGCGATGAACACCTTCGACGCACCATCGGGATGGTTGGCCCGGCTGATGGCCGCCGCGGTGTCGTAGCGGGTTGTCCCGGCCTGGCGGGTCACCGCTCCTGCCGTGAATTGCTGGAGTGTAGTGGCGACGGTGGCCGTAACAGCCACATCACCACCGACAACCACGATCCGCTGCGGCTGGAGCCGGGCCAGTTGGGTCCGGATGGATGCGGGAATGCTGTTTGAATTGACCAGCAGCAGCGGTCCGCCGCTCGCCGTAGCCGCCGGTCCTGCTGCCAGCGCGTCGGAGTAGTCGTCTGCTCGCGCTATGTAGACCACCGGTACGCTTGGGTTGTAGTTGGCCTTGCTGATGGCAGCTGAGGTGTCGAACAAAGTGGTGCCATACGTTCGGCTGAACGCGGTGCCGTCAACGAGGCCGGATCCTTCAATCCGCTCGGACGCTGCCACCGCGGCAGGATTGTCGGTGGTCTGGTCGACGACCAAGTTGCTGATGATGCGGGGTTCCGCGTCGTAGACGAACTCCCCGTCGGTGCTCTTGTACGAGGTCGGCGTCCCCGGAGCGCCGCCTGGCGCGCCGCCGCCGGGAATCGGATCGGCATCCTTGAAATCGGCCGGAAGCAGCCGCGGAAAGTCCTTCCCGCTGGTTCCGTAGCCGTCCTGGCCGGGCATGAGGTTGTTCCAGCGGCCGTCGACGGTCCGCAGCCCGAACGGCAGCGTCGGCGAGCCCACGCAAGGGTCGCCGTCGACGTCGTAATGCGTCTGTTCGGCGATGTTGAAGGTGGCGCCGGTCTGGCACAGCGGCGATGAATCCTCGTCTTCGAGAATGGTGTCCTCGGCGTGCGCTTCGGAAATATCGATCTGCTTGATGATGAATTCCAGATCACCGGTGGTGACGTTGAAATCCTGCCCCGGCGGCGGTGCCGCCGCAGCTTGGCCGGGGACCATGACCCCGGATAGGACCACCGCGCTGCCGGTGGCCAATGCTGCCAGTTTTATGCTTGTTTTGCGGCGCGCCGAAAGGTGCCGCGGACTCTTGTCCATCGTGTTCCCCAATTCCGAATGGACCCGCTCTGTGCGCGGAGCCTCCCCATGACGGCAGGGCCGTCCGGTGCGAGTGGATGGAGTCCCTGTGCCGTCCCTGCGAGCCTTACACCAGCACCCTTGGAAAAAGTTGAGGCCCTAGTGAGAGCGCAGATCCGCGCACGTTAACCAGCGGTGCCCGGTCCGTCGACGGAACCGGGCACCTTGGGCACGAGCTGCGGGGGAGGAGCTGCGCTGGCCTTAGTCGATGATGGCGGCCAGCACCGCGCCGGCAGAAACGGTGGCGCCCGGCTTCGCCGTCAGTTTGGAGATGGTGCCGGCCTTGTGCGCGGTCAGCGGCTGCTCCATCTTCATGGCCTCAAGCACGACGACGAGATCGCCTTCCGCGACCGTGTCACCTTCGCTGACGGCCACCTTCACGATGGTGCCCTGCATCGGTGAGGACAAATCGTCCCCGCTGGCCGCAGCGCCGGCCGAACCGCCGGAACGCCCGCGGCCGCGCTTGGGCTTGCCGTTGGACTTGGTAGCGGCGCCGCCGGAGGTGTTCAGACCCGCGGGGAGCACAACTTCCAGCCGTTTGCCGCCCACCTCAACGGTCACGCGCTGGCGTTCGCCGTCGTCGTCGGTGGTTGTTGACGCCGCGGCATCGAAGGCGGGAATCTCGTTGACGAATTCGGTCTCGATCCAGCGGGTGTGGACTTTGAAGGGCTCCAGCGGGTCCGCCGGGGCGAAATCCGGATCCGCCGTCACGGCCCGGTGGAAGGGCAGGACGGTCGGCATGCCGCCGATCTCCATCTCCGCCAGGGCGCGGCGGGCGCGCTGCAGGGCCTGGTTGCGGCTGGCGCCGGTGACCACGAGCTTGGCGAGCAGGGAGTCGAAGTTGCCGCCGACCACCTCGCCGGCTTCGACGCCGGAGTCCACGCGGACGCCGGGGCCGGTGGGCAGCTTCATGGATTCCACGGTGCCCGGGGCCGGCATGAAGTTGCGGCCGGCATCCTCCCCGTTGATGCGGAACTCGAAGGAGTGGCCGCGGATCTCGGGATCGCCGTAGCCCAGTTCCTCGCCGCAGGCCAGCCGGAACTGCTCGCGGACCAGGTCCACGCCGGCGACCTCCTCGGAAATGGGATGCTCCACCTGCAGGCGCGTGTTGACCTCAAGGAAGGAGATGGTGCCGTCCTGGCCGACCAGGAATTCGCAGGTGCCGGCGCCCTGGTATCCGGCCTCGAGCATGATGGCCTTGGACGCCTCGTACAGCCGGTAGTTCTGGTCCGCGCTCAGGAACGGGGCGGGGGCTTCCTCGACGAGCTTCTGATTGCGGCGCTGCAGCGAACAGTCGCGGGTGGAAATAACGACGACGTTGCCGTGCGCATCCGCGAGGCACTGGGTTTCCACATGCCGGGGTGCATCGAGGAAGCGCTCGACGAAGCACTCGCCGCGGCCAAAGGCAGCGGTTGCCTCGCGGACCGCGGAGTCGAAGGCCTCGGGGATCTCGTCCCGGTCACGGACCACTTTGATGCCGCGGCCGCCGCCGCCGTAAGCGGCCTTGATGGCCAGCGGGAGACCGTAGGTGTCCGCGAACGCGAGGACTTCATCCACGCCCTGGACCGGATCCGCGGTGCCGGGAACCAAGGGAGCGCCGACCTTTTCGGCAATGTGCCGGGCCTGGACCTTATCACCGAGTTTGGCAATGGCGTCGGGGGAGGGGCCGATCCAGATCAGCCCGGCGTCGATGACCCGCTGGGCGAAGTCCGCGTTTTCGGCGAGGAAGCCGTAGCCGGGGTGGACGGCGTCGGCACCGGAGGTTGCGGCCGCTTCGAGCAGCTTGTCCATGGCCAGATAGGACTCCGTGGCGGTGCTGCCGCCCAGGGAGTAGGCCTCGTCGGCCAGACGGACATGCAGCGCATCCCGGTCAGGCTCTGCGTAAACGGCGACGGAGGCGAGGCCTTCATCCCGTGCGGCTCGGATTACGCGGACGGCAATTTCACCACGGTTGGCGATCAGTACCTTGGTGATGCGCTGGGTCATTCAAAGCTCCTTCTATCCTTGAGGAGCCTAGCGCGGTTTTGCGGGTATCACCCAATAACCATGCCAATTGTGCGTGTGTGGGCGCAGTTCTTTGTAGGTGTTCTACAAAAGGGGCGGTGCCGGGAGCTGGTGCTTAGTGCTTCCTCCCGACCCGACGCCGAAATCCCCTTGTAACGATAATCCCTTAGGACCCATTCGCTGTTTTAGGTACCGCCGGCCGTTCGCCTCGTGTATACCTGTCGGTAACCCGTAGGGAGAATCAAGCGCGCCAAGCGGTGCCCTTGGGAGCAAAGGAAGTCAGTTGGGGGACGTGTATTTGGGGCAGTCTCTGCCAGTTAGCTTGGGCGGCCGTTACAAGCTTCAGGAACTGATCGGGCGGGGCGGATCGGCAGCGGTCTATAAGGCCGTGGATGACGTGCTGGGCCGATTGGTTGCGGTGAAGGTTTTCCGTCCTGATATCAGTGACGAAGGGGAGTTGCGGCGCCAGGAGGCAGAAGTACAGCTGCTGTCGACATTCAACCACCCAGGCCTGGTCACTGTTTACGATGCGGGCAGGGAAGATTCAACTTCCGACGGGACCCGCTCCTTTGTGGTGATGGAGCTTGCGCAAGGCAAGGACCTGCGAAACCGGCTTCGGCTGGGGCGGCTGGAGTCCAGGGATGTAGCAAAGATCGGCCACCAACTGGCGGCTGCACTTCACTATGTCCACGTTCAGGGAGTGATCCACCGCGACCTCAAACCGGCGAACATCATGCTGGCGTTCGATGAAGACACCGGTGAAGCCCGGGCCAAGCTCATGGATTTCGGCATTGCCCGCGTCATAGAAGGAACACGGCTGACCGCCACCGGGCAGACTGTTGGAACCGCAACCTACCTGAGCCCGGAGCAGGCCCAGGGCGGGGCATTGGGAACATCCAGCGATATCTATTCCCTCGGACTGGTCCTGCTGGAGTGCCTGACCGGCCACGTCGAATTTCCCGGCAGTCCAGTCGAATCGGCTGTGGCCCGCCTGCAACGCGGACCGGTTATCCCGGCGGAGATCGGCCCCGGATGGGTTCGCCTTCTGTCGAGGATGACCGCGATGGATCCAGCCGCACGGCCCGATGCCGCCGAAGTAGCTGCTGCGCTTGCCGACCTGGACAATACAGCGTGGGAGCTGGATCCGGCACTGGACGTGCGGGAGACGCCGGAGGCGCCGGAGAGCAGTACGGCAGCCATTCCGGTTGCCCAGGCGGCAAGACCTCTGCGGTCACGGCCTACCCGCAAGTTTCCCGTCTGGGTCATCGCAGCAGTCCTCGTGCTCGCTGGCATTGCGGTCTTTGCGCTTTCGCTGACCTCCAATCCGCAAGAGGCTCAGACATCTGTCCCTACACCATCGCCGACCCTGACCGGAGAGCTCGAAGAGCACATGCGCAACCTCGAACGGAACCTTGTCCCATGAAGAAGCCGCAAGGTATTCGCCGTATCGCAGCTGCAGCGGCAGTTTGCGTCATGCTGCTCGGCAGCGCCTGCACTGCGCCGCCACAGCTAGGGGCAGGAGCCGCCGAAAGAATGCAGGCGCACGCAGCCGAGGTCCGGAGCGCCGCGGCCGCCGGGGATTACGAGAAAGCGATCGAAGGCCTGGGCGACCTGACGGAGGAATTGAGACAGGCTGCCGGGGACGGCGACGTCTCTTTCGCCCGCTACCAGAGCATTGAAGCCGCCATCGAGCAACTCAGCGCGGGCCTCGCCGCCGAACTCGCCGCAGCATCGCCTACTTCGGAACCGCCGAAACCTGAAACAGAAGCGGCTGCGCCGGAGGCGCCGAACAGTGTTGGGAATACGCAACCAATCCAGGGGCAGCCCGTTCCTCCTGCGCCGGCCCCGGTGCCCGCACCGCCTCCCACGGTTTCTGCCCCGGAGCCTTCCGAAACCTCGCCTGCGTCGCCTGCGCCGGCTGAGTCTGCAACGGCTGAGCCGGACAGCGATCAGGGAGACGGCAACGGTCAGCAGGACACCGCACTTCCAGGCCGGGGCAACAGCGACCAGCAGAAGGATGACGGAGCCGGCCGGGACGATGCGGAAGGCCCGGATGATTCGACCGGCCGGGATGGATCCGAGGATGATGAGAACAACGGAGGGGCTGGGGGTGGTCCCGGTCCCGACCAAGACAAGGATAATTCCGGCAAGGACGATAACTGATTCCCCAGGGACCATGCAGGGGCCGGATCGCCCGGTAGCAGCCGGCTGTTATTGCCCCCAGAGAGCAGTGATCTGCACGTTGGCACTTGCCAGCAGGTGGCGCAGGGTGGAAACCGAAAGACCGACGACGGCGTGCGGGTCGCCGTCGACGCGCTCGATGAAGGCTCCGCCCAGCGAGTCGATGGTGAAGGAGCCGGCGACCTGGAGCGGCTCACCGGTGGCGACGTAGGCGTCTATCTCGGCATCGCTGAGCTGGGCGAAGTACACGCCGGCCGAGGCAACCGCGCCAATGGTGGCGCCTGATCCAATAGTGCTATCCAGGGAAGCATCCTCGTCCGCGTCCGCGGGTGCATCTCTGCAGTCGACCAGCCAGTGACCGGTGTGCAGCACACCGTGGCGGCCGCTCATTCGGTGCCAGCGCTCGCGGGCGATCTCCGGTTCGTACGGCTTGCCGTGCGGTTCGCCGTCGAGCTCGAAGACGGAGTCGCAGCCCAGAACCAGCGCGCCCTCCGCCTCGGGGAGGCTGGCGACAGCTTCAGCCTTGGCCCGCGCGAGCAGCAAGGCCGTGTCATGTGGGTCCGTCAGCCCGTAGTGCGCTGTGACGGCATCTTCGTCGACGTCGGATACAAGAATGCTGTGGGAGATGCCTGCGTCGGTGAGGAGTTTGGTGCGGGCGGGGGAGGCGGAGGCGAGAATCAGGCGCAAATCAGTCACGTCCCTAAGCGTAATGCCCTCGTCGCTCAGGTCCGCATCAGGAGGTCCGATAGCCAGACCCGCATCAGCCAGCGAAGAGCGCCGTCGCTTCGGGGCACCGACCCTCCAGCCTCGCATAAACCGATATACCAGATGTTGATTTATCAACGTGCCGCTCCGGCCCGTATGATCTCCACGGGGATTCTTCCGGTTGCCCTTTCGCGCAGTGAGTGGCGAGGCAGCGGAATGGACCGGTGCACCGTTGGGGCTGCATCGTTCCGGGACCGGTGGATCGTTGGGGGATACACCGTTCCTGAACAGCAAAACGCTCGGCCGGAGGCACTTTCCGGCCGAGCGTTTTCTTGTATGTACTGCTGTTTTTGGTTCTGCCCGCCGGGGGCGCCGGGGTTAGCCCAGCGCCCAACAAGCGGTTAGTTCCTTGAGTCGACCAGGTCTTCCTCGCGACGTCCGGCGGGAACCCCGGCAGGCTCGGCGCCGGTTTCAACGTGGTCTATCCCATCCGCGTCCACGGCGGCGTCGTCGGTAAACGGATCGCCGGTGCGCTTCGCGCTGTAGAGGCTCAGGTCCAGAATGCCCTGGCGCTTGGAGACGATCGTCGGGACCACGGTCTGGCCGGCCACGTTGACCGCGGTGCGGCCCATGTCCAGGATCGGGTCGATGGCCAGCAGCAGGCCGATGCCTTCCAGCGGCAGCCCCAGCGTGGACAGCGTCAGGGTCAGCATGACGGTGGCGCCGGTGGTTCCGGCCGTCGCGGCGGAGCCGAGCACGGCCACCAAAGCGATCAGCAGATAATGCGTGAAGTCCAGCTGCACACCGAAGAACTGGGCGACGAAGATCGCGGCGATCGCCGGGTAGATCGAGGCGCAGCCGTCCATCTTGGTCGTCGAGCCCAGCGGCACGGCGAAGGACGCGTAGGCCCGGGGAACGCCCAGGTTCCGCTCGGTCACCCGCTGAGTCAGGGGCATGGTGCCCATGGAGGAACGCGATACGAAGGCCAGCTGGATCGCGGGCCAGGCGCCTGAGAACCACTGCTTGACGGACAGCCCGTGGGCGCGGATCAGCACCGGGTAGACCACAAAGACCACCAGCGCCAGGCCTACGTAGATGGACAGCGTGAACATGGCCAGCGAACCCATGGTGTCCCAGCCGTACGTGGCAACGGCCTTGCCGATCAGGCCGACGGTGCCGATCGGGGCCACACGGATGATCCACCACAGCACCTTCTGGATCACGGCCAGCGCGGAGGCGTTGAGCTTCAGGAACGGCTCGGCGGGCGCGCCCACCTTCAGGGCGGCGATGCCGACGGCGATGGAGATGACCAGGATCTGCAGCACGTTGAAGCTGACGCTCGTGGTCATATCGCCGGACTCGGCCACCTTGGTGCTGGCTTCCAGCCCTAGGAAGTTGCCCGGGAACAGGCCGGTCAGGAACGCCCACCAGTCACCGGTGCGCCCGGTGTACTCGCCAGGCACGTCGCCGGCAGCACTGGCGCCGGGCTGCATGACGGTGCCCAGCACCATGCCGATCACCACGGCGATGAAGGCGGTGATGGCGAACCAGAGCAGCGTGTTCCAGGCCAGCTTGGCAGCATTGGAAACCGCGCGAAGATTGGCGATGGAGCTGACCACGGCGGTGAAGATCAGCGGCACCACCGCGGCCTTCAGCAGCGAGATGTAGCTGGAGCCGATGGTCGTCAGCGTCTCGGTCAGCCAGTTCGGTTCGCCGGCGGCCGACTCGCCCATGTTCTTGGCCACGAGACCAAGGATGAGGCCGGCGATCAGCGCGGCGATGATCTGCGGGCCGAAGGCGGTGGCCCACGAGGGCAGTCTCCGGGCCTGTTTTTCGGGGCTGGTAGCAGTAGTCACTCGAAGACCATAGATGGCGCGTATACCAAGTAAAAGGCAGCGTTGCGAAATATTACATCCACGTACGACGGCGGGCCGTCACCATTCCTGCGACGGCCCGACGATGCGTGGGTTGTGTGAAGTTATTCCCGGTGCCCGTGTGAGGAACATCGCCGGCGGGCCGCACCTGCGAAAACGGTTCTGGCCAACACCGTTTTCGCAGGCGAGGACCGTCGCCGGTGAGGGGTCCGCCGCAAACCGAGGCGGCCTACGCACGGACGGGGCCCGTGAGAGGAAGATCGCCGGCGGCTCGCCCTACGCCTCGGACGAGACCGCGCTGTCGCCCAGCAGTGCGCGGCGCAGGGTGTCCAGCCCCACCGAGCCAAGGTTCAGGGCCTCGCTGTGGAACCGCTTGATGTCGAAGGACCCACCTTCGCGGCGTCGGCGCTCGTCGCGGATCTGCTCCCACAGCCGCTGGCCCAGCTTGTAGGAAGGAGCCTGCCCCGGCCAGCCCAGGTAGCGGGTGAACTCGAACTTGAGCTGGCCTTCGCTGATGGCGATGTTCTTCCGCAGGAACTCGTAGCCCTTCTCCGGCGTCCACGTCCCCGAACCCCACCGTGCCGGCACCTCAAGTTCCAGATGGACGCCGATGTCGAAGACCACGCGGGCGGCGCGCATGCGCTGGGCATCCAGCATGCCCATCTTGTCGCCCGGATCGGCCAGATAACCCAGGTCCTCCATTAGCCGCTCGGCATAGAGCGCCCAGCCTTCGCCGTGGCCGGACACCCAGCAGATGTTCCGGCGCCAGTTGTTCAGGAGCTCGCGGCGGTAGGTCGCCGTCGCAATTTGGAGGTGGTGGCCCGGCACGCCCTCGTGGTAGACGGTGGTGGTTTCCTTCCACGTGGTGAAGGTGTCCTCGCCCTCGGGGACGGACCACCACATGCGGCCCGGGCGGGAGAAGTCGTCGGACGGCCCGGTGTAGTAGATGCCGCCTTCCTGCGTGGGCGCGATGCGGCATTCGAGCCGGCGCATCGGTTCGTAGATGTCGAAGTGCGTGCCGGACAGTTCCGCCACTGCACGGTCGGAGAGCTTCTGCATCCAGGCCTGCAGCGCGTCGGTGCCGTGCAGCTGCCGGGACCCATCGGCGTCCAGCGCGGCCATGGCCTCTTCGATGGAGGCGCCCGGCTTGATCTGCTGGGCCACGGCCTCCTGTTCGGCGATGATGCGGTCCAGTTCCTCCACGCCCCACTGGTAGGTCTCTTCCAAATCGATCGTGGCGCCGAGGAAACGGCGGGACATCAGCGAGTAGTGCTCCCGGCCGACGGCGTCCTTCTTCGACGCGTCCGGCAGCAGCTCGTTTTCGAGGAACGCAGCCAGCGAGGTGTAGGCATGGGAAGCGGCCTCGGCGCCGGCGGCCAGGCGCTTGCGCAGGTCCTCCGGCACCGAGGCTCCGCCGTCGCCGTCGTCAATCCGGGCGGATGCGGCCAGCGAATGGAAGAAGCCGTCCTCGGCCGCGTACGCCCTGGCCTGCTCTATCACCGTGCGGATCTGGCGCTGCGCTGCCACCAGCCCGCGTTCCTTCGCCGCCCGGAGCGAGCTGGCGTAGCCGCTGATGGCGTCCGGCACGTTGCCCATCCGGCCGGCGATGTTGTTCCAGTCCTCCGCCGTGGCCGTGGGCATCAGGTCGAAGATGGCGCGGATATCCTGCGACGGCGAGGCGATATTGTTCAGGTCCGCAAGGTCCAGGCCGGTCTCGTGGATTTCCAGCTCCAGTCCCAGACGCTCGCGCATGGCATCCAGGGTCACCCGGTCCACATCGTCCGTGGGCTCCAGGTCCTCCAGTCGTCGCAGTGCCTCGCGGGTGCACTCGGCCAGCGCCTCGGCACCGGCTGGGGAATAGTCCGGGTACTCGGTCTCGTGCCCGGGAATGCCCAGCGACGTGGCGAGCGAGGGGTTCATCTCCAGCAGCGACTCGGTGAAGGAGTCCGCCACGGCGTCGATCGCGGAGGGGCTCCGCACGGCCGTGTTATCCAGGGTGGTTTCAGATGTCTGGTTAGTCACAAGCCCGAGCCTACCTGCCATCGGTTGCCTCTGGACACCGCCTGTGGGTTTCGCAGGCCTCCCGTGTCCGGATTGTGGCCCGTGCGGGTCTGTTGTTTGCCGGCGGGTGAACGTAGGTTGAAAGGACGGGGCCGGCCTGGGCGGCGGACCGGGAACAGTAAACGTGCCGGACGCAACGCGGCCGGAATGTCAAGAGGACGGTGCAGGGATGTGCGCACAAGAACGACGGCGGTGCTCGCCGCGCTCGGGCTGGTGCCGGTTTTGACGCTGGCCGGGTGCGGCGCACCGGAGCCGGAACTGCTGGCGGCGGACGGGGTTCAACAGCAGTCGGTCGCACTGCAGGAGTATCCGGAGGCCGTGGCATCGCTGCAGGATGCCACGCTCAAACTCGGTGCCGCCATGCTTGCCGGCCAGCCGGAGGCGAACCAGGTCACCAGCCCGGCGAGCCTGCTCTACGCGCTCGCCATGCTGCGCACCGGCGCGGGCACCACGACGGCAGCGGAAATGGATGCGATGCTCGGCCTGCCTGCCGAGGACAGGGACCAGGCGATGAACGCGCTGCTCAAGTCGTGGCAGGAGCACGACGGCGATCCCGGCTCCGTGGACGAGGACGAGCCTCCGGCCAGGCCGCTGCTGCACCTGGCCAACGGGGTGTTCGTCGATACGGGCACGCCTACCGGCGAGGAGTATCTGGCCCGACTGGCGGAGCACTACGGCTCTGGTGTGTATCCGGTGAACTATGCGGATCCAGCCACCAAGGACAAGCTGGACTCCTGGGTAGACCACCATACCGGCGGCCGGATCACGGAAGCGCCCGGCGGGTACGACGAGGACAACACGCTGACCCTGCTGAACGCGGTGTACTTCGCGGCGGCCTGGGCGGATCCGTTCTCGCCGTCGTCAACCAACACCGAGGACTTCACCTTGCTGGACGGGGAGGTGGTCCAGGCGGAACTGATGGGGAAACTGCTGCGCGCCGACTACGCCCGCGGCGAGGGGTGGCAGGGCATTGACCTTCCCTACAACGAGGGTTTCCTGATGCGCCTGGTCCTGCCTGACGATGGTTCGCCGGTGCTGGACGAAGCAGGGCTGGCCGCGGTGAACCGGGCGATGGCTGGAGCCGATCCGGCAATGGTGTCGCTGGGGTTGCCGAAGTGGGAGCACGAGCATACCCAGGATCTGATCCCGGTACTGCGCAGCCTGGGACTGGCGGAGACTTTCGGCGAGACACCGGACCTCCGAGCCATCCAGCCGGAAGCGCGTGTCACCGGGGCAACGCAGCAGGCCAACATCACCGTGGGGGAGAAGGGCACGGTGGCGGCCGCAGTCACGCAACTGGATGTGATGGCCGGTTCGCTCCCGCCGCAGCCGGACGTGAGGCTGGACTTCAACCGCCCGTTCCTCTACCAGATCATCCACGCCGAAACCGGGCTGCCGCTCTTCCTGGGCACAGTGATGGATCCGCGCTGACAGCAGCTCAGCGGTAGCCGGTGGTGTCCGCTGGTTTGTCCGGATCCTGGACCTCGCGCATGTACCGCCAGGCATCGGGCTGGCTGCCGTCCACGTCGGTGAAGCCGTAGACCTTGGCCAGCTCGCCGCTGGAGAGCGACTTCCCGTTCCAACGGGAGACCTCGGGATCCTGGGCGAGCGCCGCGACGGCCCGGCCCACGTAAGCCGGAGTCTCGGAAATGGCGAAGTGCGGAATGCGTTCGGTGGCATCGCGCCAGTTCGCTTCGGTCACGCCAAATTCGTCCAGCATCGCTTCGGATCGCAGCCAGCCCGGGGTCAGCGAGAGTGCAGTGGCGCCGTAAGGCCTCAGGTCGTGTGCCAGCAGGAACGCCATCCGGTTCACCGCAGCTTTGGCCAAATCGTAGAAGAACGAAGCCCGGTAGTTCTGCGCGTTGTACTCGTCCGTCCCGTCGGTGACTTCGATAACCAGTCCGCCCGGCTGCCGGATCAGCAGCGGCAGGGCAAAGTGGCTGGTAATGGCGTGGGTGTCCACGCCCAGCCGGAGCATGTGCAGGCCGATATCGAGCGAGGACTCCCACACCGATTTGTCCCACTCCATGACGGTGCCGCCCCAGATGTCGTTGACCAGGATGTGGAGGGCGCCCTGCTCGTCGTCGATACGAGCTGCCAGGTCTCGCACGTCATTGGGCACGAGGTGGTCCACCCTGACCGCGATCCCGTGGCCGCCGGCCGCCTCGACCAGCTGCGCGGTCTCCTCGATGGTTTCCGGCCGGTTCATCTCCGACGGCTGGTCCCGGGTGGTCCGCCCGGTGACGTAAACGGTGGCGCCAGCCGCGCCGAGCTGGACGGCGATGCCCCGGCCTGCGCCCCTGGTCCCTCCGGCGACGAGGGCAACTTTGCCTGCCAGCGATGCTTGCATGCGGCCGACGTTAGTCCTGCGCAGGTTACTCCGGCAAGTGCGGGAAGTCGGCGCCGAGCAGCGTCCTGCTGATGGCAGCCAGCTGGTGGACCTGCTCTTCGTCCAGCCGGTCGAAGACGGCGGCCCGGACGGCGGCGACGTGGCCCGGTGCGGCGGCAGCAATTTTAGCTATGCCGGCTTCGGTGATGCGGGCCAGCACCACACGGCGGTCATTGGTGTCCATGGCCCTGATGACGTAGCCGTCCTTTTCCAGCCGGGCGACAATCCGGGAAAGCCTGGACTGCGAGGTATTCGTCAGCTCCGCCAGTTTGCTCATCCGGCATTCGCGGGTGGCGGACTCCGAAAGCATCGCCAGCACCATGTAGCCGGCGACGGTAAGGTCCTCGTCGCGCTGCAGCTGGGACTCCAGCGTGGCCGGAAGCCGGAACATCAGCGAGGCAACGGCCAGCCACGCCTTGCGTTCCTCGGGATTCAACCACTGCGGCTCTGTCATGGAACAACTCTACCGGGAATTCACTTGACGCTTCAAATGATTCCACCTACATTAGTTTCAGTTGCAAGTAATCAACGCAAGGAGCAACATGACCACGTATGCAGTAACGGGAGCAACAGGCGAATTGGGTGCGCTCGTCATCGATGCCCTGCTGGAACGCGAGATTGAAGCGGCAGCTATTGTCGCCGTCGTACGCAATACGGCAAAGGCAGCCGGCCTGCAGGAACGTGGCGTGACGGTCCGTGAGGGCGATTACGACAAGCCCGAAACCCTGGCTTCGGCACTGGCAGGCGTGGACACCCTCATGTTTATCTCCGGCAGCGAGGTCGGCCAGCGCGTCCGGCAGCACGGCAACGTCGTGGAGGCTGCTAGGGCGGCCGGCGTGCAGCGGATTGCTTACACCAGCGTGCTGCGCGCGGATACCAGCGACCTGGCCCTGGCTCCGGAGCACAAGGCCACCGAGGCCCTGATCCGCGAATCCGGAATCCCGTTCACGCTGCTGCGCAACGGCTGGTACATCGAGAACTACACCGGGCAGCTGGGCCAGTACCTGCAGGCCGGCGCGGTCATCGGCGCCGCCGGCGACGCGAGGATTGCCGCCGCCACCCGTGCTGACTTCGCCGAGGCAGCCGCCGTTGTGCTGACCGGCGAAGGCCACGAGAACGCCGTTTACGAACTCGGCGGCACGCCCTTCGCCATGGTCGAATTCGCCTCCGCCGTCTCCGAGGTGACCAGCCGGAGCATCGGCTACCGCAACGTCACGCTGGACGAGTACAAGCAGGGCCTGCTCGCCGCCGGCCTGGATGAGGGAATGGCAGGCTTCCTCGCCGCGCTCGAGGCCAACACGGCCGCAGGCGACCTCGATACCGAAAGCGAGGACCTGGCGAAGCTGATCGGCCGTCCCAGCACGCCGCTGACTGAAGCGGTGCGGGCGGCGCACACCGCCTGATCCACGGGACTAGATCCCGTACAAAAACCGGAGACCGGCAGCTCGTTGGGGGCTGCCGGTCTCCTTATTTTGTGGCCTTACCGGAAGGTGTGCCGCCAGGCGCCGGGACCGTGCTGGACCACCGGGCGCAGCAGTTCACGACGGCGGGAGCCCCGGCGGCGCGATTTGCCGCCGGTTTCGTCCTCGGTAGAGGAGGACTGCAGCGCAAGAACGACGGCGGTCAGCGCCGCGAGTTCCTCGGCGCTGGGATTTCCCTTGGCAACAGTAAACAACGGAGCCTGCTCGGCCTGGGCCTCGGCTTCTGCATGCATGCGTTCCTCATTTCCGGACCAGCGCGTGGCGGTCTGGTCGGGGCTGGACCAGCGGGTATGGCCGGCGGCTGTGCCCGTCGGGCGGATGTGTGTCCTGACGTGAGCGGCGGTCACAGCGGGATGTTTCCGTGTTTCTTGTGCGGCATGGTGGCACGCTTGTCGCGCAGTGCCCGGAGCCCGCGGACAATCTGCAGTCGCGTGTCGGACGGCGCCACCACCGCGTCCAGGTAGCCGAGTTCGGCGGCCTGGTACGGATTGAGCAGTTCTTCCTCGTACTGGGTGACGATCTCCTGGCGGCGGGCTTCAACGTCTCCGCCTTCGGCCTGCACGGCGGCCAGATCCCGGCGGTAGAGAATGTTGACCGCGCCCTGGGCGCCCATGACGCCGATCTGGGCGGTGGGCCAGGCGATGTTCAGGTCCGCGCCGAGCTTCTTCGAGCCCATGACAATGTAGGCGCCCCCGTAGGCCTTGCGGGTGATGACGGTCAGCTTGGGCACGGTGGCTTCCGCGTAGGCGTAGAGCAGTTTCGCGCCGCGGCGGATAATGCCGTTGAACTCCTGGTCCTTGCCCGGCAGGAAGCCCGGGACGTCCACCAGCGTCAGGATGGGGATGTTGAACGCATCGCAATGCCGGACAAAACGGGCAGCCTTTTCCGAGGCGTTGATGTCCAGGGTGCCGGCGAACTGCATGGGCTGGTTGGCGACGACGCCAACGGTATGCCCCTCCACGCGGCCGTAGCCGATGATCACGTTCGGCGCGTAGAGGGACTGCATCTCCAGGAAGTGGCCGTCGTCCATCACATGCTCGATGACCGTGCGCATGTCGTACGGCTGGTTGGCCGAGTCCGGGATGAGCGTGTCCAGCTCAAGGTCCGCCTCGGTGGTCTCGAGCACCTCGTCGAAGTCCAGCAGCGGGGCTTCGGTCAGGTTGTTTGAAGGCAGGAAGTCCAGCAGCTCGCGGACGAACTCGATGGCGTCGGCTTCATCGGCGCCCAGGTAGGTGGCGGTGCCGGTGGTGGCGTTGTGCTGCCGGGCGCCGCCCAGGGTTTCCATGTCCACTTCCTCGCCGGTGACCGTCTTGATGACGTCCGGGCCGGTGATGAACATGTGCGAGGTCTTATCCACCATGACCACGAAGTCCGTCAGCGCGGGGGAGTAGGCAGCACCGCCGGCACACGGGCCCATGATCAGGGAAATCTGGGGAACGACGCCGGAAGCGGCCACGTTGTTGCGGAAGATGTCCGCGAACATGGCCAGCGAGGCCACGCCTTCCTGGATGCGGGCGCCGCCGCCGTCGTTAATCCCGATGACCGGGCAGCCGTTGCGCAGCGCGAACTCCTGCACCTTGACAATCTTTTCGCCGTTGACCTGGCTCAGTGAACCGCCATAGACGGTGAAGTCCTGGCTGTAGAGCGCCACCAGCCGGCCGTCCACCGTGCCGTAGCCGCTGACCACGCCGTCGCCCAGCGGCTTCTTCTTCTCCATCCCGAAGGCGGTGGAGCGGTGCGTGGCCAGGGCGTCGAACTCCACGAAGGAGCCCTCGTCCACCAGCAGTTCAATGCGCTCGCGGGCGGTGTGCTTGCCGCGCGCATGCTGCTTTTCAATGGCTTCTGCGCCGGAGGGCTGCATGGCCTGGGCCTGGCGGCGGCGGAATTCCGCGATCTTGCCGGCAGTGGTCGACAGATCAAGATCTGTTTCGAGGCTCATGAAATCTCCGGATTCTGCGCGCTTGGCGTTGCTGGTGGCGATGCTGGTGGCGGTCTCAGTGTGCCCGCGGGGAGGCGTTAAGTAGGTTTCGTACAAAAAGTCTGCCGACCGCGGCACTGTTTCACCAAGTCTAGTAAGCGTCGGTGGGTCAATAGCTGTAGCAATCCTACAATTTCGTGCGCAGACATTTTGCCGTCCGCGCGTCCGGTGCCTAAACGGGCTGCTCTGCGTAGGATGGATTCATGAGCCAGAGTTTCTCCGACGTTGACCGACCGGCGCTGGATTTCGAAGGACTCAGCGATGCGCTCTGTGCTCCGCTGGGACCCTACCGGAAGCTGGAACTGGTGGAGTCCACCGGCTCCACGAACTCCGATCTGGCCACCAAGGCCGGCGGAGACAAAGTGGGCTTCTCCGATCTGAGCGTCCTGGTGGCTGAAGAGCAGACCCAGGGCCGCGGCCGGCTGGACCGGCAGTGGACCGCCCCGCCGCGTTCCTCCGTTATTGTCAGCGTGCTGCTGCGCCCGTTCAACCACGCCGGCAACCCGGTGCCCACGCAGAGTTACGGCTGGTTCTCGCTGCTGGCGGCCATGTCCCTGGCCGAGGCGCTGGGCGAGTACGCGCAGCTGGAGGCCAAGGTCAAGTGGCCCAATGACGTGCTGGTCAGCGGCCGGAAAATCTCGGGCATCCTCGCGCAGATGGTGAGCTACCCGGACGGCACGCCGCCCGCCGTCGTTATTGGCAGCGGCGTTAACGTGACCCTGGGCAAGGAGGATCTGCCCGTTCCCACGGCCACCTCCGTGGCGCTGGAAAAGGGCGCGACGACGGACCGCACTATCCTGCTGATGTCCTACCTGCGGGTTTTTGCCCAGCGCTACCGCCAGTTCTGCAACGTCAACGGGGACCCGAAGGCGCAGTGGAAGGACGGCAGCAGCCTGCTGTCCCGGCTGCAGAAGGTCATGGTCACGCTCGGCCAGCAGGTGCGCGCGGAGCTGCCGAACGGCGGCGAGATCATCGGCGAGGCGTTCGGGCTGGACAGCTTCGGCGCGCTCAAGGTGCGTGAAGCGGACGGCACCGAACATGTAGTGTCCGCCGGCGACGTCGTACATCTGCGCCCCTACGAAGGTTCATGATTTGCCCCACTCAACCACCCCGGTCCCGGAGCTGCGGTGCGGCTGAAACTGGACCCGGGGGAGCGTGTCATTGTCATAACCCGTCCCCAGGCGCGGCGCCTGTTCTGGCCTGCCGTGGCGTTCCTGCTGGTGCTGGCCGCCGGCGGTTTCGGCGCCGGCTGGCTGAGCCGGGAAGACCTGCCCGCGTGGCTGGTGGACTGGCGCGCGCCCTTGCTGCTGATCGGGCTGCTGCTGGCGGTGCTGCTGGCGGGCAAAATGTCCGTGCTGCCGCTGCTGCGCTGGCTGGGCACCAGATACCTGCTCACCAACCGGCGGCTGATTGTCCGCCAGGGCTGGGGCAGGCGGCGCGAACACCAGCTGCTGCTGGCATCGATCTTCGGGCTGGCCACCGAGCAGAGCGTGTTGCAGCGGATGCTGCGCAGCGGGCAGCTGCGGGCGGACGTGGGCTACGGGCGGTATTCGGTGCTGCCGGACGTGCCGGAGGTGGTCCGGTTCCGTTCACTGGTGGTGAAGGCCATCGAGGATCTGCCGCGGACTGCAATGTTCGATGGCGTAGACGTGGAAAGATTGCAGGAGATGGAATACGGCGAGGAAGGTTGGCAAGGCGATGACCAGCAATAGCGAGCAACGGGAACCGGAGCCGCTGACGCTGTCCATGCCCAGGATCGTGCCCAGGGAAGAGGTCCGCGCGGTCCAGGCGGATGTGCGCGAAGACCCGCAGCCGAACAAGGTGAACCGGCAGGCGGTCCGGGACCTGGAGGTGCGGCTGCTCGGTTCCGAACGGACCATGCGCCGCCGCGAGGTGGCTGCCGGGGCTGGCGTGTCCCTGCTCTCGGCGCGCAAGATCTGGCGCGCGCTGGGTTTTGCCAACCTCGGCGACGAGGACGTGGCGTTCACACAGGCTGACCTGGAGGCGCTGACCACCATAATCGACATGGTCCGCGACGAGCGGCTGACCGAGGAAGCGGCCATCTCCATCACTCGCTCCATCGGCCAGATGACGGACCGCATGGTGGTCTGGCAGGTGGAGGCCCTGGTGGAAGAAATGGTCCACCAGATGCGGATCACCGACGCCGAGGCCCGCAAGCGCCTGGTCACCGAACTGCCCAACCTGATCGAATCGCTGGAGAAGGTGCTGCTGTACTCCTACCGGCGCCAGCTCAACGCGGCGGTCGCGCGGCTGACCGTCCGGGCCGAGGCCGGCCTGGGTGCGGCCGGCGAGCACGACGACGATTCGATGCCGCTGCTGCGCGCCGTCGGGTTTGCGGACCTGGTCTCCTACACCAGCCTGTCCCGCCAGATGAACGAGAAGACGTTGGCCCAGCTGGTGCAGCGGTTCGAGAACAAGTGCGCCGAAATCATTTCCGTGGGCGGCGGCCGGCTGGTCAAGACAGTGGGCGATGAAGTGCTCTACCTGGCCTCCACACCGCACGCCGGCGCCGAGATTTCGCTGGCCCTGGCCAAGGCGATGGCCGAGGACGAGCTGCTTCCGTCAGCCCGGGTGGGCATGGTCTGGGGCGGCATCGTCTCCCGGCTCGGGGACATCTACGGTCCCACAGTGAACCTCGCCTCCCGGCTGACCGCCCTTGCGGAACCGGGCACGGTGCTGCTGGATTCGACCACCGCGGCCACGCTGGCCGGGGACGAACGCTTTGTGCTGATGCCGCAGAAGGTCCGCACCATCCGCGGCTTCGGCGAGATCCACCCGGTGACCCTGGCCCACGGCACGGGCACCGGCCTGATCGTGGACTGATAGCGCCAGCGGGGTGGCGGGCTATTTTGCGGGACCCGCGGCACGCACGGCACGCGCGGCGCATGGGTAGTTGTGCCCATCGGTGGCGGTTTACCTCAATCGGTTAACCTGCCATAGTCGAACACGGACAAAACCGAAGATGAGGATCCTTGGCGCGCCCGGGCATCGCGGCCTGCGCGCAGGACCATAGCTGGACAATAACGGGGAAGAAACTACTTTGCGAAGGCAGCAGATTGTTTGGGCGTAACCGGCGCAGGAAAGCCGTCGCTTCGACCACCACTTTTTCGGTTGCCACCGCGCTGGTGGTTGGCGGCGCCCTGTACTACGAAGGCTTCCCTACGGCGGACGTCGACCTGAACGACGGCGGTGTCTGGGTCACCAACAACAGCGCCAACATGGTGGGCCATCTCAACTACCCTTCCAAAACGCTCGACGGCGGCTTCCTCGCCAACAGCACCGGCTTCGATGTGATGCAGAACGCCGGCACGGTCTTTATGGAAAACCGGGACCAGGCCATGCTGAGCCCGGTCGATGTAGCGGAGATGTCCCGCGGCGCCGAGCAGCAGCTGCCCGGCAGCGCCGACGTCAGTTTCGGCGAGGATCTGCTGGCCATCACGGACAAGGTCAAGGGCCAGGTCTTCATCAGCCCGGCGGCCGAACTGGCTTCCTTCAGCGAGGAAACCGCCGAACCCGTGGTCGCCGGCGCCAAGGGATCGGTGGCCACGGTCGCGCCGGACGATACGGTCTTCGTCGCCAACCCGGACGCCAACGAAATCTACACTTACCGTGTGAACGACGACGGCGTGCCCGAACGGGTCGAAACGCAGTCCGCGGAGCACCTCGACGAGACCGGGGACGCACAGATTGCCGCCGTCGGCGACAAAGTGGTGGTGCTCGACGCCGAAGCCGGCACGGTTTTCCTGCCCGGCGGCCGGAGCGTGGAGCTGCCCGGACTGGACGGGGCCAAACTCCAGCAGAGCAGCAAGGGCAGCGACTTCGCCGCCATCGCCACCGAGACCGACCTGATCAAGCAGCCGCTGGACGGCTCCGAGGTCATCCGCACTCCGATTGAGGGCACCGGCACGCCCGCCGCGCCGGTCCAGCATAATGGCTGTTTGCACGCCGCGTGGTCCGGCGCCAACCACTACATTCGCGACTGCGGCAACGACGCCGACGACCTCGCCCAGCCGATCAAGGGCATCGGCTCCAACGCCTCGCTGGTGTTCCGGGTGAACCGCGACGTCGTCGTACTCAATGATGTCAACGCCGGCAACGTCTGGCTGGTGCTCGAAAACATGCAGCTGGTGGACAACTGGAGCGACCTGATTCCGCCGGAGCAGGAGAGCGACGAAGAGGACGAGGACTCCGCGGACGAGAACCCGATCAACACGCTGCCGGACCGGACCGAGGAGAACCGGCCGCCGGTGGCGCAGGATGATGACTTCGGGGTCCGGGCCGGGCGCACCACCACGCTGACGATTCTGGACAATGATTCGGATCCCGACGGGGACGTGCTTACTGCGTCACTGAGCGGGAATCCGCCGTCGGTCGGCACGGTCCAGAGCATTTACGAGAAGACCGGGCTGCAGATTGTCATCGACGCCGGCGCCTCGCCCGGCCGGCACAGCTTCGAGTACGAGGTCAACGACGGCCGCGGCGGCACGGACACCGCCACCGTGAACATCACGGTCCGGGCCGAGGGCAGCAACGAGCCGCCGCAGGCGAAGCGCAAGACCAGCATCCTGCTCGAACAGGGCCGGGAAATCAGCCAGAACATCCTCACGGACTGGATGGACCCCGACGGCGACGACCTGTTCCTGGTCAGCGCCGAAAACACCGCCGACGGCGATCTGGTGCGGACCCGGCCGGACGGGCTGCTAACGTTCCAGGACGTGGGCAAGACCTACGGCAAGAAGGAAGTGAAGATCCAGGTTTCGGACGGGACCGAGACGGTCAGCGGCACGCTCATCGTGGACGTGCGGCCGCCCGGGGCGTTGCCGCCGGTGGCGAACGCGGACCACTTCTTCACCACGGTGGGCCAGGAAATCCAGATCTCGCCGCTGAAGAATGACCTGGATCCCAACGGCGGGCAACTGCGCCTGGCCAAGGTCGAACCGGTGGGCAATGCCACCGCGGTGCCGGACTACGACGCGAACACCATCAAGTTCAGCGCCGAAACCCCGGGCGCCTACTACCTGACCTACCTGGTGACCAACGGCCCGTCCAGCTCCACCGGACTGGTGCGGGTCGACGTCGGTGCTACCGCCGGCGACGGCGCGCCCGTGGCGGTGCGCGACGTGGCGCTGCTGCCGCAGAACGGTCAGGTGCTGGTGGACGTGCTGGCCAATGACAATGACCCGGCCGGTGGGGTGCTGGTGGTCCAGGGCGTGGAATCCGGCGCCTCCGAGGTCAGCGTGGAGGTGCTCAACCACAACATCCTGCGCGTCACCGATGTGAAGGGCCTGAACCAGCAGACCACCATCAAGTACACGGTCTCCAACGGGTTCGCGTCCGCCACCGGCGAGGTGAGCATCATTTCCGTGCAGGGCCCTGACAAGCTGCTCCCGCCGCAGGCCGAGAATGACACCGCCACCGTGCGCGCCGGCGACGTGGTGACCGTGGATGTGCTGCACAACGACAGCCACCCCAACAATGACGAACTGACCCTCGTGCCGGAACTGGCCGAGACCATGGACCAGGCCGACGGGGAGATCTTCACCGCGGAGAACTCCGTGCGCTTCATCGCCGGCGACACGGCCAAAACCGTGTACGCGGTGTACGAGGTGGTGGATTCGGCCGGACAGAAGGATTCGGCGGAGATCCGGATCAACATCATCCCGCGCGATGACGAGTCCAACTCCCAGCCGGCCCCGAAGAACCTCGAGGCCCGCGTGATCGCCGGCTCCACCGTGCGCATTCCGATTCCGCTCAACGGTATCGACCCGGACGGGGACTCCGTGTTCCTGCAGGGGATCGACCGCGCGCCGCAGCAGGGCGCCGCCGTCGCCGGCCCCAACTACATCGACTACACCGCCAGCGAGCAGGGCGCGGGCACGGACACCTTCACCTATCTGGTCAAGGACCGGCTCGGCGCCACCAACACGGCGACCGTGCTGGTGGGCATCGCCCCGGCGCAGGAGACCAACCAGAACCCGATCGCACTGGACGACGGCATCGTGATCCGGCCGGGCAAGTCCGTGGCCGTGGACGCGCTGGCGAATGATTCCGACCCCGACGGCGATCCGATCCAGCTGGACCCGGACAAGATTGCCGGCGAACCGGCGTCGTTGAACGCCGCCGCCAACAAGGGCCGCGTGCAGTTCACCACGCCCGAGGAAGAGGGCACGGTCAACGTCCGCTACACCGTGGCAGATGGCCGGGGCGGCTCCGCCGTGGGCACCGTCACGGCCGAAGTGCGCCGGGACGCGCCGCTGCTGGCACCGGTCGCGCGGGACGACAGGGTGGAACCGGTGGACACCAAGGGCAAGACCGCCGTCGATGTTCCGGTGCTGGAAAACGACGAGGATCCCGACGGCGTCGCCGAGGACATGGACATCCTGCTCAACGGCGACTACCCGACGGCGTCCGTCACCGCGGGCGGCGAGGTCAATGTTGAACTGACTGAGAACGTGCAGCTGATTCCCTACGCCGTGCGCGACGTCGACGGACTGCAGGCCACCGCGGTGATCTGGGTGCCGGCGCTGGGCGAGCAGTACCCGACGCTGCGCGACACCACGCCGGTCGATGTCACCGCCGGGCAGGAACTGGTCCTGGATCTGGCGGACCGGGTGGAGGTCCGCGACGGCCGCACCCCGCGCATCACCGTGGTGGACAAGGTCTCCGCCATCGGCACCAGCAACGACGACTGGGTGCAGGACCCGCAGACACTGAGCTATCAGGCGGATATCGACTATGCCGGGCGCGGCTCCATCACCTTCGAAGTGACGGACGGTTCCGGCCCGGACGATCCCGAGGGCCTGAAGGCCACGTTGACCATCATGACCAACGTCATCCCGGACGAGAACCGCAACTTCCCGCCGGAGTTCACCACCGGCAACGTGGACGTGGCCAAGGGCGAGGACGCCGTGGCGTATAACCTCGCCCCGCTGGTCACCGACCCCAACCCCGAAGATCTGGAGAACCTCGAGTTCGCGCTCGAAGGCGGCGTGCCGGAAGGCTTCGCGGTGAACCTCGACGGCGGCGTCCTCAACGTCTCCGCCGACGCCGACATCGAGACCGGCGCCAGCGGCGTCGTCAATGTCTCCGTGACGGACGGACGCTCCGAGAAGGTGATGAGCCGGGTTACCGTGACCGCGACGGCGACCACCCGGCCTGCGCCGGTGGCGAACGACGACGAGATTCCGGAGGCTGTGCAGGGCGAACCAGTCACGGTGCCCGTGCTGGAGAACGACGTTAACCCGTTCCCGGACACGCCGCTGAACATCGTCAAGGCGACGGCCGGCAACGGCGGGACCGCGCAGGTGCAGGGCGAGAACATTGTGGTCACGCCCGGGGCGGACTTCTCCGGCACCATGAATGTCGAATACACCGTGGAGGACAGGACCAAGGAAGGTGCCCGGCAGGCCAGCGCGAACATCTCGCTGGTGGTCAAGGGCCGGCCCGAGGCGCCGACCACGCCGCTGGTGGACTCCGTCCGCGACCAGACCGTGGTGCTGTCCTGGGGAGCCCCCGCGGACAACGGCGATCCGATCACCAACTACCGGGTGACGGGCACCGGCGGCTTTAGCCAGGACTGCCCGACCACCACCTGCACGCTTACGGGCTTGACCAACGACGTTGAATACACCTTCACCGTGGTCGCCGAGAACAGCGTCGGCGAGTCGGAAGCCTCGGCGGAGTCCGCCGTCGCACGTCCCGATGTGCGGCCGGAAGCGCCCGCAGCCCCGCAGTTGAAGTTCGGGGACAAATCGCTGGACATCAGCTGGGAACCGCCGGTCAACGAGGGCTCCGCCATCGAGAGCTACACGCTGGAGATCTCGCCCGCCCCGCCGAGCGGCCAGCTGCAGAAGACCGGCCTAACCGGTACCGCCTACACCTGGGAAGGGCTGGAGAACGGTCAGGCCTATGAAGTACGGGTCCAGGCGCACAACAAGGCGCCCGAGCCCAGCGAGTTCAGTCCGTACTCCGCCAAGGAAGTGCCCGCCGGACCGCCTGCCGCCGCAGCGGCGCCGAGCACCGAACGGGTGAAGTCGGTGGGGGAGCAGAGCCAGCTGAAGGTCAGCTGGGGCGCCCCGGGCAACAACGGCGGCGAGATCCTCGACTACACCGTGCGCGAGTACCAGGGCGGGGACCTGCAGCGGACGTTCCCGCCGGTCAACGGGACCTCGCAAACCGTGACCGCGCCGAACTCGGAGACGGACTACACCTACACCGTGACCGCGCGGAACAAGGCCGGCGACGGCGAAGCGAGCCCCCAGTCCAACGCCCGCCGGGCCGTGGGCGCCCCCGCGGCTCCCACGGGGGTGTCGCTGAAGGAAGCCAACACCGGCGGCGCCGGCCGGGCGGTCACAGTCTCCTTCAACGAGCTCACCGCTGCCCAGCGCAAGGGCCCGCGCCGGAGAAGTCAGCTACCGCGCCAGCTTCAGCGATGGCCGGTCCATGGCCATCACCAACGGCCAGAAGGTCACCGGCTTCACTAACGGCACTGCCGTCACCGCCCAGGTCACGGCCGTGGCCAACAGCGACGGCGCCAGTTACAACAGCCCCGCCAGCGCGAAATCCGGTGCGGCGAATCCGTACGGCGCGCCGGGCAAGCCCAGTGCCTCGGGCAAGGGCCAAAGCGGGGAGACAACCAATCCGCAGGTCACACTGAGCTGGGGCCCGCCGAACACATCCACCCACGACGTGGACAAGCTGCAGATCAATATCGACGGTAAGGGCTGGGAGAACGTCGCGGTCCGCTCCGGCAGCCGCACCGTCAACGTCGGCCACAGCGAGACACACTCGATCAAGGTGCGCGCCGTTAACTCGCGCGGCGATGCCGGGTCCACGGCTTCGGCCTCTGCCACCAGCGGCAGCAAACCCAAGCCCAAGCCGAAGCCGCCGACTTCCTGGCAGCTCACCGTCGGCGGAAACGGCACAACATTGGAAAGCCGTTCCTGCATGGAGTACCGCAACAGCCTTGGCGATAACTACGGCGGACCGGGCGACTGCAAGGGCGACCACTGGAGCTACCCCGGGAACTCGATTACGGCCACGTGCTACATCGTTTCCGGCAGCAACAGGTGGTACTACCAGGGATCCGGAACCCGGTCGATCAACAACGGGCTGCTGATCCGCGGTGACCACGTGCGTGAAGCAGGCGGCAACCGTCACCTCAACGGCGGCGCTCCCAGCGGCATGGGCACGTGCTAACCCAGAGAGGTGAAGGCAGCGTCCGCAAAATGGGCGGCAGCGCCGCGTCCGGTATGCCTAGGTGCAGCGGCTAGAAGACGCCGAATGTGGTTTCGGCGAGCCTACAGCAGTCCTACTCGAACGGATCCGCAGCCTGGATTCACCTGGTCTCCACTTCAGGCGTTCCACCCCAAGGCGGCCTCCCCGCTCATTACCTGACCGCGCCTCGCCTCAATTTCTTCTGACTGGTCAAAAGGGAGGTGGGTCGTTCTTGATGGTGCCGTCCCATGGTGGTGCCGGTTTTGGACGGAGCCGTTGACGGTGGTCATCGGGCAGATTGTCCAGAACCGTATCGGGGTAGGTCGGTGGGCTGGTGTCGCGGAAATCGCCTGGCCTGGTGGTGTATTTCTGGTTCCCGGGCGTGGTGGTGGTGAATTCGCCGGGACCGGTTTGAATGATTTTCCAACCGGCATGGGATTTGAGTCGGTGAAGCAATTTACACAGCGGACCGAGATTGATGTAGTCGGTTTCGCCGTGGCCGCCGTTTCCGTGGTACTCGATCGTGTGGTCCAGCTCGCAGTCCCTCGCGGCGGCGGTGCAGCCGGGTCCGGCACAGACAGGGTCGCGGTGTCTGACGGCGCGGGCCAGATCCGCCGGCGGTTTGTAGGTGGTTTTGCCGTAGGAAAGCACGGCCCCGGTCTCCGGGTGCGTCAGGATCCGGTGGAACGAGGGCGCGTCCTGGCACAACCGCCGTGCCACGTCGGCGGGAATCGGGCCGTATCCTTCCAGCGTGGCGGGTTCGTCGTCCAGCCCCAGAAGCGTGAACACGGGCACCGTGAGGGCGACTTCGGGGCGGATGCCGGCGGCGGGGCCGGTTTCCATGCCTGCGTGCAAGAGCAGGTCGGCGAACACATCAGCCCGCAGCTGGCCCACGGTGCGGGTCTCGGCCTCGGTCTGTAGACTGCGGGCAGCATCGGTGAGCCGGTTGTGGATGGCCAGCCCGGTCTCAGCGGACACGCGGGCGCGGAGTGTGACCATGCCGTCGCCATCCGGTTCCAAGCACACATTGCGGCGCTTAACGGCCTGCGCATGACGTTTGGCCAGGGAGTCCGGGTCACGGGATTCGCGTTCTTTCCGCGCGGCATAAAGCAGTTGCCGGGGGGTCTGCTGCCCGGCTTTGGCCAGGAGAGCCCCTTCGTATCCCGGTTTCTGTCCGTCGGGCAGGGTTTCGCCTTGCCGCACGATGACGGTGGCCTGGTCCAGGTCCATTTCCCCCGCGGACAGCGCGGCCAGCGTGCCCGGGTAATGGGCACATAGCTCGCGCGCCTGCTGGAGCGTTTGCCTTCCCTCCAGCTCGGTGATCCGGTACAGGCAGGCGAGTTCCTCGGCCGCGGACTGATCAGCCAGATCCTGCAACGGACCCGTCACATCCGGGCCGGCACCTTCGCGCGGCGGCGGGAGTTGAGCCAGCGCCGCGTCGCCGACGTGTGCGGCCAGGCGTACCATGCAGGCCTGAACCCAGGCGACCAGTCGCCGGCCCGCTACCAAGTGCTCGACTGCCCCTTGGTAATCCAACTCGTCAACCCCCGCCAACGCCGAAGCTTCACTGGCGACGCCGCCGGTTGTGGCTGCGGCAACGGCGTCCGCCGCGTTGGCGGCGTCAACAGCGCCGGCAGCGTTGGTGGTGCTTGATGCGTTGATGGTTCCGAAGAGACGGAACCATTCGGCAGGACCGCCGGCGGCGATCCGGCTAAGGCGGTGGGCGTAATACTCCGCGTGATCTTCGGTGAACAGTTCCGCAGGGACATCGCCGAGTTCCTCCGCAGGCCCCCAGCAGACCGGTACCGGTCCGACCAGTGGCCGGCACGCCCATTCGGGTTCGCGGTCCCAGGGCGCGAAGTCATCGAACCCCACCTCGCCGTCGTACGGTAAGGGTTCTTCCGTGGGCCGCGGGATGTCCTGTTCGGCCAGCGGATCCGGACCGTACGCCGACAGTGCTGGGTCCGGGTATCTGGCTTTGAAACTCAATTCCTCCATGGCCCTGGCCTTCGCCCGCAGCTCCTCCATGTCCTTGGCCATCGCCGGGCTCCGCGGCGGCAACCCGGCGGCGAGACGTTCGCGTGCCTCTTCCCGGCGCCGCTTTATCCAATGCGCAACATTCTCCCGCAGCTTCTCCTGTGTTCCCCGGTAATGGCTCCAGCCATCCTCGCGGCGGACCACGGTCTCACGTTCACGATCCCGGGGCCGCCGGTCGCCGGGCATCGGGGAAGGGACACTCTTCTGCCCGGGTACTGGCCCGGCAGACACGTGTCCGTCCGCCGGGGATCCGGTATCCGGTGAGTGCTCTTCTGCTGCCATGACTCCAGTCCATCATCTGCCTCTGACACTCAAGAGGCACAATCCACACAAGTACACGCATCTTGAGAAATTTCTTGAGAAACTTTTTTCTCGCGTGTTCTTTTTCTGATGTTTCCCTCGCCGGCAGATCCGAACCGACGTTTAACCGGTAGCCGGTCTAGACTGTTCTGGTGCGGCAAGGGGGCCGCGGGTTCCGATCTCGGGCAAAACATCAGTCTCTCAAAGGTCTCTCGCGGTGAAGTTCAAGGGGTTTGGCAGGAAACGTCCTGCCTCAATGCGTCATGGGGCTGTCCCTGCTACTGCCTTTTCCATTGTGCTGGCAGTCATCGGTGCCGGAATTTTCCTGCATCCGGGCACGGATACTGCGGACGTTGACCTGCACGACGGCGGAATCTGGGTCACGAACCAGAGCGCCAACCTGGTCGGCCATGTCAATTACCAATCCCGGACGCTCGACGGCGGCTTCCTGGCCAACAGCACCTCGTACGACATCCTCCAGCATGAGGGCGATGTCCTGCTGCGCAATTTTGATCAGTCCAGCCTGAGCACGGTGGACACTGCCGCCATGGCCTTTGTCGGCGGCACCGCCATTCCCGCTGGCGCCGATACCAGCCTGGCCGAAGACCTGCTGGTGGTTACCGATCCGGCGAAGGGACTCGTCTGGGCCATGGATCCGGCCTCCTTGCCGGCCTTTACCCCGGACGGGCTGGAACCGGTGCATACCGCTACGCCGGGGGTCACCGCCGTCGCCGGT
Source organism: Arthrobacter crystallopoietes (assembly GCF_002849715.1). Classification (NCBI taxonomy): domain Bacteria; kingdom Bacillati; phylum Actinomycetota; class Actinomycetes; order Micrococcales; family Micrococcaceae; genus Crystallibacter; species Crystallibacter crystallopoietes. The sequence continues at coordinate 3,449,531 of NZ_CP018863.1, forward strand.
CCGGATCAGACCATCACGTTGGCTGAGCCGGAGTCCGGAACCCTGACGACGGTGGAGCTGGACGAACAGTATCTGCCCGCCGGGACCAACAGTACGGAGGTTCCCCAGCTACGGGGTGCCGACGAACTGCAGTTGGCCGCGGTGGGGGACCAAGCGGTGGTCCTCGACGCCGCACGCGGGCAGGCTTTTACGGGCGCCGGCCGGCAGCTTGACCTCGGCGCCGGTACTTCATCCACTCTCCGGGGCGAACAGGCGGCGGCTTTTCAGAGCGCACAGCTCCAACAGTCCGGTGGCGCCAGTACTTACGCCGCGATCGCCACCACGGATGCTTTGGTCCAAGTCCCGTTGGATGGGGATGAACCCACGGTTCTCCCTGCCAAGGGCGGGACACCGGCCGCGCCGGTCCAGCTGGATGGTTGTACCCATGCAGCCTGGATCGGGAATGCGCAGTACCTGCGCAGCTGCGAAGACCCGGCCCACAACCTTGACCAGGAGCTGCCCGAACTCAGCGAATCCTCGGTGCCGGTTTTCCGCGTCAACCGGGACAACGTCATCCTCAACGATGCCACCAGCGGCAATGTCTGGCTGGTCAAAGATGACCTGGTGCTGGTGGATAACTGGGAAGAGCTGCTGCCGCCGCCGGACGAGACCGACGAGGAGGAGGAGACGGCGGATACCACCACCAACAACACCTTGCCGGACCGTACCGAGGCCAACCGTCCGCCGTTGGCCGTGGCCGATGAATTCGGCGTCAGGCCGGGCCGGACCACTGTGTTGCCGGTGCTGGACAATGATTCGGACCCCGACGGCGATGTCCTGACCTCGGCGGTCCGCGGCAAGCAGCCGGATATCGGCCAGGTCCAGCGGATTTACAACGGCGGCGGTCTGCAGATTCGGGTCGCCGAGGATGCCGAACCCGGCACCCGCTCCTTCAGCTACCAGGCCGACGACGGCCGGGGCGGCACCGCCGATGCCGACGTCACCCTGCGGATCCGCGGCGACGACGAAAACGGCGCCCCGCAGCAGAAGCGCAAAACCATCATCCAGCTGGAGCAAGGCAAGTCCATCACCCGGAACGTGCTGAATGACTGGACGGATCCGGACGGCGATGACCTGTACCTGGACGAGGGCACTGCAACCGGTGACAATCAGGTGGCCGTGCGCCGGGACGGCCTGCTGACCTTCCAGGATGCCGGCGATGAACCGGGCCGCAAGGAGGTGCGCATTTCCGTCTCGGACGGGCGCAGCACCACCGAAGGCGTGGTGACTATCGACGTCCGTCCTACAGGTTCGCTGGCTCCAGTGGCGAACGCGGACCACGTTTCGGTGGTGGCGGGCCAGGACCTGCGCATCAGCCCGCTGGAGAATGATCTGGATCCGGGCGGCGGCACGCTCGCGCTGGCCCGCGTGGACGTGGAGGGCCAGGGCGAAGTCGAACCGGACTTCGCCTCCAACACCTTCGTTTTCAAGGCCGCCACGGTGGGACGGTACTACGTGACCTACCTCGTGACCAACGGCCCGCTGAGCTCCACCGGCCTGGTCCGGGTGGACGTCCTGGGCAGTGCCCGCGAGGGCTCGCCGGTAGCTACCCGGGATACGGCGCTGCTGCCGGCCGGCGGGGAAGTGCTGGTGGACGCGCTGGCGAACGATTCGGACCCCGGCGGCGGCGTGCTGGTCATCCAGGGTGTCTCCGCCCCAGGTAATGACGCGATCTCCGTTGCGGTGCTCGAACACGGGGTCATCCGCATCCAGGACCTGCGTGGTCTGGCCGAACCCACCACCCTGAGCTACACCATCTCCAACGGCAGCCAAAGCGCCGTGGGGGAGATCGCCGTCGTTCCTGTTCCTGCGCCGGAACGGGCGGAACCGCCGGAGGCCAATCGCGACACCGCCCGTGTGCGTGCCGGCGACATCGTGACCATCGACGTGCTGGCGAACGACACCCACCCCAACGGGGACCGGCTCAAGCTCGTGCCGGAACTGGTGGAAACGGTGGACGGGTCCGCCGGCCGGCTGTTCGTTTCGGAGAACTCGCTGCGCTTCATCGCCGGCGCCCAGGCCCGGACGGTCTCGCTGGTGTACGAAGTGGAAGACTCGCTGGGCCAGCGGGACTCGGCCCGGGTGCTGATCCATATCGAGGCGCTGGACGCGGAGAAAAATGACCGGCCCAACCCGCGGCATCTGACGGCCCGTGTCTTATCGGGCGCCACGGTGCGTATCCCGGTGCCGCTGAACGGGATCGATCCGAACGGGGATTCGGTCAGCCTCACCGGAATCACCAAGGCGCCCACCCAGGGTACGGCGCTGCCGGGCAGCAACTACATCGACTACGTCGCCACCGATATTGCCCGCGGAACCGACACCTTTACCTACTCCGTCACGGACCGGCTGGGTGCCACCAACACGGCAACGGTGCGGGTGGGCATCGCCCCGGCCGGCGAGACCAACCACGCGCCCGTGCCGGTGGATGACGCCTTCGAACTGCGCCCGGGCCGCGCGGCCGCCTTGGATCTGCTCGCCAACGACACGGATCCCGACGGCGACCGGCTCACCCTGGTCCCGGACGGCGTCGAGGGCCCGCAGCTGACTGCCGAAGCCCGGCAGGAGCGCGTCTGGCTGCAGACGCCCGCCGAGGCCGGGGCACACAATGTCCGCTACCGCGTGGCTGACGGCCGCGGCGGCACGGCGTTGGGAACGGCCACGGTTACGGTCGACCCGGACGCGCCGCTGCAGTCGCCGATCGCCCGCGATGACCGGGTGGAGCCGGCGGAGGCCATGGGCCGGACCGCCGTGGATGTGCCGGTACTGGAAAATGACGAGGATCCGGACGGCGTGGCCGACGCGCTGGACGTGGAAGTCGATGCGTTCGGCGGCACCGCCACGGTGATGAACGACGGCGTGGTGAGGGTTAATCTCACGGCGGCACCGCAGCTGGTTCCCTACACCGTGACGGACGCGGATTCGCTCAGCGGCACGGCCGTGATCTGGGTGCCGGGGCTGGGCGACCAGTTCCCGGTGCTGGCAGAGGCGGCTCCGCTGGAAGTCATCGCCGGGCAAAGCCTGACGCTGGATGTTGCCGACCTGGTCCGGGTGCGCACGGGCCGCACGCCGGTCATCACGCAGGAAGACTCACTCCGCGCCATCGGTACGGACGGTAGCCCGCTGCTGGCGGATCCGACCACCTTGACCTACACAGCGCACCAGGACTTCATCGGCCGCGGTTCCGTCACGTTCGAAGTCACGGACGGAACAGGACCGGACGATCCGGAGGGGCTCAAGTCCACCCTGACGGTGCTGATCGACGTACTCGCCGACCCCAACCGCAACCAGCCGCCGGCCATGCGCAACGGCGCACTGAACGTTGCTCAGGGGGAGGAACAGCAGACGCTGGACCTGCGCGAGCTGGCCGAAGACCCCAACCAGGACGACGTCGACCGGCTGGACTTCTCCCTGTCCGACGCCGTTCCGCCCGGCTTCACCGCTTCGATAGCAGACGGCCGGCTTGAGGCGGCGGCAACCGATGACGCCGCCGTCGGCTCCACAGGGGTCCTGGCGGTAACAGCCACCGATCCCGACGGCGAACAGGCGACAGCGCAGATTTTCCTGAACGTCGTGTCCTCCACGCGGCCGCTCGCCGTGGCCAATCCGGACAGCCGCGACGACGCGGTCCAGGGGGAGCCGGTCACGGTGGACGTGCTGGCGAATGACACCAACCCGTTCGACGGCGACCCGCTCCGGCTGGTCAGCGCGAAGGTGACCACCGGGGACGGCCGTGCTGAGGTCGCGGGCAATGCCGTCCGCGTCACGCCGGGCGCCGATTTCACCGGTGTCCTCCAGGTGACCTACACGGTGGCGGACAAGACGGGCCAGACGGACCGGCAGGTCGACGGGCAGCTGCGGGTCACCGTCCGCGGTAGGCCGGACACGCCGGCCCAGCCGGTGGTGGAATCGGTGGAGGACAGCTCCGTGGTGCTCAGCTGGGCGCCGCCGAACAACAACGGGCTGCCCATCACCGGCTACACCGTGCGCGCCGCGGGCTTCGCGCAGGAATGCGCCGCCACCACCTGCACCCTGACCGGGCTGACCAACAACGTGGTGTACAACTTCACCGTCGAGGCAACCAACGACGCCGGCACCTCCGAGGTTTCGCCGCCGTCGGCCGATGCGCGTCCCGACACCCGACCGGACAAGCCCCAGCCACCCACCCTGGTCAGCGGTGACGGCAGCCTGGCGGTCAGCTGGGCGCCGGCCACCAGTTCGGGTTCGCCGGTGGAAAGCTACAACGTGCGCATCACGCCGGCGCCGGCCGCCGGTAATCCCACGAAGACCGGCGTAACCGGGACCAGTCTGGTCTGGGAAGGCCTGCAGAACGGCCAGGCCTACACGGTGGCCGTGCAGGCCGTGAACCAGGCGCCGGAGCCGTCCGACTTCAGCGAACCGTCCGCACCCGGGACCCCGGCGGGTCTGCCGCGGCAGCCGGCGCCGCCGTCGGCCGCCGTCGTTCCTTACGGGGCCAGCCAGTCCCAGCTCACAGTCAACTGGCGGGCACCGGGTTCCAACGGCGCACCGATCCAGCACTATGTGCTCTCCGTTTTCCGCGGCGGTGCGTTGCAGCAGAAGCTGGAGACGGCAGGCACCAGCCAGGCGGTCACGGTGGCCAACGCGGAGCAGGACTACACGTTCGCCGTCGCCGCCGTGAACAAGGTGGGCCAGGGCGAGTCGAGCGCCACCTCGCCGCCCAAGCGCGCGGCCGGCGAGCCGGGCGCCGTTTCCGGGGTCAAACTGGTGGCCCACAACACGGCGGGCGACGGCGGGCAGGTCCAGGCGAGCTTTACCCCGGTGCCGGATTCCGGACTCAACGGTGCCCGGCGCAGCGAGATCAGCTACAGCTGGACGGCATCGACCGGGCAGTCGGGCACGTTCTCCGGGAGCGGCCAGCCCGAGGTGCTTGCGGGCTTCACCAACGGAGTATCCACCTCGGTGACGGTCCGCGCCGTCTCAAGGGCCAGCGGCACAGCCGTGCGCGGTGCCGGCGCCAAGTCCGGTTACGTGGCGCCCTACGGCAAACCGCTGCCGCCCAGGGTGCAGGGCCACGATGCCCCGAAGGGCTCGCAGGACGTCAAGTTCACCTGGGAGACTCCGGTGGCCAACGGGAAGGACGTGGACCGGATCGAATGGCGCCACATCGCCACCACCTACCCCTGGGATGACCCGAACCCGGACCGTGCCGGAGACCTTGCGCCGCGAGCAGGCAGCAAGACGATCAAGACCAGCTGGGACAACTCCACAACCTTGGAATTCCGGGTGTGCGATGTCACCAACGTCTGTTCGGATGGCGTTATTGTCCACGGCAGGACCGGTCCGGCGCCGGGCGGGTAGCCACCGCGGCGGTGCCATGGGTAGTTCTCCCCGTGGCAGCGTTTAACCTGGCGGTTTACACTATCTGGGGTGGCAAGGGGGCCGCGGGTCCCGGTTCCGGGCAAAATTCAGTCTCTCAAAGGTCTCTCAGCGGTGAATTTCAAGGGTTTCGGCCAGGCGCGCAATGCTGCCTTCCGCCGTAGGGGCATGCCCGCCACCGCCTTTTCGGTGGCGCTCGCCGTGATCGGCGCGGGCATCTTCCTGCACCCGGGCACGGACACCGCGGACGTGGACCTGAACGACGGCGGCATCTGGGTGACGAATAAGTCCCAGTCCCTGGTGGGCCACCTGAACTACCAGTCCCAACTGCTCGACGGCGGTTTCAAGCCCGCCAGCGCCAACTTCGACGTCCAGCAGGAAGCGGCAACAGTGCTGCTGCAGAACCTGGACCAGAATGCCGTCAGTACCGTAAGCGTCGCCGAGATGATCCACGGTGCCGAAAACCAGCTCCCCGGCTCGGCCAAGCTGTCACTGGGTACCGAGGTGGCAGCAGTCAGCGATCCGGCGGCCGGGCAGGTCTGGGCCGTCGCCTCGGCGGGCCTGGACTCTTTTACTCCTGAGGCCACGCAACCGCTGGCCGAGGACGCACCGGGCGCCGTCGCCGTCGTTAGTAACGCCGATACGGTCTATGTGGCCGATCCGGCGGCGGGCAGGCTGACCGGTTACCGTGCCCCCGAGGGCGGCATGTTCGAGGAAGTCTCCGCCCAGGACCTGCCGGGCATCAAGGACGCGGACGGGCTGCAGCTGACCACCGTGGGCGATGAACCGGTGCTGCTGGATCCGGCCGGCGGCACGCTGTACCTGCCCGCCGGCGAGTCGGTGGAGCTGGAGGACGCGCAGGACGCCCGGCTGCAGCAGCCCGGCGACGCCAGCGAAAGGGTGGCCATTGCCACCTCGAACGGCCTGCTCGCCCAGCCGCTGGACGGCGGCGAGGCGCAGCTGACCGAAATCCACAACCCCGCGCCGCCCATTGCGCCGGTGCAGGTGGCCGGCTGCATCCACGCCGCGTGGACGGGTGATGCCGGCTATCTGCGCGACTGCGCCGATGATGCCTTCGACCTGTCGCAGCCCATCCCGTCCCTGTCCACCCAGTCCGAGCTGGTGTTCCGGACCAACCGGGACGTGGTGGTCCTCAATGACGTCAACGCCGGCAACGTGTGGCTGGTCAACAAGAACCTGCAGCTGGTCAACAATTGGGGCGATTTGATCCCGCCGAAGGGCGACGACGAGGACGACACCACCGAATCCGCGGACATCACGGCGGCCACCCGGCTGCCGGAGCGCCAGGAGGAAAACCAGGCGCCGGTCGCCGTGGCCGACGAGTTCGGTGTCCGCGCCGGCCGCACCACCGTGCTGCCGGTGCTCTTCAACGACTCGGACCCGGACGGGGACCTGCTCACGGTCACGGTCAACGGCGACCAACCCGCCACCGGAACCGTCCAGCGGATCTACCAGGGGACCGGCCTGCAGATCGTACTGCCCGAGGACGCCTCCGGATCGTCGTCGTTCTCCTATGAGGTCGACGACGGCCGCGGCGGCACGGACACCGCCCAGGTCAGGCTCCGCGTGGTGCCCGAGGGTTCCAACGCGGCGCCGGAGCAGAAGCGCGAGACCATCCTCGCCGTCGAGTCCGGGCAGAGCCTGAGCCGGAACGTGCTGACGGACTGGCTGGACCCGGACGGCGATGACCTGCTACTGATGGGCGCGGTGGCCGAGGATCCGGGGGACATTGTCCGCACCCGGCCGGACGGCGTGCTCACCTACCAGGACGTGGGGACGTCCGACGGCGAGAAGAAGGTCACCCTCACGGTCTCGGACGGCCGCACCAGCACCACCGGAGAGGTCACGGTGGAGGTCGAACCGCGCGGCGAGCTGGCCCCGGTGACCAACCCGGACCACGTGCGGACCACGGTGGGCGAGGAAGCCACCATCTTCCCGCTGCGCAATGATGCAGATCCCACCGGCGGCTCCATGCGGCTGGCCAGCGTGGGCGAGGTGCCCAATGCCACCGTGCAGGGGAATTACGACGTCGGCACGGTCACCTTCAGCTCCGCTGCCGCCGGCACCTACTATCTGGAGTACCTGGCCACCACCGGCCCCACGAGTTCCCCGGGGCTGATCCGGGTGGACGTGACCGAAGCCGAACAGGGCAGCGGCGTGCCCACGGCGGTACGCGATGTGGTGCTGCTGCCCTCGCGCGGCGAATCGCTGGTGGACGTGCTGGCGAACGACTCGGATCCGGCCGGCGGCGTGCTGGTGGTCCAGTCCGTTTCCGTGCCGCGCGGTGCTCCGGCGGACGTGGCCGTGCTGAACCACTCCATCCTGCGCGTCAACGATGCCCGCGGGCTGACCGCGCCGCTGACCATCACTTACACCGTCTCCAACGGCTCCGGCAGCGCCACCGGCGAAGTGGCGATTTTCCCGGTTCCCGCGCCGGCCAAGCTGCTGCCGCCGCGGGCCCACAATGACGAGGCGGTGGTCCGAGCCGGCGACATCGTAAACATCCCGGTGCTGGAGAACGATGAACATCCCAACGGCGCCGCCCTGACCCTGGACACGGAGCTGGTGGAAGCCCCCGCCGCGGCGGACGGCACCATCGCGATTTCCGGCAACCAGCTGCGGTTCAAGGCCGGGCCGGAGGCTACGGGTGGAAAAACAGTCACGGCCGTCTACCGGATCAGCGGGCCGGACGGCCAGGTGGCCAGCGCGCAGGTGCGGATCCGCATCACCGAACCGGACACTGAAAACAACGCCCGCCCGGTGCCGAAGAACCTGACCGCCCGCGTGCTGGCCGGCAAAACCGTCAGCATCCCCGTGCCGCTGGACGGGATCGATCCGGACGGCGACTCGGTCAGCCTGGCGGGACTGGAACGCGCGCCGACACTGGGCACCGCCGTGATCAAGGCCGCCGCCATCGAATACACCGCCGGCGGCGGCTCCACCGGCACGGACACCATCAGCTACGTGGTCCAGGACAGGCTCGGCGCGCGCTCCACCGCGACGATTTCCATCGGCATCGCCCCGTCCTCGGACGCCAACCAGCCGCCCAACGCCGTCGACGACGAGGCGAGCGTGCGCCCCGGCCGGAACCTGTCCGTGGACGTGCTCAAGAACGATTCGGACCCCGACGGCGACCGCATCGCCTTTGCCACCGACGGCCTGAGCTCGGACGCGGACCTGCAGCTGAGCCTGCGGGAGGGACGCCTGCGGATTGCTGCCCCGGAAACGGAAGGCACCGCCGTCGTCCGCTATACCATCACCGATGGCCGCGGCGGCACCTCAACCGGGACGCTGACCGTGAAGGTTGATCCGGACGCGCCGCTGCTGCCGCCGGTGGCGCGGGATGACCGGGTGGCGGTGGCGGAGACCACCGGCAAGGACCAGGTCAGCGTTCCGCTGCTGAACAATGACGAGGACCCCGACGGCGACCTGGGCGAGCTGGCCATCAGCGTCGACGATCCGGCCGGCGGCGCCGCCCTGGCCGAGGACCGTACCCTGACCGTGCCTGTCCGGGCCGACACGCAGATCATTGCCTACACACTCGAGGACGTGGACTCGCTGACCTCCACCGCGTTCGTGGTGGTGCCCGGCAACGGGGACCAGCGGCCGGCGCTGAAGGACCAGCAGCCGCTGGAGGTCCGCTCCGGCGAGCCGCTGGCGCTGGACATCGGGCAGCTGGTGGCGGTCCGCGAGGGCAGGACTCCGCGGCTGACCCAGGATGACAAGGTGGCCGCCGTAGCCGGTTCTGCGCGGATCGACGGCGCCACGGACCTGACCTTCACCTCCAACGACGGCTACGCCGGTGCCGCCTCCGTCAGCTTCGAGGTCACCGACGGCTCCGGCCCGGATGATCCGGACGGGCTGAAGGCCACGCTGACCGTGCCGATCACCGTGCTGCCGCTGCCGGAGCAGAATGCGCCGCCCACGCTGAGCGCCAACTCGCTGCAGGTGGCGCAGGCCGGCGAGCCGGCAACCCTGGACCTGCGGGAGGCGGCGAGCGATCCCGATCCTCAGGACGCGGAGGCGCTGGAGTTCGCCGTGACCGGCGGCTCCATCGACGGCGTGGACGTGTCCATCGACGGTAGCGTGCTCACCGCCCGGGCACAGAACAACGCGGCCAAGGGCACCGAGGGCACCATCAATGTCAGCGTCACCGACGGTAACCACGATCCGGTGTCCTCCACCGTGACCATCAGCGTGGTGGCCACGGACCGGCCGCCCGCCGTGGCCGTGGATGACCTGGTGCCGGACGCGCACCAGGGTGAGACCGTGACCGTTCCCGTGCTGGACAACGACTCGAACCCGTTCCCGGAAACGCCGCTGAAGATCCTCAGCGCCCAGCCGCAGGACGGCGGGCAGGGCAGCGTGGCGGTCAGCGGGGACGCCCTGGAGATCACGCCGAACGAGGACTTCGTGGGCACCATGGGCGTGATCTACCGCATCCAGGACGCCACCGAGGACCCGGACCGCGAGACCGAAGGCCGCGTCACGCTGACCGTGAAGGGCAAGCCGGACGCGCCGAGCACGCCGCGGATGGTCAGCGAGGGCAACCGGACCGCCGTACTGACGTGGGAAGTGCCTGCGGACAACGGTGAACGGATCACCTCCTACACGGTGTCCGGCGGCGGCTTCAGCCAAGAGTGCGCGGCCAACACCTGCACGCTGGAGAACCTGACCAATAACCAGGAGTACAACTTCACCGTGACGGCCACCAACGCGGTGGGAACTTCCGAAGCTTCGCCGGCGTCCGGCGTCGTCCGTCCGGATGTGAAACCCGAAACTCCGGCCGTGCCGCAGCTGGTGTTCGGCGACGGCGCGCTGACCGTGACCTGGCAGACCCCGGCGTCGCAAGGCTCGCCGGTGGAGTCCTTCAACCTTGAGATCTCACCGGCCCCGCCGGTGGGCGAGCTGCAGAAGAACGGCGTCACCGGGAACTCGCTGGTCTGGAACGGACTGGCCAACGGCACCGCCTACAAGGTGCGGGTGCAGGCGAATAACCGCGCGTCCACGCCGTCCGACTGGGGCGCCTACTCCGCCGAGGAGATTCCCGCCGGCGTGCCCGGCGCCCCGTCCACGCCCACCGCCACGCGGACCACCAGTGCGGTGAACGAGGGCTCCATCGATGTGGCCTGGACGGCACCGGCCAACACCAACGGCGCTCCGGTGGAAGCGTACGACCTGCGGATCTTCGAAAACGGCGCGCCGGCCGGGACCCGCAGCGGGCTCTCCGCCGGCACCACGGGTGTGTCGCTGACCGGGCTGGACACCGCCGGCAGCTACACCTTCGACGTCGTCGCGCACAACAAGGCCGGTGCGGGGGAGTACAGCGCCCGCTCTGCCGCCGTCGTGCCTTACGGTGTTCCGCACCAGGTGCAGGGCGTGACCGCGGCGGCCACCGGGGCCAACGAGCAGGTCAAGCTGGACTTCGCCGCGCCGTACAATAACGGCAGCGCGATCACCGGCTACGAATACGCGATCGACGGCGGCGGCTGGCGTGCCTTCGGCGGTCCGGGTGCCACCGTCTCGTCGCCGACAAACGGGCAGAACCACACCTGGAAGGTGCGGGCACTCAATGCCGGCGGCCCCGGGGCGGCGAGCCCGGCCTCCAACGCCACCAGCGCCTACGGGCCGATCACGGATGCCTCCAACCTGGCCGCCTCGACTGCCGGGCCGAAGGTGACGTTTACCTGGAACGCCAACTGGCAGGCCTACGGCAACGGCCGCCGGATTACCGGCTCCTCGGTCACAGTCAACGGCCAGGCGGTCAACGCCGGAGCCGGCAGCTGGACCAGCCCGGAGGAAGCCAACAAGTCCTACACCATCACGGTGACCGTGAGCCGGTCCGACGGCAGCAGGAGCTTCAGCCGGACCCAGGTTGTCCCGCCGGCCGAGATCACCGGGATCTACCGCGGCGATAGGGTGAATGTGGACGGGACCTCCGGCTGGCATTACGTGATTGTGGACTACCGGAACTTCCCGCAAGGCACCCGGGATGTCTGGTGCCGGGCAAACGGCAGCAACCTGGATCCGAACTACGGACGGGCACCGATAGGATTTGCCCATAGCGGCAGGGTCCAGACCAAGTGCATCGCGAAAATCGATTCCTCCGAACCAGGTGCCATCACCATGTCCGTGGAAGGACTGGGAGATTTTGCCTTCTCCAACTGGAGCGGCTGACGGCCGGCTCCGCACATTTTGCCCCAACAGATTCATTTCCGCCCTGTACAAGAGAAAGACACAATCCCCATGACGATGACAGCAGAGCAGGCCGAATGGTTCGCCGAAACCTTCGAGAAGCTGGTCGGCAACGTCGGCCAGGCCGTGTTGGGAAAGCCGCACGTGGTCAAGCTGATCCTGACCGCGATGCTCGCCGAAGGGCACGTGTTGCTCGAGGACGCGCCGGGCACGGGCAAGACCATGCTGGCGCGTTCGCTGGCGGCCACGGTGCAGGGCACGAACTCCCGCATCCAGTTCACGCCAGACCTGCTGCCCTCGGACGTCACCGGCATCACCATCTATGACCAGAAGAGGCAGAACTTCGAGTTCCACAAGGGCCCGATCTTCGCGAACGTGGTGCTGGCGGACGAGATCAACCGCGCCTCGCCCAAGACCCAGTCCGCGCTGCTGGAGGTCATGGAGGAATCCCGCGTCACCGTGGACGGCGTCACATACGAGGCCGGCCGGCCGTTCATGGTCATAGCCACCCAGAACCCCATCGAGCAGGCCGGTACCTACCGCCTGCCCGAGGCCCAGCTGGACCGCTTCCTGATCAAGACCTCCATCGGCTACCCGGACCTGGCCTCCACCGTGGAGCTGCTCGGCGGCAGCACCACGCGGGACCGTTCGCTGGCGCTGAAGCCGATCATCACCACCGCGGCCGTGACCGATATGGCGGACCTGGCCACCACCAACCACACCGATACCGCGGTGCTGGAGTACGTCTCGCACCTCTGCGACGCCACCCGCACGGCCGAGGAAACGCGGCTGGGCGTGTCCGTCCGCGGCGCCCTGGCGATGGTCCGCGCGGCCAAGGTGTGGGCCGCCGTCCATGGCCGCAACTACGTGCTGCCGGACGACATCAAGGAACTGGCCCCAGTGGTCTGGACGCACCGTTTCGTGATGGATCCCGAGGCCGAATTCGCCGGCGCCACCCCCGAGGCCGTGCTTAAGCGTGTGCTGGCCGAGGTGGCCGCACCGCAGCAGCGCAGCGTCGCGGTTTAATGTCCGCCACCAAAGCGGGTGCCGGCCGCGTCCGGCTCAAACGCCTGCTGCGCAAGGCCACCCCGGAACGCAGCAGCAAACTGCACCCGGCGTCGTTGCTGAAGCTGGCCAGGGAAACGTCCGCGTTGGCCGGCGAGTTTTTGGCACCGCATTGGCAAAGAACGACGGCGGTGCTCGCCAAATACGTTCAGCCGGCGGTTTCCATCGTCTCGCCGCTGGGCTGGATCGTGCTCGGCACTGCCGTGCTGTTGTTCGGCCTCGGCGCCGCCTACGGCTGGGCGGAGGCCAAGGCCGGCGGGCTGATGGCGGTGCTGCTGCTGCTGATCGCCATCGGCTTTGTGCTCGGGCGCTCCTCCTATGGCGTGAAACTGGACCTCGCCCGCACCCGGGTGGCGGTGGGGGACCACGCCATCGGCAGCGTGGAAGTCACCAACACGGACCCCAAGCCGCTGCTGCCAGCCGCGCTGGAACTGCCGGTGGGCGCCTCCACCGCGGTGTTCCACCTGCCGCGGATGAGGCCGGGCCAGGTGCACGAGGACCTCTTCACCATCCCCACCCAGCGCCGCGCCGTCATCGTCGTGGGCCCGGTGCGCTCCGTGCGGGCGGATCCGCTGGGGCTGCTGCGCCGGCAGATGCTGTGGACCGAGCCGACCGACCTGTTTGTGCACCCGAAGACCACCGCACTGATCGGCTCCGCCTCCGGTTTCATCCGCGACCTGGAGGGGCTGCCCACCAAAGACCTCTCCAGCGCGGACGTGTCCTTCCACGCGCTGCGCGACTACGTTCCCGGCGATGACCGCCGGCATATCCACTGGAAGACCACCGCCCGCACCAACGAGCTGATGGTCCGCCAGTTCGAGGAAACCCGCCGCGCCCATCTGGCCGTCGCCGTTTCCACGAATACCGAGGAGTACACCAGCGAGCATGACTTCGAGCTCGCCGTCTCGGTCGCCGCCTCGATCGGGCTGCAGGCCATCCGGGAGCAGCGCAACCTCTCGGTGCTCACGCAGCAGGGGCCGCTGCGGACCGAGACCGGGCGCAACCTGCTGGACGAAATGACCCGGATCGAAGGCCGGCCCCAGCGCGCGACGGCGGTAGACCTGGCACGGACCGCGGCCGACACGGTACCGAATGCGTCCGTCTTCTTCCTGGTGGTCGGCGAACACGTCACCGCCACGCAGCTGCGCCGTGCCGCGGCAGCCGTCCCGCCCGGCATCCGGGCCTTCGCCATCCGCTGTGCCCACGGACTGGACGCGGGCAAAGCCTCCATCGGGGACCTCACCGTCCTCTCGCTGGGCAACCTGGACGACCTCGCCATCATTCTGCGAAAGGCTGCCGCATGAGCGCCCCCGACAGCCCCGGGAACGAATCCAGGCGCAGCCGCCGCCGGGTTGCATCTGGAGGCCGTGCTGCCTCACGCCGGGAAGGCGCCGCCTTCCGCGGGGAGCGGGCCGCCGCACCCCGGGAACGGGCCGCACCGCGCGACCGCGGGCTGCCCCCGCAGGAGCGCGGGCTGGTGCTGCCGCGTTCCTGGCAGCACCTCGGCATCGATGCCGCCCTGCTCACCTTGCTGCTGGGGATGGGCGTGCTCGGCTTCCACAACGTCTTCGCGGGCGAACCGCGCTATCTGGTCGCCGGGTTCGGCGGCATCGTGGCCGGGCTCGGCCTGGCCCTGGCGTGCGCCTGGTACCGGCTGGGCCTGCTGGCCACCGCGACCGCCGGGCTGCTGACATATGTGCTGCTCGGCAGCGCCTTTGCCGCGCCCACCCAGGCGATTGCCGGCGTCGTGCCTTCGCTGGAATCCCTGCGCACCGTCCTGACCGGGTTCATCTTCGCCTGGAAAGACATCCTCACCGTCGCCGCGCCGGTGGGCGTCAACGGCGGCATGCTGGTGGTCCCGTTCCTGGGCTCGCTTGCCGCGGCGCTGCTCGCCGGCACGCTGGCCTGGCGGGTCAAGACCCCGTACTGGACCGTCCTGCCCGTGACGGCGATGTTCATCCTGGGCATCGCGTTCGGTACCAATGCGCCCACCCTGCCGCTGCTGCGCGGCGTGCTGCTGGTGGCCGGGGCCGTATCGTGGCTGGCCTGGCGCCGGCACATCTCCCGTACCGACAGCACCGCGCACGTCTCCGCCAACCCGCAGGCCGCCGACGCCGCCGCCCACCGGACCGGCGTGCTCCGGCGGCTGGGCCTGGGTGCCGGAGTGCTGCTGCTGGCGACGGCGGTCACCGCGCTGGCCGGCCCCGCGCTCACCGCAGGGGGTGAGCGCAAGGTGCTGCGCGACGTCGTTGTTCCCCCGGTGGAGCTGTACGACTACCCGTCGCCGCTGATGGACTTCCGCCAGTTTGTGAAGGACAAGTCCGAGGACACGCTCTTCACCGTGCAGGGCCTGCCGCCGGGGGAGCGGGTGCGGCTGGCGGCGCTGGATACTTACGACGGCGTGGTCTACAACGTGAACCCGCGAAGCGGCGGCAACTACGCGCCCGTGGGCGATGCGCAGTCGCTGGGCAACGTGGACGGCGACGGCGGAAACCCGAACTCAAACACCGCGCAGATGACGTTCAGCATCGCCGACTACAACGGCGTCTGGCTGCCGGCCGGCGGGCAGCTTAACGGGGTGGCGATGGACGGGCCGCGGGCGGACGAGGTGGCCGGATCCCTCTACTACAACGAGGACTCCGAAACCGCGCTCTCCACCCGGTACATCCGGCCCGGAGACAACTACTCGGTCAACGTGTCCTTCCCGGCCAAGCCCGAGGACGGGCAACTGGCCCAGTACGATTTCGCGCCGCTGAACCTGCCTGAACCGGAGCAGGTGCCCAACATCATCGGGACCAAGGCCAGCGAACTGGTGGGCGATGAAACCGTGCCGATCGAGCAGGTCCGCCAGCTGGAGCGGAGCCTGCACGAGAACGGCTTCTTCTCCAACGGCAAGGAGGACGAGGCGCGCAGCCTCTCCGGGCACAGCGCCAGCCGCATGACCACGCTGCTGGACGCCGAGCAGACGATCGGCGACGACGAGCAGTACGCGGTGGCGATGGCGCTGATGGCCCGGCACCTGGGCATGCCCGCCCGCGTGGTGATGGGTTTCTACCCGGATCCCAGCATCGAGCGCACTGCCGGAGAGCCGGTGGAGATCAAGGGCAAGGACGTCCACGCCTGGGTGGAGATCGCGTTCACCAACGCCGGCTGGGTGGCCTTCGACCCGACGCCGGACAAGGACAACGAGCCGACCCCGCCGCAGCAGCAGCCGAAGTCGACGCCGAAGCCGCAGGTGCTCCAGCCGCCGCCACCGCCGCAGGAACCGGCCGAGCTGCCGCCGGACTCTGCGCCCGAACCGCAGGACGCTGAGCAGAACGAGAAGGGCTTCTGGGAGCAGTGGGGCTGGCTGGTGACGGCCATCGGCGTGGCCATGATTCCGTTGGCCATCCTGCTGATCCCGCTGCTGCTGATCGCCTGGCTGAAGCTGCGCCGCCGCAAGCGCCGCGCCGCCGAAGGCTTGCCCAGCACCCGTGTCAGCGGCGGCTGGAGCGAGGTCATGTCGCTGGCCACGGACATGGGCGCCAGCGCCAATGCCAAGGCCACCCGGCGCGAGCATGCCAGCGAGCTGGCGGACGCGTTCCCCGCGGCCTCCGGCACGACGACGGCGCTGGCGCACCGGGCGGATGCGGCCGTGTTCGGCGGTGTCGAGCCCACTGAGGTGCAGGTGCGCGAGTACTGGGACATGGTGGAGAAATCGCTCGACGAGATCGGCTCGTCGGTGGGCTTCTGGAAGCGCCAGCGGGCGCGGTTCTCGCCCCGCTCGCTGGTGGCCGAGGCACGCTTCAGACTGTCACAAAAGCTCGGCAAGGGCGTTTCCGGCCGGTCCTTTGGCACCGCCGAGAGCACAAACCGTAAAGTAGAGTCACCGACCGAGGAACAACACAAGGGAGTGAGCCATACGTGGCAGCAAGACTGAACCTCGTCAGCGCTTCAGCTGGCAAGCGGGTCGGCGCGTGGCTGATCGACAAACTCCCTCCCGCCGTGCTGGTGGGTATCGGCTACGGGGTCGGCATGGCCGGGCTGCTGGGTGCAGCCGGTGCCGGCACTGAAGAGGCCGTGGCCTCCGCCGCCGCGGGCCTGTTCCTCTGGCTGGGCATCACCTCGCTGCTCGCCGTGGCCTACGGCATCTGGAAGTGGGGCTGGGAAGCGCGGACGGGCAAGACCCCGGGCAACGTCCTGCTGGGGCTGCGGACCTCCAACGAGGACGGCAACGCCCCCGGCTGGGCCGCCATCTTCATCCGCGGACTGATCATCGCCGTGGGCGGACTGGTCCCGGTTGTCGGTGCGGTCATCGTGGTCATTTCCAACCTCTGGGACGCCAACCACCAGCGGCAGGGCTGGCACGACAAGGTAGCCAAGACCCTGGCCCTGGACGTGAATGCCGGGCGCGACCCGCTGACCACCGGCGGCCTCTACGGCCACAGCACCTTCACCCCGGACGGCGGGCAGGCTGGCGTTCCGCAGGCAAGTTATGCCGGGGCAGCCGGTGCAAATGCCCCCGCTGGCGTTCACGGTGCCGGCCTGATGGGAGAGCCGGCCGGCAACGGCGGTAGCCCCGCCGGCGGTCCCGGTCCCGGTTCCGACCAGAGCCCGCAGTGGCCGCCTTTCGACGACAATGCTGCCCGTTCGGGCGGCATCATCTCCGGCATCCCGGGCTTCAGCGGCACTCCCGCAGCCGGCACGAACGCTGGTAACACTGCCGCCGGCGCCACTGCAGATGGATCGGCCGCACCTGCGGATACGTCGGCCGCCCCCGCCGCCGTGGCACCAGCCGCCCCGGACGTATCCGAAAGTCCGCCAGGAGGCTCCGCGCCCACGCAAGCACCGCCGTCGCACGTTGATGACGAGTTCGCGTACACGCGCATCCGCGACGCCGCACCAGCACCCGCGGAGGCAGCCGGCTCCGGGCAGGAACCGGCCGGCATCAACATCCGCTTCGACGACGGCCGCGAAGTCGCCATCGGAACCAGCGCGCTGATCGGCCGGAACCCGGCCGCCGCGGCGGGTGAAGAAGTGGACCAGCTGATCGACTTCGCCGATCTGGACCGCTCCGTTTCCAAGACGCATCTGGAACTGCGCGTCGAGGGCGACACTATCTGGGTCAATGACCGTAATTCAACCAATGGCACCGCCGTGACCGGATCGGACGGCGTGCGCCAGCAGCTTGTCCCCGGTGCTCCGGTAGCGGCCAAGTCAGGAGCAACCGTGGAATTCGGCGACCGAAGCTTCGTCATTGGTCACGCATGACCGGGGACAAACCGAGCCACATCGAGAACATCAGGCTCACCGTCGGAGCGGGCACGGACCGCGGACTGCGGCGTGAGCTGAACGAGGACTCCTTCACCACCGCGTCACCGCTGTTCGCCGTGGCCGACGGCATGGGCGGCCACGAGGCCGGCGAAGTGGCCAGCAGGATTTGTGTGGAGACGATGACGGAGTACGTCCGCCGCCACGAGCTGGGCGCGGCCGAGTTGCAGCAGCTCATTGCGGATGCCGACCGGCGGATCCGGGCCGCTGCGGGCTCGCGCGCCGGCACCACGGTCACCGGCGCGGCGCTGGTTGAGGAACGCGGCGTGCCGTACTGGCTGGTGTTCAACGTGGGGGATTCGCGGACCTACCGGCTGAACCAGGGCATGCTGGAGCAGATCAGCGTTGACCACTCGGAAGTCCAGGAACTGCTGGAGGCCGGCCGGATCACCGCGCAGGAAGCGCTGGTCCATCCGCGCCGGCACGTGGTGACCCGCGCCCTGGGCACCGGCGACGATTCAGAACCGGATTTCTGGATGCTTCCGGTCGAGGCCGGGGACCGCATGCTGATTTGTTCCGACGGACTCACCTCAGAAGTCAGCGACGAGCACATCCACGCCATCCTCAGCTCCACAGTGCGCCCGCAGGATGCTGTCCAGGCGCTGATCCAGGCGGCGCTGTGCTCAGGCGGCCGGGACAACATCACGGCGATCGTCGTCGATGCGGCCGATGTGGCGCAGGACGCCGCGCAGGCAGCGACCGCGCCGCGTACGGAGGACGAAGAGACGGATACGCTGCCGCGGCTGGAGCCCGGCGGATCGGGGCCGGCGGGACAGCAGGGGCAGATCTGATGGCAGCAATTACCTACTGCCCGGGCCCCTGGCTCGGGCTGGTCCGCGGTGGCACCATCGTGCTGCTGGAACAAAGCGCCCGCGAAGACGTGGTCATGGCCGTGTGGGACGTGCTCGGTACGCAACCGGCACCAGAATCCGTGCTCGGTTCCGTGGTGAGCGGCTATGGCATGGACCTGGCTTCAATACCGCAGTTCGCCATCGTGTCCTTCCGGGACAAGCTGCACGCGATCCTGCGCGGCGACGTTGTCCTTAATAGCGACGGCGTGGGGACATCGGCCGAACTTTCCGGCGCGGGTGTGACCACCTGGACGGAGCGGCTGCTGCCTGCCCAGGAGCTGTTTGACCTGGTGATCAATGACGGGCGCGACGGCGAGGGCCGCTGGCTTCCGCTGGCCGAAGGCATCGTCCAGCTGGGCGGCATCCGTGTCGGCGTGGACACAACAGTTGGCGCGGTTGAAGAACCGGAGCCAAAGGCCGAACTCATGCCGGAGCCCGTTACCGCTCCTGTTGCAGAGCCAGCGTCAGCGCCGGAGACAGGGAGCCAGTCAGAACCGGTTGACGCTCCTGCCTCGGACCAACCCGGATCGGCTGAACCTGCCGAACGCATATCGATGCATGAGGAACTCAACGTCCCGGAGGGCATCGAGGTCACCGGTATCTACGATCCCGATGCCCTGGACGAGGTGGGAGACCTCGAAGACACGGTCATCCATACCAAGGCCCGGCGGGCCAACCTGCCGCCATCGGCGGCCGTTCCGCCGGCAGAGAACAACGTGCCTGCGAGTCCGGCCCTGTCTCCGGCAGCTGCGGCGCAGCCGGCAGCCCCCGCTCAGCAAGCCGCCCCGGCACCGCAGTCCGCGCCGGCAAGCCTGATCGATTCCGTGCCGTGGCTGACACCGTCGGCTTCCGCGCGGGCACGGGCGGCGGAATCAGCCGCGGCTGAAGCTGCCCGCGATCTGCGCCCGGTGAAGCCGGTGGACCGAATAACCGAAGCACCCGAGGGCGACCATGACGGGCAGACCCTGCTGCGCCGCGACCTGCCGAAGGCGCCCAAAACCGCGCCCGCTCCCGTGCCGGATCCGGCACAGCGGCCGGCCACCGGCCCGATGGTGCTGGCCCGCGTCTGCCCGCAGGGGCATGCCAACCCGCCCACCAGTTCCAACTGCAGCATCTGCGCCGCCGGGCTGGCCGACGACGCCAGCCAGGTGCAGCGCCCCATCCTGGGCCGCATGCGGCTTTCCACCGGGGAAGTCATCGAGCTTGACCGCGCGGTGATCGTCGGACGCCAGCCGTCGGCCTCGCGCGTGCAGGGCAACGGCATGCCTCGCCTGGTCCAGGTGCGCAGCGTCAGCGGCGACATTTCGCGCTCCCATCTGGAGGTGCGGCTGGAAGGCTGGCACGTCATGCTGCGCGATCTGAAAGCGACCAACGGCACCATGCTGATCCGCGAAGGCCAGCCGCCGCGACGGCTGGGACAGGGCGAATCTATGATCCTGCTCGACGGCGACATCGCGGACCTGGGCGACGGCATCTCGCTGCGGTTCGAGGACCTGCCGTGAGTTCCAAGCGTCCCCCCGCACCACCGCCCGCGATCGAGGGCTACCGGTACGTCAGCCTGCTCGGTTCCGGTGGCTTTTCCGACGTCTATCTCTACGAACAGGACCGGCCTAAGCGCAAGGTCGCCGTCAAGGTCCTCGTCGCCGACCTGAAGACCGAGGGTGCGCGCCGCCGCTTCGAGTCCGAGGCGAACCTGATGGCGCAGCTGTCCACCCATCCGTTCATCGTGACCATCTACGAGGCGGACATCACCGGGGACGGCCACTCCTACCTGGCCATGGAGTACTGCTCGCGCCCGAGTCTGGACGTGCGCTACCGCAGCGGCCCGCTCGGTGTAGATGAAGTGCTCTCGCTCGGCATCCAGGTGGCCTCCGCGGTGGAAACCGCGCACCGGGCCGGGATTGTGCACCGGGACATCAAGCCGGCCAACATCTTGGTCACGGACTACAACCGGCCCGCGCTGACCGACTTCGGCATCTCCGGCACCACGGACAGCATCGACGACGACGCCGGCATGTCCATCCCGTGGTCCCCGCCCGAAGCGTTCCAGGGCGAGGGTGCCGACGGCATCAAGATCGACATTTGGGCTCTCGGCGCCACGCTCTACACCCTGCTGGCCGGCCGTTCGCCCTTCGTCCGGCCCGGCGGGGACAATTCGCAGCGCGAACTGATGAACCGGATCGCCACGTCACCGGTCCCGCCGTTGCGCCGCGCCGACGTGCCCGAATCCCTCGAACAGGCGCTGGCCACGGCCATGGCGAAGGCGCCGTCCTCGAGGTTTCCGACGGCCCACGCCTTCGCGCTGGCGCTGCAGCGGATCCAGGCGGAGCTGAACCTTTCGGTCACACCGTTCGAAGTGCTGGAGGAGGCCCATCCCGGGGATGAACCGCCGCAGGACGACGGCGGGGAAGCCACCCGGGTGCGCCAGGTGGTCTCGATCGATCCGAACGCGACGACCAATTCGCCCACGGTTTTCCGCCCGCGCTTCCCCGAGCGCACCAACACCGCGCAGCAGCCCGATGACCGGACGGTCCTGCGAGCAGCGCACAGCGGGACGGAGCCGACTACCGGCTGGGTTCCGTCGCCGCCGGCTGGCGCGGAAAACACTGCGTACGACGGCGAATCCGCCACCCAGCCCACCGCCGGCTTTGGTGACACTCACTACGAAGGCGGGGACACCGCCGTCGTACCTCGGCGCCGCAAGAATCTGGTCGGGATTATCGGCGGCGCCGCCGCTGTGGTTGTCCTGGCCGTGGCAGCCGTGCTGGTGGTCACTGCGCCGGAACCGGAAGCGGCCGAATCGCAGCCGCCGGTCAGCCAGCCGCCGGCGAACGCCATCGAGGGCCTGTCCGGAAACGTGGTGCCGCCGGAAGAACTGGCGGGCAAGGTGGACGGGGACGATGCCGTCTTCACCTGGACCAATCCGGACAAGCGCGACGGCGACCTGTTCATCTGGACCCCGGTGACCGCGCTGGGCAAGGGCGAGCCGCAGCGGACGCCGGATCCCGGCGTGAGCATCCCGGTGGCCGAGAACGACCGGACCTGCATCGAGGTGGTGGTGTTGCGGGCCAACGGAAAGTCATCGGATCCGGTCCGCGGCTGCGCCGACTAACCTAGAAGCAAACAACATCGTGCCCACGGCCGGCTCAGCGGCTGTTAAACGTTGCACGATCTGCACGATCAAAACGAGCGACCATAGGGGGACCAGCAGTGGCCGAAGTCAGCATCGAGTTCTGCGGTGAATGGTACGACGCCGGGGACGACGACGTATTCAGGATCGGCCGCGAAGGCGACCTGGAAATCGACGACAATCCGTATCTCCACCGGAAGTTCCTGGAGATCTGCCGGTACGAGAACATCTGGTGGCTGGCCAATGTCGGCTCGATGATCTCGGCGACGATCGCGGACACCAGCGGGGGCATGCAGGCCTGGCTGGCGCCGGGGGCGCGGATTCCCATGGTCTTCAGCCAGACCAACGTGGTCTTTACGGCCGGACCGACTACCTATGAGCTCTCGGTGCACGTCAAGACACCGTCCTTCCGGCAGGAAGCCCGGGACCACGACGCGGTGGGGGAGACGACCATCGGCCCGGTGATCTTCACGGATTCGCAGAAGGCACTCATTCTGGCCCTGGCCGAGCCCATGCTCAAGCGGGACGGTACCGGCCTGAGCTCCATCCCCTCCTCCTCGCAGGCCGCTGCCCGGCTGGGGTGGCCGATGACCAAGTTCAACCGCAAGCTGGACAACGTTTGCGACAAGCTGGACCGGGTGGGCGTGGCCGGGCTCCGGGGCGGCGGCGGAAAGGCGGCCACGAACCGGCGCGCGCGGCTGGTGGAACACGCGGTCACCTCGCATCTGGTGACCGCTGCGGACCTGCCGCTGCTGGAGACCCAGCGGGATCCCGAAGACTGACCCGCTTGTCGCGGTGGATCCCGGCCATGGGCCATGCTTTAGGGCAAGATAGTTCCGTGAGCAAAGTGGAAGTGCAGGCCAATGAAATCCCCAGTGACGCCCTCCGGGACGAGTACGAGCAGCTGACGGAGGACGTCCGGCGCTACCGCTACGCGTACTACAACGAGGACGCCCCGCTGGTCTCCGACGCCGAGTTCGACCGGCTCTACCGGCGGCTGGAGGAAATCGAAGCGCTGCACCCGGAGATGGTGGCCAACGATTCGCCCACCCAGGAAGTCGGCGGCGAAGTGTCCGCAGCCTTCACTCCGGTGCAGCACCTGCAGCGGATGTACTCGCTGGAGGACGTGTTCTCCCTCGATGAGCTTCAGGTGTGGATTGACCGGGCGTCGTCGTCGGTCGAAAAGCTGGGCCGCGCGCAGGACCTGAAGTGGTTGACCGAGGTCAAGATCGACGGCCTTGCCGTGAACCTGCTCTACCGCGAGGGCGAACTGGTCCGGGCCGCCACCCGCGGCGACGGCCACACCGGGGAGGACATCACCCACAACGCGCTGACCCTCAAGGACATCCCGCGCCGCCTCAAGGGCAAGAACCTGCCGGCCGAAGTGGAGATCCGGGGCGAGGTCTTTATCCCCTCCAAGGCGTTCCTGGAGCTGAACGAGAAGATGGTGGAGGCCGGCAAGGCGCCCTTCGCCAACCCGCGCAACGCCGCCGCGGGATCCTTGCGGCAGAAGGACCCGGCCCTGACCGCGCAGCGGCCGCTGAGCATGTTTGTCCACGGCATCGGCGCGCGCGAGGGCCTGTCCGCGGGCAGCCAGTCGGAGACCTACACGCTGCTGCAGGAATGGGGCCTGCCCACCAGCCCCTACTTCAAGGTGCTGGACAGCTACCAGGAGGTGCTGGAATTCATCCAGCATTTCGGCGACCACCGGCATGACCTGCTGCACGAGATCGACGGCATTGTCGTCAAGGTCGACAATTTCGGGCTGCAGCGGGGCCTGGGCCACACGTCGCGGGTGCCGCGCTGGGCCGTGGCCTACAAGTATCCGCCGGAGGAAGTGCACACCAAGCTGCTGGACATCCAGGTCAACGTGGGCCGCACCGGCCGGGTCACGCCGTACGGGGTGATGGAACCGGTGAAGGTGGCAGGTTCCACCGTCGAGATGGCAACCCTGCACAACCAGGACGTGGTGAAGGCGAAGGGCGTGCTGATCGGCGACACCGTGGTGCTGCGCAAGGCCGGGGACGTGATTCCGGAAATCGTGGGACCGGTGGTGGCGCTGCGGGACGGCTCCGAACGCGAATTCGTGATGCCCACCGAATGCCCGTCCTGCGGCACGCCGCTGGCGCCGGCCAAGGAAGGCGACGTGGACATCCGCTGCCCCAACGCGCGGTCATGTCCCTCCCAGTTGCGTGAACGCGTGTTCCATCTGGCCGGGCGCGGCGCGTTCGATATCGAGGCGCTCGGCTGGGAAGCGGCGATCGCCCTCACCCAGCCGGCCGAACCGGAGCAGCCGCCGCTGACCACCGAGGCCAACGTCTTCGACCTCACCCCGGAGATGCTGGCGGACGTGAAGATCGCCCGCGAGAAGAAGTCCAAGGGCGTGGCCACCGGCGAGATCGAACTAGTGCCCTACTTCTACACGAAGGGGACGCCCAAGAAGCCCTCAGAGCCGAGCGCCAATACGCGCAAGCTTTTCACCGAGTTGGAGAAGGCCAAAGGCCAGCCGCTGTGGCGGGTCCTCGTGGCCTTGTCCATCCGGCACGTGGGACCCACCGCCTCCCGCGCGCTGGCGACGGCATTCGGGTCCATGGACGCCATCCGGGCGGCATCGGAAGAGCAGCTCGCGGACGTCGACGGCGTCGGACCGATCATCGCCCGCGCCCTCATCGAGTGGTTCGAGGTGGACTGGCACCGCGAGATCGTAGACACCTGGGCAAAGGCCGGCGTGCGGATGGCCGACGAGGTGGACGAGAGCAAACCCCGCACGCTGGAGGGGCTGACCATCGTGGTGACCGGCTCGCTGGAAAACTTCAGCCGGGACGAGGCCAAGGAAGCTATCATCAGCCGCGGCGGCAAGGCCTCCGGCTCCGTGTCGAAGAAGACGGACTACGTGGTCGCGGGGGAAAGCGCCGGGTCCAAACTGGACAAGGCCGAGCAGCTGGGCCTGCACGTGCTCGACGAGGGAGGCTTCGTCAAGCTGCTGGAAAACGGTCCGGATACAGTCGTGGCCGGTCCGGCAGAAACCAGCCCGGCAGGAACCGGCGCAGGGGATGCCGACGCGGCCGAGTCCGGTCCGGAAGGTGCCGGCGAAAGCTGAAGCAACGCGGAGACTGAAGCGACGTGCAAACTGAAGCAATGCGCAGGCTGAGCCGAAAGGAAGGGCGACATGGATCGTGACGGTCAGCCGGATACGCCGGTCAGCTGGCAGGCCATCATGGCCGCGCTGGCAAGTTCCAGGTTGCGCGAGCTCTATGCCGCCTTCGTCCTGGGCCAGCAGCCTGCCCTCTCGGCCAAGGAACGGCAAAAGCTGCTGGACAGTTCCTTGCTGAACGACGACGGCGGACGGCTTGTGGTGAACGAGCACGCCTTCAAGGCGGCGCTGGCCGGTGCCCGCCGTCCCGAGCCCGAAGGCGCGGAGCGCTTCCTCCTGGCGGGCCGGATCGAGGGGCTGCCCAAGCGGGCGACGGACCGCCTGAAGCTGTTCGAGTTCCTGATCCCGCAGATCATCGGCCCTGATGCGACGCTGACGGAGAAGCAGCTGAATGCGAAGCTCGCAGCTTTCACCGATGACGTGCCCCTGCTCCGGCGCGCCCTGGTGGACTACGGCTATCTGGACCGGGAGCGTGACGGCAGCGCCTACCACCGCGCCCGCTGACAGCGCCCGCTGACACCGTCCAGCCATTGAGCGGGCGGAAGCCGGATGGCACGATGGAAGGGTGAGCGGGCATGAATGAGTTTTTTGCCGACTTTCCCTGGTGGTGGGCCATCTGGATCGGAGTCGCGGTCTTCTCCGGTGCGGGCAAGAAAATGTCGCACGTGAAGAAACGCCACCGCCGGAAAAACGAACGCCGGCGCGTCGAAGCGCGGGCGGAGGCCGAACAACGCCGGCAGGCCAAAGCCTGGGAGGCGCAGCGCCTCAGCGACATCGAAGCCCTGATGGCGGACCATGACCGGGTCAACGCCCGCTGGCTGGAATACGAGCTGGACGTCGCCAAGCTGATCGACCACCCGATGATGTCCGACGTGCGCGAGCCCCTGACGGTGGACTTCCTGCGCGCCAAGCGGGTGGCCGACGCGCTGCGGCCCGGCAGCGCCGCCGAAATCACCACCGACGCGCGGCTGCTGGAATACCGCGACGCCGTCCGCGCCTTCGAGCTGGCTTTCGAGATCGCTGAACGCGAGGCCCGGCGGATCAAGGACCAGCACTTCAGTGGACCCGAACGCCAGCGGCTCATGACCGCCCGAAGGCTGCTGACGCTCGCCGTCGACGAGGCGGCCACGGGAGCCGAACGCCAGCTAGCCTACCTGCGGGCCCGCAAGGAGTTGGACGGCCTGCTCGCCCTGCCCGAGGAAGCCATCGCCGCGCTGGAGCAACGCATTGCCCCGCAGCTGGCCCCGCGGGCACAGTGGCCTGAACCACTCCGGTAGCCGGCCACAGCGCGCGGTGAGGCAGAATTGATAGGCGGCCGCCGCCGTCGTACTTCCAATTGACCCTTGAGGACTGCATTACCTGATGAGCATTACCATCCGCCCGGCCACCGCAGCCGATTACGACGACGTTGCCCGGATCACGCGGGAGGCCTACGTCCACGGCGGGCACATTGCCGAGGGCGACGGCTACCTGGACATGCTCGGTGATGTTGCCCACCGCGCCCGGCACGCCGTCGTCTGGGTCGCCGAGCTGGACGGCAAGGTCGCTGGGTCCGTGGCGCTGACCTTCGAGGGGCAGGAGTACTCCGATATTGCGCGGGCCGGGGAGCTGGAGTTCCGCATGCTGGCGGTGGATCCGGCGATCCAGCGCGCCGGGATCGGCCGGGCCATGGTGGAGGCCATCGTCGAGTACGCCCGCACCGTGGAGGGCATCCACGCGGTCAGCCTCACCAGTATCGAAAATATGACCAACGCGCACCGGCTGTATGAATCGCTGGGCTTCGAGCGGATCCGCGAGCGGGACTGGAAGCACGAGGACACCGGGCTGTTCGTGTTCGTCAAGACACTGGAATCCTGAGCACCGGGCCAAGAAGTAGACTGTTTCTAGAAAACCCAATCCATTCGCGTAGGAGACTCATGTCTGAGATCAATCGTGAGGCCGTGGCGCATCTGGCGCGGCTGGCCCACATTGAGATGACCGCAGGAGAGCTGGACAAGATGGCCGGCGAACTCGACGTCATCGTTGACTCGATCAAATCCGTCCAGGAAGCGGCCGGCCCCGATGTGCCTGCCACTTCGCACCCCATCCCGCTGGCCAACGTGTTCCGTGAGGACGTTGTCGGCGAGACCCTGACCCAGGAGCAAGCGCTCTCCGGTGCACCGGATTCGGCCGACGGCCGCTTCAAGGTCCCCGCCATTCTGGACGAGGAGTAAAGACATGAGTGAACTGACCCGACACAGCGCTGCCCGGCTGGCGGAAATGCTGGCCGCCAAGGAAGTCACCTCCGTGGAGGTCACCCAGGCGCACCTGGACCGCATCGCCGAGGTGGACGGCAACATCAACGCCTTCCTGCACGTCAACACCGAGGAAGCGCTGACCGTTGCCGCGGACGTGGACAAGGCCCGCGCCGCCGGCGAGGACCTGCCGGCGCTGGCCGGCGTGCCCATCGCCATCAAGGACCTGATCGTCACCGTCGGCCAGCCCACCACGGCCGGCTCGAAGATGCTCGAGGGCTGGATGAGCCCGTACGACGCCACGGTGATTAAGAAGATCCGCGCCGCCCGGATGCCGATGCTGGGCAAGACCAACCTGGACGAGTTCGCGATGGGTTCCTCCACCGAGCACTCCGCGTACGGCCCCACCCGCAACCCGTGGGACCTGAGCCGCATTCCCGGCGGGTCCGGCGGTGGCTCCGCGGCCGCCGTCGCTGCGTTCGAGGCGCCGCTGGCGCTGGGCACAGACACCGGCGGCTCCATCCGGCAGCCCGCCGCGGTCACCGGTTCCGTAGGCGTGAAGCCGACGTACGGCGGGGTTTCCCGCTACGGCGCCATCGCCATGGCCTCCTCGCTGGACCAGATCGGCCCGGTTTCGCGTACGGTGCTGGACTCGGCGCTGCTGCACGAGGTCATCGGCGGCCACGACCCGCATGACTCCACCTCGCTGACCGATCCGGTGGGCTCGCTGGTCGAGGCCGCGAAGACCGGAAACGTTGCCGGCATGAAGATCGGCGTCATCAAAGAACTGCAGGGCGAAGGCTACGACGAGGGCGTGCTGGCACGCTTCCACGAGTCGCTGGAGCTGCTGCGCGACGCCGGCGCCGAGATCGTCGAGGTCTCCTGCCCGAACTTCAAGTACGCCCTGGGCGCGTACTACCTGATCATGCCCTCGGAGGCTTCCTCCAACCTGGCAAAGTACGACGGCGTCCGGTTCGGTCACCGGGTACTGCCGGCCGAGAGCCCGCTCACCATCGAGCGCGTCATGGGCGCCACCCGTGCCGCCGGTTTCGGCGACGAGGTCAAGCGCCGCATCATCCTGGGTACCTACGCGCTGTCCGCCGGCTACTACGACGCCTACTACGGCTCGGCGCAGAAGGTCCGCACGCTGATCCAGCGCGACTTCGACGCCGCGTTCGCGCAGGCCGACGTGCTGATCTCCCCGACCTCCCCGGTGCCGGCGTTCAAGCTGGGGGAGAAGCTGAACGATCCGCTGGCCATGTACCTGAACGACGTTGCCACCATTCCGGCGAACCTGGCCGGCATCCCGGGCATCTCCATTCCGGGCGGCCTGGCCGACGGCCTGCCGGTGGGCATCCAGTTCCTGGCGCCCGCCCGCGAGGACGCCCGCCTGTACCGCGCCGGCCACGTGCTGGAAACCTTGCTTGAGGAAAAGTGGGGCGGCCCGCTGCTGTCCCAGGCCCCCGACCTTCGCCAGTTCAGCGGCGCCGAAACCACTTCAGGAGCCAAATAATGTCTGCTGTCACGGAAGAGATCCTGTCCTTCGAAGAGGCCATGGAGAAGTACGATCCGGTGCTCGGTTTCGAGGTCCATGTGGAGCTCAACACCAAGACCAAGATGTTCTCCTCGGCACCCAACGTGTTCGGCGATGAGCCCAACACCGCCATCACCCCGGTGGACCTGGGCCTGCCCGGCGTGCTGCCGGTGGTCAACAAGGCCGCCGTGGAGTCCTCCATCAAGATCGGCCTGGCCCTGGGCTGCAAGATCGCCCCGTCCTGCACCTTTGCCCGGAAGCAGTACTTCTACCCGGACACGCCCAAGAACTTCCAGACCTCGCAGTACGAGGACCCGATCGCTTTCGATGGTTCCATCGACATCGAGCTCGAAGACGGCACGGTCTTCACGGTGGAGATCGAGCGCGCCCACATGGAAGAGGACGCCGGCAAGCTGACCCACATGGGCGGCGCCACCGGACGCATCCAGGGCGCGGATTTCTCCCTGGTGGACTACAACCGCGCCGGCGTGCCGCTGGTGGAAATCGTGACCAAGCCGATCGAGGGTGCCGGTTCCCGCGCCCCCGAACTGGCCAAGGCCTATGTCGCCGCTATCCGCGAGATCGTCAAGAACCTGGGCGTTTCCGACGCCAAGATGGAACGCGGCAATGTGCGCTGCGACGCCAACGTCTCGCTCCGCCCGCACGGGCAGGAAAAGTTCGGCACGCGTTCGGAGACTAAGAACGTGAACTCGCTGCGCGCCGTCGAACGTGCCGTGCGCTTCGAGATCCAGCGCCACGCTGCGGTGCTGGACTCCGGCGAGAAGGTTGTCCAGGAGACCCGCCACTGGCACGAGGACACCCGCTCCACCACCTCGGGCCGGCCCAAGTCTGATGCCGATGACTACCGGTACTTCCCGGAGCCGGATCTGCTGCCGGTGGTAACCACCGAGGAGTGGATCGAGGAACTGCGTGCCCAGCTGCCCGAGCCGCCAGCCGAGCGCCGCAAGCGCCTGAAGACGGACTGGGGCTACTCGGACGCCGAGTTCCGCGACGTGGTCAACGCCGGCGTCATGGATGCCATCGAAGAGACCATCGCCGCGGGTGCCTCCGCCGCCGTGGCCCGCAAGTGGTGGATGGGCGAGGTTTCGCGCCGTGCCAAGGAAGCCGAAGTGGATCCCGTGGACGTCGGCGTCACGCCCGAGCTGATCGTGGAACTGGACAAGCTGGTCCAGGCCGGCAAGATCAATGACAAGCTCTCCCGCCAGGTGCTCGACGGCGTCCTCGCCGGCGAGGGCACCCCGGAAGAGGTCATCGAGAAGCGCGGCCTGGCCGTGGTTTCCGACGACGGCCCGCTACTCGAAGCGATCGACGCCGCCCTGGCCGCCCAGCCGGATGTCGCGGAGAAGATCCGCGGCGGCAAGGTCCAGGCAGCCGGCGCGATTGTCGGCGGCGTCATGAAGGCTACCCGCGGCCAGGCCGACGCCGGGCGTGTGCGCGAGCTGATCTTCGAACGCCTCGGCGTCCAAGGCTAGCCCTTCCCCTCACCCGATCGAGTGAGCAGATAACGCCCTTCCGGCACTCCGGAAAGGGCGTTATCTGCTTACTGGATGGAAAATGGTCGAATGGCCCTCATGCCCGCTGCGGACATCGACGTGACCGAGCCGCTGGTCCGGCGCCTGCTCACCGAGCAGTTCCCGGACCTGGCCGGGCTGCCCCTGCGTCTGGCGGCCAGCGGCTGGGACAACACCATCTTCCGCCTCGGCAGCAACCTGGCGGTCCGGCTGCCCAGGCGCGAGGCCGCCGCGCACCTGATCGAGCACGAACAGCGCTGGCTGCCCCAACTCACCGTCGGCCTGGCCATGCTCACACCTACTCCGGTCCGGTGCGGGACGCCGTCGTCATTCTTTCCCTGGCCTTGGTCCGTCACCCCGTGGATTCAAGGTACGACGGCGGCCGCGCAGCCCCTTTCCGCCCGTCGGGCCTGGGCGGCGGAACTGGCCAATTTCGTGGACGGCTTCCAGCAGCCCGCTCCCGCTGACGCACCCGCCAATCCCGTCCGCGGCGTGCCCCTGCGCATGCGGGACGAGCATGTCCGTCGGCGGCTGGCCGGTGGACATGTTCCGCGGGCCCGCGAGGTCGAGAGACTCTGGAGCTCCCTCGAAGCGCTGCCACCGTGGGAAGGTCCCGCAATCTGGCTGCACGGGGACCTGCACCCGGCCAACCTCGTCACGCAGAGCGGGATGCTGGCAGCGGTGATGGACTTCGGCGACCTGACCGCAGGGGATCCCGCCACCGACCTGGCCGCGGCCTGGCTGGTCTTCGATCCAGAGGGCCGGCGGATCTTCAGGGAGCACCTGGACGCCCGCCGCGAGATCGGCACCGCCACCTGGCAGCGGGCCCGCGCTGGGCGCTGGTCATGGCGACGGCGCTGCTGGCACATTCCGATGACAACCAGGCCTTCCGGCGGTTGGGCCACGACGTGCTGGCACAGGTGCTCGACGGCTGATCCCGCCGGAGGCAGCTTCAGACGACCACGATGGGACTGCTGGCGCGGCGGCGCGCGCCCTGGGCGACGATGTCGCTGAAGAACCGCAGATGTTCCTCCGCCATGCGCGCGGCGCTGAAGTATGTCTCGGTGACTTGGCGGCACCGCCGCCTGTCCAAAGTGTCCGCCTGCTGAAGCGCGGCGGCGAGCTGGTGGTTTCCGCGGCGCAGGAAGCCCGTTACGCCGTCCTCGATGATTTCCGGAGCGGAACCTCGCAGCGTGGCGATGACCGGCGTACCCGTGGCCATGGCCTCGATCATGACCATGCCGAAGGGCTCGGGCCATTGGATGGGGTTCAGCAGGGCGATCGAACCGCCCAGCAGTTCATACTTCTCCGGGGCCGTCAGCTCGCCCAGGAACTCGATGGGCGGCTTCAGTTGGGGTCTGATGGCGGCGTCGAAAAAGTCGCGCTCTTCGTTTTCCATCACCCGTGCGGCGATGCGCAGCGGGACGCCGGCTTCGCGGGCTATCCCGATCGCCTGCAGGGGGCCTTTGTCCGGATGCATCCTTCCGAGGAAGCAGGCATAGCCGCCGTCGCCGTAGCCCAGTGGAACCGTTGACGCCTCGATGCCGTGGTGGATGACCTGGCGGACCGATACTTCGGGAGCGGAGACCGCCTGATGGCGGGAGATAGCGATCAGCGGGGTATGGGCCGCGATGGCGCGGTAGACAGTGCGGAATGCTCCCGTGAGGGGGCCGTGGGCTGTGGTGACCAGCGGAACACCCGGCGGCCGGTGGCGCGACAAAGGTCCGGCGAGCGTATGGTCGTGGATTATATCGACGCCGTCCAACGCCTCATGGGCCAGGACCACATGGGTCAGTTCGTCCACGGCGGCCCCTAGGGTGCTGATCTGCCGCGAGGGCAGTCCGCACACTTTCGGTACCGGGCAGCCGCTGTCTTCTGCGGCCACCAGCCTGACCTCGTGCCCGGCGGACATGAACTCCCGGGCCAAGGAATCGATTACGGCCTCGATGCCCCCGTAGCCGCATGGCGGGACAGCGATCCAAGGTGGGGCGACAATTCCGATGCGCATATGGTGCTCCTGCGCTAGTTTCCGGTGTTGCTTGCGTAGACATCCAGTAGATCTGCCAGCGGCTTGCGCGGTTTCCGGTGCAGCTCAATGGACTCCGGAATGCCGTCCACCTGGGTCTGTCCGTCCGCCACGGTTACGGAAATGCGTGCGCCTGCCAGCGGCAGATTGGTGACGCGGAGTGCTCCCAGCTCGGCCGGAATCTGCGGTGCCAGCCAAAGTCCGTTGTGCGTCATGCACGGATCGAACCTCAGCAGCATCCGCATGAGATGTACTGGCGCGGCCGCGGCCCAGGCTTGCGGTGAACAGGATGTTGGATACGGAACAGGCACCGGATACGATTCCCGGTCCAGCCCGCAGAACAGTTCCGGCAGCCGCCCGCCGAACTGTGTTGCCGCATTAAACAGGGCTAGGACAATCCGCTTGGCCTCGTCAATGAAGCCGTAGCGCATCAGTCCGCCGGCAATGAGGGCGTTGTCGTGCGGCCACACTGACCCGTTATGGTAGCTGGCCGGGTTGTAGGCACCCATATCCGAGGCCAGCGTTCGCACGCCCCAGCCGCAGAACATTTCGGGGGACATCAAGCGCTGCGCTACCAGCGGGGCCTTGTCGTTATCCACGATTCCGCTCCACAGGCAGTGCCCCATGTTGGAAGCACAGGAGTCCACCGGGCGTTTGTCGTGGTCCAGGGCGATGGCGAAGTAGCCGCGGTCCTCAAGCCAATACTGCTCGTTGAATGCCCTTTTCAGGTCTGCCGCCCGGGATCCCCAGTGGGCCGCCAGTCTATTGTCGCCGGCAGACTGTGCCATCAAGGCACGGCTGATGTAGGCCGCATAAACGTAGCCCTGGACCTCGCACAAGGCGATCGGGGGCGAGGCCAGTCGTCCATCAGCGAAATTGACGCCGTCCCAGGAATCTTTCCAGCCCTGGTTCAGCAGACCCTTGTCGGTGGCCCTCGCGTACTCTACGAACCCATCGCCGTCGATGTCGCCGTACTGCGTAATCCAATCCAGGGCCTTGTCGACCGCGGGCAGGAGGGAACCTGCGACTTCGGGCCAGAAGCCCCAGCGGGTCAGCTCGCCGGCCAGCGTGACGAACAGCGGCGTCGCGTCCACGGATCCGTAATAGGCGTTGTCGCCGCCCAGCAGCTGGCCGGCGCTGGCTCCGAACCGGACTTCATGGAGGATCTTTCCCGGCTGCTCTTCGCTCCGCGGATCCACCTCTGTGCCTTGCCGCTCGGCCAAGGTCTGTAGTGTGCCGAGGGCCAGTGACGGATCAAGGGGCAGGGTCATGAATGACGTCAGCAGCGAATCCCGCCCGAAGAGCGCCATGAACCACGGCGATCCCGCCGCCACTACTACTCGGCCGGGATGATCCGGGTCGAAAATGCGCAACGACCCAAGGTCAGCCTGGCTCTGTTCGAGCACCTTCTCGAAGTCCTTGTTGTCCATCCGGGCCAGCGGAACGTTCCTGCGCCATTCCATTAGCCGTTCCTCGGGCAGGGTCGAATGCACCTGCACGCGCGGATTGAGGTCGTCCAGCGAACGGCTCCGGTCCAGGTCCGGCAGGGCCGTGAATGATCCCGTCCATTTCTGCTGCGGCGGGATCACTACGCTGTAGCTGATGCGGTTCCCGGCGATCTCGGCGCCCTCGGCGGCGACGACTATCCTGGCGGTGATCGGCAGGCCCTCGGACTCGATGATCAGGTTGTCCGTGTGCCGCTCGGCCGGCTGGGCATGGGCAACCTCCTTCAAGCCGGCTTTCACTTCGAAAAGGTCGGCGAAATCCGCGCCAACGGTCAGCTGAACCTGGCAGGCCGCGGGTTCCCTGGAGTGGTTGGAGACGGTCACATCTTCGTGGACCCCGTGGTTCAGGCTTCGCCGGCGCTCGACCAGCAGATTGCTGTCGGCGAGGCCGTCCGTCCGTTCGGCCCGGCCGATAAAGACGGCGCGGTACGGATCGTAAAGGATGGCTTCCAGCGGCTCGACCGGCCGGCCGTTGACGGACAAGGACCAGTCCGAAATGAACCGCGTGTCGCGGTAGAAGAATCCGTGCGGCCGTTCCGGATTCATATCCCCGTTGGCGAAGGAAATGCAGAAGGACGTTCCCTGCAGGAGGGTCACGGCGCCTTCGCCGGCGGAACCGGCGGTGTTTTCTTCACTCCAGCCGGTCATGACGCGGCCGTTCCGGATACCAGGGCTGTGAAACGTCTATCCACTGCGCTTCGGAGCGTGTCAGCTGAATGAACAATCACGCGCAACTTGCCGTCCACAGCATGCTCCGTCAGGTAGGTTTCCTCTACCCCCACCTAACATGGAAGCACCAAAAGCGACCGGTGGAAAGACCTCTGTCGAAAGTCCGTAGCTCTCCTTCACGAATCGCACGGACGGCGGCCGCGCCGCAAGGCACAGCCGCCGTCCGCTCCGAAATAACTCAGCTCATGGCGTCGATCAGGGTGGACCGGATCAGGAACCGTTTGCCTTCCGGAGCCTCCACCGAGAATCCGCTGCCGCGGCCATCGACCACATCGACGGTGAGGTGGGTGTGCTGCCAGTAGGCGAATTGCTCCCGTGACATCCAGAAGTCAATCGAACCGCACCCGGGCAGTTCAAAGACCCCCAACAGCACATCCGCCTCGGCCGTAATGAACTCGCCGGCCGGATAGCACATCGGTGAGGAGCCGTCGCAGCAGCCGCCGGACTGGTGGAACATCAGCGGTCCGTGGATTCCCCACAGCTTCTGCAGCAGTTCCACCGCGGCCGGTGTCAGCGCTACCCGGGAAAAATCTTCCCCGGGTATCGCTACCGCGGCGTCGAGATTGACGAGGTCGGCCATGTCTAGAAGAAGCCGAGCTTGTTCTCGTTGTAGCTGACCAGCAGGTTCTTGGTCTGCTGGTAGTGGTCGAGCATCATGGCGTGGTTCTCGCGGCCGATGCCGGAGGACTTGTAGCCGCCGAAGGCTGCCCCGGCCGGGTAGGCGTGGTAGTTGTTGACCCACACCCGACCGGCCTGGATTTCGCGGCCGGCGCGGTAGGCCACGTTGCCGTTGCGGGACCATACGCCGGCACCGAGGCCGTAGAGCGTGTCGTTGGCGATCTGAAGCGCCTCGGAGTAGTCATTGAACCGGGCCACGGAGACCACCGGGCCGAAGATCTCCTCCTGGAAGACGCGCATGTCGTTGGTGCCCTCGAAGATGGTCGGCTTGACGTAGTAGCCCTCGGCCAGGTCGCCGTCGAGGATGTTCCGCCCGCCGCCGGTGAGGATCTTCGCGCCTTCCTGCTTGCCGATGTCCATGTAGGAGAGGATCTTTTCCAGCTGGTCGTTGGAGGCCTGCGCGCCGATCTGGGTGGTGGTGTCCAGCGGGTTGCCCTGGATGATCTTCTCCGTGCGGGCCAGCGCGTCCGCCATGAACGAGTCGTAGATCGAGCCCTGGACGAGCGCGCGGGAGGGGCAGGTGCAGACCTCGCCCTGGTTGAAGGCGAAGAGCGCGAAGCCTTCGAGTGCCTTGTCGTAGAACGCGTCGTTTTCGGCCGCGACGTCGGAGAAGAAGATGTTCGGGCTCTTGCCGCCGAGCTCCAGCGTGACCGGAATCAGGTTCTGGCTGGCGTACTGGCTGATCAGGCGGCCGGTGGTGGTCTCGCCAGTGAACGCGATCTTGCGGATCCGCGGGCTGGAGGCCAGCGGTTTGCCGGCCTCGACGCCGAAGCCGTTGACCACGTTGAGCACGCCTGCGGGCAGGATGTCGGCGATCAGTTCCATCAGCACCAGGATGGAGGCAGGGGTCTGCTCCGCAGGCTTAAGGACGACGGCGTTTCCGGCCGCCAGCGCGGGGGCTAGCTTCCACGTGGCCATCAGGATCGGGAAGTTCCAGGGGATGATCTGGCCGACTACGCCGAGCGGCTCGTGGTAGTGGTAGGCGGTGGTGTCGTCGTCGAGCTGGGAGAGCCGGCCCTCCTGCGCGCGGATGGCGGAGGCGAAGTAGCGGAAATGGTCCGCGGCCAGCGGGATGTCGGCGGCGAGGGTCTCGCGCACGGCCTTGCCGTTGTCCCAGGTCTCGGCGACGGCGAGCATCTCCAGGTTGTCTTCGATCCGGTCCGCAATCCGGTTCAGCACGGCGGCGCGCTCCGCCACGGAGGTTTTGCCCCAGCCCGGGGCCGCCTTGTGCGCGGCGTCGAGGGCCAGTTCGATGTCTTCAGCGGTGCCGCGGGCTATTTCACAAAAGGGTTTGCCGGTCACGGGGGAGATGTTCTCGAAGTACTGGCCCTTGGCCGGGGCGACCCATTCGCCGCCGATCCAGTTCTCGTAGCGCGGCTTGAAGCTGACCTTGGAACCATCCTGGCCCGGCTGTGCGTAAACAGTCATTGCTAACTCCTTCAGCGTGGTTTGAGCGCGTCATCGTCGACTCCCGCTCATGCACCACAGCCTAGGCGGCGCAACGTTGCACCAAGGTTGCATGATGGATCGGCGAGGTGACGGGGGAAGCACAGCCACGGCACTCGGTGCCTGTTACCCGCAATCGGAGCCTGTTACCGCTGCCGGCGCGGGGTTCCGGCCCGATGTCCTGCTGCCGAGCCTGGTGTTCCGGATGCAGGTTCTCCCCAGCCGGAGACAGGCTGCGGCCGGGCGAAGAAGAGTGTCACTACGGCACCGGCCAGTGCCACAGCTGCCGGCAGCAGCAGGGACTGGGCCATCGCCGTCGAAAATCCTGCATGCAGGAAGTCCGGCAGGACCGCGGCTCCGGCCTCGGCCTGGGCTCCGGAAACAGTCGCGCCGCGGGGCAGTTCCTCGGCGAGCCGCGCCTGCATCAGGGCTGCGATGGAGGCGCTGCCCAGTACCGCGCCGATCTGGCGGGTGGTGTTGTAGACACCGGAACCGGCTCCGGCGTCGGCCGGCTGCAGGTTCCTCGTGGCGGTGGTGGACAGCGGGCCCCAGACACAGGCGTTGGCCAGCCCCAGCACCGCCGCGGGCAGCAGAAGCAGGGCCACCGCCGTCGTCGGTGTCATGAGCAGGGCGTACCAGCCCAGGCCGCCGGCCATCAGCACCAGCCCCGCCGTGGCGAAGAATTTCGGATTGACCTTGTCGATGGTCCGGCCGACCAACGGTGCCAGTACAGCGGAGATGATGGCGGTGGGCGCGAGCATGAGCGCCGACTGGGTGGGGGTGAGGCCGCGGACGCTCTGGAAGAAGAAGATCAACGGCAGGGACATGCAGGTGACGGCGAAACCCACCGTGGTGATGCCGCCGTTGGCCAGCGAGAAATTGCGGTCCCGGAAAATCTTCAGCGGCAGCAGCGGTTCCTTCCGGTTCCGGGACTGCCACACGACGAACCCGGCCAGGATCAGGAGCCCGGCGAGGATGAGGCTCCAGACCGTGACCGGCCCGGCGATCGTTGACCAGTGGTAGGTTTCGCCCTGCTGGATGCCGAAAACGAGCAGGAACATTCCGGCGGCGCTGAGCAGCACGCCGGCGAGATCAAAGGTGTGCGAATGGGTGGGCAGGGCAGGGACAAAGCGCCAGGCCATCAGGAAGCCCAGCAGGCCCACCGGGATGTTGACGAAGAAAATCCATTCCCAGCCCAGCGAGTCCACCAGCAATCCGCCGAGGATAGGACCGGTCAGCGCTGCCAGTCCGGCTACCGCGCCCCACAGCCCCATTGCGGCCCCTCGCCGGTCCGGTGGGAAGATCCGCGTGATGACGGACATCGTCTGCGGCGTCATCATGGACGCCCCCAGCCCTTGGAAGACCCGCGCCAGGATCAGCATCTGGATGTCATTGGCGAAACCGCACCAAGCCGAGGCCGCCGTGAACAGCACGAGTCCGGTCAGGTACAGGTTTTTCGGCCCGAAACGGTCGCCCAGCCGGCCGGTGATCAGCAGCGGCACGGCATAGGCCAGCAGGTAGGCACTGGTCGCCCAGATGACCGAGTTGATATCGGTCTGCAGGCCGCGCATGATCGCGGGGTTGGCCACCGAGACAATCGTCGTGTCCACGAGGATCATGAAGAACCCGATGACCAGTGACCAGAGTGCGGGCCAGGGGCGGCTGACGTTATCCACCGCTGGAACTTACCACGGCTCAGCGCAGTTCGGCCTCGAGCCGTTCAAGATGGGCGACGACGGCGGTGCGCCTCGGCGAACGTGCCGGGAGGACGCGCAGGGCCCTGAGCCAGGCCTCGGCGTCGTACTCTGTTTCCGGCAGCTGCAGGTAACGCAGCAGTGTTTCCGCCGAGGCATCGCTGAGCACGGCTTCGCGAAGGTTGGCACTGACCTCCTCGCGGAAGCGGACGATGCCGGGGGCCTCCGAATTGGGCAGCAGCGCACCCTGGTAAATGTTCAGCGCCAGGCGGTGGGCACCGCGCTGCAGGTAGTTGAGCACCTGGCGGGCGTCGAGGATCAGCTCCTGCGGCAGCCGGTACGGGCGGGACTGCGGAACTGCATCCGGGTTGGCCGAACCGATGAGTTTGCGCAGCCGGACCATTTCGGCCCGCAGAGTGGTGCTCTGGGCATCCGGATAGAGCAGGTCGGCGAGCGCGTCCGCGGTCAGGCCGCGCGGATGCAGGGCGAGCAGCGTGAGGATCTCCGTATGGCGCAGGGACAAATCCAGCACATGGCCCTCCAGGCTCAGCTGGCCCTGGTCCCGGCCGGTGATGGACAGCGTGTTGCTGTAGAGCCGGGGCCGCGGAGTCCGGCCCGCGGCCTGCACCTTGCGCAGCGGTTTGGCTGTGGCTGTGGGCTGTGCCTGTCCGCGCTGCAGGCGTTCAATGCGCAGCTGTGCCTCCGCTGCGGCCACGGTGGCCTGGACCAGGGAGAGAGTGTGCGGGGCGACCGCTTCTTCGCGGCCGGTGATGTCCACGACGCCGAGCACGGCGCCCGAATCAGGATCACGCACCGGGACGGCGGTGCAGCTCCAGGGATGGACAATGCGGCTGAAGTGCTCGGCCCCGGAGATCTGCACGCCTCGGCCCAGCGCGAGCGCGGTGCCCGGGGCGCTGGTGCCCACGGTGCCTTCGGACCAGTCGGCGCCGGCAATGAAGGTCATTTTTTCGGCCTGGCTTTTCAGCCGGGCATCCCCGTCCACCCAGAGCAGCCGGCCGTTCTCGTCGCCGACCGCCACCAGCATGCCGGTGTCATGGCTGGGCAGCACCAACAGGCGGTGGATGACGGGCATGATCGCCGCCAGCGGGTGGCTCAGCCGGTACTCCTCCAGCTCTTCGTCCACCAGGTCCACGCGTGCCAGCGCGTCCTCCGGATCCGGGACCAGGCTCATGGAGCGTTCCCAGGATTCGCGCACTACCTGCCGTAAGCCGGACAATGTGGCTGTGCCGGCGCGGGGCATGGTGCGGACCGCGTCGTCGAGGAGTTCGTGGGCAGCGTAGGCCCGTTGCTGGACAGGCCCGAAGGCCGATCGGACGTGGGAATGCACCGTTGCTCCGCTCGCTGAGGTCAGCCACCAGGTCTGGAGGAGAAGTAGTGGCGTGCCTCACAGTCTACCCAGCAGCGCAAGGTAAGGCGCCGCCGTCGTTCGCTGTCTCCAGTGCCACGGTAAACAAGCCCGCCGCGGCCTCCGCTTGCTCATGCCGGGATGAGCCGCAGCGGGAGGGAATCCCAGCCCTTGAGCGTGTTATGCAGGTAAGGGACCGGTTCGCCGGCCGGCTCCAGGCGCTCGACGTGCTCGGCGAGCCAGCCGAGCACCACTTCCATTTCCAGCCGCGTGAGGGGTTGGCCGACGCAGCGGTGGATGCCGTTGCCGAAGGCGATCATGCTGGCGGCATCGCGCTCGATGCGGAATTCACCGGCGTCCGGCCCGAACTGCGCCGTGTCCCGGTTGGCGGATCCGAGGAAGAGCACAATCTTCGTATCCGCCGGAATCGGGATGCCGCGGAACACCGTACCGGCGCCGGTGGTGCGGAAAAAGGACTGGAACGGCGAGTCGTACCGGAGCACCTCGTCGATGGCGAACTTCACCAGCCGCGGATTCTGCCGGAGCTTGGCCCACTCGTCCGGGTGTTCGGCCAGGAGCTTCAGCGCGTTCCCGAGCCCGATCACGGTGGTATCCAGCCCCGCGGAGAGCAGCGCCCGGACCAGCAGCGGCGCCGCTTCCGCACTGATGTCCCCGGCATCGGCGCGGTCCCATAGCTGTGCGCCGAGCCCGCCGGGTGCCAGCTTGGCGCGTGCGGTATGATCCATGACCCATTCGAAGGTGCCCGCGCCCTGTTCGATGAAGTGCTGCTGGCGTTCGTCCTCCGGGCCGAAGTAGCTGAAACTCATGGCGCCCTGGCTGATCAGGTTTTCCGCCCGGCCCTCGCCCGGAATGCCCACCGCGTCGCCGAAAACCCGAAGAGGGTAGACCTGGGCCAGGTCCTTAACGCCGTCGATCTCCCCGCGTGCCAGCAGTTGCGGCAGCAGTTGCGCGGCGAAGTCCTCGAACCCGGCGCGCAACGCACGTGTGCCCTTGGGTGAGATGACCGAGGCCATGGCCTTGCGCAGCTGGGTGTGGACGGGCGGGTCCGAATCCAGGATGCCCTGCGGTTTCCAGGACGGCTCCTTGTGCAGGTTCTTCGGACCCACGCCGGCGCCGTTGATGAACGTCTGGTGGTCTGCCAGGATGTCCCGGCATTCCTCGTAGCGGGCGAATGCGAGCACGTTGTATTTCTGCAGGTAGACCGCCGGCCCGGCCGCACGCATCCGCTCGAACAGCGGGTACGGATCCGCCAGGTTGTGGTCCGAATACGGGTCATCGCCCAGCACCTGGACACCGGGGTACGCCAGCACTTCGGTCACATCGGCCTCACTTTCTCTGCAGTCCTGCTGACAAGTTATCGCCCAAACGCCCCGATCACTAGCCGCAACCGCCCCATGTTGATAACTAACGACGGCGGCCGCCACCCGCCGTCGTTAGCTTGCCGCCGTTCAACACCGCGACGGGATTCAATGTCCCAACTGTCCTACCCCTTAAGTAGAGTGGTTCCATTGCGTGTCCGCGGTCACGTGAGGGTGCCGGCGATCCCGGTCCGCCCGCGGGCCGCGGCGATCCGAATCGGAAGGAAGTGTCAGTGAAGGCGCTGTTCAAGTCCGGGCCGCAGGCCGGCTTCGAGCTCGTTGACCGTCCCGAGCCGCGAACCGGCGAGGGCGACGTCAAGATCAAAGTGATGACGACCGGAATCTGCGGGACTGACCTGCACATCCAGGCGTGGGATCCGTGGGCGCAGGAGAACATTCCCACGCCGCTGATCCCCGGGCACGAGTTCTACGGCGAGGTGGTGGAAACCGGCAGCCTGGTCCGGGATGTCCAGGTGGGGGACCGGGTCTCCGGCGAGGGGCACATTGTCTGCGGCACCTGCCGAAACTGCCGCGCCGGGCGGCGCCAGATGTGCATCCGGACCGTCAGCGTCGGGATCCAGCGGGACGGGGCCTTCGCCGAGTATGTGGTGATTCCGGAGACCAACGTCTGGGTGCACCGCGATCCATCCATCACGCCTGAGCTCGGCGCGATATTCGATCCGTTCGGCAATGCCGTCCACACCGCCCTGAGCTTCCCGCTGGTCGGCGAGGACGTGCTGATCACCGGGGCCGGGCCGATCGGGCTGATGGCGATCGCCGTCGCCCGCCACGCCGGGGCCCGCAACATCGCTATTACCGACATCTCCGCCTCCCGGCTGGACCTTGCCAAGCGGATGGGCGCGGACATGACCATCGACGTCAGCCATGAACGGATGGCCGAGGCCCAGGAGCAGCTGCGCCTGACCGAGGGCTTCGACGTCGGGCTGGAGATGTCCGGCCGGGCCAGCGCGCTGCGGGAAATGATTGACAATATGACCCACGGCGGGCGGATCGCGCTGCTGGGCCTGCCCACCGAAGACATCGCCATCAACTGGGGCAAGGTGGTCACGCACATGCTCACGCTCAAGGGCATCTACGGGCGGGAAATGTTCGAAACCTGGTACGCGATGAGCGCCATGCTGCAGTCGAACCCGGTGCTGCACGAGGCCATTTCGGGAGTCATCACGGACGTGCTGCCGGCCGCCGAGTGGGAACGGGGCTTCGAATCCGCCCGCCACGGTACCGGCGGCAAGGTTGTCCTCGACTGGAGAAGGATCTAAGGAGCTTCGCATGTACTCTGCCCTCAAGGACCAGCTGGCCGCGGAACTGGAGGAAATCCGCGCCGCTGGGCTGTTCAAAGCCGAACGCCGGATCAGCTCTCCGCAGTCCAGCCACATCACTGCCGGCAGCCTGGACGGCCCGGCCCGCCAGGTGCTCAACTTCTGCGCCAACAACTACCTCGGGCTGGCCGACCACCCGGACATGATCGTCGCGGCCAAATCGGCGCTGGACGAGCGGGGCTTCGGCATGGCCAGCGTGCGCTTCATCTGCGGTACCCAGGACCTGCACCTGGAGCTTGAACGCCGGGTCTCGGAATTCCTCGGCACGCAGGACACCATCCTGTTCTCCTCCTGCTTCGACGCAAACGGAGGCGTCTTCGAGTCCCTGTTCGGACCGGAAGACGCCATCATTTCGGACGCGCTGAACCATGCGTCCATCATCGACGGCATCCGGCTGTCCAAGGCGGCCAGGTTCCGCTACGCCAACCGGGACATGGCAGAGCTGGAAGCCAGGCTCCAGGAAACCGCGGCAATGAACGACGGCGGCGGGTCACGTCGTAAGATCATCGTCACCGACGGCGTCTTCTCCATGGACGGCTTCCTCGCCCCGCTGCAGGACATCTGCACGCTGGCCGAAAAATACGATGCACTGGTCATGGTGGATGACTCGCACGCCGTGGGGTTCATGGGCGCCACCGGTGCCGGTACGCCCGAACACGCCGGAGTGTCGGACCGGGTGGACATCTATACCGGGACCTTCGGCAAAGCCCTGGGCGGCGCCTCCGGCGGATACGTTTCGGGGCGCGCGGAGATCGTGGCGATGCTCCGGCAGCGGGCCAGGCCCTACCTGTTCTCCAACTCGGTGGCCCCGGCCATTGTCGCCGCCACGCTCCGGGCGCTGGAGCTGGTCCGCGAATCCGGTGAACTGCGCTCCCGGCTGCAGGAGAACGCGGCCCTTTTCCGCCGCCGCATGGCCGAGGAAGGTTTCGAGCTGTTGCCCGGCGAGCACGCGATCATCCCGGTGATGTTCCACGACGCCGTGCTGGCCGGCAAAGTGGCGGACCAGATGCTCGCCCACGGTGTCTACGTGACGGCCTTCAGCTACCCGGTGGTTCCCCAAGGTGCCGCCCGGATCCGCGTGCAGCTGTCCGCCGCCCACAGCCCGGACGACGTCGAAGCTTGCGTGCGCGCGTTCGTCGCCTCGCGGGACGCGGTAGGCCGGTAGGACAGGGAGCATGGACGTAGATGCCGTAGGGGAGTTCTGGGCCTGGTGGGAAGCGGATGCCGCCGGGCGCATTGCGCAGGGCGCAGAGGGCTA
Organism: Arthrobacter crystallopoietes; assembly: GCF_002849715.1. NCBI lineage: Bacteria > Bacillati > Actinomycetota > Actinomycetes > Micrococcales > Micrococcaceae > Crystallibacter > Crystallibacter crystallopoietes. Next base: position 3,493,375 of record NZ_CP018863.1, read on the forward strand.
CGCCGAAAACTACGTCAAGCAGCTGGGCCAGCGGATCGGGAGGATCGATCCGGGCCTGGCCTGGGAGCTCGGTCCCGGAACGACGGCGGAACACGAACTGGTCATCTTCCCCGAGAGTCCCGAGCACGCGGCCCTCGCCCGGCGTGTGCTCAAGGCGGCTCCGGCACCGGACCGGCACTGGGAATACACGGATGCCCGCCAGGCGGCCGCGCGTTTCGAGGACCTGACGCTGGGGGTCGGCGGCGAGGAGTTCGCCGGCGAGGACTTCCGGGTGGGCCTGATGCGCAACCGGTATTCGGCGGATATTTCGGTCTACCACCCGAAGCTGGGTCGGCTCCCCGAAGACAAGCGGCTGGTCCCGGTGGCCATCATGCTGGACCATGCCATCGGCCAGCAGGACGTGAATGCGTGGATCGGCATCATCGAACCGGTGCTGCAGCCGCATCCGGGGGACATCCCGCTGAGTGACCTGCCGGCCGTCGTGCAGCAATTGCGCGCCGGCGCGTTCGACGGGCACGGCGAGCCCATCTGGGAAGAGCTGCACGGCCGCTCCGTCGAGGACCGCCCCATCACCGCCTACGTGCAGGTTCCGCTGGTACCGGCGTTCTGGCCCGATTTCGACCAACATATTGCCGTGCAGCTCGGCTACGCCCAGATCCTCGACGACGGGCTCCCGGGCGAGGAATCGGGTCGCCGGCTGCAGGCGATGGAACAGGCGCTCGCCGAAGCGCTCAACGGCAACGGGCGCCTGGTTGCGGCCGAAACCACGGACGGCCGCAGGATCCTGCACTTCTACGTGGATTCGACCACCTCCGCCGGCTGGGACCTGGAAGCGGCCGCGGCGGCCTGGAAAGAGGGACAGACCGGCGTCGGTGCGGAACTTGATCCCGGCTGGTCCGGCGTCAACCACCTGAGGATCAGATAGGGATAGGGCGGTGAGACCATCGCGGCCCTCAGCCCCCGCCGTCGTGCGCTTCGACGACGTTTCGCGGCGCGTCAGCTGGCGGCCATGCCGGAGAACGTCCGGTAGTAGCGCAGGCCGAGCTCGCGGGCGCCGGCAGCGTTGAAATGGATGCCGTCGCTGGCACCGTTGGCGCCGGCAGGTCCCTCGACGAAGGCGGTTTGCGGCCGGTGGGAGGGAATGGAACGATGCGCCGCGTCGATGCGGCCGCGGATCTTCTTGTCCGCGGCGATCCACTCGGGCACCATGCCACCAATGAGGAACGGGACCGGACCCAGCTCTGCGCGGTACAGGTCGATGATCTGCAGCAGCTTGCGCCGGTACCAGTCCTCGCGCACTTTGGGCAGCGCGTCCGATTCGCCCTGGTGCCACAGGATGGCCACCAGCCGGTGCGAGGGGTTGAGGGCGAGGGCGCGGAGGCACGCATCCAGTCCCCGGCGGGCCAGGTTCACGGAGGCGGTGGTGTTGTCCGGGTCCCAGACATAGTCCGCGTTGCCGGTGATCGAGGTGCCGCCGAGGGCCGCCGGCACCAGCAGCACCTTGCGGTCCGCCGCTTGGTTGAGCCAGAGCTGCCGGGCGAACTCCATTCCGGGACCGATAGTGGGGGCACCGTCGCGCAGGTTCTGGGTGACGTGGAACAACGCGTCCGCGGCCGGAATCACGGTCCCGGCATGTGGGCCCGAGCCGGCGAACTGGTCAATGCCCTCCAGCCTGATGTCAATGGCCGGATCATGGGGCAGCCCCGAGCCTTGCATGTTGGATTGCCCCAGCAAGAGAACGACGTCGGCACCGGACTTTCGCGGGTCGGTGCGGCCGTTGCTTGCGGCGGCTCCGGCGACATTCTCGGCGCTCTGGATGCCCTGCCCGCCGGCCGGCTGGGCGGGGTTAAGCAGGTTGGCCAGCGCCCGATGCGTGGCTGATTCGGGATCGGCGATCAGCCGGGCGATGTCCTCGTCGGAGGGCAGCCCCAGGCCCGGCAGCGGACTGCCCGGGCGGGCGGCCGCATGGGCCGCTCCAGCTCCGAGGGCCCCGGAACCAAGGCCGACCGCGATGATGGGGGCGGCGCGGCGGAACAGCGTCCGGCGGCTGGGAGTGGCAGGGCTTTCAGAGCCGGATTGTTGCGCGTTGGCAGGCTCGTCCGTGCCCATGCTCGTGTCCCCCTCCAGGCCGGGCGCCGGCGGGCTCACCCGCCGGCTGGCAAAATCACTCCGATCAGTTTAGCGCCGACCCGAGCTTCTGCTGGACGGCCTCGATCAGCACGCCGCTGTCCACCAGAATGTACACCGCTTCGATCTCGGGGGAGAGGTAGCGGTCCGTTCCCGGGCCTTCGACCACCTTGCGGATTTCGCGCCGGACCGCGGTGACGGCGGGGGCGCTCCGGGAGGAGTCCAGGCCGCCGTCGCGCATGTCCAGGGCCCGGGCGCTGGTGAGCAGTTCGATGGCCAGCACCCGCGTCAGGCCATCCAGCGCCCGGCGCAGCTTCAGCCCGGCGGACCAGCCCATGGAGACGTGGTCTTCCTGCATGGCGGAAGACGGGATGGAGTCCACCGAGGCCGGGTTGGCCAGCCGCTTGAGTTCGGAGACGATGCCCGCCTGGGTGTACTGGGCGATCATGTGGCCGGAGTCCACGCCGGGGTCGTCGGCCAGGAACGCGTTGAGCCCGTGGCTGCGGGCCTTGTCCAAGAAACGGTCCGTCCGCCGCTCGCTCATCGAGGCCAAATCCGCCACGGCGATGGCGAGGAAGTCCAGGGCGTAGCCGACCGGCGCGCCATGGAAGTTTCCGTTGGACTCGACCCGGCCGTCCTGGGTGACCACCGGGTTGTCGATGGCGGAGGACAGCTCGTAGCCAGCCACGGATTCCACATGCGCGAGCGTGGCCCTTGCGGCACCGTGCACCTGCGGGGCGCAGCGCAGCGAGTAGGCGTCCTGCACGCGGGTGAAGCGGTGGCCGTCGCCATTATCGGACGACTTCTGCTCGGCGATCAGTGGCGAGCCGTCCAGAATCCGGCGCATGTTGGCCGCGGCGGCGATCTGCCCGGGGTGCGGGCGCAGCGCGTGCAGGTCTTCGGCCAGCACCGAGTCGGTGCCCAGCAGGCCCTCGATGCTCATGGCGGCAGCCAGATCCGCCGTCTTAAGTAGCAGGTGCAGGTCCGCCGAGGCCATGATGAGCATGCCCAGCATCCCGTCCGTGCCGTTGATCAGCGCCAGGCCTTCCTTCTCCCGCAGTTCCACCGGCTCGAGCCCGGCGGCAGCCAGCGCTTCGGCGGCAGGCACCAGGGCGCCGTCGTTATTCCGTACTTCGCCCTCGCCCATAAGCGCCAGGGCGCAGTGTGCCAGCGGTGCCAGGTCCCCCGAGCAGCCGAGCGAGCCGTACTCGCCGACCACCGGAGTGATGCCGGCGTTGAGCATGGCGGCATAGCCCTGCGCCACCATCGGGCGGACCCCTGTGCGGCCCGTGGCCATTGTGGAGAGCCGGTTGAGCATCAGGCCGCGGACCACCTCGCGGTCCACTTCGGTGCCGGAGGAGGCAGCGTGGCTGCGGATCAGGCTGCGCTGGAGCTGGGTGCGCAGCTCGATGGGGATCTGCTTGGTGGCGAGGGCGCCGAAGCCCGTCGAAACGCCGTAGTGCGGTTTGTCATCGGTGACCAGCGCGTCGATCACCGCGCGGGACTCCGCCATGGCTGACAGGGACTCGGCGCTGAGCTCGATCGGTGCGCCGTGGCGCGCGACGGCGATGACTTCCTCCGGCATGAGCGGGCCGGTGGAGATGGTGACGGGCTGAAGCTGGGACATGGTGCCTTTCATCGAAGGTGCGGTGGCGTGGGAGGCTGGGCGGATCTGGCTACTTGGCAATCAGGGCATCATAGTCCGGCTCGTTTTCCAACACTCCGTACTTCTGGGCCGCGGTGCCCAGTTTCTGCAGTCCGTCCATGTTGACCTCGGGATACCACTTGGACATTTCCACGGTCTCGGCCAGTTCCGGCGTGATCTTGGCGTAGTCCTGGATGATGGTGCGGACCTCGTCCTCGTTTTCCATCGCGAAGGCGAAGGACTTCTCCAGCGCACGCGTGAAGCGTTCCACCAGCTCCGGGTTTTCCTGCAGGGTCTGCTCGGAAGTGAAGTAGAAGGCCGAATCGAAGTTCTCGGTCAGGTCCGTCATGGGGCTGGCCACGATCTCGCCGCCGGCCTCCAGGATCTGCGTGCGGAACGGTTCGGTGGTCCAGGCCGCGTCCACGTCCCCGCGCTCCAGTGCCGCCGGCATATTGGGATAGGGCATCTCGACAAAGTTCACGTCCTGCGGATCCCCGCCGGCTTCCTCGATGGAGTTGCGGATGGTCACGTCGGCGAAGTTGTTCAGGGCGTTGACCGCCACCGTCTTGCCCACGAGGTCCGCAGCGGAATCAATGCCGCTGTCGGGCATGGCTGCCACCTCGGTGACATCCTCGCCCGGCACGTTGGTGGAGCTCGAGCCGTTGGAGACGACCTTCACCGGCAGCTTTTTGTCCTGGGCGATCAGGAGCGAGACGACGTTGGAGTAGCCGAACTGGTATTCACCGGTCATCACGGCCGGCACGATCGCCGCGCCGCCCTGGGCGAGCTGGACGGAGAGCTGGATGCCTTCGTCCTCGAAGTAGCCCTCCTGCATGCCCAGATAGATGGGGGCGACGTCGGTGATGGGGATGAGCCCGACGCTCACCTGGTCCAGGCCCTCCTTGGGCGCGGCGCCATTGGAATTCGGGGCGTTCTCCGGAGCCGACGGGCTGCCTGATCCGCAGCCGGTCAGCGCCAGCAGACCCGTGAGGGCGGCGGCGGACGCGCCCGTCATGAACGTACGGCGCTTGGTAGTGGATCCGCGGAAGAGCTTTTCCATGGGAATTTCTCCAGTTCTGCCGCTGAATGGCAAGGCCATTTCAGACAGTAAAATTTATGGGCTAATAGGGAAAAGGTACAGAGCGATCGCCCTGCCGTCAATGGTGGAGTGAAAAAAGGGGCATTGCCACTAGATGAAATTGATGTTTTACTAAGTGCAACGTCGATGAAACGACGATCCCGACGGAAAGGCACTGGCATGGTGGACACCACTACAGACACCGCTGCGGCGCCGGACGCCACTACCCGTGCCGCCGACCGCGCCCTGGGTCTGCTGCGCGTTGTCTGCGAGAACGACGGCGTCAAACTCGCCGATGCGGCCAAGGCAGCAGACCTTTCGGCGAGCACGGCGCTTCGCCTGCTGAGGACGCTGGAAGCCAACGGCTTCGCAGCCAAACGCGAGGACGGGCTGTACCGGCCGGGATTCCGCATGGTCCAGCTGGGCGTCCAGGCCTTGAGCCACGAATCGCTGGTCGCGACCAGCCAGGATGCCTTGCGCTCACTGGTTTCCCGGACGGGCGAATCCGCCTACCTCAGCGTGGCCGCAGGCAGCACCGACGGGCTGTACCTGGCCATCGAGGAAGGCACGCACACCGTGCGCCACATCAATTGGGTGGGCCGTACGTTCCCGATGGTCGGCAGCGCCGCCGGGGAAGCCCTGCAGGGCAAGGTGGCGCCCGGGTCCTTCGCCGTCGTGGCCGAAGGCGTCGAGCCCGACATCACCGCCGTGGCCGCCCCGGTAATGGCCGGTTCCAAGGTGGTCGCCGCCCTGAGCATTGTTGCGCCGAGCTACCGCACCACCGCCGAAGCCGCCCAAACCTTCGGCGCCCTGCTGGCTGCCGAAGCAGGCCGCGTCTTTGCCGCCCCAGGCGGGGATGCCGCCGTCGTTAGTCCCCGGACTTCCTAACCTGTTCCTAGCCTGACAGCCGGATAACTACCCGCTTCCATCAGAGAAAGAGCCTTCAGAAATGACCTTCACGCAACATGATTCCTCCCGTACCGTCCGCGCCGCCCGCGGCACCGAGCTGACGGCCAAGAGCTGGCAGACCGAGGCGCCGCTGCGGATGCTGATGAACAACCTGGATCCCGAGGTCGCCGAGCGCCCCGAGGATCTGGTGGTCTACGGCGGGACGGGCCGCGCGGCCCGCAGTTGGGAAGCTTACGACGCGATTGTGCGCACGCTGGCCACCCTTGAGAAGGACGAGACTTTGCTGGTCCAGTCCGGCAAGCCGGTGGGCGTTTTCCGCACCAATGAATGGGCGCCGCGGGTGCTGATCGCCAACTCGAACTTGGTGGGGGACTGGGCCAACTGGCCCGAGTTCCGCCGGCTCGAGGCCGAAGGGCTGATGATGTACGGCCAGATGACCGCGGGGTCCTGGATCTACATCGGCACCCAGGGCATCCTGCAGGGCACCTACGAAACCTTCGCCGCCGTCGCCGACAAGCGGTTCAATGGCACGCTGGCCGGAACGCTGACCCTGACCGGCGGCTGCGGCGGCATGGGCGGCGCGCAGCCGCTGGCCGTGACGCTGAACCAGGGAGCGTGCCTGATAGTCGACGTCGACGAGACGCGCCTGCGCCGCCGTGCCGGCAAGCGGTACCTGGACGAGGTGGAAACGGATCTTGACGCCGCGCTGGCCAAGGTCATGCGCGCCAAGGCGGAGAAGCGGCCGCTGTCCGTGGGCTACGTGGGCAATGCCGCCGCGGTGTTCCCCGAGTTGCTGCGCCGCCACCACACCGGCGAGATCAGCGTGGACATCGTCACCGACCAGACCTCGGCGCACGACCCGCTGAGCTACCTGCCGCTGGAGTACTCGGTGGAGCAATGGGACGCCGAGGCCAAGGCCGACCCCGCGGGCTTCACCAAGAAGGCGCAGGAATCCATGGCCCGCCACGTGCAGGCAATGGTGGAGTTCCAGGACGCCGGCGCCGAGGTGTTCGACTACGGCAACTCCATCCGCGACGAGGCACGTCTGGGCGGCTATGACCGGGCCTTCGAGTTCCCCGGCTTCGTGCCTGCCTACATCCGTCCCTTGTTCTGTGAAGGGCTCGGCCCGTTCCGCTGGGTCGCTCTGTCCGGCGATCCGGAGGACATCCGCGTCACCGACGAGGCGATCAAGGAGCTATTCCCCGAGAACGAACACCTGCACCGCTGGATCGACGCCGCGCAGGAGCATGTCGAGTTCGAAGGTCTACCGGCACGCATCTGCTGGCTGGGCTACGGAGAGCGGCAGAAGGCCGGGCTGCTGTTCAACCGGCTGGTGGCCGAGGGCAAGGTCTCTGCGCCGATCGTGATCGGCCGCGACCACCTGGACTCCGGTTCCGTGGCTTCCCCGTACCGCGAGACCGAATCTATGGCGGACGGTTCCGACGCGATTGCCGACTGGCCGCTGCTGAATGCGCTGGTCAACACGTCCTCCGGCGCCACCTGGGTGTCCATCCACCACGGCGGCGGCGTCGGCATCGGCCGCTCCATCCACGCCGGCCAGGTCTCCGTTGCCGACGGCACCGAATTGGCGGCGCAGAAGCTGGAACGGCTGCTGACCAACGATCCGGGCATGGGAGTGATCCGGCACGTGGATGCGGGTTACGATCGGGCCGTTGAGGTTGCTGCCGAGCGCGGGGTGCGGGTACCGATGACCGAGTCCTGATCCCGCCCCGTCCCACCCGTTCGTCTTTCCCCGTTCTCCTGTCCGCCCGTCCCATCCGGAGGTCCTCCTTGGAAACCGTTTCCCAGCTGCTCGAGTCAATCAGCGACGTCGGCCGTGATACTGTCCGCGGCGGATACTCGCGTCCGGTGTATTCGACGGCGGAGCTGGACCTGCGCGGGTGGTTCGTCGAACAGGCCGGGCGGCGCGGGCTGGAGGTCGAGACGGACCGCAACGGCATCATCTGGGCCTGGTGGGGCGCACCCGAAAAAGGTGCGCTGGTCACCGGCAGCCACCTGGACTCGGTCCCCGGCGGGGGCGCGTTCGATGGTCCGCTCGGTGTTGCTTCGGCACTCGCCGCCGTCGACGTCCTGCGGCAGCGCGGGGTGCAGCCCAACCGGTCCCTCGCCATCACGGTCTTCCCCGAGGAGGAGGGCTCACGCTTCGGCGTGGCCTGCCTCGGCTCGCGGCTGCTAACCGGCGCCATCGATCCGGACAAGGCCCGGAACCTGCGCGACGCGGACGGCAATACCTTTGCGGACGTCTCGCGGGGGAACGCGCTGGACCCGGAGCACTTCGGGCGGGACGAGGAAGCGCTGGCCCGGATCGGCGACTTCGTCGAACTGCATGTTGAGCAGGGCCGCGGCCTCGGCGAGGAGGGGCCGGCGATCGCCGTCGGCAGTTCCATCCTGGGCCACGGACGCTGGAAGCTGACGGTCAGCGGCCAGGGCAACCACGCCGGAACCACCCTGATGCAGGACCGGGCGGATCCCATGGTGGCGGCAGCGCAGATCATTCTTGCCGTGCAGAAAACGGCCGCCGCCCAGCCGGACGCCCGCGCCACGGTGGGGCGGCTGGAACCGATCCCCGGCGGCACCAACGTGATCGCCTCGCGGGTCCAATTGTGGCTCGACGTCCGGCATCCGGAAGACGCCGTGACCGCCGCCCTCGTGGAGGCGATCCACGGCAAGGCACAGAAGATCGCCGCGTTCGAGGGCTGTTCCGTGACGCTGACGGAGGAGTCCTATTCCGGCACGGTCCACTTCGACGCGGCACTGCAGCGGCAGCTCGAAAATGCGCTGCCCGGGGCGCCGGTGCTCGCCACAGGTGCTGGCCATGACGCCGGTGTGTTGGCCGGCTATGTGCCCTCCGGCATGATCTTCGTGCGCAACCCGACCGGCATCTCCCACTCGCCGGAAGAACACGTTGAGGACGACGACGCCGACGCGGGCGCGGGTGCGTTGGCCGACGTACTGGAGGGGCTGCTGTGAGCGTCTGGTGCGAAGCCGCCTGGATCCGCGGGCGCGGCGTCGTGTCCGGCGTGCGCGTGGAGGTGGACGAATCCGGAATTGTGACCCGGCTTGAGCTGGGCGCGGAGCGGAAGGCCTCGGACCTGCCCGTCTCCGGCGTAGCCTTTCCGGCTGCTTCCAACGCCCACTCGCATGCCTTCCACCGGGTCCTGCGGGGCCGCACGCATGACATGGGCGTGGGCAGTTTCTGGACCTGGCGGGAGCAGATGTACCGTGCGGCCGGGGCGTTGAGCCCGGCGTTGTATGAGCAGCTGGCCACAGCCGTCTTTGCCGAAATGGTGGTGACGGGCTGGACCAGCGTGGCCGAATTCCACTACGTCCACCACCGTCCCGACGGCACGCCGTACGGGAGCACAGGCAATGGTGGCAGCCCGGGGAGTGCCCGGAGCGAGGCCAGCGCCGGCAGCACAGACCCGTACGGCAGCGCGGACGGCAGCGGTAGCGCAGCCTCGAACGGAGCCGACGGCCCCCATGCCATGGAGCTCGCCTTGGCCAGGGCGGCGGTCAACGCCAGGATCAGGCTGACGCTGCTGGACACCTGCTATCTCGCCGGCGGGATCGGGCAGGAGCTCTCGCCGGAACAGCTGCGGTTCGGCGATCCGGATGTCCACGCGTGGTTGTCGCGGCTGGAGTCCCTGCGCGAAGCCATTTCACGGGAATTCAGTCCGGACCAGGTCACTGTTGGTGCCGCCCTGCATTCGGTGCGCGGGGTGCCCGCCGACGTGCTGCCGGTCATTGCCGAGAAGCTGCCGCCGGAGATTCCGCTGCACATCCACCTTTCCGAACAGCCCGCCGAAAACGAAGCCTGCCTGCAGGCCACCGGGCTGACCCCGACGGCGCTGCTGCGCCGGAGCGGCCTGCTCACCCGCCGGCTTTCGGCCGTCCACGCCACCCACCTGACGGAGCAGGACATCGCCATGCTCGGCGCCGCCCATGCCACCGTGGTGATGTGCCCGACTACCGAGGCGGACCTGGCGGACGGCATCGGTCCGGCAGCGGCACTGCGCGACGCCGGGGCGCGCATCGCGCTCGGCACGGACCAGCACGCCGTCGTCGATCCCTGGCTGGAAATGCGGGCCCTCGAACATGGCGAACGGCTCCGGTCCGGCCAGCGCGGCTGGTTCCCGCCCGAAGCCTTGCACGAGGCGGCCTCGGACGCCGGCGCCCGCTCGCAGGGCAGAAGGCTGCCCGGGTTCGAACGGGGGAAGTACTGCGATCTGATGGCGGTGGACCCCGGCAGCCTGCGCACCATCGGCTCGCAGCCGGACCAGCTGGCACTTTCCGCCACCGCGCAGGACGTCAGGACCGTCGTCGTCGGCGGTCGCCTCGCCGCCCGCCAAGGCATCCACGCGACGCTGGGCGATCCCGCCCGGCTGCTCGCGGCAGCCATCACCGACGTCGACGCCGCAGCAACCGGCGACACCGCAGCCAAGGGAGCCCTCCAAAAATGACCGCTAGCAAGTCCACGCTGATCACCAACATCGGCGAGCTCATGACCCAGGACCCGGCACGCGGGGCCGGCTCAGTGCTGCGCGACGCCGCCGTCGTTATTGAGGGTGAGCGGATCAGCTGGATCGGACCCGCTGGCCAGGCGCCGCAAACCGATGAAATGTACGACGCCGAAGGCCGCGCGCTGCTGCCGGGCTGGGTTGATTCGCACACCCACCTGGTGTTCGCCGGGGACCGGACTGCTGAGTTCGAGGCGCGGATGGCGGGGGAAAGCTATGCGGCCGGCGGGATCGCCGTGACCACCGGGGCCACCCGGGCCGCGGACGATTTCGACCTGACCCGGCTGCTGATGGGCCGTGTCGCCGAGGCCGTCGCCGGCGGAACAACGTATTTGGAGACGAAGACCGGTTACGGGCTGGATGTGGAGCACGAGGCGCGGTCCGCGCGCATCGCCTCCACGGTGGCGGACCAGGTGACCTATCTGGGTGCCCATCTGGTTCCGGACGGGATGGACGCGGATGCCTACACGGAGCTGGTCTGCGGCGAGATGCTTGAGGCGGTCCGGCCATACGTGCAGTGGGCTGACGTGTTCTGCGAGCGCGGCGCCTTCAACGAGGAGCAGTCGCGTCGTGTGCTGGCAGCGTGCCGCGATGCCGGGCTCGGACTCCGCGTGCACGGCAACCAACTGGGCGAGGGGCCGGGCGTGCAGCTCGCCGTCGAGTTCGGCGCCGCCAGTGTGGACCACGTCAACTATCTGGCGGACACCGATGTGAAAGCGCTGGCCGACAGCTGGTCCGGGTGGGACCGCGCGGCCGGGACGGGGGAGCGCGGCACCGTGGCCACCTGCCTGCCGGCCTGCGATCTCTCGACCAGGCAGCCCTTGGCACCGGGACGGCAACTGCTCGATGCCGGCGTCGAAATCGCCCTGGCCTCCAACTGCAATCCGGGCACTTCCTACACAAGCTCGATGAACTACTGCGTGACCACGGCGGTCCTGCAGATGGGACTGAGCGTCCAGGAGGCAGTCCGGGCGGCGACGTTTGCGGGCGCCCTTGCCCTGGGCAAGCACGTTGGCGCCGACGTCGACGGTCAGCGGGCGGTGGGCTCGATCGCCGTCGGACACCGGGCCGACCTGCATCTGCTTAACGCGCCCTCGGCCACGCATCTGGCCTACCGGCCCGGCATGCCGCTGACCGCCGCGGTCTGGCGCGCGGGCGTGCAAGTGCGCTGATTTTCGCCGCTGATTGCCTGCCGCTCCCATGGGTACGCTGACCCGGGATGCCGGCTGCCGCTACTTCGCGGTCCAGCCGGGATTTCGTCCCGTCAGCCCCAGCAAACGGTCCAGCAGCGGTGCATCGGCGGGAATCTCGATGACCGGGCCGAACAAGCCCTCGCGGGCTTCGCCTTCCTGAGCAGAAAGCTCGGCAAATTCGTAGGCCGCCTGCAGGTTGGCGGTGTCGGCGTCGAACGACTGGCCCGTGGCCGCGGCCAAATCCCAGCCGTGCACCACCAACTCGTTGGTAGCCACCAGGCCCATGAGCTCGGCCGGCATGGTCACGCCGCCGGCCTGCGCCATACCTTGCCAGGCGGACGGATGTTGCCAGGCAGCCGCCAGGTCATCCAGGCGCTGGGGGAGGAGGTTCCGCCAATCCGGGTCCAGATTCGCAGCCGAGGGACGATTGTCCGGGGCGTCGGGCGGCACAGAGTCATAGCCCGGCTCCATCGATGCTTTGGTCGCCGCGTCCCTGAACGCGACGGTCAGGCCCATGAAGTGATCGAGCAGGTCCCCGACACTGTAGTACTCGCAGGGCGTTGGCCCGGCCAGCTGACCGTCCCCGATGCCCTTGACAATTTCCGCCACCTGCCGCGCGGCTGGTTCCAGATTGAGCACGCCGGGCCTCCCTCTCCTTCGGCTGTTTATTTGTCTTTTGACCTTCGCACGCGGGTTCCCCGGCGTCCAGAGCCAGGCCGCGGGATTGCGCCGATCCGTCCTTGTTGAGCACGCTCCCAGCAGGAGTTGGCAAGATAGACCCATGCAGAGCCAGACCGCAGCCACCGACACCGTGCCCCGCACCCGCCGTTACTACCGCGCCGAAGTGCTGATAGTTCTGGGGCTCTCCCTGGGTCAGTCTGCCGTCTACGCCATTGTGAACCTGCTGGAAAAGATGACGCGGGCGCCGCTCGGGTCGCAGACCACGGCGCTGAATCCTGTCCTGAACGAGCGGGAGCTGTTCGACCTGCTCTACCAGCTGCTGGCAATCTTCTTTGCCCTGGTCCCCGTGGCGCTGGTGCTGTTCCTGCTGACGGCACCGGGCGAACGCGCCCGCGAGGCCTTCCGGAAGATCGGGTTTACCTTCTGCCGGCCGGGCGTGGACTTTGGACTGGGCTTCGGTTTGGCCCTGCTGATCGGTGCGGGCACCTTAGGTGTCTATGCGGGCGGACGCGCCCTGGGCATTACGACGGCAATAGTCCCGGCTGCACTGGACGAATACTGGTGGACTGTCCCGGTCCTGGTTCTGTCCGCCTTGCGCCACTCGGTGCTGGAAGAAGTCGTTGTGGTCGGCTACCTCTTCAACAGGCTGGCCAAGCTGGGCTGGGGCACCTGGACCATCATTTTCACCAGCGCCGTGATCCGAGGCAGCTACCACCTGTACCAGGGGATCGGGCCTGGCATCGGCAACTTCCTGATGGGCCTCGTCTTTGGCTATGCCTACACCCGCACCAAACGCGTGATGCCGCTTGTGATAGCCCATGCCGTGCTCGACATCGCAGGGTTCGTTGGCTACGCCCTCTTCGGCTCCGCCATCGGCATCGGCGAATAACTTCTCCCGCCGCGGCGTCTTCCCAGTGTCCGGCAAATGAAATGCTCCGCTTTGGATACTGGCTCAGTAGAGCCAATACCAAAGCGGAGCGAAAGCCTCCGAAAAGGTGCAGTTAGAGTTCGACGATGCCCTTGTCGGTCTCGAACCGTACGGACATGATGCCCGGGGTGCCGTTCGGCGCCGTCCAGGCAACCTTGACATCATCCAGCAACGCGTCGATCGGTGTTCCCAGCCAGTCCGCCACACGCGTGGAGGAGCCGCCGATGGTCAACCCGATCAGCTTCGCCGTCGCAGGATACGCCTTCGACGGGTGCAGCTCCTCGGTGCCCTCGTCCCAGCGCAGCATGTACGGAACCTGCGGGTCCGCGATAAGGCCCTTAATGCCGATCTGCTGCCAGGTCAGTTCGCGGCCGTCCGGGAACTTGCGGCCGCCCGGCACCGCATGGCGGCCCAGCCGCTCCTCGAACGGAGCCAGATCGTCAACCTCGACGCACCAGCCCATCCAACCGCCGCCTGCTTCGGAGCGGGCACGTACGGCCTGGCCGAACGGCGCCTTGTCCGACGCGGGGTGGTTCAGCACCTCGACGACCTCAAGATAATGATGGTCCGTCAGGGGGAAAATCATGTTGCGGGTTCCAAAGCGGGGATGGACGCCGCCCTTGACGGCTTCGATACCCAGGGCTGCCGAAATCCGTTCGGTTGTAGCCGCCAGGCCATCGGGTTCACAGGCATATGAGACATGATCGAAACGCATGCCTCATTTTGGCATTTTGTGATGTGCCTCTCGACTAAGGGTGTCCTAACTGACATTCACACGCCGTCACATACTTGCTGAAAAAGTGCCCGTCGCCGAACCTAGATACAGGTCATGAGTGCCAGCAACAAGCCCCGGCTAGCTGGCCGGCAACCCTCCAACCGCGGTGGGGTGCCCCGGGTGAGGACCAGGCTCCCGCCATCAGGCGGGACGCAAGCGCGGGTCACCCGAGGAAAAATGCCGGAAATCCGGTTCCCGGGCAGACCCCTTTGAGACAAGAGGGAGTTCCACATGTCAAACGACTGGTCATTCGAAACCCGCCAGATCCATGTAGGCCAGGAGCCGGACACCGCAACAGGCGCGCGTGCCCTGCCCATCTACCAGACGACGTCGTTCGTCTTCCCGAGTGCCGAAAGCGCGGCCAACCGTTTCGCGCTGGCCGAGCTGGCGCCCATCTACACGCGGATCGGCAACCCGACCACCGAGGCCGTGGAGAACCGGATTGCGAACCTGGAAGGCGGCGTCGGAGCACTGCTGCTGTCCTCCGGCCAGGCGGCGTCCACGTTCTCCATCCTGAACGTCGCCGAGGCGGGCGACCACGTCGTCGCCAGCCCGAGCCTCTACGGCGGCACGTACAACCTGCTCAAGAACACCTTGAAGAAGTTCGCCATCGAGGTGACCTTCGTCGAGGATCCGGACAACCTGGACCAGTGGCGCGCGGCCGTCAAGCCGAACACCAAGGCGTTCTTCGGCGAGGCCGTGTCCAACCCGCGCCAGGACGTGCTCGACGTCGAAGGCATCAGCGCCATCGCCCACGAAGCAGGCGTGCCGCTGATCGTGGACAACACGCTGGCCACCCCGTACCTGATCCGCCCGATCGAGTGGGGCGCCGACATCGTGGTCCATTCGGCCACCAAGTACCTCGGCGGCCACGGCAGCGCCATCGCCGGCGTGATCGTGGATTCGGGCAACTTTGACTTTGCCAAGGATCCGGAGAAGTTCCCCGGTTTCAACACGCCGGACGAGAGCTACAACGGCCTGGTCTTCGCCCGCGACCTCGGCGTCGGTGGCGCGCTCGGCGCGAACCTGGCCTACATCCTCAAGGCCCGCGTCCAGCTGTTGCGTGACCTCGGCTCCTCCGCCGCTCCGTTCAATGCGTTCCTGATTGCCCAGGGCCTGGAGACACTGAGCCTGCGCGTGGAGCGGCATGTGGAGAATGCGCAGAAGGTGGCCGAATGGCTTGAAAAGCACGACGCCGTTGCCTCCGTTGCCTACGCCGGCCTGCCTTCCAGTCCCTGGTACGAGCGCGGCCGTAAGTACGGGCCCAAGGGTACCGGCGCCATCATCGCGTTCGAGATCGCCGGCGGGCTCGAGGCCGGCAAGCGCTTTGTCGACGGACTGGAACTGCACTCCCATGTGGCCAATGTCGGCGACGTCCGCTCGCTGGTCATCCACCCGGCGTCGACCACCCATGCCCAGCTGTCCCCGGAGGCGCAGGCCGCCGCCGGTGTCACGCCGGGACTGGTCCGGCTGGCCGTTGGCATCGAGCACATCGACGACATTCTCGCGGACCTCGAAGCCGGTTTCCGCGCATCCAAGGGTGCCGCCTGAGCGCGGCCTCATGAAGGAATCACAGGCATAGCATTGACAACTCTGCAACCACAGGAGCTGCTGGACACGGTGGCGGACGGCATTTTGCGTTACGCGTCCATCGGAGCCCTCGAGCTGGAAACGGGCGGTTTTCTGCCCGAGACCGTTCTGGGCTACGAAACCTGGGGCACTCTCAACGAGGATGCCTCCAACGCCGTGCTCATTGCGCATGCCTTGACCGGCAGCACCCATGTGGCGCGCGGAGATACGGATGAGGCGGGCTGGTGGGATGCGCTGGTGGGGCCCGGCGCCACGATCGATACCAACGAGTACTTCGTGGTGGCGGCCAATATGGTCGGCGGCTGCTACGGCTCCACCGGCCCGTCCTCCCCGGCGCCTGACGGCAAGCCCTGGGGCTCGCGCTTCCCGCTGGTGACCATCCGCGATTCGGTCCACGCCGAGGCGCGGCTGGCCGACCAGCTGGGGATCCAGCGCTGGCATGCAGTTCTCGGCGGCTCCATGGGCGGTGCCCGCGCGCTGGAATGGGCCGCAACCTACCCGGAGCGGACCGCCCGCTGTGCGGTGATAGCCTGCGGTGCGGCAAGCACTGCTGAGCAGATCGCCTTCGCACAGGCGCAGGTGCTGGCCATCCGGCTCGATCCGAACTTCAACGGGGGCGACTACTACCAAGGGAATGCGCCCGACGCCGGCCTCGGCATCGCGCGCAGGATCGCGCACATCAACTACCGGTCCGAGCCCGAATTCGAGTACCGCTTCGGCCGCAATGCCCAGGGGACCGAGCAGCCCTTCGGCAGCGCCAACCCGGCAGAGCGCGGGCGGTATGCCGTGGAAAGCTACCTGGACCACCAGGCCAACAAACTGGCGGGCCGGTTCGATGCAAACAGTTACATCCTGATGACCGAAGCCCTGATGAGCCACGACGTCGCGCGCGGCCGCGGCTCGGTGCAGCAGGCCTTGGCAGACGTCGACACGGACTTCTTCATCGCCGCGGTGGACTCCGACCGGCTGTACTTCCCGGAGCAGTCGCGCCAGCTGGCCGAAGCGCTGCCCACACCGCCCAAGGTGCACATGATCGAGGTGCCCACCGGCCACGACGGCTTCCTGACGGACATCCACCAGCTGCACAACGAGCTGGTTGCCCAGTTCTTCCCGCGCAGCTGATCCGGGCAAAATTCAGTCAAGCAGGTCCACCGTGACAGGGCGGCCTAGGAAAGTCTCATACCGGGCGATGGCGGCATCCAGTGCGCACTGCTGCGACGGCCCCAGCGTCCGGTGCAGCAAGATACTAACGACGGCGGACTCCGGCTTCAGCGTGTGCTGCCAGTTTCCGATCATGCGCCCGTCCAACAGGACCACGTGACTGGGCTGCTTGCTCGCGACTGAGGCCGGGGCCGTCCCACCCAGGTAGTGTCTGGTCGGTGTGTACCCCATGACGTATTCGTCGTAGCACTGGATCAAGTCGATCCGAGGGGCTGCCGGCGCAGCGCTGGGTGGTGCGAGGCCAACGTCTGATCCGGCGGTGGCCGCTTCCGTGGCAGAGTGTGCGGGGCCGGAGGCCATGATGAAGTGGTAGCCGTCGGCGCTGAACGACTGCATTTGGGAGCGGTCGCCCGGCCGTACGTCTTCTTGACTGCCTGCAGCGAGCACAGCCAGCCCGCGCCGGATGTCTGCCTGTGTCAGGCCGGACCAGACGGCGCAGTCTTTGACCGTGGTGGGTCCGCGGCTGGAAAAGTAGCGCCGGGTAAGTTCGGCAAGTGCTTGGTCGCGGTCGTAGTCCGTTGCCAGGGCCGGCACCCGTTCGTCGAAGAGCGCGTAGGTCTGGCGGACCGCGCCGCTTTCGCTGATCCGAGGTACGCCGCTGACCAGCACCTGGTCCATTTCCGCATGGAAGACCAGATGGCCCAGGCGCTGCCCGCGCAGGGGTGCCCCGTTGAGCCGTTCGCCGGTATCCGCCAGCAGACCCGCCCGTTCGAGTTCCGCGGCCAGTTCGTCGCGGGTCAGGTGCCGGCCACCGTCTACGGCCGCGCCGAGGACGTCGTTGCTGCGGCCGACGATCTCCGCGTCGAGCCCGAGCTGCCGGTCCCGGGTCTTATTGCCGGTCCTGAGCCTCGGGCCGGACAAAGTCATCAGCCAGCGCAGATCCTCCGCAAGGACAAAGTGCCAGGTCGGCCGGAGCACATGGGTCCGCAGGATAGTGCCCGCTGACAACGCCGCATCCACGGCTGCCGCGTTGTCCCTGGCCTGGCCACGGCACCGTTGCGCCAATGTCCACCGGGCATACGCATGCTCCTGCGCCTGTACGGCGAGCAATGAGCGCAAGGAGGCCCCGGCGTCGTACGCTCCTTCTCCCCACAGCTGCTGCGCGAGCAGCCGGTGCCGGACAATCCCCGCTGCGATCGCAGACTCTTCATTGAGCCCACCAGCACCGGAAGTCTTCTGATCGCCCAGCGCGCTGTCCGCGGAATCCACGCTCAGCCAGCCTTTATCCGGCCGCGCCGGGCGGCATGCCGGGGCCGAACATCGGACCGGCCGTCGGGCGCTTGGGGGAGACCCCGTCGCCCAGTGACTGGTGGCGCAGAGCCCGCACGACCCAGGGGAACAGGTGCTGGCGGGCCCAGACCAGATCCTCGGCGCGGGCGGTGCGCCAGTTCTTCGGCGGCAGCGGCTTGGGGATTTCGGGTTGCAGGCTGTGCTCCACGTTCAACGCGTCCAGCACCATGGCGGCGATGGTGTGGTGGCCCAGGGGCGAGAAATGCAACCGGTCAGGCGCCCACATCCGCGGATCCTTCAGCTCCCGCAAGGCCCACATGTCGGCGATGACCGCATCATGCCGGGTAGCCACGGTGCGTAGGTTTTCGTTATAGATAGCCGCCCTGCCGCGGACACTGCCGATCAGCGGTGTATCGCCGACATCCGGGGCAGTGAACAGGACAATGGTCGCCCCCGATGCCGCCAGCGTTTCGATGGCAACATCGATTTTCTCGGCCAGGGCGTCCGGATCCGAGCCCGGCCGGAGGACGTCGTTTCCTCCCGCGCAGAAGCTGATCAGGTCCGGTGCGAGCTCCACCGCCGGGCCGACCTGCTCATCGATGATTTGCTGCAGCAGCCGTCCGCGGATGGCGAGATTGGCGTAGGCGAAATCCGGGTGGTCACGCGCCAGCTCCTCGGCGACGCGGTCGGCCCAGCCGCGGTTACCGCCGGGGCTGTCCGGATCCGGATCGCCGATCCCCTCCGTGAACGAGTCTCCGATGGCAACAAAGCGGCTCCAGGGATGGCGGGCGCTTTCGAGCGGTCGCGAAGCGGCCTCAGGCAAGTTACTCACAAGTTCATCCTGCTCCAGCGGCTCTTCATTGGCAAAGACCCCGCGTCTCAACTTGAAGCTTCAAGTATCACTGTGTCAGAATGGCAGCATGACCGAAACTACTTATAAGCCCGTCGTCGTCTGGTCCAAGCCTGAAGCCGAGCGGGCCGGCACTCCCTTGCTGGTGCTCTTCCACGGCTACCTCTCCAACGAAGAGGACCTGATGGGCCTGGTTCCGGGGCTGCCCGAAGACTTCACCGTTGCCGCCGTCCGCGCGCCCGTCGCCCTGGGACCGGGTTTCTCCTGGTTCCCGCTGATGCACGAGCCGGATTTCTCCGTGGACAAGGTCACCAAGTCCGCCGCTGACGTGTGGTCCTGGCTGGACACCGTCAAGGACCAGCACAGCAGCGTTTCCGTCCTCGGGTTCTCCATGGGCATGGCCGTTGCCACGTCCATCATGCGCCACCGCCCCGAGGAAATCGCCGCAGTCATCGGCCTCTCCGGCTTCGTGATCCCTGCCGACGGCGACCCGTTCTTTAACGACGAGGCGGTCAAGTCGCTCAAGCCCGCAGTGTTCTGGGGCCGCGACCAGGAAGACCAGGTCATCACGCCGGACAAGATCGAGTACAGCCATGCCTGGCTCAACGAGCACGTCGACCTGACCAAGGTGCTCTATGCCAATATCGGCCACGGCATCAACGCACAGGAACTCGCCCACGTGAAGGAATTCCTGACGTACAAGGTGCTCAACGCGAAGTAAACTCCCGCACGCAAACCCGTGCCGCCGTCGTCGTTATTTGGTTGTCAAGCTCCTGCGCTGCTGCCGAAGAACGACGGCGGCGCTTGGCTTTTTACAGCGACGGCGCGGCTTGCCCGGCAGCCAGGCCGCTTGCAAGCACTGCCGCCCGGCTGAATGCAGCGCCCCGTTGAATGCAGCGCCCGGCCTACTCGTGAACGACGCGAACGGTTTCGCCGTTGACGGTGACCGTGTCCCCGGCGTGCAGTTGGCGGCCGCGGCGGGTCTCGATCTCCCCGTTGACCTGCACCATGCCGTGCTCGACGAACTCCTTGGCCTCGTTCCCGTCCTCGGCGAGGTTCGCCAGCTTGAGCAGTTGTCCCAGCCGGATCATGTCGTCGCGGATGGAAATGTCATTGATATCGTCAGGGGCCATAGGTACATTCTGCCTGACGCGGCGGCCATGGTGCTCGCCACATTGCGTTGGGGCTGGGTGCGTTGTGCCCGTCGCGGCCGTGCCCCTGACGTAGGGTGAAACCGTGCCCCACGTTCCCAGAATGCCGCTTGCGCTCGGCCTGCCGCTGGCCGTGGTGACCGGTCTCTGCATGCCTGTGCAGGGCCGGATCAACGGGGCGCTCGGAGAAGTGCTTGACGACGGGCTCGCGACCGCGGTGGTGAGTTTCGGCACCGGGCTGTTCCTCATGATCCTGATCTGTTTGCTGGTGCCCAGCGGCCGCGCCGGAGTGCGGCGCATTGCACCGGCCATCCGGCAGAAAAAGTTCCCCCGCTGGTACCTGCTGGCCGGCCTCAGCGGCGCCTTCCTGGTGGTGAGCCAGGGCATAACCATCTCGTTGATCGGCGTCGCCCTCTTCACCGTCGCGGCCGTTACAGGGCAGTCCCTGAGCGGCCTGCTGGTAGACCGGCTTGGCTTGGGCCCTGCCGGCAAGAAACCGGTCACGATCATGCGGGTGCTCAGCGCGCTGCTGACGGTGGCCGCGGTGGCCTGGGCCGTTTCGCCGAAATTCGCAGCCGGTTCCGACCTGAGCGACTGGCTGATCCCGGTGCTGCTGCCCTTGGCCGCCGGATTCATGCAGAGCTTCCAGCAGGCCTTCAACGGCACGCAGACGCTGCATTTCGGCTCGCCGCTGCCCGCCACCTTGGTCAACCTCGCCGTCGGGATGGTGCTGCTGGTCGCCGCCTGGCTCGTGAAACTGGCCGTCGCCGGCGTCGGCAATCCCTTGCCGGACGAATGGTGGTACTACCTTGGCGGCCCGATCGGTTGCCTCTTCCTTGCCCTCGCTGCTGTGCTGGTCCGATCCTTGGGCGTGCTGCTGACGGGTCTTGGCATGATCGCCGGGCAGGTGCTCGGATCCCTGCTGCTGGATGTGGTGTTTCCCGCGCCCGGCACCATTATTACGACGGCGACCGTGCTGGGTACCCTGCTGACTCTCGTGGCGATGGTGCTCGCCACGCTGCCCTGGCCGCGGACGGCGTTTAGTCCGTTGCGCCGCAAAGCCCTCGTTGGAGCACGGGAGAGGAACCGATGACGACGGCGGATGGCGACTTCATGTCCTTGAGTCCCCATTTGGTGAACCTGCGGAACGGCCGGTTGGCCGCCGGCGGCCTGGCCTCGACCACGGCCGAGGAAGTGGACCGGATTTTCGAGGTCCACCTGCCCCGGTTCATCGCCGAGCATCCCGGCAGCCCTGTGCCGCTAATGTTCTGGGCGCATGGCGGTCTGGTGCCGGAGCGGACCGGCCTGGCGGCCGCGGCACATCACGTTCCCTGGTGGCTGGCCAACGGCGTCTACCCGGTCTATTTCGTCTGGGAAACAGGGCTGCTCGAAGCCCTCGGCACCAGGATTCGGAGCGGCATCGATCGGCTCCGGCCGGCGGTGCCCGTCGAAGAGGCCGCCGACAAGTTCGTCGAGTGGATCGCCAGGCATGCCGGTGGTCAGGCGATCTGGGCCGACCTCAAAGCCAGCGCAGCCCGGTCCGTTGACCACGCCGATGGCCCAAGTCCTATTGCTAACGACGGCGGCATCGGCGTCGATGAGGGCGGAGCGCGATATGTGGCGCGGAAGCTGGCGGAGTTCCTCCGGCAGAACCCTGGTGCGGTCACGCTGCACGCCGTCGGTCATAGCGCCGGGGCCATCTTCCACTCGTATTTCCTACGTGCGGCGTTCGAGGAAGGAGTGCCGGCGTTTGAGTCCTTTATTTTCCTTGACCCGGCCATCCTGATCGAGGAGTTCAAACGGGACATTGTGCCTCGCATCGGCATCGGCAACGGCAACGGCAACGGCATCGGTGCTCTGTCTACTTTTGCCCTGGGTAAACAGCGGGCGTTGGATGACGAGTGCAAGTTGCTCAACATCACCTTCTATAACAAGTCCCTCCTATGCCTGGTTCATCACGCACTGGAAGACGAAGAGGACGCGCCGTTGCTTGGACTGCAGGAAAACGTGGAAGCAGACCCCATACTGCGTGAAATGTTCGGCGGGGCGGATCCTCGGGTCCAGGCGATCTGGTCGCCACAGTTGCACGGCCCTTTGGATAGCCGTTCAGATGCAAGGGAACACGCTGGCATCGACAGCGAGCCTGTGACCATGGAGAGCGTTGCCCGTCGCATCACCGGCCAGGAAAATATCGAAAGCTTCCCCGGCATCCTGCCCTGATCCCGCCGGCAGGGCGGCAGCTTGGCTGCATGGTTGCTGCCGGAGTCCTTCCCGGAGGGCTCGGAAAAACCTGTGCGGAAAAAGGATTTGAATAATTTTCATGGATCCCGTCAGACGGTGTGAATACGCGTTTGTATTGTCAGAGCCGGATGATGGACTGAGGTTATGGCAGCGGAAGAGCAGTCGGCACCGGTTTCCGGTTCCCCGGGCCCCGGACAGGAGTCCGCGGGGATGGAGGCCGGGGCGCAGGGGCTTGTGGAGCACGGGTTCTCGCTGCGCTGCCTGCAGGAGGGCCGGCCCACGACTGCCGGGCAGCGGCAGGAGGCCCTGCGGAAGGCCTTGGAGCGCCTGGATCTGCATGCTGCGCAGGACCGCAAGCGCGGCCTGGCGCACGCCCGCGAATACATTGCGGCCGGTAAACCGGCGAAGCATGCCACGATGGCCGGTTACATGGAGGAGATTTATGCCGAGGCCCGCGGCCCGGTGCTGGATCCGCCGACGCTGGAGTCCTACGGCGAGGACCCGCTGGCCGGGCAGGAGGTCCCCGGCCGGGTCGGGGAGCCGGAGCATCTCGGTGCCTCCGCCGGGATCGATGATTTCGCGGCCTGGGAGCGCGAGGAATCCTGGGCCTGCTGGCCGCCGTCCGGCCCGTTCCCCGCCAGTTGGGGCCCGGCCGAGGATCTCGAGGGGCTGCCCGGGGAGCTGTTCACCGAAACCCACGGGGAGTACTACGCCGAACGCCTGGCCCGGGTCACCGCCGGTACCCCCTCCGACTGGTTCAAACTCTTCCGCGCCACCGCAAACGCCAGCAACACCAACCCCGCTGATGCGGCTGATGCGGCCGACGGCGGTGATGCGGCCGGCACGAGAGTTCCCAGTTACAGTGCGTTGGATTACCGGTCGGCGGTGGAGCAGCTGGCCGCGGGCAAGAGGCTGGCGGCGTGGCTGGACGCGGGCCTGGTGCGCCTGACGCACCGGATCGGGCAGACCGCGATCGAGGAGCTGCCGCCGCGGGAGCCGGGCACGCCGCCGGCCAGCCGGGCCGGGCTGGAGGAGCTGGCGGAGCAGTCCGTGGTGAAGGAACTGGCCTGCCTGTACCGGATCACCGAGAAGCAGGCCCGCGGCCGGTGAACTGCTCCCCAGAAGTTGGACTGATAAATCAGATCCGATTTCTGGGGAGCAGTTTCATGTACGCAAGCAGTTCATTATCCGAGGCCCGGCGCGCAGAAGCGGTAGCGTTGTTTGATGCAGGGTATGGGTATAAAGCCGTGGCATCACAGCTGCAGGCAAGCCATAGGGCGATCAAGAATTTGTATCATCGGTGGCGGATTCGTGGGAGTGGAGCGCTGGTGACCAAGCCGACCAAGAGAACCTTTTCGTTCGAGTTCAAACGCGACATCGTGCGGCGCGTCCTGGCGGGCGAATCGAAGCTCGGGTTGGCGCAGGAGTTCGATCTGTCCTCGCCCCGGCTCATCGAGAATTGGCTGATCATCTACCGCACCGAGGGTGAAGACGGGCTCCGGCCCAAGCCCAAGGGACGCCCACGAGGGACTCCCGCGAGTCCGGAGCGTCAGGAATCCGAGCTGACTAAGCTGCGCCGGGAGAATGAGCGGTTGCGGGCGGAGAACGCCTACCTGGGAAAATTGCGGGCCTTGAGGGAGCAAGGACGACGGTGAAGGTCCAAGCCGTTGTCGCCCTCAAGGCCGCGCACCCGTTGGACGTGCTGCTCGACGTCGCCGGACTCGCCCGCTCGACCTTCTTCTACCATCAGGGCCGGCTGGCCCTGCCGGATCCGCAGGCCGGGCTGAAGACCGTGATTCGGGACGCCGTCAAGGAAGCGAAAGGCCGGTACGGCTACCGCCGTATCCATGGCGAACTGGTGAAATCCGGCTGGCAGGTCGCGAAGAAGACCGTGCTGAAGCTCATGCGCCAGCTGGGCCTTCTCAGCCATGTCCGCCGGCGCCGGCGCTACAACTCATTCAAGGGCGAAGCAGGGCAGATCGCGCCGAACCTGCTGGACCGTGACTTCGACGCGGAGGAGCCGAACGAGAAATGGGTCACCGACGTGACCGAGTTCCGCGTCGGCGAGTCCAAGGTCTACCTCTCCCCGATAATGGACCTCTTCGACCGCTCCATCGTCGCATACACATGGGGAACGTCGCCCGCACTGCAGCTGACGAACACGTCCCTGCAAGAGGCGCTGTCCACGCTCCGGCCCGGCGAGCATCCGCTGGTCCATTCAGACCAAGGATTCCAGTACCAACACGTCTCCTGGCGGAACCTGCTCGCAGGAGCCGGGGCGACGCAGTCGATGTCCCGAAAGGGAACCTGCCTGGACAACGCGGTCATCGAAGGATTCTTCGGCCACCTCAAGGAAGAGATGTTCCACCACACCCGATATACCACCATCGACGCGTTCACCGCCGAGCTGGATGACTACATTCACTGGTACAACAACGTCAGGACCCACTCACGACTCGAGGGCTTGAGCCCGGTCGAATACCGGACCCAAGCCCTCGCAGCATAAGGTTTTAGTTTACGAGTCCAACTTTCGGGGACCAGTTCACCGGTACGAGACCGCGCAGGATTTGTGCGAGCACTACCCGGGGACGCTGGCCGCGCTCACCGCCGGGGACCTGGACCTGGAGCACGCGGGGGTGATCACCCGGCAGGGCGACACCCTCCCGGACGACGCGAAACCCGGCTTCGAGCAGGCCCTGCTCGGGGAGGCGCCGGATAAAACGCCGGGCGAGCTGCTGTACGCCGCGCGGAAGCAGCGGGAGAAATGCAACCCGGAAACCATCGAGGTGCGCCGCGAACGCCAGGTAAAGTGCCGTGGGGTGTATGTGGAGCCGGCGGATGACGGGATGGCGTTCCTGGGCGCGTACGTGACGGCCGAGGAAGCCTACGCCGCGTATGACCGGCTCACTCAATCGGCGCGGGGCCTGCAAACCGGGACGGAGACCCGCACCGCGGGGCAGTTGCGCGCGGACGTGTTTATCGAGCTGCTGCTGAACGCGGGGATGGAGGCCGGGCCCGCGGCCGGGATCCGGCCTGAAGTCGCGCTGACCGTGCCGGTGTTCACGCTGATGGGCCTGGACGAGGAACCGGCCACCCTCGACGGGTACGGGCCGATCCCCGCCGGCGCCGCCCGGAAGCTCTGCGAAGGTGCGACGTCGTTCTACCGGATCCTGACGCATCCCGAGACCGGGGCCATCCTCTCCTATGGCAAAACGGTGTATCGACCGCCGGCGGATCTGGCCCGCGCGGTCCGGCACCGCGACACCACGTGCACGGCGCCGGGCTGCCATGTCCCGGCGAAGGACTGCGACCTGGACCATACGATCGATTTCCATGCCAACGGCGGGCACGGACGCACGGATTTCGGCAACCTTGGTCCGCGCTGCGGTTCGGACCACCGGCTCAAATCGCTCGCCGGGTGGAAAGTCACCCAGACCAGGCCCGGCGAGTTCACTACCACCACGCCGGGGAACCAGACCTACACCACGAAACCCGGCGACACCGGTGCCGGGCCGCCGTCCTTCACCGACCGGGTCCTCGACGCGCTGCCCGACAACTTCCGCCGCCGCCTCAAACGCAAAAAACCACCACCACCGGAACCACCCGACGAAGAAAAAGAACCACCATTCTGACGGTGAAACAGCGGGGTGCGTTTGAGTCGCTGGACCGGGTTTGTGTTGATGGTCCTTGAGGAGCGCCTTGATCGAGCATCGGTTTCACCAAGCCGTTCTTCATCACAACCACGTCATGTCACGGCAACGGTGTCGGGGGAGTCGGCAGGACTTGGGTAGGCTAACCTTGTAGCTTCGCTACGCACTGACCTGTGCGCAAAGACCGTCCTGACTACCTGCAAACGCAGGCTCGTTCGGATCTGCGCCCGAACCGAGCCGGACCGCACCCAGCGGCCCTGTAGAGACTGGAGAACCACCTGATGGCAGCAGCCAAATCCAAGCTTGATCCGATCATTTCGCTGGCCAAGCGCCGCGGCTTCGTGTTCCAGGCCGGTGAGATCTACGGTGGATCCCGCTCGGCATGGGACTACGGGCCTCTAGGCGTCGAGCTGAAGGAAAACATCAAGCGCCAGTGGTGGCAGACCGTTGTCCGCGGCCGCGACGACGTCGTCGGTTTGGATTCCTCGGTCATCCTGCCCCGCCAGGTATGGGAAGCATCCGGCCACGTGGACGTCTTCAGCGATCCGCTGGTTGAGTGCCTGAGCTGTCACAAGCGTTACCGCGCGGACCACCTTGAAGAAGAATTCGAAGAGAAGAAGGGCCGCGCGCCCGAAAATGGTTTGAAGGATATCGCCTGCGCCAATTGCGGCACGAAAGGTGAATGGACTGAGCCCCAAGAATTTTCCGGTCTGCTCAAGACTTTCCTCGGCCCGGTTGCCAGCGAAGAGGGGTTGCATTACCTGCGCCCGGAAACCGCGCAGGGCATCTTCGTGAACTTCAATAATGTGCTCACCACTTCGCGGAAGAAGCCGCCGTTCGGAATCGGCCAGATCGGCAAGAGCTTCCGTAACGAAATCACTCCCGGTAACTTCATTTTCCGCACACGTGAGTTCGAGCAGATGGAGATGGAGTTCTTCGTAGAGCCCGGAACAGATGAAGAGTGGCATAAGTACTGGATCGAGAACCGCATGCAGTGGTACACGGATCTGGGCATCGATCCGGAGAACCTGCGTCTGTTCGAGCACCCGCTGGACAAGCTGAGCCACTACTCCAAGGGCACCACGGACATCGAATACCGCTTCGGCTTCCAGGGATCGGAATGGGGCGAGCTCGAAGGCATTGCCAACCGGACGGACTTCGACCTCTCCACCCACGCGAAGCACTCCGGCACGGATCTGAGCTACTTTAACCAGGCGACCAACGAGCGCTACACCCCGTACGTTATCGAACCGGCTGCCGGCCTCACCCGTTCGTTCATGGCGTTCCTTGTGGACGCGTTCGCCGAAGACGAGGCTCCCAACGCCAAGGGCGGCGTGGACAAGCGCACGGTACTCAAGCTGGATCCGCGGCTGGCCCCGATCAAGGCCGCCGTACTGCCGCTGAGCCGAAACGAAGACCTGTCGCCGAAGGCCAAGGACCTCGGGGCCCAGTTGCGCCGCACCTGGAACATCGATTTCGATGACGCCGGCGCAATCGGCCGCCGCTACCGCCGTCAGGACGAAATCGGTACGCCGTTCTGCATCACGGTTGATTTCGACACGCTTGAGGACCACGCCGTGACCATCCGCGAACGCGACTCGATGGCACAGGAGCGGGTGAGCCTGGACAAGGTCGAAGGTTACCTGGCCGCACGACTTATCGGCGCGTAACCGATCCGCGCTGAGCTTCACCCGGTAGGTGCCGGCAAACCGGCACCTACCTCAAGCAATTTCGCTAGGAGTAACCATGGCAGAGCTGAACTACCGTGAATGGCGCGACGGGGATGATCTGGCCCTGCTGGAAATCTGGGGCGACCCGGAAACCACGCAGGTCCAGCACTTCCGCGGGGTGCTGCGTCCGTCGTCGGATCAGCCGTGGTCGCGCTGCATAGTTGCTGAGGACCAAGGTATTGCCGTCGCTGCCGGCGTGGTCTATGAAACGAGCCTGCATCCGGAGCGGTTGTGGACTTACGTCGAGGTAGCGCGGGACCACCGCCGTGCCGGTTTGGCGAGCACCCTCCTGGGCATGCTGCGCAAGGAAGCCGAGCAATCGCCGTCGGGCGTTACGCGGTTGCGCGCGAAGGTGGAGCCCGAAAGCAGCGGGGCCGGCTTCGCGCAGGCCTCCGGGCTGACGCCAATCCAGACGTCGCGGGTGGTCGTCGTGCAGCCTGGTGCGTTGCCGCTTCCGGACCTGACCGAAGCGGACGGTCCGCAGTTGGAGGAAGCAGCTACGGGTTCTGTGGAATTGACGACGGCGGTGACGGACTTCTACAACTCCGTACATGTCTGGGACCGGGCGGACATGACGCTCGGGCGCGCCCAGCAGATGCTGCTCAGCGACGCCACCGGTGCCTCCGGTGCGGTGGTGTTGCGGAGCGCGCCCAGGGATAAGGGCGGAACCATCAGCGCTTTCGCCGTCAGCTACACGCAGGAGCGGACGGACGCTCCGGCGGACGTGCTGCTCGGCTACGACACGGCGCTGGAACCGGAGACGGCCCAGCAGGCTGTCCGTCAGCTGCTTGCGATGCTGGTGCACCAGTACCCGGTGCAGTTGGAAGTGGATGAGTCCATGACGGCCGTGATGGCAGTGCTGGAACCGCTGCTCGCGGCCGGCACGGCACAGCAACTCGGCCCGGTAACATCCATCGTCAGCGACTGATCCTCCACAGCTGCGCGGGCGCCACCACTGAAGCGCCGCGCCATCTAGCAGTATCCACCCTCCCGCGCGAAGGATTTCCTTGGGCCACTCCCACTCCCATGCAACCGAGGACCAAGGGCCGCCGAGTGCCGAGACACTGGCTGCCCGGCGCAAAGCCAACCTCTTGCTCGCGGCAATCCTGCTGCCGATCACCGTCCTGACGCTGATCGGCATGATCGCGCTCTGGCCGTCAGGCGACAGTACCGGCGTCGCCGTCACCGACCCGTATGCCACCGCGCCAGGCGTGACTTTCGACGTCGGAACGGTGCAGCGGGTTGCGATCGAAACCTGCCCGTCGTCAGCGGCAGCCGTTGAGGCGGGGGCGGAAGCGCAGGAATGCATGGTCGCCTACACCCAGCCCGAAGCGGGCGGCTCGCCGCTGCAGGTAGAAGTGACGCCGGAGATCGCCCAGTCCCGCGGGGTGGAAGCGGGCGACAAGATCCGCTACCTGAACCTGAGCGAGATCATGCCGGACCAGCCGGGTACCTTCATTTTCGTGGACTTTGTCCGCAGCATTCCGATCGTGCTGCTGGCCGTGCTGTACGCCGTCGTCGTTGTTTCGGTGGCCCGCTGGCGCGGCTTCCGGGCGATGCTCGGGCTGGTCGGCGGGTTTATCGTGATGGCGCAGTTCATCCTGCCTGGGCTGGTGGAGGGCAAACCGCCGCTCCTGCTGGGACTGATCGGCTCGATTGTGATCATGGTGGGCGTGCTGTATTTCGCGCATGGTTTCTCCGCCCGGACCTCCACCGCTCTGCTGGGCACGCTGTTCGGGCTGGGCATTACGGCGGTGATGTCGGCCTGGGCCACGGACGCTGCCTATCTGACCGGCGTGGGGGACGAGGACACCTACCAGCTGGTCAACATGGGCGGGCAGATGTCGCTCTCGGGCATCATCATGTGCGGACTGATCATCTCCGGGCTCGGCGTGCTGAACGATGTGACCATCACGCAGTCCTCCGCCGTCTGGGAGATGTACGAGCTGGCGCCGGGGGCATCGGCAAAACGGCTGTTCACAGGCGCCATGCGCGTGGGCCGCGACCACATTGCCTCCACCGTCTACACCATCGCCTTTGCCTACGCCGGCGCCGCGCTGCCGGTGCTGATCCTGGTCTCGCTCTATGAGCGTCCGCTGTTCGACACGCTGACCAGCGGCGAGCTGGCGGAGGAGATCGTCCGTACCCTGGTCGGTTCCATCGGGCTGGTGCTGGCGATCCCGGTGACCACCTTGATCGCCGTGCTGGTGGTCAAGGCTACCGGCATCCGCCGTACCGAGGAGGTCACCGTGGGAGTAGCCGGGGGAGAGGCCCTCGCCGTCGCTGGCATAGACCGTGGACAAGCCGCCGAGCGCGCCCATCTTACCAACGACGGCGGCGGCTCGCCCGGGCATAAGGTGCCCACCCAGCATGGGCTGCCCATCCGGGACGAGCCACCCGCTCAGCCTGAGCTGCCCACCCGGCGCGGGCGGCGCCGCGCGGAAGAGGGCTGAGAAGAGCACCGAGCAGAGTGCTGCTCCTGCCAGCCAGGTGCCGGCCAGTCAGCAGGTTTCCGCCGGTGTTCGGCGTTATCCACAGTGGTTCGGCAGATTTGCGTGGTTTTGAGAGAATAGGTAAGTGACTGTTACCGCTGTACCCACGTCGGACACCCGCTTGGAGCTGCCTCCGCTCAAGCTCGGGCCGCTGACCGTTGATGCTCCCGTGATCCTGGCGCCCATGGCCGGGATCACCAACAAGGCGTTCCGCCGGCTCTGCCGCGAGTACGGCGGCGGACTCTACGTGTCTGAAATGGTGACTTCCCGCGCGCTGGTCGAGCGCAGTCCGGAGTCGATGCGCATCATTTCGCACGACGAGGACGAGAAGGTCCGCTCGGTCCAGCTGTACGGCGTGGACCCCAAGACCGTCGGCGCCGCCGTGCGCCTGCTGGTCGAAGAGGACCGTGCGGACCACATCGACCTCAATTTCGGCTGCCCGGTGCCTAAGGTCACCCGCAAGGGCGGCGGCTCGGCGCTGCCATGGAAGCTGGACCTGTTCACCGGCATTGTGCAAACCGCGGTGAAGGAAGCGTCCAAGGGCAACATCCCGCTGACCATCAAGATGCGCAAGGGGATCGACGACGACCATCTGACGTACCTGGACGCAGGCCGGATCGCGCGCGATGCCGGGGTTGCCGCCGTCGCGCTGCATGGCCGCACCGCGTCCCAGTTCTACTCGGGCAAGGCGGACTGGTCCGCCATTGCCAACCTCCGCGAAGCGCTGCCCGACATTCCGGTGCTCGGCAACGGCGATATCTGGAGTGCAGAGGACGCCATCCGCATGGTCCGCGAAACCGGGGTGGATGGCATCGTGGTCGGCCGTGGCTGCCAGGGCCGGCCATGGCTTTTCGGCGATTTGCAGGCGGCGTTCGAGGGCAGCGACCGGCGTTACCGTCCCGGGCTGAAAGAGGTTGCGGAAAGCGTCTACCGCCACGCGCAACTGCTGATCGAAACCTTCGGCGACGAGGGGAAAGCCCTGCGGGACATCCGCAAGCACATGGCCTGGTACTTCAAGGGCTACATGGTCGGCGGCGAACTGCGCGCCAAACTGGCCACCGTTCCCACGCTTGAGGTGCTGCGCGAACTGCTGGACACGTTGGACATGAGCGCCCCGTATCCGGGCGCCGACGCCGAGGGGCCGCGCGGCCGGGCAGGCTCGCCCAAGCGTACCGCCTTGCCGGAAAAGTGGCTGGAATCGCGGCTGCTCAACGACGCCCAGCAGGCGGATATCTCGGCTGCCGAATTGGATGTTTCCGGTGGCTGAGAACACCGTCATTACTCCGGCGCCGCTGATGCCCGGCTATACGGAAACGGACCAGGAACGCTGGGTCGCCGAGCCCGCCAAGAGCACGTACCGCACCCATTTCGAGCGGGACCGTGCCCGGGTGCTGCATTCCTCGGCGCTGCGCCGGCTCGGGGCGAAAACCCAGGTGGTCTCCCCGGATACGGATGACTTTGTCCGCACCCGGCTCACGCACAGCCTGGAAGTCGCGCAAGTCGGCCGCGAGCTCGGCCGCACCCTGGGCTGCGACCCGGACGTGGTGGATGCCGCCTGCCTCGCGCATGACCTAGGACACCCGCCCTTCGGACACAATGGGGAGACCGCGCTGAACGCCGCGGCCCACGCCATCGGCGGGTTCGAGGGCAACGCCCAGACGCTGCGCCTGCTCACCCGGCTGGAGCCGAAGGTGCTCCATGCTGACGGATCCCCCGCGGGACTGAACCTGACCCGCGCCAGCCTCGATGCGGCCTGCAAGTACCCGTGGTCGGTGGCGGACGCACCGGTCATCCACGGCAAGCGCACCAGCAAGTTCGGCGCGTACGAGGACGATTTGCCGGTCTTTAACTGGCTGCGGCAGGGTGCGCCGGAGCGGCGCTCCTGCATTGAGGCGCAGGTCATGGATCTGGCCGACGATATTTCCTACTCGGTGCATGACGTCGAGGACGCCATCGTGGCAGGGCGCGTGCAGCTGAAGTGGATGGAAAATCCTGACCACCGCAGCCGCGTCATTGGCTACACCCAGCAGTGGTACCTGCCGCACAGCGACCCGGCCGAAGTGGACGCAGCACTTTCCCGACTGCAGGCCTCCGGCGTGTGGGTGCCGGAAGCAGACGGCAGCCGCAGGGCCATGGCCGCACTGAAGGACATGACCAGCCAGCTGATCGGACGGTTCTGCTCCAGCGCGCTGGAAGCCACCCGCTCCATCTACGGTCCGGACGCCCTGACCAGGTATGCCGCGGAACTGGTTGTGCCGCAGGAAACGGTCATGGAGATCGCCGTCATGAAGGGCTTGGCCACCACGTTCGTCATGACCACGGACCTGCGGCAGCCCATCTATGAGCGCCAGCAGGAAATCCTCACGGACCTCGTACACGAACTCCACGCCACCGGCGCGCGGCATCTTGAGCAGCCCTTCGCCGCCGACTGGCACGCAGCTAACGACGACGGCGCCCGGCTTCGCGTGGTCATCGACCAGATTGCGTCGCTGACCGATGTATCGGCAATCGCACTGCACGAACGCCTGATGGGTTCGCACCGGACGCTGCTCTGATACTCCTCCAGAGGCCCTGCACACAGAGGCCCCGCCCAGTCATGCGCCATTCCACCTCCGGGTGAACTCGTCCTGCCCGGGTGTGCACCATTCCTGCACATCCGGCAGCGGCGTTGCCGCTGTGCACATCCGGCAGCCGGGCGCCGGACGATTTGGAGCGATTGCCTAAACTGGTTGCATGGCCGGACTGATAAAACGTGAAGACATCGACGAGGTCCGCCAGCGTACAGACATCAAGGAAATTGTTGACGGATACGTCACGCTCAAATCCGCTGGCATCGGTTCGTTCAAGGGCCTCTGCCCGTTCCACGATGAGCGCTCACCTTCGTTCCATGTCCGCCCGCAGGTAGGCAGCTACCACTGCTTCGGTTGCGGAGAGGGTGGCGATGTAATTTCCTTCGTCCAGAAGATGGACCACAGTACCTTCAGCGAGACGGTGGAGAAACTAGCCCACCGGATCAACTTCACCCTCCGCTACGAAGACGGCGGAACCGGGCCGCGCCGCGAAGACGTCGGAAAGCGGCAGCGGCTGCTGGATGCCCATAAGATCGCGGCGGAGTTCTTCCGGGAGCAACTGCTGACACCGGGCGGCGCCACTGGACGCCAGTTCCTGTCCGGACGCGGCTTCGACCAAGCGGCCGCGGACCACTTCGGCGTGGGGTACGCCCCGCAGGGGTGGGACTCGCTGCTCAAACATCTCACCGGCCGGGGCTTCACCCAGGATGAGCTGAAGCTGACCGGTATGTTCTCCGAGGGCAACAGGGGCATCTACGATCGTTTCCGCGGCCGCCTGATCTGGCCCATCCGGGACATCGCGGGGGATACTGTCGGCTTCGGTGCACGCAAACTCTTCGAGGACGACCAAGGGCCGAAGTACCTGAACACTCCGGAAACCACCCTCTATAAGAAATCCCAAGTGCTGTACGGGATCGATCTTGCCAAGCGCGACATCGCCCGGAACCGCCAGCTTGTCGTCGTGGAGGGGTACACGGATGTCATGGCCTGCCATCTGGCAGGCATCGGCACTGCGGTTGCCACCTGCGGTACCGCCTTCGGCACGGACCACATCAAGATCGCACGGCGGCTGCTTTCCGACGACGGCACGGGCGGTGAGGTGATCTTCACCTTCGACGGCGACGCCGCTGGCCAGAAGGCTGCTCTGCGGGCCTTCGACGAGGACCAACGGTTTATCGCCCAGACCTTTGTGGCGGTGGAACCCAACGGGGCGGATCCCTGCGACCTGAGGCTGAACAGGGGAGAGGCGGCGGTCAGAGATCTGATCGGCTCCCGGCGTCCGTTGTTCGAATTCGCTATCAAGGCAACCCTGAAGAAGTTCGACCTGAACACGGTCGAAGGCCGCGTCCAAGCGCTGCGGGCGTCGGCACCGGTGGTTGCCCAGATCCGCGACTCCGCGATGCGGCCTGCCTACTCCCGTGAACTGGCCGGTTGGCTCGGTATGGAGGTGGACGAGGTGCTGCGTGCTGTCTCGGGCGCAGCCAAGCGCCTGCGGGAACAGCAACAGGAAGGCACCGAAGCCGGCAACGGCCAGGCCAGGCCGGGCGTGGCGCAGCAGACCCAGCAGGGCGGATCCGGCCAGCAGAGGACGGCAGGCCAGGACAGGTCCCCGGGTCAGCGCGGACGTTCGGGGCAGTTTTCCCAGCGACAGTCGGACGGCCGGCAGTATCCGGCAGATCCCTACGAATCCAACCCACGAGGGTTAGGCCCCGATAATCCTGTGCCGGCTCCGGCCTTCACCCGTCCTGATCCCAGAGATCCTGTGGCACGGATGGAGCGGGAGGCGCTCGAAGTCGCGCTCCAGCAGCCTGGTCTGCTGGACGCCGGACAATGGCAGAGCTTTACCGAGGTGAGGTTCCGCACTCCCGCCCATGCTTTGGTGCATGATGCGGTGCGGGCGGCCGGGTTTGCCGGGGCCACACCGTCGCAATGGGTGGAAAGCGTGAGGCAGGAAGTTCCCGAGGAACTTCGCTCGCTTGTGTCCGAGTTGGCGGTCACGCCCTTGCCGGCGCACAACGATGATGCGCTGAAGTCGTACTGCAAAGGCATCCTGAACCGGCTGTTCGACCTGCAGATCACCCAACTTAAAGCCGAAAAAATGGGCCAGCTCCAGCGGATGGACCCGTCGGCGGATCCGGAGCTGTTCCAGCAGTTGAACCGGGAATTGATGGAGCTCGAAATGCAGCGCCGGGCGCTGCGCTCGGAATAGCGAACGCCGATTTGGCATTTCCGGTCAGGTTTACGTAAACTCATTGAGGCCTTGATGGAGCCGCAAAGCTTCCGAAAATGGTGTTCTGAACCGACGTTTTTTACGTCAGGAACTCGAAAAGTTCAGGATTTCACTTCCGGGAAAAAGCCTTGTAAGGTTGTATCTGCCGCTTTCCCCCGTAGCTCAATTGGCAGAGCATTCGACTGTTAATCGAAGGGTTACTGGTTCGAGTCCAGTCGGGGGAGCCACCATAAAGAATCCCCGTCCTGCCAGCAGGACGGGGATTCTTTATTGCCCATTTCCGATGGCATCCGGGTCGGGGTTATAGGCCAGAAAGTGTGTATCGGCCGGGTGGTTTCCCCTAAGCGCTTGCGTGCACGCTGTTGCTGCCGGCCACTGTGGCAAACCAGGTACCGCTGGCTTTGACCGTCCGCTCGAAGGTTGCATAGTCCACCCGCACGAGGCCGAAACGCTTGTGGTATCCCCAAGCCCACTCGAAGTTGTCCATGAGCGACCAGCCGAAGTAGCCGCGTAGGTCAACTCCCGCGGCGATCGCCTTATGGCACTGGATCAGATGCGCCCGGATGAATTCGAGCCGGTCCGGATCCTCCACGGCGCCGTCCGGCCCGACTGCATCTTCATAGGCTGCTCCGTTTTCCGTGATGTAGAGCGCCGTACCCGCTGGACCGCTGTAGTCCTCCTGCAACCGTGTCAGCAGACGGTACAGCCCCTCCGGCTGTACCTCCCAGCCCATCGCCGTCGTCGGCAGCCCCCGCGGCACCACGGAAACCTGGTCGGCTGCCGGATAGGGCGGCGCCAGCGGTCGTTCCACAGGCGCGGCATGTGCGTTCCCTGCATCCGCCCGGGGATGGCCGGTTACTGCTTCGCCGTGGTAGTAATTCACTCCCAGTGTGTCGATGGGCGCACTGATTGTGCTCAAGTCACCGGGAAAGATGTGTTCTTCGAGTCCGTGTTGGGCGACGTCCGCGAGGAAGTCCGCCGGATAGGCGCCGTGGAACACCGGGTCCAGGAAGGCACGGTTGAACTGGCCGTCGATGTGCCGCGCCGCATCCAAATCTGCTGGATCATTGGGGTCGGCAGGATCGACCACCGTGAAGTTGAGCGTGAGGCCAAGCCTGGCCTTGGGCGCCCGCTGCCGCAACTCCGTCACGGCTAGGCCATGTCCCAGCAGCAAATGGTGCATGGCGGCGAGGGCGTCGGAGCGGGACTGGCGCCCGGGTGCGTGCACGCCGGACCCATAACCGAGGAACGCTGAGCACCACGGCTCGTTCAGCGTGGTCCACACATCCACGCGGTCGCCAAGCACCTCGTGGACGGCCAACGCATACTCGGCGAAGCGGTAGGCGGTATCCCGGTTGGCCCAACCGCCATCGTCTTCGAGCGCCTGCGGCAGATCCCAGTGATACAGCGTAAGCCACGGCTTGATCTGCGCAGCATGTAGTTCATCGACGAGGCGGG
The DNA here is from genome assembly GCF_002849715.1 of Arthrobacter crystallopoietes. Classification (NCBI taxonomy): domain Bacteria; kingdom Bacillati; phylum Actinomycetota; class Actinomycetes; order Micrococcales; family Micrococcaceae; genus Crystallibacter; species Crystallibacter crystallopoietes. The sequence continues at coordinate 3,529,662 of NZ_CP018863.1, forward strand.
AGTAGAAGTCCAGGCCGGCGGTATTGGTCTTCCGGCCATCGGGCTGGATGCGGGACCAGGAGGTCGAGAACCGGTACGAACCCAGATTCAGCGACCGCATTAGTGCGACATCCTCCCGGTAGCGGTGGTAGTGGTCGCAGGCTGCATCTCCAGTGTGTCCGTCGACGACAGCGCCGGGCAGGCGGCAGAACGTGTCCCAGATCGAATCGCCACGGCCGTCTTCGCCCGTGGCGCCCTCCACTTGGTAGGCCGCCGTGGCGGCTCCCCACAGAAAGCCCCTCGGGAAATGCAACACTTCGCTCATATCCGGCTCCGACCTGTGCTGATGGTGTCAATGGCTGGCTGTCAGCATAGTGTTGGAAGTATCGGAGCGTAAGCGTTTACTGTCTCGGAAGCATTGCAATTGCCGAAGATCTTCGCGTTTGAATGTCGTCCTCATGGCTGAGGGGTTGAATTCAGGCAGAATGATAATTTTAGACTGTGGACACTCGAGCACTACCAAACTAGCAATGGAGGCAGAGCCCATGACTCGCGTTGACAACACCAGGACCACTACTGCTGGAAGCAGATCCTCCCTGGTGTCACTGGTCAAAATGGCCGGGAGATTGGTGCCTCGCCAGATCAGCGATGAGCTTTCGCTGGCCGCTGCCGAGCTTAAGGGCAAAGGCGTCAAAGTCGGCGTTGCCGCAGCCCTTCTTGCCGTGGCTCTGGTGTTCGTTGCCTTCATGGTCATTGCCTTGCTCGTGGCCGGCATTATGGGGCTCGGCGAAGTCATGGAACCCTGGCTGGCGGCTCTGCTCGTGGCCCTGCTGTTCCTGGTCCTAGCCGCCATCGTGGGCCTGATCGGCGCGCTCCGCCTGAAGAAGACGATGCCGTTGCTGCCCGAGCATGCGCTGCGGGGCATCAAGTACGACATTGGCGTGCTGAAGGAGGGCCGCAGTTTCGATCCGGCCACGCTGGATCAGAAGCCGGTGAAGCAGGACAAGCCGGAGCAGGCTGAGGAAGATAAGACACCCAAGGAGCCGGCTCCTTCCATCGAGGAACTGCGCAACCGCTCCGGGGAGCGCCGCGAACACCTCGCACGGATCCGCGATGGACTGGGCGAGAAGCTCGATCCCAAGCCGCAGAGCGAAAGGATCAAGGCCAACGCCAGCGAGGCTGCTGCCAAGGCCCGTGAAGCGGCCGAGACCCGCATGGCGGCGGTCAGGGGATCGGCTTCGGGCTCGCAGGCCCGCACATCCGCTACGGCAACCGGTTCCGCAGGTCTTCAGGATGACCTGCAGGACCGCTGGAAGCCGCTGGCTGCACTGGCTGCGTCTCTGGCCGCGTTCTTCGTGTTGCTGCGCAAACTGCTGCGTCAGTAACCGATGGCCTGCGGTTGGACGTACACCGCAGGCTGCCTAACTGCACATCAGCACCCCGCCCTTGCCGGCGGGAGGCGCATCAGCGAAGAGGGGAGGGGCAATGAAGCTGATTGGTGCCGGTGCCCGGGACAACTATGAATACCGGGAACTGCAAACCTTCTGGACGGTACCGAACATCATCACTGTCCTTCGCTTCCTCGCCGTTCCACTCTTTATCCGCTACATCGTGCTGGAGGATTACGCAGCAGCCACCATCGTGCTCGTGATCCTCGGATCAACCGACTGGGTGGACGGCTACCTGGCCCGCCGCTTGGACCAGGTGTCCTCGGTAGGAAAATGGCTGGACCCGGTCGCGGACCGTCTGGCGCTGATCATCGTAGCCATCACGTTCGTTGTCGCAGGCATCGCGCCTCTCTGGCTGCTGCTGGCCATCGTCATCCCGGACGGGATCCTGTTGGCGTTTTCGCTCGCTCTTTTCCACGGCAATCCGAACCTTCCGGTGACCAACATCGGCAAGATCCGGACGGCGCTGCTGCTGGTCGGAACTCCGCTACTGCTGCTGCACAAGGCCCTCGAACCCGGCGAGGACTGGCTGGCGGCAATCGCCTACACAATCCTCATCCTGGGCTGCGTGGGACATCTGCTGGCGTGGTGGGGATACATGCGTGGGGTTTGGCGGAAACACCTTGCCAGGCGGGGGCAGCAGCCGGACAACCCCGCTGGCTCCGCTGTCAATGGGCATACGGATGGTTGACGGTCCGCCGGCAGGCCGGAAACCTAGCGCACCCGGGACCTCGGCAGTCAGGACCGTATGGTCTGGCTAGCGATCCTTTGTGCGCTGGCGGGCGCGTTCTTCCTGGCCCTCGGAACGCAGCGCCAGGCAAGTGCGGTGCAGGCGAACACCGGCGGGCTTTCGCTCAGTGCCAGCGGACTGCTGCGCCTGCTGCGGAACCCGCGCTGGGTTGTTGGGCTGCTGCTGCTCGGTATTGGCATGGGGCTGAATGTTTTCGCCTTGGTCAGCGCTCCGCTCACGGTCGTCCAGCCGATCGGCGCTATAGCCCTGGTCATCACAACCATCGTGAATTCGAAGGACCAGGGGATCCGGTTGAACCGGATGACCATCATGGCAATCACCGCCTGTGTGGCCGGCAGTGCCGGTTTCGTGCTGCTCGCGGTCAATGTCACCGGCGAAAGCCACCGGGTCACGGCGGCGGAAGAGCTCTCGACGGTGCTGCTGCTCGCCGTCGTTGTTGCGGTTTTCCTCTCGCTGGAACTGATGTTCCGGCACCGGCTCAACGCCTTCGCGTACATCCTCGGCGCCGGAATGCTTTTCGGGTTTGTCGCGGTCCTGGTGCGGATCATCGGCTTGCACCTGTTCGATCCCAACGGGCGCTTCCTGGCCAACGTGCCGGTGTACAGCATCATCGCGATCATTGCCGCTGCGGGCTTGGGATCGTGGTTTGTCCAGAGCGCGTACTCCAGCGGGCCGCCGGACCTGGTGATCGCCGGACTCACCGTCATCGACCCGCTTGTGGGCATTGCCATCGGCATTTTCCTGCTGGGGGAGCTGAAACCCGACGTCGAACCCGTCACCGCAATTGCCATGATTGGCGCGGGTTTGGTTGCTATTGTGGGGGTCATTGCCCTTTCAAGACATCATCCGGACGTACTGCAAAAACGAGAAGAAGCACGACGGCGGGCCCAGGCCGCCGCAACCAGGAAGCCTTAGGTACGAACAGATCATATGAACAGCATCGCCACAACCGACCAGGGAGTTCTGCGCCAGGTGAGTGAGAACAAGGGACCGAGGCCGCTCAAGATCCTGATCGCCGCCGACACCTATCTGCCGGACGTCAACGGAGCGGCTGTGTTCGGCCTGCGGCTGGCCCAGGCCATGTCCAAGCGCGGGCATGACGTCCATGTCATCGCGGCGCGCCCGGAGCAGGGAGTCAGCTATGTGGAGCAGCGCCCCGAGGCGGCCGTACACCGGCTCCGCTCGCATTCGGTGCCTACGCATGAGTCATGGCGCATCTGCTTCCCGTGGGAGATAAAGCGCGATATCAGGCGGATCTTCGACGAGGTCCAGCCGGATGTGGTCCACATCCAGTGCCACTACATGATCGGCCAGGCCACCATCGCCGAAGCCGTACGCCGCGGCATCCGGGCCATTGCCACGAACCATTTCATGCCCGAAAACCTCGAGCCGTTCCTGCCGTTCCCGCAGTGGTTCCTTGACATCGTGGCCAAGAACTCATGGCGCGACATGGGCAAGATCATGGGCAAGGCGGCCGTTGTTACTACTCCAACGCCGTTGGCGGCAAAGGCCATGAAGGAGCACGCCTTCCTGCACAAAGTGCTTCCGCTCTCCAACGGCATTGACTCGGCCCACTACGAACTGGCGCCGGGCGAAGTTGCCGAGAAGCCGGATCATCCGACGGTGCTCTTTGTAGGGCGGCTGGCCCAGGAGAAGCACGTGGATGTGCTGATAGAAGCGATCTCACTGACGGACCCTGATCTCAATGTTCACCTGGAAATCGTCGGCGAGGGCGAAGTGCGGTCCATGCTTGACGCCAAAGTGGCCGAGCTCGGTATGGCAGGGCGGGTGAAGTTCCTGGGCCACGTCGACGACGACGAACTGCGGCTGGCGTACCTTCGGGCGACCGTTTTCTGCCAGCCGGGTACGGCGGAGCTGCAGTCACTGGTTTCGCTGGAGGCCATGTCCGCGAGCAAGCCGGTGGTCCTGGCCAATGCCATGGCCCTGCCGCACCTGGTAGACGACGGCGTGAACGGTTACCTCTTCACCCCGCGGGATCCGGTCGATCTGGCCGCCAAACTGGACCTGGTGCTGAAACAGTCACCGGAGGACATCCATGCCATGGGCGAGGGCAGCCACGACAAGGCGGCGAAACATGCCATCGACAAGACTATGGACACCTTCGAGAAGCTGTACCGAGGCAGATCGGTGGACGACTTCTTGCCGAGCTGACGGCGCCGGGCGTCTCAAGGTGCGCGCAGCCGCGCGTAGCCATTAGGATGGCTACGTCGAAACTGCTCGCACGTGATCGTGCGGCAGTCATGGGGCGGTAGCTCAGCAGGTCAGAGCAGAGGACTCATAATCCTTTGGTCCTGGGTTCAAGTCCCAGTCGCCCTACAGCAAGACCCCAGCGCATGCTAGGCGCAGAGGCTCCGGCCGGCTCCGATTCGGGATCCAGCCGGGGCCTTTGTCATGCCCGGTGTTATCACTGTTCCCGATTGCCGAAGATGCCTCTGTTGCTGAGCGGGTTTCAGAGTGCCAGGTTTACGGCCGGGCCATCACGGGCATCTCCGCCTTCGTTTAGTCTCACTCCGGGGGCGTTTGGATTCATTCCATCGGCCGGGGGAGCAGGACCGAGGGCCGCATGTCCATAACGAACTGCAGCGGGTTGATGTATTCCTCCCCCTGCCGCACGCCCCAGTGCAGGCAGCCGGGCGGGCAGTGCGATGTTCCCTCCACGGTCCCCAGCTCGGCGCCCTTGTCCACCGGATCGCCCTTCTCCAGTTCGCTGGATACAGGTTCAAAGCTGCTGCGCAGTCCGTTGCCGTGGTCGATGGTGATCACGGGGCGGTCCACCACCCAGCCGACGAAGCTGACCGTACCGTCCTGCGGAGCGAGTACCGAGGCGCCGTCGTTCGTCTTCAAATCCACTCCTCGGTGGCCGCGTGACCAAGGCTCCGGTGGGGGATCAAACTCTGCCAGTACGGCAGGCTTCGGATCCGTCGGCCAGCCCCATATCGGGGCGTAGCTTCCGGTCATGGCCGTCGCGGGCGGTGTGCCGGGCAGCTGGACGTTGGCTGCAGTCAACAGCAGAACGAGGGCGGCTGCCCATGCCAGCCGAAGAATGTGCGGCGAGAAGGGCGGCTGGGATCTTCTGGTGGACTGTTCGAGAGGGCCGGGCAATTCCATACGGTCGATGCTGCCCGTCGTGATGCAGCGGCGCGAGGGTTCCGGCGCCGAATGTGCGCACGACCCCTGCGTGCGGCACTTGTGCAGGACGGGTGGAACAGCCGCCGAAGTATGCAGGTTTCGGGGAGGAGGAGCGGCGAAGAGCGACCCCCGACGTGTAGTACACTTGGCAAAGCAGTTTTCTGCCTCCATGAGTCATGTCTTGGTGGGGGAGCTGACTACGCGTTTCCGTTTCCCGCCGCAGAGTCTTCTACGGCAGGGGTATGTCCAGGCGGTCCGGTAAAGCCGGTCCGGACTTACGTCCCGTTCGCGAACAGGACTGACGGAAGCCAGGAGCTTCGCCCGAACCCGGGCGGCGAGCTAATAACCGTCTATTGGCAGAATCAACCCGTGCTGAAGCCGGGAATCCTGCCGGAAGGAGTGACGACATGCCAGTCGTTACCATGCGCCAGCTGCTCGACAGCGGCGTTCACTTTGGTCACCAGACCCGTCGTTGGAACCCGAAGATGAAGCGCTTCATCTTCACCGAGCGCAACGGCATCTACATCATTGACCTGCAGCAGTCGCTGTCCTACATCGACCGCGCCTACGAGTTCGTCAAGGCCACTGTCGCCCACGGCGGCACCGTGCTCTTCGTCGGTACCAAGAAGCAGGCCCAGGAAGCAATCGCCGAGCAGGCCACCCGTGTTGGCCAGCCGTACGTGAACCAGCGCTGGCTCGGCGGTATGCTGACCAACTTCCAGACCGTTTCCCGCCGGATCCAGCGTCTGAAGGAACTTGAAGAGATCAACTTCGAGGATGTTGCCAGCTCCGGCCGCACCAAGAAGGAACTCCTGCTGCTGCAGCGCGAGAAGAACAAGCTGGAAACCACCCTCGGCGGTATCCGCAACCTGACCAAGGCTCCGTCCGTGGTCTGGATCGTGGACACCAAGAAGGAGCACCTCGCAGTTGACGAGGCGCAGAAGCTGAACATCCCGGTTGTTGCCATCCTCGACACCAACTGCGATCCGGACGAGGTCGACTTCCCGATTCCGGGCAACGACGACGCCATCCGCTCCGTCAACCTGCTCACCCGCGTTGTCGCCGATGCCGTTGCCGAGGGCCTGATCGCCCGCCAGAACAAGGCTGCCGGCAACACCGAGGCACCCGTCGAGCCGATGGCCGAGTGGGAGCGCGAGCTGCTCGAAGGAAACTCCGAGGCTCCGGCCGCTGAAGCCAAGACCGAAGAGGCACCCGCCGCCGAGGCCCAGGCCGAAGAGGCTCCTGCCGCGGAAGCTGCTCCGGCCGAGGCTGCTGAAGCTCCGGCTGCAGAGACCGACAAGTAAATCTGATCTTCAGCCGCAGGTGACCTAGCCACCTGCGGAGGATGTCTGCTGGTGCGGCCGGCCGAATTTCGGCCGGCCGCACTGGCGGAATACACAACTACTTATTACGGAGGGACTGGAGTCCAAATGGCGAATTACACCGCTGCTGATATTAAGGCTCTGCGCGAGCGCACCGGCGCTGGCATGATGGATGTCAAGAAGGCTCTCGACGAGGCCAACGGCGACGCCGACAAGGCCATGGAGCTCATCCGCATCAAGGGTCTGAAGGGCGCTACCAAGCGTGAAGGCCGCTCCACCGCCGAGGGCCTGGTTGCCGCCAAGGTCATCGACGGAACCGTCGGTGTCATGGTCGAGGTCAACTGCGAAACCGACTTCGTTGCCAAGTCCGCCAAGTTCATCGAACTGGCCGACAAGGTTCTCTCGGTTGCCGTCGAGTCCGGCGCTGCCGAACTGGACGCACTGCTGGCCACCGACGTCGAGGGCAAGCCGCTGAGCGAGGTTGTCGTCGAAGAGGGCGCCATCCTCGGCGAGAAGGTTGTTGTCCGCCGTCTGGCACGCCTCGAAGGCAAGACCGTCGACGCCTACCTCCACAAGACGTCCAAGGACCTGCCCGCCCAGGTTGGCGTGCTGTTCGCTGTTGACGCCGTGGGCGAGGCAGCTGTCGAGGCCGCGCATGACGTGGCCGTGCACATTGCTGCCTTCTCGCCGACCTACCTGGTCCGCGAAGAAGTTCCGGCCGAGACCGTCGAGAACGAGCGCCGGATCGCCGACGAGACCGCTCGCGCCGAGAACAAGCCCGAGGCTGCACTGCCGAAGATCGTTGAAGGCCGTCTCAACGGCTTCTTCAAGGAGATCGTGCTGCTCGACCAGCCGTTCGCCAAGGACCCGAAGGTCAACGTTGGCAAGGTCCTCGAGCAGGCCGGTGCGAACGCATCCGGTTTCGCCCGGTTCCGCGTAGGCGCCTGATAGCATCGCGCTTAGCAAATAATGGCATGCGCCGTCCGCGGCGCAGCACCGTGTAGCGAGGAGGGGGTGGTCACCCACAGGTGGCCGCCCCTTTTTCCTGCCCAGAATCACAGACTTTAGTCCAGTTCAGTCCCTACAGGTCCTTTTCCCAGGACCGACAGCACGCCCGGGAGGCACGATGGAACCCCAGCACGCAACCGAAACCCAGTCCGCCGAGGTGGAGCCCAAGCGGCGCCGCGTTCTGCTCAAGCTCTCCGGCGAAGTTTTCGGCGGGGGTAAACTCGGCGTCGATCCGGACACTGTCCGCGGCATCGCCAAGCAGATTGCGGCAACTGTGGGACAGGTCGAGGTCGCGATCGTGGTCGGCGGCGGCAACTTCTTCCGGGGCGCGGAGCTCTCGCAGTCCGGGATGGACCGCTCCCGCGCCGACTACATGGGGATGCTGGGCACCGTCATGAATTGCCTTGCGCTGCAGGACTTCCTCGAACAGGCCGGTGTGGACACCCGTGTCCAGAGCGCGATCACCATGGGCCAGGTTGCCGAGGCATACATTCCCCGCCGCGCCATCCGCCACATGGAAAAGGGCCGCGTGGTCATCTTCGGCGCCGGCGCCGGCCTGCCGTATTTCTCTACTGACACCGTTGCTGCCCAGCGTGCGCTGGAAGTCCATGCCGACGTCGTACTCATGGCCAAGAACGGGGTAGACGGGGTTTACACAGCGGACCCGAAGAAGGATCCGGCGGCCGAAAAGCTGGACAGCCTGACGTACGACGACGCGATGCGCCGCAATATCCGTGTCATGGACCAGACGGCCTTCAGCCTGTGCAAGGACAACAAGCTGGCCATGGTGGTCTTCGGTATGGAAGGCGAGGGAAATGTCAGCCGCGCCATCCTGGGCGAGAAGATCGGGACCTTCGTGTCCGCCTAAGCGCACCCGCGCACAACCCGGAGCGCCTGCCCGTCAGCGGTTCCGGATAGCCTAGGATGGATAACAGAGTCCTTGCCGCCATGAAGGCGGACATAATTGTCTAAGGAGACGCCGTGATCGAAGAAACAATGCTAGAGGCTGCCGAGAAGATGGATAAGGCGGTGGAAGTGGCGAAGGAAGACTTCGCCACAATCCGTACCGGCCGCGCGAACCCGGCATTGTTTTCGAAGGTCACGGTCAACTACTACGGTTCCCCGACCCCGCTGCAGCAGCTGGCTTCGTTCCAGAACCCGGAAGCACGCACCTTGCTCATCACGCCGTTCGACAAGTCGGCGCTGAACGACATCGAGAAGGCGCTGCGCGATTCGGACGTCGGCGCCAACCCGGCCAATGACGGCAACGTCATCCGCGTGGTGCTGCCGGAGCTGACCCAGGAACGCCGCAAGGAATACGTCAAGATTGTCCGGGGCAAGGCCGAGGACGCGAAGGTCTCCATCCGCAATATCCGACGCAAGGCGATGGACAACATCGCCAAGCAGGTCAAGGACGGCGACATCGGCGAAGACGAGGGAGCGCGCGCCGAAAAGGAACTGGACGCCCGGACCAAGGCCCACACGGACAACGTGGATGAGCTGCTCAAGCGCAAAGAAGCTGAGCTGCTCGAAGTCTGATGGGTACCGACCAGCCTTCCACCCAGGCTGGCGGTTCGCCGGCACCTGAGGCTGGTTCCGGGTCTCAGAAGGCCGGACCAGGACGACGGGCGCTGCGGGCCGCGGCCACGCCTTCACGGGCAGGGCGCAACCTTCCCGCCGCCATCATTGTCGGCCTGGCTCTCCTCGTGGCCGTCCTGGTGGGGCTCTTTTTCCTGCCCGACGCGTTTGTGGTGCTGGTATCGGTTTTTGCGCTGATCGGGGTCTGGGAAGTTTCCCGCGCGCTGACGGTCAAGAGCATCTTCGTGCCGCAGGTACCGCTCTATGCCGGAGCCTTCGCCATGCCGCTCGCCGCCTACTACGGTGGTCCGGAAGCACTCGCATTCGCGCTGGTGGCGTCGGCGGTCGCGGTCATGGTCTACAAATGCCTGGACCGGGCGCAGGATGCCGTGCGCAGCATCATGAGCGGAGTTTTCGTTCTCTGCTGGGTGCCGCTGTTCATCAGCTTTGCCGTGCTGCTGCTGGACGAGGACAACGGTGCGCTGAAAGTGATGACCATGCTGTTGCTGGTCGTCTCCAACGACACCTTCGGTTATCTGGTGGGAGTACTGTTCGGCAAGCATCCGATGGCGCCGAAAATCAGCCCGAAGAAATCCTGGGAGGGTTTCGCCGGATCCGTGGGCGGCGCCGTCGTTGTTGGAATTCTCTGCTCGGTGTTCATTCTTGACCTGCAATGGTGGTTCGGGCTGGTGCTGGCTATTGCCACCGTCGCCGCCTCCACCGCAGGAGACCTGGCCGAATCCATGGTCAAACGCGAACTCGGCATCAAGGACATGAGCAACATCCTGCCCGGCCACGGCGGTGTCATGGACCGGCTCGACTCGATCGTTTTCGCCGCGCCGGTGGCCTATGTGCTCGCCGTGCTGCTGGCACCGGGGGCGATCTAAGCGGCAGACCGCACAAGTAGAAATTCAAGAACGCGTCCCGGCGGAAACGCCGGGTACAGGTATTGGGGAGTTTGGCATAGCAGATGTCACTACTGAAGAGGGAAGCATCGAGGACGATGGTGCGACAAAAGAATGATGCTGGCCGGGCCAGTGCACCCTTCGAGCGCGTGGGGCGCCGCGAGCACGGCTACAACGTCCGCCAGGTGGACCAGTTCCTGGCCCGCGCCCGGGAGTACTACAACGCCAACGATCCGGACAGCGGGCAAATCACCAGCCGCGACGTGCGCGCAATGACTTTCGAGCCGGCCCGCGGCGGTTATGACCCGCGCGCCGTCGACTCCGCGCTGGACCGGCTGGAGGACGTCTTCGCCCAGCGGGAGCGCGACGCGTTGATCGTCGCCGAGGGTGAGCAGGCCTGGCTGGCGCAGATCGGCCGCGTATCGGCCGTGCTCCGCGCCCGGCTCCACCGCGAGCCCGGGGACCGGTTCCGCCGTCCGGCCAAGCGCAATGCCACCAGCTACAACGTGCAGGACGTGGACGCGCTGTGCTCCGAACTGCTGGCCTACTTTGAAAACGACCAGCCGCTGAGCGTCGACATTGTCCGCCGTTCGGTGTTCCGCGAGGCCAAAGGCCCGGACGGCTACGAAGAAACCCAGGTGGATGCGTTCCTGGACCGTGTTGTCGAGCTCATGGCGGCTATTGACTGATTAACGTCCCGCGTGCATTAACGTCCCACGGTGCGCGGCGCCGGGTGGTGGTGTTCGGGCGAGTGCAGCCTCGCCATCACCCGCGCGACGGTCACGGGCCGGCGCGATGCCGTCAGCTTTGACACCGCAATGGTGACCACGAATGCTGCCGGCACGGTCCAGGCTGCCGGCTGGGCGAGCAGTTCCTCGAACCGGCCCAATGCATTGCCGGCGAACGCGGCGAGCATGACCGCCGTTCCGCACAGCACCGCCCCGGTGACCATGCCCGCGATGGCTCCGGCGTCGGTCAGCCCGCGCCACCAGATGCCCAGCAGCAGCAGCGGGCAGATGGTGGAAGCGGTGAAGGCGAACACCGTGCCCACACTCCCGGCCAGCGCCAGCGAATCCGTGGCCAGCGCAACCCCCAGCGGCACGACGGCGGAGAGCACGGCGGCCCAGCGGAAACCGCGAACGCTGCCCCGGAACAGGTCCTGGCTGACCACGCCGGCCAGCGACACCACCAGGCCCGACGTGGTGGACAGGAATGCGGCAAACGCGCCGGCAATGACCAGGGCCGAGAGCAGGTCCCCGGCGGCGCCGTCGAAAATCCGGGCCGGCAGCAGCAGGACGGTGGCGTCCGCTTGGCTGCCGGTGGCCAGGTCCGGCGTGTAGATCCGGCCGAGCACGCCGGAGAGCGTGGGGAAAATGTAGAACAGCGAGAGCAGCCCCAGCACAATGACCGTGGTGCGCCGGGCGGTGGGGCCGTCGGGGTTGGTGTAGAAACGCACCAGCACATGCGGCAGGCCCAGCGTGCCGAACAGCAGCGCGGTGATCAGCGAGATGTTGCGGTACAGCGACGCCTCGTCGGAAACATCGAGGTCGCTGTGGAAGACCGCGCCGCCGTCGGTAATCGGCTGCGAAGTGCTCCCGAGGGCCAGCAGCACAAAGACCACCGGCACGGCCAGCGCGGTCAGTTTCAGCCAGTACTGGAAGGCCTGCACGAAGGTGATCGAGCGCATCCCGCCGGTCACCACGGAAAGCACCACCACAACGACGACGGCGGCGGCGCCCACCCAGCCGGGCAGGCCGGTAGTGATGCGCACGGTCAGCGCGGCGCCGTGGAGCTGCGGGACGATGTAGAGCCAGCCGACGATGACCACCAGCAGGCTGGTGACGGTGCGGGCCGGGCGCGAATCCAGCCGGGCGGCGGCAAAATCCGGGATGGTGTAGGCGCCGGACCGGCGCAGCGGGGCCGCGACGAAGAGCAGCAGCATCAGGTAGCCGGCGGTGTAGCCGATGGGGAACCACAGCGCATCGATGCCCGAGACCAGGATTAGCCCGGCCACGCCGAGGAAGCTGGCCGCCGAGAGGTATTCGCCGCCGATCGCGGAGGCGTTCCACCACGGCCGTACCGTCCGCGAGGCAACGTAGAAGTCTCCGGTGGTGCGCGAAATCCGCAGCCCGTAGACACCGATGAGCACGGTCGCCGCGCAGACCGCTGCCAGCGCGGCAAGACCGACGGCCGGGTTCATTCAGCCCCTCCCGGCGAGCCCGGCCAGCCCGGCCGGGCAAGGCGGTCATCGTCCACCAGTTGGCGGAAGCGGCGCTCGTTCCTGGCCGCGGCGCGGTTGTAGAGCGCTGCGCTGACCAGGATGACCGGGTAGATGCCCACGCCCAGCAGCAGCCAGGGCAGCGGGACGGTGAACAGCGTGATGTCGTTGATGCGCGGAAAGAGGACCATCAGCACGGGCACGCCGGCCAGGATCACGCCGAATCCGCCGGCGACCACCAGCGCCAGCCGCAGCTGGGAGCGGATCAGCGAGCGGATGAAGATTTCGCCTACCTCGGACTGCTCAGCCAGCTCGCGGGAAACACTGTAGCGGCCCGGCATCAGCGGTGCCTTGGACCGCGGCGCCGTCACCCGCACACGCTCAGGCCGGTCCGCGCGCGGTTCACGGACGCCCTCCAGCGGCGCGGGCCGATCCGGTTGGTCCTTGGACCGCTCGGGCTGCCCGGTCATCCGCGCGGCCTGACCCGGTTGGCTTCAAGCTTGTCCCGCACGGCCGGCAGATGCCGCCGGCTCACCGGCAGTTCGGCGCCGTTTATCAGCACGGAGGCCTTGCCGGCCGTGAGGCGCACCTGCTGTACCTGGTTCATGGCCACCAGATACGAGCGGTGGATGCGCAGGTAGCCGGCGTCCTCCCACTGCTGCTCGAGATCGTTCAGCGGGACCCGGATGAGGTAGCTGGCTTCGGCCGTGTGCAGCCGGGCATAGTCGCCCTGGGCCTGTACGTACTTGATCTCGTCACGCCTGATCATCTTGGTGATGCCGCCCTGGTCCACCGTAATGACCTCGGGTTTGGTATCGCCGTCTTCGATCAGCTCGCAGATCCGGCGCACGGACTCGGCCAGCCGCTCCGGCCGGACCGGCTTGAGCAGGTAATCCACCGCGGCCAGTTCGAACGCCTGCAGCGCCTGGTCCTCGTCGGCGGTCACAAAGACGACGGCGGGAGGCCGGCTGAAGCGCGAAATGACACGGGCAATGTCCAGCCCGGAAAGTGCCGGCATGTGGATGTCCAGGAACAGCGCGTCAACGTCGTGGCTTTCCAGTGCCCGCAATGCCTCGGCACCGCTCATAGCCTTGTAGATGTTTTCTATCCGCGGATCCCGCGACAGGAGGTAGGCAAGGGCCTCGACAGCAGGGAATTCATCATCCGCGATGACAACGTTGACCATGCATGACAGTCTATTGCGTCACGCACTCATGCCCCGCTTGCACGCCGCCGGCTGGACAGGGTTGGCATCGCCGGGACGGGGTTGTCGCCCGGACTGGGTTGCTGCCTAGACGAGGTTGTCCGGCTGGAACTTCGGTACGCGCATGGTGATCAAGGTGCCCTGGCCGGGAGCGGTTTCCACCACCAGCCCGTGTTCGTCCCCGTAGACCTGCCGCAACCGGGAGTCCACGTTGCGCAGGCCCACGTGATCGCCCTCGGTGTGTCCGGCGAGCACCTGCCGCAGATGCTCAGGATCCATCCCCACGCCGTCGTCCTCGATAGTGACGACGGCGTAGGCGCCGGCGTCGTGGGCGGTAATGGTGATGTGGCCGGTGCCCTCCTTCGCCTCCAGGCCGTGCCGGACCGCGTTCTCCACCAGCGGCTGGAGGGACAGGAAGGGGATTACCGTGCTGAGCACCTCGGGGCCGATCTGCAGGCTGACCTTGAGCCGCTCGCCGAAACGCGCCCGTTCCAGCAGCAGGTAGCGGTCGATGGAGGTCAGTTCTTCCGCCACGGTGGTGAAGTCGCCGTGGCGCCGGAACGAGTAGCGGGTGAAGTCGGCGAACTCGATGACCAGTTCGCGGGCGCGCACCGGGTCGGTGAGGATGTAGGACGCAATGGCGTTGAGCGAGTTGTAGATGAAGTGCGGGCTGATCTGCGCGCGGAGGGCGCGGACTTCGGCCTCCATCAGCAACGTGCGCGAGGCATCCAGCTCCGCCAGCTCGATCTGCGTGGCTACCCAGCCGGCTACCTCATTCGCGGCACGGACCAGCGACGCCCCGACATGCTCGGTGTACGCGCCGACCGTCCCCACCACGCGGTCCTGCACCTGGATGGGGGAGAAGACGGCCTCCGTCTCGGGGTTCTCGCGCAGGTCCGCGCCGGGGACGGCGAGCCGGGGCTTGCGGAAGACTTGGGTCCGGCCGCTGTCCAGCACCTTGCGCGCCAGCGCCATGGCCTCTTCTTCCCGGGGTCCGTGGGTACCCTCCCACGCCAGCATCGAGGACTCGTCCGTGATGACCAGATCGCTGCTGCCGAGCATTTCGCGCAGGTAGCGGGCGGCCTTGCCTGCACCGGCGGGGGAGAGCCCGGTGCGCAGGAACGGCGCCGCCAGGCCGGCGGTATGCAAGGTGGTGTAGGTGGCCAGCTCGGCCTCGGACCCCAGATCCCGGCTGGAGCGGGCGAGCTTGAAACCGATCAGGGCGATGACCGCCACCGTGACGGCCGCAATGGCCACAATGAGCGCGATGTCGACGGCCGTGCTGAACATGCCTCCACGATAACGCTCGTGACAGCGCCACCCGGGCGCCGCCGTCGTTGGTTGAACCGTATGGCGCCGGACGGCGTACGTCCGCTGCCGCGCCGACACTGGGAAGTTCCCCCGCCGCATGCTGTTCGTCGCAGCGGGCCGCCGTTCACCGCAGGCCGGTTGCCGTTCACCGATCGCTCCCGCCCGGCATGAAGACATGTACTGAATCACATTAGAGAGTGATTGCAGTCACAAAATCCCCAAGAGGAGGAGACATGGGACAAAATCCCACCCCGGAGGCCGATTTCACGGCAGCCGTGGACTTCGAGAAAGTCCAGCAGGAACCGAAGTTCCAGGAGCTGCGGCGCCGCCACCGCAGCTTCGTGTTCCCCATGGCCATTGCATTCCTGCTGTGGTATTTCGCCTACGTCCTGTTGGCGGACTATGCGCACGACTTCATGTCCACCAAGGTGATTGGCAATATCAACATCGGCTTGATCCTGGGACTGCTGCAGTTCGTCAGCACGTTCGCGATCACCATGTGGTACGTCAGCTTCGCCAACAAGAAGCTGGATCCGATCGCGGCCGAGATGCGCAGCGAGCTTGAGTCCGCGGCAGTCAAGCCCCAGGCAGGAGAAAAGAACTGATGCTTCCCTTGACCACCACCACGCAGGCCGAGACGCAGGTCGGCGAGCCCTGGCTGAACATCACCATCTTCGGCCTCTTCGTCGCGATCACCATGGTGATCGTGCTGCGGGCCAGCCGCAACAACAAGACGGCCGCCGACTACTACGCGGCCGGCCGCTCCTTCACCGGCGGACAGAACGGCACCGCAATAGCCGGCGATTACCTCTCCGCCGCCTCCTTCCTGGGGATCTGCGGGGCGATCGCCATCAACGGCTATGACGGCTTCATGTACTCCATCGGCTTCCTGGTGGCCTGGCTGGTGGCTCTCCTCCTGGTTGCGGAGCTGCTGCGCAACACCGGCAAGTTCACGATGGCGGATGTGCTCTCCTTCCGGCTGAAGCAGCGTCCGGTCCGTATCGCCGCGGCAACGACGACGCTGGCGGTCTGCTTCTTCTACCTGCTGGCACAGATGGCCGGCGCGGGCGGACTTGTCTCGCTGCTGCTGGGCATCGATGACAGGCTCGGCCAGTCCATCGTCATTGTGGTGGTCGGTGCGCTGATGATCCTGTACGTACTGGTGGGCGGCATGAAGGGCACCACCTGGGTCCAGATCATCAAGGCCTGCCTGCTGATCGCCGGCGCGTTCATCATGACCATCTGGGTCCTGGCGATGTACGGCTTCAACCTCTCCGCGCTGCTCGGCGACGCTGCCGCCACGGCCGGCACCACTGACATTCTGAATCCGGGAATGCAGTATGGTGCCAGCGAAACCTCCAAGTTCGACTTCATCTCGCTGGCCCTGGCGCTGGTGCTCGGTACCGCTGGGCTGCCGCACGTGCTGATGCGCTTCTACACCGTGCCGACCGCCAAGGAAGCCCGCAAGTCCGTGGTCTGGGCAATCTGGCTGATCGGCGCCTTCTACCTGTTCACCCTGGTGCTTGGCTACGGTGCCGGCGCGCTGATCGGACCGGATGTCATCGAGGCTGCTCCCGGCGGCGTGAACTCCGCTGCACCGCTGCTGGCGTTCGAGCTCGGCGGCCCGCTGCTGCTGGGGCTGATCTCCGCCGTCGCGTTCGCGACCATCCTGGCCGTGGTGGCCGGCCTGACCATCACTGCCGCGGCCTCCTTTGCGCACGACATCTACGCCAACGTGGTCCGCAAGGGCCAGGTGGACGCCGACGGCGAAGTGAAGGTTGCCCGCCGCACGGTGGTAGTCATCGGTATCCTCTCCATCCTGGGCGGCATCGGCGCCCAGGGCCAGAACATCGCCTTCCTGGTGGCGCTGGCCTTCGCGGTGGCGGCTTCGGCGAACCTGCCGACCATCATCTACTCGCTGTTCTGGAAGAAGTTCTCCACCCAGGGCGCCATCTGGTCCATGTACGGCGGCCTGGCCGCTGCGCTGTTCCTGATCGCGTTCTCCCCGGTGGTTTCCGGCACGGAGACCTCGATGATCCCGGGTGCGGACTTCGCCTGGTTCCCGCTGAAGAACCCGGGCATCATCTCGATCCCGCTGGCCTTCTTCCTCGGCTGGCTGGGCACGGTACTCGACAAGCGCGTCGAGGATCCGGCCAAGCAGGCGGAGATGGAAGTCCGTTCACTGACCGGCGTCGGCGCCGAAAAGGCAGTCGACCACTAGCCGGACGGCGATACAACTGCAGGACAGCTACAGCCAGACGGCGACAGGGCGGGCCCGGACATTTCCGGGCCCGCTTTGTGCGTTCCAGTTCGGTTTCCAGATGCGTCTTTGAGCACGCGGAATTCCAAGCCCGATGGCGTCTATGCAGGCGTGTGCAAGGGGTCCATGCTTGAGGCATGAGAGTCCTGGTGACCGGTGGCACGGGTTTCGTCGGCTGCCATATTGTGGCGGCGTTGGTTCAGGCGGGGCACACTGTGCGGCTGCTGGTGCGCGACCGGGACAAAACGCAGGCGTCGCTGAGACCCTTTGGCGCCGACGTCGTTGCTGCCGCCCAGCAGGATGTTGTCGTCGGCGATGTGTTGGATCCACAGGCGGTGAGGGACGCCGTGAACGGATGTGACGCCGTCGTTCATGCGGCAGCCATCTATTCGCTGGATCCGCGGCGGTCCGCCGAGATCCAACGGACCAACGTAGATGCGGCGGAGAACGTCCTGGGCGAGGCCGTCCGGGCCCGGCTTTCACCTGTGGTGCACATTTCCACCTACGCCGTTCTGGTCCGGAAGGGCGGCACCGATCCGTCGCTTCCGCTGGGTGATATTGACTATCCCTACACGCGCTCGAAAATCCTCTCGGAGCAGGTGGCCCGCGGTTTCCAGGCGGCCGGAAACCCGGTGGTGACCGTCTACCCCGGTTCGACACTTGGGCCGAACGATCCTTACCGCGGAGACCAGAGCGAGCGGCTTCGCTGGCTGGCCGCCGGACGGCTCCCAACCTGGCCCTCCGGCCGTACCCATTACACGGACGTGCGCGACGTCGCGGCGCTGGTTGCCGCCGTCGTCAACAAGAGCCGTGAACCGCGGCGCTATGTGGTCCCCGGCCACTTCGTGGACGGCAAGATGATCTTCGGCGCGCTCGGGCGGGCGACGGGGCGCCGGTATCCGTTCGTGACGGTCCCGGCCTCAATGATGCTGGCGATGCTGCAGCCCATGGGCCTGCTCCAGCGCCGGCTGCCCGGGCAGTGGACGCTGCCGGCCTACGCGGAGAGTATCGACATCCTCCGCCGCGGCACGGAGTTCGATACGTCGGCGGCCAGCGACGAGTTCGATGTGCATGCGCGGCCCTTTGACGAGACGATCCGGGACACGGTCCGCTGGCTGGTGGAGTCCGGACGGCTGCCCGCCAAATACGCCGTGGCCTAAACGGGTTCAGGCCAGCTGCGGGTGGGCCAGCCGGACCGGCTCCGAAACGATCCGGCCGTCCCGGGTATTGATCCCGGGGAGCAGCTCCGGCAGCCTGCGGGCGGCAGCGTCCAGCCCGTCCTGCGTTATCGCTTTCACATAGGGCAGGGTGGCATTGGTCAGCGCGTAGGTGGAAGTGCGCGGCACCGCCCCGGGCATGTTGGCCACGCAGTAGAACATCGTGTCGTGCACCGGGTAGGTAGGATACGCGTGGGTGGTGGGACGCGAGTCCTCGAAACAGCCGCCCTGGTCGATGGAGATGTCCACCAGCACCGCCCCGGACCGCATCCGGCTGACCAGTTCGTTGCTGACCAGCTTCGGCGCCTTGGCCCCCGGCACCAGCACCGCGCCGATGACCATGTCCGCGTCGCTGACTGCGGCGTCGAGTTCCAGCGCATTGCTGACGATGGTGTTGACCCGGCCCTGGTAGAGATCGTCGAGTTCCTGCAGCCGTCGGACGTTCGTATCCAGCACCGTGACATTCGCCCGCATGCCGACGGCGATGGAGACAGCGTTGGAGCCCGCCACCCCGGCACCGATAACGACGACGTTGGCCGCGTGCGTGCCGGGAATGCCGCCGAGCAGGATTCCGCGTCCGCTTTGGGACTTCATTAGCGTGTAGGCCCCGACCTGCGGGGCGAGCCGGCCGGCCACTTCGGACATCGGCGCCAGCAGCGGCAGCGAACGGTCCGGTAGTTGCACCGTTTCGTAGGCCACGGCCGTCACGCCGCGCTCGCACAGTTCTTTGGTCAGTGGCGCATCGGCGGCCAGATGGAGGTAGGTGAAGAGGATCAGGTCCTCGCGCAGCCGGTGGTATTCCTCCGCCACGGGTTCCTTGACCTTCAGCACCATCTCGGCCCGCGCCCACGTCTCGTCCGCCGAACCGAGCACAGTGGCGCCTGCGGCAGCATAATCCTCGTTCGTGATGGAGGAGCCGTTGCCTGCCCCGGTTTCCACAAGCACTTCATGTCCGGCCAGCGTGAGCTCGTGCACGCCGGACGGGGTAATGGCGACCCGGAATTCGTTGTTCTTTACTTCTCGGGGAACACCGACACGCATGGCAGCTACGCCTTTCTCTCTACGTCAGTCCTGGTCCGGGCCGCCGGTGCGCTGCAGCAGCGGTCCGATGCGGAACGGCACCAGCTCGTGCATGGCCAGCGAAGTATCCGTGCGCTCCACGCCGTCGATCGCGAGGACCTTCCCGTTGATCCGGAACAGGTCCTCGGCGCCGGTGGAGACCACCCGGGCCAGGATGTCGGCCTGTCCGGTGATACCGAAAGCCTCCAGAACTTCGGGAATCAGGGCCAGTTCGTTAGTGATCTGCTCCAGCTTCGGCTGCTGGACATGGATGTGGATGAAGGCTGCCAGCGGATAGCCCAGGGCGGCCGGACTGATGCGCCGGTCGAAGGAGAGGAAAACGGATTTCTTTTCCAGCTGGCTCATGCGGGCCTGGACCGTATTGCGGGACAGGCCCAGCTCTTGGGCCAGGGCCACGACGGTACGCCGTGGATCCTGCGCCAAAGCCATCAGCAATCGCGTGTCGGTGCCGTCCAGAGGCTGCATAATGCGCAACGTTAGCACGATCAAAACCGCCCCGACAGAGCATAGTGCCCAGTTTTTTGTGGGGATATTGCGCTTGCTGCATTCTGTGAGTATCGTCACAACTACCTGCCGGCAATGGCGCCGGGAGGTCTGCAAAGGTGCCGCCGGATCCACAAGATCCGCGGGATCGACACAACGAGAAAAGGTTGCGTGCATCAAGTGTCCTTACATGGCATGAGGTCAGTATCCGGGGAAAATCTCGTCCAGCTGCTGACACCGGAGGGAACCCGGGCTGCCGGTCCCTACGATGAATGGGTAGCGGACATTGACGGGGCCCGCCTCCAGGGGCTGTACGAAGACATGGTGGTGGTGCGCCGGGTAGACCAGGAGGCCACCGCCCTGCAGCGCCAGGGTGAACTGGCGCTCTGGCCCCCGTTACTGGGACAGGAGGCGGCGCAGATCGGATCGGGCCGCGCGCTCCGCAAGGATGATTTTGTCTTTTCCAGCTACCGCGAGAATGGCGTGGCCTATTGCCGCGGGGCCGACTACACGGACATGATCAGGGTCTGGCGCGGAAACGCACCCTCCGGCTGGGACCCGTATGAGATCAACATGGCCACGCCGCAGGTGATTATCGGGGCCCAGGCTCTGCACGCAACCGGCTATGCCATGGCAACCAAGTTTGACGGCGCAGACTCCGTCGCCGTCGCGTATTTCGGCGACGGGGCCACCAGCCAGGGCGACGTCAACGAGGCCATGGTCTTCGCGGCCAGCTTCCAGGCGCCGGTGGTCTTCTTTTGCCAGAACAACCAGTGGGCCATTTCCGAGCCGGTCACCCTCCAGGCGCAGCGGGACATTGCGGACCGTGCCCCCGGCTTCGGCATTCCGAGCGTGCGCGTGGACGGCAACGATGTCCTCGGTTGCATGGCCGTGACGCGCGAGGCGCTGGACCGGGCGCGCAGCGGCGGCGGACCGAGCTTCATCGAGGCGGTCACCTACCGCATGGGTCCGCATACGACGGCGGACGATCCCACCAGATACCGGGACCCGAACGAACTTGAAGACTGGAAGGGCCGCGATCCGATCGACCGGCTGGCCAAGCTGCTGGAAGCCGAAGGGCTGTTGGCCGGTGACTTCACGGACCGGGTGAACGCCAAGGCGGACGAGGTCGCCGGGCTACTGCGGCACGGCTGTGTGACCCTGCCCGAGCCCGGCGAACTGGACGTGTTCAACAACGTCTACACCACACCGCACCCGGTGCTGGAGCGCCAACGGGAGCACTATTCCCGTTATCTTGCCTCGTTCGAGGCTGCAGGGGGTGGCAAGCGATGAGCACCATGACTTTCGGCCGGGCTATCAATACCGGCTTGCGCAAGGCGATGGAACACGATTCCAAGGTCGTGCTGATCGGCGAAGACATCGGCAAGCTGGGCGGTGTCTTCCGCATTACTGACGAACTGCAGAAAGACTTCGGTGCCCACCGGGTCATCGATGCCCCGCTGGCGGAATCCGCCATTCTGGGTACAGCCGTAGGCATGGCGTACCGCGGATACCGGCCGGTGTGCGAAATCCAGTTTGACGGGTTCATCTATCCGGCGTTCAACCAGATAGTGAGCCAGGTAGCCAAACTGCACTACCGCACCCAGGGGAGGGTCAAGATGCCGCTGACTATCCGGGTTCCGTTCGGCGGCGGAATCGGAGCAGCGGAGCATCATTCGGAATCGCCGGAGGCTTATTTCATGCATACCTCCGGCCTGCGGGTGATCTCGGTATCCAACCCGCAGGATGCATTCGCGATGATCCAGCAGGCCATAGCCTGCGATGACCCGGTGCTCTTCTTTGAGCCCAAGCGGCGCTACCACGTCAAGGGGGAGGTGGACGAAGAAGTGGACCTGGCTTCCTTCCCGCTGGAGCAGGCACGCGTGGAGATCCCCGGCGACGACGTGACCCTGGTGGCGTACGGCGCCCTGGTGCAGCTTGCCAAGGACGCTGCGCTGGCCGCCCGGGAAGAAGGTCTCTCGGTGGAAGTCATCGACCTGCGCTCGCTTTCACCGCTGGACTTCGCCACGTTGGAGGCCTCGGTCCGCAAGACCGGCCGCCTGGTCATCACCCATGAAGCGGCCATGACGGGAGGGCTCGGCGCGGAGGTGGCGGCGAGCATCACCGAACGGTGCTTCTACCATCTGGAACACGCACCGGTCCGCGTCACCGGCTTCGATATTCCCTACCCGCCGGCAAAGATGGAACACCACCATCTTCCCGATCTTGACCGGATTCTGGACGGTGTGGACCGCGCCCTTGGCCGAACGAATTCGCTCAGCGATCTGGAGGGGAATTGATGGGAATCAAGGTCTTTAAGCTGCCGGATCTGGGCGAAGGTCTCACAGAGTCGGAAATCGTCAGCTGGCACGTTGCCGAGGGTGACAGGGTAGAGCTGAACCAGATCCTGGGCGAAGTGGAAACCGCGAAGGCCGTCGTGGAATTGCCGTCCCCGTTTGCCGGCGTCGTCACCGCATTGCATGAAGCGCCGGGCAGTACGGTCAATGTGGGGGAGCCCATTGTCTCCTTCGAAGTGGCTGGCTCGGACCCGTCCGAGAACGGCACAGGTGGCCAATCGTCGAACGGTACTGCAACTGCCACGGCAAGCGGCCGCGAGGCGAACCTGGTGGGGTACGGCGCTCAGGCCGAAGCAGCAGGCGCACCCAGGCGCCGCCGTCGGGCCGGTGCCGTGGAAGCGGCGCGTGCAGTTCCGGCGGCCACCACGCCCCCGGCACCCGGATCCGTTGTTTCAGCGCCGGCCAGTCCTGTTGGGGAGCGGGCGGAATTCGTGAAGGAGCGGCCGCGGTCCACTCCTCCGGTCCGCAAACTGGCCCGGGATCTGGGGATTGACCTCGCTGGGGTAACCGGAACGGGCGAGCAGGGGTTGATCACCCGGGCCGACGTCGAGAGTTTCCACACCGGCGCTGCTGCCGGGGCCGGCGAACGAGGTCAGGAACAGCCGGCTGCTGCAGCAGCCGCCGCTGCGCGTGCCGGCAGATGGCTGGCGGGTGCCGCGGAACGCGAAAGCCGCATTCCGATCAAGGGCGTGCGGAAGCATACCGCCGCCGCCATGGTGGCCAGTGCGTTTACCGCCCCGCATGCCACGTCGTTCCTGACCGTGGACGTCACGCCGACGATGGAGCTGCTGGCCAAACTGCGGGAGAGCCGTGCCTTCAGGGACATCAAGGTCACGCCGCTGACCGTCCTGGCCAAGGCCGTGTGCATCGCGCTGGAGCACAGTCCCTCGCTGAATTGGCGCTGGGATGAGGACAACCAGGAGATCGTCCGGCAGAACTATGTGAATCTGGGCATCGCCGCCGCGACCGAGCGCGGACTGATCGTCCCCAACATCAAGGACGCCCACACACTGGACCTGCGCCAGCTCGCCCAGGCACTGGGCGAGTTGACGGGTGCGGCACGATCCGGCAAGACAGCGCCGGCAGACTTGTCCGGCGGAACCATTTCGATCACGAACATCGGCGTCTTCGGCATCGACGCCGGAACCCCCATCATCAATCCGGGGGAGGCGGCGATCCTGGCCATGGGCGCGGTCCGCAGACAGCCCTGGGAATACCAGGGCGGCATTGCCCTGCGCCAGGTTGTCACGCTCAGCCTGTCCTTCGACCACCGCCTCGTGGACGGTCAGCAGGGTGCGACATTCCTGGCCGACGTCGGGACCATCCTGGCCGAGCCGGGGATGGTCCTGACGATGGTGTGAGGGCTAGAGCAGCTCCAGGATTTCTTCGGTGACCACGGCGGCCCGGGCGTTGGCAAAGCCCTGGGCCTCGCCGATGGCCTTGAAGCCGGCCTTCTCCAGGACCTTGATGGAACCCAGGTTGTCCTTGACGGCCCGCGCGCGGATGGGGCGGGCGGTGAACTCGGCCAGGAACTTTTCCACCGCTGATGTGGTGATGCCGTGGCCCCAGTGCGACTTCGCGGTCCAAAACGTCAGTTCCGGGTAGCCGTCCGAGGGGTAGGCCATGATGCTGCCCACCACTTCGCCATCGGAGGTGATGGTGCGGACAGTGATCGCCTCGTCATTGAGGATGTTCTGCCAGTGGTGGTTGAAAACTCCGCGGTCGGAGGGGTTTTTGGCGGTGAAAGCAGCCATACGGTTGGAGTCGGGATCCTGCTGGTACTCGAAGAACTTGTCGAGGTCGGCAGGTTCCACGGGGCGTAGCTCAATCATGGCGAACCTTTCGGCTAGGGGTCTTTACTGAAGCCTACTCGGCTTTCAAGGCTGCCCATGCCATTGTTTCCAGCAGATTGCGCCGCCACGTCTTGTCTCGTACGGCTTTGCCCCGGTGCGTGGTGTGGGGCGTGGAGTTGATCAGCCCGAAGGCGGCATGGGCACGCACCCGCAAGCGGGCAGGCTCCTGCTCGGGGAGCAGGCGGGTCAGGACGGCAACCCAGACTTCGACGTAAGCCCGCTGCAGGGCCCGCACGGTTTGCGAATCCTCCGTCGGCAGGCTGTCCAGATCGCGGTCGTGGACTCGGATGACGTCCGGATTGCGCAGGGCAAAGTCCACCTGGAATTCGATCAGTCCGCGCAGGGCCTCTTCAGGACCGGGGGAATTCTCCACCACGGCTTGTCCGCCGTCGAGCAGGTCCTGGCTCACTCCGGTCAGCAGGGCGGAGAGCACTGCATGCTTGCTGCTGAAGTGCCGGTAGACGGCGGGACCGCTGACACCCGCGGCGGAGCCGAGGTCCTCGATCGAGACGCCGTTGAACCCGCGTTCCGCGAAGAGTTTCGCGGCGGCGGACAGCAGCGCGGCACGGCGCGAGGCCTTCGCCAGGCTCCGGCCGGTGACCCTGCCCGTATCGGCATTGGCCACAGGCCCTGGACCTCCTGGCGACCCAGTGCCGGCGGCTGAGTTAGGGGACACGTGCGTCCCTCCTGTTCGGATAAATGCTGGACATTCCGGTTAGCGCCCACTAACCTGAATTTCAGTTAGTAAAGACTAACCAAAAGCGTGTTCGTTGACCAGCCTGCTGATCCGCCAGCGGGACTGGGAAAATGGCACCTACCGCGAAGAAAGATGTCGATGGAGACACTGCCTTCCCGGGTGGACACTACCAGCCCGGGCTACTTGGAGAACGAAGCGGCGCAACGCGCACTGGTTGAGGAACTGCGCTGCAAGCTCGCGACGGCGGCGCTTGGCGGTCCGGAAAAATCCCGCCGGCGCCACGTGGACCGCGGCAAACTGCTGCCACGCCAGCGCGTCGATGCGCTGCTGGACGAGGGCAGCCCCTTCCTGGAACTCTCGCCGCTGGCCGCGGAAGGAATGTACGACGGCGATTCGCCCGGCGCCGGGATTATCACCGGGATCGGGCTGGTGCATGGGCGCCATGTCCTGGTGATCTCCAATGACGCCACGGTCAAGGGCGGAACCTACTACCCCATGACGGTGAAGAAGCACCTGCGGGCCCAGGAAGTGGCGCTGGAAAACAACCTGCCGTGCATCTACCTGGTGGATTCCGGCGGCGCCTTCCTGCCGAAACAGGACGAGGTCTTTCCGGACCGGGAGCATTTCGGCCGGATCTTCTACAACCAGGCCAACCTCTCGGCGCGGAAGATTCCGCAGATTGCTGCCGTCCTGGGTTCCTGCACAGCCGGCGGGGCCTACGTCCCGGCGATGAGCGACGAAACCGTCATCGTGCGCAACCAGGGCACTATCTTCCTGGGGGGTCCGCCGTTGGTGAAGGCGGCCATCGGCGAGGTGGTCAGTGCCGAGGACCTCGGCGGCGGGGACATCCACGCCAAGGTCTCCGGTGTGACAGACCACCTGGCCGAAACGGACCAGCATGCCCTGGAAATCGTCCGCGACATCGTGTCCACCCTGCCCGTAACCGAGCCGGTCTGGAACGTGGCAGCCGCGGAACCGCCGTCGGCCGATCCCACGGAGCTCTACGGGACGGTCCCGACGGATGTGAACGCCTCCTACGACGTCCGCGAGGTGATCGCCCGGGTGGTCGACGGAAGCCTCTTCCACGAGTTCAAGCGGGAGTACGGAGCCACACTGGTCACCGGCTTCGCCCGCATCCACGGGCACCAGGTCGGGATCGTGGCCAACAACGGCGTGCTGTTCAGCGAGTCCGCGCTTAAGGGCGCCCACTTCATTGAGCTCTGCGACCAGCGCGGCATCCCGCTGGTTTTCCTGCAGAACCTCTCCGGGTTCATGGTCGGGCGCGATTACGAGGCCGGCGGCATCGCCAAACACGGCGCCAAAATGGTCACCGCCGTCGCCACCGCCCGCGTGCCCAAACTGACCGTCATCATCGGCGGTTCGTTCGGCGCGGGCAACTACTCGATGTGCGGGCGCGCCTACTCGCCGCGGTTCCTCTGGATGTGGCCGGCCAGCCGGATCTCGGTGATGGGCGGCAACCAGGCCTCGTCGGTACTCTCCACGGTCAAGCGCGACCAGATCGAAGCCGCGGGCGGCGACTGGCCGGCCGCGGAGGAGGAAGCCTTCAAGGCGCCCATCCGCGAGCAGTATGAGGCGCAGGGCAACCCGTACTACTCCACCGCCAGGCTCTGGGATGACGGGATCATCGACCCGGCGGACACGCGCCGGGTCCTGGGCCTCGCGCTGGATGTCTGTGCCCGCCAGCCGCTGCCGGAGACGTCCTTCGGCCTGTTCAGAATGTGAGCGCCATGCCCGAACAGCTCTTCACTACGGTACTGATCGCCAACCGCGGGGAAATAGCCTGCCGGGTGATCCGCACCTGCCGCCGGCTGGGCATCCGCACGGTCGCGGTCTATTCCGACGCCGACACCGGTGCCCGGCACGTGCGCGAAGCCGACCTTGCGGTCAGGATCGGCCCGCCGGCGCCGACGGCCAGCTACCTGAACATCGAGGCCATCATCTCCGCCTGCCGCCGGACCGGTGCCGAGGCCGTCCACCCCGGCTACGGTTTCCTGAGCGAAAGCCTCGCCTTTGCCGAGGCACTGGAGGCCGCCGGCATCACCTTCATCGGGCCGAACGTGAAGGCCATCGGCGTCATGGGGGACAAGATCCGGTCCAAGAACCACGTGGCCGGCTACCAGGTGCCGGTGGTGCCCGGCCTGGCCGAACCCGGGCTGAGCGATGAGCAGCTGATTAATGCGGCCGACGGCGTGGGCTACCCGCTGCTGATCAAGCCCTCGGCCGGAGGCGGGGGCAAGGGCATGCACGTTGTGGACGGCCCGGACCAGCTGCCGGCAACCCTGGCCACCGCCCGCCGCGTGGCTGCGTCCGCCTTCGGGGATGACACGTTGTTCCTGGAGAAGCTGATCCGCAGCCCGCGCCACATCGAAGTCCAGGTTCTGGCCGACAACCACGGCAACGTCATCCACCTGGGCGAACGCGAGTGTTCCCTGCAGCGCCGGCACCAGAAGGTGATCGAGGAAGCGCCCTCGCCGCTGCTGGACGAGGCCACCCGCGCCCGGATCGGCGAGGCTGCCTGCAACGCCGCCCGCAGCGTGGACTACAGCGGGGCCGGCACGGTCGAATTCCTGGTTTCCGACGAGGCGCCGGACGAGTTCTACTTCATGGAGATGAACACCCGGCTGCAGGTGGAGCACCCGGTGACGGAGCTGGTCACCGGGCAGGATCTGGTCGAATGGCAGCTGCGCATCGCAGCAGGCGGGCAGCTGACGATAGCCCAGTCCGACGTCGTTCTCATCGGACACGCGGTGGAAGCGCGCGTGTATGCGGAGAACCCGGAACAGGACTTCCTACCCTCCGCGGGTACGGTGCTGGCGCTGCACGAAGCATCCGGCGAAGGCGTCCGGGTGGACAGCTCGCTGCTGCCCGGACTCGAAATTTCCAGCAGCTACGACCCGATGCTCGCGAAGGTCGTCGCCTGGGGCGAGGACCGGGACGAGGCGCTGGACCGGCTGGACCGGGCGCTGGGGGAGACCATGGTGCTGGGCGTGCCCACCAACGTCGAGTACCTGCGGCTGCTCCTGAACGACGACGACGTGCGCGCCGGCCACCTGGACACGACCCTGATCGAACGGAAACTACCGCACCTGGCGTTCCGCCGGATCAGCGACGGCGAACTCGCGGTTGCCGGGGCGGCCTGGCTGGAGGGCCGACGATCCGCACAGGAAACCGGGCCGTTGGAGTCCCTGCAGCCCGGCTCCCCAATACCTCAATCCCCGCAGCCCCGCTCCCCGTGGACCGCCGGCGACGGCTGGCGGGTGGGCGGCGCCGTGCCCACCGTGGTCAGTTTTGCCATGCCCCACGGGGAACCGCGCGAGGTTACGCTGACCCGCCTGCAGTCCGGCCAGGGAAGCCCAGCAAGCTTCCGCGCGGAGGTAGCCGGCAGCAGCTTTACGGTGAGCCTCGAGCGTGAGGCAGGCGCCGCCGTCGTCAATGGGGTGCGCAAGCCCTTCCGCCACGCCGTCAATCCCGGCACCGGGACAATCTGGTTCGCCGACGCGGGCTTCAGTGCCGGATTGACGGTACGGGACCGGAAGCGCCGCCTGGCCGAGGCGCTGGAGCGGATCCACCGCGAGGAGGGCGAGCTGTCACCCGAGGTGCGCTCGCCGATGCCGGGGACGGTGACCGCCGTGGCCGTGGGCAACGGGGACCACGTCGAGGCCGGCCAGACCGTGCTGACCGTGGAAGCCATGAAAATGGAGCACCAGCTCACCGCGGCCGTGGCCGGAGAAATAAGTATCCACCTCAAACCCGGCGATCTGGTCAAAGCCGGCCAGATTGTCGCCGTCGTCGCCGCAGCAGATCCTGCCGGCAGGACGGAAGCAACGGAACAGAAGGAAGCCGAGCATGCCTGATTTTTCCCTCAGCGAGGACCACCAGGACCTGGTGGACACCGTCCGGGAGTTCGCCGACCAAGTAGTGGCCCC
Source organism: Arthrobacter crystallopoietes (assembly GCF_002849715.1). NCBI lineage: Bacteria > Bacillati > Actinomycetota > Actinomycetes > Micrococcales > Micrococcaceae > Crystallibacter > Crystallibacter crystallopoietes. The sequence goes on from NZ_CP018863.1 coordinate 3,558,430, forward strand.
GGTGTCCGCCAAACACGATGAAGACCACACCTTCCCCTACGACGTGGTCAAACAGATGGGCGAGATGGGCCTGTTCGGGCTGCCCTTCCCGGAAGAACACGGCGGCATGGGCGGGGACTACTTCGCGCTGGCGCTGGCCTTGGAGGAGCTGGGCCGGGTGGACCAGTCGGTGGCAATCACCCTGGAGGCCGGCGTCTCGCTGGGCGCCATGCCGATCTACCGCTTCGGCACCGAGGAGCAGAAGGCGGAGTGGCTGCCCATGCTCGCCAGCGGCCAGGCGCTCGCCGGCTTCGGCCTGACCGAACCCGAGGCAGGATCGGACGCCGGCGGCACCAAGACCCGGGCACAACTGGTGGCTGGGGACCAGGGCAGCCAGTGGGTCATCAACGGCAACAAGGAGTTCATCACCAACTCCGGCACGGACATTACCAAGCTGGTCACCGTCACAGCGGTCACGGGCACTTCGGAGCGGGAGGACGGGACCACCAAGAAGGAAATCTCCACCATCCTGGTGCCCACGGACACGCCCGGCTTCACCGCGGAAAAGGCCTACAACAAGGTTGGCTGGAACGCGTCGGACACGCATCCGCTCACGCTGAAGGACGTGCACGTGCCCGAAGCCAACCTCTTGGGGGAGCGCGGCCGGGGCTACGCCAACTTCCTGCAGATCCTGGACGAGGGCCGCATCGCCATTGCAGCGCTCGCCACCGGCGCGGCTCAGGGCTGCGTGGACGAATCGGTGCGGTACGCCAAGGACCGTCAGGCCTTCGGGACCAACATCGGTTCCTTCCAGGCGATCCAGTTCAAGATCGCCCGCATGAAGGCCCGCGCCCACACCGCGCGGCTGGCCTACTACGACGCCGCGGCGAGGATGCTTGCGGGCAAGCCCTTCAAAACCCACTCGGCTATTGCAAAGATGGTGGCAGGCGAAGCGGCCATGGACAACGCCCGCGACGCCACGCAGATCTTCGGCGGGTTCGGGTTCATCAACGAGTCCCGGGTGGCACGGCATTACCGGGATTCGAAGATTCTTGAAATCGGCGAAGGGACCACCGAGGTGCAGCTGATGCTCATCGCCCGCGAACTGGGGCTCTGACCGCGCACCAGCCACGATCGACGGAAGGCTAGGGACAACGTGATTAACAAGGTTGTAGGCAGCGCGGCGGAGGCCGTGGCCGATATCCAGGACGGGGCCTCGCTGGCCGTGGGAGGTTTCGGCCTATGCGGTATCCCGGTGACCCTGATCCAGGCCCTCCACGACCGCGGCACCAAGGACCTGGAAACCATCAGCAACAACTGCGGCGTGGACGACTGGGGTCTCGGCGTGCTGCTGGCGGACGGGCGGATCCGCCGCACCATCAGCTCCTATGTGGGCGAGAACAAGGAGTTCGCGCGGCAATACCTCGCCGGTGAACTCGAGGTGGAGCTGACCCCGCAGGGCACGCTGGCCGAGAAACTGCGCGCCGGCGGTGCCGGCATTCCGGCCTTCTATACGACGGCGGGTGTCGGCACGCAGGTCAGCGAAGGGGGACTGCCGCAAAAGTACGACGCCGAGGGGAACGTTGCGATCGCATCGGCACCTAAGGAGGTGCGCAGCTTCGGCGGCGCGGACTACGTGCTCGAAGAGTCGCTGCGGCCGGACTTCGGCCTGGTGCATGCGTGGAAGGGCGACCGGCTGGGCAACCTGATTTACCACGTGACCGCGATGAACTTCAATCCGCTGGCGGCGATGGCAGGCAAGGTCACCATCGCCGAGGTGGAGGAACTGGTGGAACCGGGCGAGCTGGATCCGCAGCACATCCACACGCCGGGCATCTTCGTCCAGCGCGTGGTGGTGGCCGGCGACGTGGAGAAACGGATCGAGAAGCGCACGGTCACCGAGGCCGGCGCGGGGCAGGGGAACTGACGATGGCACTGACGCGCACCGAACTCGCCGCCCGCGTAGCCAAGGAGCTGCGCAACGGCCAGTACGTGAACCTGGGCATCGGGATGCCTACCCTCATCCCCAATTACATCCCCGCCGGCGTGGAGGTGGTGCTGCATTCCGAGAACGGAATCCTCGGCGTCGGGCCCTATCCCACGGAGGAAAACCTTGACCCGGACCTGATCAACGCCGGCAAGGAAACGGTCACGCTCAACCGGGGCGCGGCGATCTTCGACTCAGCGACCTCCTTCGGCATGGTCCGCGGCGGCCATGTGGACGTGGCGGTGCTCGGCGCGATGGAAGTCGCCGAAAACGGGGACCTCGCCAACTGGATGGTGCCGGGCAAGATGGTCAAGGGCATGGGCGGGGCCATGGACCTGGTCTTCGGCGCGAAGCGGCTGATCGTGATGATGGAGCACGTGGACAGGAAGGGCAACCCGAAGATCCTCAAGAGCTGCTCGCTCCCGCTGACCGGCAAGGGCTGCGTGGACCGGATCATTACCGACCTGGCCGTCATCGATGTGACCGAAGACGGGCTGGTGCTGCGTGAAGTAGCGCCGGGCGTCGGCGTGGACGAGGTCGTGGCCGCCACCGGTGCCGAGCTGAACATCGAGGAACACGAGGTCGACGACGTATGAGCACCGGAAGCGGCGAAGACCTGCGGACCACCATCACCCAGCGCGGGCTCTACTACGACGAGTTCCAGACCGGCACGGTCTACGCGCACCGGCCGGGCCGCACCATTACGGAAGCCGACAACGTCCTGTTCACCACGATGACCATGAACAGCCAGGCCCTGCACCTGGACGCCGACTGGTCCGCCTCGCAGCCGTTCGGGCAGCGGCTGGTGAACTCAATGTTCACGCTCGCCACCGTGGTTGGCCAGTCCGTCACCCAGCTCACCCAGGGCACCATCGTGGCCCAGTTGGGGCTGACGGACATTAACTTCCCGCATCCGCTCTTCCACGGGGACACGCTGTACACGGAGACGATCGTGACGGACAAACGGCTCTCGGCCTCGCGGCGCGGCCAGGGGATCGTCACCCTGAGCCATACCGGCCGCAACCAGCACGAGGACATTGTGGCCACGGCGGTCCGCAGTTGCCTGATGTGGACCGAAGAAGGGCACCGGCAGAGCCAGACCGAGCCGGAGGCCAGGAACCGCTTCCGGAACCAGGAGCTCGGCTGATGTTTACCATGGGTCCGGCCATCCTGTTCTGTCCCGCGGACCGGCCCGAGCGTTATGCCAAGGCGGCGGACCGCGCGGATGCGGTCATCCTGGATCTGGAAGATGCCGTGGCGCCGGCGGACCGGGCATCGGCCCGGCAAGCCGTCATCGACAATCCGCTGGATCCGGAGCGGACCATCGTGCGCGTCAACCCGCTCGGAACCGAAGACCACGCCCTGGACATGGCGGCACTGCAGCGTACCGGCTACGCCACCATCATGCTGGCCAAATCGGAGAACGCAGATGCCATTGCCGGACTGGGCGGGTACGGGGTCGTGGCGCTGTGCGAGACGGCGCTGGGCGTCCTCGCCGCCCCGGACATCGCGCGCACCGGGAACGTCGTCGCGCTGATGTGGGGCGCCGAAGACCTGCTGGCCTCGCTCGGCGGGACCTCCAGCCGCAACGCCGGCGGGACCTACCGGGACGTCGCACGGCAAGCGCGCTCGCAGGTCCTGCTGGCGGCCGGCGCCTACGGCAAGACAGCCATCGATTCGGTCTACGTGGACATCCCGGATCTGGACGGCCTGGCAGCGGAGGCGGAGGATGCGGTGGCCTGCGGGTTCGGTGCCAAGGCCGTCATCCATCCAAGCCAGATCCCGGTCATCCGCGCTGCGTACCTGCCCTCCGAGGCCGCCGTCGCCGATGCCGCGGCGCTGCTGGAGGCGGCCCGGACGGAACCGGGTGTGTTCCGCTTCCGCGGCAAGATGGTGGACGGCCCATTGATCAAGCACGCCGAGCAGACACTGCGCCGGGCCGGGTTGGCAGGATGACGGGCGACACGGATGACCGCCGGGCTGGAATAGTCCGCAGGAAAGGGTGGTTGCACCGGTCATGCGCATAGTTATTGCAGGTGGACATGGAAAAATCGCACGCGAACTGACCAGGATCCTGGCCGCGGACCAGCATGAGGTGGTGGGGCTGATCCGCAAACCGGAGCAGAGCGCCGATCTGATGGTGGACGGTGCCATCCCCGAGGTGGTGGATCTGGAGAGCGCCTCGGTGGACGAGGTCGCGAAATTCCTGAAGGGCGCCGATGCGGCGGTCTTCGCGGCCGGAGCCGGACCGGGCAGCGGTAAAGAACGTAAGGAGACGGTGGATCTGGGCGCCGCGGTGCTGCTGGCGGATGCCGCCGAGGCCGCCGGCGTGGAACGCTTCATCCAGATTTCCTCAATGGGCAACGACCTCGTGCGCGATGGCGCCACGCCGGAGGGCATGGACGAAGTCTTCGTTGCCTACCTGCGGGCCAAACTGGCAGCCGAAGAGGACCTCAAAACGCGCGACCTGAGGTGGACCATCGTCCGCCCGGGTCAGCTGACCGACGACGCCGCCAACGGCCTTGTCCGCCTGGATCTGGTCGAGGAACGCGGTCCCGTGCCGCGCGCCGACGTTGCCGCCGTGCTGGCGGAACTGCTGCGCACAGGTGCGGGTGAGCGCCAACTGCTCAACCTGATTTCCGGTGATGTTCCGGTCAAGGAAGCAGTAGCTGCCTTCGCCTAGCCGCTGCCCTGCCGAGCAGTCCGAACGCCCGGTGCGATGCCCTCGCACCGGGCGTTGCCTCTGTCCGGGTGCGTCCGGCCGGCCGGGTGCGGGATACTGGAAGACATGGATTTTCTTAGCGACCCAGAGGCGGCCGGCCGGCCACGGAAAGTAGTGCTGCTGGGGTCCACCGGATCCATCGGGACCCAGGGCATCGAGGTGATCGACGGCGCCGCGGAGCGTTTCGAGGTGACGGCCCTGGCGGCCGGCGGCGGCAACCTGGAACTGGTTGCCCGGCAGGCCGTCCACACCCGGGCGGAAGCCGTAGGGATTGCCAGCGGTACGCGGGAGGATCTGGCGACGGCGGTCAAGGCAGCGGCCGCGGACGCGGGCATCAGCGGCTACGAGCCCGAACTCTTTGCCGGCCACGACGCGTCGGCGAGAATCGCCGCCTGGCCGAACGCCGACGTCGTACTCAATGGCATTACCGGTTCGATCGGCCTGGTGCCGACCTTGGCCGCGCTGGAAGCCGGCCATCTGCTGGCGCTGGCGAACAAGGAGTCCCTCATCGCCGGCGGCGAACTGGTCAAGCGTGCGGCGAAACCCGGCCAGCTGGTTCCGGTGGACTCGGAGCATTCCGCACTGGCCCAGGCGCTGCGCTCCGGCTCGACGGCCGAGGTGGACCGGCTGATCGTCACCGCGTCCGGCGGGCCGTTCCGCGGCAGGACCCGCGCCGAACTGGGCGCCGTGACCCCGCAGCAGGCGCTGGCGCATCCAACCTGGGACATGGGCCGGATGGTCACCACGAATTCGGCCACCATGGTCAACAAGGCGCTGGAAGTCATCGAGGCGCACCTGCTCTTCGACGTGCCGCTGGAAAAGATCGATGTGGTGGTGCACCCGCAGTCCGTGGTCCACTCCATGGTCCAGTTCACGGATGGCTCGACCATCGCACAGGCGTCCCCGCCGGACATGCGCCTGCCCATCGCGCTGGGACTCGGCTGGCCGCAGCGCGTGCCGGGGGCGGCGAGGCCGTGCGACTGGTCCGGCGCCGTGACGTGGACCTTCGAGCCGCTGGACGACGAGGTGTTTCCCGCGGTCCGGCTGGCCAAGCAGGCCGCTTCCCAGGGCAGCACCTTCATGGCCGTCTACAACGCCGCCAACGAGGAAGCGGTGGATGCTTTCCACGACGGCATGATCGGTTTTGTCGATATCGTGGACACCGTCGCCGCAGTGGTGGCTGACCACGCCGGCTCCGCCGAACTGACCGTGGAGTCCGTGCTGGCGGCAGAAACGTGGGCACGAACCGAGGCCCGCAAACGTTTAGGAATGATGTGACCGTACTTCTCTTTATTCTCGGAGTCCTCTTCGTCGCCGTGGGCATTGCGCTCTCCATCGCGCTGCATGAAGTGGGCCACCTGCTGCCGGCCAAACTGTTCAAGGTCCGGGTCACCCAGTACATGGTGGGCTTCGGGAAGACCCTCTGGTCCAGGAAGAAGGGCGAAACCGAGTACGGCGTCAAGGCGATTCCGCTCGGCGGCTATGTCTCCATGATCGGAATGTACCCGCCTGCGAAGGTCAAGGCCGGAGCGGCGGCATCAGGCGCCGCGGAGTCAGTGCGCCAGTCCAGCACCGGCATGTTCCAGCAGCTGGCGAACGACGCCCGGCAGGCCGAGGCGGAGCGGCTGCAGCCGGGCGATGACAACCGCGTGTTCTACAAGCTGCCGGTCTACAAGCGCATGATCATCATGCTCGGCGGCCCGTTCGTGAACCTGGTGATCGGCGTGGTCCTGCTCGGGATCGTGATGGTGGGCTTCGGCTCGGCACAACCCAGCACCACCATCAGCGAGGTCAACAAGTGCGTGGTCAGCGCCGCGCAGCAGGCCGAAACCGGCCAGACCGACTGCCTGCCGTCGGACCCGCAGGCACCGGCAACGGCGGCGGGAATCCTGCCCGGCGATACCGTCACCTCCTTCGACGGCAAGCCCGTGACGGACTGGTACGAACTCACCCGCTGGATCCGGGACGCCGCCGGCGAGGCCACGCCCATCACGCTTGAGCGCGACGGGCAGAGCATCAGTACCACCATCACGCCGGTGCTCTCCGAACGTCCGGTTTTCGACGAGTCCAACGAGCTGGTGCTCGATGCCAACGGTGACCCGGTCATGGAAGAGGTTGGCTTCGTGGGCATGGGCTCGACCCAGGAACTGGTGCCGCAGCCGGTCACGGCCGTGCTCCCGGCGGTGGGGGAGAACCTGCAGGCGATTGCCGGCGTCGTGCTTAATCTGCCGCAGCGGCTGGCCGACGTTGCCGAGGCGGCTTTCAGCGATGCCCCGCGCGACCCCAACGGTCCGATGAGCGTGGTGGGCGTGGGCCGGATCGCCGGCGAGATCAGCGCGATGGAGGAAATCCCGTTCGAGGCGCGGGCGGCGTCGCTGATCGGTTTGGTCGGTTCGGTTAACCTGGCCCTGTTCGTGTTCAACCTGATCCCGCTGTTGCCGCTCGACGGCGGACACGTCGCCGGGGCGCTGTGGGAAGCGGTCCGCCGCGGCTTCGCCAAGCTGTTCCGCCGGCCGGATCCGGGTCCGGTGGACATCGCGAAGCTGCTGCCGCTGACCTACGCGGTGGCCATCCTGATGATGGGCATGGGCGCTCTGCTGATCTACGCCGACATCGTCAAACCGGTCAACATCTTCGGGTAGCAGCGCAGGCCCGAACCGCCTGCATCAGGACCTCCACAACGACGGCGGAGCCGCTGGATACACTGGCAGCAGAAGCGACGTACGGAGGTGGCATGTCCAAGCACGGCAGCGGCAAGTCCGGCTTGCCCCGGGTACTGGCGGCGTCGGCACTGGCCGCGGCGCTGGTGCTGAGCGGGTGCACGGCCGGGCAGAACGGCAGGCCCGGCGCATCCGGGACCGCAGCGGGAAGCGGGTCCGACCGGGACGAGAACCGGGTCTATCTCAACACTGCCGCCGCGGAGCCTGCCGTCATCACGGGGACCGATGCCGAGGCGGCGCTGGCCGCCAGCCGAACCCTGTTCCAGTCCAGCCCGGTGGCCGCGGTGGCCCCGGAAGGGGATGCCGCAGCCATCGAAGCGGCTGCCGCCGAAGCCGGCCCCGCCGGAGTGCCACTGCTGCTGGCCGGGGACGGGCTCGAGGCCGAGCTGAAGCGGCTTGGCGTCCGCCAAGTCAAGACTTTCGGCGCGCCGGCCGGAGCGGCCGGATCCGCGGCGCCTTCAGCTTCCGCCGGACCGTCCGGGTCCGCGGAACCTACCGGAACGGCCGCAGCCTCCGGAACCGCCGAAGCCGGCGGCGCGGCCGAGTGGGAAAGCGTACTGGGCAGCGTCGAACTTCTTGGTCCGGACCAACCGCTGGACGAAGTTGCGGGTGCCGAAGAAGAAGCCCCGTTCTCGGTGCTGCTTGGCGAAGACGCGCGGAAGGAACTGCCGGCTACCATGGCGGTGCTTCAGGCCGCCGGGGTGCGCACCCACGTCGATGCTGCCGCCGATCCCCGGGCCACCCCCGAAACCGTGGACTTCCTGCGCGCCGAACCGGAGCACAACATTCTCGCCATCGGCGGGGACTTCGGCAACACGGCGCAGTTCGCCGCCCGGACGGAAACCGCCCTAACGGCAGCGGAACTGCCCGGGGGAGGCATGCTGGCCTTCCCGACGCGGCGGATGGTAGCGCTCTACGGCCACCCGTCCGGTCCGGCGCTGGGTGCCCTCGGCGAACAGGATGTGGAGGCCGCGATCGACCGGGCCAAGAAGCTGGCCGGGGAGTACAAGGGCCTGAGCGACGAGCCGGTAATTCCGGCGTTCGAGATCATTGCCACGGTCGCCACCGGGTCCGCCGGCGAGGACGGGGATTATTCGTCCGCCACGGACATCGACCTGCTGCGGACCTGGGTAGACGCCGCTGGCGAAGCCGGCGTGTACGTGGTGCTGGACCTGCAGCCCGGCCGGACCGACTTCCTCACCCAGGCCAAGGCGTATGAGGAGCTGCTTAAGGAACCGCATGTCGGCCTGGCCTTGGACCCGGAGTGGCGGTTGCAGGACGGCGAGCGGCACATGGAGCAGATCGGCTCGGTGACCGCAGCAGAGATCAACGAGGTCAGCGACTGGCTGGCGCGGCTGACCCGCGAGAACAACCTGCCGCAGAAGGTGCTGATCCTGCACCAGTTCCAGTTGCGGATGATCTCCAACCGGGAGCAGCTTGAGACCGGGCATGACGAACTCGCCGTCGTCATCCACGCGGACGGCCACGGCGGACCGGGTCAGAAGCTGGAGACCTGGCGCGCGCTGCGGCAGGACCTGCCCGACGATGTGTGGATGGGCTGGAAGAACTTCTACGATGAGGACACCCCGATGTTCTCCCCGGAACGGACGTACGACGACGTTAAACCGGCGCCTTGGTTCGTGTCCTACCAATGATTAACCCGGCCTCGAGGGCAGGTAAGGTGTCGGCATGAGTGTTTTTGCCGTCGAGTATGTTTACGCCGCCGATACCGAAGAGGGCCGCGACACGCATCGTGCCGCCCACCGCGAATGGCTGAAGGGGTTCGTCAACGAAGGCCGGCTGCTGGCGTCCGGCCCGTACGCCGATGGCAGCGGCGCACTGCTGCTCTTCACCGCCGGGAGCGAAGCCGCCCTGCTGGAGGAGCTGAAGCAGGACCCGTTCAATATGCAGAACTTTGTATCCGGCCTGCGGGTGACCGAGTGGAAGCCCGTAACCGGAGCCTTCGCCGACTACGCATGATCTTTCCCACAGCTTCCCGTTATCTTCGCAAGATCCGGGTTGCCGGAGGATAATGAAAGCTGTTCTGCAAACTGCCCCCTGGAGGATGTTTTGACCTCGGTCAACCTTGGAATGCCACACGCACCGCTGCCTATCCTGGCGCCGCGCCGTAAAACGCGCCAGATCAAGGTCGGCTCGGTTGGCGTGGGATCGGACTCGCCGGTCAGCGTCCAGTCCATGACCACCACGCCGACCACGGACATCAACGCCACCTTGCAGCAGATCGCCGAGCTGACGGCTTCCGGCTGCGACATCGTCCGGGTGGCCTGCCCCAGCGCCGATGACGCCGAGGCGCTGCCGATCATCGCAAAGAAGTCGCAGATCCCGGTCATTGCCGACATCCACTTCCAGCCGAAGTACGTCTACGCTGCGATCGACGCCGGCTGTGCGGCAGTCCGGGTGAACCCGGGCAATATCCGCAAGTTCGACGACCAGGTCAAGGAGATCGCCAAGGCCGCCAAGGACGCCGGAGTGTCCATCCGGATCGGCGTCAACGCCGGCTCGCTGGATCCGCGGCTGATGCAGAAGTACGGCAAGGCCACCCCGGAGGCCCTGGTGGAGTCCGCCGTCTGGGAAGCTTCGCTCTTCGAAGAGCATGACTTCCACGACTTCAAGATCTCCGTCAAGCACAATGATCCGGTAGTGATGGTCCGCGCCTACGAGCTGCTGGCGGAGCGGGGCGACTGGCCGCTGCACCTGGGCGTTACCGAGGCCGGTCCGGCCTTCCAAGGCACCATCAAATCCGCCACAGCTTTCGGTGCCCTGCTTTCCAAGGGCATCGGCGACACCATCCGTGTTTCCCTCTCGGCGCCGCCGGTAGAGGAGATCAAGGTCGGCAACCAGATCCTGCAGTCGCTGAACCTGCGTCCGCGCAAGCTGGAAATCGTGTCCTGCCCCTCCTGCGGCCGTGCCCAGGTGGATGTCTACACGCTGGCCGACGAGGTCACCGCCGGACTGGAAGGCATGGAAGTTCCGCTGCGCGTGGCTGTTATGGGCTGCGTTGTCAACGGACCCGGTGAAGCCCGCGAGGCGGACCTCGGCGTGGCCTCCGGCAACGGCAAGGGCCAGATCTTTGTGAAGGGCGAAGTCATCAAAACTGTGCCCGAGGACCAGATTGTTGAGACACTCATCGAAGAAGCAATGAGAATTGCGGAGGAAATGGGGGAGACCGATGGCGAAAATGCTGTCAAGGGTAGCCCCGTGGTTAACGTCAGCTAACCGGCTGCGCACGGATGCCGGCTGCGAAGCCGCGGCGGCGCTGGGGCATGCCGAAATCCGGGTCCTCGATGAAGGGGACACGCCTCGGCTTTGGGAGCTGGTGAAACAGGATCCCGTATCCAACGTGTTCCTCGCCGCGCATCTGGAATCCGCAAAAACGGCTGCGCCCACCCCCTCGGGCGCCGAAATCCTCGGCTACTTCGCCGACGGGGCTTTGGCCGGTGCGTGCTGGAGCGGGGTCAACCTAGTGCCCACTGCGCTCACCGCCGAACAGGGTGCCAACCTCGGCCAGTTTCTGGCGTCCAGCAACCGCCGGACGTCGTCCATCTTCGGCCCGGCGGAAGCCGTGCTGGGCATCTGGAGTTCCTTCCAGCACAATTCCACCCGTCCCTTCGATGTCCGGCCCAACCAGCCGCTGATGGAACTGCGTGGCAAGCCGGCGGTGGCAGCGGATCCGGCGGTCCGCTTCTCCACCGGGGCGGACCTGGACGTGCTGCTGCCGGCCTGCGTGGCCATGTTCGAAGAGGAAGTCGGCTATTCCCCCATGGCTGCCGGCGGACACCACTACCGCCAGCGGGTGCGGAGCCTGATCGACAAGGGACATTCCCTGATCTACCGCGAACCCGGCGGCGAAGTGGTTTTCAAGGCCGAGCTGGGCAACGTATCGGCCGATGCGGTGCAGATCCAGGGCGTCTGGATGAACCCGGCCTACCGTGGCAAGGGACTGGCGGCAGCGTACATGGCCGCCGTCGTCGAACTTTCGCGCAAGTTCGCCCCGGTGGCGAGCCTGTACGTCAACGACTACAACCAGCGCGCCGTTGCGGCCTACCGGCGTGTGGGCTTTGAGCAGGTCGGCACGTTCGCCACTGTGCTCTTCTAGAAAGCCGCCGTCCAATAGGACGCGCTGCCGGCGACACCCTGCCCCAAATTCACCCGAACCGTCCGGCGACCGTAGGATTAGTTACTGATCTGCTGTTGCGACACAACGAACTTTAGAAACGGAAACCAAGCGTGGTCCTGCGACTCTCCACCCTGTTCCTGCGCACTCTGCGCGAAGATCCCGTCGACGCCGAGGTGGCCAGCCACCGGTTGCTGGTCCGCGCCGGGTATATCCGCCGCGCCGCGCCGGGCATCTACTCCTGGCTGCCGCTGGGGCTGAAGGTCCTGGCCAAGGTGGAAACCATCATCCGCGAGGAGATGTCCGCCATCGGTGCCCAGGAAGTCCATTTCCCGGCGCTGCTGCCGCGCGAACCGTACGAGGCCACCAACCGCTGGACCGAGTACGGCGAGGGGCTCTTCCGGCTTCAGGACCGCAAGGGCGCGGACTACCTGCTGGCGCCCACGCATGAGGAAATGTTCACGCTGCTGGTCAAGGACCTGTACTCCTCGTACAAGGATCTGCCCGTCTGCCTGTACCAGATCCAGACCAAGTACCGCGACGAAGCGCGTCCCCGTGCCGGCCTGTTGCGCGGCCGTGAGTTCATCATGAAGGATTCGTATTCCTTCGATATTGACGACGCCGGACTCGAGGACAGCTACCAGGCCCACCGCGGCGCCTACTTGCGTATTTTCGAGCGGCTGGGACTCGAAGTGGTCCCCGTGAAAGCCACTGCCGGTGCCATGGGCGGGTCCAAGAGCGAGGAATTCCTGCACCCGACCGAGGTCGGCGAGGACACCTTCGTCCGTTCGGCCGGCGGCTATGCGGCCAATGTCGAAGCAGTCACCACCGTGGTCCCGGCGGAGATCGACTTCGCCAACCTGCCCGAGGCCGAGGTCAAGGACACCCCGGACACTCCGACCATCGAGACTCTGGTGGCTGCGGCCAACGAGCTGGCGCCGCGGCCGGAGGGCGTATGGACTGCTGCCGACACGTTGAAGAACGTGGTTCTGGCTGTCACCCTGCCGACCGGGGAGCGCCAGGTCGTGGTGCTCGGCGTGCCGGGCGACCGCGCGGTGGACCTCAAGCGGGTCGAAGCCAACATCGGCGGCTTCCTGCCGATCGGCGGGGAAATCGGCATCGAGGCCGCCAACGAGGACGACCTCAAGAAGCACCCGGGACTGGTCCGGGGCTACATCGGTCCGGGCGAGAGCCTGAACGCCGCGGTGCTCGGCACCGAAGGCAAGACCGGACTGCTCTACCTGGTTGACCCGCGCGTGGTCTCCGGGACCAGCTGGATCACCGGTGCCAACGTCGACGGCAAGCACGTCTTCGGCCTGGTGGCCGGACGGGACTTCACATGGGACGGCGTCATCGAGAGCGTCGACGTGCGCGCCGGAGACGAAGCTCCCGACGGCTCCGGTCCGCTCGAGGCTGCACGCGGCATCGAGATGGGCCATATCTTCCAGCTCGGACGTAAGTACGCCGAGGCGCTGGGGCTGCAGGTGCTGGACAAGAACGGCAAACTCGCCACCGTCACCATGGGTTCGTACGGCGTCGGCGTTACCCGGGCCGTGGCCGCCCTGGCCGAATCCAACCACGACGACAAGGGACTGATCTGGCCGCGCAACGTCGCCCCGGCTGACGTCCACGTCGTCGCCACCGGCCGCGGACAGGAAATCTTCGACGCCGCGAACAAGCTCGCCGAAGAGCTTGCGGCCGCCGGACTGGAGGTCATCTACGATGACCGGCCCAAGGTTTCCCCCGGCGTGAAGTTCGGCGACGCGGAACTCATCGGGGTGCCGACCATCCTCGTGGTCGGCCGCGGCCTGGCCGACGGTGTCGTCGAGGTCAAGGACCGCGCCACCGGCGAAGCGCAGAACGTGCCCCTGGAGGACGCCGTCGCGCAGGTGGCCGCCCTCGCCGGAAAGTGATCTCCGGACTCGAGGAACTTCAACTGGCCACCATCATCCTGGTGGTGGTGGCCGGTTTCGCCGCCGGCTGGGTTGATGCAGTGGTCGGTGGCGGCGGCCTGATCCAGTTGCCTGCGCTGCTGCTGGTGCCCGGCATCAGCCCCGTGCAGTCGTTGGCGACCAACAAGATGGGCTCGATCTTCGGGACCACCACGAGCGCCATTACGTATTACCGGCGCGCCCACCCCGACCTGAAGACCGCGCTGCCCATGGCCGGTGTCGCGCTGGCGGGCAGCTTCGGCGGCGCGATCGTGGCCACGGTGCTGCCGTCGGAAGTGTTCAAGCCGATCATCATCGCGGCGCTCATCGCCGTCGCAATTTTTACTGCCCTGCGTCCGACGGCGGGCACGCTCACCAAGCTCCGCTACACCGGGGCGCGGCACTTCGGCACGGCCGCCGGCATCGGTCTGGTCATCGGGTTTTACGACGGGCTGATCGGTCCCGGAACAGGCTCGTTCCTGATCATCGCGATGGTGGCCATGCTCGGTTACAACTTCCTGGCCGCCAGCGCCAAGTCCAAGATCGTGAACATGGCCACCAACTTCGGCGCGCTGCTGTTCTTCCTGCCCAGCGGCGCCCTGCTGTGGGGACTGGGCCTGATCCTGGGCCTGGCGAACATGGCCGGCGGCTACCTGGGCGCCCGGATGGCGGTCACCAAGGGCAGTAAATTCATCCGCGTGGTTTTCCTGCTCGTGGTTGCGGCGCTGATTATCAAGCTGGGCTACGACGTGGTGCAGGAGAATATCCTGGGGAACCAGGGGGCTTAGGCGGCCGAGCACGCCTCTGCGCTGCCCGGCTTAAGTCGCTGTCCCGCTTACGGCAGTTGCAGTTCATGTGCGGGCGGGAGCCCGGGGAGGGTTCGTCCGGCGAGCGTGGAGGCAACCCAGAGGGAGCGTTGCGCGTGGCCGCTGTTGCCGTGCTGCAGATAGTCCAGGGCGTTGGCCACCTCGCGGACGATGCTCCACTGCCGTGCGGTCTCCGTCCGCAACTGCGCCGCCGCGCAGAGATCCTCACAGCGCCGGACCAGGTGGGTTTCCGGATCCGTGGCGTGCAGGTCCGGTATCCGGTTCCAGAGCATCGGCGCCACCTCGAATTCCGCCTCGCCCAGCATGGGCTTCGGATCGATGGCCGCGAAACTGCCTGCAGGCTCCATCCGGGCCAGCACATTCCCGTAATGCAGGTCGGTGTGGACCAGCACATCGCGGGCTTCACGGCGCCCAACCGTGCCCCGGACCTGGCAGACCTCCAGCGCGCATTCGAGCAGCCAGCGGTCAAAGGGCTCGCCGAGCGCCGACCAGTCCGCGGGCAGCGAATCCGACCACTGCTCCGCCGTCGCGGCCACGGTTTCAAAGGCCGGCCAACTCTCCGCCGCTTCAGGGGACCGATGCAGCTGCCGCACCAACGGTCCCCAGACCGCCGCCGTCTCGTCCAGCGGGACATCGAGCAGGGAGCGGTCACCGTCCAGCCGCTCGAGCAGCTGCACAAATGGGTCCTCGCCGGTACGCAGCAGGGTGACGGCACCCCGGCCGTCCCAGAGCCTCAGCGCAGCGGACTCGAGCAGCGCTTCATCGTGGGGAACGGCGAGCTTCAGCACCGCGGGTGTGCCTGATGGCGTACGCACCGGAACCACTGCCGCCAGCTGCCCGAACCAGGGGCCGCCGCCGGCCGGGTCCGCCGCCAACTGCCAGCTTTCCAACACCGCGGCGCACTGGTTGTTGAACTGCTGGAGCCAGCGGGAGCCGCCGGGTAACTGCAGCGCGTTGAGCCGCAGGTCCGCCGGGAGCTCCATCGGGATCATTGCGGGCCGTCCTTCAAAGCCGGCGCCGACGATGCCGCACCGGCAGTTTCGGACGTTCCGGAAGGGGAGACTGCGTTGCCGCTTTCGCGAAGGTCGAGGCCGGGCGTAAGCGGCGGCTCACCGGTCATGGTCGCGATCCGCTCGGCCGCTCCCGGCAGATCCGAGGCAGCGGCGGCCCGCAGTGCGCCGTCTCCCAGGGCCACCAGATCTCCCAGGGCCAGCGCCGCTTCACCTTCCGCGTCGACGAGCCCCTGCCACGGTTCGTCCAGGAAGCCCTCGGGAAGTGCATAGGCCGGCGCGCGCAGCGGCAGCTCCACGCAGGCGTCCGCGGCCAGTTCCTCCCAGTGCTCCATGAGATCCCGATGCGCGGCATAGTTCTCCGCCGCGGCTTCGCGCTGTGCACCCGTGGTCCGGGGCAGCGCGGCCTGGTACAGGAACGCCAATTTGTATTCACTGACAACGACGGCGGCAACGGCCTGCGCTTCCGCCGGCAGCTCGCCCCCGGGCACCGATGACTGGGAATCCTGGTTTTCAGGGCCGGGCCGGCCGCATTCGGTCGGCGGATCCACCACATCGGATTTCCAGGGAACCGGCTGTGCGGTGTCGGGGTAAGCCGCGTGCAGCAAAGCTGCCTGGCTGAAGGCCGACGCACCGACGGAGGCCAGCAGGCGCGCAAGGCCGGGGTCTACCTCCAAGGACGCGGAGAGCAGGAAACGGGAGGTCGAGGCCAGCCGTTGGAGCGTGCCGTCCAGCGTCGGCGCCCCGGCTTCGCGCGACGGCGGGTTGGTGGGGGTGGGACCGCGGGCATCGGAACCGCGGATGCCGGGACCGTCCCCGGATTCGGGATCCGGGGCGGCTGCTCCGGATGGCCAGGTAGTCTGCAGCGGGAACAATCCGGCCTGCTCCTCCAGCATGGAAGCAGCAGCCAGCAGCGGTGCGGAGCCGCCGTCGTCGTTGTTTGAATTGGTCTCCACCGAAGCCAGGTGACGAAGATCTCCGGCTACCGCCAGCAGTCGCTGCCCGGCGTCAAGACGCGCCTGTTCGGTGGTGCTCAGCGGGGGTGGGGCGGTCTCCAGGCCGGTGACGACGGTGCCGATGCTGATGACCAGTGCGGCGGCCAGCAAAAGCAGTAGGGTACGCCGGAAAAAGCGGCTGGCTCTGCCGCCGGCCTTAGTGCCGGCCGTGCCCTTGGCCGGCCCTCCTGACGTTGTTCCCACAACAGTTGATAATGTCATGGCAGCAGGCACGGACGCACCACACGGTGCGGCGCGTGGCTCATCAGCGTGTCACGAGGGCTTGAGAAAGTCGCTAGTCTAGTAGCTACAACAACATCTAGCGGGAGGCAGCTATGGCGGATCGACCCGATCACACCGGCGTGTTCCATTCGGGGAAACCATCCGGCGCCCAGACCCAATTGGAAGCGTCGCGGCTGAAGGAACTGTTGGCCCCCACGGTGGCTGCCAGCGACCTGTACTTGGAAGACATCGAAGTGCGTATCGCCGGAACCCAGCGCACCGTACACGTGATCGTGGATCTGCCCGAGGACCAGCAGGGCGGCGTGAGCCTGGACAAGATCGCGGAGGTCTCGCAGAGCCTTTCCGCGGCGCTGGACGAGGACCCGCATGATGAGGGTGCCCCCTATGATCTTGAAGTTTCTTCCCCCGGCGTGAGCCGGCCGCTGACCGAGCCGCGGCACTGGCGCCGCAATCTCGGCCGCAAGGTGTCGGTGAAAGTTCTCGACGGCGACAACGTCACCGGGCGTCTGCTGGAGGTCGGGGACGATTCCGTCACGATACGGCCCGACATTCCTGTGAAGAAGGGCATGAAGCCCAAGCACGGGGAACCCGTCCAGCTGGCCTTTGCGAACATCCGCAGCGGCAAGGTGGAAATAGAATTCACCCACTTGGATGAAGACCTGGCCGCAGCTCAGATGCGCGGCGAACTAGAAGATGAGGAGGCCTGACATGGATATCGACATGAGCGCCCTGCGGTTCCTGGAACGTGAACGCGAAATCCCCCTGGACCTGCTCATTCCCACGATCGAGCAGGCGCTGCTGGTGGCTTACCACAAGACGCCGGGTTCGATCGATAAAGCCCGCGCCGAGCTGGACCGCAAGAGCGGCCATGTGACCATCTGGGCCGCCGAAATGGATGAGGACGGCACCGTCGTCGGCGAGTTCGACGACACCCCGAGCGGGTTCGGCCGCATTGCGGCTTCCACCGCGCGCCAGATCATTCTGCAGCGCCTGCGGGACGCCGAGGATGACAACGTGCTCGGCATTTTCCGTGGCAAGGAAGGCGAGCTCGTCTCCGGGTTGATCCAGCAGGGCCACAATCCCAACATGGTCCAGGTTGACCTCGGCACCGTTGAGGCACTGCTCCCGCCGCCCGAACAGGTGCCGGGGGAGAAGTACCCGCATGGTGCCCGCCTGCGTGCCTATGTGGTGGATGTGCACCGCGGCATGAAGGGTCCCTCGATCACGCTGTCCCGCTCGCACCCTGGCCTGGTCCGCAAACTCTTCGAACTGGAAGTCCCGGAGATCGCGGACCACAGCGTCGAGATCGTGGCGCTGGCGCGCGAGGCGGGCCACCGGACCAAGATCGCGGTCAAGGCCAACATTCCGGGCCTTAACGCCAAGGGCGCCTGCATTGGCGAGATGGGTTCCCGCGTGCGCGCCGTCATGACCGAACTGCACGATGAGAAGATCGACATCGTGGACTTCAGCGAGGACCCGGCAACGTTCATTGGCAATGCCCTCTCTCCCTCGCGCGTGTCTTCGGTCACCATCACGGACGCGGACCTGCGTTCCGCACGGGTGGTCGTACCGGACTACCAGCTGTCCCTGGCCATCGGCAAAGAAGGCCAGAACGCCCGGTTGGCTGCCAAGCTCACCGGCTGGCGGATCGACATTGTGTCCGATGCCGTGGCGGTCCAGCAGTAGCCTCCGGCACCGCAGCCGTCGCTCCAGTTCGTAGACTGGCTAGGGAAAGCGCTAGAATAAACATGGTCCGGTCTTCCGACTTCCAGCCCGGTGGGCATGATTCCCGCCAGCAGGGTGCCGTTTCGGCTTCGCCGCAGCGCACCTGCGTGGGCTGTCGCCGTCGGGATGACCAGGCCGGTTTGCTGCGTTTGGTCACAGCAGACGGTGCGAGCACCGTCGTCGTGGATCAATTTCGCCGCCTGCCCGGGCGGGGTGCCTGGCTGCATCCCCAACCCGAATGCCTGGCAATGGCTGTGAAGCGGCGTGCCTTCAACAGGGCCTTTAGGGGTAAAGTTGATAGCCGTGCCGTGGAAGGTTACTTCCAAGCACTTGATCCGGCCGCGGAAAACGTGACCGGATCACACCAACCGTCCAACCTGAAAGCGGGTCAGAAAACTGATGGAAACCCGATGAGTGCCAAGTGATGAGTGCCCAACGATGACTTATCTGTTGTGCGCTGCCCACGGTCTGAGTGCGATGTGCGTTCTGCACGGCGCGGAAGGCCGCAGCAAGAAATAGACGGTTCGTGCCTGGCTCGGTGCGGACCGAGACAGGAGAAATGTGGCCAAGGTCCGCGTACACGAGCTCGCAAAAGAGCTCGGTATTACCTCGAAAGATGCAGTAGCAAAACTGCAGGAACTGGGCGAATTCGTCCGGTCCGCCTCATCCACGATTGAGGCTCCCGTCGTGAAGAAACTTCGCGACGCCTATCCGGCCGCTCCGGCGAAGAACGCTTCCCCCGCTCCGGCAGCCAAGGCTGCACCGAAGCCGGCGGCTGCTCCGACGCCCGGGCCCAAAACCGAAGCGAAGCCAGCTGCCGCACAGCCGGCCGCATCCAGTGCGCCCGCTGCTCCTGCAGCACCGGCTGCCCAGGCTCCGGCTCCCGCTGCTCCGGCAGCACCGGCTCCCCAGGCTCCGGCTCCGGCAGCACCGGCTGCTCCGGCTGCCAAGGCCGATACTCCGGCACCGGCGAAGCCAGGCGCAGCAGCACCGGCCAAACCCGGCTCCGCTGCTCCGCGTCCAGGCGGCACCCGTGCAGGTGGCGCCCCCCGCCCCGGCAACAATCCGTTTGCAACATCGCAGGGCATGCCCCGCGGCGCCCGTGGCGACCGCGAGCGTGATGGCGAGCGTGCACCGCGTCCGGGAAACAATCCGTTTGCAACGTCGCAGGGCATGCCCCGCGGCGGTCGTGACGGGGCTCCCCGTCCGGCGGCAGCGGGACAGGGCGGACCTCGTCCGGCTGCAGGCCAGGGCGGTCCCCGTCCCGGTGCTCCGCGTCCGGGTGCTCCGCGTCCGGGTGCCCCGCGTCCCGGCGCGCCCCGTCCGGGTGCTCCGCGTCCGGGCGGCGGTCCCGGCGGCGCACGTC
The DNA here is from genome assembly GCF_002849715.1 of Arthrobacter crystallopoietes. Lineage (NCBI taxonomy): Bacteria > Bacillati > Actinomycetota > Actinomycetes > Micrococcales > Micrococcaceae > Crystallibacter > Crystallibacter crystallopoietes. The sequence goes on from NZ_CP018863.1 coordinate 3,578,070, forward strand.
CGACTCCGGGCATGATGCCCAACCGTACCGAGCGTCCGGCGCCTGCCGGCCGCGGCGGTGCTCCGGGCCGTCCGGGTGCTCCCGGCCGTCCGGGTACCGGCGGTCCCGGTGGCGGTGCTCCCGCCGGCGGTGGCTTCGGCAAGGGTGGCCGCGGACGCGGTGGCACCCAGGGTGCTTTCGGTAAGGGAGGCGCCGGCCGCGGCAAGCAGCGCAAGTCCAAGCGCGCCAAGCGCCAGGAACTGGAGCAGATGAGTGCTCCGTCGCTGGGTGGCGTGAGCGTACCCCGCGGCGACGGCAAGACCGTTGTGCGCCTGCGCCGTGGTTCTTCGATCACGGACTTTGCCGACAAGATCGAGGCCAACCCGGCCGCACTGGTCACCGTGCTGTTCCACCTCGGCGAAATGGCTACGGCCACGCAGTCGCTGGACGAGGAAACCTTCGAACTGCTGGGCGAGGAACTGGGCTACAAGATCCAGGTTGTTTCCCCCGAAGACGAAGAGCGCGAGCTGCTGGACTCCTTCGACATCGACCTCGAAGCCGAACTTGAGGCTGAGGGCGATGAAGAGCTGGAGAAGCGTGCAGCCGTTGTCACGGTCATGGGCCACGTTGACCACGGTAAGACCCGACTGCTCGACGCCATCCGCAACACCAAGGTTGTTGAAGGCGAGCACGGCGGCATTACCCAGCACATTGGTGCATACCAGATCGGCGTCGAGCATGATGGACGCGACCGTCGGATCACCTTTATCGATACTCCGGGCCACGAGGCGTTCACCGCCATGCGTGCCCGTGGTGCGAAGGTCACCGACATCGCCATCCTCGTTGTCGCAGCCGATGACGGCGTGATGCCGCAGACCATTGAGGCGCTCAACCACGCCCAGGCGGCGAATGTGCCGATCGTCGTGGCCGTGAACAAGATCGATAAGGAAGGCGCCAACCCGGACAAGATCCGCGGCCAGCTGACCGAGTACGGCCTGGTTCCGGAAGAGTACGGCGGCGACACGATGTTCGTGGACGTCTCTGCGCGGCAGAACCTGAACATCGACGATCTGCTCTCGGCCGTGCTGCTGACTGCAGACGCGGCGCTGGACCTGCGTGCCAACCCGAACAAGGACGCCCGTGGTATCGCCATTGAAGCGAACCTGGACAAGGGCCGTGGTGCGGTGGCAACCGTGCTGGTCCAGTCCGGTACGCTGCATGTCGGCGACACGATCGTTGCCGGTATTGCGCACGGCCGCGTCCGTGCCATGTTCAACGAGAACGGCGACACGGTCGAAGCCGCGGAGCCGTCCCGTCCGGTCCAGGTACTGGGTCTGTCGACCGTGCCGCGTGCCGGCGACACCTTCCTGGTGACCGACGACGAGCGGACCGCCCGCCAGATCGCTGAGAAGCGTGAGGCTGCGGATCGTAACGCCGCTCTGGCCAAGCGCCGCAAGCGCATCAGCCTGGAAGACTTCGACAAGGCTGTGGCCGAGGGCAAGGTTGATACCCTCAACCTCATCCTCAAGGGTGACGTTTCCGGTGCGGTTGAAGCTTTGGAAGACTCGCTGCTCAAGATCGACGTTGGCGAAGATGTGCAGCTGCGCGTCATCCACCGCGGTGTCGGTGCCATCACGCAGAACGACGTCAACCTGGCGACGGTCGACAACGCGATCATCATCGGGTTCAACGTCAAGCCTGCCGAGCGCGTGGCTGAACTGGCTGACCGCGAGGGCGTGGACATGCGCTTCTACTCGGTCATCTACGCGGCCATCGACGATATCGAGCTGGCCCTCAAGGGCATGCTCAAGCCGGAATACGAAGAGTTCCAGCTTGGCACGGCGGAAATCCGCGAGATCTTCCGTTCGTCCAAGCACGGAAACATCGCAGGTTCCATCGTCCGCTCCGGCATCATCCGGCGTAATACCAAGGCCCGTGTCAGCCGCGATGGCAAGGTCATCGGCGACAACCTCAGCGTTGACTCGCTGAAGCGGTTCAAGGATGACGCCACCGAGGTCCGCGAGGGCTTCGAGTGCGGTATCGGCCTGGGGTCGTTCAACGACCTGAAGGAAGGCGACATGATCGAGACCTTCGAGATGCGCGAGAAGCCGCGCGCCTAAGGAATCTCCGATGCAGGCGCCTGGCGGTCACAACCGCCGGGCGCCTGCACCTTCACCAACACACCATGAGGAGGGGCTATGGCCGATCCAGCACGCGCCGCAAAACTGGCAGACCGGATTAAAGTTGTGGTTGCACAAGCGTTGGAGCGCAGGGTCAAGGACCCTCGGCTCGGTTTTGTCACCATCACTGATGCCCGAGTCACCAACGACTTGCAGCACGCCACGCTTTACTACACCGTTTTCGGCGACGAGACCCAGCAGGCGGACACCCGCAAGGCGCTGGAGTCCGCCAAGGGGGTCCTGCGCTCCGAGGTTGGCAAGAACATCACGGTACGGCTGACCCCGACCCTGGAGTTCGTCCCGGACGAGATCCCGGTCAACGCCAGTCATCTGGAGGAACTGCTGCGGGCTGCCAAGGCCCGCGATGCCGAGGTTGCGGCCCTGGCAGAGGGCGCGGTTTTCGCCGGTGAGTCCGATCCGTACCGCAAGGACGAAGAGGACGACGACGAGGGCTTCACCGACGAAGCGGACGAGGCAGCCAAGTAGCCTGGCCGTTCCGCACTGCAGAAGGCGGCAGACCTTACGTCTGCCGCCTTCTGGTTTCTGCCGGCAGTCCGATGGTGGCTGCACAGGGCATGACGACGGGCTGCTACCGGAGGCGGACCTTGATGACCTGCCCGGCCGGAGGCATCTGCGGCGCGGCGTTCATGGTGGCGTAAAGGGTACGGCCCTCGATCTCCACCGCTCCCGGGACCTTGGTCTTGAGGAACGTGCGCACCCTGTCGCTGCCGTTCTTGACGACGGAGATCTTGTCGCCGAACATCTCGGCCACATAAATGTCCCCGCGCCTGCTCAAGGCCAGTCCGGTGGCACCGGCGAATCCGTCGGCTATTTCGATGGTCTTTCCCGTCCTCGCGTGGACTTTGTAGACGGCTCCGAGCTCACCCCAGCTGGTGTCTTCGGCCCCGCCGGGCAGCGTGCTGACGTACAGCCAGCCGTCGTCGCCGATTTCGACGTCGGTAGGTACCGGTTCAAGATACAGGCGTTCGCCGATAACGCAGTCCGGCAGTTTCTTCTCCTGGGCCAGTTCCTTGGTGATTTTGACCCTGGTTGGGGGAAGCACCGCAACGGTCCTTACCCGTTCGGAATCTTTGTTGATCCTGAAGATCGCGTTGGCACCGGCATCGGCTACAAAGATGCTGTGCCGCTTCACCGCGGTGGCATAGGCATGCGAATCCACGCCGCCCTTGTACTTGTCAGGCCGGTCCATGGGCATCTTGATCTGGTCGAGGCAGCTCTTGTCCTCGACATGGCGGAAGCCATAGGTCACCTTCCCGTCCGGATTATGCTTGGCCTCATGCTTGGCAACGTCGGCGATGTCATGGACCGTCCCGTCATCGGACCGGGTCTTGATCACCTGCACGTTCGGCGCAGGATCGTGTTCGCCGGCACCGGTACCCTCCATGAAATACAGGGTGTCGCGGTAGCGCGATACCGCGCCGACTTCCGTTCCCTCCGTTGCCGTCTCGTAGACGTTGCGCAGGTCCCCGTCTTCCGTGATGCGGTCAAGGGTGCCGGCGAAGTTTTGCGTGACGTAGACCTCGGTGTTGTGCCTGCCGGTTGCTAGGCTCAACGGAGAGAACAGCGGGGGATCCACGGTGAGCGTTTCGACATGACGCGGACGGGGATCATCGCGGTGCGATGCGTTGGCTGTGGCGATCCCGGAAGTCAGAACCATTCCAAGGGCGATTGGCAAGGCGATGCATAACTTGGTGCTTTTCACAGCTAATGCTCCTGTGCATGGCCGGCAGGCGTGCTCGGCAGGCACGGATGGGGCCTGTTGGATGAAGATGTGATGCCTATGAGGCAACAGCACCGGCGGCCCTCGGTGCTCCCCAACGGTTGCTGCCCTGATAGCAGTAGGGTCAAGGTAGTCCTGCGTCATCCCACTGTCAACGATCAAAGGATTAACGGAAACCATGGAAAACGATGCTGATCGCGTAGCCGAATATCTGGCCCGGACGGTAGCCCTGGCCGTACGCAACGTCGGTGCCGAAGGCGGGCCCTTCGGCGCCATAGTGGTCGCGCCTGACGGAAGGATGTTCGAGGGCAGCAACCGCGTGACCGCCAACAATGACCCGACGGCGCATGCAGAAGTCGTGGCCATCCGCCATGCCTGCAGCGAACTTGGAACTTTCAATCTCGCCGGCTGCTCCCTCTACAGCAGCTGCGAACCGTGTCCGCTGTGCCTCTCCGCAGCGCTCTGGTCGCGGCTGGACCACGTGTACTTTGCCGCCGACCGCCACGACGCTGCCCGGGCAGGCTTTGACGACGCCGAATTCTACGACTACATCCAGGGCAGGGGAGATCTTAGTCTCATGCCGGTGGAACAGATTGTGGTGCCGACATCGCAGGAACCCTTCCGGAGCTGGGAACAACTCGATGCCAAAACGGAGTACTGAGGTTCCTGCGGCAGCCTCCGGCGTGAACGAACCGGGCAACCAACCCCATATACTGAAAGGCGTGAATTCCGGGCCGGTCCGTTCAGGACTAATAATCGTGGACAAGCCGCAGGGGTGGACCAGCCATGATGTGGTGGGCCGCATGCGGCGGCTGGCGGGGACCCGAAAAGTGGGCCACGCCGGCACCCTGGACCCGATGGCCACCGGCGTGCTGGTGGTGGGCGTCAACCGGGCCACCCGGCTGCTGACCTACATCGTGGGCACCTCGAAGACCTACACGGCAACCATCAGGCTGGGCCAGTCGACCGTCACGGACGACGCCGAGGGGGACGTCCTCAACGAAACCATTGCCGCCGCGGTCACCGAGCAGGAGATCCACGACGCCGTCGCCACGCTGACCGGAGAGATCCAGCAGGTTCCCAGCAGCGTTTCCGCCATCAAGGTCAATGGCGAGCGGTCCTACGCGCGGGTCCGGGCCGGCAACGAGGTGAAGCTGGCTGCCCGGCCGGTGACTGTCAGCCGTTTCGACATCCATCAGGTCCGGCGCGAACGCGGCGGCAAACTGCTCGACGTCGATGTGACCGTGGAATGCTCGTCCGGAACGTACATTCGTGCCCTCGCACGGGACCTCGGCAATGCGCTGGGAGTGGGCGGGCACCTGACGGCCCTTCGCCGCACGCAGGTCGGACCGTACAGCATCGAGGCCGCAGCGACGCTGGAGGAACTGGCGGAGGAACTGCAGATGCTCGAGCTGGACGATGCGGCGCGCGCTCTGTTCCCGGCACGTGAACTGAACGATGCCGAAGCAGCGGACCTGTCCCATGGACGGCGGATCTCCGCCGGGCAGGACCCGGCGCCGGTGGCAGCGTTTGCCCCGGATGGAACTTTGATTGCACTTTTGGAGAACAAAGGCGAAACGGCGAAGCCCCTGCTGGTGTTCGCCGCCGGGAATGATGAGGGTAAGCGTTAGTGGTCGTCGACGGTTTTTTCATTGCCGGAGCAGTCGTTTGCCTTCTCGCCGCACTGGTCTGCATTGTCGCTGCGGTGATCAAGCAGCCGCCCAATGACATCACGATCCTTTCGGTAGCCGCCGTCGAACTCTTCCTGCTGGTGTACGGCATCGCCGCCGTCGCCCGGCAGGCCGCGGGAGAGGCAGTCGCGGGAGAGGTCTGGGAGTTCTGGGGGTACTGGATTACCGCCCTGCTGGTTCCGGTCGCGGCCTTTTGGTGGTCCATTCTGGAGCGAACCCGCTGGAGCAACCTGATCCTGGGTGCGGTGGGCCTGACCATTTTCGTGATGCTCGTGCGGATGGAGCAGATCTGGGACGGAGCCTTGGCAGTATGAAAGCGGAGAACAGCATGACTTCCCCTCAGGAAACCCCGGCAGAACCGGTGGAAACCGGCTCCCGTTCAACCGGACCGGGACGACTGATAGTGGCCGTGTACGGCGTCTTCGCCATCTCGGCCACAGCGCGGGCGTCCTATCAGATTGCCACAAAATTCACCGAGGCGCCGGTTGCCTACCTGCTCTCGGCCTTTGCCGCTGTGGTCTACATTTTGGCCACCGTCGCTTTGGCCAAGAAGGGCCTGCGCTGGTACTGGATCTCCGTCGCTGCCATCAGCATTGAACTGCTCGGCGTTGTTGCCGTGGGTCTGCTGAGCCTCCTGGATCCGGTCCTGCTGCCGGAGGACACCGTCTGGTCCGGCTTCGGGCAAGGCTATGGCTACATCCCGCTGGTTCTGCCGCTGCTCGGACTCTGGTGGCTCTGGCGGCACCGGCCCGGGCCGGAACGAATGCGGTAATACCGCCGCGATCGTCCATAATGGACAACGGCGCCGCCGGATTTTTACCGGGTACGCCGAGATTGAACAGCTCATGAATAGCTAACGATGCGAGGAGCCTGCTGTGCACTACTGGAAAGACCTGGCCGAAGTACCCTCCGGTTTTGGTCCATCAGTGGTAACGCTGGGCAATTTCGACGGCGTGCACCGCGGCCACCAGCAGGTGCTGGCCAAGCTCGTGGAGACTGCCGCACGCCACAGCGCCAACGCCGTCGCCATCTCCTTCGACCCGCATCCCGCACAGGTCCACCGTCCCGAGGCAGCTCCGCAGCAGATCATGGGGCTGCAGGACCGCATTGAGGCGCTCGAGGAAACCGGTATCGACGGCCTGCTCATGATGACCTACACGCTCGAACTGGCGGCGGACACGCCCGAGGAATTTGTCCGCAAAGTCTTCGTTGAAGCGCTGGGGGCGTCCGCCGTCGTTATCGGCCACGATGTCCGGTTCGGCAAGGGAAATTCCGGTGACCTGAACACCATGCAGGAACTCGGTGAGCAGTTCGGCTTCGCCGTCGACGTGATCGAGGAATACGGCTCGGACCAGCCGGACGCGCCGGAGTCCCACCTCAGGGGCAGGCGCTGTTCCTCCTCCTGGGTCCGGGAAGCGCTGGCCGAGGGCGATGTGGTGACGGCTGCCCAGGTGATGGGCAGGCTGCACCGGGTGCGCGGCGAGGTGGTCCATGGGGATGCCCGCGGCCGCGAACTGGGTTTCCCGACCGCCAACCTTTCCCCGGATGCCAGCGGGCTGATCCCCGCCGACGGGGTTTACGCCGGCTGGCTGATCGACGCGTCGGGACGGCGCTGGCCTGCCGCCATCTCGGTTGGCTCGAACCCGACATTTGAAGGCGCCAGCCGCCGCGTCGAGGCCCACGTCATCGACCGGCCGAAGGAAGCGAACGGGGACTTCGACCTCTACGGCCAGCAGGTCGTGGTGGAGTTCGTCCACCGGCTGCGCGGCATGGTTGCCTACACCGGGCCGGAGGCTTTGATCGCCCAGATGGAGATCGACGTCGACCAGTCGCGGGCCCTGCTTTCGACAGACTAACTCCCGGACAGGTAAACTGAGGGCTGAATTCGGCTGCGGTCCGTGGCGGCTGGATTTCTCTCTGTTCGTTCCGGCAATCCCGGCCGAGCGTGGAGACCCCGGCAGCGAAGTGCTGAAACGGGCCTCACGGCACAACTTCTAGGAGTTATTGTGGCATTGGACGCCGCTATCAAGCAGGAAATCATCAAGGAATACGCCACCCACGAGGGCGACACGGGTTCACCCGAGGTACAGATCGCAGTTCTGTCCCGCCGCATCTCGGACCTGACGGAACACCTGAAGATGCACAAGCATGACCACCACACCCGCCGCGGCCTGATGGCCCTGGTTGGTCGTCGTCGCCGCATGCTGGCTTACCTGCGCGACACCGACATCACGCGCTACCGTGCGCTCATTGAGCGTCTCGGCCTGCGCCGCTAGTCTGCTGTGAAGGCGGCTCTTTCTGAACTGCTGAAGGGCATAGGAAAGAGTCGCCTTCGCTTTGCTTGGCGCAAACCCACCGGCCGGGATCCGGCAGGTGGGCAACCATAATTACAAAACAGGAGTGACCGGCGTCGTAAGCATTCGCGGTCCTCGGTAGTGATTTCCGGGAGTGGCCGGTGCAGCAAATGCACAGCCGCCCGGGGGTCTCGATCGAAGACCGGGTGTTGACGGGCCCCACGGCCAGCCGCAGGCGCTTCCCACCGAGGGAAGCAGGCAAGTCTGGGCCGATGCTGGTTACCTCCGACATCACAGAAACGGAGGTGACTCTCTTGGAGGGTCCCGAAATTCAGTTCTCTGAAGCGGTCATTGACAATGGTCGTTTCGGCAAGCGCGTTATCCGGTTTGAAACCGGCCGCGTTGCGCAGCAGGCCGCAGGCTCGGCGATGGTCTACATCGACGAAGACACCGCACTGCTGTCCGCCACCACCGCCGGCAAGTCCCCGCGCGAGGGTTTTGACTTCTTCCCCCTGACGGTGGATGTCGAAGAACGTATGTACGCCGCCGGCCGCATTCCCGGATCGTTCTTCCGCCGCGAAGGCCGTCCGTCCACGGAAGCCATCCTGGCCTGCCGCCTGATGGACCGCCCGCTGCGCCCGGCCTTTGTGAAGGGCCTGCGCAACGAGGTGCAGATCGTTGTCACCGTCCTGGCGATCAACCCGGACGTGCTGTACGACGTCGTCGCGATCAACGCGTCCTCCATGTCCACCCAGCTCTCGGGCCTGCCGTTCTCCGGCCCCATCGGCGGCGTGCGCGTGGCGCTGATCGAGGGCCAGTGGGTTGCGTTCCCGAAGCACACCGAACTGGAGAAGGCCGTCTTCAGCATGGTTGTTGCCGGCCGTGTCGCCGGTGACGACGTCGCCATCATGATGGTCGAGGCCGAAGCTACGGACAACGCCTGGCAGCTGATCAAGGAAGAGGGCGCCCCCGCCCCGACCGAAGAGGTCGTTGCCGAGGGTCTGGAAGCGGCCAAGCCGTTCATCAAGTCCCTGTGCGACGCCCAGGCCCAGCTGGCCGCGGCCGCTGCCAAGCCGACGGTCGAGTTCCCGGTCTTCAAGGACTACGAGGACGACGTGTTCGCTGCTGTGGAAGCCGCTGCTGCCACCAAGCTGACCGAGATCTTCTCGATTGCCGACAAGCAGACCCGCAATGATGCTGCGGACGACTTCAAGGCAGAGATCCTGGCGCAGTTCGGCGGCTCCGAGGAAGCTCAGTTCGCCGGGCGCGAGAAGGAAGTTTCGGCTGCCTTCAACTCCGTCACCAAGCAGGTAGTCCGCCAGCGCATCCTGAAGGACCAGGTCCGCATCGACGGCCGCGGCCTGACGGACATCCGCAAGCTGACCGCCGAGGTAGAGGTTCTGCCCCGCGTACACGGTTCGGCCATCTTCGAGCGCGGCGAAACCCAGATCATGGGTGTCACCACGCTGAACATGCTCAAAATGGAACAGCAGATCGATTCGCTGTCGCCGGTGACGCGCAAGCGCTACATGCACAACTACAACTTCCCGCCCTACTCCACCGGTGAGACCGGCCGCGTCGGTTCGCCGAAGCGCCGCGAAATCGGCCACGGTGCCCTCGCCGAGCGCGCCCTGGTTCCGGTGCTGCCCTCGCGTGAAGAGTTCCCGTACGCCATCCGCCAGGTCTCCGAAGCTCTCAGCTCCAACGGTTCCACCTCGATGGGCTCGGTCTGCGCCTCGACGCTGTCCCTGCTCAACGCCGGTGTGCCGCTGAAGGCTCCGGTTGCCGGCATCGCCATGGGCCTGGTTTCCGACCAGGTCGACGGCGAGACCCGCTACGCCGCGCTGACCGACATCCTCGGTGCCGAAGATGCCTACGGCGACATGGACTTCAAGGTTGCCGGTACTGCCGAGTTCGTCACTGCGATCCAGCTCGACACCAAGCTGGACGGCATTCCCGCCTCGGTCCTGGCCGCCGCGCTGAAGCAGGCCCGCGAAGCCCGCCTGCACATCCTGGGCGTGCTTGAGGCCGCGATTGATACCCCGGACGCGCTTTCCGAGTTCGCGCCGCGGATCATCTCCGTCAAGATCCCCGTGGACAAGATCGGCGAGGTCATTGGCCCGAAGGGCAAGATGATCAACCAGATCCAGGAGGACACCGGCGCCGACATCTCCATCGAAGATGACGGCACCGTGCTGATCGGCGCCACCGATGGCGGCTCCGCCGAGGCAGCCCGTTCCGCCATCAACGCCATCGCGAACCCGCAGGTTCCCGAGGTCGGCGAGCGTTACCTGGGTACGGTTGTCAAGACCACCACGTTCGGCGCCTTCGTGTCCCTGACACCGGGCAAGGACGGCCTGCTGCACATCTCCGAGCTGCGCAAGCTGGCCGGCGGCAAGCGCGTGGACAATGTCGACGAGGTTGTCTCCGTAGGCCAGAAGGTCCAGGTGGAGATCACTAAGATCGACGACCGCGGAAAGCTCTCGCTGTCTCCGGTTGTTGCCGAGGAAGAGGCTGCCGAGGGCGCTTCCGGCGAGGACGCCCTGCAGCCGGCGGAAGGTTCCGCAGAGTAAATGCCTGAAGCATTTGGCAACGAACTCCCCGCTGCAGAGTCACGCTCTGCGGCGGGGAGTTCCGCTATGTCCCGAGGTATCCATTTACCGCTGTCCGCCACTGAAGGCCATACGGACGCCACCGATCTCGGCGGGTCCGATCCCACGTTGATCCATGGCGATCCGGGTGGCTCTGTGGTGCGGCGTTCCGTGCTCCCCGGCGGCGTCCGGGTGCTGACGGAAGCCATGCCCGGGCAGCGTTCGGCAACCATCGGCTTCTGGGTCGGCGTCGGTTCCCGGGACGAGGCGGAGGGCCAGCACGGCTCGACGCACTTCCTGGAGCACCTGCTGTTCAAGGGAACGAGGCGGCGCACGGCGCTTGACATCGCGTCGGCCTTTGACGAGGTCGGCGGGGAATCCAACGCCGCGACGGCCAAGGAAAACACCTGCTACTACGCCCGCGTGCTCGATTCCGATCTGCCGATGGCCATCGACGTCATCGCGGACATGATCACCTCCGCCGTGCTCGACCACAGCGAACTGGAGCAGGAACGCGACGTCATCCTCGAAGAGCTGGCGATGGACAATGACGATCCCTCGGACGTCTGCCACGAGAAGTTCGTCGAGGCCGTCCTGGCGGGCCACCCTCTGGGACGCCCGATCGGCGGCACTCCCGAGGCAATCATGGCCGTGCCCCGCACCGCTGTCTGGGACCACTACCAGCGGTACTACCGCCCGGACGAGTTGGTTGTGACCGCAGCGGGAGGATTGGAGCACGACGACGTCTGCCGGCTGGTCATGGAGGCTCTGGAGGGCGCGGGCTGGGCGCTCAAGCCCGGAGCGGCTCCGGTACAGCGCCGTTCCGCCGAGCGCGCGGAGATCACTTCCGTGGCCGGTATCCACGTCCACCGGCGTCCGGTCGAGCAGGCCAACATCATCATGGGCTGCCAATCCCTGGTCGCCACCGACGAGCGCCGCTTCGTCATGAGCGTCCTCAACGCGGTCCTTGGCGGCGGCATGTCGTCGCGGCTGTTCCAGGAAGTCAGGGAAAAGCGCGGTCTGGTCTACGCCACGTACTCCTTCGCGGGGTCCTACGCGGACGCCGGCTACTTCGGCATGTATGCGGGCTGCTCTCCGGCGAAGACCAAGCAGGTTATCGAACTGCTGGGTGCCGAGCTGGACAAGCTGGCCTCGGACGGGATTAGCACTGAAGAACTGCGCAAGGCCGTCGGCCAGTTGTCCGGCGGCATCGTCCTGGCGCTGGAAGACAGCGGCTCGCGGATGTCGCGGCTCGGACGGGCGGAACTCGTCTCGGGAGAGTTCCTGGACGCGGACGAGACGCTGGCGAGAATCCGCGCCGTCACGCCGGAGGAAGTGCAGGCGCTGGCTGCCGAACTGGCCGCCGCGCCGCGCACGGTAACCGTCGTCGGTCCGTTTGATTCACCGGCGGACTTCGGTCTCTGAGGTTCCGCAAATTCCACCCGGCGGCCGGGTGTCCGGTAAATAACCGGGCACCCGGCCGCTGCTTTTTTGGGGCGCCGGCGGGACAAGCAGGCGGGCTCGTGGGCGTTGTGTGACGTTCATCCCGCCGTGTAGCGGGCCTGTTGCGGGCAGGGAAATGTGAATGGGCTGCATGGGGTACTAGACTGATCCCGGCTGTGGGTGACTGCAGTCACATGCATCTACCGCACCGCAATTGGAGAATGTTTTGGAAGACTTAACGGAGTTTCTATCGGCCGTTAGCTCGGTTGTCTGGGGTCCATTTCTGCTCATACCGCTGCTGCTGGGCACCGGTCTGTACCTGACCATCCGCTTGGGTGGTATGCAGTTCCTCAAACTGGGCGTGGCACTCCGGCTCGGACTGTTCACGCGCAAGGACGCAGGGGCCGAGGGCGATATTTCGCAGTTCCAGGCCCTGACCACGGCCCTGGCGGCAACCGTTGGTACAGGCAACATTGTCGGCGTCGCCACGGCGATTGGTATCGGCGGGCCCGGCGCGCTGTTCTGGATGTGGGTGACCGCGCTGCTGGGCATGGCGTCGAAGTACTCGGAGGCCTTCCTGGGCGTCCGGTTCCGCACCACCGACGACGCCGGCGAAAAGTCCGGCGGCCCGCAGTATTACCTGGAGCGCGGGATCAAGAACCGCTTCGGCAAGGTTCTGGCCCTCTCCTTTGCGGTCTTCGCGTTCCTGGCCTCCTTCGGTATCGGCAACATGACCCAGGGCAACTCCATCGCGACGAACGTTGAGAGCAGCTGGAACATTCCGCTGTGGGTCACCGGCGCCGTGCTGTCCATCCTGACGCTGCTGGTGCTGGTGGGCGGAATCAAGTCCATCGGCCGCGTGACGGCAGGCTTCGTACCGGTCATGATCGTGTTCTACGTGCTCGGAGCCATCTACATCCTGATTGCGAACATCGACGGCGTTCCCGCCGCCCTGGCCCTGATCTTCACCGATGCCTTCACCGGCACGGCTGCCGTTGGCGGGTTCACCGGTTCCGCCATCATGCTGGTGATCCAGATGGGCGTGGCCCGGGGCATCTTCTCCAATGAGTCGGGCATGGGGTCGGCTGCGATCGCCGCTGCCGCAGCGCAGACTACCCACCCGGTACGTCAAGGCCTGGTCTCCATGACGCAGACCTTCATCGATACGATCATCGTGGTTACCTGCACCGGGCTGGTGATCATCACCACCGGCGTCTGGGATCTCGGCGGCGATTCGGCAGCGCTGATGACCGGCGAGGCGTTCAGCCATGGCCTGCCCGGCGAGTGGGGCCACTGGATTGTCACCATTGGGCTGGTCCTGTTCGCCTTTTCGACGATTCTTGGCTGGGCGTACTACGGCGAACGCAACGTTGAGCGGTTGTTCGGCCGCCGCGGCGTGACGCCCTACCGGGTAGTCTTCTCCCTGGTGGTTTTCATAGGCTGCACGGTTCCGCTGGCGGTGGTCTGGAACTTCTCCGATGTGATGAACGGTCTGATGGCCCTGCCCAACCTCCTCGGGCTACTCATTCTCTCCGGCCTGATTGTGCGCGAGACCCGGCACTACCTCAAGCACGATCCGGAGCTCAAGGCGAACAAGGACGAGATCGAGGCCTTCATGCGGGACCAGCCCGGCTGGGGTGAGTGGAAGGCCGGCGACGTGGTCGGCTCCTCGCACCACCGCGAGCGTCAGGTGCCGCAGGGCGGGACGCGCCAGCCCTAGCCGCGCCTGCAGTAACGATGAAGGCCCCGTTTCCGGTAACCGGAAACGGGGCCTTCATAGTCTGCAGATTCTGCAGGGCACGCGGCCCAGGCAACCGGCCGTTCGATGCAGCGGATCAGCCGCCGGCGAAGGGCGGGAGGATGTCGATAATGTCCTGATCTTCGAGGACTGACGAACGGTCCTTGCAAGCGATCTCGTTGCGCAGGAAACTGCTGCGCGCGATCACCGAGTCCAGTGCCGGTGCACCCTTGGACTGTGCGACTGAGTGCGGGTGCTCCCGGATCAGCACGTCGAGGACGTCTCCGAGCGTGCTGCCTTCGGGCAGGACCACTTTCTCCTCTTCGGTCCCGGCCGCGGCCTGGGCCGCGCCGAAGTACCTGATCAACAACAACAATTCAACCGCCGATCGCGCTCATGGTTCGGTCCGGCTGGACGAAGTCCTCGGCGCCCAGTCCGGTATGGTCCATCCCGTGTGCCCGGGGTTTGGCCCACATCGCTTCGCGCCACCGATCGGCGACGGCTTCGTCCCCTGCGCCGCTGCGGAGCAGGTCGCGCAGGTCGGTTTCGTCGTGCGAGAACAGGCAGGAACGTACCTTGCCTTCGGCCGTGATCCGGGTCCGGCGGCAGTCCGCGCAGAAAGGTTCGGTGACCGAGGCGATGATGCCGACAGTGCCGACGACGATGCCGGGGGCAGAGCGCCGTCGTACTTCCCACCTTTCCGCCGGGGCACCGTCGCGGCGCCGCGGATCCGCGGTGAGGACGAAGTCCTGTTCCAGCAGGGCATGGATCTCCGCGGCCGAAATCATGTTCTGCCGGGTCCAGCCGTGGTCCGCGTCGAGTGGCATCTGCTCGATGAAGCGCAGCTCGTAGCCGTGGCTGACGGCCCACTCCAGCAGGCCGGATGCTTCCTGGTCGTTGATGCCGCGCATCAGCACCGCATTGATCTTGATCAGGCCGAGGCCCATCCGGTGTGCTTCTTCGATCCCCTTGAGCACCCGGTCCAGGAAGGGCCGGCGCGTGAGCTGGGCGAAGGTTTCCGGGTGCAGCGAATCCATCGATACGTTGATGCGGGTCAGGCCGGCATCCTTGAGGATCCGGGCCTTCTTGTCCAGTCCGAGGCCGTTGGTGGTCAGCGACACCGGCAGGTCGGGATGGTTGTTCCGGACACCGGCGATAATGTCGGCCAGTCCGGCGCGCACAAGCGGCTCGCCGCCGGTCAGGCGCAGTTCGCGCACACCCAGGTGGTTGACGGCGATGTCTACCAGCCGGACGATTTCGGTGTCCGTGAGGACCTGCTCCTTGTTCAGCCAGTCGAGGCCCTCGGCGGGCATGCAGTAGGTGCAGCGCAGGTTGCATTTATCCGTCAGCGAGATGCGCAGGTCCGTCGCGGAGCGGCCGAAACGATCAATCAGCCCGGGGCCGGCCTCCAGCGGCCGCGCTGGCAGGGCGGCGGTGCCGCGGGCACCGGATGCTACCTGCGGCATCCCCAAATTAACGCTCATGTATCGAGGGTACGTTAGCACGGGCTGCCTTGCCGAGCCCCGTCTCCCCATGTGGACAGCGGGTAGCGGCGGTGGACCTGTTCAACCCGCAGATGCGGAACTATGCTGGGATTCGTGACGCAAATACGAGTAGCAGAGGCAGCGCGCTTCCTCGGAGTCAGCGACGATACAGTCCGGCGGTGGATCGACGCCGGCACACTGACCGGGCAGCGCGATGCCGCCGGGCGGACCGTGGTCGCCGGGACGGAGCTGGCCGCCCTGGCCAAAGAACATGCTGCCCTGCCACCGGACCAGTCCGCAGCCGGCAGCTCGGCCCGGAACCGTTTTGTGGGGCTGGTGACCTCCGTGGTGATGGACACGGTGATGGCGCAGGTGGAGCTGCAGTGCGGGCCGCACCGGGTCGTCTCGCTGATGAGTGCCGAGGCCGTCCGCGAGCTGGGGCTGGAACCAGGGTCGGTGGCCACCGCAGTCGTGAAGGCAACCAACGTGATCGTGCAGACACCGGCCGCCCTGCCGGTGAAGGGCCGGCCGTGAGGCTGACGATACGGCGGGCCAATCAGAGGACTGCAAGGCCCGGACGGCTTGCCGCTGCATTGCTCGCGCTGGCGGGAACCATGGGGCTGGCTGCCTGCGGCTCCGGTCAGGACGGCGCAGCCGGTGGAGGTGGCGCGGAGGAGGGAACCATCACGGTCTATGCGGCCGCGTCGCTGGCGGCACCGTTCACGGCGCTGGCGGAATCCTTCGAGGCCGAAGTCCCGGGCAGCACGGTGCGCCTGAACTTTGCCGGATCGGCCGATTTGGCCACCCAGATCATCGAGGGCGCGCCTGCCGATGTCTTCGCGTCGGCGGATGCAGCCACCCTGGCGCGCGTGGCGGAGGCCGGGGGAGTGGCCGGCGCCGTGCAGGATCTGGCCACGAACATGCCGGCCCTGGTGGTGCCCTCCGCCAACCCCGCGGGCATCGAAACGCTGGCTGACCTGGAACGGCCGGACGTAAAGCTGGTGCTGTGCGCCCCGCAGGTGCCCTGCGGTGCCGCGGCCCGGAAACTGGCCGAAACCGCCGGCGTAACCCTTACGCCGGTCAGCGAGGAAAATTCGGTGACGGCGGTCCTCGGGAAAGTGACCGCGGGCGAGGCGGATGCCGGCTTTGTGTACCGGACCGACGCCGTGCGGGCCGGAGACAAGGTCCGGACCATCCCCGTGCCGCATGCCGCGGATGCCGCTGTGACCTATCCGATCGCGGTGACTGCCGGCGCCGCCGGAACCGGGCGGGAGGAGCTCGCCCGGGAGTTCGTGGAGTATGCGACCGGTGAACCAGGGCAGCGCGTGCTTACGGACGCTGGGTTCGGCACACCATGACCATGGGCCCATCCGGTACACGCCCCGGGGAGGACGAAACAGCCGGCCTCGGCGCGCCACTGCCCACGGCTGGGCGGCAGTCCGGCCGGCAGACGACTACGGGGCTGCCGGCCGCGGTCTTCGTCTTCGCCGCGGCCGGAACTGTGCTGGTGCTGCTGCCGTTGCTGGCCATGGCGCTGCGGGTTGACTGGTCCGGCTTCTGGCCGCTGATAACGAGCGACGGCGCACTGGCCGCCTTGGGCCTGAGCCTGCGCACCGCCACCGCCAGCACCCTGGTGTGCCTGCTGCTGGGCACGCCGCTGGCACTGGTGCTGGCCCGCTCCAGCTTCCCGGGCCGCAAACTGCTCCGGGCGCTGGTGCTGCTGCCGCTGGTACTGCCGCCCGTCGTCGGTGGTATGGCACTGCTGTATACCTTCGGCCGCCAGGGCCTGCTGGGCAGCACCTTGGAGCTATGGGGGATCCAGATCGCCTTCTCCACCACCGCTGTTGTGCTCGCGCAGAGCTTCGTTGCGCTGCCGTTCCTGGTGCTCAGCGTTGAAGCGTCGCTGCGCAGCGCGGGCAGCCGCTACGAGCAGGCCGCCGCCACCCTGGGCGCCCGTCCGGCGACGGTGCTGCGGCGGGTGACGCTGCCGCTGCTGCTGCCCGCGTTGGCGTCCGGCACTGTGCTGTGCTTCGCCCGGGCGCTGGGCGAGTTCGGTGCCACCTTGACGTTTGCCGGCAGCCTGACCGGCGTGACCCGGACCCTGCCGCTCGAAATCTACCTCCAGCGCGAAACGGATCCGGACGCCGCCGTGGCCCTTTCGATGCTGCTGGTCGCGGCCGCCGTCGTGATTGTGGCGTTGACGTATGGGCGCACCGGCCTCCGGAACGGGGCCCGGCGGTGAGTTTTACCCTGCGGGCCGCCTTGGCCGAGCGGCAGCTGGATGTCAGCTTCAAGGTCAACGACGGCGAGACCGTGGCCCTGATGGGGGCGAACGGGGTCGGCAAATCCAGCGTGCTGGCCATCATCGCGGGGCTGGTCCGCCCGGATCATGGTGAAGCGGTGCTCGACGGGCGCGTGTTGTTCGGACCGGGCACCGTCCTGCCGCCGCACCGGCGGTCCGTGGCGTTGCTGTCCCAGGATGCGCTGTTGTTCCCTCAGCTGAGCGCACTCGAGAACGTCGCCTTCGGCCCGCGGAGCCAGGGAGTCCCGAGGCGCGCCGCCCGGAAACGTGCCCTGGACTGGCTGGCGGAGGCCGAGGCCACCCACCTGGCTCCGCGCCGCCCGGCCGAGCTGTCCGGGGGGCAGGCCCAGCGCGTGGCGATCGCCCGGGCCTTGGCCGCGGAACCGGATCTGCTGCTGCTGGACGAACCGCTCGCGGCGCTGGACGCCACCGTGGCTCCGGTGATCCGGCGCATGCTGCGGCGGGTGCTCGCCGGCCGCCGCGCCGTCGTCGTCACCCACGATATTCTCGATGCCCTCCTGCTGGCGGACCGCGTCCTGGTCCTGGAACACGGCCGCGTGGTGGAGCAGGGCACGCCGAAGCAGCTCATCGCGCATCCGCGCAGCGCCTTCACCGCGGAACTGGCCGGCCTGAATGTCATAGGCGGCACCGCGGCTGTGGACGGCCTGTGCGCGGGCGAAGGCCAGCCCGGTATTCCCGCAGGATCGCCGGTGGCGGGGACGGCAGTCCAGCCGCTGGAACCGGGGGAGCCGGCGGTGGCCGCCTTCCGCCCCGCTGCCGTATCCGTCTTTGCTGAGCGGCCGCACGGCAGCCCGCGCAATGTGCTGCCCGTGACCGTTGACGATCTGGAGCCGGCCGCCGGACACTTAAAGGTAAGGGCCGGTCAGCTCGCCGCGGAGGTGACGGCTGCCGCGGCGGCGGAATTGGATATCTACCCGGGCCGCAGCATGTTCTTCGCCGTCAAGGCGGCTGAGGTCAGCATCTATCCGGCCAAGAGCGCTTGACCCGTCCGGCCGCCGCAACCGCCGGTGAAACCCGCGAGGCTGGAGGCCCGATGACACGGAACCCAGGGGCACCGAACCGAGGGGCGACGCCGGACCGATGGTCAACCGGCCGGCCGGCGGGCACGCACCGGGAGCAGGCTGAATCAGGGCCGGACCAGCCTGCACCGGACCAGTCAGCGCCGAACTGGTGGGCGGCGGCCGCCGGGGCCGCTGCTGCCTTGCTGGGAACCGCCGCCGGCGAGCTGGCCGCGGCGTTCCTGAGCCCTTCCGTTTCGCCGTTGACCGCGGTTGGCTCGGCCGTCATCGACGTGCTGCCCCCGATGGTGAAGGATGCAGCAATCGCGGTCTTCGGGACGGCGGACAAGGCCGCGTTCTTCGTTGCCATGACGTTGGTGATCGCGGCCCTCGGCGGCCTGGCCGGAGTGCTCGAAGTACGACGCCGGTACGCCGGCAGCGCTGTCATCCTCGCCTTTGCGGCGGCGGGCACCGTGGCTGTGCTGGCCAGCCCGCAGGCCGAACAATTGGCGCTGGCCGCCCCGGTGGTCGCCGGGGTAGTGGCCCTGGCGATGCTGCAGGTCCTGGTCCGGCGCTGCGTCCAAGCCGCCGCCGCTCCTGCACGGCCGGCCGTTCCGGCGCAGGACCCGGCCCGGCGCACGTTCCTGTTGTGGCTGGGAGGTACCGCGGCAGCGGCGGCGTTGACCGCCGTCGTCGCTACGAGTATCCGCAGTGCCCAGCAGGGTGCAGCCCGCCTCCGCCAGGCCTTCAAGCTGCCCGCCCCGGCCGATCCTGCGGAACCGATTCCGGCAGGCGCAACGCTGCCGGTAGCCGGCCTCACGCCGCTCGTGACACCGAATCCGGATTTCTACCGGATCGACACTGCCCTGGCGGTGCCCGTGGTCAATGTGGACCAGTGGCGGCTGCGGGTGACCGGCATGGTGGAGCAGGAAGTGGAGCTGGACTTTGATGAACTGGCGGGACAGGAGCTGACGGAGCGGTACATCACGCTGTGCTGCGTCTCCAACCCGGTGGGCGGAGACCTGATCGGCAATGCGAAGTGGCTGGGCTGGCCGGTCCGGAACTTGCTCGCCAGGGCCCGCCCGCAGGCCGGGGCGGACATGGTGCTCTCGCGCAGCGTGGACGGCTGGACCGCTTCGACACCGCTGGAAGTGCTGACCGACGAGCGGGATGCGCTGCTGGCCATCGGGATGAACGGCGAACCGCTGCCGCTCGAACACGGCTTCCCGGTGCGGCTGGTGGTGCCCGGGCTTTTCGGCTACGTCTCCGCCACCAAGTGGGTCACCGAACTGAAACTCACCCGCTTCGAGGACGAGACCGCATACTGGACCACCCGGGGCTGGAGCGCCCGGGGACCGGTGAAGATGAGCTCGCGGATCGACACGCCTCGCAACGGTGCGCGGCTCGACCCCGGCCAGGTGGACATCGGCGGTGTGGCCTGGTCCCAGCACACCGGCATCAGCGCCGTGCAGCTGCGCGTCGACGACGGTGCCTGGCAGGATGCCGAACTGGGCGATCCCATCTCCGCGGACACCTGGCGGCAGTACCGGTACCGGTGGACCGCGCCGGCAGGCCGCCACCGGCTCCAGGTCCGTGCCATCGATGCGGCGGGCATGGTCCAGACCGGCGAGAGCGCCCCGGTAGTGCCGGATGGGGCCACCGGCTGGCACACGGTGAGCGTGACCGTCGCTTAGGATGGCTCCTGAAGAAGAAGGGAGTCCGGCGTGGCCGCTACAGTAGCTGAGCACCGCAAAGCGGTCACCGAGCTCGTCCGCGCCGCCGTGCAACGCAATGGCCGGCAGGATGACACGGTCGGGCTGCTCGAGGCCCGGAACCGGATCCTGGCCCGGGACATCACCGCCCCGGTCAGCTTGCCGCCCTTCGCCAACTCGCAGATGGACGGCTACGCGGTGGACAGTGCGGCAGCTGGCGGCCGGCCCGAGTTTGCGGTGGCCGAAACCATCGCCGCGGGCTACCCGGCTCCGCCGCTGGCTAAAGGCTTCGCGGCGCCGATCATGACCGGAGCCATGCTGCCGGCCGGAGCGGACGCCGTCGTCCCGATTGAACAGGCGGACCCGGATGGTTTCCGCACGCCCGCCCCGGGGCTGACTGTGCGGCTGCCGGCCAGCGTTCCGGCCGGCCAGTTCGTGCGTGTGGAGGGCAGCGACATTGCCGCCGGCACCCTTGCCCTCGCCGCCGGCACTCGGCTCAAGCCGGCCCAGCTGGGTCTGCTGGCGGCGCTCGGCGTCGCGGAGGTTGCGGTGCGGCCGCGGCTGCGCGTGCTGCTGTTGAGTACCGGCGACGAGGTCATCGCACCCGGCGGCACCCTGGGTCCCGGACAGATTTTCGATGCCAACACCACCTTGCTGGCGGCCGGGCTCGCCGAGGCCGGCGCGGACGTGGCCGGCAGCCGGATCCTGGCCGATTCCCCGGAGGACTTCCTGGCCCGGCTGCACGAGGATTTGGGCCGCCACCAGCCGGACCTGCTGCTGACCTCGGGCGGCATCAGCAAGGGCGCCTTCGAGGTGGTCAAGCAGGCCCTCGCCCGCGATCACGTGGAGTTCGGACCGGTGGCGATGCAGCCCGGCGGACCCCAGGCCATCGGCACGGTGGGCGGCGTCGCCTACCTGGGCTTTCCGGGCAACCCGGTCAGTTCGCTTGTGTCCTTCGAGACTTTCCTCCGTCCGGCGCTCACCGAGGTGCTGGGCGACCCGGAGCCGCGCACCATCCTGCACGTGCCGCTGGCCGAGGCCGTCCAGTCGCCCGCGGCCAAGCACCAGATCCGTCGCGGCCATTACGACGGCGGCTCCGTCACCTTGATCGGCGGTCCCGGCTCGCATCTGCTGCACGCCCTGGCAGCGTCCAACGCACTGGTGCATTTTCCCGTCGGCGTAACGGAAGTCCCGGCCGGGCAGAACGTGGAAGTATGGCTGTTATGAGCGAGCAGGACCGGTTGACCCATGTCCGCGAGGACGGCACGGCGCACATGGTGGACGTCAGCGCCAAGGCCGAAACCACCCGTGAGGCCACCGCCCAGGCCGTCCTGACCACGCGGGCGGACGTTGTCGCCCTGCTGGCCTCCGGTGACCTGCCCAAGGGGGACGCCCTGGCGGTCAGCCGCGTGGCCGGCATCATGGCCGCCAAGCAGACGCCGTCGCTGATTCCGCTGTGCCACCCGCTGCCCATCAGCAAGGTCACCGTGGACTTCTTCCCCGGCACCAGCGAGGTGCGGATCGAGGCGACCGTTCGCACCCGCGGAGTTACCGGCGTCGAAATGGAGGCGCTCACCGCTGCCTCGGTGGCGGCGCTGAGCCTGTACGACATGATCAAGGCCGTGGACAAGCACGCCGTGATCGGCGATATCAAGGTGCTGGCCAAATCCGGCGGCAAGAGCGGGGACTGGACGCTGTGAGCACCGAACCCAGCAACAGCACCGGCGCCGCCAGCACCAACGGCACCGCCAGCGCCA